>CAVOPZ010000022.1:0-457410 GCA_963698205.1 uncultured Ignavibacteriaceae bacterium | reverse complement strand
TATGTTTTTACTGGTTAACTCATTGAGCGTATTGCTGCATTGCCGCAAACGTATTGAGCCAGAAGGCCACTCGGTGTCCGCACTGTCAAGGAGACATCAGCTAAAGTTGGCGACGCAGTTCCACCATGTTCAGGTCAACCCCACAACTGCGGGTCAACAACATGAGAGACATGCCCAGCCATATTGGTCGATTGGTGGAAGAGGTTTCGTGGGACAAGGCGCAGCGATTCCACGGTGGCGGGCGAGGCCGAGAATGTCCTGACGGTCGAGGTCTTTCAGGCGCTGAAAACTCTGCCGCACGCCGATTTCTTGGGGCCGGTCGTTCGAGGCGCTTCCGGCAATGCCACGGAAGCGCTCAACGTCCTGGCTGATGAGATCGAGGCCGCCACCTTGGGTCTACTGCCTGGCGAGGTGTCCCCATACAGGTCTCCAGCTTGAATCGTTCACCGTACAGCCGGATGCGATCATCACGTCGCCCAGCGTGTTCTGCATGGCCGAAGCGAAGCGCATCAGACAGGGCAGCTTCCAACAGAACCAACTGGCGCGAGAACTCCTGGTCACCCTTGAGCGTGCTGCGCCCAAGCTGCCGCTGCTGCTTTTGGTACTGCCCCAGCTACCTCCGGTGCTTGTCAGAAAGCGAGGGCGGCTGTCCATCCAAGGAGCCGTCGAGGATACACTTAAGGAAGAAATGGCTGCCGTTCCCGACTATGAACGGTCGTCCGCTGAAACGCTGGCGGCGGTGGAGACCACCATCGCCTACACGACGTGGGATGCCATTTCCGCTGTGGTAAGGTCCGAAGCGAAAAGCTATGCGACCAGCACGGAGCCAATTCAGGGAACAGTCAACAGGTTGGCAGAGTCCGTCTTCACGGCCAAACAGTGGCACGCGTAGGGTAAGAGGTACGGACGTGACGTCATGCTTGTGAAGCTCCGATTTCTGGAGATGAGCGCAGACGAAACTGCACCTCATAGAACTTGAGATCGACGTTCGGCTGGATACTCAGTGCGTACAGCAGTCCCTCGTCAACCGTGCGGGCAATAATCAGACCTTGGACCTCCTCGTGAGCCTGCGCTTTGTGTTTTCGCACCCACCCCATGTAGCGCGTCACCTGACCCATGGTCACGTCGCCGGTCCTATTGCGTTCAGTTCCACCACCAACCACTTTGGCTGCGAGCGATGGCGCGCCAGCAAGTCGATCCGGCCCACACCTGTTGGGTACTCATAGGCGATGTCTTCGTCGCCATCCTCGGTGTACAGCGCCCACTCCTTGCCTAGCTCGGTCTGGTTCCAGTTATCACGCAGGAATTCATGGAGATGACGTTCCAGGCCAAAACCCTGGCTGCCCATCGTCTGCGATAATTGAGCCGGTGCTTGTTGGGGCTCGGCCTCGTCAGTTAGGGCATCGTCCGGATAGTCGAACTCCTCGCCCTGTACCATCCACCACAGCACATCCAACATCCCACAAATCGACGTTGACAGCCGCACAAAGCTCCATCGGTCTCGCGTTGATCTGGGCGTATCGCTGTCCCAGCGGGACTTTCCCCAACCGATATCCGGCCAAAGGCCAGATTTTCAGCGCCTCCTCCGACGTGTTGTTCCATACACCATAGTTCTTGGGGTAGGCGACCATGAGGACGGCTGTTGCAATCGCTTTGCCCATTCCTGGCACCATGCCTACCGCCTTGCTCATGCGCTCGGCTATTGGCTGGCTCTCATCCAACAGGAGACTCAGTGCCTGCCGCAACACCACCATGTCGGCAGTAATTGGGCCCCTGGCGGTGCAGACCGCTCCAATGGCGATTGTTCTCGAAGATGAGGAATGACCGGAATTCCTCTGCCGTCAGTTGGGGTAGATGGTCCATCGCGAATAGAGGCCGAAAGCGACTGAGTACTACTTCACGATTCTTCTGGATGACGTCGTACTTCTGCGTCACGCTCAACTTTGCGAGAGCATCCTGTAGTCTGACCACTGCTTTGTCAAAAGCCAATTCACTCGTCATTTCGCTATGTCCTCTGATGCAGCTTTGGGTTTCCGTTCAGCTACATGGAACGGCATGGGCACCTGAGCGACAATATCGGGGAAGGATTTGCCTGACTGACACAACCGGAAGGCCGCCCTACCACCCGCAGTTATCACGGGTGCCTTGCAGCGACGCTTTCCATGATCGCGTTCAGTTCCTCGATGGTGAATGCCGGGTTGCGCCTGTGAATGATGGCGTGGCAGTTCGGGCACACGGGACGCAGATCACGGATGGTGAATAGCTCCCCCAGGAGTTTCTGCTTGTACGCTGTCTGCGCCTAAGGCGCTTGCGGATCGTCCCACATCGAGTCAAACTGTCCAATGAAGAAGTCAAACCATTCGCTATTGTTACGCTTGGTTAGCTGGAAACGGCCCGGGAGTCGTTGGGCACCCAGTACGTGAGGAAGCGAACGAAGACCCCGACCCGATGGCTCCTTCGTGTCGAAGGCTATCAATGTGAAGGGAGGCAAATAGTCAATTGTTTTGAATTCGATCTTGAACTTGCCCGATATCTGTGAGATGCGTTGCATCATAGTCATACTTGCTGTGATAGATGCATCAACTTCATCTTTCGTTAGGTGCCTGCTGCGAAGGGCATGCATTTCGGCACCCATGCTGCCTGGTCTCACAAAAATGGCTGGCGTCTTCATTCCCTTTCTTGTACCGAGTTCGATATCGCTCTTGATCACGGGTAGAGTATTGGCTGAATCAACCGTCAAGATAACTAGTTCTCTGCAATCCTCGCGTATCAGACTTTTGATCTGATTTTTGTCAAGATTCCTTTTAAGAAATCGAGATGCAAAAGCTTCGTTGCTTTCCAGTCGTGAAACAATATTTTCGATGTTCTGGTTGTTTCTCCGGTTCTCCAGTAGGCCGAAGGAGACTATGGCCAAGACTGCCAGTACAGCCGACGATACAACCGTAACATATCCCCCACTTGAAACAAGCCCAAGAATACTATTATGATTGCCGCCGCTATTGTGATGTAGATGTCAAGGTTGCGCCTAGATCGGATATCATTCCATATGATTCGTACACTATTCATGGTCTATCTCCTTTAGTTGCGTTGCAGGAATGGTGTTAGCACCGGACTGAGGCCTATGAAGAGAGGAGTGATGTGCGAGCCGATCTTGTGGTCATGCCTCACCTGTATCACTAGCCTTCGTGTCTGACGCCATCGAGGTCAGAGAATCAACTGCCTTCGCATGGTCGAAAAGGGTCCATGCCTATTTCGTCGGCCAGGTCATCCGCCGGAAGGTCCCTGGGATTCTGGCTCAGGAGGTATGTCGCCATTGTCGGACTTGTCCACGGGAGCTTCGGAAAGCGCCTGGCGAAGGAAACTGACCAGGCACTCGAATTGTTCGCCCTATTGACTACCGTACAGAACATTTGTACTGATGCCCAATAAGGACGGTACGCGCCAACTCTGGTAAGCTCCCGGAAGTAGTCGCCAAACTCTCACGGGAGAGAAGCCATGAGTGACGCGTACCACCGCTATCGTGCCATAAGGCAAGCGCTGATGCAATGCATTTCGGTTCGTAGCACATAGCCATGCGGAACAACACCTGAACACGCTGACGATGCTGATTTGTGGCATTGTCGGGAGTGGACAGGTACAGTTGCCGAAGATCGCTGCGCAGGCGCCAGGGAGCGGTACGGCCCACGAGAGCCAGGTGATACGCTACCGGCGTTGGCTGCTGAACGAGAGCATCAGTGTTGAGCAATGGATGCTGCCTGTGGCGCAAGCGCTGCTGCACGTCTTGGCTGCCCAGCCGCTGCGTTTGGTCATGGATGGCAGTACGGTCGGGCGTGGTTGCATGGCTTTGATGGTGAGTGTGGTCTACCACGGGCGGGCTTTGCCGTTGGTCTGGATGGTGGTCCGGGGCAAGAAAGGGCATCTGAGCGAGGAACTACACGGCGAGTTGCTGGCGCAGGTGCAGGCGATTGTGCCTGCAGAAGCTACGGTCATCTTTTTGGGCGACGGCGAGTTCGATGGCGTGAACTTGCAGACTCGTCTGCAACAAGCGGGATGGCTGTATGTGTGCCGCACGGCCTCCAACATTCTGGTCACCGCCTTCGACCGCCAGTTCGCCCTCAACAAGGTGCCTTTGCGTCCAGGCCAGGCCAAGGAGATCAGCCCAGCGTGGATGACGGCGGCGGAGTTCGGTCCCGTGCATCTGTTGGCTGTCTGGGACGAAGCCTATACCGAGTCCATCTACCTGGTCACCAACATGGCTGAGCCTGAGGCTGCCCTGGCCTATTATCGCCAGCGTGCTCACATCGAAACCTTGTTCTCCGACCAGAAAAGTCGGGGCTTTCACATTCAGCGCAGTCATCTTGCCGATCCTCAACGTCTCTCACGTTTGCTCATCGCCTCCTGCCTCGCTTACATCTGGATCATCTACCTCGGCGTACAAGCGTCTCACGACCACTGGCGGAGTCGTCTCCACCGCCGCAAGCGCTGTGACTTGAGCCTCTTTCAACTTGGCCGCAGGTTTCTCGCCTTCTGCTTGCGCGAAGGTGAACCCATTCCCGAAGGCCTCCTGGTCCCACCGGAATTACCTGCCTCACTCATCCTCTCGAACCAATGTTCTGTACGGTAGTGAATCGTAGCACAGGTTGAATTGGAACGGGTGGAGTAGAGAATGTGCGCACGAACCTTCCGATGTCGGAGACTCTTGCCGGCTGTGGTATTGGCTAAGGTGCCAAACTCAGTTGTCGTTCAGCTACCCGCTCCCATTCTGCACGCATCTCCATGCTTGAACACCCAAACAACACGAAAGTCCGCCGACTGGCGGACTCTATGTCAGGCGGGAGCGACGGGCGTCGGCCCCTATCCATGTAATTTTAGGGTGACAGGATTGAGGGGAACTTAAGAGCCTGACTGTTGTTGACTGACTGGGATGTTACAGCAAGGTAGAAAGGGCTGTCAAGCGCCGCTCAAGGGCTCACGGGCTCGCTTATTGCCTGCGGCTTCTCAGGTTCATGTATTGCGACGACGGAAGCCAACTCATGATAGCGATCGTGGGTGTCTTCCGGGAGTTGCTCCAATAGGGCTCCCATTCCTCCTCGGTGCACCATACAGCCAGGAGTCGCTTGCGTCCCGGACGATTCTTGGCGGGCGGCCCACGTGCTTCCCCGGCCCTGGAATACGTCGCCCGCCCCAACTCCCTGGCTGCCTCGACAGCACCATTGCCGGGCTGAGGTAGCGAACCTCCTGACACCAGTAGTTCCAGCGCAGGAAAACGTCCAGGGCGTTCTCGCGTGCGCAGTCTGGTAGCCAGCGGACTGCGGGCTACGCTGGTGAAGAAGGGCTCAAGCAGGGGATGAGGCGCACATCGTGCCATGATGCGCTTCAACTTGGAATGGGGATGTGCCTGGTTGGCCATGTCGCAAAGCACGCCAAGTACCGATAGATCGCCAATCTCCCGCGCCTGAGCGAAAAGGGTTTGTTCTTCGAGGTCATCGATGTGCGCACGGAGCCAGTCAACCACCACCCACGTGAGTCGCGCGAATCGCGACAGTGGGCGGTGGTCTCAGCCAGAACCTCTTCTGGCCCACGTGCCGGCTCTACCTGCCGTTTGCCTGCCACCAACACAGCGCCGCCAAGCTGACCCCATTCCTGAAAGAGATAGTCTAGTCGAGATTCCATCCTTGCTCCTCCAGAAAGTACTGCATGCGTTGCGCCCAGTCAGGACGAGCCTTGCTGAGGTTCTGATTCGTCCATCGTGACAGTCTCTGAGTGGTTATGCTAGGTTATGAATATAGCTTGCCACAATCAAGTTCGCGTCGACAAGTGCCGTCAGTTGGAAATGGATTGTCATCAGACACAGGGCAAACCGTGGCCACCAACCGCCACAAAAAGAAAACCCGACCCCTATTCCGGATGATCCCTAACAGGTCATCCGGAGTGAAAAAGTTGAATCCGGGCTCCTGACCGACGGATTCCTTTACGCGACCAAACGATCGGGCGAAGAATGCATAATGCACGTCCCAACCCGTGTCGCCCCCCAGCCAGCGGTTGCCTCGATCGATCAGGGTTTCCAGTGCCCGTTCGGTCATCGGTTCACGTCGCCACTTAGCTTCACCGAAAAGAACCCGACGCTCCAGACCGGCGCCACGATCTGCGACATTCCTTGTCGAATTTGGTCAGCAACGTCCTCCTGGCGACGACCGATCGCCAGATAGTCTTCGTTCGGCAAGACCCATTGATGCCAGAAGCGAAAGAACGGGTCACGCAAATGATAGGTTCCCCAGCGATCAACATTACGAATCCGATCTACCGCCTTGCGATATTCAAGGATGCCAAGTTCAACCAGTGTTCCCAGGTGATGGTCGGTAGTGCGTACCGGCTGCCCTGCCACGCGTGCGATGTCGGCTCGGCGATGAGCCCCTCCCGCAATCGCACGCAGAATCGCCAGGCTGTTCTCAATATCGCCATTATACGCAACGAGTATGATACCAGGCGCGTATAATGGATCGACAGCGTTGCTACTGTCAAGACGCTGGTGCTAGTGGACTTCTATTCTTTCAGAACATTCAGACAGGGATGCAGGAAAGGCCGTGGACACCAACCACCACAAAAACAGAACCCGACGAGAGGACGCATCTAGCCCACCAGCCAGTTCTCGAGTTTGAGACCAGGCACCCGGTCGAACTCCCGGGTATTGGCAGTAGTCAGGGTCAGGTTGAGGGCGATACAGGTGGCTGCCAGCCAAGAGTCGTGCACACCGATCATCTCACCCCGCTGCGCCAGGTTGCTCCAGAGGGCAGCGTGGCTGCGCGCCACCTCCAGATCGATTTCGAGCACCGGGAACCGGCTCAGGACCGCCTCGACGAACGCCAGGCGCCGGGTGCGGATGGCTGGATTCGCCGCACGATAGACGCCATGCAGCAGCTCACTGGCCGAGATGACAGAGAGGAAGGCTTCCTCTGCCTCGCGGCCAGCCACCCGACCTGCCAGGTCGAGCTGGCCTCGCTCGTAGGCGATTAAGATGCTGGTGTCGATCAGGACTGCCACGGGTCTCGCAGCTCCTGGCGCGGAAGCTGCGCGCGCGCCTCTTCCATATCCGCAGCAAAATCTTCGGCCTCGGCTGCACTGAGCGCTGGCAGCGACCGCAGCACAGTTTCCAACTCACCCAGCAGCCTGCCGGCTGGAACCGGGCGCAATTCCGCCACCGGTTTGCGGCCCTTGAGCAAGATGAAGCGTTCGCCGCGGTAGGCAACCGGTTCACGTAGTCAGAGAATCCTCGAACCATCTCGGTCAGCGAAAGCGATGTTGTGTGCATGACTCAGATCTCGTAGAATATGATGTTCGTATTTTACGCATTCCGGTCGCAACCATCAAACTCAGCCTGGTCAAGCTCGAGATCAGTCCTCCTCACCACCTTCCCGCACGAATGTCTCGCCCGTGACCTGCATCTTCAGCCAGGCGTCGATAAAGCCGTCGATGTCGCCGTCGAGCACGGCGCCGGTGTTGCCGGTTTCATAGCCGGTGCGCTCGTCCTTGACGAGCTGGTAGGGCTGCAGCACATAGTTGCGGATGCGGCTGCCGAAGCCTGCCTTGACGTAGACGCCGCGCAGCGAGGCTTCCTGCGCCTTGCGCTTCTCCAGCTCGATCTCGTAGAGTTTGGCACGCAGGACGCGCATCGCCGACTCCCGATTCTGAAGCTGGCTGCGCTCGTTCTGGCAGCTCACGACGATGCCGGTGGGCAGGTGCGTCAGGCGCACGGCGGTGGAGTTCTTCTGCACGTTCTGGCCGCCGGCCCCCCCTGACAGGAACACATCCATGCGCAGGTCGTTGGGGTGAATCTGGATGTCGATATCGTCGTCGAGGATGGGCATGACCTCGACCTTGGCAAATGAGGTGTGGCGGCGGGCGTTGGAATCGAAGGGGCTGATGCGCACCAGGCGGTGGTTGCCCTTCTCGCCGTGCAGATAGCCGTAGGCCCAGGCGCCCTCGATCTCGACCGTGACCGTCTTGATGCCCGCTTCTTCGCCGGGCGTCGTGTCGGTGATGGTGGTCTTGAACCGTGACGCTCCGCCCAGCGCAAATACATGCGCAGCATCATCTGCGTCCAGTCCTGCGCCTCGGTGCCGCCTTCGCCGGCGTGCAGCGTGAGGATGGCGCCGGCTTCGTCGTGCTCGCCCGACAGCGCCAGTTTCAGCTCGCGCTTGTCGACAAGAGCCTGCAAGTCCGCTGCCTCCTGGGCCATGACCTCAAGCGTCTCGGCGTCCTCCTCCATCTCCGCCAGGTCCACCAGCTCGATGGCGTCGTCCACCCGGCGCGTCAGTTCTCCCCAGTCATTCACCTGGTCGCGCAGGACCGTCAGCCGGCGCATGGTCGCCTGCGCTTCTTTGGGGTCGGCCCATAGGCCTGGGTCGGCCACGCGTTTGTCCAGCGTCTCTAGCTCAACCAGCATCGCTGGCCAGTCAAAGACGCCCCCTGATTGTCTGGAGACGCGTCTCCAGAGATTCCAACAACGTTCGTGTTTCACTCATAATGGCTTTTCCTTAGGGGTGGGTGGGGACGGCAGCGATTGAGGCGCCGTGTAGGTCGCTGGCGGATTGAGATGTTTCGCCTGGTCTTGGCTGCAGAACGGAGAGGTGGCCGATCGACCCGCTCAACATGACCAGTGCACAGATGGATGCGCAGGTCAATTGGAATCGTGTTCCAACAGGGCGCCGACAAAGGCCCAGGGGTCGAACTCGGCCATGTCGTCGATCTTCTCGCCCGTGCCCACGAAGCGCACAGGCACGCCGAGCTGGTCGGCGATGGCCAGGACCACACCGCCCTTGGCGGTGCTGTCCAGCTTGGTGAGAATGACGCCGGTCACGGCGACGCTTTCGCGGAACTTCTGCGCCTGCGTGATGGCATTCTGGCCGGTGGTGGCGTCAAGAACGAGCAGCACCTCGTGCGGGGCCTTGTGCACCTGGCGCTGCGCCACGTTGCGGATCTTCTCCATCTCTTTCATCAGGTTGTAGTTGGTGTGCAGGCGGCCGGCGGTGTCGATGATCAGGATGTCGGCATCGCGTGATTCCTGGCTGGCGCGAATGGCGTCGTAAACCACGGCGCCCGGGTCGGCGCCCGGCTCGTGGGCGATGACGGTCACGCCCGCCCGCTGGCCCCAGATCTTGAGCTGGTCGATGGCGGCGGCGCGGAAGGTGTCGGCCGCGGCCAGGACGACGCGGCGCCCGCGATTGCGGTAGTACTTGGCCAGCTTGCCGATGCTCGTGGTCTTGCCGGAGCCGTTGACGCCGACGATGAGCGCCACGTTCAGCAGGCGGGCAGGGTTGTCGAGGTCAAGCTGGCCGGCGCCCGCCGTCAGGATGCGAACCATCTCATCCTTGAGGATCTGGTAGGCGTCCTCGGTGCGCTTGACGCCCTCGACCCGGACGCGGTTGCGGCGGCTTCCACCAGCTTGATCGAGGTCTCGACACCGACATCGCCCATGATCAGGATCTCTTCCAGTTCCTCCCAGAGTTCGTCGGTGATGTCGCTGACCTGGAAGATGGAGCCGATCCGGCCCAGGACGCCGCGGCGGGTCCTATCAAGGCTCTGATCGATCTTCTCTTGTTCTTCGGCAGTGACTTGGGCGCGGCGGAAGCGGCTGAACACAGGAAAGGCATCCTCGGGGTGATGGTGGGTCGTGATCAACAAATGGCCGCCCGGAGCAACGGCGAGACTGTACAAGCTCGCCCCTCCCGGCGTCCATGTAGGCGTATTATACCACGAGGGGAAGACAGGTAGGATCAGTGGTCAGTGAGGACTCAGTGGTCAGTGGACGGAGGACGTGGCACAGCGCGTGGACGGCAGCACTGTACGGACTGTCTACTGTTCACTGTTCTACTTTCTCCATCTCCTGTTCCTGTTCTCTGTTCCTTCGTCCTCCGTCTCTGTCCTGTCTCTCCTGCTCGCTCCTCTGTCCCCGTCTCCACTCGTCTTCTCTGGTACCATGGGGGTATCCTCATTTCCTGACTGCGGAGGTTTGTTTCATGGACGTACAAGGACGTACGATTCTCGTGCTGGGCGGCGCTGGCATGGTGGGCAAAGCCGTGTGCCGGCGACTGCTGCGGGATCACCCCGGCCACATCGTGATCGCTTCCATCGACCAGGCCGGCGCCGAGCAGACGGCGGATCTGATTCGCAGCGAAGCGCCCGCCAAGACAGAGGTGAGCGCCTGCTGGGGCAACATTTTCATTCGCTGGGACTGCAAGGACCTGACATGGTCCACCATTCTGGCCCAGCCGGAGCGGCGGCGCCAGGTATTGGCGGATCTGCTGGACCCGATGGTGGCCGACCGCAAGCGCGAGATCCTGAAGAGTCCACCCTGGCCCGCATCGTGCGCCAGTCCCGGCCGCACGCCATCGTCGACTGCATCAACACGGCGACGGCGTTTGCCTATCAGAATCTCTACCAGAGCGCACGCGAGCTGCTGGCGGCAGCGGACGCCGCCGACCCGGCCGGATTCCGCGAGGCGGTCGAGAGCCACCTCTGCAAGCTGTACATCCCGCATGTGGTGCGCCACATGCAGATATTGCAGGAGGTCTTGCAGCCGCAGCCCGATCAGGACTGGCCGGGCGTCAAGGTGTACGTCAAGGTGGGCACCAGCGGCACCGGCGGCATGGGCCTGAACATCCCCTACACCCACGGCGAGGAAAAGCCCTCCTCCGTCCTTCTTTCCAAGACGGCGGTGGCAGGGGCGCACAGCCTTCTGCTCTTCCTGCTGGCGCGTACGTCGTTCGATCTACCCGCCATCAAGGAGATCAAGCCCACGGCCGCCATCGGCTGGGCGGAAATCGGCTTCGGCCCGATTCGCCGCGGCGGCAAGCCCATCGCCCTTTATGACTGCCCGCCCGACCAGGCTTACCCGTTGGCCGACGCCCTGGCGGCGGACGGTGACTATGGGACGCCGCTGCCAGGTGGCGTGTTGGAAAACGTCTACATCGACACCGGTGAAAACGGCCTCTTCGCCCTGGGTGAGTTCTCCACGATCACATCGCTCAACCAGATGGAGTTCGTGACGCCGGAGGAGATCGCCCGCTACGTGGCCCTGGAGATCAAGGGCGGCAACACCGGCTTCGACGTGATCAGCGCCCTCGACCAGTCGGTGTTGGGGCCGACGTATCGCGCCGGCATCCTGCGCGAGGGGGCGCTGCGCGCGCATGCGGCAGCTCGAATCGGCCCACGATGTACGCAGCGTCGCCTTCGAGCTGCTGGGCCCGCCGCGGCTCTCCAAGCTTCTGTACGAAGCCTACCTGCTGCAGCGCGCCAGCGGCGACAGCATCACTCGCACGCTGGCCATGAGCCCGGAAACCCTGGCCCACGTCTGTTGCGGCCGAGATCGGCCGCGACGCCCACCTGCGCGCCCAGATCATCTCGATCGGCATCCCCATCCTGCTGCCGCCGGGCGACCGGCTGCTGCGCGGGCCGCAGGCCAAAGCGGGCAATGCCAACGATGGCTGGGTGGATCTGCGTCCCCAGAACATGGCCCTCTGGCAGCGCCGCCTGCAAGAGATCCGGAAGATCACCGAAGAGGAGCTGGCAGCGGACGCCGGGCAGTATTCCTCGCAGTTCTACCGCGTCTTTGTGGACCCGGCGACAGGCCGCTTCACCGACACCTACGTCATCGGCGACCTGGCGGGCTCGGATCTTCACCGATGCGGAAAAGGGCGCCCGGATGAAGTCATGAGTGTCCTCAATGACCTCCGGGATGGCCTTGGAGGGCCTCCCGGAGGTCAGGTGCGCAGGTCAGGCGTGACGCCGCTGCTGCCGGGTCTTGCCATTGAGGTTGAGCGATTCCGCTGTGACCGGACCCCGGTCGGAGCGGAGCCGCTCGACCTCGAACACGTTGGGCACGCCGCCGATGCGGTCGAGCTGGCGCGTGAGCTGCTGGGCATCGCGCACGTGTAAGGTGAGGAGGATGACCGCCACCGGGTTCTTTTCATTGCTGATCGTGGTGGTCGTGCTGATGTTGATGCCCTCGGAGGCCACGATGCTGGTGATGTCCCGCAGCAATCCCGACCGGTTCCAGGCCTTCACCATGATCGGCACGCCATAAGTAGGGGTTTCGTCGCCCCAGTTGGCCTGGATCAGACGATCGGCCTCGTCGCGATTGATGACGTTGGAACAGTCGGCGCGATGGACCGTGACCCCGCGGCCGCGTGTCACGTAGCCGATGATGGCTTCGCCCGGCAAGGGATGACAGCAATTGGCCAGGCGTACATCCAATCCGCTCACCCCGCGAATGGCGATGCCGCCGGCGTCCGCGGCCGCAGTCTGGCGTGACGTCTCCGGCAGGTAATCGCCGCCGAGCCTTGTCGCTGGAAGGCGGCTGCAGGCTGATCAGCTTGCCCACCAGCGCGATCGGAGGTGATGTCGCCATAGCCGATGGCGGCCAGCAGGTCGTCCAACTCGTCGTAGGCAAAGGCCTTTGCCACGTCCTCAAAGCTGACCGTGCGCAGGCTGAGCTGTTTCAGCAGGCGCTCGAGCATCTGGCGGCCAAAGGTGATGTTCTGTTCGCGGTCCTGCCGGCGGAACCACTGCTTGATCTTGGTGCGCGCCCGCGAGGTGCGGACATAGCCCAGATGCTCATTCAGCCAATCGCGACTGGGTCCGCCTTTCTTGGTGGTGATGATCTCCACCTGGTCGCGGTTCTTGAGCTGGTAGTCGAGCCGCACCATATGGTTGTTGACGCGAGCGCCGCGGCAGCGGTGGCCGACCTCGGTGTGGATCTGGTAGGCGAAGTCGATAGGCGTGGCTCCGGCCGGCATCGCCAGCAGGTCACCCTTGGGCGTGAACACGTACACACGATCCCCGAAGAGGTCCGCTGCGCATGTTCTCCATCATCTCGCTGGCGCTGCTGGATTCTTCTTCGTAGTTGACCAGGGCCCGCAGCCAGGCGACTTTGTTGGTGAAATCGGCATCGAGCTTGTTGCCGCCGCCTTCTTTGTAGCGCCAATGCGCGGCCACGCCCTGTTCGGCCAGCTCGTGCATTTCCACCGTGCGAATCTGCACCTCCATGTGGGTGCCGTCGGGGCTGATCACCGCCGTGTGCAGGGAGCGATAGCCGTTTTCTTTGGGACGGGCAATGTAGTCGTCGAACTCGCCGGGAACAGGCACCCAGCGGGCGTGGACAATGCCCAGCGCCGTGTAACAGTCGGGAATGCTCTCGACGATGATGCGGAAGCCGTGGACGTCGTAGACTTTCTCGAAGGGCGTGCCCTTCTTCTGCATCTTGCGCCAGATGGAGTAGATGTGCTTGGGCCGGCCTGTGACATCGGCCGAAACGGATGCATTTGCCAGGTCGGCCTGGAGCTGTTCCTCAACCTGGTGGATGAACCGTTCTCGCTCATCCCGCCGCTGTGAAATCTTCTCGCGCAATTGCTGGTAGACGACGGGCTGTAGGTGGCGAAAACACAGGTCTTCCAGCTCCCACTTGATCTGCCACATGCCCAGGCGGTTCGCCACCGGTGCGAAGATGTCCATCGTCTCTTTGGCGATGCGCCTGCGCTTGTCCTCGTTCTTGATGGCGCTCAGCGTGCGCATGTTGTGGAGGCGGTCGGCCAGCTTGATGACAAGGATCAAGGGGTGGTCGCCGGAGCTGAGGAAGAGCTGGCGCATGTTCTCAGCCCATTCTTCCTGGCGCGAACGCTCCGGTCGGGGAGGTGCGGAGCCGTTGCCGCCGAGTCTCACTGTGGTCGGTTGACTCCAGCTCACGCCGCGTCTGGCTGGACAGCTTGGTGACGCCCAGGACCAATTCCTTGACGCGACTGCCGAAGTTCGTTTCGAGTTGTTCGGGTGTGTACCCGGTGTCTTCGACGACGTCATGCAGCAGCCCGGCTGCCACCGTGTCGACATCGGAGCGCAGATCGGCCAGGATGTCGGCCACGGCCAACGGATGCGTGATGTACGGCTCGCCAGAGCTACGCACCTGCTCGCGGTGCTGGGCCTCGGCCACCTCATAGGCGCGGCGCACCAGGTTCCGCTCCGCGTCCGGTAGGTAGCGCAGCTTCTCCAGGAGCTGGTCAATGGTGGGAGAGACGTACTTGGGCATGGCGACCTCCTGCGGCCGGCAGGCTGCACCTGCGAAAAAGGGACGTGACAAAGCACGTCCCCGGCCCTAAACAACGTCTCATTATAGCGCACGGGAGGCTCTGGCGGCAATGGCTTTGCGCCGCTGGACCTCCGGGAGGTCTTGGACCTCCCGGAGGTCGCTTCAGGGAACAAACCGAGGCCCACGCCGCGTCACTAATAGGCCGCACCCCGGACGACGATGGAGGGCGGCCACAGGGAGGGCCGCCCACGCCCCGCCACCCGCGATGCCGCCGCACCGCCACCCGCCACCCGCACCCGCCACCCGCCACCCGCCACCGCTATGCTATCATTGCCGTTCTCATGATACGTCTGCTGCTCGCCATCGCTCCTTGCTCTTGTCCTGGGCATCGCCGGCATTCTGGTTGCCGGCTCGCTGCGCTACGGCGGCCTGGAAGGGTTGGCGTTCCGCGTCGCACCGAGATCGCCGAGCGCCGCCCCATCGACCATCCGCTCACGGTGCCCACGCCGCTGCCGATTGAGAGCAGCGATGGCCGGCAAGGCCAGGCCGGTTGATCGCACTGACGTTGATGTCGCAGCCGACGCGCCGGACCATCCCACCGGCGTAGCCGCGCAACGCACCGCCACTCCTACCACGCCGCGGCCCGCGTACAGCCACCGTCACACCGGACGCGACCCCATCGTCGACACACCGGCCCCCGTAACCAACACGCCGGCGGCCCGCTGCGACACTCGACCGCGCCCACCGTGACTACCCGTCGCCGACGCCGTGCCCGCTGTAGGTCGCTGACCGTAGCCTAGCGGTGCGCGACCGTACCCGCCGTCGCCCTCACCGGGTTGACTCACGCCTGGCAGACCTGGAACAACTGTGGCCCGGCCACCCTGGCCATGCACCTCAGCTATTTTGGCAGCACGCTCACCCAAGAACAGGTGCGCCTGGCCCTGCGGCCCAACCGCGATGACAAGAACGTCAATCTGGCCGAACTGGCGGAATTCGCCCGCGGGCAGGGCCTGCAAGCCGCGGTGCTGGTAAACGGCGAACCTGAGCGCCTACGGCTGCTGCTGAGCAACGGTACTCCCGGTGTTTGTCGAGACATGGTTGGAGCCAAAGCCCAATGATGGCATGGGCCATTACCGGCTCCTCACGGGCTACGATGAGGCCCGCAGCGAATGGGTGGCCTACGACAGCTATGTTGCCACCGGCGGCAGCCGGGATGGCCCCTATCAACCCCTGCGCCTCCCTTACGCTGAGCTGGCAACGCTCTGGCGGGTGTTCAACCGCGCCTACCTCGTGCTCTACACTGACGCCCAGGCGCCGGCCGTGGCCGCCATTCTTGGCGCCGCCATCCTGGACCCCGGCGGCGAACAGGCGATGTGGCAGGCCGCCCTGGCCCAGGCCGACACGGAGATTGACCAAAACCCCCAGGACGCCTTCGCCTGGTTCAATCGCGGCTCCGCTCTCGTCGCCCTGGGCCGCTACGAGGACGCCGCCGCCGCCTACGACCAGGCGCGGGTCATCGGGCTGCCCTGGCGTATGCTCTGGTACCAGTTTGGTCCGTTCCAGGCGTACTACGAAGTCGGGCGCTACCAGGAGGTTGTGGCCCTGGCCGAGGCCACGCTGCGGACCACAGAGAGCATCGAAGAGCTGCACTACTGGCGGGGGCGGGGCCTCCAAGGCCTGGGCCAGACAGAGGCTGCGGCCGCCGCCTACCGCCGGGCCGTCGCCTTCAACCCCGGCTTCCGCCCGGCAGCCGATGCGCTGGCGGCCCTGACCGGAAGCTGAGATGAGGACATGGAGCAGCGCCGTTCCCGTCACATCGCCCTGAACACGCTGGTGGTCATCGCCGCGTTCGGGCTGGCAGCGGCGATGGGGTTGCTGCGCAACGTCATCATCAGCCGGCGAGTTCACCATCGGCAGCCAGCTTGACGCCTACTACGCCGCCTTCAAGCTGCCCGACCTGTTGTTCACGATTGTGGCGGGCGGCGCCCTGGCTACCGCTTTCATCCCGGTCTTCGCCGATTTCCTGACCGACGGAGACCGCCCAGGGGCCTGGCGACTGGCCAGCGCCATCACCAACCTGGTGGTCATCGCCGTCGCCGCCCTGGCGGGTCTGGCAGCGCTGTCGGCGCCCTGGCTGGTGCGGACCGTCCTGGCCCCCGGCTTCGCCCCGGCTGCCCAGGCCGAAACCGTGACCGTGATGCGCATCGTGCTGCTGTCAACGCTCTTGTTTGGCATCAGCTCGGTCCAGAGCAGTGTGCTGCACGGATTCAAGCACTTTCTGCTGCCGGCGCTGGCCCCGGCGCTCTATCCGTTGGGCATTATCGTCGGGGCGCTTTGGCTGGCGCCCACCCTGGGCATCATGGGCCTGGCCTGGGGTGCGTTGCTGGGCGCATTCCTGCACCTGGCCGCCAAGGTTCCCGCCCTTGTTCACTTTGGCTTCCGCTGGCAGCCCGTGCTCGACCTGCACTCGCCGGCCGTCCACCGCGTGGGCTGGCTGATGGGACCGCGCATCCTCGACCTGGCCGTCTTCCAGCTCACGCTCATCCTCATGACCAACCTGGCCTCGCGGCTGGCGACGGGCAGCGTCAGCGCCCTGGAATGGGGCTGGGACGCCATGCAGCTTCCGGAGACCCTCATCGGCACGGCCTTTGGCATCGTCGCCTTCCCTACCATGGTGGAGCTGGCGGCCAGGTCGGACGTGGGCGGGCTCCGCCGCACCCTGGGTGAGACCACGCGGGCGTCAGCACAAACTTTTTTTGGATCCGAACCATTAGCTCATACTTATTCTATAGTTGCCCGTGACCCGCAAACCGGTGAAATGGGTGTTGCTGTTCAATCCCATTGGTTTTCTGTCGGATCAATCGTTGCATGGGGAGAGGCTGGAGTTGGTGTTGTTGCAACACAATCGTTTGTAAATCCATCATTTGGTCAACGAGGATTGGAACTTCTGAAAAAAGGAATGACTTCACAAGAAGTGGTTGATCTTCTTCTCTCCACAGATGAAGGAAGGGAAGTACGACAACTTGCAATTGTTGATTCGAAAGGAAATTCAGCTGCGTTTACTGGTTCCAAATGTATTTCAGGTGCAGGGCATGTTGTAGGTGATAATTATTCTGTTCAAGCAAATATGATGTTGAATGATCGGGTTTGGGGAGCAATGTCCAGAGCTTTTGAGAGATCTGAAGGGCCTCTGGCAGAAAGATTAATTGCAGCATTAGAAGCTGCACAGAATGAAGGGGGTGATATAAGAGGAAAGCAATCAGCCAGTTTACTTATTGTTAGAGGTGATGCAACTGGAAATCTTTGGGAAGACAGATTAATAGATTTACGGGTGGAAGATAATCCAAACCCTGTTGATGAAATAAAAAGATTGTTAAAAGTTTATCGTGCTTACGAACATATGAATAAAGGTGATCTTGCTATTGAAAAAAATGATATGAAACTTGCAATGGATGAATATAATGCAGCAATGAAAATGTTTCCAGAAAATCTTGAAATGAAATACTGGACCGCGGTAACACTTGCAAACACCGGTGAAATTGAAAAATCAATTCCCATGTTCAAAGAAATATTTGCATTCGATAAAAACTGGAAAGAACTTACAAAAAGGTTACCTTCCGTTGGTCTATTAACTGTTGATGAAAATAGTCTTAAGAGAATACTAGAGTAATAATGCTAATTTCTTCGATCGATCACTGGAATAAACCGCTTATCAATTAAAAGTATTTTTAACAAAATATCGCTTTATTTTCTGCCATTCATTTAAAAAAAGAGAGGTACGCTATGGTTAAAGTTTCCGCACTGTTTGCAATTATTTTGTTCTCAGTAATTACAATTACTGCACAACAAAATTTAACAACTCCGCAAGTGAGCCAGAAGGCTTCAGTTTCTCAAAGAATCGGGCTGACTGATATAGTTGTTAATTATCATCGCCCGGCTATAAATAACAGAATAGTTTGGGGTGGAATTGTTCCGTTCGATCAAGTATGGCGGGCAGGTGCAAATGAAAATACAACAATTTCTTTTTCAACCGACGTAATGGTTGAACAAAATAAAGTTTCAGCCGGAACTTATGGCTTGCACATGATTCCAGCTAAAAAATCCTGGACGATCATTTTTAGTAAAGATAATGCAGCCTGGGGAAGTTTCTTTTATAATGAAAAGAATGATGCCCTAAGGATTATCGTAAATCCTGTCACAAGTGAATTTCAAGAATGGCTATTATATTCTTTCGATGTTTTAAGTGCAAATTCAACTACACTATCATTAAAGTGGGAAAAACTTTCTATTCCGATTAAGATAGAGATTGATGTTAATGAAACAGTTATTGCAAGTATGGAAAAAGAATTAACCGCGATACCAGGCTTTTTCTGGCAGGGATGGAACCAGATTGCGCTTTATGCATTAACTAATAAATACAACCTGGAAAAGGCTCAGTCCTGGGTTGATAGATCAATTGGAATTAATAAAAATCTAACGAACCTGATGACTAAATCTTTAATTCTTGAAAGTAAGGGCATATCAGAGGAAGCAGAAAAAATTAAGAAGGAAGCATTTTCTTTACCCGGAATTGATGAAGCACAAGTAAATGCTCTTGGATATCAGCTTATGGGAATGGGAAAGACAGAAGAAGCATTAAAAGTTTTTGAAAAAAATACAGTTGATTATCCTGATTCCTGGAATGTTTGGGATAGTCTGGCTGAAGGATTATTAACCAAAGGCGATAAAGTAAAATCAAAACAGCTTTATGAAAAAGCTTTGGGAATGGCACCTGAAAATCAGAAAGAAAGAATCAAGGGAATTTTAGCTAATATTAAATAATATACAGATATTAGAATGGTCAGGCTGAGCATAGTCGAAGCCTGACTTAATAATTTGTTGTCACACTTTGACGGAGTTTATCCCGATTCATCGGGACTCAGTGTGACATTCGTAATAAAAACTCTAATTGTGCTTAGATTTATACTTCAGGATACCTTTCTTAAGAGCATTTATAATTTTATTTTTACACATCAATTGAACTTCTGAAATTTTAATAATTGCAAAAACCAAAAGAATATTTTCGAAAACTTATTATTCCTTTAACATTTCCAATTTTGTTGTGGATAATATATTTAGTCACTTATTTATTTGATATTTATCCTTACAAGCTTGGAGTACTTCCCAGAAACCTCAGCGGACTTGTTGGAGTTTTCACTTCACCTCTAATTCATGGTGGATTTTCACATCTTGTATCTAATACGGCACCACTAATTCTTATGGGACTCGGGATTTTTTATTTCTATCCTAAAGTGGCTTACAAAGTTTTTACAATTATTTATTTTGGAACAGGAATTTTAGTCTGGATATTTGGAAGAGAAGTATATCACATCGGTGCAAGTGGCATTATTTATGGTTTTGTGTCTTTCTTATTTTTTAGCGGTATTTTTAGAAAAGATAATAGATCGATAGCTCTGGCTTTAGTTGTTATTTTTCTTTATGGCGGACTGATTTGGGGAGTTCTTCCTGTCGAAAAGGGTGTTTCATGGGAATCCCATTTATTTGGTGCAATTGTTGGGTTGATCTCGGCATTTATTTTTAAAAGAGTTGATCCGCCCAAAAAATATGAATGGGAAGATGAGGTATCTGAAATTCCGGTAAATAATTTGAAGTATCTTATGACGCAGATAAAAATAAATTTTTAGATGAATTTTAATTGGAGAATCTAAATCAGAAAATAATGTGTCACACTGAGCGAAGTCGAAGTGTGACCGTCGGTTTTCGACAAGCTCAGACTGACAACTGTATTTATAAACATAAAACAGAAATAAACTAAAATGAAAAAAACTATAACAGCGACACGTGAATATCGCACAGAAATGAATGATAAAATTCTCAACTCTGGTTTTAGAGATTTTAATAAATTCTTTGCTCTAGATAACAAAGCTTACATCGATGGGGCTTTGAACGCGAAGACAAAAGAGCTAATGGGATTATCAGCATCGATGGTTTTGCGATGCAACGATTGTATTTTTTATCATATTGATCGATCAATACAAGAAGGTGCAACACGAGAAGAACTAATGGAAACTTTTAATGTTGCTTTAATTGTTGGAGGTTCAATAGTTATTCCACATTTAAGATATGCGTTTGAAATGATGGACAACATATTTGAAGAAAAAGTGAAATCAGAATAATGATTATCGTACCTAAAAATATTGTAACTGTTGATGGTAAGGATAGAATCTTAAAAAATCATTTTGTTGAAATTGAAAATGGAAAAATTATTTCCATCAAACAAAATGATGAAAAATATTTTTCCAAAAATAAACAAAGAGTTTTTCGATTTGATGATCTAACTTTAATCCCCGGATTTGTACAAACACATATTCATCTTTGCCAAACATTATTTCGTGGAATGGCGGATGATCTTGAACTTCTTGATTGGCTGCAGTTAAAAATATTCCCATATGAAAATGCACATAATAAAAATTCTCTTTTAACTTCTATTAGATTGGGAATAAATGAATTGCTTTTAAGCGGTACCACAACTTTGCTTGATATGGGAACATTAAGACATCAAGAAGTCATTTTTGAAGAACTGCAAAATTCTGGAGTACGAGCAGTTGCTGGAAAATGTTTAATTGATCAAAATGATCTGTTCCCTGAATTTAAGTTTGATACTGAATCAGAGTTAAAAGAGATATATCAGCAAGCAAAAACATATCACAACACATCGAACGGGAAAATTAAATTTGGATTTGCGCCACGATTTGTGCTCTCTTGTTCTGAAAAATTACTTAAAGAATCTTTTGAAATGAAAAAAGATTTTGAAGGAAGTTTATATCACACTCATTCATCTGAAAATAAAAATGAAATAGCTGAAGTTAAGCGAAGACATAATAAAGAAAACATTGAGTACTTTAATTCGATTGGAGTAATTGATGATCATTCAGTTCTTGCACATTGCATTCACGTAAATGATAGAGAAACTGATTTGCTTAAGAAAAATAATGTCCGTGTTTCCCACTGTCCTTCATCAAACTTAAAACTAGGTTCAGGGATCGCAAACATTCCAAAATATTTGAAGAAAGGAATTTCAGTATCACTTGGCGCTGATGGTGCACCTTGCAATAACAATCTTAGTATTTTTAATGAAATGAGGTTAGCTGCATTAATTCAAAAGCCTATTCATGGTTCAACTATTATGGATGCCAAAACTGTCTTCCAACTTGCAACGAAAGAAGGTGCAAGAGCTTTACATCTGCAAAATGAAGTTGGAAGAATTGAAGTGGGGAAGAAAGCTGATTTGGTTTTACTCGATTTAAAGACAAATATTCATTCATTCTCCGAAAGTGATGAATCAATTTATTCGGATATTGTTTACTCATCTTCAAGTGATTCGGTCCATTCCGTTATGATAGAAGGCGAGTGGAAAGTATTGAATAAAAAATCTCTTTTGTATGACCAGGCAGAGTTAAATAAAAAAGCAAAAGAAGAGTTGAAAAAATTGTTGAAAAGAGTAGGAGAATGAAAAAACAAATACTGCTTGCAACAACCAACAAAGGTAAACTTGAAGATGTTAAAGAAATCCTGAAGGATTTAGATGTAGAAATTTTATCCTTTCTGGATTTTGATGATTATCCTAGTGTTGAAGAAACGGGATTGACATTTTTAGCAAATGCTGAATTAAAGGTTAAAGCTGCTTATGAAAAATATGGATTACCTTGTTTAGGAGATGATTCAGGTTTGGAATCATTTCAGCTGAATGGTGAACCCGGAATTTATTCTGCAAGATATGCTGGAGAAAATTCAGATGATGAGCAGAATAATTTGAAGTTAATTAATAAACTTTCTGAATTCCAAGAACCTCATCCAGGAAGATTTGTTTGTGCAGCAGTTTATTATGATGGAGAAAAATATAAGACAGCGATTGGAGAAATAAGAGGGAATATCATTAAAAACCCTCGAGGTAAAAACGGATTTGGATATGATCCATTATTTATTCCCAATGGATATAATATTACCACAGCAGAAATGTCACACGAAGAGAAAAATAAAATAAGTCATAGATTAAATGCATTTAAAAAATTAAAAAAAAATTTATGAAAAAAAGTTTTGCATTAATGTTTTCACTAGTTGTTTTAATAACTTCTTGTAAAGAATCAACAACAGAGCCGGCGCCAAATAAAACCTCATCAAATTATTTCCCTAATTCAAATGGAAATAATTACTTTTATAGCATTTCTGTTAGCGATAGTTCAGGGGTTCAATCTGGAACAAAAAAAACATATTATGATGGTGATACAACTTTACTGGAAACACCATATCAAATAGAAGTTGATTCTTTTAATATAAATGGTATTCAATCTGTAAATAAATCTTTTTTTAGAAAAAGTGACACAGGTGTATTTAATTATGTAGATATAGACTCTAATGCATTTAATTCAATTATTCCAGATTCAATACGCGGGGCCATTTCCTTTGACCAGGAATATCGTTTGCTTTATCAACCTTTTGAATTATATCAAACCTGGCCAGTTTATAAAGTTAGTGTCAATTACCTATCATTTCAATTTGACATTCTTACAATAGACGCAAAAGTTCTCTCAAAATCTACAATTGATCTTACAATCAATAACTCTGCAATAACTAAGGAAGTTTTTATAATTCGTTTTACTACTAAATTGACTACTGATATAAATCAACCACCAACCACTTATGAAGCAAATGGCTGGATTGCCGAAGGTATAGGTTTTATTAGATGGGAAGGGAGTTCGGAAATTATTAATTTCCTTTCGGGCAGGAATGTTTATTTGCCGGGTACATACGTTATTGAAGAATTATATTCCTACAAATCACTATAACTATTTTTGTGCAATTAAAACCTGAACTGTTTGAAAAGTAAAATCATACTTTTTGATTTCCTTAAAACCTGAATTAGTTAAAAGTTTTTCAAGATTGACTTTTTCATCAAACTCTTCTACTGAATCAGGAAGATACGTATAAGCTGCTTTATTACCGGAAATTATTCCACCCAAAACAGGTAAAATATTTTTAAAATAGAAACTATAAATGCTTTTAATAATTTTGTTGGAAGGCATTCTGAACTCAATTATAGTTGCTTTGCCCTTTGGTTTTAGGATTCGGTAGAATGAATTAAATCCTTCCTGAATATCATAAAAGTTTCTTACGCCAAATGCAACAGTTATATTTGTTACTGATTCATCTTTAAACGGAATTTTTTCAGCCACCATCTGAACAAGATGTCCATCAACCCATTTAGATTTTTTATCGAAAAGTTTTAACATTTTGTAAGAGAAATCTGCGCCATAAATTGTTTTAACACCCATTTTCTTAGCCTGAATCGCCACATCGCCGGTTCCACAGGCAATGTCAAGTAAAATTGATTCGGCATTCAGTCCAGTTAGTTTAAGTGCTTTCTTTCTCCAGTAAAAATCTAAACCAAAGCTTAAGAAGTGATTGAGAAAATCGTATCTGCCAGCTATGTTATCAAAGATGTTTTTTACCTGGTTTTTCTTTTCATTCATTTCAATTAATTATTTCTGTATTCAAATTCTTCTTTCCCGGCTTTTCTTTGCCACCAATTAAAAAGGTATTTCCCACTCCACATTGAAAATATCATAAATATTAATCCTCCGACAAGATCGATGACATAATGATACCAAAGATAAACGGTCGAGAAGATTAATAATGATCCTATTGGAATGAAGAAAAATCTGCTTCGGCTTCTTAACCTTACTGAGAGATACATTACAATTAAAGTTATCATCGTGTGGCCGCTTGGAAAAACATCCCGCTGAACAACTTCCGCAGGATTTAAAGTTCCAAAAGGAATTCCTTCCCCAGCATTTGTCATTTCTCTCAGGTGATTTGTTAGAAATAAACCTGGAAGCATTTCATTGATTGTACTAAATTCATGTAATGTAAATCGTGGACCGATACCTGGTAAAGAAAAATATCCAAGGTAAGAAAGAAAAAATCCATAGATGACCGAGAAAAGAGCAAAATCTAATGCAACAAATCTATCCTTGTTTAATAAAGACAATCCAAGAATCAGTGGAAGCAGATAAAACATTCCATAGACTATTTGCAGAATTTCAGTTAAAACCGGATGAGAGAACTGATAAAGAAAATGCGTTGGATCTGTTCCAAACATCCAACGATCAATCGCAATAAACCAATCATCGTAATCATAAACGCGGATTGGTTTTACCATAAAAAATAATTGGCGAAAGGTTAATAAAATTATCGGAGCTATATACCAATAATGAACTATTCGCCAGAGTTTATGTTCGCTAATGGCCTCCATATATGAAATGACGAAAGCTATACTTATCACCAACAGGTTAATAAATATCCAGGTTATAGAATTTTCAATCTTACTGAAATAAATTATGTGCAGTAAAATCAAAAAGATTGAAAAACTAATTACAACTACATCAAAAGATTTTAATTTTTTTATAAGTGATTTTATATTTTTCATTAATCAAGTATTAAGATTACAAACGGATTTAATTGTTGCTGGCAAACTCAGCGAGTTTAATGAAGTCATCAACATTAAGCTGTTCGGCACGCAGAGAAAGATCAATATCGCACCCGCTAAAATCTACTTCCGCAAATATACCATGGCTTAGCGAATTTTTTAGTGTCTTTCTGCGATTGCCAAAAGAAGATTTGACTATCGATTTGAATATCAGATTAAAGCCTTGATTATCTCTAATCTCATTAAAGTAAATATGAATAACTGCCGAATGAACATTAGGTTTTGGGTAAAAAACATTTGGCGAAACTTTAAAGGATAATTTTGTTCTACCGAAAAAATTTAAAAGTACTGAAAGTATTCCATAATCTTTTGATCCAAGTTTTGCTGTCATTCTTTTGGCAACCTCTAATTGAACCATAAAGACTGCGTCATTAATAATTGTATTGTTATCAAAAAGTTTGAATAGTATTGGCGATGTTATATTGTAAGGAATATTTCCAACTATACGCAGCTTTTGATTTTCAATTGTAATGAACTGCTTTAAATCTAAATCTAAAAAATCATATTGCAATAAATTCAAGTCAGTAAAACGATGTTTGAGATCATCAATCACGCGCTTATCAATTTCTATTGCTGTTAGATTTGCTTTACTATTAAAAAGATGTTCCGTAAGAGCGCCCTTTCCCGGTCCAATTTCAATAATCGATTCATTTTCATTAGGGGCAATTTCATCAATAATCTTTTTGATAATATTCTGGTCATGCAGATAATTCTGACCGAATCTTTTTAAGGGTAATCCTTTATTCATAATTGTTTGATAATCTGATAATAAAATAGCAAAATTCTGAGGCAAAATATTAAAACAGTTTGCTTAAGAAAAAAATATCTTATAGTTTTCTAATGCAAACTTTCCAATTGAAAATCTAAGGAGAAAACAGTGCAAGAAAAATATATTGTTAGTGTAGATATGGGAGGAACTAAAATCCTTGCCTCTGTACTCAACTCAAAAAAGGGAATTATCGCTCGTCAAAAAAAACCTACAAATGTAAGCAGCGGGACAAAAACTTATGTAAAAGACGTTGCGGAAATTGTAACTAAAGTTGTTTCAAACTCTAAGCTTAAAAACGAAAATATTGTAGCTGTTTGTCTCGGTGTACCGGGTTCTGTTAACCCAATAACTGGAGTTATAAATTTTGCTCCAAATCTTGGCATCAAAAGCTATAAAATGAAATCTGAACTTGAAAAATTGATTCCATATCCAGTTCTTTTAGAAAATGATGTTAATCTTGGAGCACTTGGGGTTAAAACATATGGTGTTGGAAAAAAATCCATAAACTTGCTGGCAGTATTTATAGGTACCGGAATTGGAGGCGGAGTAATTATTAATGGAAAAATTTATCGCGGATTTAACTTCGTTGCTGGTGAAATCGGACATATGCTTGTACAGAAGAACGGTCCAATGTGCAGCTGTGGAAAAAAAGGCTGTTTTGAAGCTCTTGCCAGCAGGACAGCAATAGTGAATAATATTATAAATGATGTAAAAAAAGGAAAGAAAAAAAGTGTTCTTTCAAAATTAATAAAATCAAATCAAAGGATTAAAAGTGGTGCACTAAAAAATGCGATTGAAAGAAAAGATAAAGTTGTGACTAAAAGAATTACAGAGGCTTGTGAAACTATTGGTGATATTCTTGGAAGTATTGCAAATTTGATGAACTTTGATATGATTGTGCTTGGCGGTGGTTTAATTGAAGCACTTGGTGATTTTATGATGCCAATAATCAGAAAAGAATTTAACAATCATGTTCTTGATGCTGTTGCAAAAGGCATTAAAATAATTCCTTCAAAACTTGCTGATGATGCTGCAATTTACGGTGGGTTGGCTTTAGTTGATGAATTTCTGGGAGTTAAGGTTTAATTGAATTGTGATTCGATCGCAATCAGTTTTTCATTCAGTTCTTCCCATTTTTTAATTGCAGAATCAAGATCATGTTTAGCACGATTAAATTTACCTGTAACTTTTTTTGCTTTTTCTCCATCGCTGTAAATTTGAGGATCTGCTAATTTACTTTCCAGATCTTTTAATTCATTTTCATACTCACTTATCTTTTCTTCCAGACGGGAAATATCTTTTAATAAATCTTTTGTTGTTTTGTGTTTTTGTTGTCTTGCTTCCGCCTCCAATCTTTTTTGCTCTTTTCGATTACCAGGATAATTTTTTTCTTTTTTTATAGAATTAGCAACTTCTTTCTCCTGAAAGAAAAATTCTCGTTTTGAAAGGAAATAGTCAATATCTCCTAAATAAGTTTTCAGATTTCCTTTACGGATATCAATAACTTTTGTTGCAATAGGTCTTAAAAAATCCACATCGTGTGAAACAAGAATAAGCGTACCTCTAAAATCTATCAGCGCTTTTTGTAAAATAAGTTTTGAAGCGTAATCAAGATGGTTTGTTGGCTCATCGAGAATAATAAAATTAGCTTTTGTTAACAGAATTTTACAAAGTGCAACTCTGCTTTTTTCTCCGCCTGATAGGATACCAACTTTTTTAAATACATCATCTCCTGAAAAAAGAAACGAACCAAGTAATGAGCGCAACTGTCCTACTGTTTTATTCTCAGCAATTCCATCAACTGTTTCAATAATTTCCAAATCAGGATTTAGGTTATCGGCAACATCCTGGGCATAATACGAGACGATAGTATTGTGACCTAAAATTCTTTCACCAGCATTAAAATTAATCACACCGGATATTATTTTTGCAAGAGTTGATTTTCCTGCACCATTTGGTCCAACGAAAGCAATCTTTTCGCCTTTCTCTATTTCAAAATCAATTCCCGCAAAAACTTTTTTGTCGCCATAGGATTTAAAAACAGAAATAAGCTTTATCGGAGTTCTTCCACTTTGAGGTGGTTCCGGAAATCTAATTTTTATTTCACTTGTATCTTCGGGTAATTCAACAAGCTCAACTTTATCAAGTTGCTTAATTCTGCTTTGCACTTGCCGGGATTTCGTGGCTTTATAGCGAAATCGTTCTATAAACTTTTGAGTTTCCTTAATCTTCTTTTGCTGTTGTTCAAATTGATGAACAGTTAATTCATCACGTTCTATTTTATATTTAATGTAAGCATCGTAATCTCCTTTAAATGTATAAAACTTGCCAAGAAAAATTTCCAAAGTTCGGTTAGTAACCTGATTGACAAAATTTTTATCGTGCGAAACAATAAGCAAACCACCTTTATAGGCTTTAAGAAAATCTATTAACCATTCGAGAGAATCAATATCAAGATGATTTGTAGGTTCATCAAGAAGTAAAATATCATTTTGTGAAATAAGAATTTTTGCAAGTGCAATTCTCATTTGCCAACCACCGGAAAACTGATCTGTCAAACGATTAAAATCTTCTTCAGAAAATCCAAGTCCAAGTAAAATTTTTTCAACTTTAGATTCTGCCGAATAAGAATCCAATCCTTCCAGCATATGATGAACTTCCCCAAGCTGATGAGCAAAATCCATTTTTTCTTCATCGGAAAGGTAAGGATTATTTAAAGCAGCAGTAATCTCGGTTTCTTTATTTTGAAGTTCCATAATATCAGATAAAGCAGAAGATGCCTCTTCCAATAATGTTTTACCGAGATGAGTAACATGATCTTGAGGAAGATAACCGATGGAAATGCGCTTTTGTTTAGAGACCTGCCCGGATTCGGGTTCAAGTTGGCCATCAATAATTTTTAGTAGTGAAGATTTGCCTGTTCCATTAGCACCGACAAGTGAAATTTTATCACCGGAAGATATTCTATAATTAACATCCTTGAAAAGATATTTACCGCCAAATTGAAGTGAAATATTTATGAGATCAATCATTGGATATAAAACTATTCTCTAAGCACTGCTATTTTGCCTGTCTCAACACTATTGCCTTCCTGATCAAAAGCAATTATGATATACACTCCGCTGTTAACTAAATTACCGTTATCATCACGTCCATCCCAAAAAGCTGTACGTCCACCCGGAGAAGAAAACTGACGCACTAATTTGCCGGATACCGTTGTTATTTTTATATCTGTATCTCTAATTAATCCATCTATTGTCACCAATTGGTTACCATCTTTAAGTATTAAGGGATTTGGATAAATATTCAATCCATTAAAATTCTCAGCAGGCAGAATAGATGGGGTATCAAAAGAAGTTAAACCATTTGCACTACCAACATAAATTCTTCCAGTTTTTTCATCAATTGCAATGCTTTCTATTTTATCGGAAAGTAAAGGACTATTTTTTATATTTAGTGAGGTAATGAGTTGTGTACCATCCGAATTCATCAAAAATAAACCCTGGTTAGTGCCGAGCCATTTTTGATTCAGTGGATCGACAGCAAGTGCATTAATGGTCTGTTGCCTGACTGAAAATGATGTTGTTATCTTTAACTGTGGATTTGCAGATGATAAAACTGAAGAAAGATTTGTGATAATGTTTACACCCAGACTTGTACCAACCCACAGATCTCCTCTTCGATCAATAGCTAAACTGTATATTGCATTACTCGATAGTCCTTTATTGGTTGTGATATATCCATAAACATCATCATTTACATCCTGATATGTTCCTCTTTCATTATAATAAAATAGACCCAAACTTCCTTCATTACCCATAGTGTACCATTTGGTACCATTTTGGTCGATGACAAGATTTTCAACTTCGCTGAAAGCCCCATGCTGCTCGAGAGGGTTTCCAAATGAATACCAAACACTATCGGGAGTTAGCATATATAAAGATTTTCTATCTGCGGCATTTAAATTGAGGATCCAGATATTATTTTTTGAATCCTCTGCAAATCCAGTGATAACTACAAAATCAAGAGCGTTTGAAACACCTACCATTGGAGTGTTGCCGGAATGATATCTTACTATTTTATCACCGGAAATTTTAGAAAAACCATTCCCCCAATTACCTGAGTAAATACTATTATCAGAAGAATTAAAAATTGAGTAATAACCGTTATTAAAAAGTTCAGGATAATTTTGAGTATCATAGAGTGTCCAGATAATACCATCATATTTATAAATGCCCACACCTGAAACATCTTTTCCACTGGCTGACCATAAAGAACCATTTCTATCGATAGTCATATTAGGAAACTGATTTGCTGCTGGTCCGTTTGGGTATATAAAATTGTTACTTACATATAATCCTCGTTTTGTTGCAACAGCTATCCCAACATCTGTCTGATAAGATAGTTTTAATGGCGTTGAAGTTGTGTTCCAGATTTCCGTTGAAGTGGTTCCATCATAAGAAAAAACCTTGTTTTCGGTTAGGATAAAAAGGGAATTAGCTTGATACAATAAATCAACTATTTTTAGTCCAGTAAAATTTAAAAAGGACAGCCAGGATGTTCCATTAAAGCTGTATAAACCAGAGTTTGTACCTGCAATTAAATTGCCATTAAAGAAAATTATTACATTACCTCCACCTGCAGGCAATCCATTAGTCTGATCATAAACATTCCATGATTCAGGAGCAGATAAATTTGTTGCGTCAGCTTTTTGAACAGCAATACCCGATTCTGTAGCAGCATAAATCAAATCGGATACAATTATACTATTGACTTTTATGTTAGAAGTAAATGTTCCAAATTTGAAATAAGTATCATAGAAGAAATAACTTTTTGAGTCGATTAGAGAAATGCCGAAGTCTGTAGCAACATAAACAGTATCGCCTGAAATCGTAATATCGTTAATTTGTTTACTTATTTTATCAGAATTAAATATATCAAGAATGGATTTAAACGAATTTGTTTCCGGACTATAAACATCAATCATTCCATTTACGCTTCCAAACCAAACTTTTCCATAACTATCTATACCTACCGCTGTAAGTTCAGTACCATTTAATCCAGATGATTTACTGAATATTTTAAAACTATTTGTTAGAATATCATAAAAATAAGCTCCACCATTAGAAGCGGCCCAAATACCTTTATTAGTAGATATAATATCCTTGGTTGATTTCATATCTGCAAAATTTTGCCAATTGGATTGTTGCTGCGGATATAAATTGAAGGTTAATATGAATGAAACAATGATTGATACGATATTTCTCATTTGAAATCCTATTTGTTATATAACTGTAAATGTAATATCGATATCTTCTCTATTGTTATTACTAAAATAGGATAATTTATTTTTATTCAAAGTAGAAAAATCTTGCCTATATAGATTTGAAGAGATCAGCCATTTCAAGAGCGGCTAATGCAGCATCCCAACCTTTATTGCCAGATTTGGTTCCAGCTCTTTCAATAGCTTGTTCAATGGTATCAGTGGTAAGTACACCAAAAATTATCGGTAATGAATACTTTTGAGATACTTGCGATATTCCGTTGCTTGTTGCTGATGAAACATATTCAAAATGTGGAGTAGCTCCTTTGATGATCGCACCTAAACAAATTATCGCATCGTATTTTTTCTTAGATGCTAATCTGTCTGCTGTAGCCGGAATCTCAAATGCACCCGGCACCTTAACCACATCAATGTTTGTTTCTATTACACCGTGTTTGAGTAAGCAATCATAGGACGCTTTTAGCAAAGCTTCTCCAACAAATTCATTAAATCGGCTAAAAATAATTGCAAATTTTTTTCCACTGCCAACAAGTTTTCCTTCAATAGTTTTCATGGTTAAGCTGAATTCCTTAAAATTTGTTTTCTCATCGCTTCAATTTTTGAATTGACTACGCAATATTTTCCCAGGTTATTATAATCATTTCTTTCACCGCCATGAAAGTCTGATCCTCCACTTTCAAGAAGAAAAAATTCATTTACAATTCCTCTGTAATGTTTCACTTGATGAGGCAAATGGGAGGGATGAACGACTTCAATTCCGTCCAATCCTGCTTCAATTAATTCTATCATCACAGCATCAGGTAGATTACCGGGGTGTGCTATAAATGAAAGTCCACCGGCATCACTAATTATTTTAAATGCACTTCTTGGTGAAACATGAACTTTTCTTTCATAGGCTGGGCATCCGTTTCCAATATACTTACTGAAAGCTTCAAAATAATTGGAGACTAATCCTTTTTGAACTAATGCTTTTGCAATGTGTGGTCTTCCGACAGCTGAATTTCTGGCAATCTGCATTACATCATCCGGTTCAAGATGTAATCCAAGAGCATTAAGTTTTTCAATTATTCTGATTGCTCTTTTAATTCTTTCTGCCCTAAAAAATTTAAGGTATTCCTCTAATTCTTTATTAGCAGGATCAAAAAAGTATGCTAAAAGATGAACTTCACGATCGCGAATATCAGAACTTATTTCCAGACCGGGGATTATTTCGACGCCGTATTTTTTCCCAGCATCAATTGCTTCTGAAATTCCGTCAACAGTATCATGATCTGTGATACTAATAATATCAATTCCTGCTTCCTTAACTTTTATAATTAATTCTTCAGGCGAATGTTGTCCATCTGAAAAATAGGTATGCATATGTAAATCAATTTTGCCCTGCATAATTTAGTTAAACATCTCTTTAAATTTTTCATAATCGGTTATTCTAAGCCTTGAACCATCAAGCTGAACCCAACCTTTTTTTGCAAAAGAATGAAGCGTACGTGAGATAGTTTCTCTTGACGTCCCGGCCATATTTGCCAGCTCCTGCTGAAGAGGTAAATGATCGATTTCAACAACTCCTTGACGGATTTTACCAACATCATCTGCTAGTTGAAGTAAGACAGTTGCTACTTTGCCCTCAGCATCTTTTAAAGATAAAGCCTTAATTTTCATCGTCGCCCCACGCAATCTTTTTGTCAATTCTGTCAATAGTGCAATTGATACTTCTGGATATTTTTTTATAAGATCTAAAAACTCACTTCTCTGAATAATGAATAACTTAGAATCCTCAATAGCCGTGACGGTTGCTGATCTTACCATTCCATCCAGCAGAGACATCTCACCAAAAAAATCAGATTCATTCAATATTGCAAGTATAACTTCTTTATCGTCGTTACTGCTCCTGGAAATTTTCACTTTACCTTCTGCAATTACAAACAATGCAGATCCAGTATCTTCTTCGGAAAGAATTATAATATTTTTTTTAAATGATTGGATGATGCCGGATTTAACAATTTTTGCTAATGTTTCATCATCCAAATCGGAAAATATTGGTACGTTAGCAAGAAACGTTGTATTATTTAACAAAATTATACCTCTCTTTAAAAATACACTCATCAAAAAATACCCTCAGCGCTTCTCAAAGTCAACTTAATAGAAATTGAAACTGAGTTCATTTTGAAATTTACTGACAACCATGCATCATTTGCGTATTTTCAGGCTGATTTTTAATTGTTTTTTAGAGACGTTGTCTCTATTTTAACCCGCTTAAATTTACAAAGTTTAATAATACGGAGATATAGATATTATGGCTATGATGGCCAAAATGAGGAGTTTAGCTCCTGCTTTTATACTTACAGTCGGCGGTCTATTTGTTCTTTTTATGGTAATATCGGATTCAAATGTATTGGAGGCAATTGGTGGTGGACGTACTAATGCGATAGGTTCTGTAAATGGTGAAAATATTACTTACGAGGAATTTCAAACAGCTCTTGATCAGCAAATTGAAAACCAGAAAAAACAGACCGGAAAGGATCCTGAAGATGCCCAGATTGATCAAATTAGAGAACAAGTATGGGATGCTCTGGTTACTCAAAAACTTTTTGCTCAGTTAATAAAGGAATATGGGATCAAAGTCACAGATCAGGAAGTTAAAGATGTAATTCTTGGTGAAAATCCACCTGATTTCTTAAAACAAAATTTTATCGATTCTCTAGGAAATTTTAACAGACAACTTTATGAGCAGGCTATTTATGATCCCCAGAATAAAGCCGCACTCGTCCAAGCAGAAGAACTCGTGCGTCAATCCAGACTAACTCAAAAACTTCAAAGTATAATATTAGCCTCTGTAGTTATTGGTGATGATGAAGTGAAGAGAAGATTTATTGATCAGAATATGACGATTGAAGCTGATTATACGCTTGTTGATATCAATTTGATTAAAGATTCGGATGTCAAAGTTAATGATGAAGATTTAAAGGGATTTTATGAAAAGAATATTAATACTTATAAAGTTCCACCACAAAGAAAATTGAAATTTGTACTCTTCCAAAACGTTGCTTCGTCAGAAGACTCTCAGATGGTTTATAAAAATTTAATGAATGTAAAAAAGTCTCTTTCTTCCGGTGATACTTTAGGTTTTAAACAACTTGTAAATATTTATTCCGAGATGCCATATTCAACAGATACACTATCGGTAAATATGATTACGGGCGAGGTTGTTACTGCATTTAGGCAATCCAAGATTGGAGATATCGTAGGACCTTATGCAACTACTCAAGGTTATGTTTTATTTAAATATTTGGGAACTGTAAAATCCATAGATGTATCTGCCAAAGCTTCTCATATTTTAATTAACCAATATGGCAGTGATGAGAAGAATCTTGAAGAGGCAAACAAACTTTATAGTAAATTAATTGCTGGGGCAAATTTTGAAGCGGCAGCAAAAGAGTTTTCGAAGGATCCAGGCAGTGGAAGCAAAGGTGGTGATCTTGGATATTTTACTAAAGGGATGATGGTAAAAGAATTTGAGGATGCATGTTTTAGTGGTCAGGTTGGTGTAATCCAAAAACCTGTTAAAACCAACTTTGGTTATCACATAATTAAAGTAACAGATAGATCGGATAGTAAGTATATAGTTGAGAGAATAATAAATCAGGTAAAACAATCTGCTACAAGCCGAGATAGAAATTTTAATGCAGCTAACGATTTTTCATTTTTAGCAAAGAAAAATGATTTTGATTCGGAGGCTAAACTATTGAATTATAAAGTTCAAGAAACACCTCTTTTTACTGAACAATCAGGATCAATTCCCTCAATCGGATCTAATAAAAGACTTGTAAAATTTACATTTGAAAATAACCTTAATACCATTGGAGAACCATATAAAGTTCCAAGTGGTTATGTTGTTGTTAAAATAACAGAAATTTCTAGCGAAAAATTCAGACCATTTGATGAATTGAAAGAACAGTTGAAACCAGCCGTTATCAGAGAAAAGAAATTTGAAAAAATAAAAACTATTGCGGATGATCTTTATAAGAAAATCAATGGCGATTTAAATAAGGTATCCAGCATTGATACAAACTTTACAGTTAAAAAAACAGGAAGTTTTATTCCTCAGGCAGCAATACCCAATGTCGGAAAAGATTTTGGATTTCTTAATTCAGTTATGAAAACAGATCTTAATAAAGTTTCTAAACCTGTAAAAGGTGCAAGAGGGTATTATCTTATAAAAGTAACGAAGCGTACTCCTTTTGATCAGTCATTGTATGCAACTCAAAGTACAACTTTGAGAAATACTATGTTGCAGGAAAAAAGAAGTCGTTTTTTAAATCAATGGATTACGGGAATTAAAGAAACAGCATCAATTGAAGATAACAGACACTTGTTTTACGGACAATAGAATTTAATTAGTCTTTCAAACCCCCATCTCTACTTAACCGTGGTAGTATTTGGGGGTTTTCTTTTTAAAGAATATTTATCAAATTAAAAAAGCAATTAATATAAATCATAATGTATATATTTTTTTCTTTTTCTCTTATTATATTGCTTGAAATTAATCTACTTGCTCAAACCATTGAGAAGAAGTTCAGTTTATTCGCTGGCATGGATTATATAACTTCGGCTCAAATATTTCTTAACCCTGGTTCTTCAGACCTGTTTATTAGAAATAAATCATTTGAGCTTTCTGATCTTTTTTCTCCAGTGATTGATTTACGCTATCAGGCAAACGAAGATTTAATTGTAGGATTAAGTGGCGAGTACATCGTAAAGAGTGAAGAAGCATTCAATCAAACAGTTATCGATGGAAGCCAAATTATTCAATTAGAAGTTGATGATGGTGTTATATTTATTCCAGTGGAATTATCTGTTTATTACTTAATGCCATTTTCAACAGAGCAGTTTAAGTTTACGATGGGCGCCGGAATTGGTTATTACTATGGTGCTCATACACGAATATTGGGTAATACTGAAATTGAGAATATTGATAGAAAAACATCATTTGGTTTATTAGTCTCAATTGGAATGGAGTACTTGATTTTTGAACAACTCGGAGCCAGATTAGATATGAAATTCCGTGATCCTGATATTAAAATCAGCAGTATGTATCGAGACAGTACTGCAATTTATCGTGGAAGAGAACTCCAAATAACCCCAAGTACTTTTGATACCAAAATAAATCTTAATGGCATCTCTTTCCTGATTGGGCTAACCTTTCATTTTTAAAAACAGAACTTTTTTTTCAGTCTCGATTTCTTAACTTAACTCTAAAGTTTTAATAATATTTTATGAAAAAGAGGTTAATATACTTAACTGGATTTATGGCTTCTGGAAAAAGTACGATCGGACCAATTTTAGCAAATACTCTTGGTTGGGGCTTCTTTGACCTGGATAAGGTTATAGAAAAAGATGCCGGAAAATCAATCAGGAAAATTTTTGAAGAAAATGGCGAATCATATTTTAGGGATACAGAAACAGATACGCTTAGCAAATTAAGTATTTTAGAAAATTTTATTATATCTCTTGGTGGTGGAAGCGTTGCGAGTGAAAAGAATCTTGAAATAATAAAAACATCGGGTTACTTAATTTATTTGGAATCATCTCCTGAAGAAATGTATAAAAGATTAAGATTCAAACGCGATAGACCAGCATTACTTTTTGATGGAGATGAAGAACCCACCAAAATTGAATTTTTGGAAAAAATTAATTTATTATTGGAAAAACGAATTAAATATTATAACCAAGCAGATTTCAAGATCAATACAGATAATTGCCAGGTAGGAAAAACAGTTGATAAATTGGCATCAATAATTAAAAATGAATTCAATGACAAATCAAATAAAAGTTAAATTGCCTGAAAGAAATTATCCAATTTTGATTGGGAATAATTCTTTATCAAAACTTGTTGATAAAATAAACTCATTTCATTTATCAAAATGTTTGATAGTGGTTGACCATAATGTAAATAAATTACATTCATTACTTATCCGAAAAATATTTGCATCGGTAGAAAGTAGAATTTTTCTTTATGTTTTTACTGCTAATGAAAAAAATAAAAACCTAAAACAAGCAGAAAAGATTTACCATTTTTTACGTTCTAATTATTTTGGAAGGGACTCTGCTATAATTGCAATTGGAGGAGGTATTACGGGAGATCTTGCAGGTTTTGCTGCAAGCACTTACATGCGTGGAATTAAATATTTTATAGTACCAACTACTTTGCTTTCGATGGTGGATAGTTCCGTTGGCGGAAAAACTGGAGTAAACTTTGATCAACAAAAGAACTTGATCGGTACATTTTATCAATCGTATGGTGTTTATATTTATCCAGAATTTCTCTCAACTTTACCGCAGAATGAAATAATTTCTGGAGCTGGAGAAGTGCTTAAGTATTCTTTCCTTGCCGATAAAAGTAATTATCTTTTACTGAATAAGAATCTGGTAAAATTGTTTTCCGGGAAGCAAGTCAATTTTAACCTTATAATTACATCGTGTTTAAAAATAAAATCTAACATTGTTCTGCACGATGAAAAGGAATTAACAGGACTTAGGAAAATTCTAAATCTTGGACATACTTTTGCTCACGCATTTGAAGTTGAATCAAATTATAGGTTAAAGCATGGTGAAGCCGTTATTGCAGGTGTATTTTGTGCACTATTGCTTTCAGAATTAGCGGGATATATTAGCAAAGAGAAATTCGATTTATTTCTTTACCAAATTTCATTCATTAAAATTAATAAACTAGTAAAAGATTTAAATCCCGAATCAGTTTATAAAAAAATGATTGGAGATAAGAAAAATTCGGCGGAGAAGATAGGCTTTGTTTTAATCGAAGATATTGGAAATATTGTTGTTGATGTTACCCTTTCAAAGGAATTAATAATTGAAGCAATAAATCGAGTGAAAAAGCTAATATGAAAAAGGAAAACCCTTTAAAAGGGGAAAACTGTCAGGTTTTGAGGGCGAAACCTGACAGTCTGTGTGTCATATTTGGAGGGATGCTATGCTTAAACTATTTCGGATCAGATTATTACAACTACAATGCCATTGAGTTTTTAACAAAAAGACAATTACGGCTTTTACTTTGTCGGTAAAATATGCGAATTAGTAATATTTACTTGCAGTAACTTTTGGAGTGATTGGAGAATATTATGCGACCGGAGATTATTGATACTCAACTGCCTTTTAATAAGGAGATCCTTAGGCTGAAAAAAAAGCTAAATGCGGTAATCTTAGCACACTATTATCAGGAATCTGAAATCCAGGATATTGCTGATTTTGTTGGAGATAGTCTTGAATTAGCTAAAAAAGCTAAAACGACTGATGCAGATGTAATTGTTTTTGCAGGTGTTCATTTTATGGCGGAAACAGCAAAAATTTTGAACCCAAATAAATTAGTGCTAATACCTGATTTAAATGCAGGCTGTTCTTTGGCTGAGGGATGTCCTGCTGAAGATTTCAAATTATTTCGTGAGAAACATCCTAATCATATCGCAGTAACATACATTAACTGTTCTGCTGATGTTAAAGCACTAAGCGATATTATATGTACTTCCAGCAGTGCAGAAAAAATTATTCAACAAATTCCTAAAGATAAATCAATACTTTTCTCTCCCGATAGAAATCTGGGTAAATATCTTATAAAAAAAACGGGAAGGGAAATGCTTTTATGGGATGGAAGTTGTATCGTTCACGAAACATTTAGTGAAAAGAAAATTATCGATCTTAAAATAAAATATCCAAAAGCAAAACTAATTGCTCACCCTGAATGTGAAGAACCAATTCTTATGCATTCAGATTTTATTGGGTCAACAAGTAAGTTATTATGGTATGTTCAACAAGATGCGTCTAAACAATTTATAGTTGCCACAGAAACAGGAATAATTCATCAGATGAAAAAAGCTGCACCAGAAAAGGAATTCATTCCTGCTCCACCTGAAGATGATAGTTGTTCTTGCAATGAGTGTCCATATATGAAATTAAATACGATGGAAAAATTGTATTTATGTATGAAGAACCGAAATCCGGAAATTACTATGAGTGAAGAAATTAGACTGAAAGCTTTGATTCCAATTGAACGAATGTTATCGATGAGCTAACATTTTTTAAGTGTAATCTTAAATGTTGTCCCTTCTCCGCTAACGGAATTTTTAACAAATATTTTTCCGCCGTGATAACCTTCAATAATTCTTTTTGAAAGGCTTAAGCCCAAACCCCATCCGCGTTTTTTAGTACTATATCCGGGTCTAAAAACATCTTTCCTTCTTCTCAGATCTATGCCTTTTCCATTGTCTGTAACTTCAATCTCGATCCCTTTTTTAGCTTCAAGAATATCAATCACAATTTTACCTTTTTTATTTTCAATAGCGTCCAATGCATTTTTGATTAAATTTTCTAACACCCATTCAAAAAGCTCAGCATTCATTAATGCGCAGCAGTTTTGATCGCCTTGAACTGAAAGATCAACCGTTTTGCCGGTTTGCGGTAGTCTTCGATTAAAATATTCGGTAACCTTTTTAACCTCTTCGTAGACAATGTGATTTTTGATTTCCGGTTTTGAACCGATTTTAGAAAAACGGTAGGTTATCTTATTCAGTTTATCAACATCGCTGGAAATTTCTTCGGTAATATCCATAACCGCATCAGGTTTTTGATAATTCATTTTCATCATTTCTATCCAACCCATTAAGCTTGAGATTGGAGTTCCAAATTGATGAGCAGTTTCTTTTGCCATACCTACCCAAATGTTACTTTGCTCACTTCTTTTTATTTGGCTAAATCCGATATATCCAATAATAATAAAAAGTGCTGCTATGATAATTTGTAGATAAGGGTAAAATTTTAATTGTTTGATAAGTTCTGAATCGCCATAATGAATTCTTTGAAGGATGATTGTATCTGCATATGTAACATTTATTGGCTGATGAATTAAATCCATTTCTTTAACGTAGTTTTGTAGAAATGATTTTAATTCATTTTTAGATAAAGTTGAATCGAAGTTCACATTTTTTATATCCGATTTACTTGCCGGATTTACATTATCGTCTTTGTCCGTAAGAATAATTGGAAAATCAATTGGTTTTATTATGTTATCGAAAAGAAAAGTTAAATCAACATCAGGGGAAGAGGTATTCGCAACATACTCAATCCCTTTGGCATAGAGTTCGACAATATTTCGTTCTCGCTGCTGTAATTTTGTAACAAGATTCTGCGTATAGTACAGCGTTCCGCCTGCAATTGCTAAAGCAATAATTAAAAGGAAGATTTTAAAATTTACGGAAGCGGGGCCACCGGACATTTTCATTTATCACCTGAAAAATTTAAGTTTTATCTTTTGGTTAAATTAGATAAAAGAAAAGGAAATTCCAGATACAAAAAAAGCCGCTTCGAAGCGGCTTTTTTGAATAAAATATTGACTAAAAACGAGTATCGCTAGCTGTTTTATTATACCAGAATTTAATTTCAACCCAAGCTGGTGAGCCGACAGTTCCACCACCCCAGTTAACAATTTTTGCTTTAGAATAATGGCTATCAGCATCATAAAGAAATACATATTTTGAACTATCTCTATCTGCCACACTTGAAGTCCATACTCCTGAACTCTGTAATGGAGAGTCAACCCCATCATTCAATAGATTAGTAGTACCCTGTCTAAATTTAGTAACTCTAGTCATACCTGAATTAGGGCCAGCACTTTGAACAAGGAAAATTGTTCCGGCAGAATTTGAAAAATAGTAAATATCAACTTTATCTTTATCTGCGCTTGAAATTCCATAAGCCAACCCTGTTGAGAGATCTAACCCACTGGGTTGACTTGCAGTAGTACCGGTTGTTTCCCAAATTCTTACTGGTCCAAATGATTGAAGCATAACATTTGATACGAGTTGTACATTTGAAACTACTGCTGTTTGGTTTTCTGAAACACTTACAGCAAAAGTAGTATCATTATAGTCCTGCAATTTTAATGTAACGTTCTTAACACCAGTACTAATATTTTTAATAGTGTCTGGAGTAACTTTAGTTGTGTTTACACCATTGACCCAAATTTGAGCGCCAGATGGAACTGATGATACAAATAAGTTTCCCTTAGGATCTGAAGGAGTTATTGGATCAGTAGTTGAATCACAGGAAACCACTACTAAGGTTGATAGTGCTAATATTGCTATATAAAACAGATTTTTCATCTTTATTTTTTCCTTTATATTGTTTTTATTTTTTTGATAGATTAAATGCAAGTTTTGTTTTATCAACATTCATAGTAAATGTGCCTGAAAAATTTTTTCCATCTGCCGAAAGGCTGCCGTAATATTTGCCTTGATATCTGCTATGCAGCAAATCCTTCATACTTATTTTCATTTTAGACGGACTTACGGTTCCTGAAACTTCCTGATTAACGGGTTCTCTGTAACTAATGGAAATCTTTCCTGAGAATGAGCTATCGGTTTGTTTCGTGATTTCAAGTACTGTTGCTCTTGAATCAAATTTACCTGTCCATTTTCCTTTCAAATCCGGAATTTGTACTACAGGTGCCTCTATTTCAGGTTTTACAGTGTCAACAACTGGTACCTCAACTGGTTTAGGTTCCGTTTTGGTAGTTGTATCTGGTTTTATTTCTGGTGTTTCAGTCTTCTTTTCACATCCAAGAAATACTATTGTTGTCGATAAAATAATAACAATAATGAATTGCTTCATTAAAATATTCATGTTTTTTTATCCTTTATTTATTGATGATTAATAATGATTGATTTAAAGTCGTTAAATGCTTTAAGCAAATATTATAATTATGAAATTAAAGTGTTAATTATTAAGAAAAGTAACAAAAAGACGATATAAGAATACATTAAAAAAGATATAATTAAAAATCAAAAATTCAACCAAAAATCAATCATAAAGGCATTTATTTACCAACGTAAAAAGTTTGTTTTCGCTTTGGTCCAACTGAGACAATATCTATTTTAATTCCGGATTGCTTTGAAATAAAATCTAAATAATCTTTGGTCTTAGCAGGAAGGTCTTCATATCTTTCACAATTTGTAATATCAGTGTTCCACCCATCCAAAGTTTTATAAATAGGAGTTACAATGCTCAACTGATCAACATTTGTGGGGAATGTCTTTAATTTTTTGCCATTAACTTCATAGCCAACGCAAACTTTAATTTTGTCAAACCCGCTTAAAACATCCAACTTAGTTAAAGCAACTGACGTAATTCCATTTATCATTTTTGAATAAGCTACAAGAAAAGCATCAAACCATCCACATCTTCTTGGTCTTCCGGTAGTTGCTCCAAATTCAACACCAATTTTTCTAAGTTTTTCACCATCATCATCGAGTAGTTCTGTAGGAAAGGGACCATTTCCGACTCTTGTGGTGTAAGCTTTAACAATTCCAATTACGCTATTAATTCTTGTTGGTGGGATTCCGCTACCTGTACAAGCTCCGCCCGAGGTTGGGCTGCTGGAAGTAACATAAGGATAAGTACCATGATCTATATCAAGAAATGTTCCTTGTGCACCTTCCATTAAAACAGATTTACCTTGGTCCAACGCTTGATTTAAAAATGCCGGGATATCCTTAATATATTTGTCTATTGCCAAATCAAATTCTAAATATTCCTTTACAATAGCATCAACATCTAATCCTGCATGACTGTGAATCTTTTGCAAGATTTCATTTTTTTCTTTAAGGTTTACGCGAATCTTTTTTTCCAACTCAGTTCTGTTTAATAGATCTACAATTCTAATTCCTTTTCTTGCATACTTATCTATATAGCAAGGCCCAATTCCTCTTCCTGTAGTCCCGATCTTATTATTGCCGCTTTCATTTATCGAATCTAAAAGTTTATGGTAAGGCATAATAAGATGAGCATTATGACTGATAAATAATCTGCCATCAACATTAATATTATTTTTTTTGAGCAGTTCAATTTCTTCCAGCAGGGCAGTAGGATCAATTACAACACCGTTACCTATTACACAAATAACATTTTCTCGTAAAATTCCGGAAGGTATTAAATGCAGAATGTATTTTTTGTCTCCGATTTCTACTGTATGTCCGGCATTAGCACCGCCTTGATATCTTACAACTATTTCGAAGCCTTCGCTGATAAGATCTACAATCTTACCTTTTCCTTCGTCACCCCATTGAGAACCAACAAGGACTGTTGCACCCATCTGATAATCCTGATTTTAATTGTTATAGATTAAGCAAAACAAAAACTCCGCATTGAAAAATACGGAGTTTAATAAACACGAAAGTAAACTAATTATCAACCAAAGCTTTTTACAGCCTCATCGACTGATTCGAATATTTCGAAAATAGTGATAAGCTTAGTTATAATAAGTAAACTTTCAATCTTTTCAGTTACATTAACAAGTTTTAAAGTACCGTTTTCTCTTTTCATAGTGGTTAGTCCACTTATGAGCATACCTAAACCGGAACTATTCATAAACTTAACATCAGAAAGATCAACTATAACATTTTTCTTTCCTTCATCGATAAGTTTGTGTAAAAGTTCGTTAAAATCTTTAGTATCATCACCGCCCATTACATTACCAATAAGTTCTACAATAACGGCGTTGTACTTCTCTAAAAGTTTAGTTTTCATTAAAATCTCCAAAATTTTTCTTAGACAATTTAAGTAAGCTTATTTACTCATGCAAGAAGCATTTTACAAGATATAATCTCATTTTGCCGGTCATCAAATTAGGTATTTGGACAAAGAATTTATTATATATTTTAGGAACCAAAATTTCTAAATGGCGTCTAAACTATGGATTACGAACAAAAAGAAAATATGCAGCAGCCAAAAATATTAAGTCTGGATGACGATTTTTCCTTAATAAAGCGTTTTATTGATGGCGAGGAAGCAGTTTTTGGAGAACTTGTTAAACGGCACAGGGATAAAGTACGTAACATCGTTTACATCTCTCTTTCAAACAGCAATTCTGTTGATGATATAGCTCAGGAAGTATTTATAACCGTTTATAGACATCTAAAAACTTTTAGATTCGAGTCTCAGTTTACAACCTGGATATACAGAATAACTATTAATAAGTGCAAAGATCACTTAAGAAAAAAGAACGTAAGAAGAATATTTTTACCATTAACAGATGAGGAAAAGGAACCCGTTTTTGAATCTATAAATGAAGATATTGATATAAAACAAATTGTACAAAATGCTATTGGATCTTTACCTGATAAATTAAGAATTCCTTTGGTGCTTAAAGATCTGGAAGGATTTAGTTATCAGGAGATTGCAGATACTATGGAATGTGAAATTGGCACAGTAAAATCCAGGATCTTTAGAGCAAGGGAAGCACTTAAGAAAGTGCTTAAACCTCTTGAGAAAGAATTGATGATATGAAAAAAAATAATACAGATAAAGAATTACTTTCCGCTTATATTGATGGTGAGCTCAGTCAAAGTGAAAAGAAGTTGATTGAAGAAAAAATAAAATCATCGCTTGAACTTCAAAAAGAGCTATCCGATTTAAAAAGATTAAAAGAATTAACTTCAAGTTCGATGGAGAGAATTTCGGATTCACCATTTTTTGAAACACGATTATTTGCAAATCTTAAATCTGAATCAAGAACCAAATTAAACATTAAAAAGTGGCTGCCAATATCCGCACTAACCTTAATTACACTTGGATTAATGGCAATCTTAAAGTTTAATCCAAATCTTTTAAATAACCTGATTGAAACACAGAAATCCAATATCGTTGGATTTTATAAACAAAATCTGCAGCCATTGCTTTATACCGCTGATCTTACTAATGAAGATATTTTTAATTTTGCTTTATACCAGGAACTTCCGCTTGACTCGGCAAATCAGCAAGTGTTAAAACTTGGTTACAATCCTGCCGGTACAGAGTACTTTGAAATTAAAAATGCGAGTGATTTTGTCCAGCCTAATAATTTGAAAAAATTTGCTGCAGCATTAAAACTTAATAACGAAGAAATTGAAATGATTGATTCCATCATAGGTTCATATACAGATGAGATATCAGCGCTCGTTCTTGTTAATGATAAGAATTCGGTTGCAATAAATCCGAATATCTGGAATACCAGAAAAATTATCCTTGCAGATATTCTTGCGTTTGCTAAAAGACATGCAGGTGAAAGTTATTCCCAAATAATACCAACCCAAATTGCACAATTTGATAGCCGCTCGATTGTTAAATGGGTAAGTCAGGCTAAAGCTATAAATGAAGATCAATACATCTTTTGTACTTCGGATTCTATTTTTAGAGAGACTTATGAGTTTGATATAAATGAATTCTCAAAGAATATGGAAGAGATGACAAAAGAACTAGCTGAGCTGCATGAACAGAAAGCATTAGTTAATGAATATAGATTTAGAATTGATTCTTCTTTCGATAAGCATAAAAAACATTCTGATAAATCCAATCAATTTGAAGTAATTGTAGATAGAGATTTTATAAAAGTTAACCTGCAAAGTTTTGGTGTTGATATTCCGGAAATAAATTTACCTGATTTTGATAGCATAGCTATTATAATTAATGAAGCAACAAAAAATATAAATATTGTCCATCCACCTGCACCGCCGGTTACTGTTGGTAAAAAGAATTTTAATTATAATTACAATACCGTTAAACCTAAAAAGAATAAAAACAGTGATGTTAATCTCGATTCATTGATGCATGAAAAAAATATTGAAGTTGATTCAAAAAGATCCGAGCAGAAAAAAAGATTTGAAATCCAAGCACCTGAAACAAGCTCCAGCTATTATTTTAATGACAGTCTGATCATTTTACAAAACCAGGATTTGAAAAAGGAAATGGACAATCTTCGAAGAGAGCTGCAGCAATTCAGAAAGGATCTAACAGTACCCCAGAAAGATGACAGCCTTAAGAGTAAAAAAAGTATTCAAAAGAATAAAGCAACGGGAGTTAAGGTGATTGAAATATGATCTAGATTTAACCCCAATTTGTCGATCGCTCTTACCGCCAATCCACTCATTTTACCGCATTTCAAGCCATTGTCCTTCCGTAATTCTTTCCTTTAAATGATTATTTTTTTGCTTTATTTTAATCCATAAGACATAAAATATAAATATATCTCTGGATTCACTTGAGCATTACCGGTTCTAAAATAAATGCAAATCTTAACCTCTGGTTGATTGGAGCAATTGTAGTATCAATTTTTGCTTACCGGTTACTCTTCTTTTCAAGCGATTCATTTCTATTCTTTTTGATAAATGATCTGCTCGTTATCTCGTTAATTTTAATTTTGACACTCTTTTTTGTTAAAAAAATTCGGCTAAGAAATCCAAATCCATCGGCGTTAATTCTAAATTCCGGGATTATAGTTGCGTTTGTGTTCTTAGTGATAATGTTCGCCGAAAAGTTTTTAAACTTCCTTTTCTATAATGTGAATTTAAAATTTAATAATCCGGGTGTTTTTGAGAATCTTATTTATTCACTTTATGCTCTGATGTTATTGGGAATTACTTGTTACTGGTTTGCAACATTTAGAGAACTGTATTTTAATAAACAGTATCGCACAAAGAATAGATACTTTTTTACTATGGCATTGTTCATTTTACTCTCCTCAATCTCTAATCTTTTATTTAGAGGAAAAGATTATGAATATATCAACAATACTTTTTTTATCATTTCAATTATTCTAATTGTATTTAATTCAGTCAAAATTTCATGGATAGCCTTCATATCAAAAAAAGAAAAAATATCTTTATTAGTTTTATCCATTATTATATCAACTCTTTTCATACTTAATCTTATAAATAGTGGTGAAGAACAATTCAATGCCAAGCTGTTAACAAACATTTCACCAAGTTTCTATCAATTCTTTATGTTAATATTATTGTATGGTGCCATTTATTTCACCGTCCTGTTTTTTACAACACTTTTTCATATCCCGACAGCAGAAGCGTATGACAGAAAAGCTAAAGAAGTTTCGTCTCTTCAATACTTCAGTAAACTAATCACACAGGTTTTAGATTTTGAAGAACTTGCAGAAACGGTAACAGATATTGCCACAAAAGTAAGCAGTGCTGATGCAGCCTGGATTGTTATCAATGAAGACGAAAATAAAAAAATACTTGCCAACAAAAATATAGCGTATGTAGATGCTGATCTTATAAATAAATATTTAATTGAAAGTGGAGTCTGTGAAAAGATTACAGTTACAAAAATTTGTAATCTCGATAAGTTTGCAGAAAAATCTAAACTTTCAGAAAAATTTGGAAGTATCGCTATTTCACCATTAAAAAGCTTTACTGAAATAAAAGGTTATTTGATAGCTGCCCGGAAAAATGAGTTAATATTTTACGAGGAAGATAAAACAGCAATAAATACCTTTTCTGATTATGCATCGGTAGCAATTGAAAACGCTTTACTCTTGGAACAATCAATCGAAAAAGAAAGACTTGAAAAAGAATTTGATGTTGCAAGAGATATCCAAAGAAAAATACTTCCTGTAAAAGATCCGAAGTTTCAAAATCTTTCTGTTTCTTCTGTTTTCATTCCAGCTTTTGAAGTTGGCGGCGACTACTATGATTTTTTTGAAATCAATACAAACAAATTAGGCTTTATAATCGCTGATGTTGCAGGTAAAGGTATTTCAGCAGCTTTTATCATGGCAGAGGTAAAAGGAATTTTTAGTTCGTTATCACGCATGCTTGAAAGTCCTAAGGAAATTTTAATCAAAGCAAATGAAATATTACAGGATACACTGAATAAGAAAAATTTTGTAAGTGCTTTATATGGAATTATTGATTTCGATAAAGAAATCATTCGTTTTGCCCGTGCGGGTCACTGTCCGGCACTTTTAATTAGAGATAATGCAGTTACAGCTTTTAAGCCATCAGGAATTGGGCTTGGGCTTACAAACAATGAATTATTTAAAAATCATCTGGAAGAGATAAAAATTGATCTTAAAGAGTCAGACACTTTAGTTTTTTATACTGATGGAATTACAGAAGCGCAAAATAAAGAGCTCGAAGATTTTGGAGATAAACGCTTTACCGAAATACTAATTAAAAATGCTAATGAAAGCGTCTCCCAAATAACAAATGAAGTAATAAAAGATATAACATTATTTTCAAGAAACCACTTTCAGTATGATGATATTACTTTAGTTATATTTAAGTGGCATAAAAAAAATAATATAGATGGAGTTAAAGAATGGCAGATTTCAACACCTCAATTAAAGACCAGGGTGCTGTAAGTGTTATAAATCTTAAAGGTTATCTGGATGCACACACTGCTCCGATCCTTGAGAACAATTTTGTAGATCTTATTGATAAGAACCGCTACCAGATTGTGGTCGACTTTAAAGAGCTTGCCTACATCAGCAGTGCAGGTTTAGGCGTATTTATGGCTTACATTGAAAAAATAAGAGAGAGCAATGGAGACATTAAACTTTCTGGTATGAATGATAAAGTTTATAATATTTTTGATCTTCTTGGATTTCCTTTGCTTTATGAAATTTTCAAATCAGAAAATGAAGCAGTACAGAAATTTACTGAGACAAAATAAAGTGAAGACTAAAGAACTTAAAGTAAAAAGTAGGACAGAAAATCTTTCTGTTATCAGAGATTTTATTAATACTACTGCAGCAGAAGCAGGAGTTACTCCGGACGTTGTTGAAAATATTATTCTTGCCGTAGATGAAGCATGTACAAATATCATCAAACATGCTTACAAATCTTTTCCAGATGGTGAATTGATTATCAAAACAAAATCAACACCTTCTCGTTTTGTGGTTAGCATTACTGATTATGGAAGTTCATTTGAACCGGATGCTATTCCGGAACCTGATTTACAAAAATATTACCGTCAAAAAAGAGTTGGTGGTCTGGGAATGTATTTGATGAGAACTTTAATGGATGATGTTAAGTACAAATCAATTCCCGGCAAACATAACGAAGTGCTGCTATCCAAAAAAATAAAAGTAGCGCAAAGCAATGCAGGATAATGAAAACTTAAAAGTTAAACGTAACCTTACTGCACTGGTTGAATTCAGCAGGGTAATCAACTCCAGCCTTGACCTCAGTTTTATTTTAAACAATGTTCTTTTAACCTGCCTTGGAAAATTTTTAGCTACAAAAGGTATTATCGCGTTAAATATGCATGGAAAGTTAGTTGTTAAATCTTATAAAGGAATTGCCGAAGAGATTATCAGACAATTCCCTGATGTTGAGGTTGATGAAAATTGTACGAGTAATAATGATCTGAAAAATTATTTTGTTCAGAATAATATGCCGGCTTCAGAAAAAATAAGTTCATCTAACGAGTGTGTCGGAATAGTTAGTCTTGGTGAAAAACTGAACAAACAATTATATTCAAAAGATGACTTAGATTTTCTTAAAACGATTTTAAACATTGCGGCATCGGCTATTCAAAATTCCTTAATAGTTGAAGAACTTAAACTTGTCAATCGCGAACTTGATTCCCGAATTCAAAGATTAAACTCACTGTTTGAATTAAGCAAAGAGTTTGGATTATTTTCAGAATCAACAAAAGTAACCCGTTTATTAATCTTTTCACTTATTGGACAATTCCTTGTTCAGAAATATGCTTTGTTAAGATTTGAAGGGAATGATATCCAGGTTATCGAACCAAAAATTCCAGTTGAAGAACTCCTTAGAAATATTCGTAAAATAGACTATTACAAAATAGACACTTCGATAAATAAGGAACAAATCGCTTTGTTTTTCCCTGATTTATTTTCAATGGGAATAGAGGTTATTGTTCCGATGCAGATTCAGGGAAAGACGAAGGGACTAATTATTCTTGGAAAAAGAATTAGTAATGCTGATTACACAGATGCTGATATTGAATTTATTTTTTCAATTGGAAGTCTTGCAATTATCTCCCTTGAAAATAGAAGACTTTTTTTAGAAGCATTAGAGAAACAAAAACTTGAAGAAGAATTAGACATTGCTCGTGAGATACAAAGAAATCTTTTACCGCAAAAAATTCCTGATTACAAAAACTTTGATATAGTTGGAGTAAATGTTTCCTCAAAACAGGTTGGCGGGGATTATTATGATATAATTGAACTTGAAAATGAGAATTGCTGTATTGCAATCGCTGATGTTTCCGGTAAAGGTGTGCCTGCATCTTTATTGATGGCAAATATGCAGGCATTTTTGCAGGTGATATGCAGACAGAATATTCCTTTAGCTACTGCCACAGGATTAATAAATGATCTTATTTCAAAGAACACATCTGACGGTAGATTTATTACTTTCTTTTGGGGAATTTTGAACGACGAAACAAAAACATTTAATTATGTAAATGCAGGTCATAATCCGCCTTTGCTGGTAAGAAATGGAATTATTACTAAGCTTGAAATTGGCGGAATGATTCTCGGTGTAATGAAAACAGTAATGCCTTATAAATCTGAATCAGTACAGCTTCAAAAAGATGATGTGCTTGTGATGTTTACAGATGGAATTTCTGAAGCAATGAATAAAAAAGGAGAAGAATTTTCTGATGAATCTTTGGAAAAAATATCTCTTGAAATGGCAAGTGAATCTTCTGAAAATATCTTAAAAAGGATACAAAGTGAAGTACAAAAATTCACTGATGGTGCAAATCAATCTGATGATATTACATTAGTAGTTGTAAAAGTAAAATAGATTTGTGAAATTATATGCAAAGAATAAAATACGATGAATAACATTAAAAGATTTTTTCTTAAATATAGATTAAACATTGCTTCAGGCCTGACAATCTTTCTCGCCTTTATAGCCATATTATCCGTTTACTATTCGATAGAAGTGAGAATTACTTCAAATGATGAATGCTTATGGCTTCCTAAAAAAGTACTAAAAGATTCAACGCTAATTATTTTTGATAAAGTTAAAGAAAACGGTGTTGCCTGGAATGCAGGAATACGAAACGGCGATCAGCTTTTACAAATAAATTCTGTCCCGCTTAAAGGTACCATACAAGCTCAGGAAATATTAAATGAATATCAGTCTGGCGAGTTAGCGGATTATGTTGTTAAGAAGAAAAGCGGTGAGATACTAGAGACAAAAGTTTATGTAAAAAAGTTGATACAATTTGGTTCATTAGCGGCGGCAATAAGTGGATTTATATTTCTTCTGATTGGTTTTATAGTTTACAGTGCAAAGCCTGATGGGCTGGCTCAAAAATTATTTTTTGCAATTGGAGTATTTGCTGTTTTATCAGCCGCAAACGTTCTTTTCCCGTTTGATCTTTTCTTTACCAAATTTGTACTTGAGCATCCTTTTACTGCCTTTATTGCGGTGTGTATTGTTATTACAAGTCAGATATCGGCCCCGATAATTATGTTATACTTTGTTTGGTCTTTTCCTGTTCAATTCAAATTTGCCGGTAAAAAATTGGTTAAAAATATCCTGATAGGCAGTGCAATTGTATTTAGTTTATCAGGAATTATGCTTGCCGGTTCTTTATATTGGACTGAACTAGGATCGCTGAAGTGGTTTAATTTGTGGCAAACTATAATCAGGGTTACATTTTTAATTATTTATGTTGCGTCATTAATTTCAATAATCATTCAGTATGTAAAAGAAAAAAATCCTGATAACAAAAAACCTTTACTTCTTTTTGTAATTGCTTTTGCATTTGGAATGCTTATCCAATTATATATTGGAACAATTGCTCCTGCAATCGCTGATACTGTTTTTAACTCCCCTGAATATTATATGCCAATAATCTTAATTGTTTTTGTTCCAATAACGTTTGCATATGCTATCTTTAAATACCACATGCTTGATGTAAGTATTGTTGTTAGAAATACAATTATTTATGGTGCAGCAATGGCTACTGTTGCAGGAATTTATTTTGTTGTAATATACTTGTTAGGGCAGGGAATAAGCAGTCTTGTTGGTGCTGAGAATCAAGGATTTGTAGCCGGAATATTCTTTTTAATTTTTGCTTTCATCTTTCAATCTACTAAAGATCGTTTTCAGGATTTTCTTACAAGAAAATTTTATCCCGAACAATTCGCATATCAGAAAGTATTAATACAATTCAGTAATGATGTTTCAACTGTAGTTGGAACAGATAAGATCCTTGATTTAACTTCTAAAACTTTTATAGATGCTTTAAAGATTAATAAATTCGGAATACTGATTAGAGATTATAAAAAGGATGTACTGGTATTAGCACGCGGAGTTGGATTTTCAAATCCGGATTGTACGATAGAAAAGTCAAATATGATTTCTGTGTACAAAGAAAAAAGTATAGTCTCAAATTATCCTGTAATCGAGCAGCAGGATTTTGCTACTGTATTTCCCGATAAAGCAGATAGACTAATTGAAGAAGGTGTTTATTCAATAATTCCAATGATAGTTAAATCCAAAGTTGTTGGCGCACTTTTGTTTGGATTAAAATATTCAGGATCAAAATTTGGTGGTAAGGATTTAGAATTGTTAACAGCCGCTGCAAATCAAATAGCGATTTCATTGGAGAATGCACGCTTGTATCAATCAGAATCAGAAAAGATAAGAATGGAAAGGGACCTTGATCTTGCTAGAAAAATTCAGCAGGGACTTTTGCCTAAGTGTATTCCAAATCTTAATGGATTGGATATTTGCGGCGAGATGATTCCTGCAATGCAGGTTGGCGGAGATTACTACGATCTCATTCCGCTTTCTGCAACTAAACTGTTTGTTGCCGTTGGGGATGTTTCAGGAAAAGGATTATCAGCATCATTATATATGACAAAGCTGCAAACAATGATTCAGATTTCCACTAAAGTAAGTACCAGTCCTAAAGAAATATTAATTGAAATAAATAAACAGTTGTACGAATCGATTGAACGAAGCTGGTTTATAACAATGACACTTGCACTGTTTGATACTGAAAAGGGAACAATAACATTTTGCAGGGCAGGGCATATGCCGCTGCTTACTGCAAACAACGGAACTGTCGAATCAATTAAAACGGAAGGCATTGGCTTAGGTTTGGAAAAAGGGGAAGTGTTTGATAGAACTTTAGAGGAAGTTGTTCTTAAAACAAAATCAAATCAAATATTTGCATTCTTTTCTGATGGAATAACCGAAGCAATGAATGAAAAAGATGAAATGTTTGGTGAAGATAAGCTGACCGAAATTCTAAAAGGCAAATCAAATAACCGTTCCACAGATGTTATGAACAAAGTCTGGAGCGAAGTTAAACTCTTCCGTGGTGCAACCCAGCCCAATGATGATATGACAATGGTTATTGTCAAAGTCAGTTAAATGGCTTATTTAATACATTGTATTTTATCTACGGTAAAATATCTTTACCATTGATAAAAATGGTGATTATATGAAAAGATTAATATTTATTGGAATACTTTTACTTATTGTCATTTCATCCTGTACTGAAGATGAAAATAACTATATGAACGATGGTACAATTACGGGTATAGATTTCAGAGAGTGTGTGTGCTGCGGCGGATATTTCATAAATATTAAAGATTCAACATACAGGTTTTTTAATCTGCCTGCCGGAAGTGGAGTTAAACTCGATAATCCAACCTTTCCTATTTACGTTAAATTAGATTGGGCAAGAGCTGATACTGTTTGTTTAGGTGATGAAATAAAAGTGCTTAGGATTGAAAAACGATAATTTTAGTGTAGAGCAATTATCTCGAAAGCAAGTGTTTAGGTGTCATTCCCGTGAAAACGGGAATCTAAAACCCATCAAACAAAATGGATTCCCACTTTCGTGGGAATGACAAACGATTATTTTTAATTTTTAAAACAACCTCTTTAAGTTTTGGATAGGAAATAAAAAAGGAGAAAAAACTAAAACACTAGTTTCGATTTCTTCTCCTTGTTTAAGTAGAAATATTATTTACAACTTAATTCTATTTTAACATCTTAATTACATCAATTGCCTGTTGATTCTTAGGGTCGAGAAAAAGAACTTCCTGCCAGTAACTTTTTGATTTAACGTTATCTTCCTGCAGATAATAATAATATCCAAGGTACTGATAAGACTCAATCAACTCTTTCCTAAACTTAACACTATCCGCTGATGCTCTTTCAATAAACTGTTCATAGTATGGCTTTGCCAATCCAAGTTTAGATTCAGGATCAAAATTAGTATTTACTCTGGCTCTCCAAAAATAAGCAACCGCAAGATCCGGAACCTTTTGGACAAGCATCGTTAGAGCAGTATCTGCCTTTGCATAATTAAGCTTAATCTTACTGCGCACTTCTTCCAACCAGGCAGTTTTTACGGAAGCCCATTTAGTTTTTTGTTCTTTTTCCATTGATGGTTCTACCATAAGGGATACTTTATTAATTGCGGTTTCAATTTTTGCTGGATCGCCTTGTGCGTCCCGAAGATCGCCTTGATAATAAAGTAAAGCCGGTCTAACGAAATCCCATTTCTGATCATCAGTCAGAGTTACGCTTAAATTCAAACTTGCGGTAACTTCAGCAACAGATTTATCTCCAACGAACATATAAGCTTTTCCAAGATCAAAATATTCCTGTGCTGTAAGTGTTCCTTTCTTCTCAAGCGATGAAATTACATCTTCCCATTTTTTATTTTTGAAATAAAGGACAGACATTTTACCATAAATATCTTTTCTCGTATTGTCTAATTCAACAATCTTTCCATAATACACATTCGCTAATGAATCATTGCCGGTCTTACTTAAAAGATCTCCGTAATTCTCATAGTCGGTTGTTTGATATTCAACCTTTGGGAGTGAGAACAATTTTTCAAAATAAGATTTGCTCTTTTCTGTTTCATCCATTCTTAAATATGAATAAGCGATAATTCTAACTGATGAAGAAATATCAGATTCCTTTTTAATCACTTCTTCTAGAACACTAATTGCTTTAGGATATTCTTTATTAACATATAAAATAGAAGCATATCTTTTCTGCTTTTCAATAGTAATTTCAGAAGCGTCCATATACTTGGTAAAGTTTTCTGATGCTTTTGTGTAATCCTTTAAATTAGCATACACTTCGGCTAATTCATTATAAGCAGGGGAGTAACTTGGATCATAAGTTAATGCCTCATTTAATAATGCAATACCTTCATCATTATTACTTATTAAAATATAAACTTTTGCTTTTTGTGATAATGCTTCAGGATTTTTCGGATCCATATCTAATGCAGATGAAAAGTTTTTCAATGCATCGGTTCCATTTCCTTTTGCAAGATAAATTTTGCCAAGGCTGATATAAGAATTAATATCCTTCTTTTTAAGTTTTAACGAACTGTTTAATAGCTCGATAGCTTTATCAAAGTTTTTTACTTTAGGATTAGAATAAGCTTCTGAAAGAGTAATATATACTAACGGTTCTTTCTCACCTTTATCTATTGCGCGGTTGTAATCTTGTTCACCCTCAGCTGAGTTACCATTGAATAAATTTATCTTACACAAGCCGGCGTAATTTGCTGCAAAGTCGGGATCTGATTTTATTCCTTCTGAATAATGAATGTAAGCAGAATCCAGATGATTGTGCATAAAATAAATCTGTCCAAGATAAAAATGTGCCTCGGCTTTAGATTTTGAATCTAACAATGAAGAGAAATATTTTTTTGCTTCAGTGTATTTTTCATTTTTAATTAATTTTACTCCTGAAGAAAAATCCTGCGCTAACAAGTTTAGTGTAAAAAACATTGTCAGTAATACGAAGTTGGTCATTTTTTTGTTAAACATTTTGGTACCGTTTAATATTAAAGTTCTTCATTTATTAATTCTACAATCTTACCGGCATAGTCGCAGGAACAAGACCGAATTTCAAGACAATTCTCTGTCCTCTTTCACTTGCTACAAATGCCGTAAATCCGGCTCCCAGACCCGAATAAGCTTCTTTGCTCACTATGTATACTTCACGATATAATGGATAAGTTTTTTGAGCAATATATGCCTGGTAAGGTTTTAATGCTTCTGAATTTGCATTGGCAGATATTTCTAAAACCTTTGCAGTTTTTAGAAAAGAAAAATTTGTGGTATCATCTTTATCACTTATCCAGTTAACACCAATTATTCCAATACTGTTCTTTTCTTTAGAGACGTAATCCAATACAGCTTTACTGGAATTTAGTGCGTAGCAATTTGATGAAAATTTTGTCACACCGGTTTTTTCTTTAAGAAAGCTAATTGTACTCGAATTATTATTATCAAATACAACTTTAATTTTTTTTGAATCTGAATTTTTTCCTTCAGCTATAAGGAGGGTTTTTAATTCTGAAATAGAATAAGTTGAGTCCTCCAAATCTTTACTCCCAATTAAGGCAACAGCATCGTAGGCTATCTTAGTTACTCTTGGAACAATTTCCCATTTTTCAAATTGTTTAAGTTCTTCTTTGTTAGGCTTACGCGGTACAATAATTAGTCTAACGCTGTCATTCATCAGATCATTAAAAGCTTCAGCCTCGGGTTTATATTTTACCTTCACATTAGCGTAAGTGTATATTCTGTTAAATGTGTCGACTTCAGAATCGATAAGTGGCTGGTATGTTTCATCAGCTATAAATGTAAGTTCTCCGGTGGTTGGAGTATCAGAAGGTGCATCTGAATTATTACAGCCGAAATAAAAAACTATCAACAAAATTAAAAATGAAAGTAGAAATTTATTCTTCGTTATCATTTTCATCCATTTCACTTTCTCGTTTTTTCTTAAGTGCAGTATAAAATCTAACACCGCCATAAATGACTAAGATTATACCTAAGCCTATTTGCTGCATATTGGAGAAATAAAAAAACTCTTTACTAATAAGTAAGAAAATCCCGATTCCCAAGTAAACAAATGACATAGCAAAACCAAAAATATTCATTAATGACATTATGTTATTTCCTTGAAAACCGGGTTTTGTAATAACTTCCCAATTTATTCTGCTATCAGCCAAGCCCACTAAAGTAATTTATTTTATCAAACTAAATTTTACTGAAGCTTGAATACAATAGGAATTGAAACCTGAACTTTTACAGGAGTTCCTCTCTGTTTTCCGGGTTTAAATCTTGTCTGAAGTACGGCGTCAATAGCTGCTTCATCACAACCCGCACCGATACCCTTGATAATTTTTGCATTTGTTACATTTCCCCTTTCATCAACGAAAGCCAACACATAAACTTTTCCTTCAACACCAGCTCTTTTAGCTATTTCAGGATAGGTAATTAATTGTTGTATAGCAGCAATTCCACCTATTGGTTCAGGCATTTCTTCAACAGCCACAAAGTAAACAGGAGCTTCATCTTTTTTCTCTTCAACTACTTTCTCTTCAACTTCGATAAGGCTGTAATCCACACCGCCTTCAACTCCTTCTTCAGTTCTGGCACCCGGGTCAACATCTTTTAATTCATCAACTGTTGGTATATATTCTTCAGTTACCTGATCATCCGGTTTTACAACGGGAGGTGTAAATTTAATAGTTGATTTCAATGGTGGTGGCGCATCAACCTGTTCAACCTTTTGTTCTTCCCCAATTGAAGGAGGTGGTGCTAAATCTGTAATACTAATTATTTTACGTTTCTTAGTAACAACTTCTTCCGGGTTAAGGGCTCTATATATTGTTGGACCTGCTGTACCCAAAAAAACCATTAGATATAGCGATCCACATTGCGATAGCAAGATATTTACTTATATGCCTTCCGCAGCTTATAAGCTCCATACTCCTTGTTTTTCTTGGCAAATATCAGCTCGTCAAGGTCAAGATTATAAGTTAATTGTTCTGCCATAATTTCTAAACCTTTAAATTATAAGTTTTTTATTAATTCCAAATCTTCTGGAGTTATATCTACAAGAGCGTATCTTTTTATATTTGATATATTCATTTCATCCAGAATATCAACTACATTTTTATAAATCGATTTATTCATCCGGTTTTATTAAAACGACCATATCTTTAATTGTAGCATTTTTTTCTAAAAGAACTTTTCTTATACCATCTGCAGTATAATTTGTTCCAATCGGACCTTCGAGAGGTTCTGTAGTCAATCCCATATACCAAAATATCTTGTTGTCTTCAGCCATAACGATAGTTATAGTTTTAGATGCTTTTACACCAGGTTCTTTCTCAAGATCAACAATTTCTTCTTTAACTGGAAAATTTATTTCCATTGTTTGGGGTTTACTAAATGTTGTCGTTAGCATAAAAAAGGTAACAAGAAGAAATCCAAGATCAACCATCGGTGTTAAATCTATTTTGGTTGACATTTTTTTACGGCCTTTTTTCTTGCCTTTTTTGTCCGTCCAGTATCTTGTTGTGCTAATTCAGCCATAATTTATATTCCTTTCAATTTATTTGGATCAGCTTCAAGATCCGTAATAAGATTGAATTTATTAACTTTTTTATCCTGAAGTGTATTCATAACCTGTTTAACAACAGACCATGGAGCACCTTGATCACCATTAATAGTAATTCTTGCACCTGGATTAGAAATTCTGCCCTGGAGAATCCAATCACCCAATTCGTTTCTTGTTGAATCACAAGGAATGCCGGGCTGCTGGATATATTTTTCTATCAACCTCTTCTAAAGCTAAGTAACCTTTAAGCTCATTTAACGGAACTCCGATACTTCCGGATAAAACAAAAGCCCTTTCCTCTTCAGCAGTAAACTGAAGCTCAGGATGTTTTTCCGTTATCTCTTGCTAATAATTTTTCGCGTGTAAAGTTTTTATTATCAATACTAAAAAATACTTTACCGTCTTTTGTAACGCTTATATTTAATATATCGGTTTCAGGCAGCTTAATTTCCGAAATTGATGAGGGTGTATCAACTATAATCATATCGTCAGATTTGAATTGTGTAGTTAACATAAAAAATGTTAACAATAAAAATGAAACATCGACCATTGCAGTCATATCTATCAATAGTACTTTTACGAGGTATTTTTACTTTTGGCATTTTGTTACACCATTTAAATTAATTGATTTCAAAAACATTAACTGTGATGTGATGCAAAATTTTGAACAATAGCAACACCAGCTTCATCAATGTTGTATGTCATTTTATCAATTTTCGTAGTAAAGTAGCTGTAGAAAATAATAGCCAAAGCTGACGATCCGATACCAAAAGCTGTATTAATAAGGGCTTCTGAAATACCTGTTGAAAGTGCCACTGCATCCGGGGCGCCTGCAGTTGCAAGAGCGGTAAATGCTTTAATCATACCTAATACTGTACCAAAAGACCTATAAGTGTCGAAAGTGGTGCAATGGTTGCAAGAATAACAAGATTTTGTTCAAGAATTGGCAACTCCAATGATGTAGCCTCTTCAATTTCCTGTTTTATAGCAACAATTTTTTGATCCTTGTCCATAGATTTATCGGCAACGACCTCTTTATATTTTTCCAATCCAGCTTTAATTACATTTGCAACTGAACCCCTCTGGTTATCACATTCTTGCATAGCTGCATCTAAATCAGGTTTTGCAAGTTTTTGATAAACACGTAAAACGAAAGAAGAAATATTTCCTTTTCCTTTTGCTTTGGCTAAGGTAATAAATCTTTCAATTGAAAATGTTATTACCATCATTAAAACTGACATTAGAATTGGCACAATAATTCCGCCTTTGTATATGATTCCGAGATAGTTTCCTTGTTTTGGCATATTATTAACATTGTTTCCCTGAAAATTTTCTGGATTTCCCATAACAAAAAAATATAATGTAAATCCGACAACGACTATTATAGGTATAACAATACGTTGCAAATCCTGCAAATACACTTTTAATTCCATTTTCTGATTTCAATTTAAAGTCTCCTTTAATGTTAATGTTGTTAATTGAGTTTAATGCATTGAGTTATTAAATACTAAAATCTAAAATAAACATTTGTTTCATAACTTATCAATAATTATTTATATAATTATCAATTCATTGTTAAAATACAAATGTAAACATAGAATTGAAAACACTTAATTTAGTGGTTAATCTTCTATGCCAAAAATAGTTAATACTTTTGTATAAATGGAAATATTTTTTAGAAATAATTTTAAGTTTGATCAATAGTTCAAATCCCAGTTCATACTAATCAATCTTAATATTATATTCAATCCAAGCTTCATTCTTAATAGAACTAAATAGCTTCTCATTTTACAATATCAAAATGTAAAATATTCCAACTTAAAAACAATAGTTAAAATACTACTTTCATATTTTATTCTCTAAAATACGGACACATAAAAAATCCGGATAAATAGATGATAAATAAGCCAATTGTTTTTTCAGCAGTAATCATATTGAAACAAATTTTGTATTATAAGGAAAGGATTGGGATTTGTGTGTGGTAATAATTTAAATTTTTATGGAAGGTTCATCGGGTCTAAATAGTTATTCCTTTATTTAATAAAAAAGCCGATGAGAATTTCATCGGCTTTTAGTTATAATATTTTATAGTTACAATTAAGTAAACTGAACTTTCTTTTTCGATCTCTGGGCATATTCATAAACCAGGGCACTTGCAACGAAGATAGATGAATATGTACCAATTATAATTCCAAAGAAAATTGTAAACGCAAAAGCTCTAAGTACATCACCGCCCATAATAAGCAAAACGAACACAGTAAGTAAAGTTGTAACACCGGTTATGATAGTTCTGCTCATAGTTTGATTAATACTCTTGTTAATTACCTCACCCAATGGGAGTGTTTTGTGTATTTTCAAGTTTTCCCTCACACGATCAAACACAACTACGGTATCATTCATTGAATATCCAGTGAGTGTTAAAAATGCTGCGACTACTGTCAGATCAATTTCAAGATTTAATCCCGGAATTACGCCGTATAAAATAGCATAAAGTCCCAAGGTAATAAGAACGTCATGAAAAAGTGCAACTACCGCTCCAATTGCGAAGATAAACTTAAATCTAAATGCTAAGTATATCAGGATTACGACTAGTGAAAGTAAAATAGCAATTAAAGCATCTCTTTTTAACTCATTGCCAACTTTAGGGCCAACCCTATCTTCTTTTAGAACTTTAAATGAGTTGTTTTTAACCTTATCACGTATATTTTCTTTTAACCACTGTGCAACACCCAAATTAATTTCTATCTGACCATTATTTTTATCTTCAGATACTCTACTTGCCTGGTAACCAGCTAAATTTAATCGGTTGAGGATGGTATTTATAGTATCAAGATTGCTAAAAGAATATGTAATCGAATTGGATGTTCTTTCAACTTCAGAATAGGGAAAGCCGGGTATGATTTTTTCAATTTCCTTTTTTACATTTTCTATTGCGTTAGGAAAAATGTTGGCTGGAATTTGTTGCTCTTCAGTTCGAACTAGAACGCCGGTTTCACCGCCAAATGTTTTTACCTCTACATTTCCAAGTCCAATATTCTCAACATCGCTTCTGATTTCAGCAATGTTTACTTGTTTCTCAAACTGAAGGACAATCTCTGATCCGCCTTTAAAGTCGATCCCAAAATTTAAGCCCCTGATAATTATATTTATAAATCCAATCAGAAATAAAAATCCAGAAATAGAATAAAATAATTTCCTTTTTCCAATCCAATCGACCTGTAAGTTCGTTAAAATTCGCATTGATCCGTAAACTCCTTTTTAAGAATTAACCAACATTTATTTTCATTCCTCGTGAGACAAGGAAATCCATAATAAACTTTGAAATAAATAATGCACTAAATAAAGTTGCTACTATTCCTATCATTAAAGTAAGAGCAAATCCTTGAACGGGACCTGTTCCTAATTGATAGAGAATAATTCCCGTAAAGAAAGTAACAACGTTTGAGTCAATAATTGCAGCATAAGCTCTGTAGAATCCGCTGTCAACGGATGCTTTCATTGTTTTACCAACTGCAATTTCTTCCCTTATTCTTTCAAATACCAGAACGTTAGCATCCAGAGCCATACCGATTGTGAGCACTATACCGGCAATACCTGGTAAAGTTAATGTTGCACCAAAACCGGCAAGTACACCAAGAATAAATAAAATAGTAAGTGTTAATATTGCAGCAGCAATTCCACCGCCTTGTTTGTAGTAAAATATCATAAATATTGCGACAACAAAGTATCCGATGAGCACAGAGTTGAACCCTTTTATTATGGAATCTTCTCCAAGAGATGGTCCGACAACTCTTTCTTCAATAATATCAACAGGTGCAGGAAGTGCGCCGGCTTTAAGGACTATCTCAAGAAGTTTTGCTTCTTCTAAGTTTTCCATCCCTTCTATTTGAGATCTACCACCAGGAATTTTGCCTTTAACATTTGGTGCAGAGAAAACAACTCCATCAAGCATAATTGCGATCCTCTTACCAATGTTTGCACCGGTAATTCTTGCCCAATCAGTTGCACCTTCAGAATTCATTTCCATATTAACAATCGGGGCGGAAGTATTTGGATCTATATTAGCCTGTGCATTAGTAATAACTCCGCCTGTTAATTCAGGAGATTTGTTAACCATATACATCATATAAATACTTTTACCATCCTGTGAAGTGAATGGTTTTGCGTGGAATACAAATTCAACATTATCAGGGATCACTTTTTGAACCTCTGGTAAACTTAACCAGTACTCAATTTTATTTTTGTCATCCTTATTAACATAAGCATCAGCATTTGGACTTTGTGGATTAAGAACCGCAGCACTAAAAAAAGGATGCTGAATTTTAAATTCTTCTTCAGATAGTTGTTTTGTTGTATCTGTAACCGCTGAAGTATCATTTTTCTTTTGTGTTGTATCCAGGGATGCTACTTCATTACCAAGCGAATCTTTAATACCGGATTGAGTTCTCTTTGCAAGTACATCATCAATTCTTTGCATGATAGGGAAAGTAAGTTCAGCGTCTTTAACCAATCTAAATTCCAATAAAGCAGTACCTTGCAAAAGTTGTTTTGCTTCTTCTTCTTTAGCAACACCAGGAAGCTCGACTATAACTCTTCTGTTTCCCTGTCGAGAAATTGACGGTTCAGAAACTCCGTATTGATCAACTCTGTTTCTAATAATTTCCATTGCACGGGTTACAGCATCTTCGGATGATTTTTTTAATTCATCCATAATTTCAGCATCATCCTGACGAATCGTTCCATAATATCTGCTTAATCTTACATTTCTATCTTTGAACATTCTTCCAACGATATCAACTATCGATTGATCTGTTACTAAAGCTTCTTTTTGCGCATCAGCTAAAACCTTTTTGAAAACATCATCAGGGTTATTAGCAATCTTTTCCAACAACTTTCCTGTGTTCACTTCAAGGACAACTCTCATTCCACCTTGAAGATCCAAACCGAGTTTCATCCTTTTTTTTCTCGCCTCTATTATAGAAGGATCAGCGATTTTTATACTGTCTTCAAATAGACCGAGCATCTGGTCTGACTTTTCTTTTGAAAGATCAGGGAATTGCTTTTTTAACTCTGTACTTTTAGAATCGAGTGCTGACTTTAACTCTTTGTTGTTCTGGTAATCCTGAAACGTAGGATAAAGCAGGTAAACGCTTAATGCAAGAGCCGCAACTATGAGAATGATCTTAAATCTATATTCTTTCATACTTTAATAAAATTTTGTGACTAAAAGGGTCTTTAAAAAAATAGCTGTCAAACTTACAAGTAAAGGCTTAGAAAGTCAATAAAATTTAAGGATTTGGGACTATGGGCAAATGAAAGAAATGCACTTTTTGGTTAGAAATAAAATCACACGTTTTGTATTTATAACGATTTTACAACACTTTTTGTTAATCTTGCAAAAGTGTCTTTAACTCTATCTGCCGGGTTGTTATAGTTTATATGGTTGTATTTTGTGCTGCCTAATAATAATGTAACTAATAATGATGAATGAGTGATATTAAATTATTTTGATAATTTAAAATGATGGGGTTTGTGATTATTTATTTTCTGCAAAACAACAAACCAATTGTTTAAAAAAATATTAATTGGCTTGAAAAATTTTTTGAATTTGTTATATTGTAAAAAAATCTTCACATAATCTTGGCTGATCTATAGATTAGTCATCAAAACTGAAAGGAGAACAACTATGAAGTACAATTCATATTTGATCAACAATTTCAGACATATTCCACAACTGCAAAGTGTTCCTGAAGAAATCATTAAATCGATTGAAATTGTGGGATCTGTATTACCATTCAAAACAAACAATTATGTAACAGAAAATCTTATTGATTGGAATAACATTCCTAATGATCCGATGTTCAAGCTAACATTTCCGCAAAAAGACATGCTTATTCCTGAGCATTACGAAAAGATGAAATCTGTTATAGATATTGGAGCAGATAAATCAAAAATAAAAGAAACTGCTAATGAGATAAGATTAAAATTAAACCCGCATCCAGCAGGTCAACTCGAGCACAACATTCCAATGATTGAAGGCGAAAAACTTTATGGCATGCAGCACAAATATCGAGAAACAGTTTTATTCTTTCCGAGTCAAGGACAGACTTGTCATGCATATTGCACATTCTGTTTTCGCTGGCCGCAATTTGTTGGAATGGAAGATTTAAAATTTGCCTCAAAGGAAGCTGAACTCCTTGTTAAATATATTAAGAAACATCCCGAAGTAACAGATGTTTTGTTCACAGGCGGAGACCCACTTATAATGAAGACAAAACATCTAGAAACTTATATAAGACCATTGTTAGAAGCTGAATTACCAAATCTCAGGCACATTAGAATTGGATCGAAAGCACTTGCTTACTGGCCTTATAGATTTTTAACCGATGATGATGCGGAGGATTTACTAAATCTTTTTGAAGATGTAAAACGTGCGGGGAAACATCTTGCATTTATGGCTCACTTTAACCACCCAATAGAACTTAGTACTGATGCTGTAGTTGAGGCGATAAAAAGGATTTTAGAAACCGGCGTTGTAATCAGAACCCAATCACCTGTGCTTAAACACATAAATGATTCTGCTGAAGTTTGGGCAGATATGCTGAAGAAACAAGTTGCGCTTGGCTGCACTCCTTATTACATGTTTGTTGCAAGAAATACCGGCGCTCAGCATTACTTTTCTATTCCGCTTGTTGAAGCGTGGAGAATATTTAGAGAGACTTATCAATCTGTTAGCGGTATTTGCAGAACTTTACGTGGACCAAGCATGTCGTGTCTGCCGGGAAAGGTTCAAATACTTGGCGTTGCTGATGTTAAAGATGAAAAAATAATGGTGTTCAGAATGATTCAAGGAAGAAACCCCAATTGGGCAGCACGCCCCTTTTTTGCTAAGTTTGATGACGTGGCAATTTGGTACACCGACCTGAAACCGGCGTTTGGAGAAGAAAAGTTTTTCTTTACGGATGAATTAAATAACATTTTAACACCAACAGAAGTAGAAATTGATTTTGAGTAAAAATAATTTCAGCAGATTAAGTATGTATTTTAAGTTATTGTTATTTTAATGTAAACTATTAGATTGAAAAATTAAAATGAACATAACTAACCAAGCAAGATTAGTAATCGCTTTTAAACATTTTATTAAAGAACGATTTAATCTTGAAGAAGATAAGGCTGATGAAAAAGGAATAGTTGAAAGCATCAAAAAAGGTGTTGAGTTTCAAGGTACAAATCTTTGGATTTTAGTGTTTGCAATATTTATAGCATCAATAGGGTTAAATGTAAATTCTACGGCAGTAATAATTGGTGCGATGCTGATATCTCCCTTAATGGGTCCAATAATGGGAATTGGTCTTGGGATAGGTATAAACGATTTTGAGTTGATTAAAAAAGCATTTAAGAATCTTGCTATTGCAACCGTAATAAGTGTAATAACTTCCGCTCTTTATTTTTTTATAAGTCCAATAAGTGATGCTCAATCAGAACTTCTAGCAAGGACAACACCTACAATCTGGGATGTTTTGATTGCGCTATTTGGTGGATTAGCCGGCATAGTAGCAGCAACGAGAAAAAATATAAGTACTGTTGTCCCCGGTGTAGCTATTGCTACGGCATTAATGCCCCCGTTGTGCACCGCTGGATATGGTATTGCTATTGGAAATTTATCTTATTTCTTCGGTGCATTTTATCTTTTCTTCATTAATAGCGTTTTTATAAGTCTTTCTTCATTTATTATTGTTCGGTTTTTAAAATTTCATAAAAAGTCTATTCTCGATTCCGACAAAGAGAGAAGAGTTAAACGATACATCCTAATTCTTGTTATATTGACCGTTATTCCAAGTATTGTAATGGCATATAATATAGTTGCAAGAAGTCTTGAGGAGAAGAGAATTAGTCAATTTCTTAATAGTGAATTTGAATTTGAAAATTCACAATTAGTAAGTAAAAAAATTAGCAAAATAGACGGAAAAAATGTTTTAGAAGTATTTCTTCTTGGTGAAGTTATCTCGGATGAGATTATTAATAATATTGAAACGAAGTTAAAAAACTACGGACTTAATCATTTACAATTGAGAGTAAAACAAGGGGTGGGTAGTAATACAATAACAGATATAGCGGCATTACGTGTTAGCGTTATTGAGGATCTCTACAGAAAAAATGAAGAAATAATAAAAAACAAAGATAAAAAAATTGCTTTGTTAGAAAATGAATTGAGTCTTTTAAAATCAGGAACATTTCCTGTTGAAGACATTAGTAGCGAAATTACTGCACTCAATAAAAATCTTGTTGAATTCACGATCACAAATTCAATCGTTTCAGATATAAATAAAAACAGGGCTGATACACTGGTATTTGCTTATGCTAAATTTAAATTTAAGCAATCATCAATGGAGTTGAAAAAACTCAAGACTTGGCTTTCTAAACGGATCAAAAGTGATAAACTTAAACTTGTAGTTCAATAGAGGAATACATTATGAAGTCTAACTATCGATAATTTATCAGTTAACAATTAAAAGTTTAAGGACACTAATCAAAGCTGTAATCCTTCGCTAAAACAATACTACAATAAAACGGAAAATTCTAATTACTAATTATTTTTAAGTTGAAACCCTAACTATAGAATATATAAATGATGTTATATTAAATATCATCTTTATGCTCATCGGCCCAGACAGAAATATATTTGTTGAAAATATTGGACTTGGATATAAAGCCAATATATTTTTCATCTTTAGTAACTGGTAGGTTCCAGATTTTTTCTTTCTCAAATATCTCGATTACTTGATTTATATCTGAGGAAATATCAACTGATTTGAAGTTAGTATTCATAATCTCATAAATAAGAATAATATCATATACTTCTGTGTTTAACATTACCTCTCTAATGTCATCTAAAGTTATGATACCAACTAATTTGTTATCATTGTCAACTACTGGAAAAATATTTCTTTTTGTCAAGGGAATTTTTAAGATTAATTCTCCTAACGTTAAATTAGGATTTATAGATTGGAAACCGGTTTCGACTAAATCTGCAACGGTTGTTTGTTGAACGAAATACTTTTCTTTCTCTGATCTGAATTTAATTCCTCTTTTTGCTAATGGTGTAGTATATATAGAATCAGGTTGAAAATATTTGGAAATAAAATAAGATATGGCGGTTACAATCATCAGCGGAACAATTAAAGTATAACCACCAGTTATCTCTGCGATTAAAAATACTCCGGTTAAAGGAGCATGTAAAACTCCACTTAATATACCTGCCATTCCAACAACCAAAAAATTAGATTGGTTAAGATGTGTAATGCCCGAATAATTTGTAAGCTTCGCTAAAAAAAATCCTGTAATAGCACCAGTAAATAATGAAGGAGCAATCATTCCACCATTACCACCAGATTCCAACGTAATGGCTGTTGCTACTATCTTTAACAATATTATAGCAGCCAATATCACAATCATACTTAGCTCTTCATTGTTTATTAAAACATATGGGATACTGCTAGTTATTGTAGTATTCTGATTATTTAATAATTCAACGATTGTCGAATAGCCTTCTCCATAAATCGAAGGGAAAAATAATATAATAGTACAAAGAATGATTCCACCAAATATTGCTTTTACTAATTTGTGTTTAATCTTCGTGAACCATCTTTCAATCAAAAAATTAATTTTTATTATATACAAAGAGATCAACCCGCACAGAATACCAAGTACTATGTAGTATGGAACAGCGTACAAATGCCAGCCTTCTGTAACCAGATAAAATAGTTGTCCACTATACAAAAATTTAGAAAGGACAGCAGATGAAGCTGAAGCAATAAGTAAAGGAATAAATGCTCCTATAGTAATTTCCGGCAGTAATACTTCTACTGCAAAGATTACACCTGCAATTGGGCTATTGAATATTGCCGAAATACCTGCAGCAGCGCCGCATGCTAATAAAAGTGTTCGGGTCTGGTAATTTAGTTTTAAGTTGTTAGCTACATTTGAACCAATTGAAGAACCAATCAAAACAATTGGTGCTTCAAGACCCGCAGAACCACCTAAGCCAACTGTTACACTGCTTGTAAGCAAATGAGAAATTATTTTACGTTTGGGAACATTAGAATTTTTTCTGATGATTATATAAATAAGATTACTAAGACCACGAGTGAATTTATCTTTATAAATGAAAGTAATAATTAATACAGATAATAAAATTCCTATCAAAGGTGTAAACGTTATTAAAGAATTTAAATTTAAAGAAGCTAAGAAAATCTTTGGTTCGGTCTGGAAAAAGTGAACGAGATTTTTAAGTAAAACCGCAGCCAGACCAGAAAAGATGCCAACCATTAAACTAGCAGCAAGTAAAAAAGTTTTATTACCAACTTTATTTTTTAATACATTAATTAATATTCCTGTGTTACGCTTTAGGTTAACTCTAAAATATTTAAAAGATAATTTCAATTTGGGTTTAAGTATTTAAAATGATTTAAGTTAATTTTTATCAATCAAACAAATAATTAGGATAATTTTATAACTTCTTTAACCAATCTGGTAAAACCATCTTTAACTCTGTCAGCTGTTTCAGTTACTTCCGAGTGAGAAAGTTTTTGATCGGATATTCCGGCTGCGAAATTTGTTATGCAGGAAATTGCTGCAGTTTTAATTCCAAGATAAGATGAATAAACTGCTTCGTGTACTGTTGACATACCAACTGCATCAGCACCATACTTTGCAAAGAATTTAATCTCAGCAGGAGTTTCGTAAGTTGGACCTTTTGTGTACCAGTAAACACCTTCTTTAATATTAATCTTTTCTTCGAGCGCAGATTTTTTAATGATATTGTTTAGCTCCGGGTCAGGAAGATAAATAAAATTATTTTTGCCAGTTTGATTTGTGAGACCAATTAAATCAGTTAATTCTTTTTTTATTAAGATTCCGTTAAATGATGTTGCTAACATTAAATCGCCGGGGATAAAATTTTTATTTATTCCACCAGCTGCATTTGTAAGTAAAAGATTTTTTGCACCAAGTTTATATGATATAAAAACAGGAATTATACACTCATTAATATTATAACCTTCATAAAAATGTACCCTGCCTTGAAATAGAATTACTTTTTTATTTTCATATGCAGCAAAATGTATTTTACCTTTATGCCCAACCACAGTAGAAGCAGGATAACCTGGAATATCTGAAGTAGAAATTGATTTATGGATTTGTAGTTGCTCAGCAAAATCTCCAAGTCCGCTGCCAAGAATAATAGATATATCCGGAACAAAAGGAGATTCTGATTTTAGAAAATCTATGAGAGCTTTGTATTTAAAAGTTAAATCAACCATCAGAAAGCAAAGAATAATCCGCCTAAAGTTGCAGTTAGTAACGTGGTTAGAGTTCCTCCAATAACTGCTTTAATACCTAGTGCGGCAATATCTGATTTTCTGTTTGGTGCAAGTGGTCCAAGTCCTCCAATCTGAATTGCAATAGAAGAAAAGTTTGCGAATCCGCATAAAGCATAAGTGATCATTAAAATGGTTTTTTCATTTACAAGTTTGCCAGCCTGCACCAGATTGCTCATATCAGAATAAGCAACAAATTCATTTAACACTATTTTAGTACCAAGTAAACTTCCAAATGTTAAAGCATCTTGCCACGGAACTCCGATACCGTAAGCAAGTATTTGTAAGACCAATCCAATCACTAATTGAAAACTAAGCGGCTGCCCAAAATGTGACATCAAATAGGGGTTAAATCCTGTTAAATCACCTAACCCATTTAATAAATAATTTATCAATGCAATAAATGCAATGAATGCTATCAACATCGCTCCAACGTTTAATGCCAATTGCAATCCATCACTTGCACCGTTTGCTGCTGCTTCAATAACATTACTGGAATTTCTTTCTACATCAACCTTAACTGATCCTTTTGTTTCAGACTCAGAAATTTCTGGAATTAATATTTTTCCTATCATCATTGCTCCAGGTGCAGCCATAAAACTTCCACCAAGTAATTGAGTCGCAAACATCTGTTGTGCCTGCAAAAGTTCTACACCATGTGCTGCCGCATAAGCACTGCCAAGCATTTGAACATAAGCTGCCATTACACCACCAGCAATTGTAGCCATTCCGCCAATCATAATTGTAAGAAGTTCACTCCGTGTCATTCCTCTAATGAATGGTTTTATCATAAGTGGAGCTTCAGTTTGCCCAACAAAAATATTTGCTGTGCAAGAAAGAGATTCAGCACCACTTGTTCCCATAACTTTTGCCATAACCCACGCCATACCTTGAACTACTTTTTGCATAACTCCAAGATAGTAGAGAACTGACATCAAGCTTGCAAAGAAAATTATTGTTGGTAAAACCTGGAATGCAAAGAAGAATCCGAGATTGCCTTCGTTACCTGGTGATAGCGCAAGATTACCGAATACAAATTTTGCTCCTTCTGTTGTAAAGTTTAATATCAAAACAAAAACGTAGCTAACACCATTAAAGAAATCTTTTGGCCAGGCTAGTGGGAAAAAGAATTGTCTGAGTGAATCACCTCGAAGAATAAGAATTGCAAAAATTATTTGAAGTGCAAATCCTGAAAGAACCAATCGCCAATTAATTTTCTTTTTATTATTTGACAGGAGAAATGCAATTCCAATTAACAATACTAAACCAAAAATTCCCCGAATTACAGATTCAAAATTCATATATTAGGCCTCTTCGGTTGGAATGTAATGACATTTACGACATCGTGCTTCGTACATATCCGCTGCGCCAACAATCACTCTCTCAGATGAAGCGGTTTTTCTTTGCGTTCTGTCTGCGGGATTACCGCATTCTACACAAATTGCAAGAGATTTTGTGATGTATTCTGCAATAGAAAGTATTTGGGGCATTGGCTCAAATGGGATTCCACGATAATCCATATCCAATCCAGCCACTAAAACTCTTTTACCTTCATCGGCAAGTTTGTTACAGACATCAACTAAATCATTTGAAAAAAATTGTGCTTCATCAATTCCGATTACCTGTGCATCTTCGGCTAAGTCTAATATCTCTTTTGCATCTTTGATTAAAATTGAAGGAAGTGATTGCTCACTATGAGAAACAATTGCATTGTTAGAATATCTTGTGTCAATAATAGGTTTAAAGATTACAACCTTTTGCTTTGCAATTTTTGCCCGGCGTAACCTGCGAATAAGCTCTTCGGTCTTGCCGCTAAACATACAACCGGTTATTACTTCAATCCAGCCCGTTTCTTTGGGCACTGCGTGTGGTGTCGGTTCCATAATTATTTGTTTAAATCCTTATCCCCAAAAGCAAATGGTAATAATTCTGATGTTTTAAAAACTTTGTATTCTTCTTTCGCGTTTGTACAGATAATATCAATCTCACCGCAATGATCAAAAATTATTTGTCTGCAGGCACCGCATGGAGTTATGAAATCAGGTGAGTCACTTGCAATTGCTATAGCTTTAAATTTTCTTTCACCTTCCGATATAGCTTTGAAGATTGCTGTACGTTCTGCACACATTGTTAAGCCGTATGTGCTGTTTTCAACATTACAACCGAGATAAACTTTATCATACTGAGTTAAAAGTGCGGCACCAACATGAAAGTTGGAGTAGAGTGGTAACGCATTTACTTTTGCTTCCACTGCTTTATGTGCAAGTATTTTATAATCCATAATTTTATTTAGAAAAATATTCTTTAAATGTTTGAGTTCAAATTAATGTTATTTGTCATTTCGACCAAAGGGAGAAATCTGAATCAAAAAATACTTACAGATTTCTCAGTCGGGGACTCCTTCGAAATAACCCTTACTTTTTATTTAACAAAAAATAAAATGTTGGCGTAAAATAGTTGTTTACAATTCCGAATGTATCATTTGAAATTTTAATTAAGAGACTATCAAGTTTTAATAACTTACAAAAAGAAATTAATTTTATGTGAAAGTTACTCCAAACAATTCCTTTGCTACCTTTAAATAATTGCTGAACAGAGAATTTCGTATGGAGTGTGATATTGAAATCTTTTTTAAACAAGCTTATTATTTCATACAAAGAAAAGAGCTGAGCAACATCGCTGCGGTTATAATCAGATTTACGAAAATATTTAAGAATGTATTTTTTAATTGATTCACGTTTCATAATTGAAATCACAGGTAATCCAAAATGCGGATCGCTGAAAAAGTTAAGGATAGATAGTTTATTTGGAGTACTTAAATAAATAATTCCATTTTTCTTTAAAACTCTTTTTAATTCAATGTAAAACTTATTTGTGTCCGCAAGATGTTCAATTACATCCTGAATGATTATTAAGTCAAATGAATGGTCTTTAAAAGGAAGTAGAAGTGCCGTACCGTTTACCAATCCTTGGTTCGTCATTTCGAACGAGTCTTCGAGAGAGAAATCTTTATCAATAAAACCAACAGATTTCTCAGTCAGGCAGGAACCTTCCTTCGAAATGACATTGAGTAATTGCCGTTTTAAACGAATCAGGCTTATATCAAAACTAATAACAAAATTATCTTCTGAAAAAACTTTTGCTGTGCCGCCTTCCCCAGAACCCAAGTCCAAAACCGATAATTTTTTTTTCTGAGCTTTTTGGGTTACAATTGAATAGACAAACTTTCCGCGTTCGATTGAAATATCGCGTGCAAGTTTCCATCTAACAAAATTCGGATGAGATTCATCAAGCCACGATGAGGTTTGGTTTCTTATTTCCACTCAATTTTTCCGGAAAAGGAATTGAAAAAATTCACCACAATCAAAATCTCGAAGATTATTTGAAGATAAATTATTTCATAAAACTTGAATGAATGTCCAAGCTTTTCTTGATTTTTAATTACCACAAAAACATCGTAAAAAATTTTAACGCCAAATGGTATGGCCAAAGCTGGCGAGATAAAAATCAATAAAATGGATAATAGTGAAAGCAAATTTATCAAATGCCAAAACCCTAAAAATATTTTTTGTTTGGGCAGATAATGAAATGAAGTCTGTAAATGTCTTTTCTTCTGCTTAAAATAGTTATGAAAGTTTTTTGGTGCTGATGAGTAAACAAATGCTTCTGATTCAATCACAGTTCCGATTGACATTTTATGTTTTACTGCTTCACGTAACAACAAATCATCATCACCAGAAACGGTTTCTGTTGTGTTTGAATATCCGCCAACTTTTTCAAAAGATTTTTTTTTAAATGCAAAACTTCTTGCAGATGCTGAGTAGGGAACATTCAAACCAACTGCAGCAATAGTTAAAAAAGTATTTCTCAGATTTTCAAAAGCAGATATTTTTTCAACTAACAAATTTCCTGAGCTAATCGGTGCAACACCAAAAACAAAATCATATCCATAATCTAAACTACCCGCAATGAATTGTAACCAATTCCTTTCGGGTTTACAATCAGCATCAGTGATAACTATATAATCGTGTTTTGCTTTTTTAATGCCTTCTGTTAATGCACCTTTCTTACCTTTAATCACTTTAGAATCAGCTTTAATTAATGTAAAATTTTTCTTACCCGATATCCTTGATTGAATAAATTCTTTGGTTTTATCTGTCGAATTATCATCAACAATTATTACTTCAAAATTATCGATTTGATAGTCTACTTGATTTCAAGTGAATCAATAAGAGAATTAATATTCTGTTCCTCGTTTTTAGCTGCTATGATAAGTGATAACTTAGATATATTATTTGCTATAAACTTTTGCTTACTTTCATTTTTATATCCCTTATAAATAGTGGCTGCTAAAAGAAAAAATACAAATGATACTATAGAAGACAAATAAATAAATTCCATTTTATATTCTAATAATTTTCCTTTGTTTTCATAGTAGAGTCATTTTTAGATTGATAAGGATGAAATACTTTAATTGAGTTTATTGGACAATTTGTCATTTCAGAAATAACATTTTTTTTGTTTCAACAAAAGTACCTGCTTTTAACTGATAAAAATATATTCCGGATGATGGCTGATGTTTGATGGTTGATGTTTCCCATACAGTGGAGAATTCAAATTCATAATTTCCCGCAGGTTTGTATTGATCAACGAGTGTTGCAACTTCATTTCCTAGAACATCATAAACTTTTAGGGATTGCCAGCCGCCAATTGAAGACTGCCAGCTGATTTTTGTACTCGGATTAAATGGATTAGGGTAATTCTGGAATAAAATAATTGTTGAAGGAATAGCTTTTTTATCGTCATCATTAATCGAGGTATAAATAGGCTTATATTTTAAGATTACACCACTATCACCAACAGCAAAGCCATGCAAAGAATCTGTAAAAACAAGATCATATATAGCTGCATTGTTCAAAGTGCTAAAAACATTCCAGGTTTTACCCGAATCAACGGATTGAATAAACTTGCCCTCCGCTCCTAAACAAGCCCAAGCTTCATTCATTTTCCTGAATGCTAAACCCGTTGCTGTACCTAAAAAGCCGGGTAAATCATAAATCCAATTTTCCCCGCCATCCGACGTACGGGCAACGGCTGTTCCATATTCAAAATCACCACCCACACCAATTATATTTAATGAGTCAATAAAAGCTAATTCACGCAGAGGTTCAAAACCCATGTTTTTGGAAGACCAGTTTAAACCGGCGTTGGTTGTTTTCCAGATAACACCAATAAGATCATGCTGCCCGCCGCAAGCAAATCCATAATCTTTCGAAAAGAAAACTATTTTCTGTACGGGTAAACTTGAGAACATACTGCTATCAAACCGAGGAGAATTCCATGTAATACCTCCATTGTTTGTGCCAAAGAATGCTTGAGAAGGACCGCCGGCTACCCAGCCCTTTAAAGAGTCATGAAAAAATATTGTCTGGAAAAATTTATTTTCAACATTAAAAAATTCTTTTTCCCAAACTTTACCGCCATTAGTGGTTTTTATTATATAAGATCCGGCGATTGTATCAAACCTGGTAGAAACAGCCCAGCCGAGATTATGGTTTAGAAAAAAAATATCCTGAATTAGATTTGGCACTCCTGAATTTTGAACTGTCCAATCGTTCCCGCCGTTTGAAGTATGAATAATTAGTCCTGAATCTCCTGCTGCCCAACAATTAAGACTGTCAACACAAAATAATTTTTCTATTTTAAGAGATGTTGGAGAGTTCAATTTTATCCATTCGCCTTGCGGATATAATTCAGTGAATGCAATAATGAATAAAATTAGGGGGAAGAATCTTTTCATAAGAAAATTATTTAAGAAAATAAGTTGAATTCGATTTTCAAAATTTATAACTAAAATAAAGAGAAAAGAAGCAAAAAAATAATTGACAATAGCATTAAAAAAATGATATAGATTTTTATTTCGCTCCTCTTTTGTAACTAAAGTTCTATTTAAATTATTGGCAGATTAGTTGAGGGGTACTGAAATATTAGTAATTAAATTTATTTTATATAACGCTTGTATATTAATTATAAATATCTCATTTTAACATTAACCGATTACAAATAGATTAAAGTTTTTAAACATTCTGATTATCTTTCTTTTTTCTCGCTTTGGTTTCGTTATACAAGTGATGTGCAAAATAATTTTTTAGAACAAATTAATTAGTCTCATTATTCAATAATAAACGAAAGGAACCTTCCGATGGTAAATTTATTCTACCGGTGGACATTTGTTACGGCTTTTTTCTTATTTGCTACTTTAGCATTTGCACAAAGCCAGGTAATTTCGGACCCCGTTGTTTCGTATCCTATTAAAATGGGTATTTCACAGCCAATGCGTGATCTACCTTTAAACACTCCTAAAACAATCGAAAACTGGCCGGATGGAATTATTCCACTCCGATCTCCATTTGATCTTGATGTCCAGAAAGTTGATAAGGACGGTTCCTTACAGGAGTATGATGGTCCAAATGGTACTTCCGGTATTACCAAAAATTTTGATGGAGTAAGTGCCGGCGGATATGCACCTCCTGATCCAAGTGGAGACGTTGGTCCAAATCATTATGTTCAAATGGTTAATGTGCAAACACAGATATGGGATAAAAACGGCGTTTCACTCGCCGGTCCTTTTAATAATAGTAATTTTTGGGCAGGATTACCCGGTCCATGGAGCGGCTCAAATGATGGTGACCCAATTGTATTATATGATGAAACTGCAGATAGATGGATGGTTAGTCAGTTTGCTTTACCAAACTATCCTAACGGACCATTTTATGAATTAATAGCAGTCTCCACGACTCCGGATCCAACTGGTACGTATTATATGTATGCTTATTCATTTCCAAATATGCCGGATTACCCAAAGTTTGGTGTTTGGCCTGATGGATACTATATGTCTGCCAACGTATTTGCTTCAGGTTCCGGAAATTATCTTGGAACTTATGCAACGGTTTTTGACAGAAATACAATGTTAACGGGTGGTGTTGCTACAATGCAAAATTTTGTTAATCCCAATACTACCTGGTCGCTTTTACCATCAGACTGTGATGGCGCGTTTCCTCCGGCTGGGGCTCCTAATTATTTTCTTGCATCTTATAATGGGTTTGGCGGTGGAAATTCTGATCTTGATGTATATGAATTTCATGTAGATTGGGTAACCCCGGCTAACTCAACTTTTACAGGACCATTACTTCTGCCCACTCCGGTTTTCAGTACACCAAATGAAAGTCCTCAACTTGGTACTACTAATACACTAGATAATCTTGCAGATCGACCGATGAACCGATTACAGTATAGAAATTTTGGTACTCATCAGACGATGGTGGTTTGCCAAACTGTTAATGCCGGATCAGGTCGTGCAGGAATGCGTTGGTGGGAATTAAGGAAAACTTCCGGTGCATGGAGTATTTACCAGGAAGGCACATACGCACCTGCTGATGCATTGTACAGATGGATGGGAAGTATTGCAATGGATGGAAATGGAAGCATTGCATTAGGATATTCAACTTCAGGTACCACAATTTATCCTGATATAAGATTCACAGGAAGATTCGCTGCTGATCCACTTGGCAGTATGACAATAACAGAAACCTTAATCCACGCCGGAGGAGGATCTCAAACAGGAGGACTTGGCCGATGGGGAGATTATACACAGATGGCAATTGATCCATCAGTTTCAGGTACTTTCTGGTATACAAATGAATATATTCCAACAAGTGGAAGTTTTAATTGGAAAACAAGAATAGCAGCTTTTAGTTTTGATGCTCCTTGTCCGGTTGGATTTGCATCGAATCCCAATCCTGCAAATGGAGCAGGTAGTGTTTCAGCTAATCTTCCGCAGTTAACCTGGACCAACGGTTCAGGCGCAACTTTAACTTCTGTTTACTTTGGAACTAATCCTTCAAGTCTGACGTCGGTACAATCTGGTAGTTTATCCACTTCATGGAATATTACACCTCTGCCTTTAAGTTATGCAACTACTTACTACTGGAGAGTAGATAATTCAAATGGTTCTTGTACTACTACCGGTACAGTTTGGAGTTTTACAACTGAGACGGATCCAAATCTTGTAGTATTATTTTCTGAACCATTCCCAAATTTCAGTAACTGGACTGCAGTTGGACCTTTAGGATTAACAAACTGGTCAACTCAACCTACAGCTAACGCTGGCGGCACAGCGCCCGAGCTAAGAATGAGTTGGACTCCATCATTTAATGGTGATTCACGAATTAGGTCTATCGTAATTTCTGCGCCAAATAACAAGCAATTGTTTTTAAGTTTCCAATGGTTCTTCGATTGGTTTGCAAATCCGAGCGGTACAATTGGTATAGCAGCTACTTATGATGGCGGTGCTACAAGTACACCAGTTTGGTCTGTTGTTAATCCAACGGCAAATGTTGGACCGGAGCTTGTCAATGTGAATTTTACAACTCCTGTAGCCGAAGCTGTAAATCTTCAGTTAGAAGTTTATTTCTCCGGTAATTCTTTTAATAATGACAATATGTATTTTGATAATATATTACTTAATTATCAAATTCCAGTTGAACTTACCTCGTTTGCTGCAAATGTTTCTGGCAGCAGTGTTGAATTAAACTGGAACACAGCTACAGAATTAAACAACAACGGATTTGAAGTAGAAAGAAAATCTGAAAACAGCAATTACACCAAGATTGGATTTGTTGCCGGATTTGGAACTACTACAGAACCAAAAGCATATCTCTTTACCGATACGAAAGTTGCATCTGGAAACTACACTTACAGATTAAAACAGGTTGATTTTGACGGAACATTTTCTTACTCAAAAGAAGTTAATGTTGGTGTTGATGCTCCAGTTAAATACAGCTTAGATCAAAACTATCCGAATCCATTTAACCCAAGCACATTGATTAAATACTCAGTTGCTAAAGATGGATTTGTAAACGTATCGATATTCAATCTTCTCGGCGAAAAAGTTGCTACACTTGTTAATGGAAATATTAAAGCAGGAAGCTATGAAGTTAACTTTAATGCTTCACAGTTAACTAGTGGTATTTACTTCTACTCGATAGAAGCAGGTGACTTTAAAGCTGTTAAAAAGATGATGCTGATGAAATAATCGCGCTAGAAGTGAAAAGCTAGAAGCGAGAGGTAAATTAAGGCGAGTCTGATGGCTCGCCTTTTTTGTTTATATAAAATCGAGGCTGTCTCATAAGTTAAAGATAATGATTTGTCATGAGGCTGTCTCAAAAGTCAGAAACACTAAATTGTCATTCCCACGAAAGTGGGAATCTACTTTTATTATAGGTTTTGGATTCCCGTTTTCACGGGAATGACACACAATTCTCGACTTCTGAGACAACCTCATCCATTTTGTTTTTTGGATTTTGGATTCCCGTTTTCACGGGAATGACACAAAAACAATAACTTTTGAGACAGCCTCTTTTTATTTTATCTTAATATCATAACTCTTTTTGAAATTGTAAATTCTTTTTACAACGATCTTAATCCATGTTATTTATGTAATTAATTTGAAATAGATATAGCAAATTAAAATAATTTCTTTTAAGTTAGCCGGAAATAATTACAAATCTTTTTGCATTTTGATTTTTATAGAAAACCCTTTTGTGATTACAAATCTATTTGTCCCGCTTTTTAGTATTTATTTACTATTACTTTGTTTAACTATTATATCTGAATTTTATCGCATTCAAAAATCAAATTTCTTACTAAATAATTATATTCTTTCAATCAAGAGGGAGCTACTATGAAGAGATCATTTCTATTTGTGCTTGTTCTTATGGTTACTTTTGTTATTCTTTCATCCTTAACTAATGCCCAGGGCGTTATTGATCTGGAGAAGAAGTGGTCAAGAGTTGCTATCGATATGAACGCAGTAAACACACATGAGGATTACCAATACATTCAGGGACCTCCAGTCTATCAGAAATATGATTTTGGAGAAACTGATGTTTTAGTGATGCCTAATTACAGAATTTTTCCGGGAACGAATAAAACGCAATCGGAATTATCTATTGATATCCATCCGTTAAACCCAAACATATTATTTGCAAGTGCAAATGCTACCCCAAATCCTGTTTCTGGTATTTATGGAACGGGTGTGTATTGGACACTTGATGCCGGGACTAACTGGGTTGGATTTGACAATCCACCATTTGGCAGTAATTCCGGTGATCCTGCTTCAGTTATAGGAACAAATGGTTATTTCTATGAAGGATATATTACTAATAGTTATGGTATGGGCGTTGCCAAATCAACAAATAATGGAGCTAACTGGACTAGCTCAGTGGTAAGTCCAGGTTCGAATGATGATAAAAATCATCTGATGGTTGATAAAAAAGTTGGCAGTCCTTATGAAAACAGAGTTTATAATACATGGACTGATTTTAATAATAATAATGCAGTGCTTAAATTCTCGACAGACTTTGGTGTAACCTGGAGTGCAATGAAAAATTTAGGTGCTGTACTTACTCCCGGCAGTCACGATCAAGGCGTTAATGTGCAAACGGGACCAAACGGAGAAGCTTACGTTACCTGGGCAATTTATGATACCTGGCCGGGTGGAGAAGATGCTATTGCATTTTCAAAATCAACCGATGGTGGAAATAACTGGACATCGGCAAGAATTTATGGAGCTCTTACTCCAAATGGTAACTTTAATTTTGGAATCAGAGGCTATTTAAAACCGACGCAAATCAGAGTATCCTCGTTCCCTTCGATGTCTGTCGATAGATCTGGCGGTGCTCATAATGGAAATATATATATTGTATGGCCGCAAATTAACGTAGCACCGGCTGGAACTGATCCTGATATAGTTTTAATTCGTTCTACAAATAATGGCGCAACCTGGAGTTCACCGGTAAGAGTTAATAACGATGCTCTTAATAACGGTAAGGAACAATATTATCCCTGGTGTACTGTTGATCAAGCTACAGGTCAATTGAATATAGTATGGTACGATAACCGCAACACAACTAGTGACAGTACTGGTGTATTCATGGCAAGATCAGTTGATGGCGGTTTAACATTTGAAAACTTCCAGGTTAGCGATGCTAACTTCAGACCAAAACCAATAAACGGTTTAGCAGGTGGTTACCAGGGCGATTACATTGGTATTGCTGCTGCAAATAATAAAGCTTATCCGTTCTGGGCAGATGACAGATCAGGTAATTACCTTGCCTGGATAACAGAAGTTACTTTTGGTCCTTCAATCGATCATACTCCGCTGCAAAATACTGAAAACCTAACAGGTCCTTATGTAGTTAATGCAGTTATCACTTCTACTAATCCATTAGTAGTAGGAAGCATTAAATTATATTGGGGCAGGGGAGTTGGAGTTTTATCAGACAGCTTGGTTATGACAAATACTGGCGGAGACACTTACACTGCAAATATTCCCGGTAACGGTGCAAATGCTGTATATAATTATTATTTAGCTGCTACGGATAACCAGGGATTCCGTTCTACTCTTCCTGGTGGTGCACCCGGAAATTATTTTACATTTGAAGCAGCAACAGATATAATTCCGCCTACAATTACTCATACAGCAATTGGCAGCACTGCACAGTTAAGATGGCCCATTGATATAACAGCAGATGTAATAGATAATATAGGTGTTGCGTCTGTTGAATGTGAATTTAGAGTTAACGGTGGATCAATCACTACATTCCCTATGCCTCTTGTTGGCGGTAATACATACACTGGTACATTTACAGGGCCAATTGCTATTGCTGATTTAGTAGAATACAGAATTAAAGCCACAGATAACTCATCACAGAACAATGTTGGTTACAACCCGGCATCCGGTTATAATGCATTTACTATAATTGATGTATTAGGATTGGTGCTGGTTGTTGATGATGATGTAACTTTAGCAAATAGAATTTCACCAGACAAGGGTGGAAACGGAATTGATTCTGATATTCCATTAGGTGCTTCTGCAACTTTATTTAATACAACACTAACTACTGCTGGCTATTTAGTTGAAGAAGTTACATGGGGTACTTTCAATCCTGCTACAGTTAATGATTATGACCTTATAATACTTGCCGCAGGATTAAATGAAGGTACAATGTTTAATGATCAAACAAAGAGAACTGCTATAACAAACTGGACTATTGCCGGTGGTAAAACAATTGTTGAAGGCGGTGAAGTTGGTTATCAGTATAGAAAATCAGGAGCTTCTGATATTTTAGATGCAGCTTTCAGACGCAATGTCTTAAATGACAGCACCTGGGTTGGTGATAACACAGGACAAAATCTTGTACTTTCTTTACCATCACACCCAATATTTACAACGCCTTTTACAATTACAGGACCAATAACTGTTAATAATGGCGGTGGAATAGGTTGGGGTGCCAGGGATGAAGTTACATTGTTGCCAAAATCCGGAGTTATAAGAATTGCTAACTGGAGCGGTGGCAGTGCAGCTAATCCCGGAATCATTGTCCATAGTCCAAACAATAACCCTGAAATTACAAGAAATGTTTTCTTCCCGTTTGCAATTTCAGGACTGGCTGATCAAACTGTTGCTGCACATCTTATTGAGAACGCAGTTACTTATTTATTCAGAGATCTTATTCCGGTTGAGCTTACTTCATTTACAGCTAATGTTGCAGGTAACAGTGTAAACTTAAACTGGAATACAGCTACTGAATTAAATAACAGTGGTTTTGAAGTTGAGAGAAAATCTGCAAATAGTAATTATGTTAAGGTAGGATTTGTTGCCGGTTTCGGAACAACTACAGAGCCCAAGACATATTCATTTACAGAAAATGATTTAACTGTTGGAAATTATACTTACAGGTTAAAACAAGTTGATTTTAGTGGTTCATTCGAATATTCAAATGAAATCAATGTTGATGTAAATGCTCCTGCTCAGTACAGTTTGGGTCAAAACTATCCGAATCCATTTAACCCAAGTACTTTAATTAAGTACTCAGTTGCAAAAGATGGATTTGTTAATCTTTCAATATTCAACTTACTTGGCGAAAAAGTTGCAACACTTGTTAATGGAAATATGAAAGCAGGAAGTTATGAACTTAATTTCAATGCTTCTCAACTTTCAAGCGGTGTTTACTTCTATTCAATAGAGGCAGGCGACTTTAAAGCTGTTAGAAAAATGATGTTGATGAAATAATCGCGCTAGAAGTAAAAAGCTAGAAGCGAGAAGTAAATTAAGGCGAGTCTTATGGCTCGCCTTTTTTAATCATTGTCATCACTTGCAATGACATGGTTGAATCAAAAATCCTCATCCAACAGCCAGCCTTCAGCCAAATCGGGAGTGATATCTGAAATGAATCGAGATGGTTTTGAGAGTGTCATTCCTGCTTCACGATCATACAGATTCATTGGATATGTTACAAACAAATTGTTTTTTGCACGAGTGGAAGCAACGTACATTAATCTTCTTTCTTCTTCTAATGTTTCTAAACTTTCAACCGATCTTGCTGAAGGAAAGTAACCTTCAACTGCGTGAATGATAAAAACAGAATGCCATTCCAATCCTTTTGCTGAATGAATTGTAGAAAGCGTTACGTACTCTTCTTCTTTATCGGTTGCATCAACATCAATCACACTTTCAACAATCGGTTCAATAGCCATATCGGAAAGTAAATTATCAACAGAATTATAATTCTCAACTATGTTTTGGAAAATTTCCAAATCTTTTTTTCGCTTATTCCAGTCATCATAATTTGCTTTAAATAAATCCCAGTAATAATCATAAACTTTCTGAACCATTTCCGATGGAAGTAATTTCTTTTTCTGAAGTTCGTACAAGAGGTAAAACAACCTGCCAAGACTGCGATGCTTAAATTCAGGCTGCTGATCAGGTTCAGCTTTAATTGTTATTCTTGAAGTTGCAAGTTCATCCAGAATTCTTTGTGCAGTTTTTGGCCCAACGCCTTCGTGTAAAAGTAAAACTCTATACCAGCTTACAACATCTTTTGGATTTACAGCTATACGAAGAAACGCCATTACATCTTTAACATGAGCTGTTTCAACAAACTTCATTCCGCCAAACTTCTGAAAGGGGACATTTGCCTTTGCATAGTTCAAGTTCAAGATCAAATGAAAAGAAAGATGAACGAAACAAGACGGCAATATCTTTTAATGGAACTCCTTCTTCTCGAAGATCAAGAATCTTCTCTACAATAAATTTTGATTGAAGATTTTCTGTTGATGCGGCAACAATGTTTGGCAATTGTCCGCTTCCACGTCTTGTGTAAAGATCTTTTTTATATTTCTCAATTGCTGCTTCATTAATCCTGTTCGCAAAATCCAATATTGATTGATAACTCCTGAAATTCTCTTCCAGCTTAATAATCTTTACATCGTCAAAAAGTTTTGGGAATTCCATAATGTTATGGAAATCCGCGCCTCTGAAAGAATAGATTGATTGTGAATCATCACCGACCACCATTACATTTTTGCTGTACTGCGATAAACCTTTTACAATTTCTGATTGCAAGTGATTTGTATCCTGGTACTCATCAACCATTACAAATTTAATTTCTGCAAGTAGAGCTTTTACAGCAGGCCCACCTTTGAAAAGGAACTCACGCAGATAAACTAAGAGATCATCATAATCAAGTAAATTATTTCTGCGTTTGTACTCAGTAAATATTTTTTGGATTTCTAAAATCTTATCGAGCAATGGAATAAAATGCGGATAATCATTTTCGATTATCTCCTCAACTTTCTTTCCTGTATTAACACTTAAACTAAAAACCTTATTAAGGGTTTGCTTATTAGGAAATCTTTTTTCTTTTGTGATAAATCCATCCTGTGAACGGATAAGATTAATCACATCGGCACTATCACCTTGATCAAGAATTGTGAATGACGAATCAAGTCCGATTGCTTTGGCATATTTTCTAAGAGTAAGATTTGCAAAGGAATGAAAAGTGCCGCCGCGAATTTTAGAACATCTGTCATCAAGCAGCATCGATGCACGTTTCATCATTTCATTGGCTGCTTTGCGAGTAAAAGTTAAAAGCAGAATTGAGTTTGGATCGTGGCCAAGTTCTATTAATCTTGCAACACGATAAACTAATGTTCTTGTTTTACCAGTTCCGGCTCCAGCAATAATTAAATAACAACCTTTAACAGCAGAAGCTGCTTCAAACTGTGAGGGATTTAGTTCTTCCTGGTAATTAATTGTAAAACGGGCTTCGTCAGTTTGCTTAACTAAGCCCGCTTGTCCAAGTCTTTTTAACGTATATTTTTTCTGATTCATCTACGCAGTGCTTTTGGCTTTCCTAAAATTTCTGAAAACAGAATATACTCTCTAACCGTTCTGGGATTTTTTAATTTGCGATTAAAATCAGAAATAGCAGCTCTCTGTTTACGCGGACCAGCTAAAACTCTCTCAAATTGTTTTGCACCTTCCTCAATCTTAGGATCTAAAGTTGCCTTTTTTCTAATCAACCATTTCTCTTCTACAGATGTTCTTTTTTCAATAGTCCCTTTGGGTTCAATATAATTTCTTTCTTCAACAGATTGCTTGTTTTCTATTGAAGGATTTTGATCAATATTTCTTAAGGCTCTTCTATCGGAAATTGTCTCAAGATTTTTGTCTTCAATTTTATGTTCAGCATACTCTTCATATTGATTTTGTTGAGGATTCTGCTTAGGAGGAAGATTTACTTCACCTTTGAACATACTTTCAAGTTCACGCAAAATATCATACTCATCATTCTTTTGAGTAATGATATCCGGTTCCACTTTAGTGCTTCTTTGCTGATAAGAGATAGATTCCGGTTTCTGAGCGGGTTTCTGTGGTGTTTGCTTTGGTGGCTCTTTCTTCTTAAAGAAAGAGCTTAAAAAGCTGATTATTATTATTCCATAAATCAGATATTGAAATAAATCATCCATAAGGCTTCTTTAAATATTTTTAATTTTAATTGTAATATTCATTTCAGGATTACTTTATGAATCAGTTTTCTTCTTCTCTTCTGGTTGTGCTATTGATGTTCTCATTTCAGTATCAGCCTGAATATTTTTTAGATTGTAATAATCCATAACGCCAAGTTTACCGTTTCTAAATGCGTCCGCAATAGCGCGCGGAACTTCTGATTCTGCTTCAACAACTTTAGCGCGCATTTTTGAAACCTCAGCAATGTTTTCCTGTTCAGTTGCAACCGCTGCTGCACGTCTCTCTTCCGCCTTTGCACGCGCAACTTTTAAGATCAGCTTCTGCCTGATCTGCCTGAAGAATTGCACCAATATTTTGTCCAATATCAACATCAGCAATATCAATTGAGAGAATTTCAAATGCAGTTCCGCTGTCCAATCCTTTTGCCAAAACTGATTTAGAAATTTTATCAGGATTTTCTAAAACTTCTTTGTGTGATGCACTTGAACCAATTGTTGAAACGATACCTTCACCAACTCTTGCGAGAACTGTTGCTTCACCCGCTCCTCCAACCAATCTTTCAATATTGGCACGGACTGTTACTCGTGCCATAGCTTTTAACTGAATACCATCTTTTGCAACTGCTGAAACCATAGGTGTTTCAATTACTTTTGGAACAACTGACATCTTTACTGCCTCAAGAACATCTCTTCCTGCAAGATCGATTGCTGTTGCGCGTTCAAATGTTAAACCAAGATTTGCTTTATCGGCAGAGATTAATGCGTTAATTACTTTCGTAACATTTCCTCCTGCAAGATAATGCGCTTCAAGTTTAGCCTGATCAATTGTCAATCCGGCTTTTGTTGCTGTAATCATATTTCTAACAATTAATACCGGTGGAACTTTTCTTAATCTCATCCCAATAAGATCTCTGACTATTTTTACTCTTACTCCTGAAAAGTAAGCTGTAATAAATAATCCGAGCGGAACGAAATAAAGAAAGAGAAATACAAATAGCACAACCGCAATAATTATTACGATTGATAAACCCGTCAAAGCTTCCATCTATACTCCATAATTAAATAAATAAATTTTATGATTAAATCGTGATTAAAAATTCTCTGCCATTATATGCGACCTATTGACCAATAGTAAGATTTTGTGACACGTATTTTACCAGTATTGCAGAATAATTTTTCTTTCTTAGGTGAAATTATAGAAAATTTTAACCAAACTGTACTGGCATCTGAATTGAATCATTAAAAGCTGGTTTTCAGCCGAATATGCTAAATGTTATAAGTGCTAGATTTAGTGCTGGCTTGATAAGGGATGGCACTTATTATTATATTTAAAGAGTGAAACGAAATCAGAGAAAATTTTGTTTCATTTTTAATCAAATTAAGGAGTTATATGGACGGAAATTTCTCGGATAGATTGCAGGATGTGATTAGACTTAGCAGAGAAGAGGCTTTGCGGCTTGGGCACGATTATATTGGAACGGAACATCTTCTGCTTGGAATTATTCGTGAAGGACAAGGCGTTGCTGTAAGAATTCTTAGAAATCTTGATTGCGATCTTGTAAAACTAAAAAAAGCAATTGAGGATACAGTCAGAACTTCCGGTGGAACTTTAACGATTGGAAATATTCCGCTTACAAAGCAGGCAGAAAAAGTTTTAAAGATTACTCAGATTGAATCAAAAATTTATAAAGCTGATGTTATTGGTTCAGAACATTTACTTCTTTCTCTACTAAGAGATGAAGATAATATCGCAACGCAAATCTTACATCAGTTTAATGTTACTTATGATTCTGCACGATCAGAACTTAATGCAATGTTAAGTGCAAAAAATCCAAAAGATCCTGGACAAAAAAATCAACCGACTATGGATAAAAGAGCTGATAAAACTAAAACTCCGGTATTGGATAATTTTGGTCGCGATCTTACTAAACTTGGACTTGATGATAAGCTTGATCCTGTAGTTGGAAGAGAAAAAGAAATTGAACGTGTTGCCCAAATTCTTAGCAGAAGAAAAAAGAATAATCCGGTTTTAATTGGTGAACCCGGTGTTGGTAAAACTGCTATTGCAGAAGGCTTGGCATTAAGAATTATACAAAAGAAAGTTCCAAGAACTTTACAGGATAAAAGAGTTGTTACTTTAGATCTTGCCGGACTTGTAGCTGGTACAAAGTATCGAGGACAGTTTGAAGAGAGAATGAAAGCTTTAATGAATGAACTTGAAAAAGCTGAGGATGTAATTCTTTTTATAGATGAACTTCATACAATAGTTGGTGCCGGCGGCGCAAGCGGCTCACTTGATGCATCGAATATGTTTAAACCTGCTTTGGCTCGCGGTGATATACAATGCATCGGTGCAACCACTCTGGATGAGTACAGAAAATTTATTGAAACTGATGGCGCACTTGACCGAAGATTCCAAAAAGTTATGGTTGATCCACCAACTTACGACGAAACACTTCAGATACTTGAGAACATTAAGTTCAAATATGAAGAACATCATCGTGTTAGATATTCAAAAGAAGCAATTGAAACCGCAGTTAAACTTAGTAATCGTTACATAACCGATCGTCATCTTCCAGATAAAGCTATTGATGTGATTGATGAAGCAGGCTCAAGAGTTCATATGGGAAATTTTGAAGTACCGCAGGATATTCTTGATTTTGAAGAAGAGATTGAAGGTGTAAAAAAAGATAAAGCACGCGTTGTTAAAATGCAGGATTATGAAGAAGCTGCGCGTTTGCGTGATAAAGAAAGAAATCTTCTCTCCGATCTTGAAACTGCAAAACGTGAATGGGATTTGAGGACTAAAGATATTGTTCATGATGTTAGCGAAGATGATATTGCTACAGTAGTTGCAATGATGACCGGAATTCCAGTTAACAGAATCGCACAAACAGAATCGGATAAATTGTTAAAGATGGATGAAGCTCTAAAGCAATCTATTGTTGGGCAGGATGAAGCTGTTCAAAAACTTACAAAAGCTATACGTAGAACAAGAGCAGGATTAAAAAGTCCAAATCGTCCTATCGGAAGTTTTATTTTTCTAGGACCAACGGGCGTTGGTAAAACAGAACTCTGTAAAGTGCTTGCTAAATATTTATTCGACAGCGAAAATGCTCTTAGTGAGAATTGATATGAGCGAGTATATGGAAAAGTTTTCGGTTTCCAGATTAGTTGGTGCACCTCCCGGATATGTTGGATATGAAGAGGGCGGACAGTTGACTGAAAAAGTTCGCCGTAAACCTTACGCTGTTGTATTGTTTGATGAAATTGAAAAAGCTCATCCGGATATTTTTAGTTTACTGCTTCAGGTTCTTGATGATGGGACACTAACAGATTCGCTGGGAAGAAAAGTTGATTTCAAAAACACAATCATCATTATGACGTCGAATATTGGAACTAAAGATATTAAGAACATCAGCAAGTTTGGTTTTGGCGGTGATGATAAAGCCGATAGATATACAAGTTTAAAAAATACTGTTGAAGAAGCGATGAGGAGGTTATTCAATCCTGAATTCTTAAACAGGATTGATGATACAATTGTATTCAGAAATCTTGATAAAGAAGATATTCACAAGATAATTGATATTGAGATAAAAGATCTTCTCAAAAACATTAAAGAAAATAAATTAAGCCTTGTACTTGATGAGAGTGCACGGGATTTTTTAGTAAACCAGGGTTTTGATGAAAAGTTTGGTGCCCGTCCTTTACGCAGAGCAATACAAAAATACGTTGAAGATCCGTTGGCTGAAGAAATTTTGCGGGGATCATTCAAAGAAGGAACGGCTATAATTGCCAAGCACGTTGAAAATACGGAAGACCTTGTTTTCTTTGATGAATCATTGGAACATCCCAATCCAAATGTAGAACCGGAAAAAACGGATACAGGTGGAAATTAGTTCATTATTTTATTCAACCATTTATAAGCGCATTCTTTAGGATGCGCTTTTTTTTGTTTATTTTTAGTTCACAATCATTAAAACTTCAGGTAATTTAATGAGTAAATTAAGTCTGGAACAAATCAATTCTAATCTTTCAAAAATTTTAGGTTGGAGTTTTAAAAACGAGGCAATCTCTAAGCAATTTCATTTTAAGGATTTTATTGATGCATTGGCTTTTGTAAATGCAGTAGGTCTGGAAGCCGAAAAGATGGATCATCATCCTGATATTTTAATGTTTGCCTGGAATAAAGTTATAATTACAATATCAACTCACAGTGCGGGTGGAGTTACCGAAAAAGATTTTCTACTTGCACAAAAGATAGAGGAAAGAAAGAAATGAGTACGCGGCTCGATGAACTTTTGGATAAATACGATGAAAATCCTTTGGACTCGGATGTCATCTACGGTATTGTTAAAGAATACTTAAAAAGTAATATGGATGATGAAGCTGAAGAATTTCTTAAAGATCTTTTGAAAAAAGATCCGAAGTATGTGCAGGCTTATATCACTTATGGTAATCTTAAAGAAAATATTAATGAGGTAAAGGATGCGGAATATTATTACCGCACAGGATTAAGAATAGCAAAAGAATTAAATGATACAAAAGCAATAAGAGTTTTGGAGGATTATCTTGATGAACTTGAATAAAGAAGATGTTCTTAAAATATTTAAAAGTACCGAAGCTTTGCTGGAAGGACATTTTCTTTTAACTTCAGGAAGACACAGTAACCAGTATTTTCAATGTGCAAAAGTACTGCAGTATCCTGATTATACATCTCAAATCTGTTCATTGATTGCTAACAATTTTAAAAGTCATGAAATAGATACAGTGATTGCACCGGCTATGGGCGGAATGATTGTAGGTTATGAAGTTGCAAGACTGTTAAATAAACGATCAATATTTACCGAAAGAGAAAATAAAGAAATGACTTTACGCCGTGGATTTTCTTTATCCAAAGGCGAAAAAGTTTTGGTTTGTGAAGATGTTGTTACAACAGGCGGATCAGTTTTTGAAGTAATTGAAATTGTAAAAAAGTTTGCGGCAGAAGTAGTTGGAGTGGGAAGCATTGTTGATCGCAGTAATGGCAAAGTAGATTTTGGTTATGAGTTTTTTCCCGCACTAAGATTAAATGCAGTTTCATATCCGCCTGAAGATTGCACGATTTGCAAAGAAGGAAAATTGGAATTAGTTAAACCGGGTTCAAGAAAAGTTTTTTAGCATTAAGTTATTAACACTCTTATAAAATCGCATGTCACACTGAGCCTGTCGAAGTGTGACCTTTAAATATACTATCAGTCTTCGACGGGCTCAGACTGACAAATTTTGAATTATACTATATGAAGAAAACGCTGTTTGCAATTATTTTATTCTCAAATTTAATTTTTTCACAGATAAAATTTGATCAATATTTTGAAAACAAGACTTTAAGGCTGGATTACTATCACACCGGTAACTCAGTTGAAGATTCTTATTCAATTGATGAATTGATTGAAGAGCCTTACTGGGGCGGATCAAAATTAAATCTTCTCGATAAGTTTAACTACGGAAAATATAAATTTATTGTTAAGGATTCTGAATCAGGTAAAGAAATTTATTCCAGGACTTATGCTACTTTATTCAGTGAGTGGCAAACAACTGATGAAGCAAAGCAAACAACAAAAAGTTTTAGTGAAACAATAGTTTTCCCTTATCCCAAAAATCCAGTTACGGTGGAATTTTATTCCAGAGATAAAAAAAATATTCTACACAAAAAATTTGAGTATCTTGTTAATCCAAATGGCTACTTCATCAAGACAGAACGAACGATCTAATGTATAAAAATTTTGAAGTATTAAACATGATGATCTCTGATGAAGCTGTGGATATTGTAATCATCCCTGATGGTTATACCGAAGATGAAATGGATAAGTTCAATAAAGACTGCGAGAAATTCGCAGGATTTTTATTCAATGCATCGCCATATAAGGAAAATAAAAATAAGTTTAACATCTGGGGAATTGAAGCGCCTTCAAAAGAATCAGGCACTGACATTCCCGCAGAAAATATCTGGAAGAACACAATTGCAAACTACTCAGTTTTACATGTTCGATCTTGATCGATATCTAATGACAAGCGATAATAAAACTCTACGTCATGTTGCATCCAACGCACCTTATGATCAGATATTTATTTTAGTTAATACAAATAAATATGGCGGCGGTGCTATATATAATCATTATTCGGTTTGTGTTAGCGATAATCCTTACAGCGAATATATTTTTACCCACGAATTTGGGCACGGATTTGCCGGGCTAGGAGATGAGTACTACACTTCGGAGGTTGCTTATAATGAGTTTTATCCTCTTGATGTCGAACCGCTTGACCCTAATTTAACAACTTTGATCGACTTCAATTCGAAGTGGAAAGAAATGTTAGATAAAGAAACTCCGGTTCCAACTCCTGAAACAAAAGAATTTAGAGAGTCGTTAGGTGTGTTTGAGGGAGGTGGCTATGTTGCAAAAGGTGTTTACAGACCTAAGCAGGATTGTTCAATGAAATCAATTTCTGTCGATAATTTTTGCCCGGTATGTGAAAGTGCCATAAAACAAATGATAGATTTTTACAGTGAATAATTACTAAGGAATATTTTGGATCAAAAAAAATTACATAAAACTGTTGAAACAATAGCTTCGCAAAAGTTTGCTACTGATGAAGAAATGTTACAGACAGTTGTGAATGAAATTGTCCATGATCATTCAACGGGTTTTACAGGCGGGAGAATCTGGAAACTTTATCCCGAGATTGAAGGTTATCAGCTTCTTTATCAAACCGGAAAAATGGAAAAGATTGAAAAGAATTTTGTTATTCGTGCCTTTGAATATCCTGTGTTTGAACAGCTTGCACAATCCCGAACCATTCTTGGACACGAGACGATTGAAGCATTGCGACAAAAAGGTATTTTTAAATATTCTGCTTCAGGAGTTGGACATAAAACCAAAATACTGAATAAACCTTTTTACGAATACGTACTTGCTCTCAATTCTAAAAATATAGATGAAGAATTAAGAGTTAACTTAAGCATTATCGCTACTGCGTTAACCTCACAAATAAAACAGAGAAGAATCTCGCAGAGTGCAAATCAACTTAAAGCTGATATTAATAAGGCACGACAGTTACAAAAAAGCATTTTACCTGAACACGAATTTAAATTTCACCATTTTGATATTTATGGCATTACTGATCCTGCAGAAATAGTAGGGGGTGATTTTTTTGATTACCTTGATATTGGCGAGAATAATGATCGTGTTGGAATTACAATTGGTGATGCCGCAAGCAAAGGTATTGCTGCTGCGGCAGAGGCGATGTACGTTTCAGGTGCATTAAGAATGGCAACAACTTTTGAGATAAAAATTTCTCTTATTCTTAAGAGAATGAATGAATTAGTCAATAAAATATTTGAAGATGACAAATTTACTTCATTATTCTATGGAGAACTTTCAACATATAAAAACGGGTTATTCCTTTATGCAAATGCAGGACATAATCCCCCCATATTTTATAGAAGTGCCAAAAATAAATTCGAATATCTTCAAACAACCGGACCGGTTCTAGGGCCCGCCCCACAATCAAAATATTTTGTGGAGAATATTAATATTTATATGAATGATATTCTTGTATTGTATTCAGATGGAGTTACAGAAGCAGCAAATACTAAATTTAATTTTTATGGTGAACAAAAATTGATTTCAATGATCAAAAAACTAAAGGATAAAACTCCAAAAGAAATTGCGCTGGGTATTTTAGAAGATGTTATTAAATTTTCTAAAAACGGTTCTTATACTGATGATAAAACTTTAGTGGTGATTAAAAGAACATCATAAATTTTAAGCAATAATAAAATATGCTAAAGTCAATAAATCCAGCAAATAATAATCTTATAAAATCTTACCGTGAAATGTCGAGCGAAGAATCCTCACAGATTATTGGATTGGCTGATGAGTCTTTTAATAAATGGAAAGAAACACCATTCTCTCTTCGCTCTGAATTGATGAAAAATGCTGCAAAAGTTCTTAGAGAAAATTCAGAAGAATATTCGATACTCATGACAACAGAAATGGGGAAACCAATTTTGCAATCAAAAGCGGAAGTTGAAAAATGCGCATGGGTGTGCGATTATTATGCCGTTAATGCTAAAAAGTTTTTATCTGATGAAATCATCCAAACAGAAGCCTCAAAAAGTTTCGTTTCTTTTCAACCACTCGGAGTTATACTTGCAGTTATGCCCTGGAATTTTCCATTCTGGCAGGTATTTCGTTTTGCGGCTCCTAATCTTATGGCAGGTAATACCGGATTATTGAAACATGCTTCCAATGTTTCCGGCTGTGCATTAGCAATTGAAGATGTTTTTAGAAAAGCCGGATTTCCTGAGAATAGTTTTAGAACTCTTTTAGTCTCATCAAAAAATGCATACTCAATTATCTCAAATAAAAAAGTTCAAGCTGTTACAATAACTGGAAGTGTTCCTGCTGGAAAATCTGTTGCTTCACTTGCAGGAAGTTTGATAAAGAAAACAGTTTTAGAATTAGGTGGCAGTGATCCTTACATTATTCTTGAGGATGCTGATCTTGAGAAAGCTGCTATGTCTTGTGTTAATTCCCGTTTGATAAATGCAGGACAAAGCTGCATTGCAGCAAAGAGATTTATAATTGTTGGATCTGTTTACGAGAAATTCGAAAAATTGTTTCTGGATTTTATGTCCAGGAAAAAAATGGGTGACCCATTAGATGAGAAAAATGATTTAGGTCCACAGGCAAGTATCCAGCTTAGAGATGAATTACATGATCAGGTTTTAAGAAGTGTGAAACAAGGTGCGAAATTGATTCTTGGAGGAAAAATTCCTGAAATGGATGGGGCATACTATCCAGCAACAATATTAAAAAATGTAAAACCCGGTATGGCCGCGTTTGATGAAGAATTGTTTGGTCCCGTTGCTGCCTTAATTAAAGCAAAAAATGAAGATGACGCAATCGAACTTGCAAACAAAAGTATTTTTGGTTTAGGTGCGGCTATTTTTACAAAAGATTTGAAAAGGGGAGAATGCTTAGCAAAAGAAAAACTTAATGCAGGATGCTGTTTTGTAAATGATTCTGTTAAATCTGATCCTCGGTTACCATTTGGCGGGATAAAAGAATCAGGTTACGGAAGAGAACTTTCTCCTTTTGGAATAAAAGAATTTGTCAACATCAAAACCGTTTATATTAAATAGAAAAGCTGATTTAAAAACATTCTGAAATTATTCAAATTTATAGAAATCAACTTGAAAAATTATAAATTAACTATTCAGTATGATGGTACTAATTATGCCGGATGGCAGATTCAAAAGAATAGTATTACGGTACAACAGAAAATAACTGAAGCTCTTGAAATACTAACAAAAGCAAAAATTAATTTAATAGGATCGGGGAGAACTGATTCAGGTGTGCATTCAATCGGGCAGGTTGCAAATTTTAGATCCGAAACAGAGATAGATATTTATAGATTTAAACATTCACTTAATTCAATTTTGCCATTTGATATTTCCATTTCAGCGATGGAAGAGGTTGATGAAAATTTTCACGCAAGATTTGATGCAAAGAAAAGATCTTATTTGTATTTAATTACACAACAGAAATCTCCTTTCTATAAAAATTATTCTTATTTTTATCATAAAAAAATTGATTTAGATAAACTTAATGAATTGAGCGAAGTATTTCTTGGAGAAAAAGATTTTACGGCATATAGTAAAAGAAACGAAGATATCGATAATAAAAATTGTACGATTTACACTATTCATTGGCGAAAAAAAGGTGAACTGAATTATTTCTATATTCAGGCTGATAGATATTTACACGGAATGGTGCGGGCAATTACTGGCACCTTATTAAAGGCACAAGAACTAAATTTTTCAATATCATTCATAGAAGATATATTTAAATCAAAAAACCGGGCCGAGGCTTTCGATTCGGTTCCGGCGGGTGGATTATTTTTATTTAAAGTGGAGTATTAAAAATGTTAAATCTAAAATCAAAAACTATTTTAATAACCGGCGGATCAAGAGGAATTGGTGCTGCATGCGTAAAGTATTTTTGCCTTGCCGGGGCTTCTGTAGTTTTTACTTACAAATCGAATCCTGCTTTAGCTCTAAAATTAGAAAAGCGATACTCAAAAATTTCACATTGCAAATCGTATAAAGTTGATGTAACAAATGAGGATGAAATAAAAACCGTCATCACGTCCATCTTGAAGCATTTTGGAAAAATTGATGTGCTTGTTAATAATGTTGGTATCTGGAAAGAAGGAAAAATTAATAAAATTAATCTTACTCAATGGGAAGAAACTCTTAAAGTTAATCTGACTTCTATGTTTCTATTCGCTCGTTATGTTATTCCATCAATGAAATTAAGACGCAGCGGTAAGATCATTAATATTTCCTCAACAGCGGGACAAAGAGGTGAAGCTAACTACTCGCATTACGCTGCTTCAAAAGGCGGAATGATTTCATTTACAAAATCTCTTGCTGCAGAGCTTGGACCATATAACATTAATGTTAATAGTGTCGCACCCGGATGGGTTTTAACGGATATGTCAAAATCAGCTTTAGGAAATAAAAAATCTTTAGAAGAAGAGCTAAAAAAAATTCCCTTAGGAAGAATTGCTACTGCAGATGATATCGCCGGCCCGGTTTTGTTTCTTGCTTCCGATCTTTCTAGACACATTAATGGTGAAATTCTTAACGTAAATGGTGGTTCAGTATTAGTTGGATAGATAGATAATAGAATGGAATTTTTAGCGGAGATACATCCCAAGATTGTTCATTTTCCTCTGGCGTTTTTATTGTTATATCCATTTATGGAATTATTGTGTTTTATAACTCAAAAAGAGTTTTATAATAAATCTGCTTTTTTGTTTTTATTGATTGGTGTAATAGGTGCATTGCTTGCAGTTCTATCTGGTAATCAGGCTTACGCTATGGTTAGTAAATGGGATACAAAAACTTTAGAAATTTTTAACTCACATCAGACCTTTGCAAATCTCAGTATTTGGTATTTTACTATTCTATTAGTGTTAAGGGTTTATTTGCAAGTTAAAAAAAAGCTAAAACGAAATTTATTATTTCTAATTTTTATTTTGTCTTTGTTAGGTAGTTATTTCGTTTATCAAACTGGATATTATGGAGGCAAACTTGCCGATAAAAATGTTCTGAAAAGGACTTCAACTTATGAAGATGGAAAATAAATTTTTGTTAATAGTTTATTTGACTAATTTTGTTTTAAAATGATTAATTCAATTAAATATTTACTGATTTTAGTTATAAGTTATCAATTAAATGTTTTTGCGGAAAATTTGCCTGCAAACAGAGCAACAGGATTCTTTATTGCATTCGGTGTCGGACCCAGGATGCCGATTGGTGAATTCTCGAAGACTACTGATATTGGATATGGGCTGAACATTGAATTCTCATACACTGATAATGAATTTCTTCCTGTCTTTTTGTATGCAAATGTTGGTTACGAGCAATATCCCGGTTCTCAAAATTTCTTTCAGGAAACTGATTACTCAAATTATCATACAAATGCTCTGCCTGTTAATATTGGTGCCCGATATTATTTTTCACCCCTGTTAGAAAATATTGTACTGCTAATGCCAATTGTTCAAGTATCGGTTTCTTATACTTATTATCAAAGACTTATCGAATTTGACCAAAATACCGGAAGAAATAATTTTCTTGAAGATGAGAGTAAGTTTGGTTTTAGTGCCGGCGCAGGTGTTTCCATGTTTATGATGGAATTGATTGCAGCTTATAACTATATGCCGACAAATCAGTTCATATCAGTTGATCTTAAAGTTAGAATTCCTTTATATATAAATTTTTAGGAAAACATTATGGAATACAAAAATATTTTACTTGATATTAATGAGCATATCGGTTTGGTAACTTTAAACAGACCAGATAAACTTAATGCACTCAATCACGAAACATTAGTTGAGTTAAAAGAAGTTTTTGAAAGACTAAAGTCTGATGAAAACATTTTTGTAATTATCCTTACCGGAAGTGGTGAAAAAGCATTTGTTGCCGGTGCGGATATTTCTGAAATCAATAAATTAAATATGCTTGAAGGAAAAGTGTTTGCAGAATTTGGTCAGGATGTTTTTTCTTTCATCGAAAAATTTGATAAGCCTGTAATTGCTGCAGTAAATGGATTTGCGCTTGGTGGTGGATGTGAACTTGCGCTTTCCTGTCATATTAGATTAGCAAGTGAGAATGCAAAATTTGGGCAGCCGGAAGTTAATCTTGGAATTATTCCCGGTTATGGCGGAACTCAAAGATTGGCGAGATTAATTAATACCGGGCGTGCGATGGAAATAATTTTAACGGCCGATTTGATAGATGCAAACGAAGCATTAAGAATTGGATTGGTTAACAAAGTATTTCCGCAAATAGATCTTATAAGTAAAGCATTCGAGATAGCGGCAAAAATCGCATCCAAAGGACAACAGTCAATTCGTTTGGCAGTAAAATCGGTAAAGGCTGTTGATGAAGTTAATTTGCAAGAAGGGCTGAATCTTGAAGCAACAAATTTTGCACTTTGTTGTGGAACTGAAGATTTTAAAGAGGGCACAAAAGCTTTTCTGGAAAAAAGAAAACCAAATTTTAAAAATAAATGATTAGTTCAATTTGATTGTATTTCATTCTTGATCCTAAACTAAGCTTGAACTAAAATGAATAATTCTTTTCTAAAAAAAATTACGATTTTACTTTTCTCACTTGTAATCATACTTTTGATTGTTAACATTATTATTTCAAAATTTGTTGAAAAAAATGAACAAGCAAAGAATAGGGATGCATTATCCGGTATAGAGATCGACAAATTTTTTCAAACTGCACTTAACAATTATGGTTTTGTTGATAATTGGGTGGCTAGGAAGAAAATTAGAGGGATATCTGGCGATTCACTTTACCAAACTTATCGGGTAAAAGTTCCAAAAGATGTTCCAATCCATATGCTTATTTTGGAGATGAAAAATCTTTTTTGGGATTACAATGTGTTAATTGATGCAGAAGAAGTAATTGCTGGCAAAAATACACTTGTTAGACTCTCATCAGAAAATAAACTTAAACTTGCTGCAGAATTTTTTTATGATGAAAATATTATACGTCAGTTTGGTACTATTTCATTTCTTGTTTCAGATCTTTCCGTTGATGAGGGTGAATTACTAAGTGAATTATTAAAAACCCCTGAACTGTACTATGTACTTTTAGTTCCTAGTTCAGAATCAAAAAAAAAATTAGATGCTTTAGCTAGGGCAGAAAAAAGATTTAGCATTCTTCTTAATGATGATATTACAGAATTGGATTACAAACTTTCCGGCACTTTTTCTGAAAATAGGATACTTAGGTCTATTAAAGAAATTGTAGCATCATTTTATTCAGCAGCATTTTTTGTTATTGATGAAAAGTCAGATTTATACGAATCAAAAAACTATGCATTTATTCAATCGCAGCTGCAAAAAAGGGGGATAGTAATTGTACCGACAAACAAATTTGAATCATTAAATTCAAACAATGCAAATATTGATTCTAAATTTCATGAATTTATGTTAACTGTAAGTAAAACGGATGAAAAGATTTTGCTGGTTTCTAAGGATGAATATTTATCTATCGTAAAATTAATCCCATCTTATAGGAAAATAGGTTATAAGTTTATTAACCCGGGAGACATTATAATAAAAAAATAATTATCCTAGCGGATTTCCTTTGATATCAACCTCCAACACATCTATTCCAAGATCGCTGATTTTTTCAATTAAAATGTTTTTATCACCAACGAGAACAATTGATAGATGTTTGTTATGAATAAAAGTATTAGCTGCTTCTTCCACTTCTGATTTAGAAATCGAATTGACACTGCTTATATAATGATCAAAATAATCATCGGGAAGATTATATAATATTTTACCTGTAATACCTGAGGCAATTTGTCTATAAGTTTCAAAGTTAAGAGGAAATTTTTTTGTGATTGATGATTTTGCAAATTCTATTTCTGTTTCTGTAATTCCTTTACATATACTCTCAAGTTCAAAAAGAATTTCTTTTAATGCATTGCCTGTGTTTTCAGATCCGACAGAAGTAGAAACCTCAAAGAAAGCCGTGTCTTTGTAATATTGAAATCTTGAAGTTGCACCGTAAGTATATCCATTTCTTTCACGCAGATTAAGATTAATTCTGCTCGTAAATTGTCCACCTAGTATTGTGTTAAGGATATGTCTTTGAAAAAAATCTTTTTGATTTCTTTTTTCAGAAAGATGCCCAACCCTAATTTCAGTTTGTACAGACCCCTCTTTATGTAAAAGATATATTTTTCGGCTCTGATCGGTCAATGAGTCATTAAAAGTAAAACTGTTTTTTTTGTCAATCCAGTTAGATAGGTATTTATCAAGAAGTATGTTTAATTCCTCTTTGTTTATGTCGCCAACTACAACAAGAGCAGAATTGGAAGGAATAAAAAATCTTAAGTAATAATCTTTAACATCATCAAGAGAAATTGGATTTACAGTATCTTCGTATCCGGAAACAGGGGAAGAATAACCATTAGAATTTCCGAGAACAACAGTGTCAAAAACTTGTTCGGCTAAATATTCAGGTTCATCTTTACTTTGTAATATTCTGGTGATCAATTTCTTCTTTTCCCGTTCAAAATCCTGTTCATTGAACGACGGTCTTAATAAAACTTTGCTAAAAAGTTCTAAAGACCTTTCGAATTTATCCGAGAGAGATTGAAGACTTATATTTATCAAATCATTATCGGTAGAAAGATTAAAGTTTGAGCCGAGCATATCAAATTCATCGCTTAGCTCAAGTGCGTTCATTCCATCTGCCCCTTCATCTAATACAAGCGAGGTTAGATATGACAGACCGTTTTTATATTTAGGATCAAATTTACTTCCGGCATTTAACATTAAATTTATACGAACAAATGGAAGTTTATTTTTGTAGATGGAGTAAACATCTAATCCGTTAGACAATTTAAATTTCTCAGTTTTAGGAAGTTTGAAACTGATTTCAGAATTGCTTGTTGGTTTTTTTGTACGATCAATAATCATAAAAAATTATCCTTTAGGTGTAATGCGAAGTTCAACATAGGGCTTTGTCAGATAATTATTAATAGCACTTTTAATAGAGCTTTTATCAACACAATTATAACGATTAAGGTCAAACTCAAATGAATTTGGTTCATTCAAATGATAGTTGTAGTGGTTAAGATAATCAGCTACTATATCCAAATTTTGCATGGCAAATACAAATTGTGCTTTAATTCCGTTTTTAGATTTTTCTAATTCTTTATCACTAACGTCTATAGTTGCTATTGTATTAACTTCTTCTAAAATTATTTTTTTCAGTTCATCAAGATTGGTTCCTGGACGTGCCGTTGATATTATCATAAACTGTCCGCCAAACTTTCCTGAGTACTGAAAAGCCGTAACATCCTGTGCAATCTGCAAATCAAATACAAGTTTTTTGTAAAGACGAGAATTTTTTGAACCCGTAAGAATATCTGCAGCCACTTCCAACGATGAATCATTTTTACCAAAAATAAAATCGGAATGCCATGCAAGATAAATTCTATCAAGCTGCACATTATCTTTATGTTCTACAAAAATATTGGACTTCAATACGGGTTTAATAACTGCGGGTTTGTGATTTGAATTAAATGGTTCAATGGAACCGAAGTACTTTTCTAATAAAATATTTGCATCTTCATTTTCAAAGTCACCAGCAACAACAAGACAAGCATTATTTGGCGAATAATAATTTCTAAAAAAATCTTTTACATCATCAAGGGTGTAACTTTCTATATCTTTTAAGAATCCGATTGTTGACCAGCTGTAAGGGTGATTTTCCGGGTACAAATTTGTATTAAGGATTTCCCAAGCCAATCCATAAGGCTGATTATCATATCGCTCAAGCCTTTCATTCTTTACCACATCTTTTTGGTTATCGAGTTTTTCCTTCGTTAATGCTGAAAGAAAATAGCCCATTCTATCCGATTCAAGCCAAAGAGCCAGTTCTAAACTATTTGATGGAAGTTTTTCATAATAGTTAGTTCTATCTGTACTTGTCGAGCCATTTAAGGTTCCCCCGGCTTCTTGTATATGTCTAAAATGCATTTCTTTGGCAACGTTTGCCGAACCTTGAAACATCATATGTTCAAATAAATGTGCTAAACCGGTTTTACCTTTCTTTTCGTAAGCAGAACCGACTTTGTACCATACATTCACAGAAACAATTGGTACAGAATTGTCCTGATATAAAATATACTCCAGTCCGTTTTTTAGTTTTCCTTTTGTGCAGGCAAGATTAAGGTGATTCAATGTTTTCCTAATTATTGTTTAATAAAAATTCAATGTGTTCTAACTTTCCATCAATATTATTGTTTGGAAAGATACGAAGTAATTTTGCAAGTAAAGGATATATATCTAGGTTGTTTATTGTCCCTGTTTCAAACCCCTTCTTAAAATCGGGGCCAATTGCATAAAATATTCCGTGCATATCAAGATACGATGGATCGTAACCATGATTACCTAATGGAAAATGTTTTGAATACTTTTCAATATCCTTTCCATCAAATAAACTATATCCTAAGTCTGCAATAACAATAATATCTGCAACTAAAGAATTGTTTTTATAGTGCAAATAATCCGGAATATCTTTTTTCCAATAAACCTTAAAGTTTTGTTCTGATTTTTTTAACCTGTTATAAACTTCGTTCTTCTCAACTTCATCGGGATATATAAACATCATTGTCCCTTTATCAGAAGTTTTATACCGAAATCCTAAAAGCAGTTCATCAATTCTTATTACTTTTTCTGGACTTAATTCGGTCATTCCATGATCTGAAAGAATTATAACATTAGTACTATCAAATAAGTTTAACTTTTTTAGACCCAAAAATATTTTTCCAATTAAACTGTCTTCAAGTGCAATTGATCGATTTACCTCATTTGAGTTTGGTCCATAATTATGTCCCGAAGTATCTGTAGCATCAAAATATAACATTATTAAATGCGGTCGTTTATCATAAGGTAATTCTAACCATTTTATTGTTCCATTAATTCTTTCATCATAGGATCTTGTGTAAACAAATTTTTCATAATAATCAGGTCTTCTATATTCAAGATTAACTTCTGAGCCTGGCCAGAAATAACTTGCTGTAATAACACCTTGCTGTTTTGCCGTTTCCCAGATCGCTTCACCTTTATACCATTTCGCATCACGAACAATGGCTGAATCATATAAACTATACTTCTGATTATTGTGTGGATTTGTAAAACTGTTGGCGATTATTCCGTGATTTTCAGGGTACATTCCTGTAACTATTGAATAATGGTTAGGAAAAGTTTTAGAAGGAAAGCAGGGCTTAAGTGATAAAGCATGAACACCATTATCTTTAATAAAATCTAAATTTGGAGTAATACCTCTGTCCGGATAATCCCAGCGAAAACCATCAAACGAAATAATAATAGTATAATTTCTCTGTTGTCCCGGAAGTCGGAAAGAAAAAAATATAAAAATTAAGACTATTAAAACAATAGTCTTATTTATAAAGTGATTTAACATAAAATTATATTTACTTAATTGGTAAAAAGAATCAGTAATATATAAAAAAACTAACATTATCATCAAAAAATAAAACTAATTTAAAAAGCAAATGTTTTTTGAAAATTATCAAAATATTATTTTTTAAAAATTCCTGCTCCTTGCTTGCATGAAAAAATGAATAACCTGATATTTCCACAACATTTAATTGATTCTTTGCAATGCAGAAAATTTTTCTTATAAAACTTATCTTAAATGCACTATCCCATAACTATTTCAAGGAGAAAACATGAATAATCGCTACTCTTGGTTATCGGTTCTCGCGTTGTTGTTTGCTACTCTGATGCTTGTACAGATAAATGTAAATGCTCAAGGTGTTACTTCAGCAGCGATGAACGGAATCATAAAAGATTCAAAAGGCGACCCATTACCGGGTGCTAATATATTGGCAGTTCACACGCCATCCGGAACGCAATATGGAACAACTTCACGTGTCGATGGAAGGTATAATTTAAACAGTTTAAGAACCGGTGGTCCTTATACCGTTACTGTGTCCTTTGTTGGATATAAACCACAGGTTTTTGAAGGGCAAATTCTTCAATTAGGACAAAACATCAAGTTAGACTACACTTTATATGAAGAGGCAGTAGAGCTTGGTGATATTACTGTTGTTGGAGAAAAAAATGCAATAATCTCAAGTAATAGAACCGGTGCCGGACAAAATGTCACTGCAAAGGATATAGAACTAGTTCCCTCAATAGGTAAAAACTTTGGTGACCTTGCAAAATTATCCCCACAAGTTTCTGGAAACAGCAGTTCTATTGCAAACAGAAATAACAGGTATAATAATATTCAAATTGATGGTACTCAGTACAATGATATATTTGGTCTTGGCGCAACAGGGGCTCCAGGTGGACAATCGGGAACTAATCCAGTTTCACTAGACGCTATTGACCAATTTCAGGTTATAATTGCACCTTATGATGTAAAATACGGTGGATTTACTGGAGGCGGCATTAACGCAATTACACGAAGCGGTACAAACAAATGGACGGGCTCAGTTTTTGGATATGGAAGAAATGAATCATTAGTAGGAAATGCTGGATTTAAAGAGACTGATAAAGAATATCCAGAATTTAAAGAATATGCTGCGGGATTTAGACTGGGTGGACCAATTTTCAAAGATAAATTATTTTTCTTTATAAATGGTGAAATGACAGAAAGAGATTTACCTCTTAGCAATATTTCTTTAGTAACCGGTGCAGATACATTGAAAACCCTTGCCGATAGATTTGCTCAAATCCTAAAAAGTAAAGGAATGGATCCCGGAACAAAAGAAACGTTTACAGTTGAACAGCCAAGTCAGAAGTTTTTCTTCAGATTAGACCTCAACCAATCTGAAAATCATAAAATCACTTTGCGTCACAATTTTGTTCACGCTTATCGTGATATTCTTGATGGACGTACAGTAAACAATCAGCTATCATTTAATACTTTAGCTTATAGGATCAGAAATATAACTAATTCAACAGTACTGCAGATAAACAGTACCAATAATAATAACATATCAAACGAATTGATTCTAGGTTATACATCAATAAGAGATAGAAGAGCAGGGATAACCGCATTAACACCTGAAGTTAGGGTACTTGAAACAGCTGGAACACTTATTGCAGGTCCAGATCGATTTTCATCAGCTAATGAACTTGATCAGGATGTTTTAGAATTAACGGATAACTTCTCAATTTTTGCTGGTAACCATGTCATCACCATAGGAACTCATAATGAATTTTTCTCTTTCAGAAATTTATTTATCAGATCTTTTTATGGATACTATGAATTTTCTAACCTTACTAATTTAGAAAATAATACTCCAAGTTATTATGAAAGAGCATACTCAAGAAGTGGTGATAGTCCCAATAATAAACCGGCGGCTCGATTCAGTGTAAACCAATTAGGTTTTTATATTCAGGATGAATGGTCATTGTTTCCAACTTTCAAATTAACATTTGGTGTTAGAGCTGATATACCATTTTTACCTATTGAACCCGGAATTAATGATTCAGTATCAAAATATTTCCCTGGTTATTCTACAGGTGATGTTCCGAGCGGGAATGTGATGTTATCACCAAGACTCGGTTTCAACTGGGATATTTTTGGGGATAGAACAACGCAGTTCCGTGGTGGTGTAGGTGTCTTCACAGGAAGAATTCCTTATGTATGGATGTCTAATAATTATGGAAACACAGGTCTTTTAACAGCACAAATCAATCAGGCTTCTAACGGTAATGTTGGATTCTCAATCGATCCGTTTAATCAACCGGGAGTAGGTGATCCTGGTACTGGTGCTCCAACTTTAAGATCTGAAATAAATCTTGTTGATCCTGAGTTCAAATTTCCACAAATTTTAAGATTAAATGCTGCGGTTGATCATGAACTTCCCTGGGGAATGATTGGAACACTTGAATTTATGTATTCAAAATCTATTAACGATCTGATTTATGAAAAGTTAAATATAGGTTCTCCATCTGCAACTAATCCTACCATTGTTGATGACGGAAGACCAAGGTATGGCGGTACTGATAGAAAGAGCAACAATTTTAATGATGTGTTGGTATTAAAGAACACTGATGAAGGTTATACTTATAATATTACAGCACAACTGCAGAGAAATGTTCCGGTGGGATTAGGATTCAATCTTGCCTATACTTATGGTGTAGCTAAAGATCAAAATAGTGTACTTTCATCACAAGCATTATCACAAATCAGATTTAATCCAATATCTGATAATGCAAATACTCCGCCGCTGACAACCTCAAGTTTTGATCTAGAACATAGAGCATTTGCTTCTGTTTCATATAGCATTGAATTCTTTGCTAATTCACCCACTACATTTTCATGTTTTTATAACTATCAATCAGGTCGTCCATTCTCATTTACGGTTAACGGCGATTTGAATAATGATGGATTTAATGGAAATGATTTGTTCTATATTCCAGCAGATCAGAGTCAAATTCTTCTGGGTACAGTAAAAACAGTAAGCGGTGTTACCACTTATACTCCGGCAGCCCAATCAATGTACGATGATCTTTTTGCATTCATTAATAACAATGATTACTTATCTGAGAATAAGGGCAAAATGTCTGAAAGAAATAGCGCACGCAATCCATGGAACGACGTTCTTGATGTTAGAGTTGCTCAAGCTTTTTCTACACCAATCGGACAGTTCCAGCTTTCTTTGGATATATCAAACTTTTTGAATTTATTGAATTCAGAGTGGGGATGGTTTCAAACCACGCCGCAGGATACATATACTATAGTTACATTAAGCGGAACAGATCCTGCTACAGGAAGACCGGTTTACTCATTTACAAAACCAGCTAACAATACACCCTGGTCATCATTAGACCTTTCTTCTCGCTGGCAGATGCAATTAGGATTGAGATACTCATTCTAATTAGTAAGTATGTTCTAAAATTAAAGGCGATCTTAGGATCGCCTTTTTTATGATATTTATAAAACAACAAACCCAGTTTCTTTAAGAAGCTGGGTTCATAATAATTTAAATGAAAAGGAAAAAGGTAAAGACTAATTTTTAATATAAAAGCTTAAGCACTCTATCAGGTCTTATAGAACCTAACAACCTAAAAAGATCTGAAAAAGGAATGTCTCTATCCCAGGAGAACAGTGTAATAAATGCCTCACCAACTACTGCATCGCGGGATACAAATCCCCAAAACCGGCTGTCTAAAGAATCATCCCTGTTATCACCCATCATAAAGTAATAATCTTTCTTAAATGTGTATGATGAGACAGGAATCCCATCAACAACTACAGCGTTATTTTTTATTTCAACAACTCTCTTGCCGTATTCTCTATCAATTATTGTTCTCCATTGTTCAACATTATAAATGTTTAATGGAATTTTCATGCCCTTTTTAGGAACAACTAATGGACCATAATTATCTTCATTCCAGGACATGCCCTTAGGAAAAATTCTTGGTTCAGCATATCCTTTAGGAATTGGTCTTAAATAACTTCCATATTGTCCCCTGTAATATTTGATAAAGGGAGGTCGCCAAAATTCCTTTCCATTTACAAATACAACTTTATCTATTACGTCAATTGTATCACCTGGTGTACCGATACATCTTTTAACATAATTAACATTTTTTTCATTCGGCTCCAGCTGATCACGATCACCGGGATATTCAAATACTACAATATCTTTTGGCTTTGGATCTTTAAATGCCGGAAGGGTGAAGTAGGGAAGTGCCACCTCTGTAAAAGGGATGTAACGAGGTGAACTCGATCCATAAATAAATTTATTCACAAGAACAAAATCACCAACAAGAATTGTATCTTCCATTGAACCGGTTGGAATGCGAGTGTTTTGTATTATAAATGTTATAATAAATAAAGCCGCAATACCTGCAAATGCCAGTTGTTTAAAAAATTCAGCAATCTTGCCAGTTATTGTAGTTGGTTTTGGTTTTTCTTTTTTCTTAAAAAAGTTCTTCAGTTTTTCCTGAAATGACAATTTACTCTCCTGAATAATTAATATTTATTTACTTAAGGATCCTAATTTCAATTTTAATAAATCATTAACAAGTGTTGGATTGGCTTTCCCTTTTGATTCCTTCATTACCTGTCCAACAAAAAATCCAAAAACTTTTTCCTTACCCGAAAGATATTCCTTAACCTGATCGGAATTTGTATCTATAACTTTCTGTATAATAGTTTCAATCTCAGAATAATCGGAAATCTGAGTGAGATTTTTTTCTTTAACTATTTCTTCCGGGTCAGAATTATTTTCCAGCATAATAAGAAAAACTTCTTTTGCAATCTTTCCGCTAATTATTCCACCCCTAATAAGATTAATAAGCCTGCCCAAATTTAACGGTGTTACCGGGAATTCCGAAATATCAATTTTTTGCTCATTAAGAATAGATAGAACATCACCAATAACCCAATTGCTTGCAAGTTTATATTCATCGGTAAAAGATACAACTTGTTCATAATAATCAGCGAGTGATTTTGTTTGTGTCAAAATCTCAGAATCATAAACTGGTAATGAAAAATCATAAGTAAATCTTTTTAATTTAACATCCGGCAATTCAGGTAAAGATTTTGCAATTTCAGTTTTCCACTTTTCATCAACAATTATCGGCAGAAGATCAGGGTCAGGAAAATATCTGTAATCGTGAGCTTCTTCTTTATTCCGCATAGGATGAGCTTCATTCACGTCAGCATTCCATAAAAGTGTTTGCTGAACAACTTTCTCGCCATCCTCAATCAGGTCAATTTGTCTGTTTATTTCAAACTCGATTGCACGTTCAACATTTCTGAACGAATTCATATTTTTTATCTCAGTTTTAACACCAAATTCCTTTTCACCCGTTAATCTAACGGAAATATTTGCATCACATCTAAGTGAACCTTCTTCCATATTTCCATCGCAGATGCCAAGATACTGTACTATTTGTTTAATTTTACTTAAATACAAATAGGCTTCCTCTCCAGTTCTGATATCCGGCTCACTAACAATTTCCATTAGTGGTACACCGCATCGGTTAACATCAACGAGTGTAGCATTGCCCTGATCGTGAATTGATTTACCTGCATCTTCTTCCATGTGGATTCTTGTAATCCCAATTTTTTTTAATGAGCCATTTTTGGGATTAATTTTGATAAATCCATTCTCACAAATTGGTTCTTCATATTGAGAGATTTGGTAACCTTTTGGAAGATCAGGATAGAAATAATTTTTTCGTGCAAATATTGAATGTTCATTTATTCGACATCTGGTTGCCAAACCCATCAGTACAGTGGATTCAACAACTTTTTTATTTAGTACGGGTAAAACTCCGGGATGACCAAGGCAAACCGGGCAAGTATTGCTATTAGGGCTGCCGCCAAATTTTGTTGAACAACCACAAAAAATTTTTGATTCAGTTAAAAGCTGTGCGTGAACTTCTAAACCTATTACTGCTTCGTATTTTGTATTCATAACATATGACTCTTTACGCGGGCAAATATATGAATGATAAGCTTTATTAAGAAAGATTAAAATTCGGCTATTATGATAGATGGATTAAATTCTAATTATTCGGAAAAATGTTATACTTTTATTGGCTGTTGCAATTTAAACAATAATAGAATATGTTAAATCACGCTCGATAAAATCAAATTAAGTTATCATATTCTTAAATAAGTTTAAGAATGATATGAGACAAAATATATATATAACGATTTATCTCATTAGTATCTTAGTATTAACTTCCTGCAGAGAAGATATAATCTCACCTGGTAATATTGCTGGAAATGTTAATGAACCAATACAGGAGAACAAATTAAACTACTACACTTTTCTCATAAATGCTGACAAATTATCTGCAAACTTTTCGGCAAAAACCAATTTTAATTATTCAACAACCAAAATATTTCTCACAACTTCAGATACTGAAAGTGGTTCAGTTACAATTGGGGTAAGGGATGATTCTGGAGCTTCTTTATTTAGTTCAACTATTCTGGTTGATATTCAAAATCAGTACAGAAAAATATCAGGAGCAATTCCTGATAGAATTAATATTTCGCTTGCCAATTTTACTGGTAAACTTAAAGTTACCTTGTCTTATGTTATAGAATGAGCACTTTACGGCATAATTCTCAATAATTTTTTATATGCAACAAAAAATTACTTTTCTTATATTTACCCCCGCATTAAACAAAAGACAATATGAAAACAAGATTTTCTTTATTAATATTTATTATCTCTGCATTACCTGTTGTTGCACAAACAGCGTCAGATTATTTTCCTTCTCAAACTGGTTATAAATGGTATTTTGAATCTGTACCGCTTGATTCCCTAAACAATCCGGTGAATTCATTAAAATTTTATCGGTATAGATTCCTTTGCAGTTGTTACACCTTATTTTGGAAAAACCGCCGACTTAGTTTTATCTAAAACAGGTGCGCAGAATACAATAAATTTTCAACCTTATTTAGATTCGCTGTTTTATAGCTTTGAAACAACCAACGGATTTGAATACTTTGATCCGGTAAATGTAGATAGCTTGTTGGGTAACATAGATTCAACATTAGGAATTAATTTTATAAATTTTTTTAATTCACTCAAAGGCTGGTATTCGTATTATCGATTTGCATCGGCGAACAATGTTGAATATCAGGTTTTTAAGAAAGATACAGCCGTAACTATAAATTCTATTTCAGCTACATTAAGATTTGAATTGATTGGAAAAAAATTAACAGATGAAACAATCACCACTGCGATTGGTACATTTGATTGTAAAAAATTTGTATTGGAAGTTAGATTAAGTTATTTGTTTCTCAATATTTTTCCGATAAAGATGTTTGGTGTTGAAGATACACTATGGTTTGCACCGGATAATTGGAAAGTTAAAAGTTATATACCAACAACCAATGTTGATTTATCCTACTTAGGATTTCCCGCTTTTAATATTCCTGGTTTAGAAACCAACATTACAACTCCAATTACAAATGTTGAAGATGAAGTATGAAGTTGTTAATGATTTTGAATTATATCAAAATTACCCAAATCCATTTAACCCAAGCACAAAAATAATTGGCAGTCTCCGGTAAGCGGTTGGCAAACATTAAAAGTTTATGATGTACTTGGAAATGAAGTTGCAACTCTTGTTGATGAGTACAAACCGGCAGGAAATTATGAAGTTGAATTCCAGTCATCAGCCGTCAGTCGTCAGTTAGCAAGCGGAATTTATTTTTACCAATTAAAAGTTGATAACTTTATTCAAACTAGAAAAATGGTTTTGTTGAAGTAATGAGCAAATGTTTCTCGCAATCAACATCTTAATAAATTATTCACTTATCCATCTTTTGGGGATAAAAAATGTTTAATCGCAATCTCACAAAAAATTATAGTCCAGAAGTACAGTCAATTAATATTCCTACACGTGATGACATTGATGAAAAGTATAAATGGAATTTAAAAGATATTTATATCAATGATGAAGAATGGGAAAAAGATTTAAAATGGGTTGAAGATAATATTTGTGGTTATGGTCAGTTTGAAAGTACTCTTTGTTCTTCGGCAGAAAATTTATTAGCCTGTCTTAAGTTTGATGAGAAAATGGGAATAAAGCTGGAAAGATTATATCTTTATTCAATGCTGGCAAAAGACAGCGATATGCGTGATGCAAAATATCAAGGGATGGATGATAGAATTAAAAGTGTCTATTCAAAAGTGCTTACTGTAAGTTCATTTATAAAACCTGAAATCTTAAAAATTGATGAATCAAAATTAATAGAAATGATCAACTCACAATCAGAGTTAGAAATCTATCGTCATTCATTTGATGATCTTTTAAGATTCAGAAAACATACCTTAGATAGAGAACAGGAAGCATTACTTGCAATGGCAAGCGAAGTTACACAGGTTCCTTACAACACTTACTCACTTTTTACAAATGCCGATTTAAAGTTTCCTAAAATAACTGATGAGAATGGCAATCAATTTGAAATGTCTCATTCAAGATTTTATGCCGCTCTTTACTCAAAAGACAGAACGTATCGTAAAAGAGCTTTTAAGGCATACTTAGAACCTTATAAAGATAATGTTAATTCGTTTAGTTCTCTATTTAACGGAAATCTTAAATCAAATATTTTTTATGCACGGGCTAGAAAATACGATTCCGCTCGAGAAGCTGCATTGGATAAAAATAATATTCCTTTATCAGTTTATGATAATCTTGTTGAATCAGTAAATAAAAACTTTAGTCCAATGTATCGATGGTCATCATTAAAGAAAAAACTGCTCAATATTGATGAACTGCATCCCTACGACGTTTATGTTACTTTATTTGATCAGAAATTTGAAAAAAAATATTCCTATGATGAATCGAAACATATTGTTTTGGATTCATTAAATATTATGGGTGAAGATTACCTTAACTCACTTAAAAAAGCTTTTGATAACAGATGGATTGATGTTTACGAAACAAAAGCAAAAAAGAGCGGTGCTTATTCTTCAGGAACAACTTTTGGTGTTCATCCTTATGTATTGTTAAACTGGACCGGTTTGCTTAACGATGTTTTTACACTTGCGCATGAAAATGGGGCACAACATGCACTCGTATTACACTGGATTAAGTCAGCCATTTACTTACGCAAACTATTCAATCTTTCTTGCCGAAGTAGCTTCAACTTTTAATGAAAATCTTTTACTCGAACATCTTATAAAAATTTCTGAATCCAGGGAAGAAAAACTTTTCTTATTGGAAAAATATCTTAACAACATTACAACAACTGTTTACAGGCAGGTAATGTTTGCTGAGTTTGAATCACTTACACATTCAAAAGCAGAAAATGGTGAAGCGCTTACACCTGATGTTCTGTGTAAACTTTATAAAGAAGTTTACCAAAAATACTGGGGACCTGAAATGGTAATTGATAGTGAAGAAACTTTCACATGGGCTCGTGTTCCTCACTTCTATTATAATTTTTATGTTTATCAATATGCAACCGGTTTTGCAGCTTCTGAAGCTTTAGCTTCAAAAATAAAAACTGAAGGAAAACCTGCAGTAGAAAGATATTTGCAATTTCTTAAATCCGGCAGTTCAGATTACCCGATCAATATTTTAAATAAGGCTGGTGTGAATATGAACTCGCAGGAACCGGTTTTGTCTGTTACAAAAAAAATGAATCAACTAATTGATGAAATTGAAAACTTAATCTGAAAAAACACAGGAAGTAAATGAAAGTCTATTCAAAAACTGAACTGAACTCATACAATCAATCTTTAACTTATGATGATATCAGTCTTATCCCGACACAAGTTTCAAGAATAAAATCACGAAATGAGGCATCAACAAATTGCTCTTTCCTTGGAATAAAACTAAATGTTCCCGTAATTTCAAGTCCTATGGATTCTGTTACCGGAATTGAAATGGCTAAAGAGTTATCAAAATTTGGAAGTCTAGGAATATTAAATCGTTTTGATTCTTCTTTGGATTCTATTCTTAACTCAAAAAATGCTAAAGGCATTCGAGCAGTATCAATTGCTTTGAATACTGATCTGAAAACAATCGAAAAAATTGCAGAGAAAAAATATTTAATTTGTATTGACACTGCCAATGCGAACAATAAAGAAGTTCTTAAAAAAACCGAGACTATTAAAAAGAAGTTTGATGTAAAAGTAATCGTAGGAAACATTGCGCACGGCGGTAGTTTGGATCAACTTGAAAATGCTGGTGCAGATGCAGTTCGTGTTGGTATAGGGAGCGGAAGTGTCTGTACAACTTCCATCCAAACGGGAATTGGAATTGGTCAAGTTTCATCTTTACTAAACATTTACTATTCCAGAATACAGAAAAAGTTAAAAATAAAAATTATTGCAGATGGTGGAATAAAAAGTTCCGGCGACGTTGCTAAAGCAATTGCACTTGGTGCTGATATAGTTATGCTTGGCAGAATGTTATCTGGCACTCGAGAAACACCTGGAGAAGTAATAAAATACAACGGACAACTGTGGAAAAAATATCGTGGTTCTGCTTCCTTTGGGGTTAAGATGCGTAACGAATTTATCGAAGGTGAAGAAACTATGGTTGCGTACAAAGGCACTGTAAAAAATGTGATTGATGGGATTTCTGACGGATTAAAAAGTTCTATGAGTTATATGAATTGCTTTACACTTGATGAATTAAGAAAAACAGAATCCTTCGCTATACTTAGCAACAGCTCATACTTAGAACGCTTACCAAGAATTTAAGAAACCCGTTTGTCCTGTGTTTTATAGTTTTACTTTTTTCAATCGTAAAGAATTACTGATAACCGAAACCGAACTCAACGACATCGCCAGTGCTGCCAACATTGGATTTAATAATCCGAATGCTGCTAATGGAATTCCAATAACATTATAAATGAATGCCCAAAACAAATTTTGTTTGATAACAGAAATAGTTTGTTTAGAAAGTTTTATTGATTTAACAACTCCGGTTAAATCGCCATTCATTAAAACCACTTCAGCACTCTCAATTGCAACATCGGTTCCGTTTCCAATGGCAATTCCAACATTACTTTGAACCAAAGCAGGTGCGTCATTGATTCCATCACCGACCATAATCACTTTTTTTCCAGCGTCCTGTAATTGTTTTACTTTAGCGGATTTCATCTCAGGTAAAATACCGGATTCAAATTTTTCTATTCCTGTTAAGTGCGAAATATATTTTGTAACTGTTTCGTTATCGCCGGAAAGCAAAAATGGTTCCACATTCATTTCTTTAATTTTATTGATTACCTCTGCGGAATTATTCTTTATTGAATCCAAAACATTTACAAATCCTTTTATACTGCCATCAAGCGAAAGAAAAACCAGAGATGAATTTTGAACAGACTCTTTTTTGAGTTCAGTTTTGAATAAGCTTAAATCTATTTTATTCTCATTCATAAATGCTTCATTACCCGCCAGAATAATTTTATTCTCAATTATCCCTTTGATTCCTTTACCTGGTTTATTTTCAAAATCCATAATTGAAACAGAATTGATATTTTTTTCTTTAGCATACTCAACCACAGCTTTTGCAATAGGATGTTCCGATTTACTTTCCAGTGAAGTTAATAATGATAGAAATTCTATTTCAGAAATATTGGTGACAAAAACATTCTGTACTGATAATTTACCTTCAGTTATAGTTCCTGTTTTATCAAAAATAATTGTATCAGCACTATGAAGTTCTTCTAAACTTTCTCCATTCTTAAATAAAATTCCATTCAGAGCGCCTTTACCCATACCAACAATTAAAGCTGTTGGCGTAGCTAATCCTAATGCACAAGGACATGCTATTATTAAAACCGCAACAAAATTCATTAATCCAACACTTAAATCATCAGGTTTGATGAATAGCCATGCGATAAAAGTTATTATTGCAATTACAACTACGACTGGGACAAAAACTGAAGCAACTTTATCCGCGAGATTTTGAATAGGAGCCTTAGAACCCTGTGCCTCTTCAACCAATTTAATTATCTGGCCTAGTACAGAATTTTTTCCAATGGTAATAATCTCAAACTCAATAAAACCGGTTGTATTAATAGTACCACCAATTACTTTTGATCCAAGAATTTTCTCAACAGGTAAACTTTCGCCGGTTATCATTGCCTCGTTGACTGAAGATGATCCAAATGTAATTATTCCATCGGCAGGAATTTTACTGCCAGGTTTGATAACGATTATATCCCCAACCTTTAAATCGTCCAGTTTTTTTTCTATCTCGTGATTATTCTCTTTTACAATTGCTGTTTTAGGCTGAAGTTCAATTAGTTTTTTAATTGCAGAACCTGTTTTGGATTTTGCTCTTCCTTCAAGATATCTTCCCAATAGAATTAGAGTGATGATTACTGCTGTTGTATCGAAGTAAACATGATAACTATGATTGTTGTGTGAAAAGATTTCGGGGAATAGTGTTAATGATAAACTAAACAGATAAGCCGCACCTGTGCCAATAGCCACCAAAGAGTTCATATCAGCAGAAAAGTGTTTTAAATTGTTCCAGAAGATTTTAAAGAATCTTTTACCGGGAATGAAAACTACCGGAGTTGTCAAAATCAAAAGTATCTTATTTATCTGATCGTCATTCAAAAAATTATTAAGAAAAAAATTATCCCACATCATTCCCATATTAATAATCACGATAGGAATTGTTAATACAACTGAAATTATTAATTCGTTTTTTAATTCATTAAGAAATGCGTCTTTGTGAATAGGGGAATCAACAACCTCATTTTCTTTTTTATGCAGATCAGATAAATCTAACTTGTAGCCAATGTCCTCTACCGTATCAGCCAGCTTATTCAAATTTACTATTGAAGGGTCGTACTCAAGAGTTACTTTTTCAGTCGCAAGATTTACATTAACACTTGTTACACCCTCAAACTTTGCAACTGTCTTTTCGACACGCGTAACACAACTTGCGCAAGTCATACCTTCAACAGGAAGAATAATTTTTTCAGTATGGATCTGATTCATAGTATAAAACTAATGAACAATATTATATCCTGCCTGTTTGATGGCATTTTCTATTGAATCCACTTTTAGTCTGTTCTCATCAAACTCAACAGATGCTTCACCAATTTTAACATCAATTTTTTTAACATCAAGCTTTTGAATTTCTTTTTTTACTGCCATAACACAATGCTGGCAGGACATTCCATCTATTTTTATCGTTGTTTTCATTGTTATCAGTGTTAAATGAGATAATATATTTTCTTACTGTGAATATAATAACTATTAATCGTTTAAAATAAACAATTTGAGTGCCCGACCTATAAATGGAGGAATCAGGATTGTTTTTGAAAGAATATAGCTGTTATTGAATATTCTTATTTTTAAGATTTTTTAGATGACTTATTGTTTTATTATTTGCGGAAGGATTGAAAACCCTGAATTTTGTATCCTGTTTTGATAATTCATCATTTGATTTTGGCAATTTATTTTCATTTTGCAAATCCGGTTTCCTGGGTTCAGATACATTCACACTTTTATCCGGTTCTTTTATTTTCCTCCCATCCTGGATATTAGATTTTGTTCTATATCCGAGATAAGAAAATAAAAGTATCACCAGACTGATGGCAATAAATACTAACAGGGCAAGTTGTATAATTTCTATAAGCTGCATTTTCTCTCCATTAAGAACTTAATTCTACAATACACGTACCATCTAAAAATCATTCAAAAAAAACATCCAAATGAACTTTAAATATTTTATTATTAACGAATTCAGTTCAAAATGAGATAGAAAGAAGCAAAATGGTATGAATTACCTTTGTTATTCTAATATATTATAAAATAAGAAGTTAGGTTGATTATTGTACAAATCTTTGATAATTTTCGCCTCCCAAATAAATCTACCTTATAAATAATTTAGGATTGAAATGACAAAGGCTGATATAGTAGATAAAGTTGCTGGTGGAACAGGATTAACTAAACTGGAAACCGAAGCAATTATTGAAGGATTTTTTGCCACAGTTATAGACGCATTAAGAGACGGGCACGGAATTGAAATTCGTGGGTTTGGCAGTTATAAAGTAAAAAAGAAAAACCCAAGAAATGCACGCAATCCTAAAACCGGGGAAAAAGTTTTTGTTGATGAACATTACGTTCCAACATTCAAGTTCTCAAAGGAGTTCAAAGAAAGAGTTAATGTTGGTATGTCTGAGAAAAAGAAAGGTTAATTATAAGTGCCGAAATTTTGTAATGAGTGCGGATATAAGTTTGATAAAGAATTTAAGTTTTGTCCGGAATGTGGAACAAAAGTACAAACAACAAAAAATAATAAAAACAATTATTCAGTTAAGGACAAAGTTACATCGGATCAAGAAAAAAGATTAGATCCTAAAGTTCTTTATGGGATATTAATTAGCGGGATTGTTATAATTATATTAATACTTTTAACTTCTGGTTTACTAGATTCTACACCGGTTCCAAATTTACCAGTGAATCAAAATCAACAGGAAACTAATATATCTTCGGGAGTCAATCTAAACAATATGCAGGCGCTAAATGATCTTGAAGCGAAAATAAAACAAAACCCGGAAGATTATACAAGTTTATTGCAGTTGGCTCATCTTAAAAATGATTCGGGATTATTCGAGGCAGCCATTCAAAACTATAAAACATATTTGGCGAAAAATCCAAAGGATGCCGATGCCAGAGTTGATATGGGTGTTTGTTATTATAATCTTAAAGATTTTACAAATGCAATTAAAGAAATGGAGACAGCGCTTAATTATGCCCCAAATCATCAAATAGCACATTTAAATCTTGGTGTGGTAAACCTTTCAGCAGGTAATTTAGAAAAATCAAAGGAGTGGCTGAAAAAAGCCTATGATCTAAATCCAACAAGTGAAGTTGGTATTAAAGCGCAACAGTTATTGAGTAATCATTAGTAATATTCTTAAAGGAGAAGAAATAAATGCCTTGTGGTAAAAAAAGAAAACGCCATAAAATGTCTACACACAAAAGAAAAAAAAGACTACGTAAGAATAGACATAAAAAGAAAATAAGATAATCTTACTTTTAATGTGAAATTATCAAGGCGAAGAGATTTCTTCGCCTTATTCTTTAATACAACAATTTTCTGATAAGCCAACTTAGCTCAGTTGGTAGAGCAGCTCATTCGTAATGAGCAGGTCGCCGGTTCGATTCCGGCAGTTGGCTCCAAAGATTAAATTACAACTTACCTATATTAATAATTTGACTCCATATTTAGATCATTAAATATCTTCACTTATCTGCTAAATTCACTCCATATTAATTTCGTATCGATTGATATTGACTATAACAAAAATTAATTGCTAATTACAGTTAGAGATTTATCAGAGTGTCGTAAATTTTTTAAAGTTATTGATATATCTCTTAATAATAATTATATAAGATGGGTCTGATACCATATTAGAGAGGTATTAAATGAAAAAGATTATTTTCATTTGTCTTTTCTTTATCGCCCCGGGTTGTATGGTTTTTCAACCCGATGAAACAACTCTTATCCAGCCGAAGTTATTACGACAATCTGAATTGCCTCCTTTAAGAGAATCTATATTTAGTAACAGATTCGAATTCTATTGTGAAATGCTTGTTAATATAAATGGAGATGTGGAAAGAGCAAAGCTGTTAACAGGAAGCGGAGATGAAACCTGGGATTCACTTGCTGCTCTTTCTCTTCTTGATTGGAAATACACTCCGGCAATTTATGATGGTCATCCAATTAAACTTATGGTGCGCAGGAAGATTAAAGTTATATTTGTTGAGCCAAAAGTTATTTCTTTAGCTGAAATTCAAATAGATAATCTTGCGCAAGCAGATTCAGTTTATAATGCATTGTTAAGCGGTGCTGATTTTACAACTCTTGTTCTTAAATATTCAATCAGTCCAACACAGAAGATAAATGGATATTTAGGAGAGGTAAACATCAAACACTTTTCTGAAAGTATAAGTGTTGCTCTATCTGATCTAAATGAAGGAGAATTTACTAAACCACTTAGTTATGGCGAACATTTTATAATCTTCAAAAGGTTAAAGTTGTATAATTAATAACTTCTTTCATTTGATTCTAAATTCGGTGAATTGAGAGGAGGATTTCATAATTATTTTAGGAGCACTTATGAAAAACAAAGTACGAAAGGTAGATTATTTCTATTGCACTGTTCAGGATCAGCCAGGTGAGTCTTACAAGTTACTTTCATTATTAGCTGATGTGGGCGTTAATCTTCTTGCATTTACTGCTGTTCCAAGCGGACTATTAAACACGCAGTTCACATTATTTCCTGAAGATTCGGATAAACTTAAAGTTGAGGCTGAGAAAGCTTCTTTAATTATTCACGGACCGATACCTGCGCTACTTGTTCAGGGTGATGATGAACTGGGTGCTTTAACAGAAATTCATAAAAAATTATATGATTACGGAGTTAATGTTGTTGCCTCCACTGCTGTTACTGATGGTAAAGGTAGCTTTGGATATATTATCTATGTAAGGACTGAACAGTTTGACACAGCCCTTGTTGCTTTAGATCTTAAGTAATAGTTTACTCCTCGCACAGTTAAACATAAAAATTATTTTCAATGGTGACCATTACATTATCCATAAAAGATTAGAACTTAATAATAATATTTTAATTTTGATTAACTGATAAAAAAATGGCGAGTTAACCTCGCCACTACAACAAATTATTTATTAATTAAAATCCGGTCGGGATATCAATATTATCCGTTGGTCTTTGGTTCCGTTTGAAGTTATTAAAATTGTAACTGAACATTAAAGTAAATACAGGTGCTTCCGGCATTATCAATGCATTTGCATTAAAGTTTGATCCGGCAGTTTTAATATTAAAATTCGACGTATTGAATAAATTTCTTGCTTGAAGTGTAAGCGACATTGCCTTATCAAAGAAATCCTGTTTTAACGATGCACTTATAAATGCAAACAAATCAGATTCAGATTGAGCATCGACGAACTTCATCGTGTTTACTGATATCTGAAATCTTGTATTGACTGAGAAGTTAACTGTTGTATTTAATCTAGCTGACCAATTAAAGAAATCTTTTTCAACACTTGCACCACTAATTTTTCCATCAATGTGATTCTGGAAAATATTTATTGACGGATCGAACTTAAAGATTTGCGCAACAGGAAAGCTTGATGAAATTTCTGCACCGTAAACATCAGAGCTGCCATAGTTGGCAAACATTATATTTAGTCTTCCTGAAGTATCAACAGCAAAAGTTTGTGAAAATGAATCTTTAGATTTTCTGTAATAAGTTTGAGCGGAAATAAATACAGTTCCATACATTTTTTGATAATTCAATTCAAGTGCATCAATATATTCAGGCATAAGTTTTGGATTTCCGGAGATTGTAATATTGGGATCAGAATAAAAAGCAAAAGGATTTAACATATTTTCATTTGGCCTGTTAATTCTTTTGCTATAACTTAACTGCAATTGATGATCATCAATCTTCCTTGAAATATTTACAGAAGGGAAGTAATCCATTTGGCTAAATGAATAAGTTTCTGCTAAAGTTTTCTGATCAAGAAATCTATCCATATACTCACCACGCAAACCAAGCATATAGTTAAATCCTTCAATCTCCGAGGTAAAAGAAACAAATCCGGCATAAACATTATTTCTTAAATTAAATTGGTTTGTAAGATTTGGATCAAGCAAATACTCATTTGATGTTTTATCATATATTCTATTTGTCAGATCAAAATTTCTATAAGCAAGATTTGATTGCACACCTGATTCAAGAGAAGTATTTTCTCCAAGTTTATGTTTATAGCTTAACTTTGCTCGGCCATCATTACGTTTAGAATTATTATTAAATATTGTATTATTAACAAGCTCCGCTATTGAACCAAAACTTGCGTCGGTCAAATTCTCAAAGGTTTTTTGTTCATTTTCCATATCGACATAGTTGTGAGAAAGCTCTAAGTATAAATCATTAACATCCGGAGTAAACTTGTACTGGTAAGTTAAAGTTGAGTTAATATAATTAACCGGTATATCCTGTCTGTTTTGTATTCTTGAATATCTTGAATCATTTAGCTGTTGATTTGTTACAAAAGTATTTAATGAACTGAGTACATCCACAACACCAACACCAAAAGATATACCTAATGAGTTTTGTTTATCAGGCGTGTAATCTGCACCTGCTCTAAATGAATATTGTCTTCGCTTGTTACGAATGTTAACATCAGAACGATTGTAAGAATCCAGATTGTTGATAATTGTATTTCTGCTTAGATCCTGTTCGTTAGTAAAAGTATTATCGCGGTAATCAAAACCTGTTGTAAAATTCCATCCATCAACATTATAATTGAAAGAGAAATCACCGTTGTATTTATCGCCGGTACCACTGTTAAGATTTAATATTCCGCTTAAAGACATATCCTTCTGAACTTTAAGATTGATATTGATTATTCCTGCTGAACCTTCAGCATCATATTTTGAGGATGGGTTTGTGATAAGCTCAATATTCTCAATACTATTTGCAGAAATTTGTTTTAGTGCATCTGAACCTTGTAGAGGATATGGTTTACCATTTACTTGTACAGTAAAATTGGAACTTCCCCGCAGGTAAACAGTTCCATCCGGATCAACTCTAACCGATGGCTGATTTTGCAAAACATCAAGTGCTGTTCCACCTTGGGCATTTAAGTTCTGCGAAACATTAATTACTTTTTTATCAAGATGTAATTCCTCGCTTACTTTTTCACCAACTACCTCAGTTCCTGAAATTTCGTAGGCAGATTTCGTTAGCATGATCTTTCCAAGATCAAGCTGTGGTTTATTATCAGTTATATTTATACTCTTTAGAAATTTTGTGTTGTATCCAACAAAACTGACTTTCAAATAATATTTTCCGTCAGAAATATTATTTAGTGTAAATGCACCTTCTGCATTTGATGAAACCCCAGTGACAAAAGATGAATCGGAATTATTATGCAAAGTAATATTTGCAAAAGGCAGTACGGCAGCAGAAGATGAATCAATTACAACTCCTTTTATAATTTTATCTCCCAATGATGAAGAGTTATTAGCATTCGCTACAATGCTTATAAAAGCTACAAGTATTAATAAATATCGTAACATAACTTTTACTTTCTAATGTTTTAAATAAACCTTGAGTTAAAATATTTTATTAATAAACTGATTTGAAGAAGTTTTATGTGAACGGTAGATTTGTTTTTATGAACGGAGTGAAGAAAGATTGAAAGATTAGAAGATTAAATGATTGAAAAATTTGTAAGATCCAGAGATTAAATAGTAACCCCCGCTTAGTCCTCCCTTTACCAAATGGGAGGAAACAGCTTGGGTTTAATTTCTTTCTGAAAGGTAATTTAGGATAGTTTCTTTTTCTTTAGCAGTTAGCTTTGCTTTGCTGCCCATTTCATCCAATATCTTTTGCCATTCATCCTTAGTGTGCAGTTGTGGTTCGTAGGCTTTATGGCAAGCTGTGCATTTTGAAACGTACAGATCTTTTCCTTCAGGAAAATTTGTAGTCTTGTTTGAATTACTGCTATTGGATCCGCTGCAAGCTAAAAGGCTAAATATAATTATCACTAATAAATATGATCCGAAAAACTTTAGGATCATAAATTAATACCGAGTATAGTTCTTATCTCAAAATTTTCATGTCCGTCAAGATCAAGATTATTTTTTGTGGATGGACTGCCGCCAACCTGTTTAAGAAAGTTTATTGTAAAATAAAGCTCTTCTGTCTGGATGTTAAAGGTGGGGCCTATAAATGTTGCCTGGTTTTCTTCTTTTTAAAAATGTCTTCATAATTTCTATGATTTCTAAACTCCAATCCAAAGGCTATGTTATTGGATAAATCATAGGCAACTCCGGCTGTAAATTCAAACTTCGATTCATGCTCAGAATCAATTATTTTTCTTTCAATCTCTGCATTTATGTTAACAGCAGTAACTACATCACCGATTCTTTTTGATAAAATAATCTTTGGTTCATACTCTATTTCAGCACCGCCATACGAAAACTCAAAATAAAGAGCGGGGTCAACAAATATATCACCCGGGTTAGTAAGCCTGTACCGCAATTCCAATGATGATGATGAAAACTCCAACGGACTTGAATTGTATGCATTTTCAGAGGCAATTCGCTGATCAAAATTAAAATATATAGAAGTTGTTAATCTATCGGTTGCACCATATTCCAACTCAAAACGAGGTTGCATTCTGTAATAAAATCCTTCAGTCTTACCAATACGCATCGTATTCCAGATCTCAAGTTCCATTGCTCGCTGGGGCAGAGTGTTGGCAAGATAAGAGCGTGCAAAATATTTTCTATCTGCATAGGACATGTTATTTAATAATAGAGCGATTTGTATCGCAGCTGCAAATAATGTTAATGTTTGTTTCATTTGGTCCCTAAATTAGATAAATAAATTTATTATTTATATCTAATCTAAATAAGGATAAGAAATTTGCCAAACACTAAATTATTGAATTGAAATCATGGATTGGCTTTGAAGATGAATACAACAATCGTATTTAAGCTTAAAACAATATTGTTATTGTAAATGAAGAAGGAGTTTTGGAGAAATAATCTAAAAGACTAAACCTTCAATAGACCTCGTCCTTGCCAAAGTGGGGAGACAGGTGGATATTGAATTAATACTTTAATAATTCCTAAACTTGGTAAGAGCAAATAATTTCAGGTTTAGTCATTAAATGATGTATCTTTTGTTCAATTAAAAAATTGTTTTAATCTTATAATCTCTATACCCGGCAAATCTTTTCTCTAATTCAATCTCTTCTAAATGGCGCCAGAACAAAACATTTGCAATAAATAAAACTGCAAGCGCAAAAGAGATAGCTGCTCCAAAAAGCAAAGGCGCGCCAATTAACCAGCATATAAAACCCAAATACATCGGGTGGCGTACTTTAGAGTAAATGCCCTTAGTTATAAGATCGCCGTCATAAGTTTCAAGAGTTTTAATTGTAAATAGTGCTGTAAAAAATAAACCCGCACCAAGCAAGTTTATTACAATACCAAAATATCTAACAACAGCAGGGAGGTTTATTTTGTAAACATCAAAACTGCATAAAGTAAACCAGCTAATCCAAAGTATTGCCATGTTTGTAAATATAATTGCAAAAGAAAGCTTACTTGCAACCACTTTTTTTTTGTGCTTTAATATTTCGTAAACAGTCCGCACAATATGTGTAAGCAAGCACATAATAACTAAAAGAATAAAATTACGGTTGTTCATAGTTCAATCTTTAATTCTCTTATCATTTGCATCGATATACAAAATAGAAAGCACTACAAGAATCATAACTGTTCCAAGTACAAAGTAAATTAACTGCATTACCAATCCTGGTCCGGTTGGAGTGCCAATTGCAATTACTTCAACAAATTCAAAAAACATTATTATTAATCCTACAACTGCAGAGTATAGCAAAGAATAATTATTCTTACGTATCAACAAAATAGAAATAAGTAATGCACTGCCGCCAACTAGTATCATCAATGTAAGTCCCGGTATTGTATAATTGCTAAAGATAGAACCCTTTAATTCATTTAGAGATGGTGCAGCAATTCCGGTAAGTAAACAGAATCCGCCTGGTATTGCGGTAATGGCCAAAAATAAATTGAGTATTATAAGAATAGTGTAAATGGTTTTTCTAAGCTTCTGCATATATAAAGCCAAAGGAATAGTAAAACATAGATGTACTGTAAATATTCAGTTGCAAATTAAGCCTCAAATAAATCTATTTCAATTATAATTAATAAATGAAATAAGTTTATTTTCGTTTGTATTGTCTTTACTAAAAAAATCTGGCTTGTTTGTCACTGCACTAACCAAAGTGCAACACGTTTACTCAGTAATGAGTAAACATAAAAATAATTCTACGAATCGATATCAATGCGAAAAGTGCCACTCACTTATCTTCTCTTACCCGTAAAATCTTATTAATGAAATATTTTTTGAGATTTTCCTTGACTTTAGCTTAAATTTTCTATTATTTTGGGTTGTAGTGGGGAAAAATGTGGAATAATCCCAAATTAGGAGAAAATGTTTAGAGGTCAATTTACATATTCTATTGATTCGAAAGGCCGGATCGCAATACCAGCCAAGTTAAGGAAGCATATTTCAGCTGATGCAAATGATACATTTGTAATGACGAGGGGATTGTCTAACTGCATTGATTTATATCCTTTGGATGAATGGCAGAAAATTGAAGAGGCACTATTACATTTAAATTCATTTCAACCTGATGATGCAAGGTTTATCAGAATGTTTGTTCAGTTTGCCGCAGAAGATATTATGGATGGTCAATCAAGAATTATGATTCCCTCTACTCTTATCACTTATGCAAAAATTGAAAAAGAGGTATTAATTCTTGGGGCTCTAAAAAAAATCGAAGTCTGGAATCCAAGAGTTTACGAAGAATATTTACTTCAATCACCGCAAACTTATGAAGAGATTGCAGCAAAAGTTATGGCTTCTAAATGAGTGAGCATCATATTCCTGTGATGCTGAATGAAAGTTTGGATTTTTTAATTACTGATCTGTCCGGTGTTTACTTTGATGCAACGCTAGGGTTTGCCGGTCACTCAAGTGAAATATTAAAAAGATTAAATAGTGACGGACGATTAGTTGCATCAGATGTTGATAAAGATGCATTTGAATTTTCGAGAAACAAATTTGCTGAAATATCCGGAGTTAGTTTATATAATTTTAATTACTCTTTTATTGATGTGATTGCAAAAATAGAATCAATACAATACTTCGACGGTATACTTGCAGATTTAGGAGTGTCCTCCTTCCAACTTGACAATCCTGAATCTGGATTTACTTATAGAAGTAATGCATTGCTTGATCTGCGTATGGATAAAACAATAAAAATTACTGCTGCGGATATTGTTAATACTTTTAAAGAAGAAGATTTGGCAAATGTATTTTATAAGTATGGCGAAGAAAAAAATTCCAAAAAAATTTCAAGAAGCATCGTTGAAAAAAGAACATCACAAAGGATTGAGACCACCGGGCAATTGGTTTCAATTATCAGTGATTTGGTTCCCCTGAATTTTCAGAGAAAAACTTTATCAAGAATTTTTCAGGCTTTAAGAATTTATGTCAATGATGAGTTAGGCAGCCTTTTACTGTTTCTTGAGAATTCTTTGAAGGTATTAAAAAAGGGCAGACGAATTGTGGTTATAACCTATCATTCTTTAGAGGACAGAATTGTAAAAGATTTTTTTAAAGCAGAAACCGATCGTAAACTTAAGTCCGAAAGAGGATCCGCTTGGATTAGTAAAAAGGGAAGCGCGATTGAAGTTGGTTAATAGAAAACCGATTGTTCCAACTGATGTTGAAGTCAGAAATAATTATCGTGCGAGAAGCGCCAAACTTAGAGTGGCTGAAAGAATATGAAAAAGAGTTCCAAGCCGATAATATTTATGCTGCTTACTCTTTTATTGATAGCAACGGTATTTGCACTTGTAAGTGTTGGAATAAAATTAAAGTACGAGCAATTTCTTTTGCAGAAAGATAAAGCTGAAAAAACATATAAATCTGAAAGTGAGAAAAAAATTAAACTTACTGCAGAGTATCAAACCGTAACTTCTGAAGAAAGAATCGTTGCGGTCGCAAAATCTGAGTTGGGCTTAATTAGAAATATTGAATCTCCATTTATTATTAAATACGATAAAGATAAGATTGAAAGATTAATTGAAACAATAAAAGCCAAGTATGAATAATTCACGCGCATTAATTGTGATAATGTCACTCATAATTTTTTTCATCGCATTGGTGATTAAATTAGTGAACATTCAAATTCTTGATGCAGAGGAATATTCATACGATGCCCATCGCCAGCAAACCGGAGTTGAAAAAATCCCGGCTGATCGTGGTTTAATTTATGACCGTAATAACGTTCTACTTGTTTACAATCGATCTGATATATCCTTTTATGCTGATCTTAGAATGCTTAAGCAAAAAGATAAAAATGAAATTGCGAAAATCTTTGCAAAAAAATTCGAGAAGAATACCTCTTATTATTTAAATCTGATGAAGGGTGCAAAGAAAACTGTAAATATTGAAAAAAAAGTGCCTGTTGAAATTGCTTCAGTATTAAAAAAAATTAAGCGATCTGGATTTTTCTATAAAGAGGAGCCAACCAGAGTTTATCATTATGACAATCTAGCATCACACATTCTTGGTTATGTAAATAATGAAGGCCAGGGTGTGATGGGAGTTTCAGAATACTTTGATGAAGAATTAAATGGTGAAGATGGTTCGAGACTTATCCAGAAAAATGCACTAGGTGGAATGGTTACGGTTGAGGATGAGTATATAAATCCTGCTGTTTCCGGAGATAATTTTTATCTGACTATTGATAAAGGTTATCAGTTTATTCTTGAAGATGAATTAAAAAAGGGTGTTGAAGAATACGGAGCTGTTTCCGGTACCGGAATTATAATGAATCCAAATACAGGTGAAGTGCTTGCGCTGGCAAACATTGATGATTTTAATCCAAATGAATATTGGAAGTACAATGATTTTCAAAGAAGAAATCGTGCTTTAACAGATACTTATGAACCTGGATCAACATTTAAGTCATTTACCATTGCATCTTTGATTGATCAGAAATTATGCAGGCTTAATGAAAAATTGTACCTTGAACACGGAAAGTATAAATATCAAAACGTAAACATAAAAGATACACATCCTTTTAACAGTTTAAATGTAGTTGAAATTATCGAACAGTCGAGCAACATTGGCGTGGCAAAGCTTGTTCAGAGAATTGATGATGAAAAGTATTTCAAATATTTAAGAGGATTTGGATTCGGAAATTCAACCTCATTAACTCTTCCTGGAGAAACTGCAGGAAGATTGCGAAAACCAACAGAATGGTCTAAAGTTTCAAAAGTATACCTCTCATTCGGTTATGAAATCTCCGTTACACCTTTACAGTTGCTTACGGGTTATTGTGCTTTAATTAATGGCGGAATTTTATACGAACCTCAATTGGTTCAAAGACAAATTTCTGTGGATGGAAATTTAGTTTATGAATTTAATCCCAAAGAAATAAGAAGAGTTATTTCAGCAGAAACTTCCGATATAATGAGGGATCTGTTGAGAGGTGTTGTGAAAAACGGAACAGGGGAAAAAGCATATTCAGAATTTATTTCTGTTGGTGGTAAAACCGGTACATCGCAAAAGTTTGTGGATGGAAGTTATTCTAAACAGCACTACAATTCTTCTTTTATTGGGTTTTTCCCTGCAGAAAATCCACAAGTAATTTGTTTAATTCTTTTAAATTCACCAGATCAGGGGAAATATGGTGGATTAGTTGCAGCTCCAATTTTTAAGAATGTTGCTGAAAGAATTGTTCAAACTGATGTAGAAAAGTATCAGGAATACCTAAATCCTGATTTGATGAAAAATTTAAAATTTGCTGAAAATAATTCTGAAAATCAGATTAAGAATAAATCGACAATAAAACCAATCTCTGTGAATGAAGTTAAAATAACTTCAAAAAACAAAATGCCTGATCTGGTTAACTGCCAAATTAAAGATGCGATTTATGCTCTAACCAAACTTGGCATTAAATATAAAATTACTGGAACGGGAATTATTACTTCGCAAAGCATTACACCAGGGAAAAAATTAACCGGCACTGAAATCTGCCTCATTGAATGTTCTGAAGTTTACATTAAAGGAGCTTCACTTTACTGATGGAATTAACTCAACTATTAAATACAGTAAGTGTTATTCAAGTAACTGGAGAAGTTCAGAGAAAAGATGCCTCAAGTATTGTTTATGATTCCAGAAAAGTTCAGAAGAATTCGATTTTTGTTGCGATTAAAGGTTATAAAACAGATGGACACAAGTTTCTTCAGGATGCTATAAACAAAGGGGCAGTTGCTGTTGTTGTAGAAGATCAAAACTCCATACCGGATGAATTTATCTCTCATTCACAGATTGCAAAAATTGTAGTTAAAAATTCTAGAATAGCATTAGCTGAATTATCCAAAGGATTCTATAAAGACCCATCAAGCAAGTTAAAACTTATAGGAATCACAGGAACAAACGGTAAAACTACATCAACATTTATATTAAAAAATATTTTGCAGAATGCAGGTTATAAAACAGGACTAGTTGGAACGATTGCAAATTATGTTGGTGAGCAGAAAATAGATTCTAAGTTAACTACTCCCGAATCAAATGACTTAAATAGATTTTTTTATGAGATGATTGAATCCGGATGTTCACATGCAGTTATGGAAGTTTCTTCTCACTCTTTAATCTTAAACAGAGTTTATGGTTTGAATTTCATTACTGCTGTATTTTCAAACATTACATCAGACCATTTGGATTTTCATCAGACATTTGAAGAATACTTAAAGGCAAAAAAGATTTTATTTGATGAGTTAAGCAATGACTCATTTGCTATAATTAATTCTGATGACGCAAGTGGAAAAGATATTGTAAAAAATTCAAGGGCTAAGATTGTTACTTATGGAATGAGTGATTATTCAGATTACCGGATTAAGGATATCAGATACGATTTAAATGGAACTGAATTTACCATCACACATAACAAAGTTGATTACATTATAAACACTTCCTTAATCGGAACATTTAATGCATACAATGCAACCTCAGCATTTGCAACAGCACACAGTTTGGGAATTGATGCATCGAAAATCATGAAAGGAATAAAATCATCTCCTCAAGTACCCGGAAGATTTGAAGTGCTTGGCAAAGGTAGAAAAAAAGTTATAATAGATTATTCACATACTGCTGATAGTCTTGAAAAAGCATTACAAGCTGTAAAAGAAATAGTTAAAGATAAAAATCAGGTTGTAACAGTTTTTGGATGCGGCGGCGACAGAGATAAAACAAAACGACCCATAATGGGAAAGGTTGCAAGCCAGTATAGTGATAAAATTTATGTCACATCGGATAATCCAAGAACAGAGAATCCATTTCAGATAATTGAAGATATTAAAAAAGGTATTTCCAAAGAGAATTATGAAGTTGAAGAGAACAGGGAAGAAGCGATTGCAAAAGCTATTCATAGTTCAAATGATGATGCAGTAATTTTGATTGCCGGGAAAGGACACGAGAATTACCAGGAAATAAATGGAAATAGAAAACATTTTTCTGATCAGGAAGTTGCACTTAAGTATTTATCGGAATGAAGAAAACACATTTAAACATAGAGGACATTTTTAATATCCCAACAGCGGTGATTTATAATCCTGATATGTTTAAATCTATTTATCACGTCTCAATTGATTCAAGAAATATCAAAAACAATACTCTCTTCATCGCAATAAAGGGTGAACGATTCAATGGACATGATTTTATTGAGCAGGTTGTAGAAAATGGGGCAGCAGCAATAGTAATTAATGAAAAGTATCTTAAGAAAATCGGCGATTATGTTATTCCAGTAATAACTGTTAAAGATACGGTTGTTGCATTAGGTGAAATTGCAAAGTTGTGGAGAGCCAAACTAAAAACAGAAATTATCGGAATTACCGGAAGCGCCGGTAAAACAACTACGAAAGAAATTCTTGCAACTTTGCTGTCGGAAAAGTTTAAAGTGAATAAGACTTCTGGAAATAACAATAATCATATTGGCGTACCATTAACAATATTAAGTACCAATGAAAAACATAATGTTTTAGTTACGGAGCTGGGCACAAATCATTTTGGTGAAATCACATACACAGCTGCTATTGCATCACCAGATATTGCTTTGATTACAAACATTGGTGATTCACATCTAGAGTTTTTGAAAAACCGTAAAGGCGTGTTTAAAGAAAAATCAGCCTTGTTTAAAGAAACAATGAAACGCGGTGGAAAAGTATTTATTAATAATGATGACCCAATTCTAAGAAAATATGGTAATACAATAAAAAACAAAGTTACTTATGCATTAAACGAAAAAGCTGATTATAAATCAACAGTTATCGGTTATGATAAATTTGCAAGACCAAAGATTAGTATAAATGTGAATGGCAAAATTGTTACAACCACAATACCTATTAGCGGTGAAAAAAATGTTTTGAACTTTACCGCATCATTTGCAATCGCATCAGAGCTGGGATTAACAAATTTACAAATACTGAAAGCCGCAAAGAAAATAAAATCCTACGATAAAAGATTAGAAATAAAAAATCATAAAAATTTTACTTTGATAAACGATACGTATAATGCAAACCCTGATTCAATGAGATTCATCATTAGAAATTTTGAGTAAAATAAAATCAAGAAAAAGAAAAATAGCTGTGCTAGGTGATATGTTTGAATTGGGTAAAGAATCGAAAAACAAACATTTAGAATTGGCAAACATAATCAACAAGACTCAGATCAATGAGGTGTATACGATTGGTAGGATGATGAAGTTGATGAATCGAAAGTTAAATGGAAAAACAAAAATTCATCAACACTTTGAGGATAGAGAATTATTAAAAAAATATCTACAAACATTTGATATTAAAAAGTCTGTTAGTACTTGTAAAAGGTTCGCGTGGAATGAAAATGGAAGAATTTGTTTCAATAATTGAATCAACAAAAAATTAAATGCTTTACTATTTATTTGAATATATTAACAAAACCTTCAATCCACCAGGATTTGATATTTTCAGATTTTTAACATTCCGTTCAGGGCTTTCAGCAATAACAGGGTTGTTTCTTGCATTCTACCTCGGACCAAAAATTATCAAGAGATTGCAAGCACATCAGATTGGTGAAGCAAAGAAAGCTGATGGACCAAAATCTCATTGGTCTAAAGCAGGTACGCCAACAATGGGCGGTTCGATAATCGTTCTATCTGTTGCGATTCCGGTTTTACTTTGGGGTGATATAAAAAGCACTTACATAATTTTAATTCTTGCTGGGACACTCTGGTTAAGTGCGGTTGGATTTTTAGACGATTATTTAAAAGTGATAAAAAAATATCCAAATGGATTGATAGCTCGCTACAAATTATTGGGACAAGTGTTAATCGGTCTGGTTGTTGGCTCGGTTATTTATTTTTCACCAGAGTTTGAAGGCTTTAGTACTCTAACGACAATTCCATTTTTGAAAAATGTTAATCTCGATTTATCAGTGTTATATATTCCTGCGGTTGTATTTATAATAACTGCAACTTCAAATGCTGTTAACTTAACAGATGGATTAGATGGATTAGCAACAGGTATAATTATAATAGTAATGATTGCTCTTGCATTTCTTTCATACTTTAGTGGTAATGCAATCTTTGCAAAATATCTTGATATTCTTTATTTGCCGGGTTCAGGAGAGCTTACTGTTTTTATTGCCGCCCTTGTGGGTGCTGGATTGGGATTTTTATGGTTTAACTCTTATCCTGCACAAGTGTTTATGGGTGATACCGGTTCACTTGCTTTGGGTGGTGCTTTCGGAATTATTGCTGTACTGATAAAAAAAGAATTAATTATCCCGATTCTTGGTGGGATATTTTTTATGGAAACATTGTCGGTGATAATTCAAAGGCTTTATTTCAAATATACCAAGAAAAAATTTGGCGAAGGTAAACGTGTTTTTAAAATGGCGCCAATTCATCATCACTTTGAAATGATTGGCTGGCCTGAACCAAAAATAGTTGTGCGTGCATACATTATTGCGATCATTCTGGCAATTGTTAGTTTAGTTTCATTTAAAATCAGATAAAAATGTTAGACTTTAAAAATAAAAAAATATCTATCATTGGTGCTGTTAGAAGCGGACTTGGAGCTGCTAAGCTTGCTAAAAAGCTTGGTGCAATTCCATTTGTCAGCGATGCAGGTTCAGAAGAAAAATTAAAATTATCGATTGAATTTTTAAGAAATGAAAAAATAGATTTTGAAGTTTCACAGCATTCTGATAAAGTATTTGATTGTGATTTGATGGTTGTAAGTCCGGGAGTTCCTTCAGATGCAGAAGTAATTAGAAATGCAAAACAAAAAAATCTAAAAGTTATCAGCGAACTTGAATTTGCTTCTTCATTTTGTAAAGGGAATGTAATTGGAATTACAGGAACCAATGGTAAAACAACTACAACAAGTTTATGCGGCTATCTGTTTAATGAATGTGGAAAGAAATCTTTTGTAGCAGGTAATATTGGATTAGCTTTCTCTGAAATCGCAACTGAAGTGAAAGAAAATGAATGCGTATCACTTGAGATTTCGAGTTTTCAGCTGGATTTGATTGATAAGTTCAAACCAAGAATATCGATGATTTTGAATATTACTCCAGATCATTTAAATCGCTACGAAAACAGCATAGAGAAATATGCTTTATCAAAACTTAGAGTTTTTGAAAATCAAGATTCAAATGATTATCTGATATTGAATAAAGACAGTGAATTATTGAATCAATATTTCAAAACAGCAAAAAGTAATATTTTCTTTTTCTCAACAACTAAAAAAGTTTCTAATGGATGTTACTTAGAAAATGATGAATTAAGATTTTTAAGAAATAATGTTGTTGAGTTTTCATGTAAAGCCAGTGATATTTTTATTAAGGGTGAACATAATATTCAAAATGCAATGGCTGTAATAATTGCAGCAAAGATTTTTAATCTTGATAATCAAAAAATAATTGAAGCATTAAAATCCTTTAAAGGTGTTGAACATCGATTAGAATTAGTCAGAGAAATTGAAGGTGTAAAATTCATCAACGATTCTAAGGCCACAAATGTTGATTCTGTGGTGGTTGCTCTAAAAAGTTTTGATGATCCGATCTTTCTTATCCTAGGTGGACAGGATAAGGGAAATGACTATTCAATGATTGAAGATCTGGTAACGGAAAAAGTTAAAAAGATTTTTGCAATTGGTTCATCAGCAGAAAAAGTCTTTAATTTCTTTCATAGCAAAGTTAAAACAGAAATCAAAAAAGATTTTGATGAGGTAATCAATACCGCACTTAGCGAAGCGCGAGATGGAGATGTTGTATTGCTTTCTCCTGCTTGTGCAAGTTTTGATATGTTTGATAATTACGAACATCGTGGAAAAATATTTAAGCAAATAGTAAATAGTAAATGAAAAAATTAGCTATTACAGTTTTCTTCGCGACTTTCTGTCTTATCCTTATAGGATTGATAATTATAATGAGTGCGAGTAACACTTACAGTGCGACTAAATTTGATAGTTCCTTTTATTTGTTTAATTCGCATTTAAAAAGAGTTTTGATTGGTTTGGTTGTTATGGCTGTTTTTTGCTTTATACCTTATGAGTGGTATAAAAGAATAAGTAAACCAGCAATTCTAAGTATCGCATTTGTTTTATTCATTACTTTATGGATTGCTCCACAAGTTAAAGGAGCCGGAAGATGGCTGAATCTTGGTTTCACAACTGTTCAACCTGCAGATATTGCCAGACTAATTCTTATTATCCATCTCGCTTATTTATTGGAAAAGAAAAGAGATGATATTCTTGATTTTAAAAACGGTTTTAGATTTCTTTTTATCTGGGTGGCAATTATTGCCGCGTTAATTTTTGTTCAACCTAATATTAGTACTGCAATTCTTATTGTAATTATTTCTCTAACAATTTTATATGTTGGCGGTGCACGATTAAAACATATTTTTTTATCCTCAATTGGTTTAATAATTACTGCCGGCTCTTTTTCAATGATTATACCACACTCAAGAAAAAGGATAATAGATTTTATTAGTTCATTTGGTGATGGTGGGGGATTAAATCATCAACTTAAACAAGGCTTAGTAAGTCTTGGCAGCGGTGGAATATTTGGAGTTGGAATCGGTAACAGCAGGCAAAGTAATCTTTTTTTACCTGAAGCATATGGTGATTTTATCTTTGGAATACTGGGTGAAGAAACAGGGTTTCTTGGTGTTATAGTAGTTTTACTTTTTTATACGGTCTTGTTCATCGCAGGAGTCCTAATCGCTAAAAAGACTAAAGATAAGTTTGGGCAAATGCTTGCGTTTGGAATTTCATTTTCAATTATCATTTATGCGTTTGTAAATGCGGCTGTTGCAACAGGATTATTTCCTACAACAGGATTACCTCTGCCGTTTATTAGTTACGGCGGAACATCAATCATATTTCTTAGTGCTTCAATTGGCATTTTGATAAACATTGCAATCTATAATCATCAGACTGAAATAGAGAAACAAAAGGAAATTGATATTAAGATGATAACAAAAACGAAGTTGGCAACTGAGGAAATGAGTTAATGAAAAATTTATCAACTCCATATCGTTTTCTTTTTGCCGGTGGTGGAACAGGCGGGCATTTATATCCTGCTATTGCTGTTGCTGAGGAGATTAAAAGATTAAAACCTGAATCCGAGATTCTTTTCGTTGGAACAAAATCAAAAATCGAGGGAAGAGTTATTCCAAAACTTGGTTACGGATTTAAATCGATTTGGATAAAAGGTTTTGCAAGAAAGTTTAATATGGAAAATTTATTGTTTCCAGTTAAACTTTTAATTTCACTTGTCCAATCTTTATTTATCTCTTTTAGATTTAAACCCCGCGTAGCAATTGGTTCCGGGGGATACGTTGCTGGTCCTGCAATTTGGGGAGCATCAATACTTGGAGCAAAAGTTATTTTAATGGAATCAAACAGCTATCCCGGTGTTACTACAAGATTATTAGAACGCTTTGCTGATGAAGTACATATTTCATTTGAAGATTCAAAAAAATATTTGAGAAAACCTAACAGGATTAGATTAACCGGCAACCCGGTAAGAAAAGAACTCGGAACAACAATAAAAGCAGAAGCTAAAAAATCTTTTGGACTTGATGAAAACAAATTTACTGTTCTTGTTCTTGGCGGTAGTCTAGGTGCAGCATCAATTAATAATGCAGTTGCAGATTGTGCTGTGGAGTTAGAAAGTAAATTCTATACAAATTATTTGGCAGACTGGAAAAAATTATTATCAGAGCTATAAAAACATTAATTTAGATTCCGTAAAAATTCTGGATTTTATTGAAGATATGAACAAAGCTTACTCGGCTTGTGACTTGCTTGTTGCGAGGGCTGGTGCAACCACAATTGCTGAGTTATCTGTTCTTGGAATTCCTTCAATACTGATTCCATCGCCCCACGTCGCGGAGAATCATCAATATTACAATGCTAAATCACTTGCAGATAATAATTCAGCGGTGTTGATTAAGGATTCTGATGTTAAGAAAATTTTGAAAGATAAAATAATAGAAGTTGTTGCGGATAAAAACTTACTTATGAACTTGAGTAAGAATGCAAAAGGGATTTCTAAACCTGATGCGGCTAATGTGATAGCAAAGAGTGCAATTAATTTTGCGTTAACTATATGACAGATGAACAATTAAAAAATAAAAGTAAATTCAAATACAATATGTCGTTTTATTATCAGTCAACAATTATATACTTCAGTGCATTTGCAATTTACTTATTGATAAGAGGACAATTTATTGAAAGCTCTTACACATTGATAACACGTGACCCGATAATTTATTTATTGGCTTTTATCGTTATCGTTTCGTTGTTTGCCTTGTTATTCAATCTTTATCGCAATAGATATATTGAGTTTAGTAATGAAGGATTGATTTTTAGTGACAAGTTTGGTTCAAAGTTAATTCACAAAAACGAAATCACTGCAGTCAAACTGAGCAAAGACAGAAGATATAAAAAATCAAACGCTCTTAAGTTTGTAAGAATAAAAATAAAATCAAGAATAAGACCTTTTGTTGTGAGACCTTCTGACTATGAAAATGAAAACGAGTTACTCAAAAAGTTTCTTCAACTTAAACTTGAAGTGGAAAAAGTATAGATGTTTAAGAATATAAAAAAAGTTCACTTTGTTGGTATTGGCGGAATTGGAATGAGCGGCATTGCTGAAATTCTTTTGAGTCAGGGTTTTGTTGTTTCAGGTTCGGATAAATCTAAGAGTGAAGTTACTGATAGATTGGAAAGCCTTGGAATAAATGTTTACGAGGGACATTCACCAGAAAATTTAAAAGATGCTGATGTTCTTGTTTATTCATCAGCAGTACAGGTTGATAATCCGGAAGTGAAGGCAGCAATTGATAGAAAGATTCCAATTATCAAACGATCTGAAATGCTTGCAGAAACAATGCGCATGAAATATGGAATCGGTATTGCCGGTACGCACGGAAAGACTACCACAACATCAATGGTCGGTTTGACTTTGACAGAAGGCGGCATTGATCCAACAATTATTGTTGGTGGAAAGCTTAGCGGACTTGGCGGAACCAATGCAAGATTAGGCAAAGGAGAATTTATAGTTGTTGAAGCTGATGAGTTTGATAGAACATTTTTAAAACTTACTCCAACTATAGCAGCACTTACAACTTTGGAAAGTGAACATCTTGATACTTACAAAGATTTGGATGATATAAAATCAGCGTTTATTGAGTTTGCAAATAAAGTTCCATTTTACGGATTTGTTACTCTTTGTTTGGATGAACCGGCATTGCAAGATATTATGCCTCAAATCAATAAAAAGATTATTACATATGGACTAAATGTTCAGGCGGATGTTCGTGCAACAGATATTACACATAATGGATTTACAAGTAGTTATAAAGTAAAATATTTTGGTAATGAAATAGGTGAGATTACATTAAAAATTCCTGGTAAACATAATATTAATAATTCGCTTGTCGCTGTTGTTATCGGAAAAGAACTTGGTGTTGATTTTAAAATCATTAAATCAGCGTTAGAATCTTTCTCTGGTGTTTATAGAAGATTTGAAGTAAAGTACAACAAAGAAATTTTGGTTATAGATGATTATGCTCACCATCCAACAGAAGCTACTGCCACATTAAAAGCGATTAGAGATGGATGGGATAGAAGATTGGTTGCGGTTTTTCAACCTCATCTTTATTCGCGGACTCGTGATTTTTATCAGGAATTCGGAAGAGCATTTCTTAATTCAGATGTTTTTATTTGTACAGATGTTTATCCGGCAAGAGAACTTCCTATTGAAGGAGTTACTGGAGATTTAATTGCATCAACAACAAAAAAGTTTGGACACAAGAACGTTCATTACATTGCAGATAAAAAAGATGTCCCAGTTTTGTTGAATGAAATAAAAAAAGACGGGGACATCATTGTTACGATGGGCGCTGGAGATATTTGGAAATACGGTGAACAATTTGTCGGGATGCTTAACAAGAATCGGTGATGAAAAAGGATTTTGGAAAAATATTTGGCGTCGTTCTTTTATCAGTATTGGTATTTTTAATCTTGTACTTATCTCTTTTTACATATAGCAAAAAGGGAAAAGAGGAAATTAAAATGATAAACATTCACGGAAACAGTTTGTTAAGTAAAGAAATCTATATGAAATTTGCTGATATGGACCTGGCATCCGCTTATGATGATTTAAATCTTAACATCATAAAAAAAAGGATTGAAGAACATCCTTACGTTGCGAAAGCTGAAGTAAAATCTGATGGACGAGGAAATGTTGATGTTAGAATTAATGAAAAAGATATTTATGCAGTTCTGTTAAGTCGAACCGAACCGTTTTTTTTAACAAGTGACTTTGAATTACTTAGGATTCACGAATTTACAGCATATTCTAATATACCGGTGATTAGTAATTTTAGAGTATCTGAAAAACTTTTTCCATCAAAAATTTATAAAGATAAAGACATAATTGAAGCTTTTAAGATAATTGATGCAGCCAAGATTACTGATGTTGAACTTGCGAGGAAACTATCGGAGATAAATCTTAAAAATGGTGGTGATGTTGTGTTAACTTTTTCTGGCATTAACTATCCGGTTGTATTTGGCAGAGGTAATGAATCTAAAAAGATGATTTATCTTAGTTTAGTTTGGGAAAGAATTAATAATTTGAAAGAAAGTTTTCAAAACACAGAATACATTGATTTAAGGTTTACCAATGAAGCTTACATTGGTAACAAAGAAAACACGGGCTTGATTTAATGAAAAATGAAATCATAGTTGGATTAGATTTAGGAACTACAAAAGTTTGCGCGGTAATCGCAGAAAAAACTGGCGAGCAAAACAGAATAAATGTGCTCGGGTTTGGTGTTGCCACATCTGAAGGATTGCATAAGGGATTGGTTGCCAATATAGGCAAGACAGCCGAAGCCATCAAGTCCGCAATGTCTATAGCATCAAACAGAGCAGGTATTGAAGTTACCGTTGTTAATGTTGGAGTTGCTGGTGAACATATAACAAGCATTCGTCATAGAAATTATGTTACAATAAATAGAGCCGAAAAAGAAATTACTAAAGATGATCTTGATAGGTTGGAAGCTGATGTTCGTACAATTAGGATTCCAAGTGACAGACAAATTCTTCATATAATTCCCGAAGAGTTTTCTATTGACCATCAAGGCGGTATTGAAAATCCGATTGGCATGTCAGGCTCAAGATTAGAAGCAAGTAATCACGTTGTACTTGCATCAATTCCGGCAATGGAAAACATTAGAAAATCAGTTGAAAGGGCAGGCTACCAGGTTCAGGATTATATACTTCAGCCTATTGCATCGAGTGCTTCTGTTCTGGAAGAGAGTGAAAAAGATCTTGGTGTTGCCTTAATTGATATTGGCGGCGGCACATCCGATATCGCCATTTACCATAAAAAAGCGATTAAGCATACAAGAGTAATAGGAGTTGCGGGAAATCAGGTTACAAATGATATACGTGAATCACTCGGCGTTATGACTGATGAAGCTGAGAGACTAAAAAAAGAATACGGTTATGCCAGCGAAAGTGCAATCATAAAAGATGAAGATATTTTAATTAAAGGTGTTGGCGCAAGAGGGAATACTAAAATCCCAATTAGCTTGCTGACACAAATAATAAGTTTAAGAATGAAAGAGTTATTTACTCTTGTTGACAATGAAATAAGGACCGCCGGATTTAAATCCAAAATAAAAGCTGGTATAGTTTTAACAGGCGGCGGATCGTTATTAAGAGGAGTTACAGAATTAGCAGAGGAAGTTTTTGGTTTACCAACCAGAATTGGTGTCCCTCAAGAGTTAGGTGCAGGACTATCAAACGAAATAGAAAGTCCCGAGTTTGCTACTGTAGCCGGGTTAATAAGGGGAATACCTGGCGGAAAATCAAGTGAGTTTCAAATTTTAGTTAAAAAACAAAAAGCTAAATCCGAAAATCAATTCGGAAAGATTATTAAAAAAGTGCAAGATTTTTTCAACGAATTATAAAATCATTATAGGAGGACCTATGTCGCGATTTGCAACCATCGATAAAGAAAATCCGATGTCAGCAGTTTTAAAAGTTGTTGGTGTTGGCGGAGGAGGCTGTAATGCCATCGAAAGTATGATTGCTCGTGGATTGAGCGGTGTTGAGTACATCGCCGTAAATACAGATTCTCAAGTGTTGCGCAGCAGTACTGCGACACATAAAGTTCAATGCGGCAGTGCTATTACCCGTGGCTTAGGTGCAGGTGCCGATCCTAACATCGGAAGAAAGGCTGCTGAAGAAGACCGCGATTTAATTTCTGATGTTCTTTCCGGAAGCGATATGGTTTTTATAACTGCGGGAATGGGCGGCGGAACCGGAACGGGTGCTGCCCCTGTAATTGCTTCAATTGCAAAAAGTATGGGTGCTTTAGTAGTTGGTATTGTTACCAAACCTTTCCGTTGGGAGGGAAAACAGAGAATGATGAATGCTGAAAAAGGTATTCAGGAATTACGCCAACATGTTGATAGTTTAATCGTTATTCCTAATGAAAGATTACTAAACATTTTAGATAAAGCCACAAATGCTTTTGCCGCTTTTGATAAGCCTAACGAAGTTCTTTATGAAGCGACTCGCGGAATTGCAGATATCATTACGATTGAAGGATTAATAAATGTTGATTTTGCAGATGTGCGTGCAGTAATGAACTCAAGCGGAGAAGCTTTAATGGGATGCGGAATTGCAAGTGGTGAAAATCGGGCAATTGAAGCAGCTCAAAAAGCTATTTCAAGTCCATTGCTTGAAGGTGTAAATATCAAAGGCGCAAAAAGCGTACTTGTTAACGTTACCGGATCAAGCAGTATGACAATGCAGGAAATAAATGAAGGCAACAACGTAATCTTTGAGGCTGCCGGCGAGGAGGCTAACGTAATATTTGGAGTTGTGAAGAAAGACGAAATGAATGATTACATTTCTTACACTGTAATCGCTACAGGTTTTGACAGTGCTCGTGGAAATAATTATGGCAGCAAAACTATTACCGCCAAAAAGCATACGCCAACTCTTTCAGATAACATTCGCGGTGGCTTTAGTTTATTTTCAGAAACTGTCGATTCAAATGATCTTGAGGTGCCGACTATTTTAAGAATTAACAGTCCCAAGGCATCAATCGAAGATGATGAAGAAAAAAATACTCCCAGCGGGTTTACCGTTGAAAATTCAAGATACTCCTGGGCAAAAGAAAGGAACGAGAAAAAAGATGATTCTAATGATGATGATAGCTCATCATTTTTAAGAATGATTATGGATTAATTCATCAAGTATTAATTAAATATTTTTCAATTCATTTAAATTCAGAGAGGATTTATTTGTGATCATCATTAAAATTCTGAATGTGAGAATGTCCTTTCAACGTTTGTGATGGAATAAAATTTAATTAATAATAATGAGCAATTGAGTAATGGGATAAGATTGTAACTTCAAAAAGTAAAATGATTGTTTACCTTTCGATATTTATTGTGCGCCTACTGTTGCAGGATTATTTTATCTTCTAATCTCTTAATTCTGTTTGATTTCTACTCGTCAATCAGTCGCGATTCAATCATAACATTTTCATCATAGTCCTGTACAACAATAACACGGTTTGGTCTGCAGCAAACCCGGCAATCTTCCACAAAATCCTGCTTACCTTCAATTGTAAGATCCACCCACACAGAATTTTCTACGCCGCAATACTGACAAACCCAATTCAAAGTATCATCTGTTTGCATTTTATCCTCACACATAAAATTTACACCTGTAATAAGGCATTTAAATTGTTTAAAATCAAATATTAAATAAGCTATTGCTTTTGAACTTTAAATATTTTATATAGTGTTCAAGTGTTCACTATTTTTATGTATGGTAATGGAAACCGAAGAACTGACATATCAAATACCTAAAGAGTGGCGAGAAAGTACAAAAGTGATTTCGCTTTATCCGCCAATACCCAAAAATACTGCAGGAGTTGTTTTTGATATTTATGATTTTGAAATGCTCTTTAAAGATGAGCGTACAAACAATCTCATCCGCACAGGGCAAACAATTGGATGTTTTTATATCGAGTCGCCGGGAATGCGTTCACTTCTTCGCAAACTTGATGTGCACGACTTTGAAATGCTAACTGCGGCAAGTTCAATTATTCGCCCCGGTGTTGCAGAAAGCGGAATGATGCAGGAGTTTATTGCGCGACATAAAGACCCAGGTAAAAGAAAATATCTCGTTCCCGCGATGGAAGATGTTCTTGGCGAAACTTACGGCGTAATGATTTACCAGGAAGATGTTATAAAAGTTGCACATCACGTTGCAGGTTTATCTTTGGAAGAATCAGATATTCTCCGCCGCGCAATGAGCGGCAAGATGCGTTCACATTCTGCAATGGAAAAAATAATTGAAAAATATTTTTCATCGTGCAAAAATAAAGGACTTACAGATACACAAGCCAAAGAATTGTGGAGGCAAATAGAATCTTTTGCCGGATATGCATTCTGCAAAGCTCACAGCGCTTCGTTTGCGCTGCTTTCTTACCAGGTTGCATTTCTTAAATCACATTATCCTGCAGAGTTTATGGCGAGTGTTTTAAGCAACATGGGCGGATTTTATTCCGCTGCCGTTTATGTGTGGGAATGCAAGCGATTGGGATTGAAAATACATCTTCCGTGTATCAATAAAAGTAATGATGAATACACGGGAAAGAAAGATGAAATTCAAATTGGTTTGATGGCAATAAAAAATCTCTCACGTAACTCTATCCAAAAGATTCTGGATGAAAGAAAAAATGATGGTGAGTATCATTCGCTGGCGGATTTTCTTATCCGCACAAAACTGGGATTTGAAGAAACATCTATACTTATAAAATGCGGAGCGATGGGATGCTTAAAGAAAACGCGTCCGGAACTTTTGCGGTTGCTGGATATTTACATCCACAAAAGAAAAATTCTTAATGAAAGTTATAATGATTTGTTTTTGCACGAAACTTTTGTGATGGAAGACGAAGTAAAAACCAATATAAACTTTAGTGTTGAAGAAATATGCAAAACAGAATATGAATCATTTGATTATATGGTTACACGTCATCCGCTTTATTTTTACCGGAGTTTTACGGAACATCCTTCAATTGTTAAAGCAAAAGATTTGAATAAGTATCGCGGCAAAAATGTGCGGCTTATTGGATGGTATATGACATCAAAACGGATAAGAACGCGCAAAGGTGATATAATGAAATTTCTTTCGCTTGAAGATACAACAGGAACTTTTGAAGCAGTAATTTTTCCGCGCGAGTATGAGAAGTTTGCCGAACTTACAATGTCAATGGGTCCATACATTATTGATGGAAAGGTTGATGAAAACGATGCTACTAATGTTGTTGTAAGTAATCTAGCAGTGTTGTCTGTTTCATCTGTAAAAGTTGCGGACCAAAAAGACAGCGTTGATAACAAATATTTTGGTGATGTAGAAAAGATAAGTGAAGAAGATTTTATGCTGCTTGAAGGAATTGATAAAGAGAAGTTAAGATTAGCCTATGCGAGTTAAAGGATAGGCAAAATCGAAATTAATGTGTCATTCCTGTGAAAACGGGAATCTAGAACACTTAAAACAAGATTGATTCCCACCTTCGTGAGAATGACAATTCAGTTTTTCAATTTTATAGACAGCTTCAAGGATATAAAAACAAAACAAATTACTTCATATTCACAAACTGGGTAGGGAAATCTAAATCAGCTTCTTTAACCATGGTTATAACTGCCTGAAGATCATCAATTTTTGTCGCAGTAACTCTAATTTGCTCATCTTGTATTTGTGCACTAACCTTTAGTTTAGACTCTTTAATCAGCTTTGTAATAATCTTGGCATTTTCTTTTGAGATTCCACTTTGAAGATTGATAACTTGTTTAAGTGTTCCGCCAGCGGCAGCTTCCGGTTCGTTAAATTTTAGAGCTTTGATGGAAATGCTTCTACGGATAAACTTTGTTTCTAAAATATCAATAGAAGATTTTCGGGAGTAATCATCCTTTGTATTAATAGTAATGAGCTTATCTTTTTTATTAAGCTCAAGCTCAGTGTTGGAATCTTTAAGATCATAACGCTGATGAATTTCTTTTAATGCCTGATTAACAGCATTATCTGCTTCCTGAAAATCAATTTCAGAAACTATGTCAAAAGAATGATTTTGTGCCATTATAAAACCTCAAAATATTAAGTCGGGGTGATAGGATTCGAACCTACGGCCTCTTCGTCCCGAACGAAGCGCGCTACCGGGCTGCGCTACACCCCGAATACTAAGTATCTAAAAAATAATCTGAGTATTCGTTTCTTATAAAATCTTTATTCCTAAGCTTTTTCAATTTTAATTCAAATCTATTCGCTTCTAAATTAGTATCAAATCTCTTCAGGAAAATCAACTTCCAAGGTCCTTTACCTCTTGTTGATTTATTTTGACCTGAATTATGTTCAGTTAATCTTCTTTGAATATCATTGGAATGTCCAATATACCAATGAAAATTTGTTAGTGATTCAATTATATATGTGTAATAATTATCCACGGCCTTCCCGATTCATCGGGACGCGCTACCGGGCTGCGCTACACCCCGAAAAGGTGTTTTATCTACAAAGCAAATATAAAAAATAATTTCTAATGAATACGATTTAAACTTTACTTTAAAAAATAATAGGCTTAAGTTTGAATCAAATAAAATTAACCTTTAACTCTATCCCGAGAGATGGAAAAGGATGAACGCAAATACAAGTAAAATAATAATAAGGTAAACCTCTGAGGATAATTAATCCGAAGAGGCTTTTTTGTATATGGATGTAAAATCAAAAATAATTGACGCAGAAGGATTTGACAGAATCCTTACAAGAATAGCTCATGAAATTCTTGAAAAAAATAAAGGTTCGCATAATCTTGTTTTAATGGGAATGAGAACGCGAGGCGAGTTTCTAGGAAAACGAATTGCCGAAAAAATCAAACTGATAGATAATGTTGATATACCTTTTGGAGTACTCGATGTAACTCTTTATCGTGATGATTTCAGAACGAGATTAAAACAGCCGGAAGTTTCTGTTTCCAACATCACCTTTGATATAAATGAAAAAGATATAATTCTTGTTGATGATGTTTTGTTTACAGGCAGAACAGTCCGCTCCGCGTTGAATGCAATTATGGATATGGGAAGACCGGGTTCAATTCAGCTTTGTATTCTTATTGATAGAGGACATCGTGAACTTCCAATCCGTGCGGATTATGTTGGAAAAAATATTCCAACATCACACAATGAAGAAATAAAAGTTAAAATTAAAGAACACGATGGCGAAGATGCCATTTATATTGTTGAATCAGAAAAGAAGTAAAGAAATATGCCACTATCAAGCAGACATTTATTAGGAATGAGAGATGTACCCAAGGAAGACATCCAGTTAATTCTAGATACCGCAACAACATTTAGGGAAATTCTTGAGAGACCGATTAAAAAAGTTCCTACACTTCAAGGAAAAACTGTTGTAAATCTTTTTTATGAAAGTTCAACCCGTACAAGAATTTCTTTTGAACTGGCTGAAAAAAGACTATCTGCTGATTCAATCAATTTTGCCATTTCCGGAAGCAGTGTTAGCAAAGGGGAAACGCTTAAAGACACAGTTAAAAATATTGAAGCGATGAAAGTTGATATGATTGTTGTTAGACACGCTGCTGCAGGTGTACCATTAATGCTTACAAAGCTATCAGAATCAAATATCATTAATGCAGGTGATGGAATTCACGAGCATCCCACACAAGCTTTGCTGGATATGTATTCGATCAGGGAAAAGCTGGGAAAGATTGAAGGATTAAAGATTTGTATGGTTGGAGATGTTGCTCACAGCCGGGTTGCCCTTTCAAATATTTATGGATTAAAGACTATGGGTGCAAAAGTTTCAGTTTGTGGTCCATCAACAATGATCCCAAAATATTTAGAAGAACTTGGAGTTGAAGTTATACTTAATATAGATGAAGCTATTCAGGAAAACGACGTTCTGAATGTATTAAGAATACAGCTTGAAAGAAAAGCGAGAGAGTATTTCCCTTCAATACGAGAGTATGCGAAATATTTTGGAATCGATAAAGCGAGATTAGAAAAAAATGGTAAAGACATTTTAATACTTCATCCGGGTCCTATAAACAGGGGCGTTGAGTTATCTTCAGATGTTGCGGATGGAACTTCTCAAATAATTTTACAACAAGTTACAAATGGAGTTGCTGTTAGAATGGCAGTACTTTATTTACTTGGAACACTTAACTAGAAAGTTTGGATATGAAAGTAGTACTAAAGAATGTAAATGTTTTGAATCCACACCAAAAACTTAATGAAAAAAATGTTAGTATTTGGATTGAAGATGGAATGTTCAAGAAAATTGGAATACTCACGGATGCAGAAACCAGAGATGCAAAAGTTTTTGAGTTAGATGGAAAGTATATCGTTCCTGGATTTTTTGATATGCATGTACATTTGCGTGAACCCGGCAGGGAAGATGAAGAAACAGTTGTGACCGGTTGCAATGCGGCAGCAAATGGCGGCTTTACGGGAATAGCATGTATGCCAAATACCGATCCGGCAATTGATTCGGCTGAAGTTGTAACTTTAATTAAAAAACAATCAGCAAATCATTTGGTTGATGTTTATCCTGTTGGGGCTGCAACAGTTGGAAGAAAAGGAGAAGTTCTTTCTCCAATGGCTGAACTAAAAGATGCGGGTGTAGTTGGATTTTCAGACGATGGAATTGCAATTAAAACTGCTTCAATTCTAAAGAGATCACTTGAGTATGCTAAGATGTTTGATCTTCCGATAATTGAACACTGTGAAGATGAATCTCTCGCCGGCGGCGCAATGAATGAAAGTATTAATTCAACTTTACTTGGTCTTCCTCCAATTCCATCTGTGGCAGAAGATTTAATTGTAATAAGAGATATTTTAATGGCTGAATATGCTGATGCCAAAGTTCACATTGCTCACATAAGCACTAAAAAATCCGTTGAAATGGTTCGTGAAGCAAAGAAAAAATCCATAAAAGTTACCGCAGAAGTTGCGCCGCATCATTTTACATTAACTGATGACGCTGTTAAAACATATGATACAAATGTTAAGATGAATCCACCTCTGAGAACTAAGGCTGATGTCAGTGAGATTATTTCCGGATTAAAAGATGGAACGATTGATTGTATTGCCTCCGATCACGCACCACACTCTATTGAAGAGAAGGAGATGGAATTTGAATATGCCCCGAACGGTATCATTGGATTGGAAACACAAGTTGGTTTAGCTTTTACTGAGCTATACCATAAAAAAGTTTTAACTCTTGAAAATATGGTTGAAAAACTTGCAATCAATCCTAGAAAAATTTTGAACATTCCAGTGCCTGAGATTAAAGAAGGCGCAATTGCGAACCTCACAATTTTGGATGTTGATTTTGTATGGACAGTGGATAAGAAAAAATTCTTATCCAAATCATCTAATAGTCCATTCGATAAAAAGCTTCTGACAGGAAAATCGACTGGTGTCATTAATAAAGGTATTATGTACTTCGACGGCAGTTTTACCAAAATCTGACCTTAAGCACTTTTTAGATTTAGATTTATATTCAATTACTGTTCAGTTAACTATACATTTTTATCTGTAATACTTGGTTAGATTGCAGATAATCAAGTTTTTCTGTGGCATTCATTTTGGCTCACTCTATAAGAAAACGAAAACACAATAAGGTGAACAAAATGAAAAAGCTATCAATAATAACGGTTTTAATCGCATCAGCATTTGTTTTAAGTTCTTGCGATATAAATGACCCATTTGATTATGATTATACAGCACCATCTCCTCCTTCAGGAATTCAGGTTCTAAATGGAGATAATAGAGTTGATATTTCCTGGAACAGTAATAGAGAATGCTGATGTTGCGGGATACAATTATACTCGTAATTTTACGTATGAAGGAAAGTATACTTTGATTGGTTCAACTTCCGGAACTTATTTTGTTGATCTTGAGGCTGTAAATGGGAATAAATATTATTACGGTGTAGCAGCTTATGATTACAACGGAAATGAAAGTGAACTTAGCTATGATGTGATCTATTCGACACCTAGACCAGAAGGATTTAATCAATCAATATTTGATTATATCAGATTTCCTAATAATTCTGGTTATACTTTTACCACATACTCGACTGTTCCATATGATGACCAGGAAACAGATTTCTTCTTTGAGATTTATCAAGGGACAGGCTATATAAGAGTCTATGATGATACAGATATTCAGGATATGGGATTGACAACAGATATTTATGATATTCCTTATGCACCTGTTAATGGTTGGGCAACAAATAAAGAAGAAATTGCTGAGATTGGACACACTTATGTAATTTGGACTTATGACAACCACTTTGCTAAAATTAGAGTAAGTAATATCACAGCCGATAGAATTGTATTTGACTGGGCTTTCCAACTTGTTAAAGGTGAACCACAATTAAAACCTGTTGTTAAAGGAAATGGGGATCGTAAGTTAAATAAAGAACAATTGGCGAGATAATTAAGAATTTATTACATTTGTCGTGGACTTGTATTTGATATTTCCAAATATGAGTTCACGACTAATCTTTTTAAATATGAATAAATATATTTACATAATCATAATATTGCTGCCGCTTTCGGTTTTGTTTTCTCAAACTTCTAATCTTACTAGGAAAACCGACGCAAAAATCACCACTCAGCAAGAGGAATTAATTTTTAAAGAAATTGAATCTGGAATAAAAGAAGCGAAAGTAAAAAATATTTCAAAATATTTCGGCTCACAAACCTACTTTAGTTTTTCTAATGGTATAAATGGATATTATAGCACAAATCAGGCGTATTATGTTTTAGAGGATTTTTTCAATCTTTATAAAGTAACATCTTTTAAATTTGATCATATTAAAACTGATAAAAATATTTCATATGCTACAGGTAAATACAATTTTGATAATAGAGGACAACGAAGCACAGCGCAGGTCTATATTTCAATCAAAAAAATTGGTACCGGCTGGCAAATAACTCAATTTACTATTAACTGATGTTCAAAAAGATATCTCAAAAATTCAAAGGCGATAGAAAATATTTCTCTATCGTCTTTTTTGTTTTAATTATAATTGGAGTTTCAGGTATCGTTACGGAATCACTTATCAATAAAACTAAGCAGAATTGGGATAACATTTTAACTGAAGAAATATCCAGAATAGAAGAATCGATTAAAAATGATTTTAATAATAAGCAGAACGATTTACACAATAAATTAAATGTTGTTCGTCAAGATCTAAAAATTTCGCTTAAACCGGAAAATGAATCTTATAAGGAACTTGTTAAACTAATTAATAATAAATTATTTGATAATTATTCAATAGAGATCTTTGCACCAAATGGTAAACTAATTGCCTGGAATCATATAATTGCTATTAATCAGGATGAACTATTTCCCTTAAGCTTTCCTTTAGGTGAAACTTACTTCCTATCAAATGATCTCCTAACCTATTTGTCTGTTATTGACACCGTACATATTCAATCAGATATTTTTTATTTAGCAATATCGACACCAATTGAAGAAAAGCTTAGGTTAAATAATAAGTATTTGGCGACTAAAAGTTTTGAGAATGAAATTGCCCAGAAAAATCAAATTGATTTATCCATTGATTATTCACCATATACGGAAAAATCCAGAGATGGGAGAAAATTTTCGTTTGAATTATTAAACTCAAAGAATCATAAAATTGGGATGGTATCATTCTTAAAACCATTATTAAGTTATGCGGTAAATCAGATCAAAGATACTGCATCAAAAATTCAATCTCTTTTGGTTGTCTTTGCAATATTTTTTGCTGGATTTGGATTAAACAATGATTTTAGAAAATTAGATTCTTATTTATTTAGATTTATTTTATTATTTATTTACCTAGCAGCATTAAGAGCTCTTATTTTCATTGTTGGATTTCCTACAAACTTTGTCAATGGTGCTTTATCTGATCCTTCATTTTTTTCATCTCCATTTGGATGGGGAATTGTAAAATCTCCAATTGAGTTTTTTACAACAATTGTCTTTATAGTTTTAATTGCTATTCAGATTTTTAGATATACAAGAAAATATCTTTATTCTGCAAGACAAAATAAATTTGGTATAGGTGGAATTTTTGTTGCAGCCATTCTTTCTGTTTTTATCTTTTTAATTTTAAGAGGTGTAAGTGCTTCAATCAAAAGTGTTGTATTTGATTCAACAATAAGATACTTTAAAGAGCCAAACATACTTCCGGACCTTCCTTCCTTAGCAATGAATTTGAATATGCTACTGTTATCCTTTGCAATTGTCCTAACTATTGTCGGAATAATAAATCTGATACTAAAATTTCTGAACTTAAGGCTTGAAAATCTAAATAAATCTAAATTATCCTTAGTCTTATTTACGGTTGCTATAATTATCTTCTTATCATATTACATCAGTAACGATCCTTTAATTACCCCCTTAATTGTAGTAGTATTTATTCTACTTCTATATGTACTCTATTATCAGGTTATAGTTAAGGATCCTTTTTCAGCGTATAATTATTTATTTATTCTTTTAATCAGCTCAGTAATTTCAATTATACTTCTTAATTATTTTAATACAAAACTTGAAAGGGAAGCACTAAAAACAACCGCTGTGGAAATTAATAGAACTGATTCAAATCTTCTTTCTTATATGATTGATGAGACATTAAATGATTTGAAAAGCAGTGATGAGCTTCCAGGCCTTTTCGGAAGCAGATATACAAATTATGATGCTTTAGCTTTTACAATTTGGGGCAAAAGCACAATGCAGCGTGAATCACTCAATTCGGGCATCAGATTTTATGACCGTTTTCAAAAGGTTTTGGGAGAATATTTTGTAGGATTAAATCCTGATAAGAAAATATTTGAACACATAACCAAATCTGATAATATTGAAGTGTTTGAAATAAATAATAACGAGGAAGACTCTATAAAATATTATGCAGGAATCATTAAAATTGAGGAACGAGGTATAATAAAAGGATATGCAGCTGCGTTTGTAAGCTTTGATATCGGATCGATTGGGGCAATTAACTATCCCGATTTTGTTGAATCTGATCGTTCCATTTTAAATCGAGTTATTGATGTAAAACAACTTAAGATATTTCAGTTTCGCGGTGAAAAATTAAATCAGGTATATGGTGATATTTATCCTTCCCGTGATCAGATAAAGCAAATAATGCAGACAAGAGTGGATAGTGTTTTTAACGAAGCATGGCTGAAAATAAAATTTGATAATGAAACCTATGAAACGTTTCTGATGAAGAACAACAACGGCTCAGAAGATATTATTACTACTGTGTCTGTTGCTGAAAGAGCTTTTTCCTGGAGACTTTTTAATTCTCTTTAAAATCTTTATAATTCACTCATTATTTATATTAATAGCCTTTTCTTTAATAGTTTTAATCCGGATTAGAAGAATAAATCCAAGTTTCAAATCAAAATTATTATTTGCTTTTTTAGTTATTTCAATAATTCCAGTTGTAATCTTAGCCTTGTACAATACAAAAATTGTGGAGGAAAGAGCAAATGAAGAGGTTTTTAATGAACTTAGTCAAAGAGCAGATTACGTAGAAAAACATCTGACCAGCCAAACTGCAAAAAATAAAAACAGGGAAGTTATAGTTGCATCCGAAAATGCAACGAAAGAATTGGGAATATCGTTTTCATTATACTCTAATACAGATCAAATATATAATTCACAGGATATTTATAATCGGATCGGATTATTTAGCAGGAAGCTTAATCCACAGGCTTATTACCATTTACATTACTTAAAATATCAGGAGTATATAACCGCGGAAAAACTTAGTGATTATACATATGATTCTTATTATAGATTTATCCGATTAGCTGACAAAGATTTTATACTTTCGGTTAATGATGCATTTAATAAAACCAAAATATCTTTTTCAACAGTAGAAATTAATGTTGTGATTTTTGGAATATACTCGTTTGCAGTGATAATCATAATAATAATCAGTACGTTCTTTGCAAACCAAATTTCCCAGCCTATCCAAAAACTTACAAAAGCCACAGATGCTGTCAGTAAAGGTGATCTTAGTATAAAAATAAATCATAATGAGCGAGGTGAACTGAAGGATCTTCTCAACGGATTCAATCAAATGACATCTGAATTAAAGAAAAATCAAATTGAACTGGCAGAAATGGAAAGGGAAGCAGCATGGAAAGAAATGGCAAAACAAGTTGCACACGAAATTAAAAACCCCCTCACACCAATGAAATTAGCATTACAACAGCTGATTATATCTTACAAAGACAAAAGTAAAGACTTTGATAAGCTATTTGAAAAAGTTTCTGCAACAGTACTGAACCAGATCGATAACTTAAACCAGATTGCGTCCGAGTTTTCACGCTTTGCTAAAATGCCGAGTCTTAAGTTGGAAACAATAGATTTATTGGCGATTCTTAATGATACTGTAAACATGTTTATTCATGAAAAAACTGCCATTAATGTCAGCACCAATCTACCGGATGCTTTTATAGAAGCCGATCTTAGTCAGCTTAGGAGAGTGTTTATTAATCTTATACGGAACGCAATGCAGGCAGATGCAACCCAAATAATGGTTAATCTTAGCAAACAGGAAAATATTTATGTTCTGTTGTTCACTGATAATGGCACCGGAATAAAAGATTCAGAAAAAGATAAAATATTTGATGAACATTTTACAACCAAGAATCAAGGAATGGGTTTAGGTTTGAGTCTTGCTAAAAGATTTATGACAAGCGTAAATGGAGAGATCAATCTTAAAAACAGTGTACCTGGAGAATCCACTTTTGAATTAAAATTTCCTGCTATTCTGTCAACTGATAATAAAATTTGATGAGCAATCTTACACCCCATCAACAGGAAGCATTGAATACGAAGGGACATCTTGCTTTAACAGCAAATGCCGGTTCAGGTAAAACATTTGTTCTTGCTAGAAAATATCTTAATGCAATTATTAAAGAGGGACTTGATATATCAAGTATTGCTGCAATTACTTTTACCGATAAAGCTGCGAGTGAACTATACCTAAAAATCTCACTGTTGATTAGTGAAAAGATTAGTGAATCAAACTATAGTGAAGAGAAAAAAAAATTAGAAAAAGTACGACGTCAATTAGTTTCCGCTAACATTTCTACCATTCATTCTTTCTGCATTAATATCTTAAGAGATTATCCCGTTGAAGCACAATTAGATGCAAGATTTGTTCCGATCGATGAAAAATTATCCGAAGAACTTATAGATCTTTCTGTTGAGGAAATGATAAGAGCTTCTTTTGATGATCATTTGGTTAGCGAAGAACTTAAATATCTGATAAGAGTTTTTGCATCCAAAGCCAAACTGCAAAGTCAAATCGTAAGACTTATCCAGAATAGGAAAAATGTTTTTACTATAAAAAAAAATATTTATTCGTCTGATCTTAAAACAATTGCCGAATCATTTGCACAATACTTTCGTGATGGTTTTCTAACCATCTGGGAAAAGAAAGAAAAAGAATTCATCCGGCTTCTTCAAATAATAAACTCAGAGGTTTTAGCTAATGATTCATCAAATAAAACAGCACTTGAGGTTCAATCCAATCTTAATTTACTTATAACTCAGACTGAAGTAAACTCTATCTTAAAAAATCTTAATAGTATAAAACAATTAGCCTTTACAAAAGAATTGAGTGTAAGAAAACGAGGGTACTTATCAAAAGATTCCATTGAATCTATTGCAAATGAAATAAGAATTCTCGAATCATTTATGGATGAGTTTAAAAATTTTGATATTGGGGATAATGATAGAGATGTTGAAATGGAATTAGCTCTATTTGGTAAAACAATTTTATCATTTTTTGATTATGCTTTAAAGATTTATGAGACAAAGAAAAAAGCTAATGGCTATATCGACTATGAAGATATTTTGCTTCACACAAAACTTCTACTTAGCAATGATAATGTTAAAAAATCACTTACTGAAAAATTTAAGTTTATAATGGTTGATGAATTTCAGGATACAAATGAAATTCAATATCAGATATTCTTACCAATTCTTGATTACCTGAAAAGCGGCAAACTATTTATCGTTGGGGATGAGAAGCAAAGCATCTATAAATTTCGTGATGCTGAGATTGAAATTTTTAATCTTACAAGAAATGATATCAAAAACTCAACCGGCGATAATCACTTATTGGTCTTACCGGATAGTTTTAGAATGACCAAAAATATTTGTGTATTCTGTAATCGCTTATTTAGAAGATTATTTGATGATCCGGATGAAAAATTTGGAGAAGTACCACCAACCGATCTGGTTTGCGCCAGGACTGATAATCAGGAAGGACGTGTTGAATTTTTAGTTGCTAAAACTAAAGATGAAACTCCAATTATTTCTGAGGAAGAATTAATAGCCCGAAAAATCTTGAATCTTATTAGCGAAAAAAAATATTCGTTCAAAGACATCGCTATTCTTGTGCGAAAAAGAAAATATTTTTCTGATCTTGAAAAAGTTTTTATTAAATATAAAATACCATTCAACATAATTGGCGGACGGGGATTCTATCAACGACAGACCATTAATGATATATATAACTATTTATCATTCCTTGCGGATAAATATAATAATGCGGCTTTGGTAGGATTGTTAAGATCTCCATTCTTTAATGTTTCAGATGCAAAATTATTTGAAATATCTTTACTTCAGGGAAAAAGCTTTTGGAAGAAAATTAATAGCGCAGTTACTGATAAAGATTTAATCTGGATTTGTGAACTATTGAAAGAAAATCTTTCTTTAAGCAATTCTGTGGATTTGCCTCAGCTTATAACCAAAATTATAACCGATAATAATTATTTGACTATTCTAAAATCACGTGATGATGGGGAGCAAGAAATTGCCAACATTTCTAAATTAATTAATTTGGCAAGAAATTTTAATTCAATGGGATTTAGAAATCTCTATGATTTTATTTCGTTCTTAAAAGATTCTATCTCAAACTTAACCGATGAATCTCAAGCGTCAACAGCAGAAGATTCTGATGCAGTTCAATTGATGACAATCCATCAATCAAAGGGGTTGGAATTCCCTGTGGTTTTTATTTATAAAACAGATGAAAGTGGAATTTCGGGTTCAGTCAAATCTGGCGAAGTAAAGATTGATAAGAAACTTGGAGTTCTGACAAAAGTCCCAATCAACAAAAATTATTTTGATGAATATTATTCTGCGCCAATTGTAACAATTCATAATTATCTTGAAGCGAAAAAGAATGATGCCGAACTAAAAAGATTATTTTACGTTGCAGTCACTCGTGCAAAAGATGAATTATTTATTACTGCCTTAATCACGAAAGACATGAACTTTAAGAATGACTCATTTATTAAACTTTTAGCTTCAGGATTAGAAACTGATTTTAACGGAAATGAGATCATTATAAATGATCAATTGGAATTTCTAAAATATGAAAACGATAGATTTATAAACACAAAAAGTAATGTTGGATTAATTATTCCGATTACCTCACAAATTGAAGAACCGGAGAAAAGAAAAATTGAAAGAAAAAATCCCAGAGAAAATATTCAAATCAATACATCGCGACTGAGCTCGACAGAAAAAGGTGAAATAATTTCTGCCTCTAAAGTATCAATTTACAGTCAATGTCCACTTAAATATTTGCTTACGTATGATTACGGATTTGGAAAATTAAATTCAGATTACCGGAATCATGGATTCGCTTCCAGCAAAACTAATTACAATATGTTTGCGGAATTGGAAGACGATAACATAGATAAGACCATCGAGACTGTAATCCTCGATAGTGAAAAAAAGGACTCCACTCTTTACGGAAAATTATTTCACAAAGTTATGGAGCAATCTATTTTGTATGATGAGTTAGATGAATATCTAAAGAATATCTTAAAATCTGAATTAGATAATTCTGAAATATCGCAAGAAATAATTGATAGATTGAATATCGATCTTATAAATTATTATCAATCGAAAACTTTTGCGGTAATTTCATCGTTCCCATCGTTTAAAAATGAATTTGAAATTTATGTTCGGGAAGAAGATTATTATTTGCACGGGATTATTGATAAAATAGTCTTTAACGAAAAGAAGATATTGATTTATGATTATAAAACTGATGATATCGAAAAAAAAGAAATTAAAAAACATGCAGAATATTATTTAATGCAATTGAAATTTTATTTATATATTGCAAGCAGGTTATTTAGTGAGTTTGACAATTTTGAGGGTAGTTTGGTATTTGTAAAGCATCCCGCTGATCTTGTTACTCTGAACTACAGCAAGAGTGAAATTAAAAAACTTGAGAAAGAAATTACCGGAATAATAGAATCTATAAGAAACAAAAATGCTGAGAAAAATTTTAATCATTGTAAGGTTTGTACATTTTCTGGTTTAACTAATAATTGTATAATAAATTAAGGGGAATCTCCTCAATAGGGCTATAAAAATGAAAAGACAAATAACAGTAGTCAGAGATATAAGGGAAATAGAGAAACCGCTGATGCAGGCGCAATGCGGTGTACTTTGTATTCATCTTGACAACGAAAAATTAATGCAGATTGCCTGCAACTTTATTTATCTTGATAAGAATATATATCTATACCTTGATAGCACAGATGAAGACTATGAACGAGTTAAATACGGTTCACTCGGCACCTTTTCTATTTTCAAAAGTGAAAAAATTAATACAATAGCGCAAGATTTTACTTATAGATTATCATACACTACTATTAATGGTGAGATTAAAGATATTGATGATAATAAGCTTCGGGACCAAATCTTTGAACTATACCGGTTAAAATACTCGCGATCCATCGAACCAGCTGGTTACGAAGTAAGTGAAAATCTTAAGCCTGTTATTCTTGATACAAAGGAAATTAAGTCTTTGATCGAAGAAGGAATGTAAACTTCAATTATTAGTTGTAAGATTTTTAGAGGCTGTCACTTAAATTAAAAATAGAGATTTGTCATTCCCACGAAAGTGGGAATCCATTTTGTTTAGGAATTTTGGATTTCCGTTTTCATGGGAATGACACATAATCTCCGACTCAGGAACAGCATCCTTATTTTTATAAAAATGACTCATTAACTTATTCTTCTACTTAACCAAGGAGAATTACCTTGCTAAACTACGTATGGCTTTCTTTACTGTTCCTTGGATTCGCTTCCGCACTTTTCATTGACATCTCCGATTTATCAAAAAACACTTACAAAAATGATGTTCCGCTTACAGTTACAATTAAAACTGCTGCGGTTAAATCCGGAGGTGGATTTGATTGTGAAGTAAGCATCCCAAAAGAAAATTATAATAAATTCTTTAGTGCAAAAGAAAAAGAAAACATTGTTGTAAATGCAGTCGGTTCTTTTAGTGAAGATAAAAAAGCTATTCAGCTTTATCTTAAAACAAAAGAAAACACCCCTGAAAATCTTCAGATTGTAGCCAGGGCTTCAGGTAAGGATGATGATATCCTTGCACGAGCCAGTATAATTTCAAAGCAGGATAGCATTACTTACGTATCCAGAATTTACTTTGAAAAAATAAGTTTCCTTCGGATGAAAAGAGTAACCAACGACTCAATTAATATTGCCGGGGTAGCAGTTCAGATAGCATTAGGATTGATTGGAATTATGGCTATGTGGCTTGGTGTGATGAAAGTTGCTGAACAAGCAGGACTGATTAAAATTATTGCAAGCTGGCTTACGCCAATTACAAAAAGACTATTCCCGGAAGTTCCGCCGGATCATCCGGCAGTTGGTTCGATGGTGATGAACATTTCTGCAAATATGCTTGGACTTGGAAATGCTGCAACTCCCTTTGGTTTAAAAGCTATGGAAGAATTAGATACTTTAAATCCAAATAAGGGAACAGCTACAAACTCGATGGTAACTTTTTTAGCAATTAACACCGCGGGCATGACAATTATTCCTGCAACTGCAATTGCAATTCGAGCTGCAGCCGGAAGTGCTGACCCGACAATTATTATTGCTACTTCCTTATTTGGCTCAACTTGCGCAACGATAACAGGATTAACAGTTGCAAAACTTTTTGAAAAATTTCCGATTGAAAAAAACGGATACGGAGCCTGGTTTAAAAGCAATGTTAAATTTTTAATCACTGTGCTTTCCATAATTTCTGTTTTGGTTTTAACCTTTGCAACGGGATTTGCATCAGTTATTGGTTCTGCATTTAGTTTTCTTCCGCCGACTTTCTTTAAAGATATGATTCAGATTATATCAACATTGGCAATTCCATTTTTCATTTTTGTTTTTATTGGATATGGAGCGCTTAAAAAAGTTAAAGTTTATGAACAGTTTGTTGAAGGCGCTAAAGAAGGTTTTAATATCGCAATAAGAATTATTCCTTACCTTGTTGCCATGCTTGTGGCAATTGCAATATTCAGGGCTGGCGGTGCAATGGATAATTGGTTAATTCCTGTTCTGCGAATTGTTACAGACCCGATTGGAATGCCCGCAGAAGCTCTTCCGATGGCGCTGATGCGACCATTATCCGGAAGCGGTTCACTTGGTGTGATGGCTGATATTATTGCTGTACACGGACCTGATTCTTTTATCGGGATTTTAGTCTCAACATTTTTTGGAAGTTCTGAAACTACATTTTATGTGCTGGCAGTTTACTTTGGCGCTGTAAATATTAAAAACACGCGCCACGCATTACCTGCAGGATTAGCAGCAGATATTGCAGGTGCGCTTGGTGCTCTGTTTATTGTTAAGCTTTTGTTTGGGTGAGAATGAATTTTGATGACAAGGAATATCGATCTATGAGGTCACAAATTGTGACCTAAGTAAAACTTTAAGGTCGCAAATTACGACCGATTAATATTTTATGGAAAGTCTAATTCAAATAATTAGAAGTTTATAATTCATTCTGAAATTCAGAGGAAAATCTATTATATTAGAGATGAACAGATTATGCTTGATAGATGATCTGGCTAAATTGTATGATGTTAAAGCTATAAGATCTAAATAGAACAGGTTAAGAGAAATATTAAAAGATTTCCAATAGAATTTATGTTTCAAATTAACTAGAAGAATGAGGTTCTGAATTCCATGGTATCGCAAAATGCGATACTCTAAGGTCACAAACATGCGATCTTGGAAAAGGCAAAGAAAATCTAATTACCACTATGTATTCACCGAGCAAGGGGTAGCAATGCTTTCTGCCGTTCTTAAAAGTGAAACGGCAGTTAAAATGAGCATCCAAATTATGAGTGCTTTTATTGCAATGAGAAGATTCCTTGTTGAAAATGCCGGAGTATTTCAGCGGCTGGATAAGTTAGAATTAAAACAGATAGAAACCGACCAAAACTTTGAGCAAGTCTTTAATGCAATGCAAAGTAAAGATTTAGAACCCAAACAAGGCATCTTTTTCGACGGTCAGATATTTGATGCTTATAAATTCATTTCCGGACTTATCCGTAAAGCTGAAAAATCCATTTTCTTAATTGACAATTATATAGATGAAACAATTTTGGATTTATTCACAAAAAAGAAAAAGAATGTAAAAGTTACAATACTTACCAGCCAAAACCACTAAGACAACTTCTCTCGATATCAAGAAGTTTAATGAACAGTATCCAACTTTAGAAATAAAAGAATTTTCTTTTTCGCACGATAGATTTCTAATAATTGACGGTAAAGATGTCTATCACTTTGGTGCTTCTCTTAAAGACCTTGGCAAAAAATGGTTTGCCTTTTCTAAGTTTGATAAAAATGCGATTGAACTGCTTCGGAAATTAGATGAGGTTATTGTGTGAGTGAGTATAAAAAATGCATATTGAAAGATATCGCAGGTGCGCTTGGTGCTTTGTTTATTGTTAAGCTTTTGTTTGGGTGAGAATTATTTAGTATTGGATAAGTAATAGTTAATTAACAAAACTAATTTTATATAAAATGGAAATAATATGGCAGCTTCATTAGAAAAAATTATTGCTTCAATTAAAAAATTAAAAACACAAAATATTAATGAAGCCCAAACAAAAGATTGGTTGATTCGCCCTTTCTTTGAATTTCTTGGTTGGGATTTCTCAAATCCTGCAGAAGTCGTTCCAGAAGATGATGATAGTGCTGGTAAAAGAACTGATTATTGTTTTTATACAAACGATGTACCAAAATTATTAGTCGAAGCAAAATCACTTTCAAATTCATTATCAGATAATAAAATGATAATTGAAAAATTGAATTACTGTGCAAATAGAGGTATTTCACTACTGATCTTGACTAATGGGGATACATACAAAATCTATTATTCTGAGCTTAAGGGAATTGGCAAAGAAAAATTGCTTCAAGAATTTACTCTTTCTGATAAAGTTGATGAAGAAGTGATTGAAAAATTAAGTAAAAAATCTTTTGAGAAGGATTTATTATTGAATTATTCACGGAATATCTCGCTTTTTACTACAATCAAAAAAGCTACTGAAAATTTATTCCAATCTGCTGACAAAAAATTTATTAGAATTATCAATGAGTCGGTAAAAGAAATATTAGGACATAAATTCGGTGAAGATGACATAGAAATGGCGTTAAAACTATTTACATTGCATATTAATAGCGATTTACATGAAACTGTCTATGTTACTGATTCAAATGAAGAAGGAAATGAAGAAGAGAGTAATTGGTCTATTGAATATCAATTTAGAGATGGTAAATGGAATGAAAGTTTTGAGCAATATAAAAGATTGCGTAAAGGACTGAAAAATATTGAGCTAAACTTTACAGAGAATCCTACAAAAAGATATATAAGTCTTCTAGTTGATTCAAAAAGCTTTTGTCAAATATGTGGTTTGAAATCTGGTTTGAAAATCTGGGTCAATCTTGTAATGAATGAAATGTCCGAGGAAGAAAGTCTGAAAGTACGGGACGTTTCAAAAATAGGTCACTGGGGAATGGGCAATGTAGAATGTTTTATTGAGAACGGTTCAGATATGGATTGGATCGTGAGTTTAATAAATAAATCCTATAAAAAACTCACAAATAGTTAAATGCAAATTAACAAGCGCGTTGAAACGAAAATTTTGTCGAATTCTGCATTTATGTAATAAAAAGTTTTGTATGCACGGTATAGTTACTCTAATAGGTAGTTTGTTCTAAGAAATATTTTTGTAAATAAGAAGTAGTTGAGAGTAAACGGTGTGATTATTTCTTACTGCTACTTAACGATACCAACTTTATACTGTCTCAACAGGATGTACGTGAATAAATGAAAAACCAATACTTTGGCGATGTGAATGATTATCGAAAGTATGGACTGTTACGGATTCTTTCAAGTAGCGGTAAGTTTCGTATCGGTATATGTTGGATGCTCACGATGGACGATAGGCGAACAGATGGTCAATTTATTCACTATCTCAATGATCCGAAAAAATGGCGAAGTTATGACTCACAGTTGTTTGATTGTATCAGAAAGTTGGTAATTGAAGAAAAAGTTCGCAATGTTCAATTGGTACAAACCAAACAATTGGTACCTTCTGCTGAGTTTTATGTTGGACCTCTGTCTGATACGATATTACAGCGACAAACTTATTTCAAGAAAATGCACCAACTGTTTCTTGATAAGGACTTAATTTTTTTTGATCCCGATAATGGTGTAGAAGTAAAATCTAAAAAGATGGGCCAAAATGGATCATCGAAATATGTCTATTGGAACGAATTGAGGGATGCATTTGCAACAGGACAATCAATTTTAGTTTATCAACATTTTCGGAGAGAAGAGCGAACAAAGTTTATTGAACAAATGATTGTTGAATATCAGTCTCATATCGATGTGTCTGAAGTTCACTGGTTTCGGACTCCGCAAGTAGTCTACTTTCTGTTAACACAACCCAAACATGTCGAACGAGTTCATATTAGTATAGAAGAAGTAGTAAAAAAATGGAGCATTGATAATCAAATTCTAGTCGGTTAGTAATCGTTTGCACTTAGCTATCAGGATAAGTGATGTCAATAGCATATAAAATTCCAAAAAAAATATTTTTATCCACCAAAAGACGGCGGACAGGGAAATAAAAAGTGGTGGTAATTAACAGACATTGCAATCCATTAGCAAACGGACGGGTTCTCAATTTTTATAGGATAAACTAAGCTAGGTTTAACACGGACATCTCAGATATAGTTCAGGTAAACGCATTTATGCAATAGCGGATAATTACGGGAATTTATTTATGTGCCATTATTTTATTGCGAATATTAAAATCAAAGATGAAGACGAGTATACAAAATATCTCAATAAAGCCGATGAAATGTTTTCAAAATATAACGGCAAATATCTTGCTGTTGACAGCAAGCCAATCATCTTAGAAGGAAATTGGAAATAGTCGAGGACTGTATTAATTAAATTTAACACTTTAGAAGATTTTAATAATTGGTATCACTCAGAAGATTATCAAAAAATATTAAAGTACAGATTAACAGCAGCGGAATGTGATACGATATTGATTAAAGGTAATTTTGAATAAATTTAAGTTCGATAAGGAAGATGTTAAAATGAAAAAAATAATAATTGTATTGTTCGGTTTTTTGATAATTGGTTGCGCGCAGTCGATTTCGCCCGATAATCCGGATTGGGTGGAGAAGATGATTGTGCAATTTAAGAATGAGCCCGTTGGCAATCCTCCTCAAACAATTTGGCAGTATGATTATAAAAATCAAAAAGTTTATTATGTTCCCCCACAATGCTGCGATCAATTCAGCACGCTTTACGATGAGAAAGGTAATATTCTCGGTGCTCCTGACGGTGGAATTGATGGGAATGGTGATGGTCGATTCACAGATTTCTTCACTGATCGGAAAAATGAAAAATTAATTTGGAAAGATTCCCGGCAAAGATGAATAAAGTCAGTTATCAATTGTTTAATCAGTTAAAAGAGTAAAGAAACAATTTTAGATAGGGTCATTAGACAAAAAACATTTTATGAAAATATTCATCACACAAGAAATACCTTTACGAGGAAATGACTTACTAAAGCAAAATTTGGAAATTATTTATGAACAAAAATAAAAAGGGCTCCCTTGCAATTTTTGAAACTTTCAAAATTCGTCGTCATTATGATGAGGAAAAAGAAGTTTGGTACTTTTCGGTAATAGATATTGTAGCGGCTCTAACAGATCAAAAAGATTATCAAACCGCAAGAAAATACTGGAATAAACTTAAAGGAAGATTAATAAAAGAAGGAAATGAGGCGGTGACAAATTGTCACCAACTGAAATTATTATCTTTGGATGGCAAAAAATATTTAACAGATGTTGCAGATGTAGAAACAATTCTTCGTTTAGTTCAATCTGTACCAAGTAAAAAAGCAGAGCCTATTAAATTGTGGCTTGCTAAAGTTGGTTACGAAAGAATGGAGGAAATGAATAATCCTGAGAAGGCATTAAATCGTTCTAGAGAATACTGGCAAAAGCAAGGTAGAAGTGAAAAGTGGATTCAACAGCGAATGTTGGGGCAGGAAACCCGAAATAAACTTACAGACTATTGGAGCAGCCACGAAGTGAAAAAGGAAGATGAATTTGCAATTCTGACTAATATAATTCATAAAGAGTGGAGCGACCTTACGGTTAAGGATCATAAATCTTTAAAAGGATTAAAAACTCAAAACCTTCGAGATCACATGAACGAGGCTGAATTGATTTTTACCGCACTGGCTGAGTTATCTACAAGACAAATAGCCGAGAGTATACAATCTAATGGATTTGAAGAGAACAAAATTCCTGCAAAAAAAGGCGGCAAAATTGCTAAAGATGCAAGAAAAGCTCTTGAGCAAAAAACAGGTAAAAGCGTAATTACAAATGAAAATTTCTTGCCGAGAATAGAAGAACATACAAAATTACATTAAATAAAAATTATGAAGATATTTATTACCAGAGAAATTCCTGAAGCAGGAATTACTTTATTAAAGAAAAAATATTTTAAAGTTTCTGTTTATAAAAAAGATCAATCAATTCCACGAAAAGAATTTCTGAAAAGCATAAAAGATTGTGACGCAGTAATTTCGTTTCTTACTGATAAAATTGATAGAGACACAATTGATCAAATGAAGAACTGCAAAGTTATTGCAAATTATGCTGTTGGCTTTAACAATATTGATGTTGAATACGCAAAGAGTAAAGGGATTATTGTTACAAATACGCCAGATGTTCTTACCGATTCAACCGCTGATCTTACTTTGGCTTTGGTATTGTCTTGTGCAAGACTTTTACCGCAAGCTGAAGAATTTGTTAGAGCCGGAAAATTTGTTGGATGGAAAGCAAAATTATTTTTAGGTGTTGAGTTGAAGAATAAATATTTTGGAATTCTTGGCGCCGGCCGAATTGGAACCGCAGTCGCAAAAAGAGCACACGCTTTTGGCTGTAAGATTCTTTACTTCTCAAATGTTAAAAATACCGGGATCGAAAAGACATTTGGAGCTAAACGAGGATCACTAAATATGCTATTGAAAAAATCGGATATAGTCTCAATCCACCTTCCACTTAATAAAAAAACAAATAATCTTTTAAATAAGACAAATCTTCAACAGCTAAAGAAATCAGCAATATTAATTAACACTGCACGTGGAGAAATAATTAATGAAAAATTCCTTCTATCTATGTTGAAGCAAAACAAAATTGCCTCTGCCGGATTTGATGTTTATGAAAATGAACCTCATTTAAATCCTGAATTCTATAAATTAAAAAATGTAGTTTTACTTCCGCACATTGGCAGTGCAACTACGGAAGCAAGAAATAATATGTCTTTACTGGCGGCAAAAAACATTATAGCTGTACTTTCCGGCAGAAAAGCGATAACTCAGGTTTAAATCATTTTTAATTCATTGCTAATCATGATTCCCAATTGTAATTTTGAAATAAAAAAAGAGAAAACTTAGATGAGATTTGGAATACCAAAAGAAACTCTTTATGAAGAAAAAAGAGTTGCATTAGCTCCCGCCGGAGTAGATGCATTAGTAAGAGCCGGTCACACAGTTTATATCGAAAGAAATGCCGGTATCGGAAGTCATTTTAGTGACGAAGAATATCGCGCAACTGGCGCCCAAATTGTTTATAGTGCCGAAGAAGCTTTCACAAGAGCTGAAGTTGTTGTCAAAGTTGCACCTTTATCTGAAACTGAAGCTGAGATGCTTCAGGAAAATCAAACTCTTTTTTCATTTCTGCATCTTGCTATTGGCAAGAAAAAAATTATCGATCAGCTTCTCAAGAAAAAAATTACTGCCATCGGTTATGAATTAATTGAGGAAGAAGATCGTCTTCCTGTACTCCATTCTATGAGTGAAATTGCAGGTCCTCTTGCTATTCAGGTTGCTGAAAAATATTTGGAAAGTTTTAGCGAAGGTGGAAGAGGAATTTTATTAGGCGGAATTACAGGTGTTGCTCCGGCAGCAGTTGTTATTCTTGGTGCCGGTGTTGTAGGTGTCACTGCCGCGCACGCTGCTTTGGGTAGAGGTGCGCAGGTTATTGTAATTGATAAAGATTTAAACAGGCTGCGTCAAATCGATTTAAATTTTAGAAAAAGAGTAACTACTGTAATGGCAAATCCATATACAATTTCCAGAGGAGTTAAGTTTGCAGATGTATTAATTGGAGCTGTTCTGATAAAAGGAGAAAAGGCACCTCATCTTGTAACTGAGAATATGGTAAAAGAAATGAAGAAAGGGGCAGTAATTGTTGATGTATCAATTGATCAGGGCGGTTGCATAGAAACAAGTCACATCACAACACAATCTAATCCGGTTTACAGAATGCACGATGTTATACATTATTGTGTACCTAATATGCCGGCAATAGTTTCCCGCACAGCAAGTTACGGGTTAAATAATGCTTCGCTCGGCTACATTCAAGATATCGCTGAAAACGGATTATCGAATGCTTTGCTTGGAGATTTAGGATTATCAAAAGGAGTTTGTACTTATAATGGATATTGCTGTAATGAATCGATCGCACATACTTTTAACGTTGAATATAGAAGGCTGCATATATTTTCAAGTAACTAGTTAAAAAAAACAAATTGAAATAGAATTGATTTTTAGAAAAGAGAATTTGAAATGACCGCAATAGAAGAAATTCATGTAAAAAATCCTGTCCCAACAAATTTATTAAGAATTTATAACCAAAAACTGGTAAGCTCTGATTTAGCTGTAAAACAGATTAAATCTGATGACCATGTCATTGTCCAGCCCGGTTGTGCTGCGCCTGGAGAATTAATTAGAGCAATGGTACGCAGAAAAGATGAGCTTGAGAATGTTACTTTATATCACATTCTAATAGTTGGTGATCTTCCATATGTTGAGCCAGGAATGGAAAAACATTTTAAACATAAGGCATTTTTTATCGGGGCAAATGCCAGAAAAGCGATTAACGAAGGAAGGGCGGAATTCATTCCAATATTTTTATCAGAAGTTCCATTGTTATTTAAACTTGGGAGAATTAAAACGGATGTTGCATTACTAAATGTTTCACCACCGGATGAACATGGTTTTTGCAGTTATGGTGTCGATGTTGGAACAATCAAGACACCAGCAGAGAAATCCAAAATAATTATTGCACAAGTAAACAAGTATATGCCAAGAACCCTTGGTGATTGTTTTATCCATATAAACAAAATTAATTACATAGTTGAGTGCGATGAAGAGATTAAAGAATTGCCGCAAGTCGATCCCGATACAACCCCGGAAATTTTAGCTGTTTTTGATCAGATAGGAAAAAATGTTGCTGACCTAATAGAAGATGGTTCGACTTTGCAAATGGGTATTGGTGCCATTCCTGATTCCGTAATGAAATATCTCTATGATAAAAAAGATTTAGGTGTCCATACAGAAATGTTTTCAGATGGAATGATTGATTTGGTTGAGGCTGGTGTAATTAATGGTGAGAAAAAAACGCTGCATCCTGGAAAAATTATTGCGGGATTTGTTCTTGGAACAAAAAGGGTTTATAATTTTATTGATAACAATCCAATTTTTGAATTTCATCCGCAAGAATATGTTAATGATCCTTTTATAATTGCAAAAAACAATAAAATGGTTGCAATTAATTCTGCATTAGAAGTTGATCTTACCGGACAGGTTTGTGCTGACTCCATTGGTACAAAATTCTATTCAGGGATTGGCGGACAGGTTGATTTTATTCGTGGAGCTTCAAAATCTGAAGGCGGCAAACCAATTATAGCTCTGCCATCTACTACGAAAAATGATACTATCTCACGGATAGTTCCTACACTTAAACCAGGCGCTGGTGTTGTTACATCAAGGGGTGATGTTGATTATATTGTTACTGAATACGGAGCTATTAAATCTTTGGGGAAAAACGATCCAGGAAAGAGCCAAAGCGCTAATCTCCATAGCTCATCCTAATTTCAGGGATGAATTAACTAAGTATGCAAAAGATACTTTTTATATTTAGGCCACAATGGTAGCAGTTATAGGAGATGTACATGGTTGTTATTATACACTTCAACAGTTAGTAAATAAAATAAAAAGCAAATATACTAACATCGAAATATTCTGCGTTGGTGATCTTGTAGATAGGGGTGCTCACAGTTTTGAAGCAATAGATTTTATTATCAAAGAAAAAATAAGATTTACGCTTGGCAACCACGATTTAATGTTTTACTCATTCTTTAACAATCCTGGATCTCAAATGGGTAAAACATGGATATATAACGGCGCCGAAACAACATTAAAATCGTACGAAGATTGTATGGAAAAGATTGAAGAACATTTGGCAGTTTTGGTTAAAGCACCATTATTTATAGACACAGAAGATTGTTTTATTTCCCATGCCGGTATCTCAAAGACTTTTCAAGATAAAATTTCGAAAGATATATTAAATGAACCTGATGAATTAAATAAAGTAGTTAGCACTGATATTCATGGTTTAAATAGTATTTTATGGAACAGGGATGAATTAATGAATATTGGTAAACTTCAAGTAGTAGGTCATACCCATCGCAAAGAAGTTTTTTTTAATGAAGATACAAATACAATTTATATTGACACAACTGCATTTGGAATGAACAAACTATCTGCAGTTATTGTTGAGAAGAGTAATGTATTGGAAATAATCCATCAGGAAACAGTTCAAGAAGATTCGGACAGCAGGTGGAATTATTATTTATAATACTAATTTTAAAAGTATGTGAACTAATTTTTTTAAAAAGAATATATGGCGAAAGAAATTGAACGAAAATTTTTGGTTAAGTCAGATGAGTGGAGATCAGTAGCTGATAAAAAATTATATCGTCAGGGTTATCTATATATTAATTTGGGAGGCGTTGTTAGAGTACGAACGGTTAGTGATAAAGGTTATATAACGATAAAAAGCCAGCGTAACAATTTAACTCGTGATGAATTTGAATATGAAATTCCCTTTGAAGATGCTGATTATATGTTGAGCCATTTGTGTCTTAAGCCGTTGATTGAGAAATATCGTACAAAAATTAATTATAATGGAATAATTTGGGAAGTTGATGATTTTATTGGGGAAAATGAGGGTTTGGTAATTGCAGAAATAGAACTTGAATTTGAAAATCAAAAAATAGATTTGCCAAACTGGTTAGGTGCTGAAGTAACTAATGATCCCAGGTATTTTAATTCTAATTTGGTTAATATGCCTTATAGCAAATGGAAGGATTGACAAATTTAGATATCACGAACAAAAGATTTGATTCCTAACCGAATCGAGATAACTGAGATAACGAATCCAATCGTTAATAAAATTAAACTTGAACTCATTAAACGCCAGATTGATCTCTCGGCACCTTTTTCCAATGCATAAAAGTAATCTGATACGGGTAAGAATAAAATTACTATTATTATTACGAGGTAAAGAAGTGTAAATAAAAAAGTAATAGAAGCTCCTTGCGATGAAGCTAATCTTATAGCATTTTTTTCTTTATAATTTGCAAATATTCCTCCCATCCCAAAATTGAAACTAACCAATGTAATGGTTGTTATTGCGGCATTTATCTGCGCAGCTATTGCCAGCTGTACAGGAAATTGATAATTTGAGAAAAAACTTATTATCTGACCTATGAGGAATATCATAGTAAAATAAATACTTAACCTTAAAGTAAGAAGCTGATAGAAATTTATTGGGGCACTCCTGATTTTCCAAATGGCTTCACCCTCAAGACTGATTAATGGAAAAACAAATCTTAATGATAGTGATGCGACAAGAAAAACATTAAACAATGAAACAATTAAAAATATAATTGTCTTTAAGTATTGGTTATAAGCCTTTAGAATAATAATATCAATTCCTGAAATACTTGAAATAAAAATTATGATTAGAAATATCATTACGCATAGATGCAGCCATTGGCTTGGTTCCCGTATGAATAGCCAGAATTCTCGTTTTAGAATTGATTCATTAAATCCTTTTACCCAGGTATTTTTATCAAAGCCAAAAAATAGAATGCTATATTTGTTTTGTGATTTAAGTTCAGTATTTATTTTTAGGGAAGTTAACCATGTTTGATAATACCATTTATTTGCAAGTAAAAGAGTAGCAGAAAAAATTAAAATTGAAGTTAGAAGATTTACATAAATAAATGGGATGGCCCTTTCAATTTGGTTTTCTGAAATCCAATAAAGCGATTCAGCTACCCAATAATTTGGAAGAAACTTTACTAAGTAATTTTCTAAGAATCCAAAGTATTGATCTATATTTGGATAATAATCAAAAACCCTTTCAACCAATTTTAATGGATTGCTGACAAAGTAGAAAGCAACTATTCCAATAACATAAACCAATCCCATCGTTATAAGCACTTTTTTAATTCCCCATTTTGAGGATAATCTGAGAATAGCAAGCAAAATAATAACACCGGTTGCTCCAGCTATAAACATAAACGGTAATATTATTAGGAATAGGATAAAAGGATAAACCCAAATACTAAAATTAAAATAATTACCATAACCAAGTAAGACTGCAGTTATAATTAACAATAAAGTGGTAGAACTGTAAAAGAAATTGTCTAAAAATTTTATTAAGAAAATATTTGTAAACGAAATTGGTTTGGTAAATAAATGAAAAACTTCCTGGGATTTGTATAAAGTAGAAAATGAAACTACCATGTTGCCAACGTTTATGGTAATAAAAAAAATAAATAGTACAACCAGTACAAATCTATGTAGCAAAAATGAACCAATTCTAACATTTACTAGGAGATATTCAATTGTACTTTGCGTTAGTATAAAACAGCCATACGCAAAAATTGCATAGACCAAAGCCGAACCAATACTTTTTACAATTGCCAAGAAATTAAAAGGAGAGTTAACTTTTAGGAATAATAAAATTTTATAATATAATATGTGAATTACATCTCTCATCTATTTTGTTAGATGCAAGAATAATGATTCTAAATTGTGATGATTCGAACCTTTTATTGTTTCCAGAACTTCTTTAGTATCTGAGAAAATCATACTTCCATCTTTAATAATTCCGATTCTTGAGCAGACCTCTTCTGCAACATTTAAGCTGTGTGTGGACATAAAAACTGCAGCACCGTTTTGCGCTTTTTCTTTAAGAATATTTTTTACTATCACAGCACTTTGAGGATCAAGTCCAATCATCGGTTCATCAACAAGTAAAAGTTTTGGATCGTGAAGCAGGGCAGAGGCTATAGTAATTCTTTGTTTCATTCCTTGAGAATATTCTTCTGTTCGCTTATCAACCCAATTGCCAATTTCAAGTTTCTCAATAGTTTCAGCAATCTTAATTTTTAATTTACTTTTGTCAATTGAATAAAGACCGCCGCTAAAATAAAGAAATTCTCTACCTGTCAGTTTTTCATAAATAAATGGTTGGTCCGGTATATAACCGATTAGTGACTTTGCCTTGATTGGTTCTTTAACGATATCATAGTCGTTAATAAGAATTTTTCCCGATGAAGCAGTATAAAGCCCGGAAATCATTTTTATTGTTGTGGTTTTTCCAGCTCCATTTTGACCAAGGAATCCAAAAAAATCACCTGTTTGGACTTTAAGATTAAGGCTGTTTACAGCAGTAAAATTTCCAAACTTTTTCGTAAGATTAATTAACTCGAGCATTAATATCCAAAAAAATATTTAAAGTAAAGATATTGGAAAAATCGGAATGAAAATAGAAAATATTATCCTTCCATTGATCGCAGAATTGATAAATCATCATATTTAATCATCATAAGGTCATCATCAATAATATTCTTGACTGATATAATTCTGTCTTCTTGTATTGAGATAGCTTTATTTAGAATTTCCTTTATTGTTCTAGTGTTATAAAAGTTTTTACGTTTCTCTTTTTTTAGGTCAACAATCAATTCCAGCATTTGCTGCCATGCACCTTCATCAAGTTGATAATTTTTTTTCTGACAAATGTGTAGAGCAATTTCTAATAGTTGTCTTGTCGAGTAGACCTCAAAATTAAAAATATTTGGAAATTGATTTTCTAAAAGCGGAAAATTGTTTACAAGAGTTTCAATTTCTTCCTTATTTCCAGAAAGTATTCCAACGACATCATCATTTATTAAATAAAGTTTTTTTAAAAAATATTGTAATAATGAGTCACTAAAATCATTTGTGCACTGTAAAGCCGCTGTAACATCGTTTACAAGGACTACATTTCCTAATAATTTCTTAAAAAGTTCATCCATCATCAGAAAAGCATCCAGCTTACTTAAACCAAAAAATGTGGAACTATCAATTTCAATTAATTGCCCTTTGCTTAATCGATCTAATTCTTTTAAACTCTTTGCATACAGTCGTGCAATAGTCGATGTTCCCGAACCATGTCCTGATATAAAAATAGAGTTTAAGTTTTTATGTATTGATGCAATAGATCTTTCCTTTTTAAGCCTATCAACTTTTATTGAGGCAAGTAATTTATTAAATACTATTTTTACATCATCAAGTCCAACAAGGTTATTAACTTCGTCGATATATTTATCAATTTTGCCTTCACGACTGTTGCCACCGTTATTTCTGCCTTCAAGATTTACAAACGCAGATTGAATATCTTCCTTACGTAATGTATTTAATGCAGAAAAATCTTTTTCATTTTCTTCAAGCGAATGATATCGTTTGCTAAGTTCTATTTTTGTCTCATTAAAAAGATTTCTAATAAATCTAGCATTACCAAATGACTCTCCTGCATTGCCACAAGTAGTTCTCAATTTTTCTGAAAGAAGTAATTCAGCTTTTTTATCAACTCTGTATTTATCTTTATCAGCAAATAATTTGTAAATAGATGTTAGCTCTTCAGCAGTATAATCATCAAATGAAAAGTAATGGGAAAAGCGTGATTTTAATCCGGGATTAGATTCTAAAAAATTCTGCATGAGAGCGGGATAACCTGCAGCAATTACAAAAAATTTATTTTTAGAATCCTCCATTCGCTTCAAAATTATATCGATAGCTTCTTGTCCAAAATCCTGCCCGCCTTTTTCTCTCTTTAATGAATAGGCTTCATCAATAAATAGTATTCCACCCAAAGCCTGATTGATAACTTTTTCAGTTTTTTGTGCAGTTTCACCTACGTATTCACCAACAAGTTCTGCCCGATCCACTTCAATTACGTGTCCATGTTCCAGTATTCCAATTGATTTGAAAAATTTGCCAAGTAAACGTGCAACTGTAGTTTTTCCTGTTCCGGGATTACCAAGGAAAATACAATTTGCAGATATGCTTTCTTGGGTTTCAACCCCTTGTCTTTTACGTTCATTAACAAAATCTAAATATGTAATAAAATCTTTTAAAGATTGCTTTAGGTCTTTTAATCCAACAAGATTGTCAAACTCTGTAAACAGTGATGGTAATGTAATATTATCATACTTAGTTCTTTGAAGCTGCTCAATCTTTTTTGGCTGTTGTGTGCCCTGTTTAATTGAAAATTCTTCTTTAATTGCTGTATCATCAATAAAATTAATTATCTCATTTATACCAATTTGAAAAACATGTCTTAATATTAATTCATTCTCAAGAAGTATTTCAATTCTTCCTTCTCCTTGTTTCCAAAATCCTGGTAAAGGAGTTCCCCAGCTTTGAACAAATTCAACAAGTTCCCAATCTTTCTTCAATTCCAAATTAAAATCATTTCTGCCAACTTCCTCATCTTCTAAATACCAAATTGTAAGTCCTCTATGAACGGAATCTATATTTTTGTGATTAGGATTTTTAAGAATTATTTTGGCTGCCACATAACTGGTTCTTGATTCATCAAATTGAAATAAATAAGTGCGCTTTTGCGATTGAAGGGATTCTTCGAGATTGAACATACTTACAGAGTTGATCTCGTATTTACCTGAAATTAGGCAATTATTTCCACGAGATGAGCTTTCCATTTTTGAACTATTGTATAAAATCTGTGAAGACCTTACTCCCTTTAAAGGTATTTCTTTAGATTTTAATTCATTCTCAGCGTTTAAGTCCATATTTTGAAATTATATTTGAATAAGAAAAATCATTTATTTTGAATATTTCAAATACCTTGCCATCAAAAAAGAGTTGAATCAAAACAAAAAAGGCGAGGAAAAACCTCGCCTTGTAAAAATAACAGAATGATTATCTACTAATACATTCCGTCCATACCACCCATTCCTCCAGGAGGCATTCCTGGCATAGCGTGTTCTTTTTCTTTCTTTTCATACACAACAGCTTCAGTTGTAATCAGTAATGATGCCACAGAAGCAGCGTTTTCAAGAGCTGTTCTTGTTACTTTTGTCGGATCAATGACGCCAGCTTTTATAAGATTTTCATATTTCTCTGTTGCCGCGTTAAAACCAAAATCATCTTTTCCTTCTTGAACTTTCCAGAGGACTACTGCTCCCTCTATACCGGCATTTTCAACAATTTGTTTTAATGGTTCTTCTAAAGCTTTCTGTACAATTTTAACACCGGTTGTCTGATCAGGATTTTCTCCCTCCAGTTTATCAAGTACATTAGAAGCTCTAACTAAGGCAACTCCACCGCCAGCAACAATTCCTTCTTCAACTGCTGCACGAGTTGCGTGTAGTGCATCTTCTACTCTGGCTTTCTTCTCTTTTAATTCCACTTCAGTAGAAGCTCCGATTTTCAAAACAGCTACTCCGCCTGAAAGTTTTGCTAATCTTTCCTGCAGTTTTTCTTTATCATAGTCAGATGTTGATTTATCAATCTGAGCTTTGATTTCATTAATCCTCTTTTTAATGTCGTCAGTTTTTCCGGCACCTTCAACTAAAGTACTATTATCTTTATCAATAACTACTTTCTTAGCTTTTCCCAAATATTCCAAAGTTGCATTTTCTAATTTATAACCCTGCTCTTCAGAAATAACTGTACCGCCTGTGAGAACTGCAATATCTTCTAGCATTGCTTTTCTTCTATCACCGAAACCGGGGGCCTTAACGGCTGCGACTTTTAATGTACCACGAATTTTATTGACAACTAATGTTGCAAGTGCTTCACCTTCAAGATCTTCAGAAATAATCAACATTGATTTCCCTTGCTGAGCTACTTTTTCAAGTATCGGCAAAAGATCTTTCATAGCAGAGATTTTTTTGTCGTGAATTAAAATTAATGGGTCTTCCAAAATTGCTTCCATTGATTCCGTATCAGTTACAAAGTAAGGTGAAATGTAACCACGATCGAACTGCATACCTTCAACTACTTCGAGTACAGTTTCAGCTGATTTACTTTCTTCTACGGTTATGACCCCATCCTTACCAACTTTTTCCATCGCGTCCGCGATAAGCTCACCAATAGATTTATCATTATTAGCTGAGATTGAACCAACTTGTGCAATTTCATTTCTTCCTTCAACATCTCTACTGATTGATTTTAAGTACTCGATAACTTTACTAACAGCTAAATCAATTCCTCTTTTAAATCCATTGGATTCGCGCCAGCTGTAACATTTTTCAATCCTTCTCTGTAAATAGCTTGAGCAAGAACAGTTGCCGTAGTTGTACCATCACCTGCAACATCGCTGGTTTTAGAAGCAACTTCGCGAACCATTTGCGCGCCCATGTTTTCCATAGGATCATCAAGTTCAATCTCTTTTGCAACGGTAACACCATCTTTAGTAACTGTGGGTGCGCCAAATTTCTTTTCAATAATTACATTTCGTCCTTTTGGACCTAATGTAACTTTAACAGCATCTGCTAATTTATCAACACCAGCTTTTAAACCAGTGCGCGCAGCTGCGTCATATACAATCAATTTTGCCATAAATTTTTCCTTTATATTTTTTCGAATTATTAATTACTTGCCTAAAATTCCAAAGATGTCACTCTCACGCATAATGAGATATTCCACACCATTTATCGTAACTTCAGTACCGCTATATTTGCCGTATAGTACTTTGTCACCAACTTTTACTTCCATTTTGATTGCTTTGCCATCATCAGCAACTTTACCAGGTCCAGCTGCAACAACAGTTCCTTCAACTGGCTTTTCTTTTACTGTGTCTGGAAGAATAATACCACCAGCAGTTTTTTCTTCTGCAGCTGATGGTTTAATAACAACTCTATCACCAAGTGGTTTTAACTTGATTTCGCTCATAATTAGCTCCTTTTATTTAATGATTTTATTTTGATTAGCACTCTTAAAGAACGAGTGCTAATATAAGTGCAATAAAAAATTTTGTCAAGATCATTACTTATTCTTATGATCTAAATTGTTTAATTTTGGGCAGAAAATAATAATTTTTAGAAAAGTGAACCGTTTTAACATTAAACTCGAAATAAAGAAGGTTCTCGATATAATTCGGGAAATGGATAAAAAAATTATTACAATTTTCTTATCAATTGCTCTCCTTCAAACCCTTTCTTTTTATTTTACCTCGCGAAGATTTTTTAGAGAATCTTTATTTGAATATTTTCAAAATTATTCCGATCCCTATCTGTGGGAATATACGTACTGGTTTGTTGGTGATTTTGTCACTTTTTTCATTATAGGAATTTTAATAATCAAATTCGGATTTAACGATAAATTATCTGACTATGGACTAAGGATAGGTGATTATAAGACAGGGTTATTATTTACAGTTTTTTTCCTTTTCGTGATGATAATTTTAATCTGGTTTGTATCAGCTACACCTGCTTTTGCTGAAAAATACCCACACTTACAAAGTGCAAAATCTAATTGGGATACGCTGGTGATTTATGAAACAGGAATGTTGCTTTATATGATTGCATGGGAATTTATTTGGCGTGGTTTTATGCTTTTTGGTTTAGAGAAAAAGTTTGGCTATTACTCCGTGCTGATTCAAATGATACCTTTTGTTATACTTCATAATGGTAAACCCTTTTTAGAAACATTTGGGGCAATCTTTGGCGGGATTGCCCTTGGTATCCTTGCATTAAGAACACGTTCAATTTATTATTGTATAATAATTCATATTGGTGTTATGTACTCTATCGATTTGATATCATCCCTGCGGTTTAGAGCTAATGATTATGGTGTTGGTTTTGCTTCGCTTATGAATTTAATCAATCAAATATTTTAAGGATACAAGATGAAATTATGTTTAAACATTGATCACATAGCAACATTAAGGAACGCACGCAGTGAAGTTCAACCTGATCCAGTTTCTGCTGCATTAATGGCTGAGCTGGCAGGTATCGACGGAATTGTTGTCCATCTTAGGGAAGACAGGAGACACATTAATGAAAGAGATGTTAGATTACTGCGTGAGCTTATCACAACAAAACTGGATCTTGAAATGGCAGCTACCGAAGAAATTATAAAAATTGCTTGTGATGTAGGTCCTGAGCTTGTTACACTAGTTCCTGAAAAAAGGCAGGAGCTTACCACAGAAGGTGGGATTAATGTTATTGATAATATTTCCTTAATTAAAGACACCATTCAAGAACTTCATAAGTATGATATTGAAGTTTCATTGTTTATCGAACCCGATATCAGACAAATTGATGCAGCAGCAGAAATTGAGAGTAATATTATTGAAATCCATACCGGTGTTTTTGCAAATGCTCTTTCTGAAGAAGAACAGTTTGATGAACTGGATAGGATTCGGGCTGCTGCCAAGCATGCTAAAAAATTAGGTTTAGGCGTAAATGCGGGTCATGGATTGGACTATCAAAATATTAAAATATTCAGAGAACTAACTGATGTCGATGAGGTTAGTATTGGACACTCTATTATTGCGCGAGCAGTATTTGTAGGTATAAATCAGGCTGTGAAAGAAATGTTCGAATTAATAAGAAATGGCTAATGAGATTCATCTTCACATGAACATGAAAGATTATTACTTTTTGCTTTTTCAAGTGATTCCTTACCTTCTTTATACGCAAAGTATGCTATTCCGAGTGAACCGGCAAGATCAAGATAGCCTATCCTAAGGATTTCATAACTTAAACTCGATGCTAAAAGAATAAATGAAAGGTACAGACAAGTTTTAGTACAGTTTGCGTCTGCAATTATAGCATCTGATTTGAGAGATTTGCCAACTTTTAATTTAAATTTAACAAGTATATACATGGTTACAATTGATATTGAAGAGACTAGTATTCCCCAGAAAGTTGTTTGAGGCTGGAAGTTGAATATGAGATTTATAATTGAACCTATGATTAAGCCGAAAGCCAGTACGTAAAAACTAAAACCGGTAATTTTTAAAGCGGTTCTCTCAAAATTATCCCTTTGCTCTATCGGATATTTCTTCATTCGAAGAATCATATGTAGAATTCCCAGACCGGATATCACTTCAACAAAACTATCGACACCAAAACCAAACAATGCCAACGTATCATCTACAGAACCAAAATAAACTGAAATTAAACCTTCTACTAAATTATAAAAAACTGTTATTAAGCTTAGATAAAATGCAATTAGCAAGTTTTTGGAATTGTGTTCGTTTGTAATCATTTTTATTTAATTTCTCAATAAATTAAAAATAAAGATAACCAAAAAAATTCTTGTTAATAATTTCATTTTTTTAAACATAATAATTAGTCTTGATTTACTAAAATTTCTGATTTAAGTTTGGAATGTCGCTAGCAGAAGGTTAACCCCCAGACCTTTTGTTAGGACAAGCCCGGTAGCTTCGGTTACCGGGTTCTTTATTTTAAATAAACTTTTGTTTTTTGTCACTTAATCATTTTTTAATTATCATTTCTCAATCTATAATAATATTTTTTCAAGTACTATCTATTATTTCTCTAAAAATCATTTGGAGTTTAAAGTGCAATATAATCTCATTAATAAATCAGAGTTTGATAAAGTAAAATCGTTTAATGGTAACTGGGCAACAAAGATGGAGTTGTTTGCTGATATGTGCAGATACAACACTCTTGTCGCCGTAAAGAAAGCCGGTTCAGGTCATCTTGGTTCAAGTTTAAGTGCTATAGATATTACAACTTATCTCTACTTAAACGAGATGAATGTTTTTGATCTCGGCTTTGATTCTCCAGATCGTGATATTTACTTTTCCTCAAAAGGTCACGATGTTCCGGGATTGTATTCTTTGTTTTATGCACTTGGAATTATTCCTGAAGAAAAATTATTAATGTTACGAAGATTACACGGACTTGATGGTCATCCTGAAGTTAGACAAAATGGAATTGAAGCAAGCACGGGCTCGCTTGGAATGGGAATTTCAAAAGGTAAAGGATTCGCCTGGGCAAAAACATATCTGAAAAATAAAGGTCACGTTTATGTTTTAACCGGTGATGGAGAATTTCAGGAAGGACAAATTTATGAATCACTGCAAGCAACGGCTCACCAAAAAGTAAATAACATTACTGCAATAATGGATCACAATAAATATCAAACAGATATGCTTGTTGCTGATGTAAATAATATTGAAGATGTTGTGAAAAAAGTTAAAGCGTTTGGATGGCACGTTGTAAGAATAAACGGACACGATTATAATGTTTTGAAAAAAACATTTAATGAACTGAAAAGTGTAACAGATAAACCAAAATGATCATTGCGGATACGATTAAGGGCAGGGGAGTTTCATTTATGGAAAAACCATTAACCGAAACCTTCCAAGGAAAGACGCTTTACAAATGGCACTCTGGTGCACCTGATGATGAAAGCTATGAAAAAGGACTTGCAGAGTTAACAGTCACCATCAATAAACTTTCTGATAAACTTGGGATTGGAAGAATTCAGATACCCGAAAATAAATCTGAACGGAAACCAATTACTAAGCTTGATAAGGAATTTGTAACAGAAGCCTATGGCGATGCATTAGTCGAGATTGCAAAAACAAATAAAAAACTTGTTATACTCGATGGCGATCTTTCTGCAGACTGTAAACTCCGCAATTTTGAAAAAACTTATCCTGATCGATTTATTGAAAACGGTATTGCTGAGCAGGATATGGTTTCAATGGCTGGCGGCTTAGCCAGAATGGGATTGATTCCTGTTGTAAATACATTTGCTAGTTTTCTTGCAGCACGTGCTAACGAGCAGATTTATAATAACGCAGGAGAAAAAACTAAAATAATTTACACTTGCCATTTTTCAGGAATGATTCCTGCCGGACCGGGAAAATCTCATCAAAGTGTTAGAGATATTTCCTTATTCGGCGCACTTCCAAATTTTACAATCATTCAACCTTGCAATGGTGAAGAAACAAAATGGGCTACTGAATATTGCGTTAATGAAGCAGAAGAAAATTGTATGCTAAGATTGGTTATCGGTCCTTCGCCGGAAAGAATAAAACTTCCCACGAATTATAAATTAAAAGTAGGTGTTGGTGCAGAACTAACTGAAGGAAATGATGCTATACTTTTTGGTTACGGACCAGTGATGCTGCATGAAGCTTTAGTCGCTGCTGATTATCTGAACAAAATTGGATTCGGATTAAAGATTGTTAATATGCCCTGGTTAAATAAGATTGATAAGGGTTGGTTGAAAGAATTAGTTAAGGATCAAAAAAGAATATTTGTGTTGGAAGATCATTCTGCTGTTGGCGGACTTGGAGACAGAATACTTAATGCTTTAGTTGAGACGAATTCAATTGCTGGCAAAGAATTTACAAACTTTGGTTTAATAGAATTTCCAGAATGCGGAACGCCACTTGAAGTTTTAGAATTTCATCAATTGGATGGAAAATCTTTAGCGCAAAGAATTTCTGGTGTTAAGGATATTGAAACAGTAGAAGCGGTAAAGTTAAAATACACTGCTGATGCACCACAATAATTAAGGCATTAAACCCAATAATTAGGTTTTCTGTGCTGGTGTGCAATCGCGAGAATAATTATTCTTTCTCTTTCGATTGCATACAGAATTTTATAGGGAAAGCGATGGAGTAGGGCTTTTCGAATTTCACCTCGTTCGATTGACCAGGCTTCCGGATGTTCGTTTATTCTCAATATAGATGATTTTATTTCCTCTTTGAATCTGAGGCCAAGTCCTGCTAGCTCAGTTTCATAAAAAGAATTGCATCTTCTAGTTCAAGTGAAGCCAGCTTAGAAAAAACTATTCTCATATTTTATTTGAAAATCTCTTCTGCTGATATTGTTTGGAGTTTACCATCGCGATATGCTTTTAATCTTTTCTCTGCTTCTTCCGCCCAGATTTCATCAATGGACTTGTCGGGTTCATCTAGACTTTTTATCAAACCTTCAATAATTAAAAATCTTTCTGCTGGTTTTAATTTCATTGCCATTTCTAGAATATCTTTATTACTCATAATATCACCTTAACTTTTTTTTGAATGTCTAACGACCTTAAAATAATCAATATTAATTATGAAAATCAATTTCTTATTTACTCATAAGATTCTTCAACTGAAACTCATGCCTGATTGGATGCATAACTGCGTGTTCTAACATTGCATCAATGCAATACTCAACACTCCAATTTGATTTATATGCTTTATCTTCAAATAATTCCGGTTTAACATTCGCAAGTGGAAGCCTCCATCGCTCAAATAAATGTGCAAGCTGCTCAACTGCTTTTTCTTCTATGATTTCAGCGGGAGGAGTTTCTTTTATTTGCGGATCATCCAATCCTAACTTTTCGCACATCCAGATCATATAACCTCTTGCAGAACGAAGTAAATGAAACAGCAATGTGTCTAACGACTTATAATATGTATCATCTGAATCAGGGAGCTTAATGTTATGTTTCTTGGCTTGTTTCCACGTTTCGTAAAATGATTGCAAATGAATTTCGTGAAGTTTTACTAGAGCACTTGCACCTTTGTAACGGTAATCAGGAAAATCATTCATACACTTACTCCTTTGTTATTGCCGGTAAATTCATATTAAAACATTTATCACAGAACTCAGGATTCTTTTCATCAAACCAATCTTGTCTGAATTCCTGATAATCCTCAGTGTTAAGTATTTCAATCAATGGTTGTTCAAATACATTTCCAAAATGTTTTTCTTTTGGAAATGGTTTTGCACAGCAGGGTGGAACAAATCCATCCCAGGTGATATAAAAATAATTCCACATAAAGCGGCACTTTTTAAAACTTGCAGGTGATTCAAAATCATAAAAAGTTAATTCTACATTTGGATATTTTACTGCCAGTTCCTTTGTTTTGAAATACTCATCTTTAAACTCTTTTGAGAGATAAAAATCGTAGTATGAATTATCCAGATCAGTTCTTGCAACAATGTTCATTGGATTGATGTTTAAATATTTAACTCCAATCTCATCACACAGCTTTAACATCTCAGACATCTGATGATAATTTTCTTTTAGCACTACCATATTGAACATAATATCTGTGCTGCTTCCTTTTGCTTTTTCAAGAATCCCTAATGTGTTCTTATAGAAAAAATTATAATCAGCAGTTTTTCTAACCTCATTATAAACATCACCGATTCCATCAATTGAAATTTGAATTGTGTCAATTTTGTTAATCAGTTTTTCTGCAATCTCTATGCTCTTAGGTAGATGCGCATTGATAGAACACGAAATTATTATTCCTTTACTTTTGCTTTTGATATAATCAACGCCTTCTTCAATTCTTTTATAAAGAAAAGTTTCACCGAGTCCGGTTAATCCAATTGCATCTACGTAAGGATGAATTTCATCAACAATGGATTTAAACTTTTCGAAATCTAAAAATCCTTTATCCATCGCATCACCATAAGCATACTCCCGCGCGCAGGTAATACACTTTATGTTGCAATGATTTGTAAGTTCAATCATTATAGATGAAGGATATGAAACTTTTAGACTTTTTGATTTATCGAGCAGAAGTGTTTGAATTTTATTGTTGGAATATCTAAGAAGATTAATTCCTTTTGGTAAGTGCTGAATACGCTTTAATGCTTTTAGTAATTTTCTTTTAGTCATAACTTAAAATAAGGTTTAGCGCTAAAAACAAAAAGCAATTAAACCTTAACTTTAATCACGACTTTCTTTACATAAGATTTTTCGTTTACTTTTATTCCAGGTAAATGAACATCGGTGGGGAAGAAGATTGCAAACATTCCTTTATCTACTTGGGTGAAAGATTTTTCTCCGATGAAAAATGTAATATCATTTTGTTCGTTGTATTCATCAATAACTTCTTGATTTTCTAACGGAGCGTAGCCCATTAGCTCTTTTCCCTTTGCAACAAACTGAACATCGATACATTTTTTATGTGCTTCTAGTTTTCCTTCGCTTTCATCTTTTGTATTGTACTCGTTAACCAGAGCAAAAATGTTTTCTCCATCAATTTTGTATTTGCCTAATTCCATTTTGGAGAAATCAGTTTCTTTTAGATAAGCAAAAGCTTTGTTAATTCTTTCGCCAAGTCCAGAATATAATTGCGAGTTTGAGAGTTTGTCTATTATCATAAGATCCTTTCGATATATTTAACGCTTAAAGAAAAACTTAAAAATTTCAGTCACGAAGTGGTTCGTGACTGCCGGAAAATTTATAAATGCACTCCAAATGCCAGTTTACCAATAGTCTGTTTTCTAAAATCACCCGAGAAAAGATGTGAATCTGCAATTGCTAAATCGGCATAGAACATTTTAAAATTTAATTTTAATCCGGCTGTGATAAAGAAAGCACTCAATTTTCCGTTCACTCTATAATAACGATTATCTTCATGATTATAATCTGTGTAAAAAAATCCAAGTGAAGTAGTTAACATCTCGTTAATATTATAAAAGGAACTTGTAGAGTATTCAACTTGATCTTGAAGATAATTCTGATCATTCTTCCAGAAAACTGATGTGAGGTTTATCAAGAATTTTAAGTTTTGTGTTGCATCGATTGCTAGATCAAATCTTAATTCATCTGGTAAACTTGCCACGAGTATTGAAGTTGAGATTTCAGCAGGTATAAGTCCACCAGTTGTATCGCTCCACTGATAATTTATTGGACTCTGATCAATCTCATACTCAGCCCTAAAATCTGTTTTATTTTCATAAGCTAATCCGACTGAAAGTTTGCGTTTCTCTTCTAAGTCAAACTGATAGCATAAACCTGCAGTAAAGCTACTGGAATAATCTGTTGCGTGACCGATGCTGTGCCAAATTTCATCATATCGATTAAATCGATTCAAAGAATATCTAATACCGAATGAAAGATCATTTGATGTTTGAAGTAATTCTTTGAATGAATAGGCGGCGGTTAAAGAATAACTATGAATCATCGTTTCCTGTGTTGCGTCAAAAAACTCACCAGTACCATCAGGATCCTGAACGGTTGTTACTGGAATTGGGTCCATATCCAAAGTTCCATTGTACTTCTGACCAAATCCTAACCCAAAAGTAAAGTCATTCCATTTAACAATTCCACCAGCAGATTGCGGATAAAAGTTGTAAACATGACTCGTACCTAAATCTGCAATCCAGGCTTCATCAATATTGGTGCTGGCTTGATAAGAAATCCCAAACGAATAATTATCAAACTCAGCAATAGAAGCTGGATTCATAAATCCAATGTTGGAAACATCATTAAATATTGATGAAGCGCCGGAAGAGTTTAATAATTTATTCCCATATCCTTGAGGAGGTAGATTTGCCGGGAATTCATTGTTCGTTGTCTGATTGTAAGAAATTGTTGAATACAGAATCACATAAAACAAAACTAACTTTTTCATAACGCCCCTGAAAAAATATTTTTGAAAAATGTCATCACGAGCGAAGCGAAGTGATCTGAATATTAAACAGATTGCCACGTCGCTTCGCTCATCGCAATGACTTACTTTATTATTTTTTTCTCTCTTAAAATTGTTTCAATTGTAATAGCCCCAATTTCCTGCAAATCATACTTAACACGTGTGCTTGGTTTCTTGATCTTGATATATCTGCTAAGATCAATCGGGGTTCCGATTACAACAGCATCGCATTTTGTATTGTTGATTGTTGTTTCCAGATCTTTTAATTGTGCTGCTCCATATCCCATTGCTGGTAGAAGAACACCAATGTTCGGATATTTTTCAAATGTTGCGCTAATAGATTTTACAGTATATGGTCTTGGATCAACTAGTTCTTTAGCTCCAAGCTTTTCTGCTGCTACAACTCCGGCACCGTATTTCATTTCTCCGTGCGTAAGTGTTGGACCGTCTTCAACAACAAGAACACGCTTACCCCTAATCATTTCCGGATGTTCAACTGTAACAGGAGAAGCTGCTTCAATTACTGTTGCTTTAGGATTAACTTTTCTGATATTATCTCTTACCGTATTTATTCCTTCATTATCGGCAGAATCAATTTTATTGATTACAACAGCATCAGCCAATCTTAAAGACGTATTTCCCGGATAATATTTCATTTCGTGTCCAGGTCTATGGGGATCAACAACTGTGAAGGTTACATCAGCTTTGTAGAATGAAAAATCATTATTACCGCCATCCCACAAAATTACATCAGCTTCTTTTTCTGCTTCACGCAAAATTGCTTCGTAATCTACTCCTGCATAAATAACTCCGCCTCTTGCAACGTGTGGTTCGTACTCTTCAATTTCTTCGATTGTACATTTATGTTTTTTAAGATCAGCATAAGTAGCAAAGCGCTGCACTTTTTGTTTTACAAGATCACCATAAGGCATTGGATGGCGAACTGCAACAACTTTTTTACCTGCTTTTGTTAATACTTCTACAATTTTTCGTGATGTTTGAGACTTACCGCATCCTGTTCTTACTGCTAGAACTGCAATAACTGGTTTTATACTTTTAACTTCAGTTTCGGCGGCACCAAGTAAACGGAATGAAACACCGCAAGCATTAACAATTGAAGCTTTTGTCATTACATATTCAAATGGTACGTCCGAGTATGAGAAGATTACCTCATCAACTTTTAATTTTTTAATAAGGGATTCTAATTCTTTTTCTTCGTAGATCTTTATTCCGTTTGGATAAAGTTTGCCGGCAAGTTGTTTTGGATAGGTGCGGCCTTCGATGTTTGGGATTTGTGTTGCAGTAAATGCTACTACATTGTAATCTTTATTGTCTCTGAAGTAGACATTAAAGTTGTGGAAATCGCGTCCAGCAGCGCCCATTATCAACACGTTCTTACGAGCCATAGAAATACTCTCCTTTGTGCTTTTAATTTTGTTGTTGTATAAAAATATTTTGATTCATTTTTTATGATATTATTAAAATTTACTGTTACAAATCTAAGGGTTTTTTACAAGAGTTTCCTTGAAAAAAGTTCAGTATAACGTAACATTAAAGGGGTTTAATTTAAAAAGTGCGTTTAAGTTAAATAGGGCAATAAAATAAATAATATGATGGGAAAATTTATTTTATAAATAAATTATTCTTACAAAGTTATTTATAGATTTCGGTTAATCACTAGGATATTTTAAATTTTTAAAGGATAAAAAATGAAAAATCAAATTTCGCATTCCGGCACTATCTTAAAGCTTCATCCCAGAAAGCATTTTATTAAAAATCTTACACGTAGTTTTTTAATCGGATCGGGCCTGATAATCTTCTCACTTGGTATCGGTGGAATAGGTTACCACTTTTTTGGTAATCTAGATTGGCTTTCAGCATTTCTAAATGCGTCAATGATTTTAACTGGTATGGGTCCGGTTGATCCTATGATCAATTTCTCCGGAAAAATATTTGCTATATTTTATTCACTTTTTAGCGGAGTTACATTTCTGATAATTGTCGGAATTATCTTTGCTCCAATTTATCAGAGATTTCTTCACAAGTTCCATTTAGATATTTATTCATCAACTCAAGAAAATACCGAAGATAAAGAATAGAAAAGTCTAAATAGTGTAGTGAATTTATTGTAAAAGGCTGTCTTATAAGTCAAATATGCAGGATTGTCATTCCCACGAAAGTGGGAATCCATTTTATCTTATGGTTTTTTTGGATTCCCGTTTTCACGGGAATGACACATAAAACTCAACTTATAAGATAGCCTATTAGTAATTATTATTCGTAGAGTTGTTTCACATTTTTACTTCAGCAATATCAACTTTAAATTTTTAAATTGTTGATTAGCATAAATTCTTGCAAAGTAAATTCCTGAGCTTACGTTTTTTCCAAAACTATTTTCGCCATTCCAAATAACCTCATAAGTGCCAGCAGGTTTTTCTTCATTAACCAATGTTACAACTTCGTTCCCAAGAATATCATAAATTATAAGTTGCACTCTGGACCCTCCGACTTCGCTCAGGGTGACATTCGGGATGCTGTATCTGATAGAAGTGGTAGGATTAAACGGATTTGGGTAAGCACTTAAACTAAACTCATATGGAATAAATTCATCTTCATTTACAGAAGAAATATTATTTGTTGTACCGGGCGTTGGAGACATAAATACCCAGTCATTTGATCCATCCGGGTACCTGCCGAATGAAATATCTGTTGTCTGCTGTCCAAATGAGAGTGAATCGCTAATTGTTATTCCATCATTTTCAACCAACGCAATAAACTCACCACCTGCACTTAACTTAAAGTTGGTATGAAATCCAACCTGTCCTGAATCTTCATCACACCAAACTAATAAATACTCATTTGGTGCAAGAAAAAGATTCGGATCGATGAATTTCCATTTAGTTAGATTATCTTTTTTATCAGTAAGGTATTTTCCGGTAAGAGGAATCATATTGGATGTAGAATTATAGAGTTCAATCCAATCATCATATTCCCCGTTTGGATCAGTAATCGTGGTTACATTATCTGCCATAAATTCATTGATAACAATTCCAGATGTAATTATTTGTTGAGACTTAATCTCGATTGCTTTTTTTCTTGGATAGAACTGCGACTGATTCTGATTATCCTTTACAAAAACAAAAAACTTTCCTGAGTTACCTGCACCAATCGGAGGGATAACTCCTATCCATCTATCTGCTTCTTCAACTTTTTTTGTATTTGGAATTGGAGTAAATGTCATTTGGAAAATCTCAGAATTAGTCGAACCTGTTTCCTGGTAGTAAATCGAAACCTCATTTAAACCATTATTATCAAAAACAGAAGCAACAACATGTATAGAATCATTAGGTCCCGGATTTTTTGGTTCATAATCAATCTTGTAAGCAATTGGCTTGGCATTAAGATATGTAAGTTGCCCTGGCAAAGAACTATTTCTTAAATTAATAAATTCCTTTAGTCCATATTTTACATGTTGATTATTATAGCCTGATGCATTGTAAGAATTAAAAAAATCATTGGTATCAAAACCATAATCAAGAGTACGAAAAGAATCGCTAAGTGCTGATTGTGTAATCATTGTTCTTAAGGTGTCAATTCTATTTTCCCAATTAGAAAGCAAATAAATATTTTGTCTGTAAAACTCTAAAAAATGTGTGTATAAATTTCTATACTGAGCATTCTGAATTAATCGCTCAGCAAGAGGACGATAGCCGCTTGCAACTTTTGGATAATTATATGGATCAGCATTCGTCCAATTAATCCCAAACCAATCTATACCGAAGGTATTATCATAATCATAAGGAATTATATGAAAAATATCTTTAACCGGTTCATGATATAAGTAATAATTATTCATCAACGACCAATAATCATCCCATTCACCAAGCAGAATATCCATTGCAAAGTATTGTAAAACTTCACTTACTTCGATTATTGATTCCAATGAATCAGGTAATGCTGTAGCTGATGTATTATTTAGTATTGATACAAAATGTGCAAGCTCAGTAAAATCAGATATGGATTCATTCGTCATTAATTCATAGGCTGGTTTTCCATTATTGGTTAAATTTTTATAAAGATTTGGATCTTCACCAAGATAATTTAAATCTGCTGGATAGAGGCATTTCCAAAGATTTCCAGTCTCATCAGCAAAATTCTTTTTCAGGAATTCATTATCGATATGTTCGACAGAAATGTACAAACCGTAGTATTGTCCATTTATATATACCTCAACATGATTAGCCCGGCTGGCTTTCATACCAATAGTTTTGAAATGATCAAAACAAAGTTTACTGCGAATGATTGATGGATCATTGTGCTCGCCATTAAGATTTATTTTATCTAATCCATAAAATTCTCGGCCGGAAATAAAACTATTAAAAGATATTTTAAAAGATTTTTTCTGAGAATTTCTTGAAGTATTACCACGAAGTCTAAAGCCAATTGAATCAACAGTTTCATTTATATATGCATTTTGAAAATGGAGAGAGGCGACAAACTCCGAATCACTATTAACATTTTGATAAAGCCAGATAATGGATGCAGGATCAATAGTAATATCAACTCTTGTAACTTGTGAATCATCAAAGACTTTCCAGCTTTCATCTTGCTGAGCGACACTAAAGATTGAGATTAAAATTGAGAGCACGAGTGAGATTCGAAAATTCAAATATCTTTTAGAAAAAATCATTTTATTTCCATTTGTATTTATCATTGTTAAATTTATTTAAATTGCTTAAGTGATCTGTCATGCTCGCGAAAGCGGGCATCCAAAATTCTAAATTTTCAAAACTGGATTCCCACTTTCGTGGGAATGACAAATCAATTTTTCCATTACAATCAACCACATTCAATTAAATCACAATAGAATTTCTGTCCAAAGTTCAGAAAAAGATTGCTAAATTGCTATCACAAAAAATATAATTCGCTTAAAAATCTCGCGAGGAAAGTATGAAAGCAATATTAATTCTCTTAATTCTCTCAATTTCAATTCTGCCCCAAAGTAATCCTAAATTCGAAGAATACTTTTTGGATGAAACATTGCGCATAGATTATTTTCATATAGGTGATGCAAAGACGGAAATGATTACAGTTGATAAGATGTTTCGATATGGAATTTGGGCAGGAAGCCCAAATCATCTTGTTGATAATCTTAATAACGGAAAATATTATGTTAAAATTTATGATTTAGAGACTAAGAAATTAATATACTCGAAAGGTTTTGATACACTGTTTGGTGAATATGCTTCGAGTGATGATGGAGTAAATGGAATAGTAAAGAGTTTTCACGAATCAACTATTGTTCCTTTTCCAAAAAAGAAAATCATATTTGCTATAGAGAAAAGAAACGAGAAAAATCTTCTTGAAGAATTTTTTAAAACTGAAATTGATCCTCAAAGTATTTTTATTATTAAAGATAAAATTGCCGATGCAACTGTAGAAATACTAAAACCGGTTTACAATGGCAATCCGCATCAGAAAGTTGATATAGCTATTCTTGCTGAAGGTTATACAAAATCAGAAAGAGAAAAATTTGAAAATGATCTTAAGCGTTTTGTTGATTTTTTCTTTGAAGAGGAACCTTACAAATCGCAAAAAAATGATTTTAATATTTACGGCGTCTTCAAGCCATCTGAAGAATCCGGAACAGATTTACCCGGTGCAGATATTTTTGTTAACACTGTTCTTAACACAACATTCTGGACTCTCGGCTCTGAAAGATATTTAATGACAGAAGACAATTTATCAATGCGTAATCTTGCCGCTCACGTTCCTTATGATGCAATCTACATTCAGGTTAATCATCCTCGATATGGCGGAGGAGGAATTTATAACCAGTATTGCACTTACACTACAGACAATCAATTTGCAAAATATTTGTTTGTACACGAGTTTGGTCATTCATTTACAGGATTAGCAGATGAGTATTACACATCTGATGTGGCTTACAATGATTTCTTCAAACCAACTGTTGAACCCGTTGAACCAAACATTACTGCTTTGATGGATACGAAAAATATTAAATGGAAAAAATATTTAAGCGATGGAATTGAAATCCCAACGCCATGGGAAAAAGAGGAGTTTGATAGATTCAACTATGAATGGATAAAAGAAAGAAACAAATTAAACAATCACACTGTCTGAGTTGAAAAGAAATCGTGCCCCTGAAATTGAAATAAAAGCTGCTGAAGAAGAATATGCAATGAAAGATAAAAAGCAGTCTGAGAAGGTTGATAAATATTTAATGAGCAGTAAATTCTGGAATAAAGTTGGTGCTTTTGAAGGCGGCGGCTATCAGCCAAAAGGAATTTATCGTCCGATGCTAGATTGTATAATGTTTTCAAAAGGTGATAAACCATTCTGTAAAGTTTGTGAAGAAGCAATAAAAGAAGTTATTTATAATTACACGGAGTAATGTTTTCCTTGTGCCTTAGTGCCTCTGTGGTTAATGTTTTTTCTTCACCACAGAGACACAGAGTCACTGAGATTATTTTATTAAAATCATCTTTTTAGCTGATGTGAAATTTGCAAGCCCTGTTGTTGATTTTGCTTCTATGTAATAAATGTAAACTCCTGAGGCAAGTCTGCTCGCATTAAAATCAACATCATGATATCCAGCGCTCATTTCTCCATTTATTAAATCTGCAACTTTTTCACCAAGAATATTGAAGATTGAAATTTTTACTGTACTTGAATATGGCAGAGAATATTGAATCCTTGTTGATGGATTAAATGGATTAGGAAAGTTTTGAGAAACCGAATACTCTGTTGGAAGCATTCCTTCTTCATCATCAACATCAACTAACGGAGTTGAAGATAAAACTAGTATTCTTGCTGTATTAGCCGGAATTGAAATGGAGTAATTTCTTAATTGAGTTCCAATCACAGAAAAAGATTGATTGTTCAAAACATCATTTAAATAAAAAGAAGCGGTGGAATCAAACGAAATATGTTCAATAGGAACATGAATTGTTGTATTGGTTTGAGCTGTTGCAAAATTAAAAATAGAAATAACATCGTTTGCTTCAAATGTTCTTAAGTGCGAATAAATAAGATTTGGATTCGTATTTGTTACTCTTGTAAAATCACCTTTTGATAGAGCAAGATTTTGATGTCTTATTTTTACAAGTTTTTTATAGTATGGTCTTAGGTTACTTGGATCATTCCAATTTATTATTCCTCTGAAAGTATGTTCACCAACTTCCTGTCCGGCATAGAGCATCGGAATACCTGGCGAGCTGAATAATATTGCAGAAGCTAATTTAGATGCTGATAATCCATAGGCTTCAATAAATCTTTGCTCATCCTGATTTTCTGTAAACTTAAATGGCCGTGCATCTTTTGGAAACGAAGGAGAATAATAATATTCAATCGCAGCATTCAGAGAATCTATACTTCCGCTGCCGCCAAAAATACTTTTTACATTGTTAAACCAACTCCAGTCATAAGCAGCATCAAACTTCTGATCAAAATATCTGGGGAATTCTGCATCAGCTTCTGCAAGTAAAAAGACGTCGGGTTTCATAGATTTTAAAGTGCTGCGGAATTTTTTCCAATAAGCAGGTCCAGAAGTTCTCAAATCGTTTATTGCCCAGGCTACATCGCAACGAAAACCATCCACTTTATAATCCTGCACCCAGTAGGAAGCCATATCTAATAAATACTTTCTTGTTGATTCCTGCTCATAATTAATTGATGGAAGATCTACCCACGTAAACAAATATTGAAAATTATTATTCGCATCCCACATATAAAATGGATAATACGGCGAATACTGTTTATTAACATTTGCATCTTTCATAAATGGATGAAGAATTGATGTGTGCTGGATAACATGATCCATTACTATTTTTATTCCATACTGATGTGCTGTGTTAATGAGATTTTTAAAATCATTATTCGTTCCATAATTCTCATACAATCCATAATAATCGGTAATAGCATAACCGGGATTATCAGGTCCGATATTATTTGTGGTGGGATGAACTGGTAAAAACCAAATTGAATTTACTCCAAGATCTTTTAGTTGTGGAATACGGCTTGTTACTTCAGAAAAATTTCCCGTCTCACTAAATGATCTCACAAAGATAGAATATACAACTTGTGTATCAACCCAGGCTGGATGCCAGTATTTATAATCCGGTGCGTAAGTTCCTGAATCTGTTACAAGTACAATTGTTCTAGCCCAGCCTTCATCATTTCCGGGTGCGGTTGCTTTTAATGTAAAGTAATATTCGCCTTTAGCAGTTGGTGAATTGAACGTCGCAATAGAAGAAGTGCTTCCACTTAAACTTACAGTTGCCGGATTGTTAGGATCTTGTTCCCACAGAAAAGATAATGGGCCTCCATCCGGATCATAACTGCTATCTGCATTCATCGTAACTAATGTTCCTGCAACACCAGTAATTATTTTTACTTTTGGAGTATGATCAATAATGCTGTTAAACTTAATAAAAGGGCTTCGACTTGTCCTTGTCACATTATAAATCATTGATGCATTAATAAGATTTTCACCTTCCTGCAAACTTATAACTGAATGGAAAAGACTATCTGCCCCAACAGTAAGAAGTGTATCTGTCTGATTAGTGTGTAACGTTACCTGTGTTCCCGGCGCGGCTTCAGCATATCCATATACAAGAACGGAATCTGTTCTTATATCACCGCCGATCGTAAGAAGTTTAATCTCAGGTGCATTACCAAGCTGTGGATCTATCTGAGAAGGTAATACTTCAAACGAACCTCTATCCTTACTTCCAACTTTAGTTAATCTTGGTCCGCCAACTCCACTTGATGAAATAAAGTTTCTTATGGTTCTTTGTTGATTGAGATTTTCTGCAGCAAAAGTTGCATCATATATATTTGGATTTTCATCATAACTATATCCGCCAAGTGATTCATCAACTTTTATCGTTCCTGCTTGATCTTTAAAAAATGTATATGCACCAAAATACCATTCACTTCTATATGTTCCCATAATTTCTTCAAGTATTGAAAGTGGAATCTGAAATGAAAATTCACCATTAGCAATTTGAGTAGAATCGATTGCAAACTGATAAGAAGTCTGAAGCGGATCACGGGAAACATAAATTATATTTTCTGTTGCAGAGTTAAAGAATGATGAATTGCTTGGAGCAATTGTAAAGTAAACTCCTTTGCTGTTCCATTCCGGTATTTTAATATTAGCCTGTTGTGGTGCCAGAACAAATTCTCCATTAAAGTTGTTGACAATATAAAATCCTAATCTTGTATTTGGTGAAACTGATGCCAGGTTAATATTGAATTTAAGGGAATCCAATGTAGGTACTGAGGTAATGTCAACTTGCTGAATATCTGATGAACCTGCACTAATCCCTGAAGGATATAAATAAGTTCCCGGTCCGTTATCATCAGTATCTCCATCTACAAAATGATAACCCTCACCATCTGGATAAACGCCAAAAACAAATTTTATAGGATCAGCCGGGTAACCTTTAAAATCTGAACCAAAAAACTCAAGCACATATCTTCCCACAGCAAGATTTGATAGAACTACTTTCAGCTCATACGAACCCGATATGGGAGTTTTAATAACGGGTACAGTTGAACCATTTAACTTTGCAGTTAAAGATGGTTCGCTGATTGAAACTGATGAATCACTTTTCAGAATCGTTGTACTGATTGTTATAGGTGATGTTGGATACGAAAAAGTTTGTCCGCTTGGAATATTAAATCCCAAAAAGTACGGGTAACTCTGCAATCGTTTTATCACATAGGTCTTATAGTTAGAAGAAAGGTCTGGATTATCCGGATCATTTATATACAAACCGCTGTTTACAATAATTGTGTACTCATTTACTTCATTAACATTAAGATTGGTTGTTAAAGTGTAAACCCCGTCACCATCCGGATCATTCATCGGTGTTGATCCTTGGGAGTTGAAATCACCTTTAGCATCAACCCGGGTTATATCACCCGTATAATCAAAAGTTGGGCTTTTAGAATCAAACTTAAAAGTATATTTACCCACACTAAAATAACTTTGCAGAGTAAATTTTGTACTGTCTGTTGCAGAATCACCTTCAGTATTAAAGACCCTTAATACTGCTTTATGTAAATTATAAGATAATCCTTGTGTTGGCTGATAAGCAAATCTTCTTGTTGAAGGGTTATAATAAGTCCCTGCATTTGGGATTTCAATTTCGTCTATCCAAAACTTAGTTCTGTTCACATCAAGGTTTGTGCTATTGTTAAAACTAATGTTACATGTAATCACAGGTCTGTCATCAAAAATATTTGTACCGTTTTTAGGGATAACATAATATATCATCGGATTTTTAACTGTCAAGATAGAATTATTAAACGGTCCGCCATATCTGGGGTTTAACGGGTCAGTAAAATATCCTGTTACTCCGGCCTGACCGACTGTATCTGTATAGGTAACAAATTTATATTCATACCCTATCGGTAAAAGCTCTAAAGTTACATACCACCAATTTGGTTCAAGTTCGTGCATTACAAAAACACCACCCGTCCAGTTATTAAATGATCCATTAAGTCCAACACCAGAATCAGTTGGTGCAAGTTCATGGTAAAACCGGAATTCCACTTTTACAGCATTTGAATCGCCTGGCGATATCTGCGGTATTGCAGTGAATGGCAATAACATAATTGCAATTATAAAAGTATAAATTATTTTCATAACAGCCTCTAACTAAATCTTAAATTTGTTTTTTATTTATAAGTATTCTTAAAATAAATTTTTAATTATCTATTTACAATTAAGAATTTATGTTACGCAGTTTTTGACCGAATTGTTTAAATCACTCTGAGCAAATTCGAAGGAAATCAATAAATCTGTAATTATTTAATCAAGGTCATTTTCTTTGTTTGAATGAATGAGCCTGCTTTAATTTGATAAAGATAAACGCCACTTGGTAATGCTGAATTAACAATGAACAATGTAGAATGAACACCTGCTTCCTGAAATTCATTTACCAATGTTTCAACTTCTTCTCCAAGCGAATTAAATATTTTAAGACTAACAAATTGCCTACTGGCTATTGCATACTGAATTGGTTCTTGGATTAAATGGATTTGGATAATTTTGAAAGAATTCAAAATTAGGTAATATTGGATCCGGGGTGTGTTCAATCCCACTTAAAGTAAGTGTATATTTGGAAACAAACCAATTGCCTCCAATTATTGTTGTATAACTGCCTCCAACTAAGATTTTATTTGACTCAGAAATAGTAAATGATTGAGGATATGCGGCTGAAAATGGATCATTCGATATAGCAAATTTTTGTGTCCATAAAGTGTCACCAAATGAATCTGTTTTCATTAACCATACTTTACCAGATGCTCTGCCTAAAACAAGAAAACCTTTATCTGAACTGACCCCCCAAAACTAGACAGAAAGATAAGCAACTGTCTGATTATTATTAATTCTTATTTCTTCTTTTTTATTTTCAGTTTTCTTATTCATTCCAAAATCTACAGGACTTAAATAACCCAAAGATGAATGCAATCTATTTCTGTTGTAAAAGATTTCAATGAACTCAAAGATTTCTAATTCTGCTTGTTGCCTGGTATCAAATTCTGTTAAGTATACCAGTTCTTTCTTTAACGTACTGAAGAAAGTTTCTGTTATTGCATTATCATAACAATTTCCTTTGCCGCTCATTGATTGTCTGAAGCCATATTTGCTCAATAAATATCTTACTGAACTTGATGTATACTGACTTCCTCTGTCTGAGTGGAATATTACTCCTGCTTGTGGCTTTCTTTTGTTTACCGCCATTGTTAGAGCTTTAACCACTAAATCTGATACAGCTCTTTGACTTAATGACCAGCCAATAATCTCACGGTTATAAACATCAAGCACTACTGCCAGATACATCCAGCCCTCATTAGTCCTGATGTATGTTATATCTGAACTCCAGATCTGATTTTTCATTTCTGCCTCAAACTTACCATTTAGCAGATTAGCACTAAACGGTGCTGCAAAATCCTGTTTTGTTGTTACCTTAAATTTCTTCTTCGTTCTTGAAAAAATCCCATTGTTCTTCATCAAACGATATACTCGTTTTCTATTTATAATTATTCCTTCTTGCCTGATTGCCTTGGTTATCTTACGGAATCCATAACGCCCTCTGCTAAGCTTATAATGCTTGTTTATCAATAGCAGTATCTTATCTTCCTGCTGTCTTCTTTGCTGAGTTCTTCTTTTTATCCAGTGATAATATCCGGATCTGCTTACCTGAAGAATCCTACAGCTTAATGATAGAGGATAATCCTGTAGATTATCTTTTATAAATCTGCATCTCACAGCTTTTCCTTTGCAAAGTAGCCCAAGGCTTTTTTTGAAATGTCACGCTCCATTTTTAACGTTGCTATCTCTCTGTCTTTTTTTCTTAACTCCTCCTGCTCTGGTTTCAAATGTCCTTTACCGGGAAATGCATTCTTCGCATCCGTCAGATACTTCTTCTTCCAATTAAACAAAGTGTTTTTACTTAAACCCAAATCTGAGGCAATACTTTCTACTGATCTCCCTGATTCCAATACTAGCTTAACGGCTGAGACTTTGAAGTCTTTATCAAAACTTCTTCGTGCTTGTCTTTCTGACATTGTTGCTCCTATATTTTTTTACTTTTTTATTAATATAGTTGCTTTTCTTATTGTCTACAATTTGGGGTACAGTTCAATCAACTGTTGCAATGACATCTTTCCCAACTTCTTCGTAGTTACCACCATACATCTTCTCCCAAATTTTAACCCCATCATAATTGATTTTTACTAAACATAAGTCTTTGTAATCAGATGCACTTGATGATCCAACAAGAATAAATCCATTAGTTCCTATCTCTTTCACGGAAAAAAAATCATAATAATAATCGCCAGTAATAGTTTTATTCCAGATTATATCACCATTACTATTCAGTTTTAACAACTGTGCGCCCCCAGCTACTAAAATGTTATTATAAACATCGATTGTTAAAGTGCTTGCAAATCCATATGTAAACAATTTTGACCAAACTGTATTTCCTTCATTATCTGTTCTAATTACCCAAATTCTATTTTCATCTAAGTGGAATGAGTCGCCAAATACACCGGCTAAAACATAACCGGAGTCGCTAATTGGTTGCATTGCTCGTATCTGACCTATCATCGTATCATTTTCTATAATATGTCTTGTCCAAACTGTATCACCAAATGAATTTGTCTTTAACAGTAAAGGATATTCACCACGATTTCCTGCAATCATTAATTCACCATTATTATTTACAATTACTTTCCTAGCTTCATCATTCTCATTTGGCCTATTGGAAATCTTTTGCCAAAGTTCATTGCCATTAGAATTCAATTTTAATATCATATAATTATGGGCCATTCTACCAACTGCAACACAATTGTCATCACTTGTAAAGGCAACAGAGTAACAGGTACTGTACCCAATCAATAATTTTACCCAATCTTGGGTTGCTTGTGGATAAATAGTAGAATACAATATTTGGAATAGACAAATTATTATTATTTTTTTCATAAGTTACTCCCTACTTTATCAGAATCATTTTATTTGTTTGAATGAATGAACCTGCTTTTAATTGATAAAGATAAACGCCACTTGGCAATGTAGAATTTAGAATGTATAATGTAGAATGAATTCCTGCTTCCTGAAATTCATTTACAAGTGTTGCAACTTCATTTCCAAGTACATCATAAACTTTTAGAGTTACAATTTGTCTACTGCCTATTGCATACTGAATACTGGTTGAAGGATTAAAAGGATTCGGATAATTCTGTTCTAAAGAAAATTTTGCTGGTGGTAGAATTATGGCTTCAACAATATTTGAGTATTCAAAAGTACCATCAAAATCAATTTGCTTTAACCTGTATTGATATTTTCCTGCGGAAAGGTTTTCATCAACAAAAGAATAAGTCTGCGGTTCTGTTGTAGTTCCGTTTCCATCAACAAAGCTAACTTTCAACCATTCTTCACTTCTTTCGTCTTCCGTTTTTCTTCTTTCAACTTGAAATCCTGAGTTATTTGTTTCCGTTGCGGTTGTCCAATTTAAAGTAATATCATTACCAACTACTGAAGAAGAAAAGGAGATAAGTTCTACAGGAACAATTGCCGGAACATAGGCGGTTGCTTCATTACTCCATGTGGTTGACCAACCACCTCCCGGTCCCTCTTTTGATTGAATTCGATAAGTATAAATACTATCCAATTGAACATTTGAATCTTCATAAGAAAGTATACTGGGTCCAACTTCTGTAATTGTCGAATAACTTGTTAAACTTCTTGGCAAACCATTTTTTCTCTGAAGCCTGTAACCCCAACTCGGATTGACAGTAAACCCAGGACTCCAATTTAAATCAACCATCAAGGCTGAGCTATCTGCCTGAGCGAAGATTTGGATAGGTGGAGTTGATACTGTTAACCAGGTATCTAAAAGTAAATTATCTACATACCAAAAACCACTAGAAGAGGGAAGGCTTTTACAGAATAATGCTAATTTAATATAGTTTTCATTTGGTACATTTATATCCCAAACCTGAGTTGCGGGAATATCTTCAGTCACATTTTGTTGCCAGAATGGTATCCAGGTTGATCCTTCATCTAAAGAATATGCTAATCCAATAGTAAATTCACCATAATCAAAATGAAAACAATGATTAAAGCTAATCTGATTAATTGAAGGCGATAAATCGAAAATCTCATTCAACATTAAATAGGTGGTGACTATGTAGTTATTTAAATGACTATCATATTGAAGTTCTGGTTGTGAGCCTCCTGCAAAGTTAGTAGGCCATATATCCCAAAATGTATAATAAGGTTGAATTATTGTATAATTGGATAAGTTACTGCTAAAATAGTCTTCCCAATAATTGTAAATAGAACATTGTGAAATAAAATACCAAACTTGTCCAGCAGTAAAACCATTAGAATTATATTCAACAACACGCCAATAATATTTTGTATGAAAATCAAGTAATCCTAATAATTCTAATGAAAGTGAACTGAATACTTTTGAGGAATCAATTCCGCTTAACACTTTAACCGCAGGATCGAGGTTAATTACGAGGTTAGAATCTGAGCTAATATAAACATCATTAAAAATAACATTTGTTGGGTTTTGCCAATATAAAATATGATGTCCCCATTGATTGTTGTTTCTATAAATATGCCGCGCACCATTTGCAGTCATAGGATTAAATGGTTCGCCGGGAAGTTGAGCAAATAATTGTATCGATAATAAAACTGAAAAAAGAACTGCAAACTTTTTCATAAACAAACCTCCCTTATTTTAAAATTATCATCTTTCTGGTTTGAGCAAATTCACCAGCTTTTAATTGGTAGTAATAAACTCCGCTAGGTAATGCAGTATTTACAATGTATAATTTAGAATGAGTTCCAGCTTCCTGATATTCATTAACCAGTGTTTCAACTTCTTCCCCAAGTGAATTAAATACTTTAAGTGAAACAAATTGCCGACTGGGTATTGCATACTGAATACTAGTAGTAGGGTTAAACGGATTTGGATAATTCTGCTCTAAAGAAAATTTAGCTGGCGGATTTATTTCAGCTTCAACTATTTTTGAATATTCAAACGTTCCATCAAAATCTATTTGCTTTAATCTGTATTGATATTTACCGGCAGAAAGGTTTTCATCAACAAAAGAATAAGTTTGTGGTTCTGTTATAGTACCGTGTCCATTCACAAATCCAATGTTCACCCATTCATTTAATTTTTCAATCTTTGAATCTTTTAATCTTTGAATCTCGAAACCTGAATTATTAGTTTCCGTTGCTATAATCCAGCTTAAAGTAACATCATCATCAATAAGAGAAGATGAGAAGGAAAGAAGTTCTACGGGTAAGCCACCATTTATCGTATAAAGAATTTTACCGTTGTTACCGACAGCCCAACCTAAATTTTCATTTATAAAAAAGACTGATCTTAATTCATTTAGTCCATCGTATTGTTGAAACCAGTTAGAACCGCCATCAGTAGTTTTCATAATTAAACCTATGAAAGGATTAGGAGGACCAACCATTTGGAAGCCAACAGCGTAACCAATGTTGTTATTTGGAAAGCTGATTGAATTAATAAACTTAAAGCTCTCCCAAATTAGTAAGAACCAGGTAATGCCACCATCAGTGGTTTTTGATATACCATAGCTTCCCAAAGTATTGTGACTTATCCAACCAGTTGTACTGTCAACAAATCTTATCTGCATTGGTGAACCAGCAAAATTAGCATTATACTCTGCCCAACTATTTCCTCCATTGGTAGTCTTAAAAACTACCCCATTCCCGGTTTGATTACTATATCCGCACACCCATCCAATATTTTCATCTAAGAAAAATAAAGACTCATACTGAGCAGATGATTGGTACTGCCTTTCCCATGTAATCCCACCATTTGTGGATTTGAAGATTGCTCCAGAGTTTATAGAGTTTACAATTATCCAGCCTAAATTCTCATTAACAAATTGGACTGAATTTACATAAGTAGAATCATCGAAGTAATAATTATTCCAGGTGGTACCTCCGTCAGTTGTTTTTAGAACTTGGTCAATTCCAAAGTATTCCCAAGTACCACAAGCCCATCCATAATTCGAATCGATAAAATGAATCGTATTAAGTCCGCTGATCGTGTTCGAATTTTGCTCTATCCAGTTCATACCTCCATTTGTGGTTTTAATAATTTTTCCACTATCACCACATGCCCAGCCTGTAGTTTCATCGATAAAAAAAACTGAATTAAGCTTTGTTGTTATAAGGCTATTTTGTTCGAACCATTGAGCATTAAGTTGATATGATGTGAATAAAAAACAAATAAGGGATAATATTTTTTTCATCATTTTAACTCATATTATTTTAAAATTGTCATCTTTTTAGTTTGGATAAACTCACCAACTTTAAGTTGATAGAAATAAATTCCACTTGATAATTCCACTGCTTTGAATTCAACCTCATATTCTCCGGCTAGTTTCTCTTCATTCACCAAAGTCGCAACTTCGTTTCCCAGAACATCATAAACTTTTAAAGTTTGCCAACTGCTTACTGGAGACTGCCAACTTATTTTTGTACTTGGATTAAAAGGATTTGGATAATTCTGTTCTAAAGAAAATTTTGCTGGTGGATTTATTTCAACTTCAATTGTGTTTGAACCTGCCTGTCCGGTAGGCAGGTATTCAAATGTACCATCAAAATCTATTTGCTTTAATCTGTATTGATAGTTTCCAGCGGAGAGGTTTTCATCAACAAAAGGATAAGATTGAGGTTCAGTTGTAGTCCCGTTTCCATTTACAAAAGCTATATTCTTCCAATCATCACTTCTTTCGTTTATCGTTTCTCGTCTTTCGACTTGAAATCCTGCGTTATTCGTTTCGGTTGCAGTTATCCAGATTAAAGTAACATCATTATCAACAACAGAAGAAGAAAATGATAGAAGTTCTACGGGAACTGGTTTATTAAGTAAGTAAACTCCATTATAGGAACCAACATAAACATTATCCAGTGAATCAAGTGAAATAGAAGTTAGATATATATTCTCGATTCCACTTGGAACAGATTCCCAAGTAACTCCTTCATCCGTTGAAAAATAAAAACCACCTCCAGCAGCTGTGATAATATTATTTTTTGTGACTTTAATATCTTTTACATAACCCACTATAGAAGATGGTGTGACTTGAGTCCAGGAAATTCCATCATCTGTAGATTTATAGATGCCATAATCTGCCCCAGCATAAAAAATTCCATTGTTATCTACCTCCACTGAAAAAACATTTTGATTGGGTAATCCAGATGCAATAAATCCAATTCCATTATTAGTAGATCTGTATATTCCATTGCCATAGGTCGCTGCTAAAACAATTCCATTTCCGTTGCTAACCATATCTTTAATCCAGCTAAATGAACAAGGCTGATTTACCCATTGAATGCCAGCATTAGTAGTCCAGAAAAACTTACTAAATGCACCGCAATAAATTTTATCAGTCTGATCGATGTATAAGCAAGTTAGTCCAGATTGAGTATTGTTTCCAACTCCGATGTGCGACCAGGAATTACCAGAATTAGTTGAAACGAAGAGGGATTTATTTGTCACATAACCGTGAACTGAAGCATAAATAGTATTATCTGAATGATACTCTATACCATTTACATCATAACCATTGTCTGTATTTATCAATTCAAATTGTTCCCAACTTTGTCCCTGATCTGTAGAACGAAAAATTCCACCATCATTTGTTCCAACAAAAAAGTTTGAATTTTTTATGCAGTTTATAGAAGTAATTTCTAAATGTGATATACTATTATTTGGTTTTATCCAATCCGATCCCAAATTCTGACTATAGAATACACCGCCACTTGTTGCTGATAAAATTTTTCCATCTGCAGTTTTGCTTAATGCATTAAATTCAAAGTTTGGTATTTGCAAACTGGTAAGTTCCCAGTTTGTTCCGGAATTAGTTGATCTATAAATGTCAGCATTTTTATATGAAACAAATAAGATATTATTTATAGACTCCAATCCACTTACTTCATCGTTTGGTAGACCTGAATTACACTGAATCCAAGTTTCACCTTCATCCATTGATTTGTACATTAATCCACCATACATTTCCGTTGCTGCAAATATGGAACTATCATCACTTAGAGCTAGATATTTAATAAATTCATATGGCTGCATACCTGAATTTTTTAGCTGCCAACTAACTCCATCATCTGTTGAAACAAATACTCCACCGCCTCCAGCAGCCATAATTTTATTATTGAAACCTGTAATTATCGAATTAATATAATTGTTTAGTAAATCTATAAATACCCAAGTTTGTCCATTATCTGTAGAAGAATAAATTCCACCACCATCACAAGATAGACAATCAGTTTTGGCGCCTGATAACAATTTTCCAGTTTGTGTTCTGGTAATAGTTAATACATCATCAAATGGTTTGATGCCTGTACCTCTCAGTGCCCAATTGTTGCCGCTATCGGATGAATATAGAATTTGATTAAATGTGCCGAATGCAAAAATTTCCTGATTAGATATAACATTTAATTTTGGTATAAGAAAGTAATCTGTTTGATATAAGGATTGCCAGTTAACTCCGTTATCAGATGATCTGAAAATTTTGCCTTGTGATGTTGTTGTAAATAAATTACCTGAAGAGTCGGCATCAATTGAAAGGATGTTTCCGGGCATTTGCCCGCCTATACTGGTGAAGTACAATTCTTGGGCTTGGGCTGTAGATCCAACTATTATTAACGATAGAAAAAAAAACAATTTTTTCATAACTCAAACCTCCCTTAAAAAAATAGTCACTTCAAATGAAACAAATTCTCTATCCAATATCAAGTGTTTGAAGGATTTTATTTAATTTCGCTTTGTAATTATCGATAAATAAGAATTATAAGATTTATGAAAACAAAACTTGATATCGCAAAAAACTGGCTGCCGCGTTACACCGGAACTGCAATTGATGAGTTCGGCGATTATATGCTTTTAACTAATTTCCAAAATTACGTAGAGAAGTTTGCCGATAGGTTTAACTGCGAGATTAAAGGTACAGGCAGAGCAATGCAAACTGCAACCAACACTAAGGGGCTGTCTATTATAAATTTTGGAATGGGTTCTGCTAATGCAGCAACTATAATGGATTTACTTGTTGCCCGTGCACCAAAGGGAGTTTTGTTTCTTGGTAAATGCGGTGGATTGAAACGCTCAACTGAAATCGGGCATTTCATTCTTCCAACAGCTGCAATTCGCGGTGAGGGAACCAGTGATGATTACAAACCAAAAGAAGTACCGGCTCTTCCATCATTTAAGCTTCATAAATTTGTTTCGGATAAAATCAATAAACGGGGATTAGAATACCGAACGGGAGTAGTTTATACAACTAACCGAAGAGTTTGGGAGTGGGATAAGGAGTTTAAACAGTATCTGAAAAAACTTTCTACGATCGCCATTGATATGGAAACAGCAACTTTATTTATTGTAGGATTGGTAAATGAAATTCCTCGTGGTGCATTATTGCTTGTATCTGATATTCCAATGATTCCTGAAGGTGTAAAGACGGAAGAATCAGATAAAGCAGTTACTGAAAAATTTGCTGATCTTCATCTTGAAATTGGAATTGAAGCAATGACCGAAATTGGTTTTAAAGGAGAACACATTAAGCACTTTACTTATTAACGTTTAACAAAAAAAATAGAATTTTACTGTAAAAGAAATCTGATTTGTCACTCTCGTTAAAACGGGAATCCAAATTCTTAATATTAAAATTGATTCCCGCTTTCTTGGGAATGACAAATTGTTAGAAATTTGAAATACTTTTAAATTCTATTCTTTCTCAACTTCTTTTTCAATAATTATTTTTTTGTGCTTTTTATTACAGCAGCTTGAACCATCAATTTTAATTTTACAATGTTCATCTGATTCCATTTTCTCAAGATATTCATCAGCAGCTTTGCCTTCATAAACTTCGATGTTTTCTTTACCGTCTTCATTGGTAGTAATCGTAACTACTTTTTTCTCACCATCTTTTGTAACAATAACTTTTTTCTCGATATTTTTCATATCGGAATCATCAGAATCAATATCCTTTCCATCAATAAATACTAAAACTTCTTTTTCTTCGCTATCAGACTCATGGTCAAGCTTTTTTATGATAATTTTTTTATGCAAACTATCGCCATGAAAATCTTTTCCATCTTTAGTAACAAAGGAAAAATGTTTCATCTTTTTATCTTCTTTCATGGATGAAAAAAGTTTTTCGGCTTCATCACCGCTAAAGGTGTATTCCTTTCCCTCTGATTTAATGACTATTTCATCTACTTTGCCATTAATATCCTTTAATAATTTATTAGGATCTAATTGGGAATAAGCCACAAAGGGTAATACTACAATGAGTAATATTGGTAGTAATGATCTTTTCATTCTAAATCTCCTTTATAATTAACATCAGTTTTGACGAAGAGTAAAGAATAATGTTCCTGAAAATAAAATTGAGTGAAGAAGCCTTAGATTCTTTTTCTAAATCCTTCACCCATAACTTCGTGAACATTACTTACAGTGACAAATGCTTTAGGGTCAACTTTTTTTATAATGTTCAACAGCTTGGAAAGCTCTTTAAGAGTAACAACAGTTGTAAGTATTTCTCTATCGATATTTCTGTAAAGACCGCGTGCTTTAATAGCTGTAGCTCCACGGCTTAAATCATCCATAATGGCATTAGCTATTTCTTCATTTTTATCTGAAATTATATTCACGGAACGTGCGTAATCAAATCCGTCCATAATAACATCAACTAATCGTCCGGAAATAACCAATAAGAAAAGAGCATAAAAAGTAAGCGTAACAGCAGATCGATCACCGGCAAGATCTTTAAAGTCTATTATAAAACCAGCAAGAAGAATGACAAAAAAGTCGGTTATCATAATTGCCATACCGGGTTTAACTCCAAATCTCTTTTGCATAATTGCTGCAACAATATCAGATCCGGCAGTCGTTCCTTTAAATTTAAATACAATTCCAAGTCCTAATCCAAGAAGTGCAGCTCCGATTAAAATTAAAAACATAAAATCATTTTGTTGAAGATTTTTTATAGTTGGCGTGTCTTGCAAACGGATAAACGATAAACCGGGAATGTCTCCTCTGAAAAAATCTATAAAGAAAGAGTTAAGAGTGAAACCAACAAATGTTCTTATTCCAAATTCTTTACCAAGTTCTTTAACTCCCCAAATGTATAGTGGGATGTTAAGTACCCAAATCATTAATCCAACAGGTAATCCGGTTAAGTAATGCACGCTCATAGATAATCCGCTTACACCACCGGGAACAACTTTAGCATCTACTAAAAACACACCAATTCCGAGAGCCATTATTGCTGCACCGAAAGCGATAGCGATATATTCTAATGTAACAGTTAATTTTGGATTTAGTTTAATCATCTGGCTCTTTTAATAGAATAAATTATTATCGTAAGTAAAGTTAGTAAATGGAAATCAATTGAAGAAAGGAATAAATTAAAAACGCCTGAATAAAAAATACTTTTTGGCAAAAAAATACTTTAAGAATACATTTATTTAACCCAAAAACAATTTAACTTTGCATATGTAAAAAAAATAATAGCGTGATCAAAATGAAAAATACATTTCTTATCGTATCAATAGTAATTTGTATCTCAACCGGTGTGTATGCTCAATATCTAAATGTTCGTGTTGATGGACCAAGTGCAAATCAGCCGGAAGAAGTTTCGATTGCAATCAATCCAACTAATCCAAATTACATTGCAGCAGGTGCAAATATAGATCATTTCTTTCGCTCAACTAATGGCGGACTTACATGGACGACAAGTTTTATGACATCAGCATCTTATGGTGTTTGGGGTGATCCTTGTGTTGTATATGATGAAGCAGGTTATTTGTATTTCGGCCATCTTTCCAATCCTCCCATTTCAGGTTACTGGATTGACAGAATAGTTGTTCAACGCTCAACAAACAATGGATTAACATGGAATGATGGTGCCGGTATTGGTTTTCTTAATCCTAAAGAGCAGGATAAAGAATGGATAGGTGTTGATATGCACAGCCCGCTATATAAAGGAAATATATATACTACCTGGACAGAGTTTGATAACTATGGCAGCAGCAACCCAAATGATTCTTCCAGAATCAGATTTTCTCGCTCAACTGATAAAGGATTAACCTGGAGTGTAGCAAAAACTGTGAGCGATAGAAGCGGTGATTGTATTGATTCTGATAACACAGATGAAGGTGCTGTTCCTTGTGTTGGTCTGAATGGTGAAATTTATGTTAGCTGGGCAGGACCGTTAGGATTAATGTTTGATAAATCTACCAATGCCGGAAATACCTGGGGTGTTGACAAATTTGTCTCATCAATTCCTGGAGGTTGGGATTTTGATGTGACCGGAATTTCACGTTGTAATGGTTTACCAATAACAGCATGTGATACTAGTCAATCACCATTTCGGGGAAATATTTATATCAATTGGTCTGATCAGAGAAATGGCTCAACAAATACTGATGTATTTTTTAGTAAGTCTACAGATGGAGGAAACACCTGGAGTACAGCTAAAAAAGTTAACGATGATAATACGACCAGACATCAATTCTTTACATGGATGACGATCGATCAAACTACCGGAGTTATTTATTTAACCTTTTATGATAGACGAAATACAACCGGTTTTGCTACGGATGTTTTCGTCGCAAGATCAACCGACGGAGGTGAAACATTTACCAATTTTAAAGTTAGTGAATCAGCTTTCACTCCAACATCAGGGGTATTTTTTGGTGATTACACGAATATTTCAGCATTTAATAAAAAGGTATACCCAATTTGGATGAGATTAGATGGCGGTGCACTAAGTGTTTGGACAGCATTAATTAATGATTCAACGGTAATTATCCCTGTTGAGTTAAATAGTTTTACTTCAAATGTTATAGATGGAAAAGTTCATTTAATATGGCAAACTTCCAGTGAATTAAATAATCAGGGATTCGAAATACAAAGATTGAATGCTTCAAAGATTGAAAGATTAAATGATTGGGTAACAATTGGATTTGTTGATGGAAAGGGCACAACTAATGGATTAACCGATTATAATTTCATTGATGAACCAATGGAATCCGGATTATATTCTTATAGGTTAAAACAAATAGACTACAACGGTGATTTTAAATATTCTAATGAGGTTGATGTTAATTTTATTTTTGTTGATGATTTTAGATTGTCGCAAAACTATCCAAATCCTTTTAACCCAACGACGACCATTGAATATCAAATTCCAAAAACATCTTTTGTAACAATAAAGGTCTATGATGCCCTGGGAAAAGAAATTATTACATTAGTTAATGAAGAAAAACCAGCCGGAATTCACGAAGTAAATTTTTCCGCCATAGGCGGATCTGCCTCAGGCAGAGAACCAAAAGATTTAACGAGTGGATTATACCTTTATAAAATCTCGGCAAATGGATTTGAACAAACAAGAAAGATGTTACTCCTTAAGTAAGTTTAAATAGTTTAATAACATTCTTACATACTCCAACCTATAAAAGCCGTCTGAAATGACGGTTTTTTATTAAAAATGATAAATTTTATCCCAATTGTCCCTTATCTGGTATTCAAGACACTAGTTTTGACATAAATTAACTAATTATAATTTGGCATAGCAATTGTCATTTAACAACATTTAGTAATTATCAAAAAGGAACGAATATGAAAATAAGTGGAATACTAATAACTATTCTATTTTTAATAGTTTTGGTCTCATTGCTGCAATCAGAACCTGGTTTTAATGGAACAACACCGGGTTGTGGTGGTTCTGGCTGTCATACTTCTCAGACGGGGATTGTTTCAGCAACAGTTTTAACTAATAATCAAGTGCAAATAACTTTATCCGGAACTACAAGTAGGGTTGCAGGTGAACTGGTCAACTCAAATGGAGTGGTAGTTGCCGTAAATAATTCTACTTCCAGCAATCCATTTATATTGACGGCACCGTCTGCGGGTACATATACTGTTAATGCGGGTTTCAATAATCCAAACCGGAGATGGGGAACAACGACTGTTAACATTGCTGCACCACCTGCTCCTCCAACTGTTTTAAATTCAAGTCCAGTAAGCAATACACAAATTAATTTAAGCTGGACTGATAACTCTAATAACGAAGATGGATTTAAGATTGAAAGAAAAACTACTGTAAGTGGAACTTATTCTGAAATTGCTCAGGTTGGACCAAATGTTACATCTTATAACAGTATTGGGCTGTCTGGTGGAACTCAATATTGTTACCGTGTTAGAGCTTATAATGCTGCAGGTAATTCTAATTACACAAATGAATCATGTAATAATACTTTTCCTGATATACCAAATGTTCCATTAAATCTTATGGCAAATACTATCCAAAATCCTCTATCAGTTGAATTGATGTGGACTGATAATTCAACAAACGAAGATGGATTCATTATCGAAAAAGAAACTCTTGCTGAAGCATATATTGTTATCGATACTGTAGTTTCAAATGTAAATACTTATCAAGATTTAGATATTACTTTTCTAACTTATAACTATAGAATAAAAGCTTTTAACATTACCGGCTCATCAGGATACAGCAATGTAGCACAAGTTTCGGTTCCAGTTGAACTCACTGGTTTTAGTGCAACAGTTAATTCAGGTATTGTAAATCTGAACTGGCAAACTGCTACTGAAACAAATAATTCTGGTTTTAACATTGAAAGAAAAAGTGTTGAAGGATCAGAATGGAATACATTAACATTTATAAATGGACACGGGACTACAACCGAGCCACAATCTTATTCATATAATGATGAAAACATCTCTGCCGGAAAATATTTGTACAGACTAAAACAAGTTGATTTTAATGGGACATACGAATACTCAAATGAGATTGAAGTATTAGTTAATCCGCCGGATAAATTTTCTTTGAACCAAAATTATCCAAATCCATTTAATCCAACTACGGCAATTGAGTTCCAACTTCCAAAAGAATCGTTTGTAACATTAAAGGTCTATAACATTCTTGGATTTGAAATGGCAACACTCGTAACTGAACAAAAACCAGCGGGTGTTCATAAAATTAATTTTAATGCTTCAGAATTACCAAGTGGCATGTACATTTATAAAATTTCCGCAGGAAGTTTTGAACAGACTAGAAAGATGATGCTGTTGAAGTAAAAGTCACATACCTTTTTTGAGGCTGTCACGGAAGGCTTGTTTTTAATGTGATTCCCATGAAAACGGGAATCCAAAACCTTTAAAATGAAATGGATTCCCACTCCTGCCTACTGCAGGCAGGTTTGTGGGGATGACGTCATAGTAAATATTTCTTTTAAGACAGCCTCAATTAAAATTCAATACTGTTAATAAAAATCTATATTTAATTTCCAATTGTTCCTGCATACTGATCAAGATTTTCAGAAAGTTCAACAAGTTTTACAAATTCAGATCTGTAACCGGTTTTATCATCACTTAAACTATTTTTAGCAAGTTTTAGAATCAGATTAGATTCTGTATCTCCTTTAAATTCAGAGTCCCTTAATAGCATTCCAAACATTGCAACTGATGCTGCAAACTTAAAGTTATCAGAAGTTTTTTCGAGTATCAACAATATCTTTCGTTACAACTTTTGTTATAAGTTTACTTTCATCTTCATCAGGCAATTTATATCGTACTTTAATATTGCCAAATTCATTTAGCACTTGATCGGATTCTTTTATATAAACGACCTGGTACCTTAGCTCAGAATCAGAAATATCTCCTTCAAATTCTTGAGGAACAATTTCATACAGTGCAGTTACAGAATGACCTGAACCGATTTCGCCTGCATCTTTCTGATCATTCTCAAAGTCTTCACTATTTAATAAACGATTTTCATATCCAACCAATCTGTATTCTTTAACTTTAGCAGGATTAAACTCAACCTGAATCTTTACATCTTTTGCAATAGTAAAAAGTGTTGAACCGATTTCATCAACTAAAACTTTCTTTGCTTCAAGCAGATTATCGATGTAAGCGTAATGACCATTCCCATTATCAGCCATTTGCTCAAGACGATTATCTTTAATGTTTTCGGTACCAAAACCGAGTACAGTTAGAAAGATTCCTTTATTTCGTTTTTCTTCCAAAAATCTTACAAGATCTCCGGTATTTGATACGCCAACATTAAAATCTCCGTCCGTTGCCCAGATAATACGATTGTTTCCATTTTCAATAAGATTTTTTTCAGCGATCTCATAAGCCAGTTTCATTCCAGCACCACCTGCAGTAGATCCACCAGCTCGAAGTTTTTCGAGGGCATCAATAATTTTTATTTTATCACTTCCTTTTGTTGGAGGAAGAACTAATCCACTGGAACCAGCATAAACAACAATTGATATAACATCATCCGCTCTTAATTGCTCTGTAAACATTTTAAATGAATTTACAAGCAATGGTAATTTTTTAGGAGTATCCATTGAACCGGAAACATCAATCAGAAAAACTAAGTTTGAGGGTTTTTGTTCTTTCACTGCAAGTTCTTTTCCCTTAATACCAATGTGTAATAGATAATTTTCATTATTCCAGGGGCATTCTGCAAGCTCAGTATAAATTTCTAGAGGATGTTGACCAATTGGTTTTGGATAATCATATTGAAAGTAATTAATAAACTCTTCAACACGTACTGCATCTTTTGGTGGAAGAAATCCATCCAATAAAAATCTTCTTGCATTACTGTAAGAAGCATAATCAACATCTATTGAAAAAGTTGAAAGAGGATTATTAATTACCTCTTTAAAAATATTTTCATTAATCTTGCTGTATTCTTCTGTGTTATGGTCGGGTCTGTAACAAGCTGTATAACCACCAACCTGAAATTGAATTCCTTCTGAACTGATTATTCTGCAAGCATTTGTACTACTTTTTTCAATTAGTGGTCTTTTCTCAATAACTATGCATTCCGCAAGAGTAAAATCACTTTCAAGTTCAAAGTTTACCTCAACCACTTGAAAGTTTTTTACAACCACATCTTTTTGTTCAACCGGTTCATATCCAACATAAGATGCTTTAATAGTATAAGTTCCTGCTGGAATATTCTTAATTATATAGAAGCCATTGATGTCTGATGCAGCACCGATTTGCTTAGACTGAACAACAACATTAGCCCCGATTAAGGCTTCCTTTGTTGCTTTGTCTGTAACTTTTCCTTTAATGCTACCGCCACTTGCAAGCAAAGGAAAAGAAATAAATAGTAACACGAAAAATTTTGTAAAGAATGACATATGTAACTCCCGTGATTGGTTGATTGGGTTTCACAAGCCATTCTAACTTATTATAAAAGTTATTTCAAACTACTTTTTTAGTTTTTTAAGGTATTAATTTGGTGTTATTATTGCAAAGAAATTATCAACCTAAGATGAATCTCAAACACAAATTAGAGTATCATTATAAAGCATTTGATAGAACAAAACTCGAACCTGATCCGCTTCAGTTTCTTCATTTGTTTAAAAACGAAAGTGATATTGAAATTGTTGGTTTTATTGCTTCTATCTTTGCTTATGGAAACGTTAAGCAGATTGAAAATACTTTAAAAGAAATTAATGATTGTGTTTGATGGAAATCCATATTCATTCGTCAAAATATTTTTCTTTAAGTAAAGACTTAAAAAAAATCTCTGGCATTAAACATAGATTTTATTCTGAGAGATGATGTTAATAAGTTATTTGTGATTCTCAGTAAAGAGATAAATAGGTACAAATCTATAAAGCAAATATTTTTACAAGGCTACAATATTTCCGATGAAAATGTAAAAAACGGAATATCAAACTTTCTCAAATCACTTCTTAAACTCTTTTATTGAAATCATTTGGCGATTTTCTAATGGCATAAAATTTATGTTTCCTATACCAGAAAAAGGCAGTGCATGCAAGACGAACAAATTTGTTTCTCCGCTGGATGGTGCGAAAAGATGAACTTGATTTTGGATTGTGGAAAGAAATTCCAACCAATAAACTTGTGATACCTGTTGATACTCATATTGCAAGAATTTGTAAATCATTAAAACTTACCAAAAGAAAAAATGTAAGCTGGCAAATGGCAGAAGAGATAACTCAAAATCTTAAAAAATTCGATGTAAACGATCCTGTTAAATATGATTTTGCTATCTGCCATATTGGAATAAGAAAATTAAAGTTTTAAGTTTAATAACAACAAAGTTTTAATAGAATGAGAATGAAATGAAAATTATTACTGAAGATCGTTTTCCGTTAAAGTATTTATTGTATTTCCTTGTAGCCGCGATAATCATAACTATAGCTGGATATTTGTTTTACGCTGATAGAAAAAATGCGATTGAAGATGAACTTTACAGACACGTTGTTACAATTAAAGAAATCAAACTTGCACAAATCGAAAAAGAACAAGTCCAAAGAAAAAAAACTATTTCTTCCTTTCTATTGCTGCCCGAAGTTAAAAATGATTTGAAATTGCTTTTTACACAAAATAAATCTGCCGCTCTATCACAAAATATTGCAAAGTGGACAGATGAGTTTAAAAGGGATTTTGATTTTGTAAGCATTAACTTCTTTAATAAAAATGCAGATCTTCTTTTTTCAACCGACAGCACAGAAGGCATCTATCAAAACTTTCTGAAATATGAATTAGTAGTCCTTCTCCAGAAAGATTCTTCGTCACTTTCAAATTTATATTTAGGGAATAACAAAAGTCTTATTCAAGCTATTATTACACCAATTAAAAATTCTGGTGAAATTTTAGGTTACATGTGGACTGAAGTCTCATTCTTTGAATATCTTCATCCGATTATATCTTATACTAAAAGAGAGGCTGGCGAAGTTGAATATATATTATTAAAAGAGCAGAGCGATCTTGGATTTATATTAAAGGATGTATTTGAGGAAGACAAATCTACAATTCGTCCGCTGCCTATAAGCAAAAAAGATAAAACAGAACTTGAATCATTTATAAAAGGTAAGGAGTTTTTTAAGGATGCAAAATTTAAGGGTTCAAAGTTTTTTGCATCAGTTAATAAAATTCCTGGTACAGATTGGATATTGCTGGCAAAAATTAACCAGGAGAAAGTAACAGAATCTACAAGAAATGCTGCAATTGTAATTTCTCTGATTTCATTATTATTAATAATTCTCTCCGCAAGTGTAACTTTTGCAATCTGGAAACGCAGTCGTTTATACTTTTTAACTAGAACGTTTAATCTTAGAAAGGAAAAAGAAGAAATAACAGAGCGCTATGCATCACTAACAAAGTACGCCAATGATATGATATTAAGTGTCGATAAAGATGGAAAAATACTTGAAGCTAATAAAAAAGTTTTTGATACTTATGGATATTCAACTAGTGAACTGCTTAGAATGGAATTGCTTGATCTTAGCTATGACAGAAAGAAAGACGTTGAGCTAATTTTTTCATCTATTAATAATCCCGAAGGAGTTCTTTTCGAAACAAATCATAAAAGAAAAAACGGAACAATTATTCCTGTTGAAATAAGTGCTAAACTAATAAAGCAGGGAGATGAAGAAATTCTTTTAGCAATCATTCGTGATAATACAGAAAGAAAAAAACTTGAGTTAGATTTGATCCTTGCAAAAGATAAAGCTGAGGAAATGAATCGTCTTAAAACTGTTTTCTTATCAAACATGAGTCACGAGTTAAACACACCGATGAGTGGTATTATTGGATTCTCAGAGTTACTACTCTCCGAAATGGAGGATAAAAACCATCGTGAGATGGCTAAAATAATTTATAAAAGCGGTAAAAGATTGAACGACACTCTCAATTCAATACTTGATCTTTCTAAAATTGAATCACAGAAACTTGATTTGAAATTTAGCTCTGTTGATCTTGTAACGTTGCTGCAGGAGTGTAAATATGCATTTTCTGATGCAGTGACCAGGAAAGGAATAAAGCTTAATACTTCATTTGATCAGCAAAAAATTATTATAAACTCTGATGGAAGTATTATGTATAAAGTTTTATGCAACATTATTGATAACTCTATAAAATATACCAATCAGGGAGAAATAAGCATACAGGTTAGTGAAACCGATGATAATGCCATCATAAAAGTAGAAGATACAGGAATCGGGATTCCACAAGAGAGTATCGATCAAATATTTGAACCATTCAGACAGGGCAGTGAAGGATTAAGCAGAAGGTATGAGGGAATGGGACTTGGATTAACAATTACTAAAAAATATATTGAACTGCTCGGCGGTAAAATAAGTATTGAAAGTGAGCAGGGGAAGGGAACAACAATTACAATAATGTTTCCTAAAAATTAGTTTGGGCTTTCAATAAATATTGGATTTTCAGCTTAATAATATAAAATAAAGCCAAAAATGTGTTGAGAATGATAAACTTTCTTGCTTAAATTTACCCCACTATTTTAGAGAATGTGTGGCTCTAACCACAATTTAAATTGCTCAGTAACAGGAGAAAAAAAATGGCAGAGCAAAAACGTTTTGTTCCCTTTGTCTCACCAGAAACCAATATGGCGGAATTTACTATTCGTGCACTTTTAATCGGATTAGTGCTTGCTGTAGTACTTGGTGCTGCAAATGCCTACTTAGGATTAAAAGCCGGAATGACAATCGCAGCAACTTATCCTGCTGCAGTTATTGGTATGGCTTTAATTAAATTAATGAAAGGTTCGATCTTAGAAGAAAACTTTACCAGAACTGTTGGTTCGATCGGAGAATCAATTGCTGCCGGAGCTATCTTCACATTACCCGCATTTTTTATTGCAGGAATCTGGGATCCTTTCTTTACACCAGGTAATTACATGATATCCGCTGCAATTATGGTTGCGGGCGGTATTCTTGGAATTATGTTTGTGGCTCTACTACGAAGAGTGATGGTTGAAGATGTAGAATTACCTTTCCCGGAATCAGTTGCAGCCGCTGAAATTCATAAAGCAGGACAACACGGTGGCGGAGGATCAAAATTTTTGTTCAGTGCTATGGGAATTGGTGCATTGATTCAATCCTTAGGTCAGTTTAAATTATTTGCAATTTCCTGGGATAAACTCATTACTGTAGGTAAAGGACAATTACTTTTTAGATCTCCTGATATAAGTCCGGCATACATAGGCGTTGGATATATTATTGGTCCACGACTAGCTTCACTTAACTTTAGCGGTGGTGTTCTTGCCTGGGGATTATTAACACCAATGATTGCATACTTTAAATATTATAATCAAGAATTGCCTGCAGATTTTGACTGGGCTGCGACAATGATATCAGTTTGGAAAATGTATGTAAGACCGATTGCTATTGGTGGAATGCTGGTTGGTGCAGGTTTTACATTGTGGAAAATGAGAAAAAATTTGATTACTGGTATATCACGTTCAGTTAGCGACGTTAAAAAAGCAGCATCCGGCGAGCACGTCGAAATCAGAACAGAAAAAGATATTAACTTTAAGTGGATTATGATTGGCATTTTAGGAACCGCAGTAGCTACATTTTTCATTTATAATTATTTCGCCCAGAATGTTGCTGCTGCATTAGTTGCAACCGTTGTTATGATTGTTGCAGGATTTTTCTTTGCTGCTGTTTCCGGTTACTTAGTTGGAATTATCGGTTCCAGTAATAATCCAATCAGTGGACTAACTTTATCTACACTAGTTGTTGCTGCAATTCTTATGGTTGCTCTCGGAATGAAAGGAACTCAAGGTGTTGCCGCTGTTCTTGGTGTTGCTGCAGTTGTTTGCGTTGCCGCCGCTGTTGCCGGGGAAATGCTGCAGGATTTGAAAGCCGGGCATATTCTTGGTGGTACTCCGTGGAAAATGCAGTTGGGTGATATTATTGGCGTTGTTGTTTCTGCTTCTATTATGTTTATTCCTCTTTTAATACTTCATGAAGGTGATATTAAAATGGGCGGATCAGGATTTGGCGGTGATAAATTACCTGCACCACAAGCAAGTTTAATGGCAATTCTTTCACAAGGAATTGTCGCAGGTAATATGGAATGGATTTTAATTTTTGTCGGAATGCTAATGGGACTTGGTTTTATTATGATGAATGTAAAAAGCCCTATGCTTGTTAGCGTTGGTATGTACTTACCATTGGGAACTACGTTTGCAATTTTTGTTGGCGGATTGATAAAAGGTATCGTAGAAAAAGTTAATGCAAAGAAAAACTTTAATGATGGACAAAAATCACGGGTTGAAAATAATGGTATTTTGCTTGCGGCAGGTTTGATTGCAGGTGAGGCGCTTATCGGGTTGCTGTTTGCAGGCTTCGCATTTTTTGAAATTCCGTTGTTCAGTTTCTTTGCTGAGCCGTCATTTATTATCAGTTTAATTGTACTTGCATTTATTGCCTGGCTGCTTGTTCAAATTCCTGTAAAGAATGCAGGTAATCCGAATGATCCGGCTCCACCGCAAGTTTCTATGTGATAATTTGCATTTGTACATTTGCAGAGAATGAATGTTTTTTGAAAAGGGAATATTATTATTCTTTATGATAATATTTCAAAGTCATCTTGAGCGAAGTCGAAAGATGACAGTGCCAGTTTATTTCAATTTAGTGTCACACTTCGACTTCGCTCAGTGTGACATTGATTTTTTTGAGGCAAGATCAACATTATTATGCCATTATCATTTAAAAGAACGGAAAAAAATTTTAAAGAGTGTTAACACGCTTGATCTTACACCATTTAGACTTTATTCTGAGGAAAAAGATAAAGATGATTTGGTAACTGTTATCGTACCAAAGTTTAAAAATAAGATTGCAGTAAAATTAATCTCACCAAGACTTAAAAGTGATCACTTTAATATTAAGCTTGATAGATTTGGATCAGCTGTTTGGTTAAAGATTAACGGAAAAACTAAAGTTGATCACATTATAAAAGATGTTAAGAAAAAATTTGGTGATGACATTCAGCACGAAGAAGAAAGAATTACAAAATTTATTTTTCAATTGTATACACAGGGATTTATTTCATTTAAAGAATTAAACTAAAAGGAGATTTCATATGGGATCAGTATTAGGTCATTTAAAACCGGAAATAGTTTGGTATCACTTCGAGGAAATTTGCAAATATCCTCGTCCATCGAAAAAAGAAGAAAAGATTGCTGAATATGTTGTGTCAGTTGGTAAACGTTTAGGCCTTCAAGTAGAAAAAGATAAGTTTGGAAATATTGTCATTCGTAAGCCAGCAACACCAGGAATGGAAAATCTTAAAACAGTTGTACTTCAAGGCCATATTGATATGGTTTGTGAAAAGAACAGAGACGTTGAACACGATTTTGATAAGGATCCAATTTATCCATATATAGATGGTGATTGGGTAAAAGCAAAAGGGACAACACTTGGCGCGGACAATGGAATTGGTGTTGCTTGCGCTCTTGCTGTTCTTGAAGCAACTGATGTTGAACACGGTCCTCTGGAATGTTTATTTACTCTTGATGAAGAAACGGGTTTAACAGGTGCATCAAGCTTAAAGAAGAACTGGCTTAAAGCAGATATTCTTATCAATATGGATTCTGAAGATCTTGGTACAATTTTTATCGGATGTTCAGGCGGAAAAAACACAGCTGCAACATTTAAAGCTAAGTTAGAAAAATCTCCTAGAAATTATTCTTCATTTGAGTTAAAAGTTGCTGGATTAAAAGGCGGACATTCAGGTCTTGAAATTCATGTTGGAAGAGGCAATGCTGTAAAAATTCTTAACAGAGCAATCTGGAGTTATTCACAAGAGAATAAAATTACACTTGCAGAAATAAATGGCGGTAATAAACACAATGCTATCCCACGCGAGGCATTTGCCGCTGTTATGGTTCCAAAGAATGATGAAAAGAAATTGAAAAAATTTGTAGCTAAATATAATGAAACGGTTAAAGCTGAATACGCAGCAGTTGAACCTGATTTAGTAGTTTCAATTGAAAAACATCCGGCACCGGAAAAGGTAATGGATGAAAAAACGCAGAAACATTTAATTAATGCACTGTATGCAATTCCGCATGGTGTAATTAAAATGAGTAATGATATTCCCGGTTTAGTAGAAACATCAACAAATCTTGCTGTTGTAGAAACAGTTGGTAAGAATATTAATATTGTTACAAGCCAACGAAGTCCTGTTAAATCCGAAAATGTGGATATTACTAATATGGTAACAGCCGTGTTAAAACTTGCCGGAGCTGATATCAATTATGGTGATGGCTATCCTGGTTGGGCACCAGATATAAATTCTGATATTCTGAAAGTGTTTAAATCAACTTTCAATCAGATGTACGGTAAAGAACCTGAAGTAACTGCAATTCACGCAGGCCTGGAGTGTGGAATAATAAAAGAAAAATATCCTGAAATGGATATGATTTCATTTGGTCCCACAATGCGAGATGTGCATTCACCTGCTGAAAAATTACAAATATCAACCGTACCGGAATTTTATAACCAACTTAAAACAGTATTAAAAAATATTCCGGCTAAATAAAATTGTAATGTTTCAAAATTTTAAGCAGATACTTTAATTGAAGTATCTGCTTTTTTTTATATTATTGTTTATTCGAATGCTAGTTTTGGTTATTAAACGATGTCATATTGAGTCTGTCAATACATGACATTATTATTATAAAGTCCTCACGCTTCGACAATCTGCTTTGGCGAAAAGCGTGATATTAATTAAGTGATATTTTTATGGAAGAAATTTCGACGCTAAAACCTAAACCATCTTCTTTGCTAAGATGGACAGCATTACTGCTGATCAGTCTTGCGATGCTTGGCAATTATTACATTTACGATAGTATTAGCCCGCTTGCTGATCTGCTTAAAACTCAGCTTGGATTTTCCGATTCAAATATCGGACTGCTGAATGCAATTTATTCTTTTCCGAATATTATAATGGTTCTTATTGGCGGAATGTTGATTGATAGAATTGGCACAAAAACATCCGTACTAATATTTACTGCCTTAATAATGCTCGGTTCGATCATAACAGCGATAACAGGCAATATCTGGTTGATGGCTGCCGGAAGATTGATCTTTGGTCTAGGTGCTGAATCGATGATAGTTGCAATTACTACAATAATTGCACGATGGTTCAAAGGCAAAGAATTATCATTCGCATTTGGATTAAATTTAACTGTAGCAAGGTTAGGTTCTTTTCTAGCACTTAACTCACCAAGCTGGGGAAAAGGATTATATGAATATTGGCAATCGCCACTCTGGATAACAGTTGCAGGCGGAATATTTGCTTTTATTTGTGTGGGAATGTATTATTTCCTTGACATCTATGCCAGTAAGAATTACGATCTCCCAAAAGAAGGTGAACAAGATAAGATATTACTATCGGAGATTTTGCATATCAAAGAAATAAAGCGTTGGGCTGTGCTTTCCATAATAGTTTTAGCCAATGTTATTTTACTTTTTCTTTATCCGGATAACTGGTCATTATTTTTAATTATTGTTGTTGCAGCCTGGTTATTATTATTTCTCAAGCCAAAATCATTTTCTACATCATTTTGGTATATAACGGCATTATGTGTTACATTTTATTCTGCAATGTTTCCATTTCAAACATTTGCTGTTAAATTTTTTCAAGAAGCACACGGAACCAGCCGAGAAGTTGGCGGAAATCTTTCGAGTATTTTAACTCTTGCAGCAATGTTTTTTACTCCGCTATTTGGTTTGCTTGCGGATAAAATTGGAAAAAGATCTCTGTTAATGATGTTCGGATCGCTGTTAATAATTCCAGTTTATTTAATGATGGCTTATAAATTTGGCAAACCTGATGTAATGGGTGACGGTGATTTTATAAATATTACGTTTTCTTTCTTTGATATAAATGCAGCCATACCACTCTACCTTATTCTGCCAATGGCCATGATGGGTATTGCTTTTTCTCTTGTACCAGCAGTTATGTGGCCTTCAGTTGCGCTTATTGTCGATTCATCAAAACTTGGTACAGCATATGGATTGATGACGATGATTCAAAATATCGGTTTGTTTGGATTTAATTTAATGATTGGATTTGCAAATGATTATTCTGGAGCAAGTGCAACAAATCCCAACGGGTACAATTTAGGGATGTGGATATTTTCAGCACTTGGATTTTTTGGATTAGTGTTTGCTTATCTTTTACGGCGATCAGAACTAGGTTCAGGTGGTCATGGACTTGAGAAGGGAATGGTTAAATAATTTTTAATTAATTACGGCAGGGGATGAAAATCAATTCATCAATTAGGAGAGAAAATGAAAAATTTTTCTGTTGTTCTTTTTGCCTTGTTAGTTTTTTCTAATTCATCATTAATCAAGGCACAGTCTGCTTGCTGTGGATTGGATTTTATGGCTGGAATGCTTTTGGAATCCGGCATATATGGCGGCTATGGTGCACAACAATTTTCTGCAGCAGGATTAAATGGAATAGTAAAAACTTTATAACCAACAAAAACCTACTGTGACAAGTAAAATGGATGAGTTTGGATTTGCACACGGCTGGCGTGTTGGTGCAAATCTTCTAAATGTGCAAGATGACAATATGCTGTATGGATTGAATATTTTTTATCAGCAAACTCAGGAAAAAAATGAAGCTACAATAACTTCAACAATAATGGTATTCCTGCTAAAAGAGAATATGCATTTAACATTAATTTCTTATGGCTTCGGTATTTCATTTTCTTATATATTAAGTAATAGTTTTGACTTCAAAATAGCGGATGTAAAAATGAGTTGGAATAATGCTAAGCTGCTAAATAAGTACACTGAAGGTACTAACGCAGCAACTGAAGAAGTGCTTAAAAATCCTGAAGCAAATATTGGTGGACAAATTGCGACTGGTATAGTTTACTATCCATTCCCACCTTATGTTTCTCTTGAAGTCAATGTTGGTTATTCTTACTTTACAATAGGTGAGATGCAATTTGAATCTAGCCAACAGTATCTTGCAAGAAACGAAAACAGTAATGAAAAGATGGATAACTTTATTGACGGCGGCGGATTTTTTGGATTTGCTCAATTGAATATCGCTATACCAATTTTTTAATAAATAATTGATGCTCAAATTAATTAAAAAAATATTTCTCATTTTAATTCTACCTGCTTTCCACATTCTGCCGCAATCATTTGGATTTGGCTGCCTGGGATTTGTAGGCGGATTTGGCGGGTACAGTTATCAACAATACAAACCTGATGGATTAAATAGATATGTTCAGAATTTCAATTCCCAAAATTCAGAGTATATCGAAAATAGGATGAACGAATTTGGTAAAGCCACTGGTTACCGAATCGGGATAAATGTTTTTCGTGCACAGTTTACCGGATTCTTTCTCACAGCCAAAGGATTTTATCAACAACTGCACGAAGAGAACAGTGCAAATGTAATTCAAACTGCATTAACATTTAATTATGAGTATGACCTAAAACTTAAAAGCTGGGGCCTTGGTCTAGATATTGGAATTCCTATTACAAGTTATCTGAGCTGGAAAATTATAGATGGAAGTGTACTTGTTAACAGTGCTATGTTTACTGAAACAATTAACTCATCACAGGGTACAGCTGTAAATAAATTTAATAATGATCAAACTGAAATTGGTTATTCAGTTGGCACTGGATTTATTTTTGATATTTTAAAGGATTATATCAGCATTGAAGGTGTTGCAAGTTACTCTCAGCTAACAATAGATAAAATGAAGAGTGATGATGGTTCAGGATATCTTGAATTTAATAATCAAACCGGGAGTGCGGATAAATTTATTAGTTCCGGAGGATTTAATGCAGTTCTCCAACTTAATTTAGGTTTTCCACTTTAATTAGAGAAGAAAAATGAAAAAATTAACCAAACTTGATTCAGCATCCATAATTGCAATTCGTGATTGTATGGGTACAAAAAAGGATGAAAAAATTTTAGTAATTACTGATGAACTTAAAAGGGAAATTGGTATTTCACTTCACGAAAATGCAATCAGATTAGGATACGAATCCCTTCTTGTTGAAATGAAATCCGGTAAAATAAATGGTGAAGAACCAGCACCTTCGATTGCAGAATTAATGCAAAAGTTTGATGTTGTGTTTTGCCCCACAGCTAAATCATTAACCCACACTGATGCAAGAAGAAACGCTTCTGCAAAGGGAGTGCGTATTGCTACTTTTCCTGGGATCACAAATGAAGTAATGATTCGTGGAATGAATGCAGATTATAAATCCATTTCAAAAAGAACTGTGAAGCTTGCAGAAATTCTGGAATCCGGAAACAAAATTCATGTAACAGCTCCAATAGGAACTGATATTAAATTTTCTATTGCAGGAAGAAAAGCTTTTGCAAGCAAAGGATTATTTCACGCGAAGGGCGAAAGTGGAAATCTGCCAACAGGGGAAGCATTTCTCGCTCCAGTTGAGGGGACAGCAAACGGAGTTTTTGTAGTTGATGGATCTATGGCAGGTTTAGGTTTAATAAAAAATGCAAATATTAGAATTGAAGTTGAAAATGGTTATGCAATAAAAATTACAGGCGGGGTTCTTGCGAAAAAATTAAATGTTATGCTTGATGAAGTTGGAAAAGATGCGCGTAATATTGCTGAGTTTGGAATCGGCACAAATGATTCTGCGAAGCTGAGCGGAGTTTTACTCGAGGATGAAAAAGTTATGGGAACAATCCATATTGCTCTGGGAAATAATGTTTCAATGGGTGGCAGCGTAAACGTTCCAATTCATTTAGATGGTGTTGTTAAAAAACCAACAGTCTGGATGGATTCAAAAATGCTTATGAAAGACGGAAAATTATTAGTCTAATGCTCAATGTAATTGGTAAATGTTAAATACTCAAATAACAAGTCGTGTCAATCATTGAAATTTAAAGGCTTAGCATTTATCATTATAAATTTTCGCTTTTCAATTGAAAACACTTTAATTATTTTAAACAGCGATAGCCAATAATTATTAAGGAATAAGATGCCAATATTGCCGATCACGGTCTGTGGTGATAAAATATTAAGAAAGAAAGCATCCAGAGTTTCAAAGGTTGATAATAAAATTATAAAACTAATTTCTGATATGTTTGAAACGATGCATAATGCAAATGGAATCGGACTTGCTGCAAATCAAGTCGGAGCAAACAAGCAAATTTTTGTTGTAGATATTTCCATTGTTGAAGGTTTTGAAGATGCAAAACCGCTTGTTCTTATTAATCCAAAAATTATTGCAAGGTCTGAAGAAACTATAAGCTATGAAGAAGGATGTTTAAGTATTCCTGATCAGCGTGAAGAAGTTATACGTCCTAAAAAAATTACTATTCAATATCAGGATGCAGATTTAAAAACTCAAACAATTGATGCAGATGATTTACTTGCTAGAGTTATGCAGCATGAGTATGATCATTTGCAGGGAATTCTTTTTACTGATCTTGTTGATGATGAGACCAAAAAGCGATTAAAGAAACAATTGAATAAAATAAAAAATCGAAAAGTTGAAGTAGCCTATCCAATCAGTTCGTCTGTAGATTATCAGATTTTGTAATATCGTTAAAGGTGAGTGATGAAAATTGTTTTTATGGGCACTCCGGATTTTGCAATACCTTCTCTAAAAATTCTTATTGAAAATAATCATCAAATTCTTGCAGTAGTTACTACTCCGGATAAAGAAAGGGGAAGAGGACAAAAAATTACTTTTACTGCAGTTAAGCAATTTGCAAATGAGAAAGGCATTCCAGTTTACCAGCCAGAAAAACTAAAAGGTAACAACGAATTTGTTGAACAAATGAGAAGTCTCAATCCCGATTTGTTTGTTATTGTCGCGTTCAGAATTTTACCAAAAGAAGTTTTTGATATTCCTAAATATGGAGCATTCAATCTTCATGGATCATATCTTCCCAAATATCGCGGAGCTGCACCAATACAATGGGCGTTAATTAACGGGGATCAAGTAACCGGTTTAACAACATTTAAACTTGCAGAAAAAGTAGATACTGGTAATATCTATCTTCAGGAAAAAATTCAAATAAATCCTGATGATAATTTTGAAACTCTGCACGATAGAATGAGTTTGCTTGGTGCTGAATTAGTTCTTAAGACCGTTCAGCTTATCGAAGAAGGGAATTATGAATTACAACAACAAAATGATTCACTCGCATCACCTGCACCAAAGATTACAAAAGAAATTTGTTTGATTGATTTTAAAAAGTCTGCCGAAGAAATTCATAATCTAGTAAGAGGATTATCGCCTCATCCTGTTGCTTTTTTTAATTATAACAACAAAGTAATAAAGATTTACAAAACGGAAATTATTAAGGATATAAAACTCAATCCTTCCGAGTTCCATCATACCAAAACAGAACTTTTAATTGGCTGCGGAAAAGATGCAATCCGAATTCTTGAAATCCAGCAAGAAGGAAAAAAAAGAATGAGTATTGAAGAATTTCTTCGCGGCTTTTCATTTACTTAAAGCGAGCATAAATGTACAACCGATATGAAAATTTGTTAGATGCGATTGGTAGAACACCACTTGTAAAACTTTCAAACATCAGTAAAAACTATAAAGCAAATATTTGGGTAAAGCTGGAGTTCACAAATCCTGGTGGAAGCATAAAAGACCGAATTGCAAAGTATATGATTGAAAAAGCTGAACGTGAAGGAAAGCTTAAACCAGGCGATACAATTATTGAGAATTCATCCGGCAATACTGCTATGGGACTTGCGATAGTCTGCAGGCAAAAAGGATATAACTTAAAAATTGTTATTAGGGATACAACGAGCAAAGAAAAAATTAAAATGCTCGAAGTGCTTGGAGTTGATGTAATTAAAGTTGATGCTTCACTGCCGCCGGAAAATCCTAACTCTTACAATAATTATGCGCTTAATCTTGTAAAGGATAATCCTAATCTTTTCTATATTGATCAGCACAACAACCTGGATAATAATGAATCTCATTATTACACTACCGGCCCTGAAATCTGGGAACAGATGGATGGAAAGATTGATTACTTTGTTGCCGCTGTTGGAACTGGCGGAACATTATTCGGTGCAGGTAAATATTTAAAGGAAAGAGATTCCAAAATAAAACTCATTGGACTTGACCCTATCGGTTCAGTGTTTTACGATTGGTTTAAGAATAAAAAGCTTATTAAACCTTCAAGATATTTTATTGAAGGGATGGGTGATGAGTTTTTAATTAAAACTGCCCAACTTGAGATGCTTGATGATATGATTCAGGTTAGTGATAAAAAAGCTTTTGGCTGGACAAAGAAACTAGCATTTGAAGAAGGGATACTTTCAGGTGGTTCATCGGGTGCAAACATTTGCGGTGCAGTTCATCTTGCACAGGAACTTGAGAGCGAAGCAAACATTGTTACAATTATTTGTGATTCCGGTTATAAATATTTTAGCACAATTTACAATGATGAGTGGCTAGAGAAGAATGAATTAATATGATCTAAATGTACATGGGAGAATTTTTAAGAGGATTTAGATTTCTATGATTTATTCCTGTGATGTTAGATCAATTATTTAATGCAAATTTAATTGAATCTTTATCCCATTTGGGTGCGCTTAGAATATGTGGCAGCACTTCTTCCGGCTTGTCAACGAATGTCCACATTTCAAGATGCTTCTTATGCATAAAATTTTCTGCTACAGATTTTTCAAGCATTAGCTTTAAAGGTTCGTAATAACCATCTGTGTTTAATATAACTATCGGTTTGGTGAATTGCCCAAGTCGTTTTAAAGTAATTGCTTCTAATAATTCTTCAAGCGTTCCGCTGCCGCCAGGTAAAGCAACAAGTCCATCAATACCTTCTAAAAATTTTGATTTCCGCTCGTGCATTGTATCAGTAAATTCAAAGTCGATAACTTTTTTATGAGCCCATTCAACTTCATTCATGAATCTTGGCATTATGCCTTTTATATTCCCTCCATTTTCAATGATAGTATCTGCAAGCTTACCCATCAGCCCATATGCTCCACCGCCATAGACAACATCAATATCTGCTTTAATTAGTTCCATTGCAAACTGTTCTGTCGCATCAAAATATTTTTTATCAACCTTAGGACTTGAGGCACAGTAAACACAAATTTTCATATTGATAGTAGTAAAATTTATGAATTCACTTTAACATCTTAATAAAATTCTTTTTATACTTAAACGACGATGTTTTGTATAAGAGATTAACAAATGATTTAACCTTTCTTCCTGATCATACTTAATGAAAACCATCCAATTAGTAAAATCAATACAATCATAATTATCCACAGCCACAATTTATTTTCAAAAAGCGGGGAAGTGTTATTTTGATTTTGTGAAATTAATTCTTCATTACCAAGAGATAAATATGAAAGTGCGGTTGGAATTTTATTCTTAAAATTTTCTAAATCATATATTGGAGAACTTACATTTCTATTTCCGTAAACAAGAAAGTACTTAGCCTCCTCATCAAATCTTGTCGTCAGTTCAAAAACATTACCTTTTACTTTAACTCTATCAATTTGCAAAGGTTCGTTATCGTTGTTATCGATTATGATTTTGATTTTCTTTGCAAAAAATGTATTAAAACTAAATTCTTGATCTTCAAATGAACTAAGAATTCCTGAATATACGTTATAATAAATATAAGTCCATTTGTTTTGTGATTTAATGCTATCAGTTGCAACCTGGATTGTTATTGGGCGGTAATAATCATATTTATCTTTTGCTGTAAAACTAATTTCAGAGATAGGGAAGATTGATTTTAATTCAATTTCGATAATTGACTTCTTCAGGCTTTTATCAATTTCAGTTTTAGTTTGTACAACAGAATATTCTTTCGATTTAACCGATTCCTTAATCGATTTTGAAAGTATTGCCGAAAGAAGGTTTGGCCTTATACTGCTATTAAGTTGAATTCGATAATAGAGAAATTTTGAATCAGGGAATACAAGATTTGTGTATTTATAATTTGCCTGTGAATTCCTGATCGAAAGTATTCTGCAATTTTCTTTTATTGTATACCAATCCGTTAAATTCTGGCTACCCTCAAGTTTAATTAACCAATCAAAATTATCCTTGCCAAAGTTTAAGTTTATTTGATTAATTATTTCATCAGAATTCGTTTCGAACGTGAAGAAGTATCCATTATCCCTATTTGAAGAATTGATTAGTTTAAATGGGATATTCTTTACTATCGTACTAGCTTTCAGCTCATTCAGAATATATGGAGCTTCAATTGTATCGGTGTTGTCAGTAATTCCATAAATTCTAATGTCATTTAATGATGAGGATATTTTACTAAAAATTTCATCAGGTAAAACTATTTTATGCCAATTCTCTTTTGGTTCAGAAATATTTCTCTTAAAACTATATTCATTCATTTGTCCGAATGAAATCGTTGAGAAAAAAAGAAAAATTATTAATGACTTAATTATTAGTTGAGTTTTCATCTTCGTTGAAAATTAATTTCTTAAATCTGTTATAAAGGAACGAAATAATAAGTAATAAAATTCCAAGTGAAACGAATAAAATTGTTTTTGGAATTGTATCAAGGTTTGAAACATCAAATAAAAATAGTTTTAATAAAGTTATACTGAATAAAACGATTGCTGAAATTCTTAAATGTTTTTTCTTTTTCCAGATACCTAAAGCAATTAAGAGTAATGAATACATTCCCCAAATAATACTTAAACTCAATCTATAAGATGCAGTTGATTCTGCAATGTCCATCCAATGAATCCATTCACTGCTTAATATCCAAACAATTGTTGAGTGTAATATTATATCGAAAGGAATAAATAATTTCTTACTTACAAAATCCTGTTTAATCAGGTAAAAACCAGAAGCTAATAACAAAGCAACAAAACCAAACGATATATATCTAATTAAAAGATTTATAAATCCGCTTTGAAAGTATTGATTAGATTGAACTAAGTAACTATTTCTAAGCATGCTTAAATCCCACAAACCGGCAAACAGGAATGTTAAAAGAACGATTACACTAAGTATGAGATTCACATTCCCTAAAATTCTATTTCTAAACTTCTTAATGTTTAGAAACAAAAGTACTGAAACAAACAACATTGAATAATCAATTAAACAAATACTCTTTAAATATTCATAATCGTAGTTATAAATGTAGTTGAAATAATCTAGTCCACTGTTTTCTTTTAGACTTATTCTTGTTTGGACAGAAAGCTGATTCCAATAAGTTTGGATTTCCATAAAGAATGCAAAGTAAGCTACAATAATTAAAATTGCAGGTATAAGGAATGAAAATATTTGCCCGATATCTTTATTTATTTTTTCGGGTTTAGGATAATTAATTGAACTCTTGATAAAATAAATAAATCCAAATGCAGCTGCAAAAATTATCGAAGTTAAAAAATGAATATTAAAAATTGGGACAATTGTATTATTTGCAAATTCAGGACTATAAAAATTGTGCGCAGTATTCCAATCCTGCACGATGCTTATAAATGCTAAAACCATTAACGGATATGATAGGTATTCATAAACAGAAACTTGCTTCGTTCTGCCAATCCAGAATAAAAGTGATGCCTGCAATGCCCAAAGCATTGTTACCCAATTTCCATCAAGCTGAACCGGGATTGCAATTGTAATAAAGACGAGTACCAATCCTGAAATAAAATAGAAAATATTTTTATCAGCAAGTTCCTTTTTATAAACAACAATGCTTATTATAAAATGTATCAAAGCATTTCCAAGAGTGAAAAGTCCAAGAACTTGTTTCCCAATTGGATGATTAACGAGGATTGAATAACAAATTCCGTAATATAAAAATGAATTGAATAACAGCAGCAGAATATCATCGATAACAAATTTTTCTGATTTGATTATTTTGTAAGCAAGGAAACTTAAATAGAATGTAACAAAGAATATCGATAAGAAAGTTAAAGCTAAACTAAAGTGTTTTGTTTGTGAATAAGCATCAAAATACCATAATAGGACTATTAACCAGGTTATAATAAACGAAGAGTAGTGAAGCGATTTCCAGTATCGTAAAAATCCAATTGCAAGAATTCCGATATTGATAATGGCCATATAAGAAAAAAGTATTTCTACCCGACCAGAACCATCACTCAATAATATCGGAACAAAATAAGCCCCAACTAATCCAATGTGTGCAATAATTTGTTTGTTGTAATTTATTGATGCTAAAACTGTAAACGCAGTAAACAAAACCATCAAAATAAAAGTCAGCAGTTCAGGAATTAATCCATAAAAACTAAAAGCAAAAAAAGTAATAAAGTACATTATCGCCATTGAGCCGCTGAGCAGAACAGAACTAAAATTTAAATACTGCTTTTTAAGTTTGATTGCAAATCCAAGTAATGAAATGCCGACAAGATAACCTAAAATAATTCGCGTTAACGGACTTATAAGTTTATTATCTATTGCATATTTAGCTCCTATTCCAACACCAATAATTAAAACAATAATTCCAATTTTGTTAATAAGGTTTTCGCCGATAAACTTTTCAACATTGGATTTAACACCTTTGGGAATAATGTTATCTATTGGTTTGGGTTTTTCTATAGGAGCTTTAGTGGTTGGTGCCGAAGAAATACTTTGAGTTTGAATTGGTTTAATTTCAGAAGCAATTTCTTTCTTTTCATCTTTAATTACGTTTAAATCAGGCTTAACATTTTGGGCTGCTGCCAGATTGTTAATCAGGATTTTTAATTGATCAATTTCATTTTTAAAAAGATCTTGCTTAAGTGATAAAGCATCCAATTTCTTTTGAAGAAACTTTATATGCTCGAGGTTATCAGCCATAAAATTATCCGAAAGTTAAATGAGTAAGATTATAAGAAAATATCCCCATGTAATTTAAATATGCGGATACCAATACTTATTTCATTGGTTAAACTAGTTAAAAAGCTTATTCACTTCAACAATTGCAATCTATTCCCGTATATAAACCTGGTACTGATAAGAAATTTTTTTCTCAGAACCAGCTTCAAGTTCAATTTCCCACGTAAGTATATGTTTCTCATTTACCTGTCGTAGTCCTTTAGCCGATTTAACATCTTTAGACTTTGGTGAACTATCAAGCACTTCTCCCGATAACTCTTTTGATATTTCAACTTTAATTGTTTTATCTAATTTGTTATTCAGTTTTAATTCACCGCGAACTTTTACAAGATCATAACGGTATCCATGAAATACCGAAGCATCACGTGTTCTTTCAACTTCAATTTCAGTTTGTTCTGCTATGACATTCAAAGCTTTGTTTATCCGAATTGTTGCTTCTCCTTTTGGCGGAGTGTAATAGCAAACATCCTGACCGGTGAATTCATTATCCGTTACAAATTCTGTTGCCGCAGTAGTTAAAGGCATATTTAAAGTATTTACAATACGGCAGGAATGCCAAATTTCTTCTGCATTTTTACCTTCCTGCAATCCCATTTGCATATTGTAATGTTCATTTGCATCTACAAAATCTCCTATCTTCCACGTATAGATATGTTTGTAAGGCATCTCAGCAGTGAATAAAGGAATCCATGCAGTTTCATCTTTCTTTAATGTAAAATTATTTACAGGATAAAAAAACAGATCTTCAGCAACCAATCCTTCTGATGCCGAGGAATAACCGGGAACGATTGAGGTTTCATATTCATTAACTTGTGCTAAAGTATTGCCAAGCATACCCTGAGACATCATATATCGATTACCTGTTTGTTGATTACCTCCTGATAATGCACTTAAAAATTCAGCGAGGCTCTGACTTTTTGCAATGGGACTGTTAATATCAGAGAACTTTATATTCGGGAAACCGGTTACAAGCTGAAGCTTAACATTATTAAAATCTGTGAGTTCATTTATAATTATTGCATGAGCACTGAACTTTGCTGTTTTTGAATCAGATAAATCTATAAGATAACCCGGCGACCATGTAATACCTCGTGCAAGAAAACTTACAGTAACATTTTCTCCGCCTGCAGGTTTCTCAAGTTCCATCCGTAAGCTGGGATATTTTGTTTTACTGGTTGTAACATTTGTTGGATTCTCATCAGCAAATTCAACACGAATAATTGAATTTGGATTAAGAACTACAATCCCTTTTTCAGTTTGAATACTGATAATATCACTCGATAGGAATTGGAGGTATATATCCGCGGTATGGATCCTGTATTAAACGCGGACTCATAAAATAAGGATTTGGTACAGGCTGTTCTTCCGGATTCAAAGGACCTGATAAAATTGTTCCTTCAATATCTTTGTCTGAAGTATGAATTATCACCTTGCGTCCAGTATTGACCTGAAGCAGTTGTGGAATAGAAATTACAGGTACTTTCTTCTCAACCTCTTCAATAGATGTAACAAGACTTTGCAGCTTTACATCTTTCGGGTAGCCAACCCAGAAAGTACCAAATGATGGAATAGGAAGCTGTCCAATCCTTACAGTTTTAGAATTTTCAGGCAAAGTTGCATTTGAGATTATAAAACCCAAACCATTTTTAAAAAGAGTAAGTTTTTCAATCTCTATTTTTACATCCTGCGATTTATTTAATTGCGCGTATGTATTTTGAAACTGCCAAAATAAACTGATGATGACAGCTATAACCACAAAAGTTTTGGTAAAAATTGTTTGTTTCATTTTATATCTCTTACTGAAAAGTTTTTGTTTCTTCTATTTCCTTAACTGTAACTTAGAAAATTAAGATACAATCTCAAACTGGAAAATTTTATTTGAGGAAAAGAAATGGAAAGAGTGCTGAGAAGTTTTTAGAAGGTTTTAGAACTAACGTTTTCAGGCTTAGCGAAGGAGGCGATTTTCACCACAAATGTCGATGCGGATAATCAAAGTTTGATTAACCACAAATGTGTCTACGGAGCACTGAAACGCCACTTTTGCTAAACCTTTGTTGGTGGCAGTTTTATTGAAGTCTAATTAATTCTCGTAAAACTTTCATTTCAGGTTGGGTCATAATGTATTTTTCAACCTTATTGTCTTTGATAACAAATTCATAAAATACATCTGGTTCAACTCTCATCATTTGAAATTTAGTTTTTGAAATTGCTTTAAGTTCAAATTTTTCTCCATCATCAGTTATTCTATAAAGTGTATCATTTTCATAAATCATTTTTACTATTTTTCCCTTACTATTTTTATAGTCACCTGCAAATTTTTCTTTTTCCCCGGGTTTAAGCTCAATAAAATTTACAGGCTCAATGTTATAAAGCATTTTTCTTAAATCAGTTATAGGAATGTAAGTGTTGTCGTTTATATAATTCAACAGAACAATTATAGTTTTGTCATTTTGCGTGTGCCTTTCAATTATAGTCCTATATCCTGGCCAACCACCTGTATGTTTTACTAAATTACCGTAAACTCCATTGTCTTCTACAAACCAACCAAAGCCATAATCTGTTTTTGATTTATCATTTAATTCTGACGAAGTGAATATCTCTTTTTTGCTTTCTTTTGAAATTAATTTGTCGGCATACAAAGCTCTGTCCCATTTTAGTAAATCAATTACGGTAGAGTTTACGGACCCGTCTCCAACAATTCCATCAAGCCATACAACGTGTTTAGTTTCATCCAAGCTGTCTGGCAAAAAATACTTTTTCAAACTATCGGAATAAACATACCCATATGCATAATTCGCAATTTTCTTAGGTGCGTATCTTCTTCGATAAACAAACGTATTTGTCATTTTCAAGGGTTTAAAAATAACTTTACTTAAATAATCGCCATAAGACATTCCAGATACTCTTTCGATTATAGAAGCTAATAAAGCATAACCCGTATTACTATATTCCCATTTTGTATTTGGTTCAAACAATACTTGTGGCTTTAGCTTAGCAAATGTTGAAATAATATCTTTGTTGGTAGCAATTTTATTTTTATCAAATACACTATCCATTACTTCCATATACTCAGGCAGTCCGCCTGTGTGGTTTAGCAAGTTTCTAATTGTAATATTAGAGTAGTTAGATAATTCAGGAATATATTTTGAAATTTTATCTTCGTAGCTAAGTTTTCCTTTTTCTTTAAGTATTACAATTGCCATTGCTGTAAATTGTTTTGATACTGATGCTAATTCAAAAATTGAACTGTCGTTTAATTTTTCTTTTGTGGTTTCATTTGAAAAGCCAAAAGACTTTTTATAAATTACTTTTCCTTTTTCAGCAATTAATACATTACCGTTCAGGTTTCCGCTGTTATAAAAGGAAGTCAAAAAGCTATCAATTTTTTGAACATTGTCTTGTCCAAATGCAATTTGTCCAATAAACAGAAGTGTGATTATGGTTATTAATTTCATTTTATTTCTTATTACTTCTATGAAATGTGATATGTCTGGGTAAAATTGCCACCAACATAATTCTTTAGGCATTGCGTAATAACTACTATTCAATATGTTTTTTCACAACCAATGATTTTTCTTTCGTCAAATTAGCTAAAATCCTTTCTCACTTCAACTATTGTATTCTCAATCAACAAGCCAATTATTCCTCTTTCATCATTCAAATCATTTCTTTAAAATTGCCACTACTAATCCCAACAATGAGCATAAGATTTGAAATACAAAAACAATATACTTGAGCAAATTGGTAATACTCCTTTAATAAAACTTAACAGAATTAATAAAGGATTAAAGCCGCAGATATTTGCAAAGCTGGAATCTGCAAATCCCGGCGGAAGTGTTAAAGACCGCATTGGCTATTCTATGGTTTTGGATGCAGAAAAACGCGGTGAGTTAAAACCCGGCGGAACAATCATAGAAGCAACAAGCGGTAATACAGGAATTGGTATTGCACTTTCTGCAGCGGTTAAAGGATATAAATCCATTTTTGTTGTTACGGATAAAGTAAGTGAAGAGAAGATAAATTATTTAAAAGCTTCTTGGCTCAGAAGTTATTGTAGTTTCCCGTGCTGTCGAACCGGATAATCCTGAATATTATGTAAATGTTGCAAAGCGATTGGCGAAAGAAATTCCAAATTCATTTTTTGCTTATCAATATTCCAATCCATCCAATCCGGAAATACATTATCAAACAACCGGTCCTGAAATTTGGGAACAAACTGACGGAAGAATTACTCATTTTATTTCCAGCATCGGTACAGGCGGAACAATTAGCGGAACTGGAAGATTTTTGAAAGAGAAAAATCCAAACATAAAAGTTATCGCTGCTGATCCGCTCGGATCTATCTTCAAGCATTTTAAAGAAACAGGTGAGATTATAAAAGGAACTCCATATCTTGTGGAAGGAATTGGGCAGGATTGCTTACCGGAAAATGTTCACTTCCAGTACATTGATAAGATTTATAATATAAGCGATAAGGAATCTTTTTCTGCAGCTCGCAGGTTAACAAAGGAAGAAGGAATTTTTTGCGGTGGAAGTACAGGAACAATTGTTCACGTTGCTTTGGAAGTTGCGAAAGAATGTTCTGCAAATGATATAATTGTTTTTATAGTTTGTGATACGGGTGAAAGATATCTTTCAAAAGTTCATAATATAGAATGGCTGAAACAAAACAGAATGCTTGAACCTGAATTAAGAACTTTACGCGATTTATCGGACATCAAGAAGCAAAAAGGATTTGAGGAAATCATTTCGGTTAAAGAAACAGATTTTGTAAAAGATGTACTTAATCTGATAACCAAAACAGGTTATTCTCAAATTCCGGTTATGGAAGGAAGACAATCGATAGGATGTATTAGAGAAAATCGTTTGCTAACCAAGCTGGTAGAAAATCCATTGCTTTACAATTCTCCAATAAAAGAAGTAATGGAGGAATCACTTCCGATTCTTGAAGCAAAAACCGAAATTGAGGAAGTAAAAAAATATTTTAAATCAAACTCAGCAATTCTTGTAAGTGATTTTGGACTTATAACTGATATCATTACGAGATACGACCTTTTAGAATTGAATAACTAATAACAGTAAGCTTGAACTTAATCTTGAACTTGAACTGGATAATGAGTTTAAGTTCAGGTTCAAGTTCAAGCTATTTTATAATTGTAACCAATAATAACTAGGACTGATATGGGCTTTTCAACAGACGCGATTCACGCAGGACAAATTCCTGATCCAACAACAGGAGCGGTTATAACTCCGATTTATCAAACTTCTACATATGCCCAGCATGAACTTGGCAAAAGTACTGGATTTGAGTACGCACGGACTCATAATTTTACACGGCAGGCACTGGAAAAGAATATTGCCACACTTGAAAAAGGGAAGTACGGAATTGCATTCGCTTCTGGTTTAGCAGCTACACACGCACTTATGAGTTTAGTAAAATCCGGTGATCACGTTGTAATATCCAACAATGTGTACGGCGGAACATACAGGCTTTACGAGTTGAATATGAAAGATTATGGATTGGATTTTTCCTGGGTTGATAGTACTGATCTGAAAAATGTTGAAAGTGCAATCCGCCCAAATACAAAAATGATATATGTTGAAACTCCCACAAATCCAATGTTAAACCTAACCGATTTAAAAGGCGTTGCGAATATTGCAAAGAAAAACAATTTGATCTCTGTTTGCGACAACACATTTATGAGTCCATATTTTCAGAACCCCTTAGCTTTTGGAATTGATGTAGTTTTACACAGTACAACAAAATATCTAAACGGACACAGCGATATGATTGGCGGAATGCTTGTAACAAGTGATGAAAAAATTCACGAAAGAATTCGGTACATACAAAACGCTGCCGGTGGAGTTCCATCGCCATTTGATTGCTGGCTTGTGCTTAGATCAACAAAAACGCTTGCTGTTAGGATGAAACAGCACGAAGAAAATGCAAATGCTTTTGCAAAATTTCTAAATGAATCAGATTATGCAAAGAAAGTAATATATCCCGGATTAAAAAGTCATCCCCAGCATGAACTTGCAAAAAAACAAATGCGCGGTTTTGGCGGAATGGTATCCGTTGATTTTGGCACTCTAGAAAAGGCAACAAAAGTTTTAAACGGAGTTAAGATATTTGCTTTAGCTGAAAGCCTTGGCGGAGTTGAGAGCTTGGTTTCACATCCTGCATCAATGACTCATGCTTCAGTTCCTAAAGAAGACAGAGATAAAATGGGATTTACAGAAAGTCTTGTTCGTTTTTCTGTTGGGATAGAAGACGTTGAAGATCTAATTGCAGATATTGAACAGGCGTTAAAAAAGTAAAGTGACTGTCTCATAAGTCAGATTCAATGTGTCATTCCCGTGAAAACGGGAATCTAAACGGATCAAAGTGAAATGGATTCCCAATTTCGTGGGAATGACAAAACCGTTTTTATGGTTTAGGAAATCAATCGCCTATGATAATTAATCTGCCCTAGATGGTAGTTAAAATGAGATATAAGATGCAGAAGCATAAAATCTGTTTTAACTATTTTACTATGTTTCTGTTGAGGGAAATCTTTATCTAAATCTTCTGAAGATAGATTTTCTAATGTGTGTTTAACAATTTCAACAGTGTTTTCAATATAATTTATTAAGACTTTTGCGGACACATTTTTAGTGGTGAATTCGTTTTCGCGGTTTCTAACATAACCTGTCTCTCCGAGCGCTGCTCCAATAAAATGGTTAAGATTGCCCATTAAGTGCAAACATAAATTACCCGCTGAGTTGCTAATTTCTTTTTTCACAATCCATAAAGAATTTTCATCCTTATATAAATTGATTTCATCTTTTAACTTGTTCAGGTCTCTTTCAAAAATTTCAAGTAAGGATTCTTTTAACATTTTCCACTCTGATTTTATTAGAAGATTGATTTGGAAGACACTTAAAATTTGTGCTCCATTTATTAATACGGCAAAGTTTCGTGATCAGAACGATCTTCAACTTTCAAAATTTCTGTAACAATGTAGTTACTATTTCCTCGCCAAGGAATTGCATTTAAATATTCTTTGTAACTAAGTTCAACAAATTTACCACTGTATCTTTCAAGTACCTTAGCAATCTGATCATCAAGGATACTGAACTCAAATTCATTGCTTTGCATTTGATTTGGAGCAGGAGTTTTAAATCCTTCCTGAATGATTCTTCCTTCCCAGGTCTTAAATATGTATCCCTTTTTCACAACAAAGTTAAGATTGCCTGCTTTTACACCTTCACCAAAAACAAAATAATATCTCCACCAAAAAACTACGGCAAGAATTAATATTATAACCGGTATTCCTACCTTTAAAAACTTTTTCATCTTAAAAACTCTGATTTGTTGATGACAATATTAAAACAATCAAATTTTATTACAAAATATTTCTTTATGGAAATTATTTCTATTGTGAATTTCAATTGTAAATAAGTCATTTCCTTTTACTAATTTTATAATAACATTAACAAACAATTTCAATCAATGAAAAAACAGCTTTTAATTTTGATAGCATTCATTTCTTTCTATCAATCAGCATTCACTCAAGAAGAATTTGAAACTGATAATGATTCTACCGCGATGGAAGTGTTTTTAATTGATGCTTACGTGAAACAGGAATTGCCTTATATTTTTGTACTGAGTTTTTATACTAGTGAGCTATGTCTGAGTAATGTAATTATTGATAATAAATATGAATACGCTGTTTCAAATGGTCCAAGTGAAGCACATTCTGCCAATATTGATATAACCTATCTTAATTTTTTAGAAAGAAATGTAAACTTTGTAATTGAAACTATTGATTCGACTGGCAAAAAAAGTATATCTGAAGTATTTGAATTTGACTTACCTTATGAACCGGTAATAAGTGAAGGCTCGAGTATATGGACTTTATGTTTATTTGCAGGTTCGGTTTTTTTACTCCCAACACCTGGTTATGTTTTTGCAGATGGGAATCATTATTACAGCTTAACAAAAGAAATTCCGATAGTTTCTTTCAGAGCTAAAAGAGGGAATTATCCATCAAGTTATTTTTCATTAGAGTACACTTATATTTTTGATATGGTTGATCATAACTTTCTTCGTTTAGGATATAAAAGAATTTATCAACTGGATTATATTGAATATTTTTCACCAGGAATTACAGCATATACAAACTTTGTTGGGCAAAATGGTTTCAGTGCAGAAATGTCCATTGGCTGGTTTACAATGTACGATACATTCACATTTTACACACGATACCGTTACAATTTTAAACCCGGTGATTCAAACTCAAACTTTCATGAGATAAATTTAGGACTTTATACCCGCTTCTTATCACTTTATTTATAGAGCGTTGATTTCAATCAAATGGAATGATTTCCCGTTTTCTTATGTTTATTAAGAAACAAAAAAATCCTATGAAATTATTAGCATTTATACTTTTTATATCACTGAATATAACTTTAATTGCCCAAACAGGAAGCTTGTCAGGAAAAGTAAGCGATAATAACGGTCCATTACCTTCTGTAAATGTTTTTATCCTTGAGACAAATCTTGGCACCGGTGCAGATGCAAAAGGCGATTACAAGATAACCGGTATTCCGGTAGGAGAGCACGAAGTTAGATTCAGCGCAATCGGTCATCAAACAAAAATTATTGATGTTGAAATTTTTACAAATAAAACTACTGAACTAAACGTCATACTAGATGAAGCTGTAATTGAAATCGGGTCAGTTCAAGTAACCGGAATGAAAGTTCAGCAGCAAAATGATACCCGAACAAGTTTAATTGATCTCAATCCGCGAAATGCAAAAATATTACCCGGTGCTGCAGAGGATGTTCTAAGAACTTTACAATCATTGCCGGGAGTTTTAGCTCCAAATGATTTTTCTTCTCAGCTTGTTGTCCGCGGCAGTGGTCCTGATCAAAATTTAATTATTATGGATGATGTGGAAGTATTTAATCCTTACAGACTTTACGGTGTTGTAAGTATGTTTAATCCTGATGCAGTGTCTGACGTTAACTTAATTTCAGGTGGATTTCCTTCAAAGTACGGCGATAGACTTTCTGCTGTACTTGATGTTACGAATCGTGAAGGAGATAATACAAAATATCTAAAGGGAAATATTAACGCATCTATTGTGGATGCAAATATTGTACTGGAAGGAAAAAATCCGTTTAACCTAAAAGGAAGCTGGTTGATTAACTCACGCAGAACTTACTACGATTTGGTTATAGAACCATTTGTAAAAAGTGCTGGATTGGTTGATGATAATACATCATTCCCTAACTTTTATGATTTCCAGGCAAAGTTAGTTTTTGGTCCATTTAATGGTCATAAAATTCTGTTGAATGGAATAATTTCCCGGGACGGAGTTGATATTGTAAGCGGCAAAGACAGAAATACACCGGATAGTGTTGATGTATACAACATTACCAGAAATGATATTATATCCGCCGCATGGCATTATGCTCCATCTAAAAATTATTTGAATAAACTTGTTGTATCATCTTACAAAAATAACGGCACAACAGATTTCGATTCGCAAATTCTTGATCCTTCATTAGGCAGAAGCAATTTTGAAGAAACAATTCCTGATACTTTAAAACCTTATTTGTTAGGATTTAAATTCAATGGAGACTTTGATTATCGCAAAGTAACAATAGATGATAAGTTTACTTATCTATGGAATGAAAATATTTTTGAAGCCGGTGCAGGTTTAGATTTTATGGAAACCACAATGAATTTTAAATTTGAACTTGATCCTGCACTTGAAGCCATCTTCGCTGCGAATCCTCAATTCAGAGCTTCACTTAGTGATTTGAAAGATGTTAAAATCTATAATCGTTACAGGGCTTATGCACAAAATAATTTTAAGGTTGCTGAAGATCTCTTTATCAATCCGGGTTTAAGATTTGATTATTATGATTTGCTCGATAAAGCTTACATCGCACCAAGAATTTCTTTTTCGTATGCTATAGATGAAATAACAACGTTACGCGGAGTTTGGGGAATTTATTATCAATCACCCGGTTATGAAAAACTTCGCGATCAAAACATACTTTTTGATCTTGCGGATGTTTATACAAAATCCTTGAATGCAGAAAAAGCAATTCATTATGTGATTGGAATTGAACGCTGGCTTACAAATGAATGGAGTTTACGTTTTGAATCTTACTACAAGGATTTTACTGATCTGATCGTACAAAAGAAATTGGAAGGCACGGCATTCGTGACTGAACTTATTCCGGGAAGAGATCCCAACAAAGCTAATAGCTGGACAAACCCGGTTGCAATTACAGGTGATTCACTTACGCAAATTCCTGTTAATAATTCTTATGGAGAAGCGTATGGATTCGAGTTTTTCCTTTCCAAAAGAAATGTAATGAATAACAGCAAACTTAGCGGCTGGATTTCTTATGCACTGGCTTATGCAAATAGATTTGAGAGCGGAGTTAAATTACCTTTCCGGTTTGATCAAACACATACATTTAACTTTGTCCTCAATTATGATTTTACAACCTGGTTTAATGTTGGTTTGCGCTGGCAGTATGGAACAGGTTTTCCGTTTAGTGAGCCGATTGGTGTAAAACCAAGGATTATTCTCAAAGATCAAAACGGTGATGGAGTGCCTGAAACTCCTGTAATTTCAACACGAAAAAGTTTTAACAATCCTGATGGTGAAGGGGAAGTAATTTACGATGTGGATTTTGGTGATAATAAATTCAATGCTCGCAAACCTGCGTATCACAGACTTGATGTGAGATTTAATTTTATAACAAAATTCTGGAATCTTGATTGGGTTTTTTACCTGGATGTAGTAAATGTTTACAACAGAAAAAATGTTGTTAATTATGATTACTATGTTAATGAAGATCTCACACTTGGCAGAGACCAAAATAATATGTTTCCAATACTGCCAACGTTTGGTATTACTGCTAAATTTTAGATTAATTTATTTGTAAATTTCCCCACAAAAATTTTCAATAATTCTTAAGAGCATGGATGAAAAGATCAATTCTATTGTGGATAATAGCTTTTGTATTAACTGTCCTAACTGCTGCCTATCAACGAATGACAGGACCAACTTATCCGCTTTCCGGTGAAACAACTTTAAATGGTAAAACAATAAAGTACGCTCTGGATAGAAGTCACGGCGGAGAAGATGATCATCTAATAAAAGTTAAAACTGATGATCCAGCTGTTAAAGGAATTATTTTGTGGAAGCGATTTAAAACTTCCGATGAATGGACAAAAGATAGTTTGATGTATCAAAGCGGATATTTAACTGCTTTACTTCCTCACCAACCTCCTGCAGGCAAATTAATGTATAGGATTACTTTAGAAAAAGATTCTGAAAAAGTATTTCTTAATAACTCTCAACCGGTTGTTATAAGATTTAAAGGTGATGTACCAATCTTTATTATCATTCCTCACGTAATATTAATTTTTATGGCAATGCTTTTTTCAACAAGAACCGGACTTGAATTTTTTAACAAAGAACCGAACTACAAAAAACTTGCATACTGGACTTTTGGTTTATTAATTCTTGGTGGAATGATCTTTGGTCCTATTATGCAAAAGTATGCATTTGATGCTTTTTGGACAGGTGTTCCGTTCGGAATAGATCTTACAGATAACAAAACTTTAATTGCAGTGATTGGATGGATTATAGCTCTAATTGCAATGAAAAAATCTGCAAATCCAAAACGATGGGTTATCTTTGCTTCTGTTTTAATGTTTATTGTTTACTTAATTCCCCATAGTGTTCTTGGTTCAGAATTGGATTACAATGAAATGGATAAACAGAAAAATAAAATTGAAAATAGGATAGAATAAATCTTTACCAATGAGTGAACCACAGGAACAAATATTTTCAGTAAGTGAAATTACCAAATCAATAAAGTTTATCCTTGAATCAACTTTTGAGAAGATAAGTATCGAGGGTGAGATATCTAACTTTAAAGCGCACGGATCCGGGCACTGGTATTTTAATCTTAAAGATGAAGGGGCAGTAATTAATTGCACAATGTGGAAAGGTGTGAATAATTATGTTTTCTTTTCTCCCGAAGATGGAATGAAAGTAATTGTAACCGGACGAATTACAGTTTACCCGCCACGCGGTAATTACCAAATTGATATTCGCTCTATGAAACCTTCTGGGGTTGGTGAACTTCAGGCAGCATTTGAGAGATTGAAACAAAAACTTTTCTCAGAGGGTTTGTTTGATGAGCAGTATAAGAAAGAAATTCCAGCTTTCCCGAAAAAGATTGCAATGATCACTGCCGCCGATGGAGCCGCAGTTAAGGATATGATATCAGTTGCCGAACGTAGATATCCATTGTTAGAGTTATTAGTTGTTCCTACAAAAGTTCAGGGTGCAGGAGCGAAAGAAGATATTGTAAAAAATATCCGCAAATTGAATTTATTAAATGATATTGATGTTATAATTTTGGCTCGTGGCGGAGGATCAATAGAAGACCTCTGGGCATTTAACGAAGAGACTGTTGCAAGAGCAATATTTAAATCTAAAATTCCAATTATAAGCGGAGTTGGGCACGAAGTTGATTTTACAATTGCAGATTTTGTTGCTGATCTAAGAGCACCAACGCCTTCTGTTGCTATGGAACTTGCAACTCCTGATATTGAAGAATTAAAAAGTTTTATAAAAGATTCATATTCATTAAGTTGCGATATACTTGAGAGAATTTTAAATAATTATCGAACTAAAATTGATAATCAAATCACTTCATATGCTTTTAGATATCCTTTAGAAAAGATTCGGAAGTATTCTCAAATGGTTGATTTGAAATCATATAAAATTGTTAGAGAAATCGAGAAGAAAATCCTTGCAGTATCAAGCAGAATTGCTCTGCTTTCAAAATCAATTGAACTTAATGATATTGATAATACATTAAAAAAAGGATTTGCACTAATCAGACAAAATTCAAAATTTATATCACGAAAGAATAAATTTAATTTGGCTGAACCTGCAATTATTAAGTTTTATGATGGAGAAATTAAAATAAATTGAGCAAGAAAAAATCATCAGATGATTTTGAAGATAAATTAGCAAGGCTTGAAGAAATTACTTCTTCTCTTGAAAACAGTGAGATTGGATTAGAACAGTCAATCCAGCTTTTTGAAGAAGGTGTAAAATTATCCAAAGAATGTTTATCTATTCTGGAAAAAGCTGAACTTAAAGTAACTACATTGAAAAAAGATCTAAGTAAGATTAATAATTTAGAAGAAGACTAAACTATGATCAAAAAGGGAGTCGATTAATGAGTGAATCTGAAAAATATCCTATCCTTTCAAAAGTAAATTATCCATCAGATATAAAACAGATGGATATTAATCATTTAAAGGGACTATGCAAGGATATTCGAGAATATCTTGTCGATACAATTTCTGAAATCGGCGGACACTTTGGCGGTGGTTTAGGTACAGTTGAACTTACAGTTGCAATACATAAAGTTTTTAACACACCATACGATCTCGTTGTTTGGGATACCGGGCATCAAGCTTATCCGCATAAAATTTTAACCGGCAGAAAAGATGCGTTGAAAAAAATCAGAAGGTTAAATGGTATAAGCGGATTTTTAAAAAGAACTGAAAGTGAATATGATGCCTTTGGTGCCGGGCATGCCACTACTTCTATATCTGCTGCACTTGGAATGGCTGTTGCACGAGACCTTAATAATGAACCAAACAGAAAAGTTATTGCTGTTATTGGCGATGGAGCAATGACCGGTGGAATGGCTTATGAAGCGATGAATAATTCCGGTGTTCTGAAATCTGACTTAATAGTGGTATTAAATGATAATAATATGTCAATCGCGCCAAATGTCTGGCAGATTTCAAATTATTTTACAGAAATGATTTCTCACCCAGAATACAATAAATTTAAAGGACAGGTTTGGGATCTTACCGGAAAACTTGATCACTTTGGTGATCGTTTAAGAAAAATTGCAGCTAGACTTGAGAGCGGAATAAAAGCTGTTGTAACACCGGGAATGTTATTCGAAGCATTAGGCTTCAGATATTTTGGACCGGTTAATGGACATAATCTTCATCAGCTTGTTAAAATATTTGAGCAGATAAAAGAATTAAAAGGGCCAATTTTAATCCATGCTATTACTGAAAAGGGTAAAGGATACAAACCAGCCGAAGGACATAGTCAAAGACTTCATGCTTCTACTCCGTTTGATAAACTTACTGGTGAAGCTTTAAAGAAATCCGGTGGCGCATCATCTTATACAAAAATATTTGGAGAAGCTTTAGTTGAAATTGTAAAAAACAATCCAAAGGTTATTGGAATTACCGGAGCAATGCCTGATGGAACCGGTTTGGATATATTACAAAAGCACTGTCCAAAAAATTATTTTGATGTGGGAATTGCAGAAGAACATGGAATTACATTTGCTGCAGGTATGGCAACTCAGGGAATAATTCCAGTTGTCGCAATTTATTCAACATTTTTACAGAGAGGTTTTGATCAGATAATACATGATGTTGCTTTGCAGAAATTACACGTTGTTTTTGTAATGGATCGGGCTGGATTGGTTGGAGCAGATGGACCAACTCATCATGGAGTTTTTGATATTACCTATCTTCGTATGATTCCGGGAATGGTAATTATGGCTCCAAAAGATGAAGCAGAGCTACGTGATATGCTTTTTACAGCTGTTGAATATAAAAATGGTCCTATTGCATTAAGATATCCAAGAGGTTCTGCCTTAGGTGTAGAACTGAAGGAAGGTTTTAGATTATTAGAGATTGGTAAAGCAGAAGAATTGATTGATGGAGAAGATATTGCGCTTCTCGCACTGGGTTCGATGGTTGATTATTCATTAAAAGCAGCCGTAAAACTTAAAGAACAGGGAATAAATTGTACAGTCATCAATATGCGATTTGCTAAACCGATTGATCTGGATATGTTGGACAAAGTTGCGGTTAAATTTCAAAAGATTATTACTCTGGAAGAAAATAATTTACCTGGTGGATTTGGAAGTGCAGTCGCTGAATATTTTATTTCGAAAAATTATAAAAATGATTTACAATTTATTGGACTGCCAGATAAGTTTGTCGATCATGGAACCCAAGAAGAACTGCATCATTTGCTTGGAATTGATCCAGACGGAATTGTTGAAAGAGTAAAACAATTCATTCAAAATACTAAAATAAATCTCGAGGTTTCTATCTAATGGATAAAAGCAAAATCGGAGTTATCGGTCTTGGTGGAGTTGCACAATTAGTCCATCTTCCAAACCTCTCAAAACTACCTAATGCTGAACTCATCTCAGTTTGTGAAGTCAATAAAAGCAGACTAATGACCATTGCAGAAAAATTTAGCATTAAAGAAAGATATTCCAATTATAATGAAATGCTTGAAAAAAGTCAGATGGATGCCGTCATTATTGCAACTCCAACCAGTACTCATGCAGATATTGCAGTAGATTGTCTTGAAGCCGGCAAAGATATACTTGTAGAGAAACCTCTTGCAAGAACTTATCAGGAAGCAAAACGAATTGTAGATTCTGCAAAAAAGAACAAAAGAAAATTGATGGTTGGTATGAATCTCCGGTATAGACCTGATACAATGCTTCTAAGGAGCTTTATTAATTCAAACGAAATCGGAGATCCGTTTTATGTAAAATGCGGATGGATCAGAAAACAAAGCAGCAGTGAAAAATGGTTTACAAAAAAAGAGGAATCCGGTGGCGGGGTGATAATTGATTTAGGAATACATCTTTTAGATCTGGCATTATGGCTGCTTCAGTATCCTGAAATTGCGTCTGTTTCCACACAAAATTTTCATCATTACACCAAGAATGTTGAAGATACTTCGATAAGCTGTATTAAGAGCAAAAATTCTGCTGTCATTAATCTAGAAGTTAGCTGGTCATTACCTGTTGAAAAAGATCATTTTTTTCTTGATGTGTTTGGAACAAAAGGCAGCTTTTCATCAAATCCTTTCAGGTTATACAAAAAAGTTCAAAATGATTACATTAATTTAACACCAACACAGGTTGATAACCCGACTGTTTTATTTAAAAAATCCTATCTTAATGAGTTAAAAAGTTTCATTGGCGCAATTAAAGGTTTGAACCCGGTTTTTTCTCCAGGTGAAGAAGCCTTGCAACGAATGAGAATTATAGAAGCAATGTATGAATCTGCTGATAAAAAACATGAAATAAAACTTTAATCTTTATGAAAAAAATTCTTTTAGTTGATGACGAAAAAGATATAGTTGAGTTTTTAAAGTATAATCTGGAACGAGAAGGATTTGAGGTAATTGTTGGACACAATGGACAGGAAGCCTTGACTTCCTTAGTTGAAAAACCTGATCTGATCATTCTGGATATTATGATGCCTAAGCTGGATGGATTTGAAACCTGTAAACTCATTCGTGAAAAAAAAGAATTTAAAAACACACCCATAATTTTTTTAACAGCTAAAGCCGGAGAGACAAATGAAATTAGAGGTTTGGAATTAGGAGCGAGTGATTATATCCAGAAACCGATTTCTCCAAACAAATTAATCGCACGCGTAAAATCAAATCTTCGAAATGCAGATCTTTCTATTCCGCCAAAAATCGAACCAGTACAAATTAAATATGGTCCTATCGATATAAACAAACAAAAGTATGAAGTATTTGTTAACGGAATAAAAAAAGTATTCCCTCGTAAAGAATTTGAAGTGCTTTATTACCTGGTTAATAATCCTGAAAAAGTTTTTAGCAGGGAAGTATTACTGAAAGAAGTTTGGGGATCAGATGTTTATGTAGTTGATCGGACAGTTGATGTTCATATTAGAAAAATCAGGGAAAAGTTAGGCCCATACTCTGAGTTAATTGAAACAGTTAAAGGCGTAGGATATAGATTAAAAAGTGTGGAATGAATTTAAATCCAATATCCTTTCTGCATTAGTTTTTTTTAGGGAATTTATTCTTTTCCAGGTTCTTGTTGTTGTAATTATTTTTTTATTGATAGATAACCTTTCTTTAAGTCTTCCCTTAATCTTATTAATTCTTGTTGTTGGGTTGGTAATACTAAATCTTATAGGATATAGGCGGCGCAAAGAGATTAATGAAATAAAAAAGATCGTAGCTTCGATTCGTCAAAGTAAATATCTATCATCTGATGAAATTATTTTATCAAAAAATCTTACCGCACTTGAATCTGAAATAAAACAAATGTTTGAAAAAGCAAAAAGTGATATTGAATATCTTGAACGATTGCAAAAAATGAGAAGCCAGTTTATTGCAAATGTATCACACGAACTTCGCACTCCGATTTTTACAATTCAGGGATTCTTAGAAACATTGCTTAATGGTGCAATTGATGATCCAAAAGTAAACAGAAGTTTTTTACAGAAGGCTAATCAGCATACGGCAAATCTTAGCAATCTTTTAAATGATCTGATTGATATTTCTATGATTGAATCCGGTGAGATGAGAATGAGTTACAGATATTTTGATATCAACACTTTTATTCTCAATATCATCCCGGAGTTTAGTTCTGAATCAGAGAAAAAAAATATTAAGCTGATATTTAATCCGGTTAGAGAAGGATTACAGGTTTTTGGAGATAAAGATAAACTAAGACAAGTATTTCTAAACCTTCTTCAAAATTCAATTAAGTATACTGATGAGGGAACAATTGAAATTATAGTTGAAGAAGAAAAAAAGTTTGTAAATATTTCTATAAAAGATACAGGAATAGGAATTCCTAAGGAAGATATTGATAGAATTTTTGAGCGATTTTACAGGGTAGATAAGGCACGTTCTAGAACAGTTGGCGGAACAGGATTAGGTCTTGCGATAGTAAAACACATAATAGAGGCACATAATTCTAAGATAATGGTTCAGAGTAAACTCGGGGAAGGAAGTATATTTTCCTTTAAATTGAAGAAATGAGGGTTTTGAAGAATTTTGTCATTCAAAAAGTTTGACATAAAACCTTCATTTCACTAACTTTACGCCCTCAAATTAGAATTTATGAGGAAAAAATGATAGCTGTTGTTGATATTTTAGGACAACAATTTAAAGTTACTGAAAAAGCAAAGTATTACGTACCACGTTTGAATCAGGAACCGGAATCAGAAGTTACATTCGATCAGGTTTTATTATTAAATGATGGTACTGAAACAAAGATTGGTAAGCCTCTTGTTGAAGGTGCAAAGGTTACTGCAAAAGTTCTTTCGCACTTAAAGGATGATAAAGTTATAGTCTTCAAAAAGAAAAGAAGAAAAGGCTACAGAAAACAAAACGGACACAGGCAGCAATTAACAAGAATTGAAGTTACCCAGATAGGATAAAAAGGAGAATTAATTATGGCACATAAAAAAGGTCAAGGCTCATCACGTAATGGAAGAGATAGCAATGCACAGCGTCTTGGTGTAAAAAGATTTGGCGGTGAAAACGTTCTTGCCGGTAACATTTTAGTTAGACAAAGAGGAACAAAATTTCATCCCGGAACTAATGTTAAAATAGGCGGCGATGATACTCTTTTTGCTGTTGCGGATGGATTAGTAAAGTTTGAAATGAAACGCGGTGACAGACAATTTGTTAGTGTTTACCCGGTTAAGTAAAACTTATAGCAATATTTTATTAAAAAACCCGATTCGGATTTGAATCGGGTTTTTTGTTTTATTAAACCTTCGAGGTTGCAATTAAAAACCTCGAAGGTTGATTTTTTTAATTTTATTTTAGAAGTATCATCTTTTTAGAATTAACAAACGAACCAGCTTGCAATCTGTAGAAATAAACTCCGCTTGCTAATTGGCACTTGCATTCCAATCAATTCATAATTACCAGCTGCTTTTTCTTCGTTAACAAATGTTTTAATTTCTTTTCCAAGAATGTCGATAAAGTTTTAATTGTTACTGAGATTCATTACCGGAATTTGAGACAAAGTGTATTTCGGCTATTCCCATCTCAGACTCAGAGACTATCAGTTTGTACGAGAGCAGATTGTAACCCCAACCAAGTTATAATATTCCCTGCATTGTCTACAACACTAAGCCCCAATCAATAGAGTCCAAGTAATTCTGCCTGTACTCCATAACTATAACCTTGGCATCATAGGTGTAAGTGCGCGGATGAATTCATCAATTGACCATTCTGCCAACTTCGTAACTCTGAGAGCATATTCCCTTGTGCATCATAGGTGTAAGTGCCGCGGTATGAATTCACCAATTGACCATTCTCCCAATTCTCGTTCAAATATGAGAGCATATTCCCTTGTGCATCATAGGTGTAAGTGCCGCGGTATGAATTCACCCATTGACCATTCAGCCTGTTCATATGGAATATATTCCCTTGTGCATCAAAGTAAGTGTAGCAAGATACACATTGACCATTCTGCCAACTCTCGTTCAACTCTGAGAGCATATTCCCTTGTGCATCATAGTGTAGTGCTTCACCCATTGACCTTCTGCCAATCTCTACATATGGAGAATTGCATATGTCAGTCCTATGAATATACCCATTGAATTCTGTCAAGTCGCTTCTGAGCTACCCGATCAATTCGAATAACTTGACCATTTTCCCAATCCTCGTACAACTCGAGAGCTATTCCCTTGTGCATCATAGGTGTATATTACGGTATGAATACACCCATTGACCATTCTCCAATCTCGCAAAAAGAATATTCCCTGTGCATCATATGTAAGTGCCGCGGTATGAATCATCCATTTGACCATTCAGATTCTCGTCAAACTGAGAGAATATTCCCTTGTACATCATAGTGTAAGTGCAGCGGGTGAATCACCAATTGACATTTTGCCATTCTCGTACAAATTGAGAGCATATTCCCTTGTGCATCATAGGTGTAAGTGCTGCGGGATGAATTCACCCATTGTACCATTTTCCCAATACTCGTACAACTCTGATAGAGCATATTGTTGGCATACGATCAAATTCGTTTGTCAGGCGCGAACTATTCACCCACGTTTCTCCAATCAACTTCTGTGTTAAATCTGGAAGTCCTCTTGGCACTGGCATTGAAGGAATACAAATGTCTTGTTGTGTCTCCAGGGTCGTATCATCACCCAGTCTAACAACTGCTGTATCAATTGACATAGAATTGTGACTGAGAAGATAGCATCCTAATAATCGGAGACATATTCTCTTGAGAACCATCTAGGAATAAGTCTGTCATTTTGAAAAGGATTGGAAGTATTATTCATTAGATGTTATCTCACTTGGTAAACTTGTCTGTTAAGGTTTGGAGTTTAGAACTCATTATTCTTACCTGAGTGGCTATTTGTACCAATTATCTTATGGTGTTTATCCATTCGGTCTGTTATACCGCTCTTTGTGTTAAGGTTTATTTTACTTGTTTGTGGGTACAATTGTGCAAAACATATTTGCGCTACCAGCAAAAAGAAAAACAAAGTTTGTAAAATAGTTTTCATTTTATTACTCCTACTTAATTTTAATTTGGGCGAGACATAGGCTCGCCCTTATATATTTTATTCTCAACCCCACCTCGTTCCTCCCCTTTAATAAAGGGGAGGATGAAGGAGGGGTTATTTTTTATTTAAGTAAAATCATTTTCTTAACTGATGTATAATCTCCTGCTTCCAACCTGTAGAAATAAACTCCGCTTGCTAATCCCCTGCGGCGGAGCTTGCATTGAAATCAATATCATAATTTCCTGCTCTTTTTCCTCGTTGACTAGTGTTATAATTTCTCTTCCAAGAATATCATACAGTTTTAATGTTACCAAGCTTCTTATTGGTATTTGATAACTAATAGTTGTGCTTGGATTAAAAGGATTTGGGAAGTTTTGATTTAATGAATATGATTTTGGTATTTCATATTCATTTTCAACATCTGTACCTGCACTGTCACCGGGGAAGAAATATTCAAGCGCAATATCTAAGTGCGCCATCCAACTCCCCAGAGTATGTCCTTGGTGCCATTGTCTCCAAATTAAATCATACCCTTTACTTAATAATGAGTCTTTCATCGGAACATCGAGAAGTATTTCATTTTCATAGGTGCCCCATTCCATATACCATTTGATATTTTTTTTAGGCCCATTTACAACAGAATTAAAAACTTCTCTATTCTTAGGATTATACGCAGCAGAAAACGGTGCAGCCAATCCGAATATTTCCGGATGATTATAACAAATCTGGGTTGTGATTAATCCGCCATATGAAAAACCAGTCATTGCACGTTGGCTTGGGTTAGTCTTTGTCCTGAATCTTGAATCAATATATGGCATAAGTTCCCACGTGATAAAGTCTTCAAATTGAGTAGTTTTATTAAAAGCGTATTCATCCTCCCTTTCCACTGGCGGTACAAAAACTCCAATCAACGGCTGAATACGTTTTTTATCAATCAAATAATCCAAAATGTTATTAGCTTTTCCGTCATTCCACCAACCATATCCATCATGGAATACTATAAGAGGGTAAGTATCTAAGCTTGCAGGATTATATCCGGGCGGGAGATATATACGAACATATCTAGTATTTTGTAGTTGTGAACTATATAAAGTCGTATCAAAACTTGTCCCGTGTAGAATATCTGGATAATAATTTACTTCGGGCGGAAAAACATAATCCGGCATTGCTAGAACTGAGTTATTGTAATTTCCAAAATGTAGTGGATTTCTTGGGTCACTTATCCAATTTGATCCATTTAGAACGAATTTATATTCTAATCTTGCATCCATTTCAACAGTCTGTGGCTTAAACCAAAGATCGATACCTGAGAATTTTATCATTGGCCATTCATTGGTGTTCCATAGATTTGCATCACCCGGAATAGTTATTGTATTTGCACTTCCATAATAAATAAAATGTGCTATTGTATCTTCAATAAATGGTAAACTGTCGTTGGCAGTCATAAAGCTATCAACAATAGCACTCTTTTGTAAATATGTACTTGCACTATTTACTTTATCATAGAACATTTGAAATTGGGGTCCAAGCAAAAGCACATTTCCAGTTAGAGCCAATGACGCATTTGGATTATTCGGATCACTATTTGATATGGTAACTATATCATTAGATACTCCATATGTTGAAGGATTAAAGAAAACATTGAACAATATTGAATCATTAGCTGAAAGAGATAAAGGCAAAACCGGGACATTCAATATGGTAAACGCTGACAGGCTGTTTGAAATTGAATTAATTGTAACGGGCTGAGCACTTATATTTTTAACAGTTACAGAAACTGTATCGCTAATTTGTCCTATATTAATATTTCCAAAATCAATTGCTTCCGGAATTAGAACAAGTGCTGGTGGAATTTTGATTATTCCATTAAATTCATCTGCACCAATATCAGGCGTGGTTAAATTTCTTGTATCTCCTTCAAAATCGAAATAAATCCCCGTTACGGGCGTTCCACCAGATTCAAGATAAGTTGGAATAAGAGTATTTATGTGAAGATCATCAGGTGCAATAAATTCCGGCAACTCAGAATAACTGTGTAAGTCTTTACCTATATTTTGCCAGGCGCTAAGAGTACGGTAGTCTGAATTAAAATGTCCAATATAGCTGTTTGATAGTGTTGAGTTTACATATAGATCATCATAATCGCTTGTAAATGTATTGCCATTAGCTACCCAAAGTGCAAAACTTGATCCACCAGCGATTTGGTTGTAAGCATTAACAAGAATGTTATTGCGTATAGTAAAGTTTGTACTGCCAACATCAACACCTAACGCATAGGTTCCAAGAGGGTTAGCACCTGTACCACTTATTTGAACAGAGTTGTATGCAATCAGAGCATTGCTGTTATACCAGGAATCAATACCACAAATATAAGCGTTCCCTGAGCTACTGCTATTATTTAAATCATAAATCATATTATTGTAGATTTGTAGCCCTGAGCCCATATAAGAAGATGTGCCTGTTATAACAATCCCTTCAACTCTGGCACCCGATGATCCAAAAAAAGAGTGAATGATATTGTTACGAATAACAGTATTGATGTTTGCAAAAACTGTGATGCCAGAGGTGTAATCAGGGTACATAGCTTTTCTAAGGAACTGCACTGTGTTACCTTCGATTATCGTACCCATGGCATAATCACTCTCGATACCCCACGCACCCAATAAGTATGTAGCTGAGCCGACAGTATTGCCACGAATTATGTTGCCTCGCGGTCGCGTATTTATAGTCGTACTTCCAGTAACATAAATACCAGTTACTCCAATTGCCAAGTTGCCTTCTACCAGATTGCTGTCTGGTCTGTTTGTACCATCACTCAACAGTAACAAACTATTACCTAGTGAACGAGTATCATCGGATCTAAGTGTGAGATTGAGGAAGTGGTTATAATCTGAATCTTTCCAAACGTCAATACAATCGTTCCAATCGTATGCCGGATTGTAGAGTGCGTGAACAAGAATTTCCGCGGATGACGATGATGGATTGGATCGGCCATCAACAGTTACATACTTGACATCAGTAAAAGTGAGAACCGCTGTGTTGTCTCCGCGTATTTTTACTTTGGTATCTACAGCAGGTCTAATTGTTATGCGGGCATTTGGTCCTGCTCCTATAATAGGGCCTATCAACTCAAACCGAAGACCTGTTGGAGTTTGATACAGCGTATCAATTAAGGTAAGGTTCACAGCACCAGCAATACCGTCAAGGCTTAGTTTCTTAAATGCTGAATCAATCGTGGGGAAGTAACCGCCGGTACCAACAGTATATGTTCCAGCCGCTAATGGCGGACCTAAAGGATTCTGAATTTTTTCAATAAAAGATATTTTATATTGTTTTCGTAATGAACCTAATTCCTGTGCAATGGTTGTGTAAGTAAAAACCAATGCAAAAAGTACGACAAAAGAAATAAGTAACTTTTTCATAGCTAGCCTCCTAAAGATTAATTTTATGGTATTTTATTTAATAAATAAGAATTAAAGTAATTCATTTTTGCAAAACCATTTTTTTTCACTTGTATAATCATTAGCCCTCAAACGATAGAAATAATATCCGTCATTAAGCTTTCGGGATTTTCCTGAATGATCAATTGAAGCATTGAATTTAACTTCATAAGCGCTAGGTTGTTTCTCTTCATCAACAAGTTTATCAATTACATTTCCTTCAGAATCATATACAGTTAATTGGACACGGGTTTTATAAGCAACACAATATTTTATTACCGTTTTATCCTTAAACGGATTCGGATAATTCTGGCTTAAACGAAACTGAAGTGGAGTTGCCTCATCCATTATTGAATTATTGTTAAGCATTTCTTCTTCCTTTCCAGCCTTAATCCTTAATTTCGCCGCCAACAAACTCACAGGACAGATAAAGTGAATAAAATTTAATTTTGTACGATGTTACAGTAAGATTTGGGAAAGATTTAATCTACCAGATTTGGGTAATAAACTATCAATTTTGGGTAATTGAGGTCTAAAATAACTTGCAGATTATTAAGTGTTGCCGGATTTGAAATGATATTGAGAAGGAAGAAAACTATTTTTTGAATCAGAAAGAGATTGAAACTCAAAAGTAAGTGATTACTTATTTAGTATGAGGGTCTTCTGATAAAAATTAATGAAAGATTCATATTCCTCTGCAAAACTTAACTTACGATGATGTTTTGGTTGATTAAGTATGTATTTACAAACTCTGTCTACATCTGATTTAGACACAGAGAATGCAGCAGCAGACTTTTGCCATTCAAACTTTCCAACACATAATTTATTTTCATTAATAAATCGGGTTGAGCTTTCTGCAATAATAGTAGCAATAACTTCTTCCGATATTTTTGGAGAACGAGATAGAAGGATATGAGCGTGTTCAGGATTAGCATATATCGCATACAATTTGGAATCGTTATTATTTACTATACCTGTTATATATTTTTCAATTCGCTCTCGATGTTTTTCCTGAATGATAGGCAACCTGTTTAATGTTACGAATATAAAGTGCGTATAAAGATTATTGTATTCTATTTTCATTTTGAGCTCGTTAATAAGTTAATAAGGTTTAAATTTTTATTCTGATTGAAGTTACTAAGGTTTTTTACTCCTAATTAGTTTCCTTAATCTTTCAATCAATTTCTCAAACCTTAGTAACAAAGTCTAACAATCAGTGACTCAACCTTATTAGCTTATTCTTTATTTATTTCATTTAGTGATAAGGAAATAAGGTTACAATGTCATCGTCTGATTCAAAGTTACTAAGGTTTATGATTTTATAATGTTTCTTGAATTTCAGAATATCCAGATTATGAAGGTTCACTTACAAAAACCTTATCTGCATTTTTTCCAACCTTAGTAACAAAGTCTGACAATCAGTGACTCAACCTTATTAGCTTATTCCATACTCAACTCATCAGTGATAAGGTAATAAGGTTACAATGTCATCGTCTGCTTCAAAGTTACTAAGGTTTTTTTTACTCCTAAATAGTTTCCTAAATCTTTCAATCAATTTCTCAAACCTTAGTAACAAAGTCTAACAATCAGTGACTCAACCTTATTAGCTTATTCCATACTCAACTCATCAGTGATAAGGTAATAAGGTTACAATGTCATCGTCTGCTTCAAAGTTACTAAGGTTTTTTGGTCCTAAATAGTTTCCTTAATCTTTCAATCAATTTCTCTAACCTTAGTAACAAAGTCTGACAATCAGTGACTTAACCTTATTAGCTTATCCATTCGTCAGAAGTATCGTCTATCAAGTTTATTCTTTACTGTGCTTGTTATGATATTGAGAAGGTAAAACTCCAAACTGTTTCCTGAAACATTCAGAAAAGTAAGATGGATTATTAAAGCCAACTTCCAGCGCAACCTCCGAAATATTACCGAATTTTTTTTCAATAAGATTTGCTGCTTTAGTTAATCTTACTCTCTTTATGAGCTCGATGGGTGATTCACCAGTCAAAGAATTTATCTTCTTAAAAAGTAACGATCGGCTAACTGCCATATCATCAGCCAGCATTTCAACTCCGAATGATACATCAGATATATGTATATTAATATCAGCAACCACTTTCTCTATAAACTTCTGGTCAACGGAAGTTATGACTTTCTCTTCTAATTCAAACAAACCAAACTTTTGGAAATGTTTGTGCAATCTTTTTCTTTGATCAAGAAGATTTTTTATTCTTGCAATAAGCTCAGAAGCATCAAATGGTTTCATAATATATTCATCCGCACCAATTCCCAATCCATTAACTTTATCTTTAATTGTTGCTTTTGCTGTTAACATAATAATGGGAATATGACTTGTTCTGGAATCAGTTTTTAATTTATTACATAGTTGAAATCCATCCATCTTAGGCATCATTACATCGCTAATTATAAGATCAGGAATATGTTCGTATGATTTATTAATCCCTTCTTCACCATCTTTTGCTTCTATTATCTGATAATAGTTTTCTAAAATCATACTTATGTATCTTCGTACATCAGAATTGTCCTCAACAATAAGCAGCAAAGGTTTAGAATTTTTTTGTAATGATTCAACATCAACAGTTTGTTTTTCTTTTGTTTCGATAAATTCATCAGTACTGAATAATATTTTTTCCTCTTGCTCAAAGTCCTTCTCTTTCTCTTCCTGACAAATCTCCTCTGCTCTTAAATGATCTTTACCAAGAGGGAATATTAATTTGAATATTGATCCTTTACTTTCCTCACTTTCAACTTCTATATTACCTTTATGCAAATCAATTAACTCTTTTGTAAGCGATAGTCCTATTCCAGTTCCTTCTTGTTCTCTGGTATGACTTCCATCAACCTGGTAAAATCTATTGAAAATTTTTACAATTTGATCTTTGGGCATTCCTATACCTGTATCAGTAATTACAATCTCAACGGAACCCCCTTTTAATTCCCCCTTTACCAAAGGGGGAAAAGAAGAGGGTTTGTGATTGATTGTAACTTCAACTTTACCGCCGTCTGGTGTAAACTTAAAAGCATTTGATAAAACGTTAGTAATAATTTTATCAACTTTATCTTTATCAATGTATGCAATTATTTCTTTCTCGTTACAATATAATTTGAATGTAATATTTTTTCTTTCAGCCAGCGAATAAAATGGAAGAGACATTTCCTTAACTACAGATACTAAATTTATTGGGCAAGCTTTAAGCTTCATTTCACCGGACTCAATTTTAGAAATATCGAGAAGCTCGTCAACAAGTCTGTTTAGTTTCCTGGCACTTCTGTGAATAAGATCAGCTTTTATTTTTGTTTTTTCTTCTATCGATTCTTCTGATAATTGCTTCGCAGGTCCAAGGATTAAAGTTAGCGGTGTGCGAAATTCGTGTGAAATGTTTGTAAAGAATTTCGTTTTAATTTCATCTACTTCATGCAGTTTTTGTGCTTCGAATCTGCTCATCTCAAATTCGTGTTTTACTTTTAATTTTTTAAGTTGCGCTTTCCAGGTTATATAAATAATGCTTGCAATAAAAAGAATGTAAAAAATGTAAGCCCATATTGTCCGCCACCAGGGTGGTAAAATAATTATCTTAATTGAACTTCCTGCTTCATTCCATATACCATCATTATTTGATCCTTTAACTCTGAAAGTATATTCACCCGGGTCTAAATTGGTATAAGTTGCTGTCTTTTTTTTGTATCTGACTGTAAATCCATTCTTTATCAAAACCTTCCAAAATATATGCATATTTATTCTTATCAGGAGAATGAAAATCCAAGGCAGCAAACTCAAAAGAAAATACATTATCATCAAAATTCAATTCGATTCACATTCAATTATAGACTTATTCAAAATAGTTCGATTACTTAAACTGTCATATCCAACGCGGACTGGTCATTGAATAAATAAAAATCGGTGATATATGTCGGAATATGGGATTATCTTTTATGCTATCGGGATAAAAAATATTAAATCCATTTATCCCTCCAAATATCAATTCACCTGTTTTACTTTTATAACCAGGCTGGCTATTCTTCAATTCATTACTTTGAAGTCCGTCTTCATACATCATAATTTCTAAACTTTTCTGTGAGCGGATTAAATTTTGATAAACCTGGATTATTGCTGAGCCATAAGTTTCTATTGTCGTCTTCAAGTATTCCAAGAACATAATCTCCCGGTAACCATCTTTCATTCATATAATTTTTAAATTGCCTTCGTTTCCTATTCAATTTTATTAAGCCAAGCTCCTGGGTTCCAATCCAAAAATACCTGAACCATCTTCGGAAATAATTAATCACTTGTATTGACACTTATACATTTGTCAGAATTATTAATATTATGAAGACGGAATTTCATTTAGTTATCTAATTCATTTAATCCACAATCTTGTACCTATCATAGAACCCCTTTTCGATCTCCATAAATACTGAAACCAGAATTATCACTATAAATTTGTTGATCATTATCACTATGTTTATAATGAATAAATTTTTATTTGCCTGTGAATTTATTTGTTTAGCCCACCGTAATATGTTCAATCCACATATCCTCTCATTGATCTTCACATATAGTTACTGATTACTATCATCGACTTATATTGCAGGATGGAATCATGTTGATATTTATAAAATTCTTTTTTTTCAAATTTGTTTAAACCACCTTGCCAGGTTATTAATCCCTATCCATAAATTTCCGAAACATCTTCGTTGATTACTCTTATATTCTGTGTGATTTTATAATTATGAATATATTTATTTGTAGTGATCCATATTCAATTAATCCACCGTCCGAGGTTCCAACCCAGAGTTGACTCCATCCTCATAGATTATCTATATTCCTTTTGCACTGAAGAGTCGAAGTGATTCATTCAGCTTTGTGCAGAGTAATGCTTGAATATAAAATTTTTGTTTTGTATTATAAATATGTATTCCACCTCCCTAGGTTCCCATAAAGCAACCTGAAGGATCTCTATATAAACAAGAAATATTATCATGACTTAAACTATATTGATCATCATTTTTGTGCTGATATGAAATAAATGAATGTGAAAATTATACGCTGCTTTATAACTGTTTTATTCAACCCGTCTCCCCATGTTCCCACCCACATAATGTTGTTAATGTCATTAAACATAGTTGCAATATTATTATTGTCTAATCTATTGGAATCATTTAGGATCATTTTTATATAGAATAAATTCAATTGTACGCATGTCATTTCTATAATCCACTTATTTAACCCCCCTCCAAAGTTGATACCCATATATTTCCATAAATTGTCTTCAGAAATTCCTGATATTTCATTATGAACTCAGACTGGTAGGTCTTCTCTAGAATGGATTGCGAGTATATCGTATAAACTTTTTATTTATTCGATCATATTTATTAAGACCGCCTCCTACTGTACCTATCCATAGATTTCCATTAGAATCCTCGTGAATTGGTGCAATTGTATTACTGCTTAAACTTGTCGGATCGTTGGGATTATTTTTGTAACAAATGAATTTTTCATTCTCACGATTAAATAAATTTAGTCCTCCGTCTCGAGTGCCAACCCATAATGTTCCGGACTTATCTTCATAAATAGAAGTAACAACATTTGAACTTAAACTTGCTCGGATTATTTGGATCGTATGTAAATCGAGTGAAATTTTCTTGCGCAGAATTGTATCTGTTTAAGCCACCTCCTTCAGTTCCAACCCACAATATTCCTGATTTATCCTCATATAAAGTTCTAATTGTATTTGCACCTAAACTGTTTACATCATCAGAAGAATATTTAAATAACTTAAACCCTCTGCCATCATATCTATCTAATCCATCTGAAGTACCGATCCACATAAACCCTTTGCTATCTTTTAGAATACACCGAATTCGAAACTATCTGATAATCCATCTTCTTTGGTGAGATGTTTGAAACGAATATTTTCCTTTGGGTTGATATAGACTGGGGAAATGTCTGGTCGGACAAAAATAAAAGCTGGATTAGGAAGAATGTGAAAAACCGAACTTGAATACTCATTTAAGTACTAATCCGTTTTAACTTAAAACTAAATTGTTAATAAATAAGGGAAATTGCAAGAAAATAAAACTAAACGACTGGCAACTGTATTTAATTAACAAAAAAAAGGCGATTCACTCGAATCGCCTTTGTAATAAAATAAAAGGAACTTAAAATCCTAATCTTTCCATATCCGCAACTAAATCTTTTACAGCTTTTGCCGAGTTATCAAGTAAAGCTTTTTCTTCTGTATTTAATTCAAACTCTATAATTTTTTCAACACCATTTGCACCAAGAACGGCAGGGACTCCGACATAATATCCGTTAATTCCAAATTCACCTTTTAACAAAGCACAAACAGGAAGAACTCTTTTTTCATCAAATATAATTGCTTCTGCCATAGCAATCGCGGAGGAAGCAGGGGAATAAAATGCAGACCCCGTTTTTAATAATTTAACAACTTCACCACCTGCAGCTTTTGTTCTTTCAACCATCGCTTTCATAACTTCAGCAGCTTTAGTTTTATCGTTATATTTTTTCTCAAGCAATTCCATAGCAGGAATTCCATTTACATTTGCGTATCGTACAATCGGAACCATTGTATCACCATGTCCGCCCATAACCATTGCATTTACATCTTTTACAGACACACCAAGTTCCCACGCAATAAAAGTTGAGAATCGCGATGAGTCCAAAACACCTGCTTGTCCCATTACTCTTTTTTCAGGAAATCCGGTAATCTTCTTGAAAAGCGTAACCATTGCATCCAATGGATTTGAGATGATTATAACAATAGAATTTGGAGCATACTTCTTAACATTCTCCGCAACTATCTGCATAATCTTAGCATTTGTAACAAGCAGATCATCGCGGCTCATCCCGGGTTTACGGGGAAGCCCTGCAGTAATAATAACCAGATCAGAACCTTCAATGTCTTTATAATCATTGCTGCCTTTTACAGAAGAATCAAATCCATCTACTCTTGAGGCTTCAGCAATATCAAGAGCTTTGCCTTGAGGAAGGTCTTCAACAATATCATACATTACAACATCACCCAATTGTTTTTGCGCGATAAGTTGAGCCAGAACTCCACCAATTTGTCCACCGCCGATTAGGGAAATTTTTTTGCGTGCCATTTTTCTCTCCTATTAAAAAATGATTAGAATCTTTTAGTAAAAATAGATAAGACTAAAAGTAGATGCAAAGAGGGAATAGAAATTACTCTGAAAATTTCTTGCCATCTATAAGCAGGTGGAATATTAGATTAAAGGAAGAATGGGGAAGTGAAGCTAAATTTTTAGAGAAAGGATAGTTTCAGTTCCTTCAGGAGTATGATTGTAGGTCAATCCATCCATATAAACTTTCATCAGGTAAAGACCTCGCCCGGAATCTTTCAACAAATTTTCAGTATCAGTCGGATCAGGTACGATTGAAGGATCAAATCCTTTTCCTTCATCTTTAATTTTAATGGTTAGAACAGAACCATTCACATAAACATAAATCCGTACCAATTTTAGCTTGTTATTTTTGTTACCATGAATAATAGCATTAGTCGTTGCTTCCGTCACAGCCAAAAGCAATCCGTTCATTTTCTCCTGATCTAATCCTAACTCAACAGCAAAGTAATTAACAAATTCTTCAACTGTTATAAGATTATTAGGTGAACTTTCGATCTCTAAATAATAAGTAGGTTCTGTCAATGCAACTTTTGTTCTTAATTAAGATATGTGAATATATTAGTTTCAATTAAAATTTCCAATTAACCTGCATAAGTAAACTAGCCTGTTCTTTATCAGGCGAATCTGTATTTGATACAAACTCATAATAACCTTTTAGGATTATGTTGAGATTATTCCATACTAATAAATCTATTAATGCGATAGGACCTAAACTGAGATATTCGGTATCAAGTTTTTTTTCACTTTTATCATATGAAAAGGTATTAAGCAAAAACAATCTTAATCCAATGGAAAAAACTGAGCGGTCATATTGCAAAATAAATCTTGGCTCTAAATACAACTCCTCTAAAAATCTTGTTGGTCTTGAAGTAAAATTATTCCACCTGAAGTCTCCAACTTCTGATAACTTTAAATAGCCATATGTAAACAAAGATAGATCTTTACTGATATTAATCGTCGTTGAATCGATAGCTGTGAACTGTCTGAAAGCGTAACTCTGGAAATTCGAGGTAACATCCTCAAAATCATAAACAGTATAATTTGCAGAAACTTCAAAACTATTATAAGATTTTATATATGAGCCAAAATAATCTCCCCCGGCCCGTAAACGTAAAATTCTATTTTGATTATTATTTGAACTTCTGCTGGCAAATAAATAAACAGTATGGCCGTATGTACCCTCAGCATTTACAAATGCAGTGAAGTAAGAACTAAGACTTTTTAGATATCTTAATCTGACGATTGAAAGAAGTTCGTCCCTATCGTCGTCATTTAACAAGCTTAGTGTATTATAAATTAGTTTACTTTGGTATAAGCTAAATGTTAAAAAATCACTTTTAGAAAATTTAAAGTTGCCGTAAAAGGAAAGAGTTGCGCGGCTAGAATTATTATTTTTTTGTTCTTCAAGTTCAGATTTCTGTTCGAATAAAGATTCCGACAATCCATCATACTTTTTAACAATATGTTTTTCGCTTCTCTCATAAAAATTAAATCTTAAAATCCCATCAAATATTTTGGAGGAGTATCTTGAAACAGCGTCCAATTCTAATTTAAGTTCATCGACTCTTGTATCGTAAATTTGATTTGACTGTAATTCTGATGTTTTATACCTGGTATCACGATCGATCTTTCTCCAATTAATTCCTCCGGCTACATCGAGTGAAAAGATTTCTAAAAAACCATCATATGAAAGTCTATCGAATATTTGATAAGCAGTTTCAGTTCTGCTCTGGATATTGTTGATAATATTATATTGTGAAGATGTTATCGAATCAGCATCAAAGTAAAAGTCTTTTCGGCTTTGAGAAAATAATGTTTTGATATTGTTTGCAATATTACGATCAAAATTATTTGCGACTGATAATGCATAAAATCTAATTAAGTTTCTTCGCGGTATTACATCTTCGTTTCGAAATCGTAGCTCGGAATTGATGCTCAGGTCTGATAAAACTAAATTATTTAATATGCTCTCAATCCCATAAACGGTTCCATTATCTGTAGTGCCTAACTGGCTGTTATTGGAGTATCCGCCAAATGGAGCAATCATTAAATTATCATTTGGGCTGACTACACCAAATAAAGACGCATAATTTACAGCTGTTTCATTTATTCCTAATAAACGATTATCGGATAAAATAGAACTGCTTCCGGCTAACCCAACTGAAAAATTTTTAGAAAGTAAATATTTTGTATTAAGATTAAAGTGCTGCTCATCTCTTGTATTTTTTGATTCATTCCTAATATAAGTTGAAGAAAAATTTTCATTTATTCTGATGTGAAAATCATCGGTGCTTTCAAGCAATTGAAACATAGAATTTAAATAAAATGTATTAAGCTGTTTATCAAATCGTGTACTTAAGAGATTTGCGTTTAAATATCTGCCTAAATATTCTAAGCTATCGACTCTTGTTTGTGATTTTATAGTGATGCTTAAACCAATGAATAGTATAGAAGTTAAAACACTTCTGGGAATTTTTGATATTAAAATATTTGTTTTATTTGATCGCAAAAAAAATCTTTTACTATTATGCTAAATCCTGCACAATTATAAGGCTTCTTATAATAATAAACCACTTAACTTTTGGTCGAAATAATCCGGTTAAATCAGAAATAATCATAAAAAAGTGAAAGGAGTTTAAATTGACAATCAGCCATATTTTGGATAACTTTGCCCACAATTTTTGCATAAAAAAAAATGATTGAAAATTATATACCCATATTTATTGTACTGGCAATCGGCGTCCTGATTGCAGTTGGAATGGTGTTTTCTTCAGTAATTTTTGGACCTCAAAGACCGAACAGGGAAAAACTTTCCACTTATGAAAGCGGAATGAAACCTGTTGGCACAACGCAGGAAAGAATATCTGTCAAATACTATCTTGTTGCAATGCTTTTTATCATCTTTGATCTGGAAGTGATTTTTATCTACCCATGGGCAATTCAATTCAAAAGATTATTTAATGAAATTGGAATTTCTGTCTTCTATTCTATGTTAATATTTTTGATCGTGCTTGAGATTGGATATTTATATGTTTATAAGAAAGGTGGATTTAAGTGGGATTAGAAGCAAAGTTAAATGGTGATGGTTTTTTCGTAACAAAACTTGATGCTGTAATTGCCTGGGCAAGAAAAAATTCTGTTTATCCAATGCCTATGGGAATTTCATGCTGTGCAATCGAAATGATGGCTTCTGCAGATCCAAAATATGATATAGCAAGATTTGGTTCTGAGGTGATGAGATTCACTCCGCGCCAATGTGATTTGATGATCGTTGCCGGAACAGTTACTTATAAAATGTCTCACGTCGTAAAAAAGATTTATAATCAAATGCCGGATCCTAAATGGGTAATTGCTATGGGTGCCTGCACATCTACAGGCGGAATGTACCGGTCATATTCTGTTGTACAGGGAATTGATCAGTTTCTTCCGGTTGATATTTATCTTGGCGGTTGTCCTCCGCGTCCCGATAATCTTTTAAACGCTCTCATTCAAATTCAGGATAAAATTGGAAGAACAAGGGCAAGAGATTTTCAAAATCTAAAACTTCCTGAATTGAATGTAATCCAGAATAATTGATTATGGAATTAAAAGAATTAATCTCACAAAAATTACAAGCTAATTTTGCTGAAGCTGAACTTGAATTTTCTGAATTCAGAAGTGAGTTCAATTTTAAGCTAAATAAAAAGTTCATCAATCCAATCTGTAAGTTTTTAAAAGAAGATTCTGAACTCGAATTTTTACTTTGTGAAGATATTACAGCAGTTGACTGGGCTAAACGAAAAAACAGGTTTACCGTTGTATATCATATCTTTTCTCTAAAACATAATTTCCGATTAGTACTTAAAGCTGATCTTGATGAGAGTGATTGCACAATAGACACAGTTTCCTCAATTTGGAAAACATCCAATTGGCAGGAAAGAGAATGTTACGATATGTATGGAATAAAATTTAATAATCATCCTGATCTTCGCAGAATTTATATGCCCGAAGAATTTGAATATCATCCGCTTAGAAAAGAGTTTCCTTTAATGGGCATTCCCGGATCATTACCATTACCTAAGAAATAAAAGTTTATGGATAGATTAATAAAAGACGACGTTCCGCCTAAGATATTACAGAAGCTTTTAGAAGATACTGATATCACTATTGAAGATGCTCTGGAAAATGAGATGATCCTGAATATGGGTCCTCAACATCCGGCAACACACGGTGTTTTGAGATTATTGCTTCGATTGGATGGCGAAACTGTTATTGGCTGTGTTCCCGAAGTTGGATATTTACATCGCGGTTACGAAAAGATGGCTGAGAACATGAGTTACTACGAATACATTCCGCATACTGATAGGTTGGATTATATCTCTCCTTTGGCAAACAACGTTGCCTGGGTATTAGCAGTTGAAAAGTTAGCCGGAATTGAAGTCCCGGTTCGTGCTCAATTCATTAGAATGATTGTAGCAGAACTATCAAGAATCGCATCACACCTTGTTGCGATTGGTTCTTTTGCAATGGATGTTGGTGCGTTGACGGTTTTTCTTTGGACTTTGCGTGAACGTGAAAAAATATTAGATATTTGGGATATTCTTTGCGGCGCAAGATTTACAAACAGTTATACCCGTATCGGTGGTGTTGCAAATGATGCACAGCCGGAAGCACTTGCACTTGTTAAAAAATTTATTGATGGAATCGATGCACAATTTATCCGAATGTGAAAGACTACTGAATACCAATCGGATTTTTATAGAAAGACTTGATGGTGTTGGAGTTATCTCTAAAGAAGATGCATTAAGCTATGGCTATACCGGACCAAATCTTCGTGCAAGCGGAGTTGAGTTTGATTTGCGGAGAGCAACTCCATATTTACAATATGATAAAGTTGATTTCAGAATTCCGGTGTTTACTGAAGGTGATTGTTTAGCTCGTTATTTTGTACGTGCTGATGAAGTTAGAGAAAGTGCAAAGATAGTCAAGCAGTGTTTACAATTAATGCAGCCCGGAGAAATAAAAGCAAATCTTCCAAAATCAGTGCTTCCTCAAAAGACAGAAGTATATTCTAAGATGGAAGAGCTAATTCACGATTTTATGATCGTAAACTTTGGAATAAACCCACCCGTTGGGGAAGTTTATCACGCAATAGAAGGTTCCAAAGGTGAACTTGGTTTTTATCTTGTAAGCAAAGGCGAAGGACATCCCTGGAAATGCAAAATACGTTCTCCCTCGTTTATTCACATTCAATCTTTACCTCATTTGGTTAAAGGTCATATGATTTCTGATGTAATTGCAATAATTGGAAGTATTGACCCGATAATGGGAGAGGCGGATAAATAAGTTCAAGTTCAGAGTTTAAGTTTAGGTTCAAGATCAAGTTTAAGATATTTAGAAAGGGAGGAAATGGAAAAGAAGTTTAGTCACGAAAAATTGATAGTTTATAATCGTTCTTTGGAGATTGTGGAATTCGTTGAAAATCTTTTATCGAAGTTTAAAGATAGATTAAATGTTTATGACCAAATCGATAGAAGTTCAACTTCCATTCCACTGAACATCGCTGAAGGAACTGGAAAATTTACAGTAAAAGATAAAAATCGATATTATGATATTGCTCGAGGTTCTGCTGTTGAAAGTGCTGCTTGTTTAGATGTTTTATTGAGAAGAAATCGAATTACAACTGATGAGAATGTTAAAGGTAAAGATTTACTTTTTGAAATTGTTTCAATGTTAATTGGATTGATAAAAAGTAATTCTGATAGAGTCTATGAAGAGAATGAAAATTATAATGCTTGAATGAAATTAAATACTTGAACTTGAACCCAAACTTGAACTCATACTATGGAATTTAAATTTACGACAAGAAAATATAGATCGAATTAATAAAGAGATTGCAAAATATCCTCTTAAAAAACCTGCAGTGATGGCAACTTTATATATTGCGCAGGAACAAAATGGCTATATCTCTAATGAAGTTATCAAAGAAGTTGCCGAAATTTTGGAAGTGACTGCTGAAGAAGTGCTTGGAGTTGTAACATTTTATACAATGTATCACCAAAAACCGATGGGAAAAAATCATATACAGGTTTGTACGAATGTTTCGTGCATGCTTCGAGGTGGTTATGAAATATGGAATCAGGTTAAGGAAAAACTTGGTATTGATAATATGGGTGTAACCGGAGATCAGAAATTCTCACTTGAAGAAGTTGAATGTATGGGAAGCTGTGGCACTGCACCTATGATAGCAGTTAATGAAGATTATTATGAAAATCTTACCCAAGAAAAAGTAGAAGAACTAATAAACTCGCTTAACAATACCAATTAAATGGAAAAAATAGTTTTATCCGACATAGATAATATTCACATTCTTGATGTTTATATTAAGAATGGGGGATTTACTGCTTCAAAAAAAGCTTTCTCACAATCCCCAGATGATATAATTGATCAGGTTAAAAAATCTGGTTTACGTGGAAGAGGCGGAGCTGCATTTTATACAGGATTAAAGTGGAGCTTTATGCCGAAGACCACAGATAAACCAAAATATCTTTGCATAAATGGTGACGAATCTGAACCGGGCTCGTTTAAAGACAGACAAGTATTTGAATTTAATCCTCATCAATTGATTGAAGGTATTTTGATTACCTGTTATGCTATCGGCGCAAAGACAGCATACATTTACATTCGGGGCGAGTACCATAAATGGATTAACCTAATGCAGAAAGCTTTAGACGATGCGTATGCTGCCGGATATATTGGTGAAGCAATGAAGGAAAAATTTGGTACTGAATTTTTCTGTAACATTTATATTCATAAAGGTGCCGGAGCTTACATTTGTGGTGAAGAATCTTCTTTAATGAATTCACTTGAAGGACAGAGAGGATATCCAAGAGTAAAACCTCCATTTCCAGCACAAAATGGATTGTGGGGTTGTCCGACTACAATTAATAATGTAGAAACAATTGCAAACATTCCGCCAATTATTAGTAAAGGCTGGGAATGGTTTTCTAAAATTGGTGAACCCAAACATCCGGGAACAATTCTATTTGGAGTTAGTGGACACGTTAACAAACCAGGAGTTTACGAACTTCCTTCAGGAACTTTATTAACGGATATAATTAATAATTATGCTGGCGGAGTTCCTGGAAATAAAAAAATTCTTTGTGTTATTCCCGGTGGTTCATCAATGCCTCCTTTACGCGGTGATCAGCTTGAAGGTGTTAAAATGGATGTTGAATCGCTTAAAGCCGCTGGCTCTGCAATTGGTACAGGCGGAGTTATTGTAATGGATGAAGATACTGATCTTGTAAAAGTCTTAGCGCGAATTGCACATTTTTATCATCACGAAAGCTGCGGACAATGTACCCCTTGCCGAGAAGGAACAGGCTGGTTGGAAAAAATCCTGAAAAGAATTCTTGCCGGTAATGGTTCTGTAAGTGATATTGATTTACTTGTTACAGTTGCAAACCAGATTGAAGGAAACACAATTTGCGCCCTTGGTGAAGCTGCAGCTTGGCCAGTTAGATTTATGGTTACAAGATTCAGAGATTACTTTGAAGCAAGAGTTAGTAAAGAAGTTAATCTGCAAGTTGCTAACAAAGTTCACTCAATGAGAGAAACAGGAAGACCTTTAGCTGAAGTTAAGAATTAAAAATTAAAGGGTGGGGATATGCTTGATTTTTTTACTGAAATTGTTTTGGTGTTTGTTGGTTATAATGTTGGATATTTTTTTCTAAAGTTCTTTTCAGGTGGAAAGTATCCTAAAGAATATATGAAAGATGGAGGGGATTTGAAGATCGAGATATTTGGAATATTTATTTTATTAGTTTTATTCGCTTCAGCCTCATATATTCTTATATAAAAAATCCTCTCATCTTTGAGAGGATTTTTGATTTTTAAAATAAATTGTGCTTCTTACTGTCCAGCAGGCGCAGCAACTCTTGTCCCTAACTCATTATCAAGCATATAGAGTCCACTTTTATTATCGCCAATCATTTCAATTTTTTGAATGATCTCTTCAACGTTAGCTTCTTCTTCAACTTGTTCAGTAACAAACCATTGCAAGAAAGTATTTGTAGCATAATCTTTTTCAGTCATTGCAACTTCAACAAGTTTATTAATTAGTCCGGAAATTTTCTCTTCGTGCTTCAAAGTATCAGCAAAAACTTCAGAAATAGATTTCCATTCAATTTTAGGTGCACCAATTTCTCCTAAAGTAACTTTACCGCCTTTTTGTAAAATGAAATTAAAAAATTTCATTCCGTGCATTTGTTCTTCCGCGGATTGAAGTCTCATCCAGTTGGCAAATCCTTTTAAGTTTTTTGCTTCAAAGTATGCCGCCATAGAAAGATATAAGTAAGAAGAATAGAATTCTTCATTAAGATGAGTGTTAAGAGCTTTTTGCATTTTGGGGGATATCATAATTAACCTCTTAAATTTTTAATCTGTTTAATTCTACAACTGAAATATAATTTAATTAGTTCAAAATCACTCTTATTTGAATTTAAATTATTATTAAAATTGTGTTAAAGTGCACATAATTAGCAAATAATTGAATTGATAATAAAAAGCTCTTTGACTAATTTTGTTCGGGCTTATTATAAAGATAAAATTCAATTAAAGGAGTTAAAAAATGGCAGTTAAAGTAGCTATTAACGGGTTTGGAAGAATTGGAAGACTCGTTTTACGTGCGATGGCAGATAAAGGCGTTTTAGGCAAAGAGATTGACATTGTCGCTCTTGTTGATGTTAGCAACGACGCAAAATATTTTGCTTACCAATTAAAGTATGATTCTGCACACGGTATTTTTAAAGGTGAAGTTACCTCTAAAAAAAGTAAAGCCGATCTTGAACTTGATGATGTTCTGGTTATCAATGGTGAAGAAACTAAATGTATTATTGCAACAAAAGATCCTTCACAATTACCCTGGAAAGAACTTGGTGTTGAGTATGTAATTGAATCAACAGGATTGTTTACAGATTCTGAAAAAGCAAAAGGACACATTGCTGCCGGTGCAAAGAAAGTAATAATTTCTGCTCCCGGTAAAGGTGATGTAAAAACAGTTGTTATGGGTGTTAATGATAATGAATTAAAACCGGAACACACAATCATTTCTAATGCATCCTGCACAACAAACTGTTTGGCTCCTGTTGTTCACGTTTTATTGAAAGAAGGAATTGGAGTTGAAGTTGGAATTATGACTACAATCCATTCTTATACCGCAACACAAAAAACAGTTGATGGTCCTTCTAAGAAAGATTGGAGAGGCGGAAGAGCTGCTGCAATCAATATTATTCCATCAAGCACAGGCGCTGCAAAAGCAGTTGGTGAAGTTCTTCCTGCCGTAAAAGGTAAATTAACAGGAATGTCTTTTAGAGTTCCTACTGCAAACGTTTCAGTTGTTGATCTTACTTTCCGTGCTACAAAAGATACTTCAATAAAAGAGATTGATGGTTTGCTTAAGAAAGCATCAGAAACATATATGAAGGGAATTCTTGGTTATTGCAATGAAGAACTTGTTTCAACAGATTTCAATCACGATGAACGTTCTTCAATTTATGATTCTTTAGCAACTATGCAGAACAATTTTAAAGATGAAAAAAGATTCTTTAAGTTGTTAGCTGGTATGATAATGAATGGGGTTATTCATGCCGTTGCGTAGATTTGTTAACCAAATTAATAAAAATGTAATAATCCAATTTAAGGCGATCTTAATTGGATCGCCTTTTTAATATTAATTAAAATTTAATTTCAGGGAAGTTAAAATGAATAAGCTATCAATTGATAAAGTAGAACTTAAAGGAAAACGCGTTTTAGTTCGTGTTGATTTTAATGTTCCGCTTGATGAAAATTTAAATATTACGGATGATATCAGAATTACAGAATCATTGCCAACAATAAAGAAAATTATTGCTGATGGCGGCAAAGCAATTTTAATGAGTCATTTAGGAAGACCAAAAGGCGGACCAAATCCAAAATACAGTTTAACACCAACTGCAAAACGATTAAGTGAATTACTCGGAAAAGAAGTTAAACTTGCACCTGATTGTGTTGGACCAGAAGCAAAAGCAATGGTTGATGCAATGAAAGATGGTGATGTATTAATTCTTGAAAATGTTCGTTTTCATCCAGAAGAAGAAAAAAATGATCCAGCATTTGCAAAACAATTAGCAGAACTTGGTGATGTTTATATTAACGATGCTTTTGGAAGTGCACACAGAGCACACGCATCTACAGAAGGTGTAACTAAGTTTATCAAAATTTCTGCAGCCGGATATTTAATGCAGAAAGAACTTGATTATCTTGGTGGTGCAATCACTAATCCAAAACGACCTTATGTTGCTATCTTAGGTGGGGCAAAAATTTCAGGTAAAATTGATGTAATTAACAATCTTCTTGGAAAAGTTGATACTCTTATTGTTGGTGGCGGAATGGCTTTCACTTTTTACAAAGCAGAAGGTAAAGAAATCGGAACATCGCTACTTGAAGCAGAAAAAGTTGATCTTGCAAAAGAAGTTTTAGCTAATGCAAAAAAATCCGGTATCAAATTCCTGCTTCCAAAAGATGTTGTTGTTGCAACTGAATTTAAAAATGATTCACCCTCAACAGTTGTAAGCGTAGATGCAATGCCCGCTGATAAAATGGGATTGGATATTGGACCTGAAACAATTAAGTTATTTTCGGATGAATTAAAAAATGCAAAAACAATTGTTTGGAATGGACCAATGGGCGTTTTTGAAATGGATAACTTTGCAAAAGGTACAAATGCGATTGCTCAGGTTTTGGCAGATGTAACTGCTACCGGTTCAATTACTGTAATCGGTGGCGGAGATTCTGCAGCTGCAATTACAAAAGCTGGTTTAAAAGATAAAGTTTCTCATGTTTCAACAGGCGGCGGCGCATCTCTTGAGTTTCTCGAAGGGAAAGCTTTACCTGGTGTTGTTGCTTTAAATGATGTTAAATAATTAAAGGTTTAGTTTGAGCAATTATTATCGCCCAAGAGGCTTAGGTGGAGGATTCTTTTCTTTTCCTCCTATTATCAAAAATTTACTCATAATAAATGGAGTTGTATTTTTTGTACAACTCTTAATGGATAATCTAACTTTTGGTGGTTTACCAGCCTGGTACATATTGAATAAATGGTTCGCATTAAATCCAATCTCAGGGCTTGATGCTGCCGGTCAACCATTTAATTTTCAGGTTTGGCAGCTTATTACTTATCAGTTTATGCATGGTGGTTTTTCACATATCCTTTTTAATATGTTTGCACTCTGGATGTTTGGATCCAGCATTGAAGATATATTTGGATCGAAAAAGTTTTTAATCTTTTACCTCCTGGCGGGCGTCAGCGCCGGTTTATTACATTTATTTGTTTCTCCACTTTTGGGCAGTGGGGCTGCCGTAACAATTGGAGCTTCAGGAGCAGTATTTGGAGTTTTAATTGCATACGCAATGTTTTTCCCGGATAATCTAATCTTTCTTTACTTCTTAATTCCTGTCAAAGCTAAATACTTAATTGGATTTTTAGTTGTGATTGAATTTCTTGCAGTGGATAGTGCGTCAAGCGGAGTTGCACATCTGGCACATCTTGGAGGAGCGATATTTGGATTCTTATATATAATGTTTGATAAAAATAGTTATGTTGAACTAAAAAATATGTTTAAAAAGTCCGCTTATTATAAATCTGATTCGAATAAAAATATTTTTTCAAATCCTTTTAAGAAAACTTCTCAAAATAGTCGTGATGTTGAAGATGCAAATTATTATGACATAAATAAAAAAGATGATGATCAGGTTTCTCAGTCAGAAATTGATGAAATTCTTGATAAGATCAGTCAATCGGGTTATCAAAATCTTAGTGAACGGGAAAAGAAAATATTATTTCAAGCAAGTAAGAAGATGAAATGAGATTTCACTTAAGCTTAAATCTATTATTCTTAATATCTATTTCTATTCTTTCAATATCTTGTTCAAAGCCTTCCATAATTGAAGAGAAAAAATTTGTAAAAATATATGCGGAAATGATCTTTATGCAGGATACTGCTTCATACTCTCAATCAGTTATCAAGGATATAGTTTTAAAGAAATTTAATGTTAAAGAATTTGAATATGATGAAACAATCAAATATTATAATGATGATCCTGAAAGATGGCAAAAGTTTTTTGATGAAGTGATTGTGTATATTGAAAATTTGAAGCCAAAATCTAAGAAGATTCATGTAAAATCTTTGCCAAAGCAATCCTGATTTGCGAAAACGAATACTTGTTCGGTAAAGATTTTTTAAGTTCCTTTAGTCCTGTAATCCCGCTTTTATACTTTTCAGTAATCAAACCCAATTCTTCTTTTGATAAAATATAGGAAACATCAACACCGGGTAAATATCCAATAATTGTTTCTATCTGCATAGAGATTACAGCTTCATTTAGCTTTCGGAGTTTCGCGATTTCCGGCAGTGAATATTTTTTCAAAAGAAGATTGTAAGTATCAATTATATTTGAAGGAAGTAAGTCTGCATCTTTTTTTATCTTTCTGCTTGATGATACATTATACGAATTGATTATTTCCAAAAAATCATTACCAACTTTATTAAACATACGTTCGTTAAAACCGGGGATACTTAATAATTCAGCTTTTGTCTTTGGGTTTTTTTGTGAAATTTTTCCAAGTAATTCATCTGAACAAATGATATTACCAGATTGTAAAAACTTTTTTGAGGCTTTCTCACGAACTTCTCTGAGCAAATGAAATAGCTCTAAATTATTTTCAAATTCCTTTTTAGCTTTTACTTCGTTTGTTGATAAATCCAGGGACTCAGTTTCAATATGCTTTGCAAAATATGTTTTTTGTTTCCCTTCCTTTTTAGAATGGATTTTATTTTCTGATATTAAAATCTTTAAAACTTGTATAATTTCTAATTTGTTGAAATTAAAAAGAGAATTAAAATAAACCTTAGTCTTTGTATCCTCATTGGATTCCTTTCCCACCAAAATATTATAAATTTGTTTCTCATTAAGCTCAAGTTTTGTTTCACTCAATAATCCCACAATCTTTTCTTTGATGTATAAAATTGAAGAGTCACTTGTCCCCGGGCTTCGTAAACAATTATCACATTTACCGCAAGAATAATTTACGGTATTCTCACCAAAGTAATTTAGGATATATTTAAATCGACATTCGTTCGTATAAACAAAATCAACCATTTTGTCCAGCTTTTGTTTAGAACTAATATAAAGCTCGTTAATAAGTTTGTAGTTTAGTTTCAAATCTTCAATTCGCACTCTTGGTTTGATTAACGAAATTGTCTCTTTACCATCTGCCTTTGAAAATTCTAAAATGCCTAAGTATTCAAGGTTGGATAATGTCTCGCGTATTTCCTGATTGGTTAATCCCGTTTCATACTTAATTTGATCTAAATTAACGCTCACCAATTTTGAAAAAATATCATTGCCATAATTTCTAATAATGTTTAATAGAATTTCTCTCATAAATTCATTTGTAGTGCTTTTAATAAAATTCTTGAGTCTTTTCTGCTCAAAAAGTATTCTGATTTTATTTTTTGATTTGTATGCTGAATTTAGTGTTAGATAACCAGCCTCTTCCAAATACCGTAATGAGGAATTTAAAATAGAAACTGAAATATCCTGTTTGGTATGTATCTTCAGATATTCATTGTTTAGTAAAATATCTTTATCCGATGTCGTACCAAGGGCAATTTGTGCTGAGTCACATATCGCACTATAAATCTTTCTAATTAAATCTTTAGTTGGAAAGGAATTTGAGATAAAATACTCATGGATATGCACATCGCTTTCATCATACAAAAGAAAAGTGTGTGAATTATTTCCATCTCTGCCTGCGCGACCAATTTCCTGGTAAAAGTTTTCGATTGAACCTGGAGAATTATAATGAATGACTAAACGGATATCTTTTTTATCAATGCCCATTCCGAAAGCGTTAGTAGCAATTATCACTGGAAGTCTGTCTTCGATAAAATCTTCCTGAATTTTCTTCCTGATAATTGAATCAAGTCCCGCATGATAGTACTCGCATTTAACTTTATTTAGTTTTAGATACTCTGCAAGCTCTTCGGTCTTCTTCCTTGAAGAAGTATAAATGATTGCAGGCGATTTATATTGATGATAAAGTTCAAGACATCGTTCTTTTTTCTTCTTAGTAATTTCAGCATTTATAAAAAGATTGTCGCGCTCAAATCCCTTAATGATGAGCTTTGCATTTTTAAAACCGAGCTGCTTTACAATATCTTTAACAACTTCCGGAGTTGCAGTGGCAGTAAAAGCAGAAACTTTTTTAATTCCGGTAAACTCTATAAAATCCTTTAGCTTAGTGTAGCTTGGCCTAAAATTATGACCCCACTCACTTATACAATGTGCTTCATCAATAAACAAAAATTGAGGGTTTAGGCTTTTTAATCTTTTGGAAAACTCGGGATTTTCAAGTTTTTCAGGTGCAACATATACAAGTTTTATCTTTCCATAGTTTATATCTGACAGAACTTTTTCGGTTTCATAAAAACTCTGTGTGCTATTAATAAATGCGGCTACTTCATTTGATTTGTTAAGTGAATCAACCTGATCCTTCATCAAAGCAATTAATGGAGAAATAACGATAGAATAATTATCACTGATCATAGCAGGAATTTGATAACAGATTGATTTACCTGCACCGGTTGGAAGAACAGCGAGAACATTGTGACCGTGTATTATCTCTTCGATAATCTCAAGTTGCCCTAATCTATAATTATCGTAATTAAAATATTTTTTTAAAGCCTCTACTAGGTCCATTTTTATTTTTGATAATAAATATTTTTTGCCAAAAATGGCGGTTAGTATTTCTAACCAATTGCGCAATAATTACACTAAAATTAAATCTTAAAATACTAAAAAACTTTAACTCATATCTTTATATTATGGTCTAATTTCTGATATAAAGTACAAATGATTTTTATTGAACATAGGAGGAATTGAGTATATGAAAGTTTTTAAATTGATTATGTTATTATTATTGCTGCCATTCATTGCGTCAGCCCAATTACAATACACCGATTTATTAAAACCACAAAGTATATTTACAAACGCCCCTGAAGAAGTTAAATCTCGTAAGGCATTTATGCGCCAGTGGTGGTTTTATGAACAACGAGCATATCCTGATGACTTTATCCCGATTGATGCTTATAAAAACTCTTTAGCGCAAAGGCAATATTTAAGAGATTATAATCAACAATTAACATTAATTGATAATAGTTTTGAAATTCCGACTTTTAATTGGGTTAGTCTTGGTCCGACTCCAGGAGAATACTTTAATTATGGAAATATTTCAAGTAGGATAGTTTCTGGTACATACGATCCAATTAATCCGAGTATAATTTATATTGGACCTGCAAATGGCGGCGTATGGAAATCTACTGATGCAGGAATTTCTTGGATGCCTTTGACCGATCAGGAAGCATCTTTATCAATGGGCGCAATTGAAGTTGACCCAACAAATACAAATATAATTTACGCTGGAACCGGTGAAGCGACTTATAGCGGAGTTTCTTATTATGGAAGAGGATTACTCAAATCCACAGATGCAGGAAACACATGGACAAATATTACGAGTGGTTTACCATCATCTACATATTTTTCCCGAATTAAAATCCGACCTGGTAATTCAGCACAGTTGCTTGCTGCCCTTGGTAACAATGGACTTTATCGAAGTACTAATGCAGGAGTTACCTGGACACAAATTTTAACAGGAAGGATTGATGATATTGTTTTTTGTCCAACCGGCGATACAGCCTTTGCAGTCGGTGGAAGTAATGGACTGCGAAGATCAATAAATGGAGGAAGTTCTTTTTCTCCTTTTGGAACTGGCTTAGCTACAGGAACAAGAACGCATTTTGATTTATGCTTATCAAACCCTGCTTATATTTATGCAGCAGTTTATAGCAGTATAGTAAATCTTTATAAATCTACAGACAAAGGTGCGAACTGGACTCAACTTACTACTACATCAGAATTTCAAAACCAGGGTGGACAAGCTTGGTACGACTTATATCTCAGAGTGAATCCTAAAAATCCTAATAAAGTTTATGTTGGAACTATTGATGTCTTCAGATCAACTGACGGAACAAACTTTACTAATATAACAAATGGGTATTCAGGTGGTAGTGTTCATGTTGATCAGCATTTTCTGTTTTTTCACCCAACTGTTGAAAATACTTTTTTTGTTTGCAATGATGGCGGCATTTGGAAAACAATAAATAATGGGGATGCTTTTACTAACCTTAATCAAAATCTCACGCTTACACAGTTTTACAGAATTACTGCAAGCCCTTTCCAATCAAGCAGAATTCTTGGTGGTACGCAAGATAATGGAACACAACAAACATATTCATCATTAAATTGGTCTGCTGCATTTGGAGGAGATGGAGGGGAAGTTTGCTTTAATCCTTTCAACTCCAGTTTTATACTTGGTGAATCTCAGAATGGTGGATTAGTGCGCACAACTAACGGAGGTTCAAGTTGGCAGAATGCAACGACTGGTATTAATACAGGCGAAAGCGTTAGTTGGGTCGCTCCAATCATTGCACATCCAAGCACATCAGGAACATTTTATACAGCGCGTCAAAAGGTCTATCAGTCAACAAATAATGGAGGTAGTTGGTTACCTATCTCTGCAAATGTAAATGGCACAGCAGCTGTTAGAGAAATGACGATAAGTAAATCAAGTCCATCAATAATGTTTGCAACTTCTGGTAGTTCAGTTTTTAAATCCATAGATGCAGGAATAACATGGACTAGTGTAACTTCTGGTCTTCCGAACAGAACAATTACTTCAGTCTCCATATACCCAACAGATGCTAACCTGGTCTTCTTAACATTTTCAGGATTTGGTGCAGGAAAAGTTTATAAATCATCAAATGGAGGAAGCACTTGGGTTTCGATAAGTGGAAATCTTCCGGATACCCCCATTAATGATATTTTTATTTATCCAAACAATCCGGGAAATCCAAACACATTTTTTGTAGCCACAGATATTGGAATTTTTGTAACGGAAAATGATGGAATAAATTGGGCTGAAATATCTACAAGTATGCCGAATACCGTAGTTATGCATCTTGATTATTCTCCGGGAAACCAGATGTTAAGAGCAGGTACACACGGAAGAGGAGTATTTGAAGCTTTTGTTGATTTTAGTATTCCAGTGGAACTGATATCATTCAGTGCAAGTGAAGTGGATAAGAAAGTGGTTTTAAACTGGAAAACTGCCACTGAAACAAACAACAGTCATTTTGAAGTTGAAAGAAAATTTAAGAATCAGGAATGGGAAAAACTTGGGATAGTAGCCGGTTCAGGAACTATTACAGAATTTAGAAATTATTTTTATGAAGATGACTTTTCTTCTTTACCTTACAACGGAACTGTTCTTTATAGATTAAAGCAAGTTGATTTTAACGGCACCTTTGAATACTCAGAAATAATTGCAATTGATGTTGAGTATATCGCCACAGAAATTTCAATTTCACAAAATTTTCCGAATCCATTTAATCCGGAAACCACCATCAAATACTGGTTAAATGTTGAGGCAAATACAAGTATAACCATCTACAATTCTTTGGGGCAGGAAGTTGAAAAAGTTCTAAACTTACTTCAAAACCCAGGAAATTACTCTGTTAAGTGGAATGGAGTGAACTATGCTTCCGGCATTTATTTTTATTCATTTGAAGTTAAAGATCAAAATGAAAAATTACTTCATCGTGAAATGAAAAAAATTATTTTACTTAAGTAGATCTAAAATTTTTTAATTTTGGGGCTGTTCATCTAAGATTGATAAAATTATTTTTTTAGATATCATTCTCTCTTTGGACAGCCCCTTTTTTATTGTTAATTTTGATACTGAAATTTTGATTCACTTAAGTATTCAGATGAAGCAGGTTATCGAAATAATTTATTCCGCGGTCAAAAACCAGTCAATTATAACTTTATTGTCAGAGAATAAAAAAAAATCGTTCTCATCTATCGTATTATTAATTTTAAAATCAAAAAAGATTAATAAACCTTTTTCATTATGATATTTAAGATTAAAATAGTTAGAAAATTAATTTTTTGAGGAAACTTATTAAGGATTTATAATGCAGGAAGAAAAACTAAAACTCGAAGATTTGCTTGAATCCTCTAAAACAGCAAAGATTGATGATGACCGAATTAATAGTGTTGCAATCATAGGCGCCGGTATTATGGGACGTGGTATAGCACAAACAGTTGCTGCAATGGGTTTGGAAGTTATTGTTGTTGAATTAGATAATGAAAGATTAGAAAACGCAAAAGTGCAGCTTACAGAATCTATCGATCGTGAAATAAAAAGATGGGCAATGACAAAATCTGATAAGAAAGCAATCTTTGGCAGAATTAAGTGGGTAATTGACGCCTAATGCAATTAAAGATTCTGAAATCATTATCGAAGCTGTACAAGAGGATTTTGATCTAAAGGTCAGTGTATTCAAACAATATGATAAAATAGCCAACCCGGAAACTATTTTTGTTTCAAATACTTCCACTCTAAGTTTAACAAAAATTTCGGAGTCAATTTCAAGACCAAGTAAAGTTATTGGCATACACTTTCTTAACCCCGTACCAAAAATTCCTATGGTTGAACTTGTTAAGGGTCTTCACACATCCAACGAAACGGTATTAAAAGTTAAAGAGTTTGCATCAAGAATAGGAAAAACACCAGTTGAAGTTTATGAGTATCCAGGATTTATTACAACTCGTGCAATTGTGCCGCTTATAAATGAAGCTATGCATATTTTACTTGAAGGAATTGCAACAGCAAAAGACATAGATACTGCTTTGAAACTTGGCTACAATTTTCAGTATGGACCTCTTGAAATGGCCGATATGATGGGATTAGATGAAGTTTTAACCTGGATGGAAACCTTATGGAGTACTCTTGGCGAACCAAGATATCGGGCTAATCCAATGCTTAGAAAACTTGTACGCGAAAGAAAGCTTGGCATAAAAACGGGTGAAGGCATCTTTAAATACGATGAACACGGAAATAAAATCAATTAATGTTTGTGCATAAAAAATTAAAAGGCTGGATTTAAATTATGAAAGTACTTGTTCTTAACAGCGGAAGCTCTTCGATAAAATATCAGTTCATCGATACAGAAAACAAAGTTGCATTAGCTAAAGGGTTAGTTGATAGAATCGGTATGTCAGGTGCAGTACTTGCACATCAAAGATATGATGGTGATCAAATAAAGATTGCCGGGGAAATACTTGATCATCAAATAGCTGTTGAATATGTTCTCGGTGTCATGTTAAGCAGAAATCATGGTGTTATTAGTGATAAGAAAGATATTGATGCAGTGGGGCATAGAGTCGTTCATGGTGGTGAGACATTTTCAGATTCAGTTTTTATTAATGAGAATGTTATAAAAGTATTGCAGGATAATATTGAACTTGCGCCATTGCACAATCCTCCAAACATTAAAGGTATTCAGGCTTGTCAAAGAATTCTTCCAGATACACCTCAATGCGCAGTTTTTGATACAGCGTTTCATTCACACATGCCTCCTAAATCATATTTGTATGGAATTCCTTACGAGCTTTACAAAAAGCATAAAATAAGACGATATGGATTTCATGGTACATCTCATTTATATGTTTCTCAGCGTGCAGCTGCATTATTAAATAAAGAGGTAAAAGATTTAAAGATTATTACTGCTCATCTTGGTAATGGCTGCAGTATGGCTGCCGTTAAATACGGACAATCAATTGATACAACAATGGGTTTTACTCCATTAGAGGGATTATTGATGGGAACACGAAGTGGAGATCTTGATCCATCTTTAATTTTATATATTATGGGTAAAGAAGGATTAACCCTTGGTGAAGCTAATACTTTGCTTAACAAACACAGTGGTTTGATAGGTATAAGCGGTGAGAGCAGCGATATGCGAGAAATATTAGCTGCTGTAAAAGATAATCAACAAAGGTCTAAGTGGGCATTTGAGATTTTCTGTTACAAAATTAAAAAATATATTGGTGCATACACGGCTGCAATGGGCGGTTTAGATGCTTTGGTTTTTACCGGTGGAATTGGAGAAAATTCTACCGAGGTGAGGGAAGAAGTGTGTAAGGAAATGGAATTTCTCGGTTTAGAATTAGATGAATTAAAAAATCAGAATAATGACGAAATAATTTCTAAAGTACATTCTAAAGTTAGTATTATGAGAATACCGACTAATGAAGAATTAGTTATAGCATTAGATACTGCCAAAATTGTATCTGAAGTGAAATAATAATTTTAATAACAATTCCAAAGGTTAAATTATGGATCTTGGAATAAAAGATAAAGTAGCTTTAGTTACGGCGGCAAGTACAGGAATTGGAAAAGCTGTTGCAGAAGCTTTTGCGGAAGAGGGATGTAACATCGCAATATGCTCTCGTACAAAAGAAACACTTGTTGAAACTTCGGGAGATATAAAAAATAAATTCCACATCGAACCTTTCTGGGGCATTTGCGATTTAAATCAACAAAAAGATATTGAAAATTTTTATACTGCAGTAAAAAATCACTTTGGTAAAGTTGATATTCTTGTAAACAATTGTGGCGGACCTGTCCCTGGATTTCTGCGCGATTTATCTGAGGAAGATTGGGAGAATGCGTTCAAACAGGTTTTATTAAGCGTGGTAAGATTTTCTAATCTTGTTATCCCGAATATGATTGCCCAAGAATGGGGTAGGATAATTAATATTACCTCAATAGCTGTTAAGCAGCCGGTAAATAATCTAATGCTTTCTAATTCTTTACGGGCAGGTGTTACGGGATTTTCAAAATCGTTAAGTAATGAGTTTGGAAATAAAAATGTAACTGTAAACAATATTGCTCCCGGATATACACTTACCCATCGGTTGTATGAACTCGCAGTTAACCGTGCAAAAGTATCTGGTAAATCCCATGAAGAAATCTTAGTTGAAATGGCAAAAGATGTTCCGATGAACAGATTAGGCGGACCAGAAGAAATTGCAGCAGCAGTAATATTTCTTGCATCACAGAAAGCTAGTTATATTACAGGTACAACAATACAAGTTGATGGGGGATTGACTCGAGCAATTTTTTAACATAATTAAAATTATATCAATTAATTTCCTCATAATTAGGGGACAATATGATCAAGCAAATCGAAGTTTCTGTTAATGTTGATGAAATTACAATTACTGGTATTTTAGCATCTGTATCTGCAAGATATCTAAACATAAGTGAAGAACAAATCTCGGCGGTCATCCCCTTAAAAAGATCTATTGATGCGAGAAGCAAAAACATTGTATTTAGAATTTTAGTTGATGTTTATATTGATGAGCCTCCGAAGGAATACAGAAAAAAAATAGATTATAAACCTGTAACTGAAAACAAAAAGGTTTTAGTTGTTGGATTTGGTCCAAGTGGAATGTTTGCTGCATTAAAACTTATTGAGCTAGGTATTAAACCTTTAATTATTGAGCGGGGAAAAGATGTACAGGCAAGAAGGCGAGATATTAGAGCAATTCAGCAAGATCATATTGTTAATAGTGATTCCAATTATTGTTTTGGTGAAGGCGGGGCAGGTGCTTACAGTGATGGTAAACTTTATACTCGCTCTACTAAGCACGGCGATATAAATCGGATAATGGATATTCTGATTCAACATGGTGCTGATACAGATATTGCTGTTGATACTCATCCGCACATTGGTTCAAATAGACTTCCTAAGATTGTTGCGGCCATTAGACAAACAATTCTTGATAATGGAGGTGAAATATATTTTAACTCACGGGTTGAAGATTTTATTTTAAAGGGAAATGAGATTGTTGGTGTGCGTGTAAGTTCGGGTGATGAGTTTCTTGGTGATGCCCTGATCCTTGCCACAGGACATTCAGCGCGAGATATATTTTATCTACTTAACAAGAAAAAAATTAGAATTGATCCCAAACCCTTTGCTATGGGTGTTAGGATAGAGCATCCGCAGGAATTAATAAATCAAATACGATATCACACAAAAGAAAAACATCCAAATCTTCCATCCGCAGGTTACAATCTTGTAACTGAAGTTGAAGAAAGGGGAGTGTATTCGTTTTGTATGTGTCCTGGTGGAATAATTGTTCCCGCAGCAACAGCACCAGGTGAAATTGTTGTGAATGGAATGTCCCTGTCAAAAAGAAATTCACCATTCGCAAATTCCGGATTTGTTGTTGAAGTGACAAAACAAGAATGGTTGAAGTATGAAAGATTTCAGCCTTTTGCCGCATTGATGCTTCAGCAGGAACTTGAAGAGAAAGCATTTGTTCTTGCAAACCAAACACAAAGTGCTCCCGCACAGAGAGTCACTGATTTTGTTGCAGAAAAAGTCTCGTCAACTTTACCAAGATGTTCATACATTCCCGGCTTAACTACTGCTCCTTTACATAAAGAACTTCCAACTTTTATTTCACTAAGATTACGAAAAGCGTTATTTGATTTTGATAGAAGAATGCGTGGATATTTCACTGAAGAAGCAGTTTTAGTTGGCGTTGAAACAAGAACAAGTTCACCTATTCGTATTCCGCGTGATAGAGAAACTTTAATGCACCCAGCCATTTTTGGATTATTTCCTTGTGGTGAAGGCGCCGGTTATGCAGGTGGAATTGTATCTGCTGCAATTGATGGGGAGAATTGTGCTGTCGCTGCAAGTAAGTTTTGCAAATAAAAGTGACTGTCTTAAAAGTCAAAAATATCGATTTGTCATTCCCACGAAAATGGGAATCCATTTTGTATTAGGATTCTTGATTCCTGCTTTCGCAGGAATGACATATTAAACTTGGCTTATGAAACAATCTCTTCTAAATCTCATAGAATTATTTATTTTAAAAGAATCATTTTTCTCACCGAACTAAAATCTTCTGCGGTAAGTTTGTAATAATAAATTCCGCTTGTCAATTGGGAAGCATCAAATTCAATACTGTAACTTCCCGCTGTTTTATTTTCATTTATGAGAGTAGCTGTTTCATTGCCGAGTATATCATATACTTTTAAAGTAATTAATCCCTCTTTTGGTGTCTGAAAATTTATTACTGTTTTAGGATTGAAAGGATTAGGGTAATTTTGTTCAAGTAAATATGTTTCGGGCAATCCCAAATCAACTACAACGGTTTTTAAGTACTCAAACGATCCATCAAAATCAATTTGTTTAAGGCGATAATAATAAACACCTGTAATTACTGATTCATCTATATAGCTATAAACATTTCTTTGTGTTGTTGTTCCATTCCCACCAATAAAAAATATTGTTTGATAATTAGCTCCATCCTGACTTTTTTCAATTTCAAATCCTGCATTATTGGTTTCTGTTGAAGTAAACCAATCAAGTCTAACTTTGTTATTGATTATTGTAGCATTAAACGAAATTAATTCCACAGGGACTATAGTGGGAGTGAATTTATAAATCTTACCATTAAAAGATACCAAATACAATTCTTTGTTTTCATCAACACCGAATGAAGTTATTGATCCTGGTGCTGTTGTTATCTGTGTATTAACTGGCGGATTAATTCCGTTATATTCCAAAGACCACACGCGTGTACTAACATAATCTCCATAAATGTACTTACCGTATAGTTCCGGAACATTTTGTCCACGATAAACATAACCACCCGTTATTGAAAATCCGAGAGAGTGAGAATACTCCCAAATCGGAAATTCATAAGTGCCATTGCATCCACTTAAATTATACGGATGATTTCCTTCATAACATCTCCATCCATAATTTTTTCCGTTCTGGATAATATCAACTTCCTCCCAATCACCTTGCCCAACATCACCCGCCCAAAGCCAACCGGTAACAAAATCAAAACTAAATCTCCATGGATTACGCATACCCCAGGCATAAATTTCTTTTCTTATATTAACATTTGTACTATCAACAAATGGATTATTTGCAGGAATTCCATAATTAAGCGGGGGTTGTGGATTATCAACATCAATACGAATTATTTTTCCTAAAAGAACATTAATATTCTGTGCATAATTTTGAGGATCTCCGCCCGAGCCGCCATCACCTGAAGCAATGTAAAGATATCCATCTGGTCCGAAAGCAACACAACCACCATTATGATTTGAATATGGTTGATTATATGTGAGCAGAATAAGCTCGGAGTTTTTATTAGCTGAATCAGGGTTTGTAGATGAAACTTGAAAGCGCGAAATTACTGTTCTTAGTGGACTTGGTGCTGTGTAATTAACATAAAAGTAGCCATTGCTATCATAGTTTGGATGAAAAGCCAAACCAAGTAAACCGGTTTCACTGCCTGAAGTTACTCGATCAGTTATATCTAAAAACATTTTCGTTGAATTCACTGTTGATTGGTTCTGAAAAACTTTAATTCGACCAGCTCGTTCAACAGCAAAAAGTCTATTTGTACCATCTCCCGCATTTTGAAGATCCAAAGCACTGGAGAAAGTTAAATTAGGAAATGCAACTTCAAAATTATATTGTGCAGAAACTGCAAATTGTATAAGTATCAACATTGTAATTACATATTTCATTTTTCGAATCATGGTTTCACCTTCTTCTTAGTTTTTGTTTTTTTAATTGTAACCTTTTTCTTTTGTTTATCTTTCGACTTTTCTTTTTCGATTTTCTTGGATTCTATTTTACTTTGAGTTTTCTTATTAGCTGAAACTTTTTTTATTGCAGTTTTTTTTATGACTTTAACTTTCCCGGTCATTTTAAGTTCTTTCAATGCAATCAGGTTCTCAATTTTATATTCACTTTTTGAGATCCTCTCAATAACATTTGAATATCTTTCATAAGCAAGCTTAAGGGAATCTGCAAAGGATTTTTTAGAAAGTTTTCTATTGATTAAGATTTGTGAAATGCCATTTACTACTGAAACAATTAAACTCCATTTTACAAATTCTTCAATTCTTTCCTTATTAAAATATTTTATTCCACCGTATTCATTTACCTGAATGAAAGATCGGATCATGTCATTTTCTAACATTTTGAGTAAATAATTATTAATACCATCAGAGCTATTTCTAAATCTCTTTCCATGTAATTTTGTCTCTAATTTATGCTCTGAAACTATAGTGCCATTTTCATCAACAAATGAAAAATCAGAAACGAACAATGCTTTGCTTAATTCATAGCTCTTACCGGGATCATCATATCTTAAGTGACCAAATATTTCAAACAGTGGTTTCCATAGCAAAAGTTCATCAAAAACTTTTATATCTGCTTTCACATTTTGCTCTGATCTCAATATCTTAAACAGAATATTATTGATCAACAGAAAAGAGAGTTCCTTCTTCCTCAAAGTATCATTTTCATTATATAAAATAGACTTGACTTCTCCAATCCATTTTGCAGGACGCTTTGATGATGCTGCTTTTAAAAATGCATTATTGAAATCGTTAATCATAGATATATTGGATGCAATTTTCTCTATGACATCTCCAGCGGACGAATTAAGCTTCTTAATTTTATTAAGATTAGTATAGATTCTACTTACCTCTTCATCTAATCGTGGAATCTCAACCTCATTTTGGCTCGTAAGATCCAACGATAAAATTAATCTGCTAAACTTTATTGAAGTAAAAAGATGAACTAGTGAATTGTGGAAAGGCGCAAGATTCATTTCGCTTAATGCTCTTTCGATCGAGTCGACACCTCTTCCATTTAATTGTTCATGAAGCGATTTATACCTTCCATCAGCATCATAAACTTCTCTGAAGTCCAATAGAACTTTTCTCTGATAACCCATTAAGTGAAAAGAAAATCCCGCTGAGCTTATTTCCGGGCCGGAAATAATAAACTCAAGCTGTTGCACATAATCTTTAAAGATGTAGTAAAATCCATTACCAAAATTTATACGTAATTCTTTATCAATCGAAGTAGTTGTGGTTCTTCCTTCTTCGCCGTATGCACGTTCACAGGAATAATTTACCGTGCCGTATGCTTCGCTGTATGAGTTATTATAGATTACAAATGATAATTCATTACCCTTTCTGTTGCTAAATGCAAAAACATTTTCATTACAGATACCGTGTGGATCGATAAAATCGTACAATTCAAAGTTATCAACCTGACTGAATAAATATCTTTTCTTTGTTAGAGGGAAAATTTCTTTTTCATGCCGTGCAATAAGATTATCATCGGTAAATTCATCGTAATAAGCTCGTTTATATTCCATACCATATTTTTCAGAAAGTCCTTCAATCTGTCCATGCGCAAACATCGGTAAGCCAGGTAAAGTTATTAGCATTGTTGCAACACCAAAATATTTGTCGCCTTTGCCAAATTGATTTAATGCAGTCTCTTCATCAGGATTGCTCATAAAGTTTACATAGCGTTTTAATATTTCAGGATTAAAAGCAAGCGTGTTCTTGATGAGCAATCTATACTTTTCGTTTTCTTCCTTCATAAACATATGCATAAACGCACTGTTGTAAACACGATGCATTCCTAGGGTACGAACGAAATATCCTTCCATCAGCCAGAATGCTTCTGCAAGTAAAAGCGTGCTCGGCATTTCTGAGTTAATTCTGTCCACAACTTCTCGCCAGAATTCTTCTGGCATAATTGCATCAAACTGCGATCTGGTCATTGCATAATCTGATCGTGAAGGAATTGCTCCGCCTGATCCCGGAATTGGAAACCACAATCTTTGAAAATGTTTTTTTGCTAATGTCATCGCAGCATCAAACCTGATAATCGGAGTTTTTCTTGCAACATGCATTATAGTTTGAATAAGTGATTCGCGAACTTCAGCTTTCATTAGATCTAATTGTGCGGTATCATTCCACGGCATATTTGTTCCGTCGTTGCCATGATAAATGTATGTACGATCGCCGGTAAATTTATCAAGTCTCTCAAAAACAACAGCAGCATCGGTGCGCGAATAGTATTGATCTTCAACTCTTACTTCCACACGATCATCCTCAGAAAGATTTATTCCAGTAAATCTATAATTTGGAAAAGGAGGAACTTTGTTTTGAATAAAGTATTCAGGTTTTTCTACCACCCATTTGGAGTAAATTCCTGTGTGATTTGGAACCATATCGCTGGACAATCTGATTCCACGCTGCCATGCCCGTGCTTTTAAATTTTCAAAAGCTGTTTCGCCGCCAAGTTCATTTGCAATTACATAATCATAAAGTGAGTATGCAGAAGATGCGGCTTCCGGATTTCCCATCATCTGTTTTATTTTTCTTGATGCTGAACTTCTTTCCCAGATTCCAATTAACCAAAGAGCCGTAAAATTCCATCTCGCAAAATTATCAAGCTCTGCATCCGGAATCTGATCTAATGTTTTTATCTCCCGACTGTACTTTTTTGTAAGCTGATGCATCCACACAAAAGCATTCTTTGCGATCATTACAACACGCGGCATCCATTCAATATCTTCTGTAAAACGATTTACCTCAAGTTGATAATACTCGAACTCTTCCGGTGAAAGTTTCTTACCTGCTGCAAGTCTGGATTTTAGTGATTCAAAATAATTGTAATCAAACTCATATGAGGGAACAGGCGGCGTTCCTTTTTCACCTCCGCCGTGCTGTACATACAATTTGTAATCTTCGTGGATTAAATCTTTTCCTAAAAGAATTTTATTTAAGATTTCTTCATCAATAAAAGCATTCCAGTTTGTGCGGATATAATCAAGTTGTTCTTCAATGTTATAAGGGCTTTGAATAATTGGTTTACGCAGAAATGAAATTAGATTAAATCCGCCAATCTTTGGTTCGTTTTCAAAAAACAATTCAGTATGTTCAATTACTTCTTTATACTTCGTTTCTTTTGCAAGTCTTTCATCCGTGTAAAGTTCTTTAAGCTGATGTGTAGCTGGATTAATATTTTCAAGATTTAGTATGATAAGTTCTTCAAGAATAATTTCACGGTTGTTTTTATTTTCTGTCTTTCCGTTCAGGTATTCCTTTATGGTTTCTTTATTTTGATAAACAGGAGGTGGAGGAAATTCCTCAACAAATTTTAGGAGAGTCTTGTCTAATTCATCTGCTGTAAGATTATTCTTTAAATAATCAATTCCCTTGTTAAATACACTTTTGTTATTGGTTTCTTCATACTTACGAATAAGTAAATGGAAAACTTCGTGGAGTAAACCGAGAGCATTTATTTGTCCTGCTGTTACCTGCAGATCAAATTTACCTTCATTTCTCCTGACAATATTTATTTGCTCTGATAATAATCTTGCTGTACGGAAATCCGAAATAATAAGATTACCTTTAACTGAAAAAAGATTTTCTTCAATCTTATATTTTATTCTGGAGTCTTTTGTAACGTGAAAATAGTATGTAATCATAATGTTTTACTAGAGGTTGATATTATAACAGAACAACAATGATTTGATATGAAATATAATAAATATTGGTGGAAAATATTCGATCCATCTAAGGATGATAAGCAATACTCGATCCAATCCATGTTTTGTTCTTATTAAAATCAACGCCCATCATTTTACCTTTACTTGTACGGATAAGATTGTTTACAAGTACTGGCCCTTCGTATTTATTCGTCCACAAAAACATCATTCTTATTTCAGCTTTAGAAAAACCATCGGGTGTTTCAATTAAAGGAGCATATTCAACTTTTTGCTGTAAGATATAATTGCTTTTGTTTTCTATTGCATCAAGTTTTTCTTTTGTAACATCAACATCAACTCCAAGTCCTGCAAAAGAGAAAAGTGGTTTTAAAACAAAATCATTCAGGTTTGCTGGATATTCATCAAGTTCATTTAAGAAATAACATTCAGGAACATAATCGCCTCTCAGCATCGGTAAAGAAAACTTACTAATCTTAAAAAACCAATTTGGATGTCCAGCCCATTCAGCATCAATCTCATCTTTAAAATCAAAATCAAAGTTCAGTTTATTTCTTTCAAGCTCATCAAATATTACACGGTTATATATGCGTTTTATTTCAATGTCTTTTCCATCTTTAACATAAAATAGTTTTTTGCTGCGCTTCTTAATTTTAGATAAGCAAACAGTCGTAATTCCTGTTAGCTTTTCAGTTGCAGCAAAATCAATTCGTGTTTTTTGTCTTTCAGGTTCAATCTCAAGAAGAATTACGTTTTCCGGGTCGTAGTTGCCAACAATTAGCTTTGTAAGCAGTGTTTGATAAGACACTTTATTAAGTCCATTAAAGTATGAATGAAATCCAACAGGAATATCAAAGTGTTTTTTAATAACTTCATTTAAATAAGCTTGATATCCGTACAAAGAAGGAAATGCCTGCAGCTCAATCAGTTTTGGATAAAACTTATCTCCATTTTTAGTAATTGCAAAATCCAATTGTAAAAACGGCGGATGTTCAAAATCATCAGGTACTTTTAAGTGAGTCGGAATTGCATATTCGGATCGTTTTAAAAATTCTTCCTGCCGAAGCTGGCTTATCACATCATCACAAGCTTTTGAAAGTTCGCTCGTTAATTCTCTTGTTAAGAACAGGGGAGTTTCACAAACACGAAAATCAACCGGATATTTTAAAATTGAATTTAAATCGTCTAAAAATTCTTGATAAATTTTTTCTGAAAAATCATTATTAAACTTTTTTCTGATTTCCGGTATCATTGTTAAACCGTAATTGAGATTAAATCGTTGATGGCATTATTAATAAATGCCGGAATAACAGTTTTACGAGTTAATTTTATTTTATCCGGATGTTCAAGTAATCCAATCATTTCGTAGTATCTTTCTTCATTGTAACGATCTATGATAAATTTTTTTCTTTCATCCTGCTTAAAATGATATAGCATACTTTCCGGATCAGCTTCGGGATGAAATTGTGTACCGGCAATTTCATTTGAAATTCTTATTGCAGTGATGGCAGGATTGTCTTTGTTCTCTTCTTCAGGAATTTCCCACGAAAGAATTTTAGCTCCAAATTCATCAATCATTTTTTTATTTGGATTTACAACTTGCCAATGTCTGATATCAGCTGCATAAAAGGGGTCAGTAAGATCTTTTAATATCGGATCGTTCTTACCTTCCTCGGTCTTTGTAAATGGCATTACACCGAATGAATTAATAAATCGTTTATTCACCTCACCGAATTGAAAATATCTAGCCATCATCTGGAATGAATGGCAGATAAAGAAAATATATTTTTTCTGTTCAGTGTTTTTCTGGTTGTGATTCCAAATTTTGTCCATCAAATTAAAATAGTCTTTATCCCATTGCTTGTCTTCATCTTCAAAAGGGCTTCCTGGCCCACCGGAGGAAATAAAAATATCGTAACTTAAATCAGGTATATTGCCTTTGTAACGGGTTTCAAATACATCGTACTGCAAATCGATGCTGGGACTGAGATAACCTGCTTCCGAAACAATTTCTCTGATACAACGCATTCCTTCATTACGTTCGTTGTTGTAAAGATCTATTGTTGCAACTTTAATTTGTGTTTTGTTCATAAATATTTTTTCTATTCTGGGCTGTTTTATACGTAAGTGAATGCGTGTCATTTCCGTGAAAATGTGAATCTAAAACCCATCAATTCATATGGATTCCACTTTCGTGGGAATGACAAATCAGAAACTTCTACTTTAATATGACTATTTATAAAATTAATCCTTTGTGGGTCTCTTCAATAATGTAATCAACAACGTTTTTGGTATCGTGTGATTGATTCCAGACGCTAAGCTGTCTATCCGCACCAGTTCCCATTTCTAAAATTTTATTAATGTAATTTACTTCTTCCCTGGAACCAAGTTCATCGAGCACGTCATCAATAAATTCTAATAACTCGCCTGTAAGCAATTTAAAATCAACTTCTTCTTTTTTCCCGAAGTCAATTAACTTACCGTGAATTCCATATCGTGCAGCGCGCCATTTATTTTCTGCAATCAGTGCTCTGCGGTATAACCTAAATCCTAAATTTTGCTTTATTAGTTTATGAAGCTTTGCAACGATGGCTTGCATCACTGCAGTTAGAGCGATTGTTTCATCAACGCGCATCGGGATATCACAAACACGAAATTCTAAAGTTTTAAATACCGGATGCACACGGATATCCCACCAGATTTTTTTGGCGTTGTCTATACAACCTGTTTTGATCAGAAGATCAACATATTTATCATATTCAGAAACGCCGTTAAAGAAATCAGGGATTCCGGTTCTTGGAAAACGATCAAATACTTTGCTTCGATAAGATTTAAATCCGGTATTTCTTCCAAGCCAAAATGGTGAATTAGTGGAAAGTGCAAAAATGTGGGGCAAGAAATATCTTGCTGCATTCATAATATGAATTGCAACTTCGCGGTCTTCAACTCCCACGTGAACATGCAATCCAAAAATTAAATTAGCCCGGGCAACCTGCTGCATATCATCCACTATAACTTTATAGCGTGGATGTTCTGTAATTTTTTGATCTTTCCAATGTGAAAATGGATGTGTACCGGAAGCTGCTATTCTCAATCCGTTTTTAATTGCAAGTTTTGCAAGGTTTGTTCTAAGTTTTGTAACCTGTTCACGGGCATCTTTAACATCGCGGCAAATGTCTGTTCCCATTTCAACAACAGATTGATGCATTTCAGCTTTAACATTTTCTGCAAGAATAAGTTTACCATCCTCTAGTATTTGCTGAATATGCGATTTCAATTCTCGTGATTGAGGATCCACGATTTGAAATTCTTCTTCAACTCCGAGTGTAAACAATCCTGCTTCTACCATAAATTTTCTTCCTTATTATTTCAAAGGTTTATTATTAGCAAACGATGTAACAAATGTTCCCCAGGTAATATTATTTTGTTCTGCTTTGTGAACTCTAGCTCTTCTGATTGCCATGTTAGCTGCTGATTCAACAATCCATTCAAAGTTTTCTTGTCCAACAGAATTTACATCTGCATCTGGTGCAGGATTACAAAAATCAATTGCATATGGTACGCCGTCCCGAATAGCGAATTCAACGGTATTAAAATCATAACCTAATGCTTTATTAAGAGCAAGAACCCCGTTATGAACACTATCTAATAATTTTTTCTCAAGCAACTTTGGATTTCTCACATATCGAAGATGATGCGGCTGTTTTGGATCATACTGCATAATATGAACATCTTGTCTATCCAAACAGTAACAGCGGAAATATTCTGTGAAGATTATTTCTTCCTGAAGCATCATTACAAGCTGTCCTGTTTCGTTGTAAGCTTTAAAGAACTCATCCATATTGTTAAGCTTATAAACATTTTTCCATCCTCCGCCTGCAAATGGTTTAAAATAAGCAGGAAAACCTATGTAGTTGAATATCCCTTCCCAATCCAAAGGATAAGCTAGATTACGAAATGATCTCTCATTCGTATCCGGCGGATGTTGATTTGATGGAAGTATCACTGTTTTTGGTACAGCAACTCCTATTTTTGTTGCTAAAGCATTATTGAAAAATTTATCATCAGCACTCCACCAAAATGGATTGTTGATAACTGCTGTTCCTGAGATTGCTGCATTCTTAAGCATTGCCCTATAAAATGGAACATCCTGCGAAATTCTATCTATCAGTACATCATAACCCAAAGGTTCACCTTGAATTATTTTATTAATGTGTGCAAGCTCAGCAATGATACCATTTTCGTTTTTGCTGTTAACTCGATCTACAAAAGCCTGCGGAAAAGTATTTTCCTGTCCAAAAAGGATACCGATTTTTTTCATTTATTAACTTTCTAATTTATTATTCAGTTCTTTTTTGTATTGTCATTCCCACGAAAGTGGGAATCTACTTATTGAAAATATGGATTCCCGTTTTCACGGGAATGACAGAATCCTCTATCGATTTTATAAAAGTGGATTATACTTCAATTTTATTTAAATACTCAACAAACATTTCTTTCCACCAATTCCAATCATGACCTGTATTCTTTCTTACGTCCAGCCAATGCGGAATTTGTTTCATCTTCAGAATGTCAGAAAGAATTTTATTTTCATCAAGACACATATCATGTTCACCGGTTCCAAGAATGATTCCCATTTTTTTTATCTTGTCCAAAATTTTATTCTCACTCAAGTTTAAAAGATAATCTGGTGGATTATTGAAATAGCAATTATCATCATAATACCCATCTAAAAATCTTTTAATGTTGGACGCACCACCCATTGTAAATAAGTATCGGACTTTATCTGGATTACGAAATGCAATATTTACAGCATGGTACCCGCCAAAACTGCAACCTGCTAATCCAACTTTATCTAAACCTGTTTCCTGGAAAGCAAATTCCATAACATCATTAAGAATTACTTCTTCATATGCAATTTGTACTTTTACTCTATCTGCTGGATGAATATTGTAATTATACCAACTTAGATTATCCAAACTATCCGGGCAATAAATTTTCACTTTTCCTGTGTCGATTAAATATGCTGCAGCATTTATCAATCCAAAATCTTTTGCCTGGAAATATCTTGCGCGAGATGTTGGAAAAACTATAATTGGATAACCACTGCGTCCAAAAACCAGCATTTCAAACTCCCTGTCAATAAACTGGGAGTGCCATTTATGATATTCTTCTTTCAAAAATTCACACGAATTAAAATGGAAAGAGAGTAATGATTGTAATCGAAATTTCTATCATTCTTACTACTTGTGGGCAAATATATGAAAAAATGATTTTAGATCAATCATTCTGAACTTTTATGGCAATCTTAATTATAAATAACCAACTCGATCACTTAATGGGTTCATATTTGATTTCTAAAATCACTATTTTTAGCCCTCAATTATGAAATCACAAACCCAGCAAACGCCGCTTATGGCGCAGTATTATAAGATTAAACAGGCGCATCCTGATACAATTTTGCTATTCAGGGTTGGGGATTTTTTTGAGACTTTTGAAGACGATGCAAAGTTAGCTTCCAAAGTTTTGGGAATAACTCTCACTAAACGATCTAATGGTTATGCGGAAGATACCCCGTTAGCCGGATTTCCGCATCACGCAATTGATACTTATTTACCTAAACTTGTTCGCGCCGGTTATCGGGTTGCTGTTTGTGAACAGATGGAAAATCCAAGGTTTGCAAAGGGAATTGTTAAGCGTGAAGTTGTAGAAGTTGTTACTCCAGGAGTAACTCTTTCGGACAAACTACTTGATCATAAAAAGAATAATTATCTACTATCCATAGCAATCTTAGATCAAAATTGTGGATTATCATTCTGTGATATTTCTACCGGCGAGTTTTATGTTTTTGAAATCCCAACTTCTCAGCTTGGTGAACAAATTGAATCAATAAATCCGTCTGAATTTTTGATTCCTAAAAGAGATAAAGAATTTTTGGGGAAATTGATTGAAAGAATAAATCCATCTTTACGTATTACAAAACTTGATGATTGGATTTTTAATTTTGATTTTGCGAATGAGCTTCTTAAAAATCACTTTAAAACTGTTACGTTAAAAGGATTTGGAATTGAAAATCTTCCTGCAGGAATTATTGCTGCCGGAGCAGTTCTAAATTATCTTAACGAAACACAAAGAGTAAATCTTTCACATCTAAATAGAGTATCTATTTACAATCCTTCCGATTATATGATACTCGATCATTCGACCAAAAGAAATCTGGAGATTACTTTTTCAATGAATGACGGCGGAAGGGAAGGATCATTAATATCCATTCTTGATAAAACACAGACGGCAATGGGTGGAAGATTGTTGAAGAAATGGATATCGGCTCCTCTGCGTGAATTAGATCCAATAAAGAAAAGACACGACAGCGTCGAGGAGTTATTAAAAAATAAAAAAGTCAGGAAAGATATAAATGAGAATCTTAAAGAGATTGGTGACTTTGAAAGATTGATTTCAAGAATTTGTACAAGCAGAGCAACACCAAGAGAGGTTGTTGCTGTTAAATCATCCCTAAAGAAACTTCCTGCAATAAAAGAATTATTAGCACAATTAAAAGTTTTAACACTAAAAAATATTTCTGAACAGCTTGATCCATTAGAAAATATTGTTGAAAAAATCTCCACAGCTATTATTGATTCTCCACCAGCTGCAACAAATGAAGGAGGAATAATAAGAAATGGATTCAGTCCCGAACTGGATGAACTTCGTGATATCTCACTTCATGGAAAAGAATGGATTGCAACACTGCAGCAAACTGAGAGAGAACGAACTGGAATCCCATCATTAAAAGTAAACTTTAACAATGTTTTTGGCTACTACATTGATATTAGTCATACACATAAAAATAAAATTCCAGATAATTATATCCGCAAACAAACACTTGTTAATAGCGAGCGATACATTACTCCCGAACTTAAAAGAGTACGAAGATAAAATTCTAAATGCACAGGAAAAGATAAACGATCTTGAATCACAATTGTTTAATGAGATCCGAGCAATAGTCGCTAACGAAGCTGAGATTATCCAGAATAATGCAAGAGTGATTGCAATGCTGGATTGTCTAAACGGTTTTGCCCAATGTGCGGAAGAATATAATTATGTAAAACCTGTTGTTGATGAATCGGACAAAATTAATATTGTTCAAGGACGTCATCCTGTAGTTGAACGAATTCTTGATCCGGGAAATAAATTTACTCCTAATGATTGTTTGTTGGAGAATAAAACTCAGCAGATAATATTATTAACCGGCCCAAATATGGCTGGTAAATCTGTTTATTTAAGACAAGTTGGATTAATTGTCTTGCTGGCTCAAATTGGTTCATTTGTTCCTGCTAAAGAAGCAAGTATCGGAATAGTTGACAGAATTTTTACTCGCGTTGGAGCAAGTGATAATATAACTGCCGGAGAAAGTACTTTTCTGGTTGAGATGCAGGAAGCTGCGAACATCCTAAATAATGCAACTTCCAAAAGCTTAATTTTGTTGGATGAGATAGGAAGAGGAACAAGTACCTTTGATGGAATTTCAATTGCGTGGTCGATTACAGAATATCTTCACGAGAATCCTGAAATTTCGGCAAAAACATTGTTTGCAACTCATTATCACGAACTAAATGAAATGGCAGAACTCTTTCCCAAAATTAAGAATTACAAAGTTGAAGTGCGTGAATATGACGATAAAGTTGTATTTCTTCATAAAGTAAATCCCGGAAAAGCGGATCATAGCTATGGAATTCAGGTTGCACAAATGGCGGGACTTCCATTGTTTGTTACAAATCGTGCAAAAGAAGTCTTAGATAATCTTGAAAGTAAGGAACTGACTCCTTACGAAATTAAAAAAGAGCGATTGAAAAAATTAAAAATTGATAATGATAATCAAATTGGTTTGTTTGAGTTTAAAGATGATGCACTAAGAACCGAAATAAATAAGATGGAGCTTGATAGCATTACTCCCTTGGAAGCTTTAAATAAATTAAATGAACTAAAAAACAAAATGAGAAAAGATGATTAAAAAGTATTTTTTGTTTATTGTATTAGGAATGCTACAGTTTTCATGCAAAGATCTCAGGAAATTAAGCCTCTTGATGACTTATATGTAAATAAACTAATCCCGGAGAGAGAAAATAAGGACCGGGATATGAAGGATGATCCAAATTCGCCGTTTAACATTGATTCAACTGCCAAATTTGAACCGTTAAAATATTATGAACCTTCATCTGAGTTTATCTTTAAATCAAAACTTTACAAAAATGAAAAACAGGACACTATTAAAATATTTGGAACTCGTGGTGAAGAAAGAAAAGCTATTGTTGAAGGGTATGTTTTGCTCAAGTACAGTGACAAAGAGTACAAGTTAAATATTTATAAAAGTTTTGGATCCCAAGGACAAAGTTATCACAGTATATGGTTTACAGACAAAACCACAGGTAATGAAACATATCACGTAGGCAGATATTTGGATTTTGAGCTGAATACTGATCCGGAGCATATTTATGAAATAGATTTTAACAGAGCATATAATCCCTACTGTGCTTACAGTTCATTATACACTTGTCCTATTCCAACTAAAGAAGATTATTTGGATATTGAAATTAATGCAGGTGAGAAAAATTTTCATACAGAATTAAACACGGAGACAAAGTGATTGTTGTTCTTGAAAAAAATATAAGTGATGTTAAATTAAACAATATCATTAAACATCTTAAGGATTATGGATTTGCAGTCCACAAATCTGCCGGTGAAGAAAAAATGATACTTGGGGCAATTGGTGTGCAGCCAAACTTTGACACGCGAAAGATAAAAATCCTTGATGGCGTTGAAGAAGTTTACAGAATTACAGAACCATTTAAACTTGCAAGCCGAAGTTTTAAAAAAGACGATACAATATTTAAGGTCAGAGATGTAATAATTGGGGGAAATGAAGTGACAGTAATAGCCGGTCCGTGTTCGGTTGAGAGTGAAGAACAGATAATGATTATTGCAGAATTAGTAAAAAAAGCCGGCGTTAAAATATTAAGAGGCGGTGCATTTAAACCACGTAGTTCACCATATTCGTTTCAAGGATTAGGCGAAGAAGGATTAAAACATTTACGTAAAGCTGCAGATGCATTTGGGTTACTTGTAATCACCGAGGTGCTTGAAAATTCTATGATTGATATGGTTTATAAATACACAGATATTTTTCAGGTTGGTGCCAGAAATATGCAAAATTATTCCTTACTTAAAGAAATGGGTTCTGCCAGAAAACCGGTTATGTTAAAACGAGGTCTTTCGGCTACTGTTGAGGATTGGTTAATGTCTGCGGAATATATATTATCAAATGGAAATCCGAATGTATTTCTTTGCGAAAGAGGAATCAGAACTTTTGAAACTTATACAAGAAATACTTTTGATATTTCTTCAGTTCCTGTGGTACATAAGCGAAGCCATTTACCGGTATTTGCTGATCCATCTCACGCAACTGGATTAAGGGATAAAGTTATTCCAATGGCGCGTGCTGCTGTTGCCGCCGGTGCTGATGGACTGATGGTTGAAGTTCATCACGATCCTGAAAAAGCTTTGTCAGATGGTCCACAAGCTTTACTACCAGATCAGTTTGAGGAGATGATGACGCAAGTAAGAATGATTGCAAATGTTATCGGCAGAACGATGTAATTTTATAGTAATACTTTATTATTGACATTTGATTTTTATTTAAAAGACTTATCTTTGCCTCAAAAATTTTACAAGAATAAATGCACTTAAGAACAATTACTCAAAAAAATATTTTATCTCTTCATAGTTATTTCTATACTATCACCATTGGCTTTTCCTCAAGAAAATCCCTTTAGAAAAATCGTTAAAACATATTACCCCGATGGCACTATTAAAACTGAAGGCGATTATTTATATGATAAACTTGATGGACATTATAAAGAATTCTATCCAGATGGAAAATTATGGAAAGACTGGAATTATGTTGATGGAAAAGAAGAAGGGATATCAATATGGTATTTTCAGGATGGGATTGTAAGTATTGAGTGGAATTATCTGAACGGTGTAAAGGACGGAACATCCAAATGGTATTACGAAACAGGTGAGCTTTGGGCAGAACAAAATTACATTGGAGGCAATCTGCAGGGAATTACATACACATTTTATAAAAGTGGTGAAAAACAGGGCGAATGGAATTATATTGATGGCGTTCTTCAGGGATTTTCAAAGACATTTTATACAAATGGAAATGTTGAGATTGAAAGAAAATTTGTGGATGGAAGACAACACGGAACAACGAGAATCTATCACGATGATAAGTCGATTTCATTGGAAGCATTTTTTATTGATAATAAATTACAAGGCGATGTACTGATTTATGATAAAATGAAGAAACTCCGTGTAAGGGACACATACATAAATGATGAACTTATAAATCGCATTAGACTTGATTACGATGGTAAAGTTGAATCGAAGGAAGAGTTAGTTCGTAACTTTTATCCTTCCGGCAGGTTATCTGAAGAAGTTTATATGATTGACGGATTAAAAGATGGTCCGGCAAAAATATTTTATGAAAGTGGATTCCTAAAAGAAGAGTGGAACTTCAAAAAAAATAACATCGCTGGAAGATCTTTTGAATATTATGAAAACGGAGTATTAAAAGTTTCATCAGATTATGTTGATGGTGTTAAAAGAGGAAATGAAAAAACCTATTACGAAAATGGAGTTCTAAAAGCAGAAACTATTTTTGAGAATAATTTAGAAAATGGAATTTTCCTTACTTATCACCCTAACGGAAATCTTGAAAGTATTGGCAATCACACCGATAACATTTTAACAGGAGAGTATAAAACCTATCACGAAAATGGAATACTTAAATCCGAGGAAGTTATAGTTGATGGCATACCTTCAGGGAAACGATATACTTATTATAAAAATGGTGCGCTGGAGAGGATTGAAAATTATATAAATGGAAAACTTAGCGGTTGGATTAAAACTTATTACGACGATGGATCGATGAAGAAAGAAGAATATTTTTCTTTAGGTAATCTGCAAAGAAGTAAGCTGTATGGCAAAGATGGTCTATTAATTTCAACTTATGGTTATAATTAATTGGAATAACAATTGTTAATAATTAAATGAATAAATATATTCAAATCCGATAAACTCAAATTAACTAACTATTAAATAAATCACGAGGTAAGTGATGAGCAAATTCTTCAGGATCATTATTTTCACATTCGTTTTGTCTATTCCACTAATTTTTTCCCAGGTTAATTCACAAAACCTTTGGCAGGAAGTTGATGAATCACAAATTGTTTTGGTGGGTGAACGGTACATAATCCCTCAAGCATATCGCACACTAAAATTAAACTTTGAAGGAATACAAAATTTTTTATCCGAAGCTCCGATGGAATTTAACGAAAATACAAGATCAAATCTTGTCATACTCCATTTACCAATGCCGGATGGCTCTATGCAGAGATTCTCAATTGTTGAATCACCGATTATGGCACCTGAACTTGCAGTTAAATATCCTGAAATAAAAACTTATCTTGGAAAAGGTATTGATGATCCCTACGCTTCAATTAGATTTGATCTGACACCACTCGGATTTCATGCAATGGTATTGTCACCAAATGGAAATGTATTTATCGATCCATATAGTCTTGGCGATATTGAAAATTACATCTCATATTTCACAAAAGATTTCTTTAATGATCAAAAAACATTTGAATGTGAAGTAATTTCTGATGAAAGTCGTTTAAATGAATTAAACTATTTAAGAGAATCAATGATTCTAACGCCAACAGGTCCTCAATTAAGAACATATAGATTAGCTCTTGCATGTACAGGCGAGTATACTTCTTTTTTTGGCGGAACTGTTCCTTTAGCTATGGCTGCAATTGTTACATCTGTAAATCGTGTTAATGGAGTGTATGAAAAAGAGGTTGCAGTAAGAATGGTATTGGTCGCAAATAACGATACCTTAGTTTTCACAAACGCTGCTACAGATCCTTATTCAAATTATGATGGTGGTGCAATGCTTGGGCAGAATCAAATTACAGTTGATGCCAGAATTGGCTCTCCTAATTATGATTTTGGACATGTATTCAGTACTGGTGGCGGAGGTGTTGCATATCTTGCTGTTGTATGCGTTAATGGTTTTAAAGCTCGGGGAGTAACAGGTTCAGGTGCGCCAGTTGGTGATCCTTTTGATATCGATTATGTTGCTCATGAGATGGGGCATCAATTTAGTGGAAACCATTCCTTTAATGGAACAGCAGGCGCTTGCAGCGGCGGAAATAGAAATGCATCAACTGCTTACGAACCAGGCAGTGGATCAACAATTATGGCTTATGCAGGTATTTGTTCACCTCAAAATCTTCAAAACAACAGCGATCCATATTTTCACGTTATTAATTTTGATGAAATTGTTGCATTTACAAATTTTGGCAGTGGAAATGGATGCGCAGTATTAACAAATACAGGAAATGGAGCACCAACAGTAACTGTTCCAACGGGCGGATTTTATATCCCTAAAAGCACACCATTTTCTTTAACAGGGTCAGCTACTGATCCTAACGGTGATTCATTGACATACAGCTGGGAAGAATTTGATCTCGGTCCTGCTGGCGCACCCGGCACTCCATCCGGTAATGCACCAATTTTTAGAGCCTGGACTCCAACAGCAAATCCAACAAGATATTTTCCCAGATTGCAAAATTTGTTAAACAACACAACAGTAATTGGAGAAATTCTTCCGACATATACAAGGGTTTTAACATTCAGATTAGTTGCAAGAGATAATAAACTTGGTGGCGGAGGTGTTGATTATGCACAGGTGCAATTTAATGTTGATGGAAACTCAGGACCATTTCTTGTTACATCACCAAATACAAATGTTTCATGGGCTGGATCATCAAATCAAACGGTAACATGGAATGTAACTAATACTAATGCAGCCCCGGTTAACTGTGCTAATGTAAATATTCTTCTTTCAACCAATGGCGGACAGACTTTTCCTACTGTTTTATTAGCAAACACACCCAATGATGGCAGTGAAGTGGTTACTATTCCGAATACTCCTTCTACAACAGCAAGAATTAAAGTCGAAGCTGTGGGAAATATTTTCTTTGATCTTTCAAATGCTAATTTTACTATTGAGCAAGTTGTACCTGTAGAATTAGTTTCGTTTACTGCTGAAAGAACCAATGCAGGCGTTGAATTGAACTGGCAGACTGCAACAGAAACCAACAATTCCGGTTTTAGTATTGAGCGCGGCAGAGATGAAGAAAATTTTATAAATATTGGATTCGTAAGCGGCAAAGGAACCACGACGCAACTAACAAATTATAACTATGTTGATAATGAAATAGAATCGGGGAAATATTATTACAGACTTAAACAAACTGATTTTGATGGAACATTTAAATTTTAAATGTGGTTTTAGTTGATGTTGGATTACCGAAACAATTCCAATTGAGTCAGAATCATCCTAATCCGTTCAATCCATCTACAATTATAAAATTCCAGTTACCCGTCGATGCAAATGTTAAAATAGAATTATTTAATTCTATCGGGCAGAAAGTATCGGAATTGTTAAACAGTGATTTATCCGGTGGTGTTCACGAAGTAACATTTGAAGGTTCATCCGCCTCTGGCGGACTTTCAAGTGGAATTTATTATTACACAATGAATGCAGTTGGAAAAGATGGTAATATTTTTACTTCAACTAAGAAAATGATCCTGGTGAAATAACGTTTATGTTATCCTGAGCTTAGTCTAAGGATGATTTTTCTTTAATTGTAAAAGGCACGAGCAATCGTGCCTTTTTTATTTTTAATAACCAACAGTAATAAATATTTAATAAACTCTTTTCGTAATCCATCTTCCATCATCCATTATCCATTAAACCTTTTAAAACTTTTCCCCGTCATTAATAACATTAACTTTTTCAAGCATTAGTAATCTTTTACTTTCATAAATTACTTTCTTACCCGCATCACAAAAAATTATTTAATAACTCAATCTTTAAAGTAGGTCTAAAATTTGATGCAATTAATTCAAAGCTTAAACAAGACTTATTACTAAAAATATTTTCACCTGTGTTAAATTAATTACTTTGTTTACGTCTGTTTCAGAAATTTATCTGTTTCACTTATGAGGGCATAATGGATTATTTGATTAGAAATATTTTGGCGCTCCGCCGCGGCGGATTTTTTCTTTGCCATTCGCGCTGCAAACATTGGTTGGGATGGAGAGAATGTACTTAATATATGTATGCCTGTTTGTTATTCCACCTTATAAAAATATACACGTTTTATTATTCCTGCAAAATTATTCCCGCTCATTTAGCCTTGAGCATTCACTATTAAACATTTACATTTACCCAACCGGTTTTACGTAGCTTAAAGAAAGGTAACGTCTCTTTCCCAAATTATTTTTTAATTAGAGGTTATAATGTTTTTTAAAATGTATTTCCTTATTGCCATTGTTTTTATTAGTTCAAATATAATTGCTCAAAATTATTCGCTTGATAGCTATAAAAATAACCCTAACTATGAGGTTAAAATACTTGAAGACAGCACTGTGGAAATTTATGACAAGGCAAACAACTTTCATTGGAAAAAGAATATTGCACAATATCCCAAGTATGAAAGTAGTAAGCAGGCAAACCTTACAATTCGATTAGATACTATAGACTTTTCTGTGTATGCAGACTATTACAGGGACTGGGGCAGCATACCCGGTGAAAATGCTAATGGAAATTTTATTTCTGTTGACGCAAACAAAAACGGAAAACGTGAACTTTATGTTTATAGTGCACAGCCAGATTCAAGTTGGTTTTTCTATCAGCAAAGAATTTATGAGCAATCTGTTGATTCAGCATATAACTTGATATATGAATACCCTGGATTGAGTGGTTCATTTGTGGATATAGGAGATATAACAGGTGATGGTTTGATGGATTTAATTGATGCTAAAATTAATTGTTATAATCAACTGACCACAAATGATTTATTAATAAATCTAAATTTTCTCTATAGACCATTCCCTGAAAATACTCAATTTAACACACCCACATTATATGATATTGACAATGACGGAATATCGGAAATTGTTTATTACTTAGATGCCGGAGAAGATAGCATCTGGGCATACAGCAATCACGTTGCAAGATTCAATTCTCAGATCAATAATTATGAACTAATTTATTTCCATAGACCGTATCCGGATTTTTACACTTACGGCATATCCATTGGTGATTTCGATAATGATGGAAAAGGTAATTTTGGAACAGGAAGTATATATGGTAAATTTTATATATATGAATATGTTCAAGGCAATCAATTCAAAGTTGAGTTTCAGGATACACTGCCGACATCAAATGCTTTCTTTTCAGCATTCACTGACGATATGGATGGAAATGGCAAACCTGAAGTGTGGGTCGGTGGTGATTATGCTGGTATGACAAAATTATTTGCTTATGAGGCAGGTACCCCCGGTAATTATGAACAGGTTTATCAGATAGACATAATCGGTTTATCTGCACTTTTTTACGGTAAGTTAAAATTTGTTGATCTTGATTTTGATGGAGAAAAAGAATTATTTCTTCAAAATGCAAACCTGTTTTTTGGTTTTAAAAATGATAAGAATGGTAACTATTATATGGATTTTGTGAGCGCGATTTCTGAACTTGATTCAATGTATTCTATTCAAGGGTTAGACCGGGTGGATGTGGCAGACCTTGATGGAGATGGTGTTATGGAAATAATAAGTCAATATAGTTTAACTAATGGTTTTCCACAACCATTTGAGTTTAGATCATATTTTCAAAAGCGAAATAAACTGACTGATATTGAAAATGAAGATAATTTTCTACCATCCGAGTTTAATTTGTTTCAGAATTACCCGAACCCATTCAATCCAGTTACTAGTATAAAATTTGCGTTACCTTTTATATCAAACATTAATATCAAAATTTATAATACTCTTGGGAAAGAGATAAAAGAACTTTTAAATGAAACCCGCCTAAGTGGTGAATATGAAATAACCTGGGATGGAACAGATAACAATAGTAACAAAGTTTCTTCCGGAGTTTATTTTATTGCAATGCAGGCAAATAACAGCAACAGCAATTTGCCTTTCAGAAAAACAATTAAATCAATTTTACTTAAATAAATTTTATTAAGGGAAATAAAATGTTAAGAATAAAATTATTAGTAATAGCTTTATTGCTAATCTCATTTTCAATATCTGCGCAGAATTATTGGAAACCGGAAACTCTAACCAGTTTTTCAGTATTAGCAAACACTCAAGTTACATCTTTTGTAGATGCAAGTGGAATCCATATTGCTTATTACAGAAATGGTGGAATTAAATATGCGCATGTAAATTCAAATGGTGCTGCTATAAATGGAAAGTATGATAAAGTTATCGAAGCAGAAGGTGCTGGAACAAATTATGTAAATGTAGTTGCAATTGATAACAATGTTTATGTCTTTTATCTCAAGAACAATAAAATTCAAGTTGCTAAAAGTACAAACCTTGGTGATACCTGGAATAATAATTTCGACAGTCGCATCATGTCCAACTATGGTTGCGATGCAATTACTGGATACCTGGTTGGTCAGGAAATACATATTGTCTGGACAGAGACAAGAGTAAACGACTATCAGCCTGAAACTCATTATATCAAGTATGTTACTAATGCTACTATTAATAAATGGCAAAACTATTATAAAGTTACAGATGTAGAAACAGAAGGCGGCAACAATCCTGATGTTGCAATATCAACAGACAAAGTCCACGTTGATTATATTCCTCCATATCCAATGAATCCTAAATCAAGAACTCGATTAACAAATGGCACTTGGGAAACGCCTCAATTCGTACCTTACTTTGAGTTCCCGATGTCAACAGTTACGAATAAGGTAAAGCCAATAATTACAGGTAGTAACTTAAATGAAATTTATAGGGCAAATTATGGCACAATAGGAGTTTCTGGTTCTTATATAGGTCATTCATATAGGCCGTTAAATAGCTCAACCTGGTCACAAAACCCGGATATTATCAATACCGTTCCTGATAAATCTCATCTTGTTGCAAAAACTTTTGATGACAAAATCCACATAATAAGTTTTGATGCATTGGCAAATAATTATGTTCACAGAACTATTACTGGTACAACGATATCCAGCATTATTACAAATGTTCCATTTTATGAACTCTCAAAAAAACTTACTGCAAATTCAAACGATTTGTATTTAATACATGCAGGTAATACCAGCACACCTTATCCTATTTTCTTCCGGCATTACGATGCAGCGCCACTTGTACCACAAAACTTTACTGGTTCTGTTTATCGTACGGCAGATAACTCATACCCTAAAATTACTTGGACGTTAAATAATGAGCCTGATGTAAGAGCAAATTCACATGGATATGCAATTTGGCGTAAATTAAATAATGGTTCATTCCAGCAGCTAACAACTGTAAGTGGTGCAACAAATCAATACATTGATTATGGCATTCCTTATGCAGGTGGTGGACCGAATACAGCATTTTATAAGATTAAAGCAGTTGATGTTGAAAATCATTCATCTGCTTTTACAAATGAAGTATCAATTACCTATGGCGATGTTTATAAAATAACTGTTGGTGGTAATCAACAAACCGAGTATAAGCTTTTTGAGAATTATCCAAATCCGTTCAATCCAAGTACAAATATTTCTTACTCGATAAAGGAAGAAGGATTGGTAACATTAACAGTTTATGATGTCTTAGGAAAAGAGATTGTCACACTTGTAAATGAAAACAAACCGGTAGGAAATTATGAAGTTGAGTTTAATGCTTCATCACTTCCAAGCGGAATGTATATTTACAAAATACAAGCTGGTCAATTTTCTGATGTTAAGAAAATGATATTGACAAAATAATTCACAATAAATAGTATTCAAGTAAGGCACGAGCAATCGTGCCTTTTTTATTATAAGCATATCGAATTATATTTGCATACAAACAAATCAGAACATATATGAAAAAACATCCAAAGAAATTTAAAGTTGGTTTAATCCAATTAGGCTTTTCAAAAAATCCAGAAGAGAATCTTAAAAAAGCAATTGTGTGGATTGAAAAAGCAGCTAAAAAAGGTGCACAGGTAATTTGTTTACCGGAACTTTTTCGTTCGCAGTATTTCTGTCAATCTGAAAATATAGATTATTATGATTTAGCAGAAACAATCCCGGGTCCTTCAACCGATGCAATTTCTAAAGTGGCAAAGAAGCTTAAAGTTGTTGTTGTTGTTCCACTTTTTGAAAAAAGAGCAACAGGACTGTATCATAACTCATTAGCAGTTGTTAATACAAAGGGTGCAATAGCAGGAGTATACCGCAAGATGCACATTCCTGATGATCCATCTTATTATGAAAAATATTATTTCACTCCAGGTGATTTAGGATTTAAATCATTTGATACTGAGTTTGGTAACATCGGTACTTTAATTTGCTGGGATCAATGGTATCCTGAAGGTGCGCGATTGACTGCACTGCAAGGTGCAAGTATTTTATTTTATCCAACGGCAATCGGCTGGCATCCTCACGAAAAGAAAGAACACGGCAAACCTCAATTTGAAAGCTGGCAAACTATTCAGCGTTCACACGCAATTGCAAATGGAGTTTATGTTGCATCAGTAAATAGAATCGGGTTGGAAAAAGAAACTAAGGATTCAGCAGGAATAGAATTTTGGGGAAATAGTTTTATTTGCGATCCGCAGGGAATAATAATTGCGGAAGCTTCTCACAATAAAGAAGAAATTCTTATTGCTGAAGTTGATCTGGATAGAATTGAATACATCAGACGTAACTGGCCTTTCTTACGCGATAGAAGAATTGATGCTTATGGGGATATTACGAAAAGATTTTTGAAATAAAACTCAAATTCAAAATTCAAAAGTAAAAATTCAAAAATATGAAATGAAAATCTCTGATTATAAAAACGATCCAAAAGAAATTAAGGTTCGATGTTATAAGTATTCAGTTGAAGTGATAAAATTTGTCGCATCGCTGGATGTCGGAAGGAAGTTCCAATCCATAATAGATCAATTTATTAGATCTGCAACTTCTATTGGCGCAAATGTAGTTGAAGGAAAATCTGCTCATTCAAAAAGAGATTTTATTAGGTTTTATGAAATAGCTTTGAAATCAGCTAATGAAACTAAATATTGGATTTGTTTATTAAGGGATGGATTAGATTTAAAAATTATTGATGGTTTATTAAAAGAAGCTGATGAAATATCTAAAGTGTTAGCAACAATTATCATCAATACTAAAAAATCAAAGTAATTTTTGAATTTTAAATTTTTACTGTTGAATTTATTGATGCAATGAAAAATATTATGAAAAAAGAAAAGCCTAATTTTAGATTACCTGCCGAATTTGAGTACCACGACGCAACCTGGATTGGCTGGCCAAATAATAAAGAAGATTGGCCGGGAAAGTTTCAACCAATTCCTTGGGTTTACGGTGAGATCGTTCGTTACATTTCCCATGGAGAGAAAGTTAGAATCATTGTTCAGTCAAAAGAGCATCAAAAAAAAGCAGAGCAAGTTTTAAAAGCTGTTGATGCTAATCTTGACAATATTGAATTTTTCACACTTGAAACTGATAGAAACTGGCTTCGTGATGCCGGTCCACAATTTGTTAAGAATGAAAAGAATGAAACTGTACTTATCAACTTTAAGTTTAATGCGTGGGCAAAGTATGATAATTATAAACTCGATGCAAAAATTCCTAAAATAATTTCCAAAAAACTTAAACTTGATCTGATAAAACCTGAACATCAAAAAAAAGAAGTTGTACTTGAAGGAGGAAGTATTGATTACAATGGAACAGGGACAATCATCACTACCGAAGAATGCTTGATGGATTCTGAAATCTCAGGTTCGTAATAAAGATTTTTCTAAAAAAGATTATGAAGAAGTGTTTAACAAATATCTTGGTGCACAAATGTAATCTGGTTAAACAAAGGAATTGCCGGAGATGATACTCATGGACACGTTGATGATATAACCAGATTTGTAAATCATAATACAGTTGTAACTGTTATGGAAACTCATCCAAACGATCCAAATTATATTCCATTGATGGAGAATAGAGAAATACTTGAAGGTGCAAAGTTAGAAGATGGTTCCGGATCTGAAATTGTTGAATTGCCAATGCCAACTCCAGTTATGTTTAAAGGAGAAAGATTACCTGCAAGTTATGCTAATTTTTATATTTCAAATTATGCAGTGCTTGTTCCAACATTTAATGATCCGAATGATAGAATTAGCATTAGGAATTTTATCTGAACTATTTACTGATAGACCTGTGATCGGAATCCACGCTGTTGATTTGGTTTGGGGACTTGGAACGCTGCATTGTTTAACACACGAGCAAATATTATAAGGACTAATTCTAAAAAATAATTTAGTTTAATTAGTTTTTCATTCCCACGAAAGTGGGAATCTATTTTAGGAAACCTTGGATTCCCGTTTTCACGGGAATGACATTCAATAATATCTAAAATTAAGGTGTCCTATTTATCAAAATCTTTTAAGTAGTGTTCACTTATTGCTTCCAATCTTAACAAGAATAACCCCGGCTATAATCACAACCGATGCAGCTATAATAAATATGTTTAACTGTTCATCTAAAAAAATCCAGCCAAGAAATAAAGCAATAATTGGATTTACATAAGCGTAAGTTGAAACCAGCGAAAGCGGCAGATGGTCGATTGCATAAATGTATGAGCCATAACCGAATATTGAGCCAATAACCACAAGATAAGCAAGTGAAATTAATCCGGATGGTGCAAAATGTAATCCGGTAAATTCCCCAAGTACAGCACCAAGTATAACTTGTAGTGTTCCGGCAATTAGCATTTGGACTGAAGCACTCATAAGAGGATGCACATTAATTTTTTTATACTTAGAATAAACCGAACCGGATGACCATGCTATTTCTGCACCAAGAATACATAAAACCCCAACTAGATATTTTGTTTCGAAAATATATTTAAGATTGCCGCCAAAAATCAATCCAACACCAAGACAGCCGACTATCAATCCCATAATGACCATCCAGTTTAGTTTTGGTCCTGCGGGAAGAAACGATTCGGTACCAACCATCCAGAAAGGGGTGGTAGCAATTAATAAAGCAGCTAATCCACTTTCAATCCATTGTTCGCCAACAACTACAAGACCGTTTCCAAAACCAAGCAAAGCGATACCAATTATTGCAATGTGAATCAAATCTTCTCTTTTGGGAAATTGCTTTCCGTTCAATCGAAGAATTGTAATAAAGATAGTTCCGGCTATTATCCATCGAAATCCGGCAAACAACATTGGGGGAATTGTTTCTACTCCAACACGAATGAACAGGTAAGTTGTTCCCCAAATAATGCAAATTGCAATCCAGGCTAAGTAAGCACGTATGTTCGGTTTATCCATAAAATCTTATTAATAATTGGCAGGGGAAACATAATAAATAAAAAAACGAAAGCCTTCAGTTTTAATGAAGGCTTTTGGTTGAAGTGATAGGCTGTACAAAGTTATTTGAGTAGAATCATTTTATTTGTATCTATAAAATCATTTACACTTATTGAATATAAATAAACACCGCTGGAAAGATTATCACCATTAAAATCTATTTCATATCTATCAGCTTTTTTAAATTCGTTAAGCAATGTTCGAATCTTTTGCCCTAATATATTAAACACCTCAATTGTTACTATTCCATCTTGTGGAAGCTCATATCGTATTGTTGTTGTTGGATTAAACGGGTTAGGGTAGTTCTGATCAAGTTTATAATTCAAAATAGGAAACACAGGAGAACCCGGTTCATAGGTGAGATTTATAAAATTATTTTCATATTCCTGAATTATCCCTTCAACAAATTCTTTTCCAGTTGTTATTGAAGCTAAACTATTGCTATCCTTAGCAGCTGTATATGCTACAATCAAATGCTGGGGCTCATTTAATAATAGGTTGAAGGGTCCGCAGCTAAGCCTATTACGCTGATCTGTAAGTGCAGTATCTAGCCATCCATAATTTATTAATGCATCTCCTGAATACATAAATAGAGGATTAACAGTATTACATATTGAATCAGGCACTACGATTCCTTCATTAAAAAAGCAAGGATTGATATAACCACCTTCAGGTTTTCGTCCTTGCATTCTATTATAAATGGAATATTTTGACTCTACAAAAAATGGATTTTCAAAACGAAAATAATTTTGGAATGAAGTTGGAGCTAAGTTACGATATCCCTCATATGAGTAGATTCCATAATTAAATCCAAAATTATTTATTGCTTCTGAACCAAATCCACCTGAAGTTGTATCAATTACTTTTGGTCCCTGAAGCAGAGTAAAAAATATTGCTGGCGGATCTTCACCTAATTCAACGTCTTCTCCATAATTGTAAGTATAGCAGGAATTTACTGTAGTATCACATCCGGTAAGATCGTCTACATGGTTACCAATATCAGGGTCAGCATAAATTGAATAATAGACACAGGTTAGTGAATCAGATAAATATCCCGTGTTTCTGATGGAATAAATAATAAATATTGTATTCTGTAATCCATTTTTATTACTTGCAAAAACTGTTTGGCTTACTTCGATTCCCACCGGATATGTATCCTCAAGCATTCGAGGAGTCCGGGAGTCATTATAAATACACCAAGCAGTTATATCTCCTAATAAATAAGGCATATCTTCGTTTGAATTCCAAATACCATTGTAATTTTTATCAATAGGATTATAAATCCCATCAAAATCACCATCATAAAATTTTGCTCCAAAACTTACAGCATCTTTCCAATCCTGCCAGGATTTACCGAATGGAATATCTGAATCTCTAACAACAAAGATTTCCTTACTTACTCCTGTAGAATCCTGGATTGTCCCAGGAATATAGTCTTTTAATAGTGAAGCCGAGTTAACATTACTCATCCATACATCATTATTGATTTTACCCGCAAGAAAAAAACCACCTGCAAATAAAACTATATCTCCATTTATTTTTCCCTCAGTAATTTTGATTAATATTAACACCAGCTAAAAAACCATAATTGTTTATTGGTAAAGTGAAATTATTAGCATCAATAAGAATTCTATCTCCGACTTTACCAGAACTATCTGGCTGCATAAGTATATTATTCGGATAAATTGATTCTGAAAATAAATACAAACCGGTTATCAGAATTCTAAAAACTACACTATTACAATTTTTCATTTAATTAGAATCATTTTTTTAGTTTCAATAAACTCACCAGCTTTTAGTTTGTAGAAATATACTCCACTTGAAAGAGTTACTGAAGCATTAAATTCTACTTCATAACTTCCTGCATTTCTATATTCATCTACAAGTGTAGCAACTTCATTTCCAAGAACATCATAAACTTTTAATGTTTGCCAACTGCCTGACTGGAGACTGCCAGCTTATTTTTGTACTTGGATTAAAAGGATTTGGGTAGTTTTGATTCAGCTTATATTCTGTTATTAATGAAGGCTGATTTTCCAAATTTGTTGGGATATCCGTGAAATTGGATTGATAAATTTGAATTGCCTCTGCGCTGTACTCTTTCATATAATCGATTGAATTTAAAGCATTTTCACCTCTACCAACTAAATAGCAAGCAAGTACATCGACTGGTTTGTTTACTTCTAAAACAAAAGGGCCCGTATTTGCAAGCATACGCTGATCAGTAGAACTAGTGTTTATCCAGCCAGTGTAGGTAACAGGATTTCCAGAATACATATATCTTGGATTAACAGTCGCACAATTAATACCACCTAAAACAGTTCCAAAATACCAGGTGCAAGGATCGATGAGATTTCCATTTTTATCAAATCCAAGCATGTAGTTTCTTGCTTCTCCTGTATTATTTGGATCGCCCATTGTTGGATGAGAACTCATATAGTGAATAAATGAAGATAATCCTTGATTTTTTGCCCCAGGCAAAATATTAATCACCAATTATGGGTCCATTGTTCATATATGCTGAATCAAGTGGAGTATCAATTCCTTCATCATATATTTGATTACCGTTATTATCAATAAAAGTTTCTCCGGGTATATATGCCGCAGGTCCCTGCAAAAAAGGAATTCCCAAAGCAGGCGGATTTTCTCCAAATATTTCATCCGGTCCCTGGTTATAAATGTAGCCGAGATTAAGAGATGTATCACAACCAACTAAATCATCATTAAAATCGCCTAAGTCAGGATCAGAGTAGCAGGAAAAATAAACATCATCAAATTTATTTGATACAGTACCCGTATTAATTAACCTATATCTTACAAAAATCATATTATCAATCGGATCAATTACATTTTCACCCCAGGCAAAAACAGTTTGTTGTACTTCAATTCCCATTGGTTGACTATCAGTCCATCTTCTTAAACTACTGGGAACTCCATCATTGTAAACACACCACGTAGTAACATCAGCAATTAAATCAGGCCTGTCTTCGTTTGGATCCCATAAATTATTATTATTTAAATCAACTGGATTATAGACTCCATCACCGTCTCCATCAAAAAAATCTGCTCCTAAATCTACAGCGTATTGATATTGGAACCATGAATCCCCGAATGGTGGGTCAGAGTTTTTAAGAATATATAGTTTGTTAAATGGATCAGTTGGCTCGCTGCCTACAGGTCCAGCTTGATAATCTTCAACTCGAGATGCCGATGCAATTCCGTTAGCCCAAAGTGAGTCATTGTAATAACCCGAAAGATAAAACCCGGCTGAAAAAAGTACCACGTTTCCATCGAAACGTCCGCCGCTAATTCCATTCACATTCACATCAGCCAGTATTCCCCTATTATCAATTGGTAATTTAAAGTTATTTACATCGATCAAGTAAGCATCTGTTGCAAACACTAATGGCACAGTAAATCCAGTTCCGTTGAAAGTTGTTATATTATTCTGGTTATCCTCTATTGTAAAATCATAGTAAACAAAATCACCAAAATTTTGTGGGATGAGTTCAATACCATAAATTTTATCGCCCGGCAGAGAATCGTTATGCATTCCATCATCATACATATCTATGGTTTCAAATACACCCGGCGGATTAGTGTATGTATTCAGTTTAACTGAAAGAATTTCTCTATCATCATCAACAAATGCTCGTATAAAATATGGTTGATTGGGATATGGATCAGTAATGGTATGTGTGAACTTATACATGAATGGGGCGACATTTGTATCTATTATTACATCTGCTAATGTATAGTATATCTGGAAATAAGTTGAAGAGTAATTATAAGCTCTGGAACTAATAAATGAAATGATTGGTCTTCCATTCCAAATACTTAGATTATGTTTAAAATCGTACCCAACATATTTTGTAAGTTTTTCCGGTTGAGTCCAATTCTCACCATTATCATCACTTGTAACATATTTTATGTCACTCTGGTAAATACTTGAAAACGGTGTTACAGTAGATTCAAAATAATATACCCAGATTTTTCCATTCTGGTCCATCGCACCTTTTGGTTCTGTTGGATCAAATGTTCCATTAACCAGTAAATTTCTTGGTGACCAACTCAATCCTGCATCCGTAGAATTGCGATAAAATAGATCTTTACCACTCTCTGTTGAATCTTGATAAACCAAAATATCTTTTGAGTTATTTGTATTAATTATGTATCCATTTTTGCCATCTAAATCAATGGTATCGGCAGTTGTCCAATTTATACCGTCGGTGCTTTTGATGGTAAAAATTCCTTTTGCATTCTGAACAGTTGGAGAACTTGAAAAGCTATGTGTGAATACGATTTGACCGTTCGACATCTTTGAGAGTGATGATAAAAATATTCTTAATCTTTGAGCAGGAGAACTTCTTGTCGGTAAAGTTGTTGGTGCAGACCAGGTGTTACCATTATCATCAGAATATCTATAATAATAAACTGAGAATCGGTATGTTAATATTATTCTTCCGGAATTCAGTACTACAGCATTTATATCAATATTATGAATAGTTGGAGTGACAGTAGTTACTATGGATTCATTTGACCAGAAGTTACCTCCATCAAAACTCTTTGCGGACTTAATTTGATTATTTGTTGAGTCAAACCAAAACATTATCATGTCATTGTTAGGTAATCCTAATAAAAATGATTCATTGTTATTTTGATAGTTGTCCTGAGGGAGAAATCTTGTAGGATTAACGATTTGGGCCTGGCTAAGAAAAGATATATGTACAAAGGTCAGGTATACAATAATAGCGAGTTTCATTTTAACCTTAAGATATTTTTAAGAATGTTAGACAATTATTTTAATTATAATTAAAGCATTTGGCACTATTTAATTAAAATCATTTTTTTAGTTTCAACAAAAGAACCAGCTTGCAACTTGATAAAAATATATTCCGCTTGCCAACTGGCGACTGACTGAAGACTTGAATTCAACTTCATAACGCCCTGCATTTCTAAATTCATCAACAAGTGTTGCAATTTCATTTCCAAGAACATCAAAAACTTTTAGGGATACAAATTGCCTACTGCTTATTGCATACTGAATCGTAGTACTCGGATTAAACGGGTTTGGGTAGTTTTGATAAAGTTTATAATCAGTTGGAAGAGATATATTTATTTCATCGACAGAAACCAAATTATCATCAAAGTTTGATTGGTAGAACTGATGAGTGAACTCAGCAATCTCTCTTGCTTTGGTTATTGAGTTTAATCTATCAGTACCTCTTCCAATAATGTAAGCATAAATGATAGTAATTGGTTTTCCAACTTCCAGGTTAAATGGTCCGGAATTAACGTTCATTCGTTGATCAGTCCCTCGAGTATTTAACCACCCTATATTTGTAACGGGATCACCAGAATACCAGTAAAATGGATTTATCAAATTACAATCAATGCCTCCATTAACTTGTCCTAAATTCCAATTACAAGGATCGATCGCTTGACCATTTCGTCATAATCCATTCATGTAATTTCTCGCATCAAATTCATTATCAGGATCTCCGAGGACTGGGTCTGAGGCTTGATAGTGAGTAAATGATGTAAGGTTGAGATTTTTGGCTCCGGGAAATATTTCAATTCCTAATTCATTTCCTTTTCTATTATATGCAGTATCTATTGGTGTGTCAATTCCTTCATCGTAAATTCCGTTTGAATTAATATCAATAAAAGTTTCATCGGGAATGTATGCTTTTGGACCTTGCAAAATACTTATAAAGAATGCTGGCGGATTATCACCAAATAGATAATCTGTGCTATAATTGTAAATGTACCCCGAATTGGTTAAAGTATCAGATCCTACTAAATCATCATTAAAATCTCCCAGATCAGCATCAGCCCAGGCTGTAAAATAAACTGAATCTAAAATTGAATTAACTTTTCCAGTGTTTATTATTTTATATCGTATAAAAACTACATTCTGAAGCTGCGGGGCGTAATAAGATTCAAACGCAAAAACAGATTGATGAATTTCAATACCTTGAGGATTAACATTCACAAATCGTTCTCTATTTTCTACACCATCATTATAGACGCACCAGGCCATTTGGGAACCATATCCAAGTATATCAGGTTTATCTTCATTGGGATCCCATCTGTAGTTTCCATTTAAATCTATTGGATCATAAATTCCATTCCCATCACCATCATAATATTCTGCTCCGTTATATACAGCAAACTTGTATCTGTTCCATGCAGTGTAGTCTACAAAATAGGAGTAACTTTCATTAATATATAAATCATATCTTGGATCATATTGGTTAGAATCAACATTTCCTGCAATGTAATTGTGTATTCTGGAAGCTGATGCTTCACCGTTCGCCCAAAGCGTATCTTGGTTGTAACCAGATAGCCAAAAACCACCGGAAAAAAGAAATGATACACTATCAAATCTTCCCGATCCTCCTTCAGGAGGGATATTAACATCACCCAGTACACCAAAATTATTAATAGGCAGGTTTATGTTATTTACAAAGAATCTATATTCGGGTTGAGAGAAGATTAAACTTGAAAAAAGAAAACAAATTAAAAATATTTTTTTCATAACATATTCCTTTACTTTAATAAAATCATCTTCTTCGTTTGGGTAAAATCTCCGGTATTTAATTGATAGAAATAAATTCCACTTGCTAATTGGGATGCATTAAATTCTATATGATAACTTCCTGCGTTTCTAAATTCATCAACAAGTGTTGCAACTTCATTTCCAAGAACATCATAAACTTTCAGAGATACAAATTGCCTACTGGTTATTGCATACTGTATACTGGTTACTGGATTAAATGGGTTTGGAAAGTTTTGATAAAGTTTGAATTCAGTTGGAAGAGATACATTTACTTCATCAACAGAAACTAAGTTATCATCAAAGTTTGATTGGTAGAACTGATGAGTGAACTCAGCAATCTCCCTAGCTTTTGTAATTGAGTTAAGTCTATCAGTTCCTCTTCCAATAATGTAAGCATAAATGATAGTAATTGGTTTTCCAACTTCCAGATTGAAATGGTCCTGTGTTTACCATAATTCTTTGGTCAGTTCCCATAGTATCTAACCAACCAATATTGGTTAAAGGATCTCCTGAAAACCAATAAAGCGGATTAACTAAATTACAATCTACACCACCTAAAACCCCTCCCCCTGGAGTATATTCACACGGATCATAAAGTTGCCCATTTGGAAATTTTCCAGTCATATAATTTCTAGCCTCAATTATATATTTGGGATCACCATTAGTTGGATGACTTGACATATAATTAGTAAAAGAAGTCATACCCAAATTTTTTGCACCAGGAAATTTTTGAATTCCAAGTTCATTTCCTTTACTATTATAAGCTGTATCTATTGGTGTATCAATTCCTTCATCATATATACCATTTGAATTATTGTCAATATAGGTTTCACCGGGAATGTAACTTTGAGGTCCTTGAAGAAGTGTAATAAAAAAAGAAGGGTTTTCGGATCCAAATCCTGGGTCAGTTTCTAATTTGTTATATACAAATCCTGAGTTTAATAATGTATCACTGCCAACAAGATCATCTTCGTAGTTAATCCCAAGATCAGCATCAGCCCAGGCTGTGAAATAAACGGAATCCAGAATAGAATTTTTTAATCCTGTATTTACTATTTCATATCTAATAAAAATAACATCGCATAATTGAGTTGATGAAAATGAATAGTAACCAAACAGGCTTTGCTAATTTCAATTCCCATAGGCTCAACTCCCTCAAATCTAATTCTTGGAGTTTTGTCCATCATTAAATACACACCAGGTTGTTGCTTCTCCAATTAAATCAGGTTTATCTTCTGTTGGATCCCAGACATTATTTCCATTAAGATCAACAGGATTATAAATCCCATCGCCATTTCCATCATAAAATCTGGCTCCAAGATCAACTGCAAATTTCCATTGCTGCCAGCTTGAACTAAATGGACCATCATATTTAGTTACTACATAAACTTTGTAACGGGGATCATATTGATTTCGCCCAACTTTGCCCGGCAAGTAATTTTCAATTAATGAAGCAGATGCCATTCCATTTGCCCAAAGAGTATCTCCGTTGTAACCTGACAAGCCAAAAACCACCGGAAAAAAGGAATGGAACATCATCATATTTTCCAAGTGATCCTCCAGGAATTCCATAAACATCAGCTAAAACTCCCCTGTTATCGATTGGCAAATTTATATTGTTTATAAAAAATCTGTATTGTGTCTGCGAGAAGATCATCGCAGGCACCAGAAGAAGGGATAGTATTGCTCTCTTCATTACAAGCCCTTTATGATGTGATAAATATTTTAGTGACCTCAAAAGCGCCTATGAAAAGTAAAATAAACAGTTGCTAAAGTCAAACAATAAAACGCGCGCATCATTTTTATTTTAATATACTGCGGTCAAGGTTCATCAAATTTCTGCTGCAATTATTTCAAAGAGTTTTAATTGGATTATTGTCTCAATCATCTTAAGTTTTGCACTAAATATTTAATCATTCTATCAACGGAGGAGATAATTAAGTGATAATTTCCATTCCTAAAGAAATAATGTCCGGTGAAAATCGTGTTGCTTGTGTACCGGATGTTGTTCCAAAATTAATTAAAGCTGGGTTTGAAGTTCAGATTGAAAAAAATGCAGGACTTAACGCTGGATTTACTGATGATCAATTTACAAAAGCAGGTGCAAAAATTGTTGATTCTGTTGAACAGCTTTTTTCTTCGGCAGATATTATACTTAAAGTTCAGCGTCCGATAGAAAATCCATCATTGTATAAGCACGAATTAGATCTGATGAAAAAAGGATCACTATTAATTGCATTAGCTTATGTTCGCCACTATACTGAAGTATCAAAACAATGTGCTGAAAAAGGAATTGATTTTATTTCTATGGATGTGATTCCAAGAACAACACTTGCACAAAAAATGGATGCTTTGAGTTCTCAAGCAAATCTTGCAGGATATAAAAGCGTTTTACTTGCTGCAAACGAGCTTAGGAAAATATTCCCAATGTTGATGACTGCAGCAGGAACAATAAAACCGGCAAAAGTTGTAATTATGGGTGCTGGTGTTGCGGGATTCAAGCTCTTGGGACAGCAAAAAGATTAGGTGCAGTTGTAGAAGTTTCAGATGTTCGTCCTGCTGTAAAGGAAGAGGTGCAAAGTCTTGGCGGAAAATTTATTGAAGTTGATACTGATGCAAGTATGCAGGATGCCGGCGGCTATGCAAAAGAAGCATCAGAAGAATTTTTGAAGAAACAAAAAGCTGTAATCTTTAAACACGTTACCGAAGCCGATATTGTTATCACTACTGCTCTTGTGCCGGGAAGAAAGGCTCCTGTTTTAGTTACCGAAGAAATGGTTAAGAATATGCGACCGGGAAGTGTTGTACTTGATATGGCTGTTGAGTTTGGCGGTAATTGTGAAATAAGTGAAATGAACAAAACAATCTTAAAACATAATGTTACAATTATTGGTGAATCTAATTTGCCGAGTCTTGTTGCAACAAATGCAAGTGAGATGTATTCAAAAAATCTTCTTGCATTAATCTTGCATATGTCCAGAGATGGCTCATATAAGCTCGATGTGAATGATGAGATTGTTGGTACTGCTTTAGTTGCCTATCAGGGAAACAACAGATTAAAAGTTTAACAAAAGTTTAAATCTTAGGAGATTAATTTATGATATTTAAAAAAATATTTTATACTACATCAGCAGTGTTGCTTACTTATGGCTATGCTTTTGCTGAATCCAAAGAAGTTGCAACACCTGATTACTTTGGATTGTTCTTTGTTTTTATGTTAGCATCATTTATTGGATTGGGAGTAATAACCCGCGTTTCAAGATTGCTACATACTCCGTTGATGTCGCTTACTAATGCAATCTCAGCAATCGCGGTTGTTGGTTCGATTATTCTTACCGGTCATGATTATCCAACTTATATAACAATTCTTGGCGGCATAGCTCTCTTTGCTTCAATGACAAACATCGTAAGCGGATTTTTGATTACCGACAGAATGCTTGAAGATGTTTAAATCGAAGGAGACTAAAGAAATCATGATTTATTTCATCGTACAAACGGCATTCATAATTTCAACTGCTTTGTTCATCTTTTCACTTCATTGGATGAAAGATCCAAAAACTGCAAGAAGAGGAGTGTTTGCAGGTATTGGTGCAATGACTGTTGCAATAATAAGCACAATGATAGATCCTGCGATTATAAATTGGGATTACATAAGTCTTGCAATCGTTCTTGGATTTGTTGTTGGTATTCCGCTTTCTAAAGTACCTTTAACAGCGGTGCCACAACGAACTGCTTTATCACACGCATTTGGCGGACTTGCTGCAGGATTAGTTGGAACTGCAAAATATTATTTGTGGCTTTCAGAAGGAGTTGAGCAGTTAACTACTTTTAGAATGGTTGCAATAATTGTTGAGATTATTCTTGGTTTCTTAACTTTTACCGGAAGTTTAATGGCTGCGGGTAAATTGCAGGAAGTAAAATGGATTCCGCAAAGACCTGTAACATATAAAGGACAAAATTTTATTAATCTTGGATTATTAGGAATTGCAATTGTTGGTGGTTTACTTTTAGTTGTCAGTCCAGCTGAATATAGTTATTTGTTTCCCGGAATAATTGTACTTGCTTTACTGTTCGGTGTTCTGCTTATCATACCGATTGGCGGAGCAGATATGCCAACAGTTATTTCTTTGTTAAATGCTTATGCCGGATTAGCTGCGGTTGCAATGGGATTTGTACTTGATAATAAATTACTTGTTACCGCAGGTGCTCTTGATGGTTCTTCCGGATTGATTCTGTCTATAATTATGTGCAGAGCAATGAACCGTTCCTTTACAAATGTGCTATTTGGCGGTTTCGGTCAGATTCAGGCTTCTTCTGCTGATGCAGAAAAGAAAACTGCTAAAACTGAAACACCCGAAGGCGCTGCGGAAATATTACAGCAGGCAAGCAAAGTTGTTATCATTCCAGGTTATGGAATGGCAGTTGCACAAGCACAATATCGTATAAGAGAGCTTTATGATTTGCTAACCAAAGCAGGAGTTGAAGTTGTATTTGCAATACATCCTGTTGCCGGTAGAATGCCCGGACATATGAACGTACTACTTGCAGAAGCAAAAATTCCATACGAACAATTAATTGAAATGGATGATATAAATTCTGATATGCCGCAGGTTGATGTTGTTATTGTTGTTGGTGCAAATGATGTTGTTAATCCTGCAGCACGGCACGATAAAACAAGTCCTATTTATGGTATGCCGATAATTGATGCTGATAAAGCTAAAATGTGTTTTGCAATAAAACGTTCAATGAATCCCGGTTTTGCCGGAATTGAAAATGCTCTTTATTTTGCAGATAATACATTTATGCTGTTTGGTGATGCAAAAGTTGTTATAGGCGATTTGGTAAAACAACTTTCAGGCGGAGGCGGACATTAATTAAAATAATTTCTATTTTCAATTCAAACCCAATTCAATTTAAGAATTGGGTTTATCGTTTTTTGCACTTGAAAAATTCACTTCCCGTGCAGAATAATAGTTTTTAAAGTTGAATTAGTATCAAAGATATTCGTTCCAAGAATAAAGACTTCCTTTCCATCAGTCCAGGCATCATAAAATGATACATTTAGCAATTGTAAGTTTTCATATAGATGAAAGTCTTTACCGTTATAGTGATAAACAAGTCCGTTATTTGATCGTGTTCCAACAATAAAAATATTATTTTCACTTGATGCAGCTATCCCATAAGTTGTAATTAACTCAGGTAGTAGATTCAACCAACTATTTCCATTCCATTTATAAAAACCAAGTTCTCCTGTTTCATACAAGTTGCCATTCTCACTTAGCCATAAATCATTTCTGATTGGTGAAATGCTGTCTAGTAATTTCCAAGAATCGTTTTGTTTATAAACTAAAAATGAACGCCAAGTAATCCAGTTTCCGAATAAAAAGTACGTGTCATTATTTGAAGCACAAGCAATTGACAGGCATTGTAAATTACTGGGTAAAGTTAAACTAATAGAATCGTAAATAAATGAACTACCATTCCAATTAAATAACATTTTATCATAGGCGCCAAACCAAACATTACTTTTCGAAAAACCTTTTAGCGAAAGTATATACTGAGTTTTAAAGTACTTCCTATTCCAATTAATTCCATCATAGTGAATAATAAAACTTGAATCTAAAGTGCTTGATCCCCCATAGATCCACCGGCTACCCAAATATCATTATTGTCAAATCCAAAAACTGTAAATGGTGTATATGCTACTCCAAATTGCAAATGAAATGATTTCCATTCTTTACCATCATAATGCCACATTTGTCCATTAGCATCAGAACAAGTGCCCACAACGTAAACATCGCTTGGTGAGCTACCCCAAATACTTTTCATCGAGATATCGAATTCACCTGGATATTCAAGAGTATCGATAGTCCACGTATATTTTCTTGGGTCTTTTATCTCATTATCAGATGGTTCAGTGCTTTTATCACACGCAACTAAAAGAATAAAAATTAGAAAATTGCTAAAAGTTTTTAAATGAATCATAACACTTAAATTTTTTAATAATTATAAATTCATGTACTCTATCAGTTTAAGTTTTGACACCTGAGTTTAAAATTAAGATCAAGATGTGATTTATTCAAATTGTTCCTCGGGTATTTTTATTTCCACAAACACCTCTGTATAACCTCATTTTTAACGTTTATATTTGTAACGTTGTTTTCATTCCAAAAACAAGGGAATAACTTTGAAAAATCTATTGGCATTAATTCTCATAATTCTGAGTTCTATAATACTTCCGCAGGAAGTTGTTATTAAAAGCCTTAAAACGTACACAAGCAGTGATGCTAATTCAATCCCGGTTTTATCATCTCCACGCGATTTATTAATTATTGATTTCGATGTTAAATCAGAAAATTCACCAAACATCAATATTATTTTTAAGTTTTGTGATAGAAACTGGAATCCAACTGACAATATATTTTTATCCAACCAGGGAAAGAATACCGCTTACACACTTGATTACTTTACACTTCCTACCACAGTTGAAGAAGCAAAATATCATTACAATAATTCATTTCCTGATAAAAATGGTTATGTAATTTTTCCTTTCTCGGGAAAATGGAAATATTTTATAGTGGATTCACAGAACCCATCACTTATATTTGCAGAAGGAAAATTTGTTGTCGTTAAAGCCAATGTTCCATTAAATGTTGAAACAAAAAGAGAAACATTGGAAGACAAAACATATTTCCCGCCGCAGCTTGGTCATTCTAACTGGATAATTGTGGATGCAATCCCAAATGAAAATTACTTCCATTCCAGGTTGATGAACTGGAAATCATTCAAAATCATTTAATGGATAATTCTATTCGTGTTCCAAGAACTTCAACAGATCAAAACAGAGTTTTTGAATGGGATGGTGCCAATAAACTTAGATTTATTGCAAAAGATGTTCGCCCAGGAAATGAATATCGTCAGGCTAATCTGCAGGATATAAATATTTTCAATTCCAAAAATGTTAAAGCACAGTTTGATGGTATGGAGTACAGCAGGTTCTTACTCCAAAGCAGAAGCGATAATAATGGAAGCTTCACTTTAAAATCACCAAAAGATATGTACTCAACTTATATGAATGTTTTGTTCCAGGTTAAACCTCCGCAAGAAGTTTTTGGCGATGTTTATCTTGTTGGTGCATTTAACGATTGGAAATTATCAGAACCAAATAAAATGAAATTTAACGGTGATCATTTTGAATTAACTTTGGAGTTGAAAAGGGGAGTTTATGATTACCAGTACGTTGTTGTAAATGGAGATTATTCTGAATCAAATAATCAGGATTGGTATGTTTTGGAAGGTAACGATTGGGAAACGAAAAATGAGTACAATATTTTTCTGTGGTATCGTGACCAGGAAAATGGCGGTTACGATCGGATAATTGGTTATTCAAAAATACAAACGAGATAAAATTATGGAAAAACTTTCAGTTGGTGTTATTGGAGTAGGACATCTCGGCAAGCTTCATACAAAAATGTTTAAGCAAATTAGTAACTGTGAATTAGTCGGAGTGTTTGATTCAAATCCAAAGCAGGCAGAATCAATAGCCGCTGAATTTGGAGTAAATGTATTTCCTTCTATCGATGAATTACTTTCAAAAGTTCAAGCAGTTTCAATAGCCGCAACAACGAGTGCACATTACGAAGTTGCCAAAAAATGTTTTGAAAAAAATATTCATGTGTTTGTGGAAAAACCTATAACAGCAACAATCGGGCAAGGTGAAGAATTAGTAAAGATTGCTAGAGATAAAAATTTAAAATTCCAGGTTGGACATATAGAGAGATTTAATCCCGGTTTACTTTCACTTGAATCATTTATTTCTGATCCAATGTTTATTCAGTCGGATAGACTTTCACAATTTAATCCTCGTGGAACAGATGTTGCGGTAGTTTTAGATTTAATGATTCATGATATCGATATCATACTGAGTTTTATTAAAAGTGAAGTAAAACAAATTGATGCAAATGGTGTTGCGGTAGTTTCAGATCATATTGATATTGCGAATGCGAGGATACAGTTTGAAAATGGTGCTGTTGCAAATGTTACTGCAAGCAGAATATCGCAAAAGAAAATGCGTAAGATGCGTATCTTCCAAAAAGATCATTACATCTCCTTAGATTTTGTTACAGGTGCTTCGGAAGTTTACCGCCTGCAGCCGCTTGATGAAGCCGCCCTACCTAATTCTATTTCCTTTGGTGAGATTGGAGTGGGTGATAAAAGGAAGAGATTAATTTATGAACAGCCTGAATCAAGAGAGATAAATGCACTGAACTATGAATTACAACTTTTTGTAGATTCCGTAATGTATAATAAAAAAATTGTAGTGTCCGGTCAGGATGGGCTACGTGCACTTAAAGTGGCTGAGACTATTATTCAAAAAATAGAATTATCAAAAGGAGTAAAACAATGAAAAAGTTTATTGCGTTAACTATTTTACTTTCATTTGTTATATCCGGGATTCAATGCAGTGTTTATGAAACCTTGACAAATCTTTCAAGGCTTCAATTTAAAGTTGGCGCGGTAAATGGATTTCAAATTAGCGGCGTGTCATTTTCCGGTAAATCAAAATTAGGTGATTTTAATCCGCTGGATTTATTAAAAATATCTTCCGCATTTACGCAAGGATCTTTGCCTGCATCATTTGTTTTAAACGTTGAAGCAAAAAATCCTAATGACGGCACAGGCGGGTATAAAAAAACTGATGCAACACTCAAGAATTTTAAGTGGAGATTATTCCTCGATGAAAAGGAAACAATTTCAGGCGATATAGATCAACCTGTTTCTGTTCCCGGCACCGGTGATGTAATTACAATTCCTCTAAGAATTGATATTGATCTTATGAAATTCTTTTAAAGATAAAGGTTATGAAAGCATTGTTAACCTTGCATTAACACTTGGCGGAGCTCAAGGTTCTTCTTCAAAAATATCTTTGTATGCAACACCAACTGTTAGTTCGCCATTTGGAAATATTACTTATCCCGGTGAATTAAAATTGATCGATACTGAGTTTTCAAAATAACTAATCCTAAAAGGAATGTTATGGTTAAATCAGAAAAATATGCGATCGGTGTTGATTTAGGAGGCACCAATATTAAAATTGGAATTGTTACCGATAAAGGAAAGCTAATCAAAAAAACTTCTATCAAAACAGAAGCTGAAGGCGGACCGAAGAAAGTAATTTCCAACATAATCAAAGGTATTAACGAAGTTCTTACTAAAAATAAGTACAAGATTAAAGGAATAGGAATTGGATGTCCCGGAGTTGTATCAATAAAAAAGGGGATTGTTGAAAATGCACCAAATCTTCCAGGCTGGAAAAATATAAAGCTTGGACCTATTATAAATAATAAATTTGATTATAAAGTCCATCTTGAAAACGATGCAAATGCTGCAGCAATAGGTGAATTAATTTTTGGTGCCGGAAAAAAATTGGATTCTTTTATAATGGTTACTTTAGGAACAGGAGTTGGCGGAGGAATTGTTTTTAATAAAAAAATATTTCGCGGTGAGTACGGTGCTGCTGGAGAAATAGGACACATTTCGATTGACGTAAATGGTCCAAAGTGTAACTGCGGTTCAACAGGTTGCATCGAGGCTTACGCAGGCAATTCATATCTGAAAGAACAGATCAGAAGCGAACTTAAAAATTATCCTGATTCAAAAGTCTGGAAATTAATTCAGGATGATTTATCAAATGTTTCACCAAGAATTATCCAAGCAGCTGCGGAGAAAAAAGATGCTTATGCAAATTTTGTAATTGAAAGGATGGGCAAACAGCTTGGTGCCGCACTTGCATCTTTAAGTAATTTACTTGATATAAGTACATTTATTATTGGCGGCGGTGTAGCCGGATTTGGTAAACCTTTGTTTGATTCCACACGAGTCACGATTGCTCAAAGAGTATTACTGCCTTTGCGGCAAAGAGTTTTGGTTTTCCCGGCTATGCTACAGAACGAAGCTGGAATTAAAGGTGCATCTTCGTTGGTGTTTTATAATAATTAGTTTTTAAAATATTATTAAAGTTTTAATGTTTATCAATTTGAAGTTTAGCTTCAATTTGAACAGATTTCTCTCCCGATCAATAATCGGGATCGAAATAACAATTATTCCTTTATTAGATTAATGTTGTACAGTTAATGAAAAGCAATTTCAAAATACTTTATCCACTTAGCATCGTAATTTTTCTTTTATCAGAATTTTCTTTCTCTCAGCAAACAGATTCACTTTTAATTACGCCGGATTCAGTTCTAACAATAGCTGATTCTTTACAGGTTGAAAAACCAAAAGGTAAAACTTATGATGTTGATACAACTGTTTATGCTTCATCAAAGGATTCACTAATCTTTTTTGTGAAAGATAAAAAGATGAAGATTTACGGTGAAGCAAATATTAACTACAAACAAACGGAAATTAAAAGTGCAAACATCTTCATCGATTTTAACAATAATGATATTGATGCTGATGGTATTCCCTCTGATTCATTACCTGAAAATCTTATTGGTACTCCAATACTAAAAGAAGGTGCTGAAGTGTATGAAGGTAAGACAATGAAATATAATTTTAAGTCCGGGCGAGGACTGTTATCTCTGGTTAAGACAGAAATGGATGGATCTTATTACACAGGTAATAAAATCAACAAGGTTGATAAGGAAACTTACTTTATTGAAGATGGAATTTTTACGACTTGTGATGATAGTACATGTCCTCATTATCATTTTACCGCAAGTAAGATGAAAGTAATACATAAACAACAGCTTGTGGCTGAATGGATATTTATAAATTTTGGCGGAGTTCCTTTACCGATACCTTTACCATTTGCGGTTTTCCCGATTGAATCCGGCAGGAGATCTGGAATTATTCCACCAACTTTTGGAAGCGATGCAACTTTTGGAACATACTTTTCCCGTTTTGGATATTTTTGGGCAATCAATGATTACATGGATTTGAATGTGACTGCAGATTATTATACTCGCGGCAGTTATAAATTAGATACACGATTCAGATATACAAAACGGTATGATTATTCTGGTAATGTAGAAGGCAGCTACGGGAATTTTATTCAAGGCGAGGAGACTGATGCAAACAGAGTGGAGAATACCGAATGGCGTATTCGATGGAATCACAATCAAAGTATTACCCCAACTTCAAGATTTGATGCCAAATTAGAATTTCTTTCCGGAACAAACATACGGCGGGATATTAATAACTTTAATGAAATACTGAGGAATGAAGCTATATCAAATGCCACCTATTTTAAGCAATGGGAAGAATCCGGAAATAGTATGTCATTAAGTTATTCTCGCAATCAAAATTTTGAAAACAACAATATTTCTGAAATTCTACCGAGCCTAACTTTTTCTCTAGCACAGAGCTATCCATTTAGAAATAATACAGGCAAACAAGAATGGTATGAGAGTTTTGGTTATAGTTATTCAGGACAATTTCAAAACAATAGAAATAAAGTTGCCGGTGATTTGAATATAAGAGGTGGAATTCAGCATAACATCAATGCATCTCTTTCTCCTAAGATTGGCTACTTCAGTATTTCGCCTAATTTTAGATACAACGAGAGTTGGTATAATAAACAAATTTCAAGGTATCCTGCTTATAACGATACCGGTGCCTATTTTATCAAGACAGATGATGTAAAGCAAATCAGCCAGGTAAGAACTTTTTCTATGGGTCTTTCGGCATCCACAAAATTTTATGGAATGTTTAATATAAACTCACTTGGTATTAATGCGATAAGGCACATTGTCACTCCTTCAATCAGTTATAATTATTCTCCGGATTTCTCAACTCCTTTTTGGGGATACTATGATTCTTATGTTGATTCTTCAGGCAAAGTTATCGAATACAATAAATACGAAAGAGAAATTTTTGGTAAACCTTCAAATCAGGAATCTCAAAGTATTAGTTTTTCTGTTGGAAATGTTTTTGAAATGAAAACAAATGCAGATCCAACTGATACAACAGCGAAAGAAAATAAATACCAGTTGCTGAACATAAGTGCAGGATTTGGATATAATTTTGCTGCAGATAGTTTAAACTTTTCTGACATCAATATTTCTTATCGTACACAAGTTGGAAGTTTTTTTAATTTTTCAGGTAATACTTCTTTTACTCCGTATGATTATTCGGGAAATATTTCTCGTATAAATAAATATCTCATTAATGAAGGTAAAGGATTGCTGCGATTGACAAACTTCAGTCTATCAATGTCTTTATCAATTTCGGGTGATAGGATTTCTTCGCCTGAAACAAACAACCGAACTACAGTTCAGCAGGATCAGTATCTCCAAGCTTCGGAAAGAAGTATTTACCAGGGATTGTATAATGATGCAGAAGCAGACTTTTCTATTCCGTGGGATTTGTCGCTTAATTATAATTTTAATCAATCCAGCCCAATACCAACAAAAATTTCAAAAAATTCTAACATCAGCGGCAGTATTAATTTTAATTTAACACCCAAATGGAAATTCTCAGTAACCGGCAGTTACGATATTGATCAAAAAGAATTTGCGGCACCGCAAGTCAGAATATCACGTGATCTGCATTGCTGGGTTATGAATTTCACATGGAATCCAATCGGAACTTATCGCGGTTATACTTTGGAGATAAGAGTTAAAGCTCCTCAGCTACAGGATTTGAAGATAACCAAGCGCGATCAATTTTATGAGGGAAGATAGTTTTGCTAACTTACATTATTGATGGAAATAATCTTATAGGAAAGATTTCATATCTTATAACTCTTCAGAAAAAAGACAAACAAGCATCACGGGAAAAACTCGTTTATATGCTTGATCGGTATTTTATCAATAAAAAAGCTAGTGTTTTTCTGCACTTAGATGGTCATCCCAACTCAAAAATTAATTCTTCAAAAATGAAAATTATTTACTCCGAAAATCAAACTGCTGATGATAAAATTAAGAAGCAGATTTCACAATCTAAATCGCCAAGAAATCTTATTGTCATTACATCAGATTCAAATCTTGCACAATTTGCAAAAGTATGTTCATGCACAGTCTATTCAAGCGACCATTTTGCCGCCGAAATCAATAAATCCACGTATAATGCAGATGAACAATCAATAATTGATTCAATGAACAATATTGATGAATTTAAAAAACTTTTTGGTACACACTAAAAATTTTAGTGACTTTTTTGTGTATGTTAATTAAAATATTATTATTATTTGCCTACTTATTAACAAAATTAAATAATCAATAACTACTCATTCATTAACAAGGAGAGACTGTGAGAAACAACTTTACATTTGCTCGACCTTTGTGTCTAATTGGGGTAATCGTATCATTCTTTTTTTCATCTTTATTGACAGCCCAAGTTGATAACGCATATACAGATCAGGTTCCGATTGAATATATAAATCTTATTCGGGGAACTCAAACTGATGAATCGGATGCTGTTGTGACCGATCTACAAGGTTATGATAACTTTAATCTTGGTGTTGCTTTTGCTGAACCACATCTTGTTCAAAATCCAAATAATCCATTGCAGTATTTTACATCCTGGAATACAAATACAGCATTCAGGACTAATGATGCATTCAATTGGACCATCAGCTCTCCACCATTTGGTGCTTCAACCTATGGCGATCCAGTAAATGCTTATGATAGTTTAGGCAATCTTTTTTATGAAAATATGTCGGGTTCTGGTACTATCCAAAATTGCAGAGTCATAAAATCAACAGATAACGGAACGACCTGGGGAGCATCAGTAATTGCAGTATTAGGTAATGACAAAAACTGGATTGCTGCCGATCAAAGTGCGGGTCCTTATTCAAATTATCTTTATACAACTATGACAAATAGCGGTTCTGGTAGTTTCTATCGAAGTACAAATAATGGAACTTCTTTTGCAAGTACCACATCTTTTTCCACACAGTCTTTACCGGGAATGATGGTTGCAGTTGGACCAAACACAGTTGGTGGTGATGTTCCTGGTGGTTGTGTTTATGTAGTAACTAATTCCGGCAGCGCCTTTGCATCTACATATACATTTTATGCATCAACAAATGGTGGAACAAGCTTTACATTAAAATCCACACAATTTTTTTCAAACTATGTTGGAACTAATGTCGGCGGCAGAAACTCTGTACAGAATATGAGAACCAGACCATATCCTTTTATTACAGCAGATAACAGCTATGGTCCAAACAGAGGAAGATTGTACCTGGTTTACGCATCAAACACTCCTGCAGGTGATGGGAATAAGCCGGATATATTTTGCAGATATTCTACAAATCAAGGTGCAACCTGGTCTGCAGCAGTAGTTGTTAATGATGACCCAAGTACAACATTAAATCATCAATGGCATCCATCAATCTGGTGCGATAAAACTTCCGGCAGATTATTTGTTAAATGGATGGATACGCGTGATACCCCAACAAGTGATAGTGCACATATCTATGCAAGTTACTCTGATGATGGAGGAATTACATTTGCACCTAATCAGAGAATTACCACAGCTAAAATGAAAATCAATTGCGCAACTTGCGGAGGTGGTGGAACACCCCGTTATCAAGGTGATTATGATGCTATAACTGCTATTGATAATCAGTCACTTTTGGTTTGGACAGATTTTAGAGCAGGAACATTCGGCAGTTATGTCGGTTTTTTCCCAGATTACGCTATGCAGGTTTCACCCGCCATTGATTCAGTTGGTAATGAACAAGATTCTGTTTTTTACAATGTTTCAATACCTAGCGTTAAGCTTTATAACAGCGATGTAATTTTCTCTGCTACTATTAACCCAACTCCGGCAATGGGCACAATTACAATAGATTTTCCCGCGGGCGATACGCTTTCAACTTTTCCAGATACAGTTGCAATGCGAGTTAGGACAGCCGGAAATGTTTCAGTGGGTAACTATACAATTACGGTCGTGGGCAAGGGACCAAACGGAACTCCTGTACATAAGAGAACAGTTACACTGAATATTGGATTAATAATTCCCGTTGAACTAACTGCATTTAATGCTTCAGTAAATAAGAATGATGTACGACTGGATTGGACTACTGCTACAGAATTAAACAACCTTGGATTTGAAATACAAAGAAAAGTTGTTGGCGGTCAGTATGAATCGTTAGGATTTGTGAATGGTAAAGGAACGACAACTGATGTAAACAACTACTCATTTACAGATTCTAAAGTCGACGCAGGAACATACAATTACAGATTGATGCAAAAAGATTATGATGGATCTTTTGCTTACTCACAAGAAGTTGAAGTTGAAATTAACTTACCTCTTGAGTATGCTCTTGAACAGAATTATCCAAATCCATTTAATCCAACTACAACAATTGGTTACTCAATTCCTGAAGATAATTTTGTAACGATCAAACTCTACGATGTTCTCGGTAATGAAGTTATAACATTGGTTAATGATCAAAAGAAAGCCGGCAAATATGAGATGTTATACAATGCATCAAATATTTCTAGTGGTGTTTACTATTACCAGATTAATTCTGGTTCTTTCACTGAGACTAGAAAACTAATGTTGATGAAATAATCCTTACTTGTCACCCTGAGCGAAGTCGAAGGGTGAACTTGACTATTCCCATTAAGGCACGAGCAATCGTGCCTTTTTTATTTCTAGAAATTATAACAACTTAATTGGAAGAGCGGTTGTGAGATAAAACCTAAAAAGCTAATTTAGATTTGTAAAAACATTAACATAAGAGAATTTATTCAGTGAACACAAAACTCTTCTTTATTAGAAAAATCAAAGCCCTATTCATAAAGTTTAAACTGCATACCTTTCTTAAACCCTTCGATGGTCTGTTTTTGAATATGATTTATTTATCCAGGCTTTCGCAATGGGTTAACAATAATAATAAATTGCCTTTTAATGATTTTTATAATGATAAGGTTAATTACAGCGATAGATTTAAATTACACGAGTATGTGATAAATGAAGAAATAAAAAATGAAGACTTTGATTACTTAGAATTTGGTGTTGCAGAAGGAGTTGCATTCAAATGGTGGGTTAATAAAATAAAAAATCCTAATTGCAAATTTTATGGATTTGATGTCTTTACCGGATTACCTGAAGATTTTGGTGTGATGAAAAAAAGTGATTATGATACGAAAGGGAATACACCCAAAATTGATGATAACAGAGTTCAATTTGTAAGTGGAATGTTTCAGGATTCACTTCCAGTTTTTTTAAAAAGCTACAATTCAACAAAAAGAAAAGTAATACATATGGATGCCGATCTTTACACATCAACATTATTTGTCCTTACATCACTTTATCCAATTCTCAAAAAAGATGACATAATAATTTTTGATGAGTTTGGTGTACCTACACACGAGTTTAAAGCATTTACTGAAATTGTAAATTCATACAAATTAAAATTTAAAATTATAGGGGCAATAAATAATTACCTTCAGTTAGCCATAAAACTGGAATAGTTGTTTTATTATAAGCGATTTATGACTTTTCTTCTTAATTTTACATCACCGAAAATTATAAAATATGATTAATTACTCTACATCCACGCAGGGGCTTTTATGAAAAATTTCTTTTATGTTCTACTAATAATCGTTATCTCTTCAGTTTCATTTTCACAAGGGATAGATAAAAATTACTTCAAAATAAACTCGGAAGTATATTTTAAATTTTTAATTTCAGATCACTCGGAAATAAGTGCTCTGACCAGAATTATTTCAATTGATAATGTTGAAGGCAATCTTGTTTATGCTTATGCAAACGAAAATGAATTCCGTGAATTTGAAAAACTGAATTACATTTACACAATACTTCCTCATCCGGGCAAATTAATTGAACCCGAAATGTCATCAGATATAGACGGAATAAACGATTGGAATGTTTATCCTACTTACGATGCATATATTAGCAATGATGTATCAGTTTCAAACTAACTATCCAAATCTTTGTAAAATAATTGATGCAGGAAATTCAGTTCAGGGTAGAAAAATTTTATTCGCAAAAATATCCGATAATGTTAACACAAGAGAAGCAGAACCGCAATTTATGTACACATCATCTATGCACGGAGATGAAATTACCGCATACGTGCTAATGTTGAGACTTATAGATTCTTTGCTTACTACTTATGGCACAAATGCAAGGATTACTAATCTTGTTAACAATGTTGAAATTTGGATAAATCCACTTGCAAATCCTGATGGAACATATCATAGCGGCAACAGCACAGTGTATGGAGCAACGAGATATAATTATAACGGTTATGATCTAAACAGAAATTTTCCTGATCCTATTTATGGAGTAAATGGAAACCAGCAAATTGAAACTGCACGATTCAGAACAGTTGCAGAAGCTAATAACTTTGCACTGGTCGCAAACTTTCATGGCGGAACAGAAGTTGTGAATTATCCATGGGACACGTGGACAAATGAATATCCCGATTACCGTCATCATCCTGATGAAGCCTGGTATCAATACATCTCTCATCTTTATGCTGATACCTGTCAGGCAAATGCACCTTCCGGTTATATGAATGGTTATGATGATGGTACGACAAACGGAGGTGCCTGGTATATTATTAATGGCGGCCGACAAGATTATACAAACTACTTTAGATGGGGAAGGGAAGTAACTATTGAGATTTCTGATACAAAACTTATTCCTGCTGCACAACTTCCAGCCCACTGGAATTATAATAGAAAATCTTTCATCAAGTATATGGAAGCAGTATTAAGAGGAGTTAGTGGTTTGGTAACCGATACACTTGGAAGTCCGATTAAAGCAAAGATTACAGTTCTAAATCATGATGTTGATAACTCCCAGGTTTATTCTGACTCAACAGGATTCTATATTCGTATGCTTTCTCCCGGCACTTATTCTTTTAGATTTGAAGCGCCTGATTATTATGCTCAGACAATAAATAATGTTGTTATAAATTCCTATAATTCTTTAACTACACTTAATGTAGAACTTGTTTCATCAATTATTCCCGTTGAGTTAATTTCGTTTTATTATTCAATAAATGATAATGACGTCACTCTACATTGGACAACTGCAAGTGAGACAAATAATCAAGGATTTGAAATTGAAAGAAGCAAGAGGCAAGAAGCAAGAAGTGATAAGTGGAATAAAATTGGTTTTGTGAATGGACAGGGAACAACCACGGAACTGCAGACATATTCTTTTTCAGACAATAATCTTGATGCAGGAAAGTATCAATACAGATTGAAGCAAATAGATTTTAATGGTTCATTTGAGTATTCAAACATTATAAATTTAGAAATAATATCACCAAACAAATTTTCATTAGAACAGAATTATCCAAATCCATTTAACCCGACAACCAATATTCAGTATACGATGGGCAGCAAGCAATTTGTATCATTAAAAGTTTACGATGTTCTTGGAAATGAAATTGCCACTCTTGTTAATGAGGAAAAATCAGCCGGAAATTATAAAGTTGAGTTCAGCAATAAAAATATTTCAAGCGGAATATATTTTTATGTATTACAAGCCGGATCTTTTATCGAAACCAAAAAAATGATACTTCTTCAATAGTATTTAGTTTGCGGTAGGTTTTTGCTTCCCGCAGACATTTTTTGATTAACAGCTTATTTTTATATCTTGCCCTAAGAAAATCGATAAAACAAAAAATCTTCAATGAAAAATTATATTATACTCTTAACTATTTTTATTTCATTTATAACCTTAGCGTATTCAGGTTTATTTGAACACGATTTGATTGGAGGCACAGAATTAAATGGCAGCGGTTGCGTTTGTCATACTGTCGAGCAGGACACAAGCGTAACTGTTTGGATCGAAGGACCCGATACTTTAGAGACGGGTCAAACAGGAATTTATAGAATGTTTCTCACGAATGGTCCGGCAGAAGCTGGCGGATATAATGTTGCAGGCAAATTTGGGATTATGTCACTTGTAGATACATTTTCTGTTTGGGATTATCGTTCTCCAAATGAATTAACTCAAGCTTTTCCTTTAGTGTTCCCAACGCCGCAAGACACCATTTATTGGGAATTTGCATATACGGCACCGGATTCAGTGGTGATTGATACTTTATATTCCTGCGGATTAAGTATCGTGTACGATCATATTCCTGATTTATTGGATCGCTGGAATTTTGGTACGAAATTTCCTGTTGTTGTTACAGATAATATAGTCCCTGTTGAATTTAGTTCATTTACATCATCGATTGATAAAAATAATGTAACATTAAATTGGACTACTGCTTCCGAAACAAATAATATGGGATTTGAAGTTGAACGAAGAACAATACAAGACGAAAGACTAGGGAAATGGGATAACATTGGTTTTGTAATTGGAAAGGGTACAATTACTGAACGACAGTCATATTTTTTCTCTGACACGAATCTTGAACCGGGAAATTATCATTACAGAATAAAACAAAAGGATTTTAATGGTTCAAGAGAGTATTCAAAAATAATCGATGTTGAAATAACAACACCAAATTTATTTACTTTAGAGCAAAACTTTCCAAACCCATTTAATCCAAGTTCAGTTATAAACTATACAGTTAAAGAAGCCGGTTTAATAAAGCTAAAAGTGTATGACGTTTTGGGAAGTGAAGTTTTAGAGTTAGTAAATGAAACAAAAGATATTGGTTTTCATTCTGTTGAGTTAAATGCATCTAACTTACCAAGCGGTGTTTACATTTATACGTTACAGGCAAATGGTTTTTCTGACAGTAAGAAAATGGTACTGATGAAGTAATTTATAAGAACAGATTTGAAACTAAAGAAGCCTATCGAACAAATAGGCTTTTTAAATTTAAAACGATGTTGTAAAATTGATTTTATAAGACGAAGTGTTATCAGGGTAGCTTTGAACACCAAGAGAAACATTCCAACCAACTTCTTTACTAAGATTATTGTTGTACCTTGATACTAATCTGACAGCATTAATTGCACTTACAACTCTATTCAACAATAATGCGCCAACAACAAATCGTACATCATTAAATGTTTGTTCAGATGAAGTCCACATACTTTTGTAGGCTTTCTGTTCGTTGGATGTATTCCATTTCCAGAAATATTTTTCTGTATTATACATTTCATCAAAATTTCTCTCTAACGCTTTCTCATCATTAAACTGATCAATGCTTGAATACTCTCCTATTATTGCATAATAATCTTCGTCTTTGCCTTCTGTACTTACTCCAGCTTTAGATTGAGAATATGATATATACCTATCCTTTTGCCAGTTAGCATAAATATTCATTCCAGCATAAGTGCCCCATAAAACTCCATCTGCAACAGTAAAATAAATTCCGCTGTCATATGCATCAGCATAAAGTTCACCCATACCCGGAAGCAACAATGAGTACAATATAGCCAGACCTGTGTTCTTTTTTTGCTTTACTTCATCAAAAACTGTTTGCTGTTCTGCATCGGTTGTCAATGATATATCCTTAACAATTTGTTGCTTAAATGAGTAAAAAGATTCCACCTCTGTCTGAGAAAATATTTGAATTGAGATAATGACTATTGTTATAAGAATTTTTTTCATTTTTTATTTGAATAATAGAATTAGGATATTTCTAATGCAACGGAATTTTTTATCTCTTTAATCTCGCCATAGACCAAACCGTGCTCAATTCCCCTTGCTTCTAAGCTACAAATTTGGTTTTTTAACTTTTCATCATATCTATTTTGTACCCTAACATAATTTGATGAAAAACCTTTTATAGTTCCATCTTCACCAATGGATTCAAAAAGAACATTGAGATTTTTTCCAATCATCTGGTTGTAAAAATAATTCTTCTTTTTATCACTTAAAATCCTTAGCATCTTACTTCTTCTTCTTCTTTCAGCAGGATCAACTGAATTCTGAAGAGAAATTGCTTTGGTATCTGGTCTTTCTGAATAAGTAAAAACATGCAAATAGGATATCGGAAGATCAAGTAGGAAATTATACGTTTCCATAAATTCTTTTTCAGTTTCACCGGGGTAACCAACTATCACATCAACACCAATTCCTAAGTCAGGCATAAAGTTTTTAGCATTTAAAACTACATTTCTATAGTCATCAACTGTGTATCTTCTTTGCATTGATTTAAGAATTGTATCACTTCCACTCTGCAAAGGGATATGAAAATGATTACAGATTTTTTCTGATATCTTAGTAAGTTTAATTATTTCATCGGTTAAAAGATTTGGCTCGATAGAACTGATTCGTATTCTGAATTCACCCTCAATAGAAATAAGCCTTGTAAGTATATCATAAAAAGACATTCCGAATGATTTTCCATAATCACCAACATTTACACCGGTAAGAATAATTTCTTTGTATCCATTCTGAACAAGTTTTTTAAATTCTTCAATAACAAGCTCCGGTTCCATACTTCTGCTTTTGCCACGCGCAAGCGGAATAGTGCAGAAAGTACATTTATAATCGCAGCCATCCTGAATCTTAAAATACGCTCTTGTTCTGCTGTCTGCGTCAGTGGAACTTGCTATACCAAATTTATTCAGCTCATCATTTGGAGAAACATAAATACAAGAGAATTCTTTTTTATTAAAATCATTTAAGAGAGAAAATATCTCAAATTTTTCATTGCTTCCAAGCACTGCATCAACGCCATCAATTGCAGAAATCTCATCTGCTCGTAATTGTGCATAACACCCGGTAACAATAACATAAGCATTTGGATTATTTCTTAAAACTCTTCTTACAAGCTGTCTGCATTCTTTCTCAGCGTTTTCTGTAACTGTGCAAGTATTAAATACATAAACATCTGCTTTATCATTCATATCAACTAAAGAAAATCCTTTCTTTAAAAACTGATTTCCAATTGTTGATGTTTCTGAAAAATTTAACTTACAACCTAATGTATGTAATGCAACTGTTTGGGGCATTTAATAAATTTTTATTTGATAAAAAAAGAGCGGGATATTTCCCGCTCCTAATATAGATTATTTGAAAGAAACTATTCAGTCGCTTCTTTTTTGAGTGCTTCGGGTTCAGGAACTTCAAATATTGGGAATTCAGAAGAATCAATTGTTCCCATTTCTGCGTTGTGTATATTCTGGACAGTTACACGCTCTAATTTAAATGTGTTAATGTATTGTTCAATTTCAGCATCTGATTTTTCTTTAAGCGCTGCAATTGCACTTAAAACGATCTTCTTGCTTTCCTTATCGAACTCAATAACCTTTAAAGGAATTGTTGCATCAATAGGGAAGTGGTTAGCAATATTTTTAATCTTTGATGTTGAAAGCTGTGTGGTTGGAACGAATCCATCAACGTGTGAAGGAAGTTCAGCGATAATTCCTTTTTCAATTATTCTTACAACTTTACCATCGGTTATCTTTCCGACTGAATAATCTTTTTCAAAAGTATCCCAGGGATTATCCATAATTTGCTTATGTCCTAAGGATATCTTTCTTTGATCAACATCAACACCAAGAACTATAACATCAATTTTTTCGTTTTTCTTTACAACTTCTCCGGGATGACGGATTTTCTTAGTCCATGATAAATCAGAAATGTGAACTAATCCATCAACTCCTGGTTCAAGTTCTACAAAGACACCAAAGTTTGTAAGATTACGTGCAACACCTGAGTGTTTAGAACCTACAGGATATTTGGCCATCAATGTTTCCCAAGGATCTGGTTCAAGCTGTTTAATACCGAGTGAAATTTTCTTTTCATCTTTATCAAGACTCAAAATGACGGCTTCAATAATTTGGCCCATTGCAACAATCTGAGATGGATGCTTAATGTGCTGAGTCCAGCTCATTTCTGAGTTATGAATAAGACCTTCTATTCCTTTTTCAATCTCTATAAATGCGCCGTAATCAGTTAGAGAAACAACTCTACCTGAAACTCTATCACCAAGAATATATTTTTCCTGGATTTGCTCCCACGGATGCGGGAGTAATTTCTTAAGCGAAAGTGAAATTCTTCTTTTCTCTTCATCAAAATCAGTAACAACAATTTTTATTACTTCATCAAGTTTTACAACTTCATTTGGATGGTTAATTCTTCCCCAGCTAAGATCTGTAATATGGATAAGACCATCAACACCGCCAAGGTCAACAAATACACCAAAATCTGTAATTGCTTTAACAGTACCTTCAAGTATTTGTCCTTTTTCAAGACTGTTAAGTATTGCATTTCTTTGATCAGAAATTTCTTCTTCAACAAGCACTTTATGCGATACTACAACATTTTCGGTAGGAACATTTACTTTAACAACTTTAAAATCCATTGTCTGACCAACGAATGCATCAAAATCCCTGATAGGACGAATATCAATCTGTGAACCAGGTAAGAATGCTTCCATTCCTAAAAGATCAACAACCATCCCGCCTTTAATTCTTTTAACAATTTTACCTTCAATAATTTCACCTGTATCGTGAGCTCTGAGAACTTTTTCCCAGATTCTTAGGAAGTCTGCTCTCTGTTTACTAAGAACAAGATTACCTTCCTGATCCTCAACACTTTCAAGTACTACTTCAATTTCCTGTCCAACTTTTAAATCTACACCTTCAAAAAACTCGTTACGCGGAATTGTTCCTTCTGATTTAAATCCGACATCAACGATAACATTATCACCCATTATTCTAACAACTTTCCCCTTAATCATCTCACCTTCTTTAACATCTCTAAATGAATCTAAGTAGAGTTTTGCCAGCGCCATAAACTCTTCTTGAGAATATTCTTCATCATTAAATTTATTCTTGGCTTTTTCATACTCATCGGGAGTCACAGTTTTTAGAGTCGTTTCTTTTTCTTGGGACATTAATCCTCCTAAAAATATTTTTCTGTTTTTCTGATTCTCAGCCGGAAAGTTCAGACAAACAGACCATTTAGTTTAACATTAGTTTAGCCGGCCTAAATTCCAATTCCTTTTTTATCTGCAATAATTTTAACTTCATTAAGTATCAAAACAACTTGTTCTTCTATTGTCGTGTTCGAAGTATCAACCTCAATTGAGTCCGGTGCTTTTGTTAACGGACTTGCTTCGCGGTTTGAATCGATAAAATCTCTATTCTTTAAATTCTCTTTAACTTTATCAATAGGAACTTCCGAACCCTTTTCAGAAAATTCTTTTGTGCGTCTTTTAGCTCTTTCATCAATTCCTGCGGTAAGAAAAATTTTAACATCAGCATTTGGAAAAACGACAGTAGTTATATCTCTGCCTTCCATAACAACTCCGCCATCTCTTCCCATTTCCTGCTGCTTTTTAACAAGAATTTTTCTCACGGATTCGATTGTGCTTATTTCACTAACATTACTATTTACATCAAAAGATCGAATTTCCTCAGAAACATCTTCTCCGTTAACAGTTATATTCGTTTCTCCATTAATGAAGCTAAGAACAATATTCAAACGGTTTGCTAATTCAATAATCTCATTCGTCCTTCCCATCAAATTATTTCTGAGAACGAATAAAGTAACTGCTCTGTACATCGCACCTGTATCTATATATATATAATTTAATTTTTTAGCTACAAGTTTTGCGGATGTACTTTTCCCGGAGCCTGCTGGTCCGTCTATGGCAATGATTAGCTTTTTTGACATAGGGCACAAAAATAGGGATAACTATCTAATTATCAAACGTTTAGGGGAATTGAAAAATATTAATCAGGTAAGACAATCTAATTCATTTCTTTTCCACCAAGTTCCTCAACTATGATTTTTTCGTAAGAATCGAGGTTTTTTGTTGATTTTGTATTTTTTTGGCTTTTAGTTTGTTTTTCGTCCTTATTAGCAACTTCCTTCGATTTTTCTGAACCGAATTTCAAGTTTACCTTTTTGCCGAAAAACTCTCTAGATTTTTTCTCAATATATTCTTGATGCATAAGCAAAGAAGACTCGGTCGTTGGATCTGATGATTCCAAATGAAGATTTGTTCCATCGAAAGTTGTAGGTTTTAAATTGTTAAAAAGCGGTGTTAATAAAAATGATTTTTCCTTGCACACATTATCTACAAAACTTTGCCATTTTTGTGTAATTGATTCAAAATTCAAATCCGTTTGAATATTTGAGAGAGTTTCTTTTATTGGTGGAATAAAAGCTTCCGTCGTTGGAGTAGATTCGGATTTTATTTCACGTTTTTTTTCAGGTCCTACTTGTCTTGCCGAATATGTCGGAGATTTTTTTTCTTTTGTAACAGAATTAGTTTCAGTGTTTTTGATTTCGATATTTCTGGATTCTAATCCAGAAATGATTTCTGATAATGTGGATGATCTTTCCAATCCAACAAGATTAGTGAGAGCGATTTCTATTTTAAGTTTTTGATTATTAGAAAATCTTAACTCCTGTTGAAGTTTACTCAAGTAATTTAAAATTCTTAGCAAATCGCCTTTAGAAAAAGTTTGAATGTAGTTTGCATATTTTGTTCGATAAACATCGGCAGTTTCAACAAGTTCTGTTCTTTCAGTTAGAATGACCGTAAGAATATTTCTAAAGTGTTCTAACAATCCATCAGTAAAGTCAATAAAGTCCCAGCCATTTTCATAAATCTTATCTGTTGTTTCAAATACAATGTTAAAATTCTTTTGAAGAACAGCATCAGAAATGGTAAAGAACAATTCATCATCAATAAGATTTAACATTTTAGAAACTGTTTCGGAATCTATATTATCTGCGCAAAAAGAAATTACCTGATCAAACAAACTTTGTGCATCACGTAAAGCGCCATCAGCTTTTTTGGAAATAATAGTGAGCGTTTTGTCATCTATGGAAATATTTTCTTCTTTGGCAATGTTACTTAGTGTTTTCTTTATTGTATCAAGCTGGATTCTTCGGAAATCAAATCTCTGGCACCTTGAAATAATTGTTAATGGAACTTTATGAATATCGGTTGTTGCAAAAACAAAAATTGTATGTGCCGGCGGTTCTTCTAAAGTTTTTAGGAATGCGTTAAACGATTCCTTTGTAAGCATGTGAACTTCATCAATAATGTAAATTTTATATTTACCTCGAGTAGGTGCATACTTAACAGATTCTCTTAATGTTCTTATTTCATCAATACCACGATTTGATGCACCGTCAATTTCAATGATATCCATCGTCTGAGAATCATTAATTGTCTTACACATCGCACATTCATTACAAGGCTCAAAGTCTTTTGGGTTTTCACAGTTTAAAGCTTTTGCCAAAATTCTGGCAGTAGTTGTCTTACCAACTCCGCGTGGACCCGTAAAAATGTATGCATGTGCAATACGATTACTTTTTATAGCATTCTTCAATGTTGCGGTTATATGTTCCTGTCCAACCACATCATCAAATTTTTGCGGGCGCCATTTTCTTGCTGTTACTTGATAAGCCATAATCTTTATATAATTTCTCTACTTAAAAAATTTACTAATTCTTCAAGATATTTTTTATCTGTATTGTTAAATGAGTTGTAATCTGTGCTGTCCAAATCCAGAACTCCAAATAAATTACCATTTTTAATTATAGGCACAACAATTTCCGACCTTGATTCAAAATCGCAAGCAATATGGCCCGGAAATTTATCAACATCAGGAACGATAATAGTTTCTTTTCTTTGTGCCGATGATCCGCAAACACCGCTGCCAATTTTTATTTCAGTACAAGCAACTTTTCCCTGGAATGGACCGAGATAGAGTTTTGTTCCATCAAAAAGATAAAATCCAACCCAACTGATCTTAGAAAAAGTTTGCTTTAGCGCTGCAGTAAAGTTAGAAAGATTAGTTATAAGATTATCTTCTTTTCTCAACAGGTTTTGAACCTGATTTATCAACAACGAGTATTGTTCATCCAACGAAGCTTCAGTATTTATAATTAATGATTCAGACATTAATTCTTTTTCTTAACTTTACCTGATTTTGGTTTTGAGGTAAATTTTATTTTTTTCATATCCGGAAAAACATAGGGTATTGCTTCTTCCAATTTTGCAATTGGAATAATCTTTAACCCTTCCTTAACTTTATCTGGCATCTCTTTTAAATCAATTTCATTATCCTTTGGGATAAGAATTGTTTTTATATCATTTCTTTTTGCAGCAAGCAGTTTTTCATTCAATCCGCCGATTGCAAGAATAGAACCGGTTAAAGTTATCTCACCTGTCATTGCAATATTGTTTGATGCAGGTATTCCACTTACTGCTGACAGCATTGCCATCGCCATTGTTATTCCCGCAGATGGACCGTCTTTTGGAATTGCACCTTCGGGTAAATGGATGTGAATTTCCTTCCCTTTAAAGGAATCAGGATTCAATCCAAGTTGCTTGGCTTTGGATCGCAAATAACTTAAACCTGCGTGAGCAGATTCTTTCATAATGTTACCAAGCTGACCGGTAAGGGTTAGTTTTCCACCGCCATTCATTATTGTAACATCAACAGTAAGAATTTCGCCACCGACACTCGTCCAGGCCAAACCTGTAACGCTACCAATCTTATTCATCTTATTATGTCTATGAGTTCTAAATCGCGGAGTCTTTAAGTATTCTTCAATTTTTGGTTCATCAATAAAATATTCATAGGATTTATTTTTCTTACCATTGCCGGATTCTTTGAGAACAATATCTCTTGCAATCTTTCTACAAACATTAGCTAACTCCCGTTCAAGATTTCTAACTCCCGCTTCGCGAGTATATTCTGTTATCAATTTCTTGATCGATTCATCCGGAATCGTAACATTTTTATTTTGAATTCCATGAGCAAGCAATTGCTTTGGAAGGATATGCCTCTTTGCGATTTCAAGTTTATCATATTCAAGATAGCCCGGTAATTCTATAATCTCCATTCTATCCTGTAAAGGGGGTGGAATATTATATCTTATATTAGCAGTTGTGATAAACATAACCTGGCTTAGGTCGTAATCAACTTCAATGTAATGATCATTAAATGTATTGTTTTGTTCGGGGTCCAAAACTTCGAGCATGGCAGATGAAGGATCACCCCGGAAATCCATACTCATTTTATCTATCTCATCTAAAAGTATAACAGGATTTATTGTCCCTGCTTTTTTCATCGATTGAATAATTTTGCCCGGCATCGAACCAATATAAGTTTTACGATGACCACGTATTTCGGCTTCATCGCGAACACCGCCCAAACTTATGCGTACAAAATTTCTTCCAAGTGCACGAGCAATCGATTTACCGAGTGAAGTTTTACCAACTCCGGGAGGTCCGACAAAACATAAAATCTGTCCTTTCATATTTTTGACAAGATTTAGAACAGCAATATGCTCAATTATTCGTTCCTTTGGTTTTTCTAAACCAAAATGATCTGCATCCAAAATTTTCTGTACGTGTTTGATATTTAAATCATCCTTTGTTCTCTTAGACCATGGAATTGCAACAAGCCAATCAAGATAATTTCTGATTACGGTTGATTCAGGAGACATTGGCGGAGTTTTCTTTAGTTTATTGAATTCTTCCAGAGCTTTTGCTTCAACTTCTTTAGGCATTTTACACTTCTTAATCTGCTCACGGATTTTCCCAAATTCTGATGAGGCTTCTTCATCATCACCTAGTTCATCCTGAAGAATTTTTATTTGTTCCTGTATGATGAATTTTCGCTGTGTCTTTGCAATGTTTTCCTGAACTTTGTTATCGATTTCTTTTTCGATTTTCAGAATATCTATTTCCGAGTTTAGAACTTTGATTACTTCGTAGAATTGTTCTTTTAAAGTGTACTTTGATAGAATATTTTGTTTTACATCGATTGACTGATTGATATTTGCAGCAGCATAAAATACTTTTCTGTCCGGCTCATCAATGTTATCGAATGCAGCAATAGTTTCATTTGGAACATTGCGACTTATCTTTACATAATCTTTAAAAAGCTGTGTCATTTGTCTCATCAAGGCATTCATTTCATGATCAGTAAAAGTTTCAGGAACTATTACCTCAACATGCCCTTCAAAAAATTCTTTACGATTTGTAAACTCAATAATTCGGGCTTGTAATAATCCATCGACTAAAATCTTTAATAGTCCATTGGGAAGTTTTAATATCTGCACAATCTTTGCAATGGTTCCTTCAATATAAAGATCATTTGCTGAGGGGTCTTCGATACTCGATTTTTTTTGTGTAGACAGGAAAATGTACTTTGTGTTTTCCAGTGCATAATTAGCCGCATTGATAGATTGTGCCCGTCCAACTAAAACCGGAAAAATCATATATGGAAAAATCACTATATCTCTCAATGGAAGAATTGGTAAGATCGGTGGTATCTCATCAACAAGATTATTCTCTTTCGGGACGATTTTAATTATTTCTTCGTTATCGCTCAATTTCTCTCCTTATTTTCGCTCTAATTTGTGCGCAAATATACCCAAATAGAAATGTGCTATCAAGGAATTGAATTGTACACATTTAGTGTTGTGATTTAGAGTTTTTATATTTGCAATAAAAACAATGAAAGTTATGATCAAAGACATTTTAGAAATAGCCGGAATAGCTGGAGAAATTATTCGTGAAGGTTTTGGAAAGAATTTTCAAATAGAATATAAAACCAATGAAAAAAATCTTGTTACAGAAATAGACAAGAAATCTGAAAAAGTAATAATGGATTTTATTTCTAAAAAATATCCTACACATAATATTCTAACAGAAGAATCTGGTGAACATAAAAAAGATTCAGAATATCTTTGGGTAATCGATCCTCTTGATGGGACAACAAACTTTGCTCACGGTTTGCCAATTTTTTCTGTATCTATTGGTGTGATGAAGAAAGATGAAATTATAGCTGGAGTTGTTTACGATGTAATGCAAAACATTTTTTACTCAGCAGAAAAGGGAAGTGGTTCTTTTGCAAACGAAAAGAAGATAAATGTTAGCAGTAATGATAAAATCGGATTGGGAGTTTTGGTGACAGGATTTCCGTACAATGTTGCTGATAATCCAGATAAAGCATTTGAAAGATTTGAATCATTAACCAGGCAAGCAAGGGCTGTTCGCAGATTAGGCTCTGCCGCAATCGATTTTTGTTATGTAGCTCGCGGAGTTTTTGATGGATTCTGGGAAGTTTCACTTCATCCATGGGACTTGTGTGCAGGAAAATTACTTGTTGAAGAAGCTGGAGGAATGGTAACAGATTTTTATGGAAATGAAATCGATATTTTCACTCCGCAGATTTTAGCAAGCAATAAAAAAATCCATCAACAGATGATTGATGGATTAAAGGTTTAATCGCTTTCGTCATTACGAGCGATCCGCCGCGGCGGATTCGAGTGAAGTAATCTCAACAATATTATTTCAGATTGCTTTACCCCGATAAATCGGGTTCGCAATGACAATCGCATATTTAATTTATCGGAACAGACCTATCTAAACTTTGATACATCTGTTCAATCAAATCCTGATATCTTTCCTCAACGTATTTGCGTTTTATTTTTAGACTTGGGGTTATCTCGCCGGATTCAATTGTAAATGGTCTATCAAGCAAAACAAACTTTCTAACACGTTCATAGTTTGCCAGCTTTTTCTGGAACTGATCCATTTCCTTATCAAGCATTTTATAGATTTGTTCATCCCTAACTAAATCTTCAACTTTATCATAAGGAATTTTATTTGAATCAGCATATTCTTTAACCGCTTCAAAATCAGGAACGATCAATGCTGTTAAAAACATTCTTCTGTCGCCAATAAGTACAAACTGATCAATATATTTACTAGCAAGGAACATACTTTCAATCGGATTCGGTGCAATGTATTTACCTGATGATGTTTTAAAAAGATGTTTCTTTCTATCAGTAATTAGCAAAAATCCATCACCATCAAAAACACCGATATCGCCTGTGTAAAGCCATCCGTCTTTAATAGTAGCATCGGTTTCTTTTTTATTTTTAAAATATCCTTGCATTATGTTTGGACCTCTTGCGAGTATTTCTCCATCAGATGCAATCTTTATTTCTACACCCGGGAACGGTTTACCAACTGAACCAAATTTAAAATCCTCAACTCTGTTTGCAGCAATAACAGGTGAAGATTCTGTTAATCCGTAACCTTCAACAATAATAATTCCGATAGCTTCAAAAAACTTTCCTAAATAAGTGGGTAAGGCAGCACCACCGGAAATAAAGAATCTCAAATTTCCCCCTGTCTTTTCGCGCAGTTTACTAAAGACAAGTTTGTTTGCAAGTTTATATTTTAACGAGAAACGAAAGAGGGATATTCCCTTTCTTTTTGAGTTCAGCATATCTAACACCAACATCCATTGCCCAGTAAAATATCTTTTGTTTTTTTAATGGCTGGCTGTCAACATTTTTTATAATCTTGGAATGAATCCTTTCAAACAATCTTGGTACGCTTGTCATTATCGTTGGTTTTACATCAATTAGATTTTGTGCGACAGTTTCAATGCTTTCAGCATAACAAACTGTACACTTTGCAGAGAACGCAGTGTAATATCCAGCCATTCTTTCAAATATATGACAAAGCGGAAGGAAGGAAAGAAAAACATCCTTGTTTGAAATTGGGAAACAATCCAATGCAGCTTGAACATTTGAAAGAATATTATGATGTGTTAGTACAACACCTTTTGGTTCGCCTGTTGTGCCTGAAGTATAAATAATTGTACAAATATCATTTGGCTTTATTTGAGCAAGATTATCTTTTAGAAGCGATGGATGTGATTTACTATAAATTTTTCCCAACTCTTGTACACTTCTAAATGTAAAAAGATCTTTGATATTAGGATCAATATCTTTTTCATTTAATAAGATGATATATTTAAGATACTTACATTTATCTCTAACCTTCATCAATTTATTAAGCTGGAATTTTGTGGAAACGATAATCGCTTTTGATTCTGAATTATTCAAAATAAACTCGACCGAGTCTGAAGTAAGTGATGGATAGAGCGGAACATCAATTGCACCCAAACCTAAAATTGCCATATCGCTGTAGACCCACTCAGGACGGTTTTCTGAAATGATTGATATCTTATCATCCATTTTTATTCCCAGCGAAGCAAGACCAAAAGCAAATGAATCGGTTTCATCTTTAAACTGGTCATAAGTTATTCCAACGTACTTGCCGTCTACTTTGTGCTTGATTATAAAATTATTTGTTTCTTTGCTGTACTCTTCGGTAAGATGCTGATAGAGCCGAGGAATCGTGGTTAAATAATTTAACTGAGCCATAAATTTACTCTCTCCTTTAAGAAAACGGATTTCTTCCCCGGAAAACCGTTCAGTTAGTTTAAGATAGCTTTATTTCTAAGAAATATTTGATTATAAAATAGCATCAAAAAGTCTAATTGCAAAAAGGAAATATCTTTTTTGTAAGGATCGGTTTCTCAGCCAAAGGCTGATAGGCTAGCTGATCTGCTGGTAATGAAGTAAAATAGAAAACGATGTGTTTATCGGTTACGAAAAATGTAAAATCATTCGGAACGGATTGAAGTCGTTCCCATCAAAATTTTCCGAACTATAGGAAAATCAGTTTTGGCTATGTTGCTTTATTTTAATAAGTTAGCAACAAGTAAAGATTCGGAAAATTCGAAAAATGAATGAATCTTTATACCCTGATTGCTATAATTTTCAATGTACTTATGTAACCAAACACGGAAGTCACGAACCATTTCGTGACTTGATTTTAGTATGGGATTAAGAGGCAGAACAAATCTTACAGACGAAAATATTTTCTTTGTAACTACAACAATCGTTGGTTTTACAAGAGTTTTTGTAAAAGAGATTTATTGTAAAATCCTTATTGAAAATATTTTGCACTATCAAAAAAAGTATAAATTTAAAATACTTGCTTACGTTATTATGCCTTCACATTTTCATTGGATTGTAATTGTAGATAAAAACTTTGGAACTATTTCTGATATAATGAGAGATATAAAAAAATACTCAGCGTGGGATATAATGGATGAGATTATGAAAAATGATAAAGATTTAATGAGTGTTTTTATTGAGGAAGCTAAAAAGTATCCTAATCATAAACGAAAATTTTGGATGCAGCGATTTGATGACGAAGTGATTAGAAACGAAAAAATGTTCTTGACCAAACTGCATTATATTCACAATAACCCGGTTGAAACTGGATTAGTTAATAAACCGGAAAGTTATAAGTTTTCCAGAGCGCAAAATTATGTTTATGCAGATAATTCTATTTTAGAAGTTGATACTGAGTATGCAGGGATTGAGATTAAATAACATTTCTGTTACGAAATGGTTCGTGACAGCCCAGACAAAGGAAATATGTTGGTAGAAGGACGCTAGGTTTTAATAATGGTAAAAGTGAATGTGATCTACTGTAACTTCCTTAAAAAAGCATAAAAAGCATGAAGAACATTAATTGATAATCCCACCCAAAAGCAGTAATTTTTCAACCACAATTTTTAATTTTGAGGATATCAAATGTCTAACGCATATTTCAAAGTTCCACAACCAATAAATGAACCGGTAAAAGCCTACAAACCGGGCAGTCCTGAAAGAGAAGAATTAAAGAAAAAATTAGCTGAATTAAAATCAAAACAAATAGAAGTTCCGCTTATTATTGGAGGAGAAGAAGTTAGAACCGGAAACACTGAAAAAATGGTTATTCCGCATAATCATAGTCACGTTCTTGGTGTTTATCATAAAGCAGGTAAAAAAGAAGTTGATATGGCAGTTGAAGCCGCTCTTCAAGCCCGCAAAGAATGGTCAGAAATGCCCTGGGAACATAGAGTTTCTGTCTTCTTAAAGATCGCTGATTTATTAGCTGGACCCTGGCGCTCAACAATAAACGCCGCTACAATGCTTGGACAATCTAAAACAGCTTATCAAGCTGAAATTGATTCTGCGGCTGAGCTTGTAGACTTCTACAGGTACAATTGTTACTTCATGGCTCAGCTTATGCAGGAACAGCCTTATTCTGGTAGCGGAATGTGGAACCGTTTAGAATACCGTCCTTTAGAAGGATTTATTTTTTCTGTGACTCCATTCAACTTCACTTCTATCGCAGGCAACTTGCCAACAGCACCAGCCATTGTTGGCAATGTAAGTTTATGGAAACCAGCATCAAGCGCTGTTTACTCTGCTTACTGGTTGATGAAATTATTTGAAGAAGCTGGTTTACCAAAAGGTGTAATTAATTTTGTTCCTGGTTCTGGCGGACAGGTTGGAACTCCGGCATTCACAAATCCAAACTTAGCTGGTGTTCATTTTACTGGATCAACAGAAGTTTTTCAGAATATGTGGAAAACGATTTCAGAAAATCTTAAGAATATGAAATACTATCCACGAATTGTTGGTGAAACCGGCGGTAAAGATTTTATTTTTGTTCATAGCTCCGCAGAAGTTGATGCTCTTGTTGTTGCAGCTTTACGCGGTGCGTTTGAGTATCAGGGACAAAAATGTTCTGCAGCATCAAGAATGTATATTCCAAAATCTTTATGGAAAGAGTTTAAGGAAAAATATGTTGCAGAAGTTGGCAAAATTAAAATGGGTGATGTTGAAGACTTTACAAACTTTATGGGTGCTGTAATTGATAAAGGTGCATTCAAAACAATTACTGAATATATTAAGTACGCAAAAGATTCTAAGGAAGCAGAAATAATAACAGGCGGAAATTTTGATGATTCAAAAGGCTACTTTATTGAACCAACAACAATTGTAACAACTAATCCAAAATTCAAATCAATGGAAGAAGAAATATTTGGACCTGTTATGACAATTTATGTTTACGATGATAGCAAATTGGATGAAACTTTAACTTTATGTGATGAAACTTCTCCTTATGCATCTAACAGGTGCAATCTTTGCACAGGACAGAAATGTAATAGTTAAGTTATCCAATAGATTACGAAATGCAGCAGGAAACTTCTATATAAATGATAAACCGACAGGAGCAGTAGTTGGTCAGCAGCCATTTGGCGGCGGAAGAGCTTCGGGCACAAATGATAAAGCCGGAAGTGCAATGAATTTAATGAGATGGATGACTGCAAGAACGATTAAAGAAACTTTCGATCCTCCAAAGGATTGGCGTTATCCGTTTATGAGTGAAGACAAATAAAGTACAACTTATTTCATCCTGAGCCCGATGTATCGGGATAAACTCCGACTAAGGATGATACTTTAATTTTAGATGCGAGGTCACACTTCGACTTCGCTCAGTGTGACAAAGAGTTTAACAAAAAATAATTAAAGGACGTTAAATGAAAATACACGAATTTCAGGCGAAGGAAACATTAAAGAAATTTGGTGTTCCTGTTCAGGATGGAATTGCAATTAAGAGTATGTTAGAGTTTGATGATGCTATGGCCAATCTGCAGCAGCGTGGTATAAATCAGTTTGTGGTTAAATCACAAATACACGCTGGCGGAAGAGGCAAAGGAATTATTTACGATGTAAGAAATAGAGACGTTGTTGTTCTTGAGGGGGGAGTTAAGTTTACAACCTCACCAGAAAAAGCTGCTGAATACGCTGAAAAAATTCTTGGTAATGTTTTAGTAACTCACCAATCTGGTCCGGAAGGCAAAATTGTTAAAACACTTTTTATTACAGAAGGATTGGATTACAAGAAAGAATTATATCTTGGAATTCTTCTAGATCGTGCAGTTTCAAAAAATGTGATTATGGTTTCAACAGAAGGCGGAGTTGAAATTGAAAAAGTTGCTGAAGAAACCCCTGAAAAAATTATTAAGGAATGGATTGAACCTGGTGTTGGATTGCAGGCTTATCAAGCTCGCAAATTAGCATTTGCATTAGGTTTAGAAGGAAATGCCTTTAAGAGTTTTATTCCTTTTATTAAAGCATTGTACAAAGCTTATGAATCAACTGATGCATCAATGTTAGAAATTAATCCATTAGTAATTACAAACGATGATAAAGTTGTTGCACTTGATGCAAAAATGAATTTTGATGACAACGCACTTTACCGTCATCCTGATATAATGGAATACAGAGATTTAGATGAAGAAGACCCATTGGAAATTGAAGCTTCCAAGTTTGATCTTAACTATATTAAACTGGATGGAAATGTAGGCTGTATGGTTAATGGTGCAGGACTCGCAATGGCAACTATGGATATAATCAAACTCGCTGGCGGCGAACCAGCCAACTTTTTAGATGTTGGCGGTGGTGCAAATAAAGAAACTGTTGCAAACGGATTTAAAATCATTTTGTCTGATCCAAATGTCAAAGCAATTTTAATCAACATCTTTGGCGGTATTGTTAGATGTGACAGAGTTGCTCAGGGTGTTATTGATGCAGCAACTGAGATGGATGTTCATGTTCCAATTGTTGTAAGATTGGAAGGAACAAATGCTAAAGAGGCTGCAGATCTTTTGGATAAATCCGGTTTAAATTTTGAAGTAGCAAAGAGTTTGCAGGAAGCAGCTCAAAAAGTTACTTCAGTTTTAAGAGTAAACTAATTAATGTTTTATTTGGTAGAGCCTATTTCTTAAGTCAGAATTGTATTTGTCATTCCCGTGAAAACGGGAACCCAAATCGCATAATACAAATGGATTCCCACTTTCGTGGGAATGACAATTCCGTATTTTTGACTTTTAAACAACCTCATATCAGGTTAAACCAGAATAACAACAGAGCTAATTTATTTTCCAATACGAAAATTTTAATTAACTAACAAATTTTACTTACCTTGATTTTCTTTTTTATTAATTATAGATTTTTCCCGGAACTAATTTCAATTAGGAGAACTTAATGTCCTTTTCCGATTCTGAATTTTCTGATGAAGAAGAATTCGATCTGCCGCAAGAAAAAGTTAATGAAGAATTGGCTGCCTGCAAGGCAATTCTAGAAAGCGGATACATTTATGATTCTGTTGAGAGAATTGAAGAACTTATCCAGGTTTGTATTGATATAGACAGGTTTGAAGATGCTTTATTTGTTTTAGAAAAACTGTTAGAAATATTTCCGTATAACTCGGAATATTGGTTTAAGAAAGGAATAGTGCTGAATGGATTATTTCGTTTTAATGACGCCCTAATTGCATATGATCAATCATTATCTCTTAACCCTAATGATATTGAAACTCTAATTGATAAATCTGCTACTGAAGAGAATCTTGGTTTATACGACAATGCCCAGGAATCTCTAGAAAAAGTTTTACAGCTAGATCCTGAAAACGATGATGCTTTATTCAGCCTTGGATTACTTTATCAGCATAGAGCTAATCTTAAGAAAGCAATAGAATACTTTTTAAAAGTGGCAGCACGGGATCCCGAATATTCGGAAGTTTATTACGAGCTTGGGTTTTGTTATGAAAATTCTGCGCAACTCGATAAAGCTTTAGAATCCTATGATAAATTTTTAGAGCTAGATCCTTATAACCCAAATGGCTGGTACAATCGCGGAATTGTTCTTGTGAAAATGAGCAGACTTGAGCAAGGAATAAACAGCTATGATTTGGCAATATCGATTCATGAGAATTTTTCAAGTGCATGGTTTAATAAAGGTAATGCTTTAGCTGACCTTGGACGTCTTCAGGAAGCAATCCAATGTTTTAAAAAATCATTCGATTTGGACAAAGAGGATGAAACTGCTGTTTATAACATTGCCAACATTTATGAAGAACTCGATGATCTTCCTGCAGCGATAAAATATTACACTGAATCAATAAAGCTGAATGATGAATATTATGACGCTTATCTTTCACGAGGATTTTGTTACGATTCAATGGGGAAGTATCAATTAGCTCTTAGAGATTTTAATAAGGCGATCTCTCTTTCACAGGACAGTGCAGAAGCCTGGTATGCTAAAGCCGATCTTGAATATTCACTAGGACAGATTCGGGAAAGTATTATCAGTTATAAGGAAGCCGCTAGAATTGAACCTGATAATTATGAAATCTGGTTTAACCTTGCAGAAACTTATTTTGAATCCGGTGAATGGCTGGAAGCCTTAAAATCTTTTGATGAATGTATTCGCATCAATCCAAAAGATGCTACTTCGTTTTATGGTAAAGCAAAAGCTAATTTTGTTCTGAGCAGGACACAAGAAGCTATTGAATGCCTTAAATCAGCATTTTTATTTGATCCATCCATAAGAACTGAGTTTGAAAAAGAATATCCCGAAATTAAATCATCTAAACTATTTAAACGACTTTTAGGCGAAGTTTGATTTTATTAATTATCTATAAGATCTGATTCTATGCAGAACTCATTTTATACAAATACAGAATTGATAGCATTAATTGGCTATCCAATCAAACAGAGCTATTCTCCGTTCATTCATAATGTAGCAGCAGAACTCACCGGTACAAAAATTATTTATATGCCTTTCGAAGTCCATTCAAGTAATCTTAAAAATGCGGTAAGAGGCATGGTAGCGCTGGGTTTAAAAGGATTTAACATTACTGTACCGCATAAAGTAAAAGTTATTGATTATCTGAATAAACTTTCTGAAGAAGCAGCAGTAATCGGATCTGTTAATACTGTAGTTAATGAGCTTGGGAAATTAATTGGTTACAATACTGATGTTCATGGAATATTTGAATCGCTTCAGCCTTATAAATCACAGATAAGTGGAAATGAATTTTGTGTTATTGGTGCTGGTGGATCAGCCCGCGCAGTAATTTACACAATTGTTAAAAATTTTAAGCCGCGGAAGATTTATTTAATTAATCGCACAGAACAACATGCCGATTCTCTGAAACAGCACTTCAAATCAAAGATGAAGTATGATCACATTGTTACTAAAGAATTACAGCATCCGGATATAATCGGTCTATTAAATAACTGTGCGTTGATAGTAAATGCCACTCCTGTTGGAATGTATCCAAATGTAGATGATAGTGTTTTGAGCACAACTGATGTATTTGTAAAAGATCAGGTGGTTTTTGATTTGGTGTATAATCCTATTAAGACCAGGTTTTTACAATTGGCTGAGTCTAAAAAAGCTGTATCTTTTAATGGCTTAAATATGCTTGTTCACCAGGCAGCAAAATCTTTTAATTTATGGACTGGAAATGAATTTCCGGTCGAAAAGGTTTACAAGTCACTTTTGCTTTACTCAACAAAATAGACTAATGGATTTTATTCAGAGCTTTCTTCAATCTGAATATAGCTTCATGAAGATGATCCATCGAAGTTGCATAAGACAATCTTAAATATCCTTCCTTGCCAAATGCGCTGCCCGGAACAACCGCGAGATGAGCCTCATATAGTAAATGCATAGCAAAATCAAAAGAATTTTCAACTTTTAATATCTTTGATTTTGTATGAAGGTAATATGAAATATTCGGGAACAGATAAAATGCACCTTCCGGTTTGTAACAAGTTATTCCTTTTATTGAAGTTAATTCGTTATAAAAATATTCGCGTCGATTTCTGAATTCCTCGAGCATTTCACTTATAACATATTGCGGACCTGCGACAGCCTCGATTGCTGCATGCTGAGAGATTGAAGATGCATGCGATGTTGTATGACTTTGAATTTTGTTGATGGCATTAACCACATTTTCAGGAGCGGCAGTATAACCAATACGCCAACCTGTCATTGCATATGTTTTTGAAATTCCATTAACTAGAATTGTTTTCTTTTTCAGTTCCGGATCAATGGACGCAAAACTTGTGAACTCAAAATCATCGTAAACCAGTTTTTCATAGATTTCATCTACAAGGACATAAAAATTATTTTTCAAAACTATTTCTGCTATAGCTTCCAATTCTTTTTTAGTATAAGCAGAGCCGGTTGGATTTGAAGGATTACAAAGAATGAGCATTTTAGTTTTAGGTGTCATCACGGAAAGTAATTGTTCAGGATTAATTTTAAAGCCTGTTTTTTCATCAGTATCTATAACAATAGATTTTCCTCCAGCTAAAGAAACCATTGCCGGATATGAAACCCAATAAGGTGCCGGAATAATTACTTCATCACCGGGATTGACAGTTGCAAGAATGCTATTATAAACACTTTGTTTTGCCCCACTGGAAACAATAATTTCATTTAAATTATAATCAAGATCATTATCCCTTTTAAGTTTTGCAGAAATGGCAATCCTTAATTCATTTGTGCCTTGATTTAAAGTGTAACGTGTTCTGTTTTCTTCTATCGCATTTATACCTGCATCTTTAATATTGTGAGGTGTATGAAAATCAGGCTCACCCATACTTAAATCAATTACATCAACACCTTCTGATTTTAATTTTTTAGCTTCCGCAGCTACCATCATTGTTGGAGATGCATCTATCTCTTTAACTCTATCAGCTACCAAAAATTACTCCTTACTATTTGGATTAATGAAATGAATTGTATGGTATTAAAACAACTTGAGCAAATATACATTCCGTAACTTGAATAAAAAATATATTCTCTTGTGATAGCAATTAGTTGTTATGAGAAAGTAATAAGACAAAGCTGTGTATAGCAAATTGTTTTGTTATGATGTTGATTATTAAATATCTTTTAATAGGTAATACCTTAAACCATAATATCAAATGAATTAAAACTAATTTTCTGGTGAGCATAGTAGCATTAATAACTTGCATCAATCATTACACAAATAAAAAAGGAAAAATATAATGGATCTAAAAATATTTCTAGTTTGGATTCTGGCTGGTTTACTATTTGTATCCGGTGCTCAAAACAAATCTTGCTGTTCCACCGAAAAAGATATATCCTTTTCAAAATTTTCTGAACAAAAGGAATTCAGGGATATTCATCAAATCCCTGCAGCATTTACTTTAAAAGATGCCAAAGGAAAAATGATAACGTTTAAAACTAAAGATGGTAAAAGTGCAAACGGTTATTTTGTGGAATCTGAAAAGTCAACTAATAAATATATTTTCGTTTTTCACGAGTGGTGGGGATTAAATGATTATATCAAGAAGGAATCTGATGAACTAAAATCCAAACTTGGTGATGTTAATATTTTAGCAATTGATTTGTATGATGGTAAGGTGGCTTCTACAAGAGAGGATGCGGCAAAATATATGCAATCAGTGAATCAAGAGAGAGCATTAAGTATAGTTTACGGAGCCATAGATTTTGTTGGTAAAGACGCAAAGATCGGCACTATCGGTTGGTGTTTTGGTGGTGGATGGTCTTTGCAGGCAAGTATAATGCTCTCTAAACAAGGCAACGCTTGTGTAATGTATTATGGAATTATTGAGAATACACCAGAGACATTTAAAACATTGAATGCCCCCGTCTTGGGAATTTTTGCCGAAAAAGATGGGTGGGTAAACCCCGAGGTTTATGGAAACCTTGAAAAGAATTTGAAATCAGCAGGCAAGAAAGTAATCATAAAATCTTTTGATGCTGATCATGCTTTTGCAAATCCAAGTAACACAAAGTTTGATGAAAAGGCAACAACAGAAGCAAAAAAACTAACCATAGAATTTTTCAAAGACTACTTATTGAAATAAGAAAATGCCAGTTACATTAAATAGTGACTGGCATTTTTCAAGTTAATTATCGGGAAATTATTATTATTTCTTTAACAAATCTCTAATTTCAGTCAGCAGTACAACATCAGCAGGTGGTGCTGAAGGTGCAGCAGGTGCTTCTACTTGTTTCTTCTTCATTGAATTCAGAGCTTTTATGACCATAAAAATTGCAAAAGCAATTATTATGAAATCAATAGTTGTGTTAATAAATACTCCGTATTTTAATAATACCGGTTCTACACCCTCTGACCCAGGTTTTAAAGTTAACGCCATTTTGGAAAAATCCATTCCACCAAGCATTAAGCCTATTGGCGGCATAAGAACGTCACTTACAAATGAAGAAATAATCTTGCCGAATGCACCGCCGATGATTATACCGACAGCCATATCAACAACATTTCCCTTCATTGCAAATTCTTTAAATTCTTTCATCATACTCATAATTGTGATCCTTCTGAAAATTGATTGAAATAGTTAAAAATAATTGAAGTGCTCCCTTAATATAAAAATGATAGTTCAATAAAAAAAGAAACCGCAGTATTACTGCGGTTTCTAATAAATTGAATATCAGGAAATAAATCGATTTGATTTATTTCCAAAATATTAGTTAAACTATTTCATCAACATCATCTTCTTTGTTTCAGTGAATTTACCAGCTTGCAATGAATAGAAATAAATACCACTTGGCAGATTAGCAGCATTAAATTCTAATTCGTGAAAGCCTAGCTCCTGTACTTCGTTTGCAAGAACGGCAATCTCTTCTCCAAGTGCGTTCATTACTAAAAGTTTAACATTTGCTTTTTCTTTTAAAACGTAAGCAATCTTTGTTACTGGATTAAATGGATTAGGATAATTTTGTTCGAGTGAATAACTATCTAAGCTTCTAACTTCAACTTCAACAGCATCTGAGTATTCATAATTACCATTGTAATCAATTTGCTTTAGTCTATAGGAATAGCTCCCATCAAGTAAATTTTTATCTAAATAAGAATATTCACTTGGAGTCGTTATTGTCCCATTTCCTTTTACAAAGCCAACTGTGATAAATTCTGAATTTTCTATACTTCTTTGAATCTCAAATCCATTATTATTTATTTCAGTTGCTGTTGACCAATTTAATGTAACCTGTCTGTTTTGTGAAATAGCTGTAAATGATGTTAACTCAACAGGTAGCATTGGACCCGTATATTTTAAGATGGTTCCGGCATTTCCAACAGCCCAGGCAGAACTTGCTGTTGCGTCAATATTATAAAGAGTTTGAGAAGTACCCGTTGGTTCAGTTTGCCATGTTAGACCTAAATCAGTTGAATAATAACATATTCCAGTTGATCCTACTGAGATATATCTGTCTGTACCCGGTACATGAGTTACAGATCTAAAAGCAGCTGATGCTATGGAAGACGTTGTCCAGGTGGCACCTCCATCAGTTGTTCTGCCGGTGGTATTATCCAAACACATTACTACTCCATTATTCTGATCAGCAAAAGCAATAAAAGTTGAACCGCCTGCAATTGCCGGGAAAGAAGAACGTGTCCAGTTCAATCCTCTGTTGGTAGATTTGTAAATATTGTTAGTTGTAATAGGAGTATTGTAATAAGCAGCAAACCATACAGTATTTCCAAGAATCTCCATAGAAGTAGCAGTTCCGACTTCCTCGCCTGCACTATCAGCAGGAGGATAATTTCCAGCTGGAACTCTGTTCCAATTCGTACCGCCGTTAGTTGTAGTTAATAATTCCCAGTATTGTGAGGGTAGCGGATCAGGATCTCCAAAGTAAACACCGTTATTAGCATCAAACATTCTTAATGCATCACCAAAACCTGTTGGGTTATTATATTGAGAAACCCACGAAGTTCCTCCATCAGTTGTTTTCCAGATGCTAACATTTGCAGTTCCGCCAACTGTACCTGTCACCCATGCGGTTGTTGCATCAAAAGCATCTACTGTATAATTAGTAGATCCGGCATCAGTTGGGGTCATTGCCGCCCAGGTTGTTCCGCCATCAGTGGTTTTTAGAACAACACCGCTGTTTCCGCAAGCCCAAACTATGTTATCATCTACTGCATGAACATATCTGAGGCGGGTTGTTATACCGCTTGTCTGTGGTGCCCACTGTGAGAAAATTTCTGAAACCGAAAGTACCACGAAAGAGAGAACAAGAATTGAGGAAAGGAGAAATCTTTTCATATACTACTCCTGTTTTATTATGAGGTTATTTATTAGATGGATCGAACGTAAATAAATAATTATTTATTAACTGTATTTAACCTAATAAAATGAAATTGATTTGTCAATTAAAATAGGTGAAGTAAAATTGTGTTTTATAATTGGAAAGCGAATAATAAAAGAGGCCGTCTTAAAAGAAAAATCACTCTAATGTCATTCATACAGAACTGGGAATCCATTTTGTTTTATGGGGCATGGATTCCCGTTTTCAATGGAATGACTATTACAACGGGCCTTTTAAGACAGTCTCAATTAATTTATCTTTATTTTGATAACCTCTTTGGACCTGCTGATTTTACTTCTTCTGAACAATCAGCAGAAAATAGTTTGAAGTTTTCTACAAATCTGGCAGCAAGAGCATCATACTTTTTCCAGTACTCATCCTTATTCCCCCAAGAGTTTGATGGTTCAAGAACGTCTTCAGGAACTTCCGGACAAGTTAGAGGAACTTCAAATCCAAATAATTTATCTTTTCTGAATTTTACTTTTTCAAGCTTACCTTCTAATGCGGCGTTAAGAAGATTTCTTGTATGACGAATACTGATTCGTTTACCAACTCCAAATCTGCCGCCAACCCAGCCTGTGTTTACAAGCCAAACATTAGCTTTATGCTTTAACATTCTTTCCTTTAACATTGCAGCATACTCATAAGGATGACGAACCATAAACGGCGCACCAAAACAAGCGGAGAAAGTTATTTGTGGTTCTATTCCAAGTCCGATTTCTGTTCCTGCTATTTTAGAAGTATAACCGCTTATAAAATGATATTGAGCCTGTTCGGGATTTAACTTTGCGATTGGAGGCATTACACCAGAAGCATCGCAGGTTAGGAAGATAATATTTTTTGGATGTGTTCTCACATATCCATCAGGAACAACATTAGGAATAAAACTTAATGGATAAGAACATCTTGTATTTTCCGTAATGTGATCATCATCCAGATCAATGTATCTGCTAACAGGATCGTAAACAACGTTTTCTAAGATTGTTCCAAAGCGTCTTGTAGTTGCATAAATCTCCGGCTCGGCTTCTGCAGAAAGGCGAATTACTTTTGCATAACATCCGCCTTCAAAGTTAAACACGCCTTCATTACTCCAGCCGTGTTCATCATCGCCGATAAGATTTCTTTTAGGATCAGCAGAAAGTGTGGTTTTACCTGTGCCGCTTAATCCAAAGAATAATGCAACATCTCCAGCTTTGCCTACATTTGCAGAACAGTGCATTGGCAGAACGTCTTCAAATGTTAGTAAGAAGTTTAGAAGTGTGAATACAGATTTTTTAATCTCACCGCCATAAAGTGAGTTTGCAATTATTGCCGTTCTCTGTTCAAAGTTTAAAATGATTCCCGTTTCACTTCTTGTTCCATCAATAGATGCATCAAGTTTAAAGCCTGGTAAACCAATGACAGTAAAATCAGGAACAAACTTTTTAAGTTCATCTCTATCCTCTGTTGTGATGAACATATTTCTTGCAAACAAGCTATGCCATGCTTTTTCTGTAATTATTCTGATCGGCATTTTGTAATCAGGATCAGCACCAACGTAACAATCCTGAACAAATAATTCTTCACCCTGGCAAAATGCTTGAACTCTGCCCATTAACTGACTAAACTTTTCTGAACTAAATGGACGATTATAAGCGCCCCACCAGATTTTATCGTTCGTACTTTGTTCCTGTACAATAAATTTATCTGCAGCGGCGCGTGCAGTGTGTTTACCTGTATTAACAACTAAGCGGACCTTGTTTTGACAATTTTGCTTCGTTTCTAAAAATTGCTTCTTCATACAAAGCTTCATCGGGTAAATTCCAGAACACTCGATCAAGATCTGTTAAACCCTGACTTTTTAATCTAAAATCAGAAGCAAGTTCCATTGCCTGCTTTGTTGCAGGAGTATTGAATTCTAAATATTTACTCATGACCAATCCCTCACTAATTTTCTATCGCCAATGTAAAGTTCGTTTGGTGAATTTGGATCGAGAGCCCATTTCATTCTCTCAATTCCATCCTGTACTTCTTTTATTGCTCCGCAATAGCTCAATCTTAAATGACCATCCAAACCAAACTCTTTACCCGGAACTGTAAGCACCTGAACTTTATCAATTAAGAATTCTGAAAGTTTGTTTGAATCTTTTTCATAAGCAGAAAAATCTGCAAGGCAATAAAATGTTCCATCAGGTATATTTACTTTAACACCTTCAAACGATCTTAATAAAGCTATCATAACATTTCGGTTGTTCTCTAAAGTTGCACGCAAACTTTCTACACCGGATTGAATTCCATTTATTGCAGCAACTGCAGCTTTTTGTAAAAGCACAGAAGGACCAGAAGTCTGATGTCCCTGAATGTTGCTCATTGCTTCAATTACTTTTTTATTTCCAACAGCCCAACCGATTCTAAATCCCGTCATAGCATACTGTTTAGAAACTCCGTTGATAACAATAAGCTTGGAGTTTTCATCTTTCTTTTTTGCATACTTAAAACAGTTGATTGGTTTTCTTCCATCAAAAATCAAACGATGATAAATATCATCCATAATCAGCCAGATATCTTTCTTCTCACAGAACTCAACAACTTCAGCAATAAAATCCTCGCTGTACATTGCACCGGTAGGATTGTTCGGGCTGTTGATGATAACAGCTTTTGTGTAAGAGCCAACTCTGTCTGTTATATCTTTTATGTTCGGATAAAATGTTCCGTCTTCAGGAAGTGCGGGAACAGGAATTGCGCCAATCATTCGCGCCATATCTGGGTAACTTACCCAATACGGTGCCGGGAAGAGAACTTCTTCCTGCGGATTTAATACTGCCTGAAGTGCAACCATAATTGCCTGCTTGGCTCCGCCGGATGCAATAACATTTTCAGGTCTTACTTTTCTTTCGTAAAATTCTTCTGTGTACCTGATGACAGCTTGCTTAAGTGCGGGAATACCATCTGCAGGTGCATAACGTACTTCGCCGGTGTTTACGTGCGCAACAGTTGCAAGTATTGCATCCATTGGCACTTTAGTTTTTGGTTCGCCGCCGCCAAGATGAATTACAGGATCACCTTTTTCTTTTAAGATTGCAAACTTCTCATTAAGCTTTAAAGTGGGCGAGGCTTTAATAGATTTAGCAATTAAACTGAGACTCATGAAGAACCTCTATATGTGTTAATAATAATAAATTTCTGTGCTGTTAAATTATTTGTGATGGCTTAGAGAAACAAGATTTTTAAGGTTGTTTTGAAAAAATAGTTTAGTAAAACATTACAACTTTATTTGATTTTGATGTATTTATTTCGTTCGTTTGAAGTGTTCTTATTTAACAATTTTTCATTAAGGTGTCCTTATGAAAAACTTCTTACTAGTTTCAGCACTTCTTATAGTAATTTCATTTCAAATAAATGCCCAGTGGTTTTGGCAAAATCCTTTACCACAAGGTAATCTTTTAACATCAGTATATTTTGTAGATTCAAACATAGGTTGGGCTGTCGGATGGGTTGGAACAATCCTTAAAACGACTGATGGTGGAAATCACTGGATATCTCAAAAGAGTGGGACTATAAATTTTTTGCATTCAGTTTATTTCGTAGATTCAAATACCGGATGGGCTGTAGGTGATAGCCTTACTGTTCTAAAGACAACTGATGGCGGGAATAAGTGGATGTCTCAAAGCAAAAAAATTAAGAGTCAATCGAATTCAGTTTACTTTATAAATACAAACAGTAGCTGGAGACAATTGAATTCAGTTTACTTTATAAATTCAAACATTGGCTGGGTTGTAGGTTATGGAACAATCCTTAAAACAACTAATGGAGGAGATACCTGGATATTTCAAAATATCCCAACTGATATTTATCCACGTTCAGTTTATTTCATAGATTCTAATACCGGTTGGACTGTGGGAGATTGGGGAAAAATTCTCAATACAACCGATGGTGGAGATCACTGGATAATCCGAAGTTGGGATGATACTACGTCAAGTCTTCGTTCTGTCTATTTCATAGATTCAAACACAGGCTGGGCTGTGGGAAGAAATGAAACAATTCTAAAGACAACAGATGGTGGAAATCACTGGATATCATCAAAGCAGTGGGACTAACAACAATTTGTTTTCAGTTTATTTCACGGATTCAAATACCGGTTGGGCTGTAGGAATTGATGGAACAATGCTAAAAACAACAAATGGCGGAGGTGAATGGATTTCTCAAAATTGCGGAACTAAAGAATATTTGTGGTCAGTCTTTTTTACAGATTCAAATAACGGCTGGACTGTTGGGAACACAATGCTCAGAACAACTGATGGTGGAAATCACTGGATATCGCAGAGCTATGGAACTAAAAATCAGCTGCAGTCCATCAATTTTATAGATTCAAATCACGGCTGGGCTGTGGGTTATCAAGGAACAATCCTCAAGACAAGTAACAGCGGGAAAAAATGGATATCTCAAAACAGCGGCACTAAAAATCAATTGAATTCTGTTTTTTTCTCAGATTCAAATACAGGTTGGGTTGTTGGTGATGGTGGTACAATACTTAAGACAACTGACAGTGGAGATAATTGGATATCTCAAAATTGTAGTACCGGGGAATGGTTGCAGTCTGTCTATTTCATAGATTCAAATACTGGATGGGTTGTTGGTGGTAGTACAATCCTGAAAACAACTGATGGTGGAATTAATTGGACAAATCAAAATAGTGGAATGGATTATTGGGATTGGTGGGGTTTGGAATCTGTTTATTTTACAGATTCAAACATAGGCTGGGCTGTTGGTGGTAATACAATCCTGAAAACAATTGATGGTGGGATTAGCTGGATATCTAAATATAGTGGAACCACATATTTGTCGTTTAAGTCAGTATATTTTCCTGATCCAAACATCGGCTGGGTTGTGGGGCTTGATGGAGTAATCCTCAAAACAACTGATGGTGGAGATAAATGGATATCTCAAACTAGTAGAACTAATTGGGAATTGCATTCAGTATATTTCACAGATTCAAATACCGGCTGGGCTGTGGGTGAGCATTCGAAAAGTACTCTTCATGGATTAATCCTGAAGACTTCTGATGGTGGTAATAGCTGGATATCTTTGAGCAGCGGAACAAGGGATTGGTTGCAGTATGTATATTTCATAGATTCAAATACTGGTTGGGTTGTTGGAAGTGGCGGAACAATTCTTAAGACTACTAATGGCGGAGAAAACTAGATAACATAGAGTTGAGGAACTACATATAATTTTTATTCAGTTCATTTCTCGGATTCCAATATGTAGGGCTGTGAGAATTTATGGAACGATCCTCAAGACAACTAATGTTGGAGTGTCATTAGCAAAAGAAAACATAGAGGAAACACCCTCCTGATATTTTTACGCAAAACTACCCGCCCCATTCAATCCAAGCACCAATATTCAGTATGCAATAGCCAGTAGGCAATTTGTAACTCTAAACGTCTACGATGTATTGGGAAAAGAAATAGTAACACTTGTAAACGAGGAAAAAAGTGCTGGAAGTTATGAGGTTGAATTCAATCCAGAATCAAGTATCAAGAATCCAGCATCAGGAATATATTTCTATCAACTTAAAGCTGGTGATTATGTTGAGACGAAGAAGATGATACTATTAAAATAATTTTTAAAGAATATTGTTTTGTCGCTATTGAAATAAAAGAAACACTAAAAAATAATGTTGCATTATTCAAGTAGAACAATAATATTGTTTGTAAATTAGGATCAATAAATCCTCACAATTTTCGAAATATGTATTTGGAGAAATAAAATGAATCACATTTACTCAAAGAAAAGTTTTAATAATTTGATCAAGTCAGTTTTAATTTTGGTTATACTTTTTCTGGTATCACCAAATCAAATTATTTCTCAATCACAAGAAAAAAAATTAGGTAAAGCACCGGATCCTACTGCACATCATGAAATTAAAGATGATGATTATGTTCCGGATTTAAGAGATAGTCAAGGAAGATCACCTGCTTATAAATATTCGATGAGTAATATCGTTACTACTCAGGTAAATGTTGATGCGAACGGACAAAACATAGTAGGAGATGCTGCAAATGAACCATCAATTGCTGTTGATCGAAATAATCCGAATAGAATGGCAATTGGATGGCGACAGTTTAACACAATTTCTAATAATTTCCGTCAGGCTGGATATGGATTTACTACAGATGGTGGACTAACCTGGACATTTCCAGGAGTAATTCAACCTGGAATTTTCCGTTCAGATCCGGTATTGGGCAGCGATGCTGAAGGAAATTTTTATTATAACAGTCTGACAAATAATCCCACATATTTTTGTGATGTGTTTAAATCAAATAATGGAGGATCCTTGTGGGATGGTGGAACTTTTGCTCAAGGAGGAGATAAACAATGGATGACAATAGACAAAACCGGCGGAACTGGAACCGGACATAATTATTCATTCTGGACTTATGCATACAGCGTTTGTGATCCCGGTTTTTTTACACGTTCGACAGATGGTGGTGCAAGTTTTGAAGATTGTCTTGAAATTCCGAATTCTCCTTTTTGGGGTACGCTTGCTGTTGGACCCGAAGGTGAACTTTATGTTGCGTGGATCAGAAGGATTTGATTTTCAAGTTGCAAAATCTACAAATGCACAGAACTCCGGTGAAATAATAACATGGGATATGACTACAGTTGTTAATCTGGATGGTTCTATTTCAAATGGCTACGGTCCTAATCCTGGCGGGTTACTAGGACAAACATTAATAGCGGTTGACACTTCTGGTGGACCTTATAACGGCAATGTATACTTATTATGTTCCGTTGAACGTAATTCTAATTCTGATCCGATTAGATGTTATGTTTGCACGCAGCACTAATGGCGGTATTAGCTTTAGCTCTCCAATTAAAATTAATAATGATAATAACACGACTGCGTATCAATGGTTTGGTACTATGTCCGTTGCTCCAAATGGACGTATTGATGTTATTTGGCTGGATACTCGTGATAATCCCGGAACTTATTTATCAGCTTTATATTACTCAAATTCTAAAGACGGAGGAGTAACCTGGTCATCAAATGAAAGACTTTCAGATTATTTTAATCCGCATGTTGGCTGGCCGCAGCAGAATAAGATGGGTGATTACTTCGATATGATTTCTGATATAAATGGCGCATACCTTGCATGGGCAGGTACGTTTAACGGTGAACAAGATGTTTACTATAGTTTTATATCAGCGATACCACAGGTACTGTTCCTGTAGAACTTATTTCATTCTCATCTTCTATTGTTGATAATGATGTTAATCTCAAATGGCAAACAGCAAGTGAGTTAAATAACCACGGATTTGAAATTGAAAGAAGTTTCAATAATACAGCCTGGGCAACAATTGGATTTAAAGAAGGAATGGGCACAACTACAGAACCACAATCTTATTCTTTTGTTGATGAAAATCTTTCAATGGGAAAATATCAGTACAGATTGAAGCAAATAGACTTTAATGGCAGTTTTGAATATTCAGATATTGTAGAAGTTGATATCGCTCCAGCAGTATTTGCTCTTACACAAAACTACCCAAACCCATTTAATCCGAGTACCAGTATTCAGTATGCAATAAGCAGTAGGCAATTTGTAACACTAAAAGTTTATGATATTCTTGGTAAAGAAGTTATAACTCTCGTAAACGAAGAAAAAGCAGCAGGACAATATGAAGTTGAATTTAATCCAGAATCAAGTATCAAGAATCCAGCATCTGGGATATATTATTACCAATTGAGAGCAGGGAATTACGTAGAGACTAAGAAGATGATCTTGATGAAATAAACCTGAAGTTGTCACGATCGCACCGTGAAATAGGAAAGTCACGGAATGGTCCGTGACTTCCACAGATTAATACTAAAATTTTTTCTTCAAAGCTTCGTGTACATTTGGTGGAACAAAATCACTTACATCTGCATGCAGTGAAGCTAGATTACGGATTACAGTTGAATTAAGATAAGTGTATTTTTCGTGAGGCATCAAAAATATTGTGGTTATATCACCTGCAAGTTTTCTGTTCATCAATGCCATCTGAAATTCAAATTCAAAATCGCTTATCTGGCGTAGTCCCCTTATAATTCCTGTTGCACCAACTTGTTTGGCATGTTCAACTACCAATCCATCAAAAGAATCGACTTTAACGCGGTCATAATCTTTAAGGCTTTCTTTCAACATCTTAACGCGTTCCTCTGTCGAAAATAATTGGTTCTTCGTTGGATTGATGGCAACGGTTACAATAACTTCCTCAAACAAATCTATAGCGCGTTTAATAATATCAATGTGTCCGTATGTAACAGGATCAAATGTGCCGGGATAAATAACTTTTTTCATATTAAAACTTTGTTTTAATGTGACGAAAAGTAGAAATAATAATCATTAAAAAAAACTATTTATGAATTTCGTAAAGACAGGCATCACCGATAATTTTAAATGGCTCTATTCCAAAGTTCAAAATATCGGTTGCTTTAGTTTGAATTGATCGTTCGATTACAATCATTCCATCTTCTTTAAGATAATTATTTGTTTTAAGATTTTTCACAACTTCATAAACATCTTCTTTAAAAAGGGAGGATCAGCAAGAATTAAATCATACTGTTTTTCCGGTAAGTGTTTTGAGTAATCGATAGCTTCAGACTTAACAACCTTGCATTGATTCTCAACTCCAAGTGATTTAATATTTTCCAAAAGGTTTTTGTAAATCTGAAAATTCTTCTCAATAAATGTAACATGCTTTGCACCGCGACTTATACACTCTAATCCGAGCGAGCCTGAACCGGAGTAGAAATCAAGAACTTCAATCCCATCAAAATCAATTCTGTTGTTTAAAAGATTAAAAAGAGTTTCGCGTACTCTGTCTGTTGTTGGCCGGATTTCTTTTGATTGAGGAATGTTAATCAGTCTTCCTTTGAAGATACCCGATATAATTCTCATTCTCATAAAAGTATCTAAAATATTTTAAGCAATTCTAAATGCAATTCCGGCAGCGGAAGAAAAAGAATTATACTTTTCCAAATAAAGTTTACTTTCATAAAGATCAGGAACAGGTCTTATTTTATCAAAAGGATTGAAAGGTATGAAATCTAACCCCAAAACTTTTTTTAAAGTCTGAACTACAGCAACAGATATTTCATCGCCCGAAATAAACGCTGCTTCAATTTGCGATCGCTCAATATTCAGTATGGAAGAATGAGATGTTTCTTTAATAAGATGATCTGTTATTTCACTTGCATCATTCAGTGGAATCACTTTGAAGTAAAGCGGTTTGCCATTAAAAGCGAAAAACAACGAGAGAAATTTATTGTTAAAGTACACGCTAAGTGTTAATCCTTTATAGACAATTGCGTTGCTAACAGACAATGAACGCTCAGCAGCTATGTGCAGGTTATCCACAAACTTAAGCTTAAGATTATTCTTTTTGCAGAATGAATCCAGCATTTGCAAATATTTTCTTTGCAGTGCAAATACAAGTGCGGAGCTTGTTTCATTAAACGGTCCTTTATCAATTTCAAAATATTGTAAAACTAAATTCTTTGTGGAGATGAAAGGATACATTATGGATAATTCCCATTTAAACTCATCAAGTAAATCCTGATACAACAACGTGGTATCATACGGCATTTGCATTGTGTGAAAAAGTTCAAATGGAAGTGTAAAGGATGCTGAATTGCTGTTAAAATTTTTCTTTATCAGTAATTCATCATAAGCGCCTTGCATTAGGGCAAGCATTTTAGTTTCCTTATCAGATTCAAAGTTAATCGGATCGTTGAAGTATGCCTCATCAACATTAACAAGTTTAAACTGATCGGCTAAATAGTTTACTTCTACAACCTGCAGTTTAGAACTTGAAATATTAAATCCTATATGGTTATCAAATCCAGACATTTATAATTATCAATTTAGATAAACAAATTTTTTAATCTTGTTAAACTTACTATTGCCAATTCCACTAACATTTAATAACTGATTTACATTTGTGAACTTTTTGATCTGCTTTCTATAATCAATTATTCGTTGAGCCGTTTTTTCACCAATACCGGGTAAATCTATTAATTCATTTACAGAAGCAGTATTAAGGTTAATGCTTTTTTCTTTTGGCTCTGCTTTTTTTGTGTATTCTTTGAAATTTCTCGAATCAAAATCCAGAACTTTATCTTTATAATCGTCCGGGCTAAAATTTGGTGTAATTGAATCATTTGCCGTTGAAACGTATTTATTACCAGAAAACTTTTCATCCTCTTGAGCATAATCATAAACCTTGAGCGGAACTTCATCAGTTCTTAGAAAAAAAGTTTTGTAAGTAAACCCTAATACAAAAACAAAAAACATGAAAAGAATTATTTTAATTTCAGTTTTTGTTATTCCAATTTTCTTTGATATTCTCTCGAGCATATATATCCCCGAGGCTTTCTGAAAGATTTTAAATTGAATTAAACTTTATAAAGTTAATGATTATTTATTATTATAGACCAAATCTTTTAAAGAATCCTTTTTCACCATCTTTATCAGATGTTTTAAAATTTGGCTGTTCAGCCAGCTCTTTTAATAACTCTTTTTCTTTGTTGCTAAGTTTTTTTGGAATGTTTACCATTATTCTAACTATTTGATCGCCATGACCCGAATGATTTAAATGTTTTATCCCTTTATCCCTCATCTTTAAAAGTTTACCAGATGGAGTTCCTGAATCAATCTTTAATCTTGCTTTACCGGTCAAAGTTGGTACATCCACCTCTGTTCCTAAAACTGCTTCAGGAAATGTAATCGTAAGATCATAAATGATGTCATCTTCTTCTCTAACAAAATAGTCATGCTCTTCTTCCTTAAAGACAACTATAACATCTCCGGGTTGTCCGCCTCGTTTACCCGCATTACCTTCGCCCCGCATAGTCATATAGCTGCCTTCGTGTACTCCAGCAGGAACATCAATTTTTATAGTTGATTCATCATTCACTCTTCCATCACCCAAACATTTTTTACATGGAGTGTCAATAACTTCACCTTCTCCATTGCAGTTTGCACAAGCTGTAATGTTTACAAATTGTCCAAACACTGATCTTGATACGGATCTTATTTCTCCCGTTCCATTACAAATCGGACATTTCTTTTTTGATGTACTGCCTTCTGCACCCGAACCATTGCATTGATTACATTTAACTTGCTTTTTTATTTTGATATTTTTAGACACACCTCCGGCAATTTCTTCTAAAGTAAGCTTTAGAGTTACCTTAAGATCAGAACCCGGAATCCCGCGTCCTCTTTGTCTGCCCCGCTGCTGTCCGCTTCCAAAAAAATCGTCAAAAATAGATGAACCACCCCCAGCGCCAAAAATATCTGAAAAGTGGGAGAAGATATCGTTTATATCTGAAAATCCTTGAGAACCATAACCACTTCCTCTAACTCCATCGTGGCCAAATCTGTCATACTTAGCACGCTTATCATCATTGTTTAATATCTCGTAAGCTTCAGCAGCTTCTTTAAACTTTTCTTCAGATTCTTTATCCCCTGGATTTCTGTCCGGATGATACTGCATTGCAAGTTTACGATAGGCCTTTTTTAAATCATCTTTACTTGCATTTTTAGGAACGCCAAGTATTTCGTAAAAATCTCTTTTAGTCATTAATTTCTTTTTCTATTTGTGTGATATTGAAGACTATCCTTCGCTTACAATTACTTTGGCATGTCGTATTACGCGATCTTTGTACATATAACCGGTTTCAAGTTCATCTATTACTGTGTGAGGTGGAACTGAATCATCAGCTCTTTGCATCAAAGCTGAGTGATATTCAACATCAAAGGGTTTACCAATTGATTCAATCTTTTTCACACCCTGATCGTCAAGTATTTTCATGAATTTATTATAAATAAGTTGTATGCCTTCTTTAATTTTTTCAACATCTGTTTCTTCCGTCATATGTGATAACGACCTTTCCAGGTCATCAATTGTAGTTAATAATTTAATAATTAATGATTCAGCAGCATACATTAACAAATTCATCTGATCGTTTTCAGTTCTTCGTTTATAATTTTCAAACTCGGCTGCTTTTCTGAGCAACAATTCTTTGTAATTATTAACTTCTTTCTGAAGTGATTTAATTTTTTCTTCTGCTGCGGAATCAATTCCAGCTTGATCATCTGCTAATTTTTCTTCGTTCAGTTCATTTACCTGATTAGAACTCTCATTAATCTCATCATTTTGTTTATCGTTAATCTTGTCGTCGGGCATTTAGATTTTTTCTCCTTATTTATTTCCTGTTAAAACTTCTGATAACATATCACCAAGATATGAAACAATTGCAACAACTTTTGAGTACTCCATTCGTTTGGGACCAATAATACCAACAGTACCGGATGTTTCACCAAAAGAATATTCTTTGGTTATTAAACTATATTCATTAAGTTTTTCATCTTCATTTTCACGTCCGATTGAAATTAAAACACTATTAATGCTCTCGCTTTTTTTCTTATCCATAATGTGGATAATGATATCTTTATCTTCAATAAGCTCAATAACGCTTTGAAATTTTTCCGGGTCATCAAACTCGGGCTGTTGAATAACGTTCGTGGCGCCGGTGATAACAACTTTTTCTTCTTTAATCTGATCAGTGAAGATTTTATCAACTGAATCAATAAAAAGTCTGATGATTGGTTTTTCAATATCTCCAATGTCGGAAAATCGTTCCTTAAATGTCTTTCTGATTTCTTGAAATGTAAGACCGTTTAATCTTTCGTTTAACAATGCTTCAACTCTTTGGAGCTTTGTATTTTCAATTTCGCTTTCAAACTCAAGCGTAATTGTTTTTACAAGACCGGATTGAATGCTTACAACTACTAACAATCTTGTCAGCGAAAGTGATACAAGCTGTATCTTAGCTAAAATCCCGTTATCAAGTTTAGGGTAAGTAACACAGGCGATTTGTCTTGTTATGCTGCTAAGCAATCTTGAAGCAATTTTTAAAATCTCATCAGTTTCTAAAGAATTTTGATCCAGACTTTTGTCAATAATTCCTTTATCGGAGTTTTTTAATTTCTGAATTTCCATCAACGTATCAACATAGTACCTATAACCTTTATCGGTCGGAATTCTTCCAGCAGAGGTGTGAGGATGATTTATAAATCCTGAATCCTCCAAATCAGACATAATATTACGAACTGTTGCTGGTGACACTCCAACGTTGAATTTTTTGGTAATATTCCGCGATCCAACTGGGGATGCAGTTAAGATAAACTGCTGTACAATTGAACGCAGGATCGTTTTTTCTCTTTCGTTAAGGTTTTCGTATATCATTATGCTAAAATTTAAAGAATAAATTCAATTTTCAATTGCCAAATATATCAATAAAAGAAAAAATAATACTAGTATTGAATAGCTTAAAAGTCATTCACACTAACAAACTTCTTTTTACTAATTTATCAATGATTATCTTCCAAAAGCATAACTCAAATTTGACTCTAAAAAGATATTATTTAAATCTAATTCGATTACAAATAATAGACTATTACAGCAGGACATTTGTTTTTTAATTTTTTAGACTATCAATTCTTTTGTAATTTTATAACGATTATGTCGCACAATAATTTACATAAGCATAAAGAAGAAACCTCAGAGAAGAATCTGTTTATTACGATGGCTCTGAACTTTTTAATAACCATTGCAGAAGTTATCGGCGGAATTATTTCGGGCAGCTTATCTCTCATCTCTGATGCGATGCATAATTTTAGTGATGGTATAGCAATAATCATTACCTACATTGCAATTCGATTAAGTAAAAGACCGAAAACTTCTAAATATACTTTTGGACTTAAGCGCGCAGAAATTATTGCTGCAATTTTAAATGCGAGTACACTTATAATTATTAGTTTCTTCTTAATCAAAGAGGCTATTGCAAGATTTGCTAATCCCTCTCCAATTACCGGAAGTTTAATGTTACTTGTGGCTTCTTTAGGTTTGATTGGAAATATTGCCGGGACACTTCTACTTAAAAAAGGATCAAAACATAATTTGAACATTCGTGCCGCTTATTTTCACCTATTAAGCGACGCGGTTTCCTCTCTTGCTGTAATCATTGGAGCATTATTTATTATTTTTTATAAAATTTATTGGATTGATCCGATTTTAACAATTCTTATTTCGCTTTACATCTTAATTGAAACTTATAGAATTGTCAAAGAGTCTGTTGATATTTTAATGATGTCAAATCCCGAAGGAATTGATTTAAATGAGATAAAAACTTTTGTTGAAAAAATCCCCGGCGTATTAAATATTCATCATGTTCATTTATGGAAGTTAAACGATAACGATATACACTTTGAAGCACATATTGAGGTTAATGATATCTATACAAGTGAAGCTTCTGAAATACAGAAACAGATAGAAGAAAAGTTGCACGAAATGTATGAAATCAATCATACAACTTTGCAGTTCGAGTGTGATAAGTGTGAAGTTAAAAAACTTGTTTAATTTTGAGGTTGTAAATAACTAATTTCAATTAGATTTTTCTTCTATATTTCTGCAATATTTTTTTCATCATCCTAACTGTTACTGCTAATTTGAGTTGCAAATGAATTCGACTTAATTTATGTTATTTTGTTTTAGTGCAGGATAAATGTTAATTTTTTTATGAAATATTAATATGTTTTTATCAATTAGAAAGTAAAAATTGAATCAAACTTATAAAACTGCAGGAGTTGATATTGAAGCGGGTGAGAAGACTGTTGAAAAAATAAAAGGCTACGCAAAATCTACATTCAACAAAAGTGTTCTTGCAGATATTGGAATGTTTGGAGCTTTTTACGAACCTGATTTTTCAAGTTATAAAAATCCTGTTTTAGTTTCCAGCGTCGATGGTGTTGGAACTAAACTAAAAATTGCTGTCGATATGGATAGACATAGTACGATCGGACAGGATTTGGTTAATCATTGTGTTAATGATATTGCAGTTTGTGGTGCTAAACCACTGTTCTTTTTAGATTATTTTGCGACAGGAAAATTAAATCCTGACAAAGCTGCTGAAGTGATAAAAGGATTTTCAATTGCTTGCAAAGAAAATGATTGTGCTTTGATTGGCGGTGAAACAGCTGAGATGCCCGGTTTTTATCAAGGTGAAGAATATGATGTTTCAGGAACAATAGTTGGAGTTGTAGAAAAATCAAAAATCGTTGATGGAAAAAATATTCAAAAAGGAGATTTATTGATTGGATTTCCTTCAAACGGCTTACATACAAATGGTTATTCTCTCGCAAGAAAGGTTTTGTTGGAAAAATTTAAAGTAACTGAGCATATTAATGAGATTGATAATATACTTGGTGTAGAGTTACTAAAAATTCACAAATCTTATTTGGAGCTAATTACTAATTTAAAAAATTCCATTGATATTAAAGGTCTTTCTCACATCACTGGCGGGGGAATTATTGGTAACACCTCTCGAATAATTCCTAAAGGTTTAGAACTAAAAATTCATTGGGGTAACTGGGAAATGCCCTCTATTTTTAAGCTTATTCAGCACACTGGGAATATTGCCAACGAAGAAATGCACAAAGTTTTTAACTGTGGAATTGGTTTGATAGCAGTTATTTCTAAATCAGAAAAAATTGTTGCTTTTCAAGCCGCGCACGATGCACACGAACATCCTTTATTGATTGGTGAAGTAATTTAAATGTTAATCGATACTCATGCACATTTATTTTTTGATAACTATAAAGATGATATTGATGAAGTAATCATTCGTGCAAAAGAAAGTGGAATTGATTACATCATTGTTCCTGCAACAGATTTAAAGACTGCCCGTGAAGCAATTTCTCTTGCTGAAAAATATGAACAAGTTTATGCTACGGTTGGAATTCATCCTCACGATTCAAAAGATTGGGATGAATCTTTAATCCCGGAAATTGAAAAACTCGCAAAGCATCCCAAAGTTGTAGCAATAGGCGAAATTGGTTTAGATTACTATTATGATTTTTCTCCACAGGACCATCAGATCAAAGCATTCAAATCACAACTTGAGCTCGCGACCAAACTTGAGCTTCCGGCAGTTATTCACAATCGGGATTCTGACGGTGATATGATGGATATTATTCAGAGTTTTTGTGGGTCAGGATTAAAAGCTCAATTTCATTGTTTCAACGGTTCGCTCGATGATGCAATCGAGCTTATGAAAATGAATCATTTTATTTCTTTCACTGGAAATATTACATTCAAAAAAAGTGATGGATTAAGAAATATACTTAAGCATATCGATCTAAATCATCTTATGCTTGAAACGGATTCTCCATTTATGACTCCTGTTCCATATCGCGGTAAAAGAAATGAACCTGCTTATGTAAATTATGTTGCTAAACAAGTTGCTGAGGTTCATAAAATTACAGTTGAAGAAGTTGGAAAAATCACTTCATTAAATACATTTAGATTTTTTGGAATTGGACAAGTTCCTAAGACCAGTTATACATATTTACTTGGAAATTCTTTATATATAAATGTTACAAATCGCTGTAACGCAGACTGTACTTTTTGCAGAAGGAAAAAAGATCCATTTTTACACGGATATAATTTGGGAATGAAGAAATCTGAAGAACCTCCAGCAGGAGTTTATATAAAAGAAATTGGTGATCCCAAAAAGTATGATGAAATAGTTTTCTGCGGTTATGGCGAACCAACGATTCGCTGGGATGTTGTTAAAGATATTGCTAGGTACGTTAAAGCAAACGGCGGTAAAACAAGAATCAATACAAACGGACACGGAAACTTCATTAACAAAAAAAACATTACTCCTGAAATGCAAGATTTAATCGATGTCGTTTCTATAAGTTTTAACTCTTTTGATGTTAAACAATATGCCGAGCTGATGCGAGTAAGTGAAGATCATTATGAGGAAATGAAAAAGTTTGCCGGACTAGCAAAGCCATTTGTTAAAAAAGTTGTCATGAGCGTTGTGTCTCTTGATGAAGTTGAAATTGAGAAATCACGCAGTGTTATTGAAGACGAAATTGGTGTTGAATTTAGAGTAAGAGAATATTTTTAATTTAACTTTAAATGTCATTCCCGCGAAGGCGGGATAATTCTAAGTTTTATGATATAATGAATAAGAGTATCTAATCCTTTCAATTATTTTTTTTATCTCTGCTTTTCCCCAATCATTAAAATCAAAACTTGACAAGTATTTAAAAGATAAATTTTTTGAAAGATGTTTAGTTGCGATACAAGTTGAAGATATTACCACAAACAGAACTCTTTACAAAAAAAATGAAAAACTTCTTCTTCGTCCTGCATCCAATATGAAAGTTTTGACTACATCTGCTGGATTGTTATATCTTGGTCCCGATTATGAATTTAAAACTGATTTATATTATGATGGATATGTCTCAAACGATTCACTTTACGGAAACGTTTATTTAGTTGGCGGATGTGATCCCGATTTTGTTACTCAAGATTTGTACCATTTTGTTGATGCAATTAGATCTTTAAATGTTTCCGTGGTTACTGGAAATCTTTATGGAGATGTTTCTTTCAAAGACTCATTGTATTGGGGAAAAGGCTGGATGTGGGACGATGATCCATCAAGTGATGCGCCTTATTTAAGTGCATTAAATATAAATGATAATTGTGTTGAAGTATTTTATGATGGTAAAAATAATCAAACGGAAATATCACCTAGAACAAAATATGTTAACATTTACAGAACAGAAGATCAAGAAAAGTTAAGCAATTGATCGTAATTGGATTGATAAGAAAGAATGATATAATTGTTAATGGCAGCAAGGATGACAAAAACTATTATTCCAAAGTTAATGTACTTCGACCAGAAAAATATTTTCTGACTGTGTTCTCAGAAGTTTTGGATTCGAACAATATAAAAATTTTCGGAAACATTGGGATAAAAAATCTTCCTACAGATGTTAAGTTGCTGTTTTCCTTTGGAAGAAAATATTTTGACATTATTGATAATCTCAATAAGGCAAGCGATAATCTGAGCGCTGAAATGACTTTACTTGCACTTGCAGAAAAGTTTTATGAAAAACCTGCATCAGCAAAAAATGGAATTAGTGCAATTGAAAAGTTGATTGAATTAATCGGTTTAAACCCAGGCGATTATAGGATAGTAGATGGTTCAGGTGTTTCACATTACAATTTAGTAAGTGCAGAACTGCTTGTTACACTTCTAAAATATTTTTACACAGAAAAACCTGAGCTTTACTCGATACTTTATAACTCATTTCCAATTGGAGGAGTTGACGGAACCCTTGAAAACAGAATGAAGAATACATCCGCTGAAAAAAATGTTCATGCAAAAACCGGAACACTTACCGGAGTTAGTTCGCTTTCGGGATATTTAACCACAAAAAATAGTCATCTTATTGCATTCTCTATTATAATGCAGAACTATGTTGGTTCATCCCTAAAAGCCAAAGAATTGCAGGATGAAATTTGCAGAATATTATCTGAACTAAAATAAAGTTTCAATAAAAGTAATATATCAATGAATAAAACATATAAAGAATTTATAATAACTGCTGAACCATTTAATGCAGAAATCCTTTCCTCAATCTTATGGGAGCTAAACATTGATGGAATTTCTGAAGAAGTTAATTGTCTAAAAGTTTTTTCTCAAGATGAAAATGTTAGTATTCTATCAATTGAAACTGCATTGTTACATTTGAAAGAGAATAGCCTTTTACGTGAATATTCTGTTCAAGGGAATTTTATTGCCGAGAAAAACTGGAATGAAGAATGGGAGAAAAGCAGGGAAGTAGTGCATGTTTCAGATAAGATTGTCATCAAACCTACATTTAAAAAATACAATGCTAAACCTGATGAAATTGTTTTGATATTAGATCCCAAAATGTCTTTTGGCACCGGCGATCATCAAACAACTAAAATATGTTTAAAGCTAATTGAAAAATATATCGAAACTGGAATGAAAGTTTTGGATGCGGGTTCGGGCACAGCAGTACTTGGGATTGCGACCGCAAAACTAGGAGCAGACAAGGTAATTGCTTTTGATATTGATGAGTGGTGTTTTGAGAATGGAGTGGAGAATGCTCAACTGAATGCTGTGGTTGGTAAAGTCGAAATTAGAAAATGTGAGTTAAACGAAATTCCGGAAAATGATTTTGATCTAATAATTGCAAACATCCAAAAAAATATATTGCTAAACCTTGCTGATGGATTTAAAGATAGAATTAAGAAAAATGGTATTTTAATTCTATCGGGATTGTTGGACATGGATAGAGAATCAATTTTGAAGAGATACACTTTGCTAGGTTTTAAAGAGTCTGATTTTTTACAAATGGATGAATGGATAGGAATAGTTTTTGAATCACAATAGAATGTATAAATGCAGATACTGTTTATGGATTTAATAATCAAACGGATTAAACTGATCTGTTAAAATCAGTTTAATTCGTAAGATTTATTTTTAATAATTTCTTTTTCTAATCTTTGTCTATATCTACAGCGCCTGTAACTAGCAGGTCATCATTGCAATCATACACATCTACTGTAAATTCGCCTGATTTATAAAACGTAATTTTTTTCCAAAACCATGTCCAGTCTCTTTCTGAATCTATAGTAAGAGTATTGTCGTAGCTTCCATTTCTATAAATCTCTAAGGTCACCTTGCGGCAGCCAACTTCATATGGAAGCTGAACCAAAACGTATAAATATCCTCCATCCTCGGGGATCGTAAAACGTGAACTTTCATCGATTGGCTCTCCGTCGTCATCAACACCTTCACAAAAATATATTGATTGTGAATATGTTTGATTAAATACAACAAATGAAAAAGTAAGTACAATTGCAAAAAGAATTAATTGATATAATTTCATAATTATATTTCCTTTGATTAGTGTAATTAAAAACTAAATAGAAAAATTAATAATTCAAATTAATACTGAAGAAAAATTATTCAATACACTAAATTATTTCTTATAAATAATCTTTCCATCAAACATCGTCATTTCAACTTTAACGTCTTTAATTTTTACCGGATCAATTGTTAGAATGTCATCACTCAGTAAGATCAAATCAGCAAGCTTACCAACTTCAATACTTCCCTTAATATTTTCTTCAAAAGATGCATAGGCAGAATTTATTGTATAACACTTGATTGCATCTTCAACTGAAATTTTTTGTTCCGGAATCCAGCCGTTAGGATTTTTATCATCCAAAGTTCTACGAGTAACTGCAGCATATATACCGAGCAGTGGATTTAATGGTGCAACATACCAATCAGTACCAAAGCACAACTTTACACCTGCATCTAGAAAGGATTTGAATGGATAAGTATATTTTATGCGCTCAGAACCAATTCTTTTTTCAGCCCAAACACCATCATCAATGCAATGATAAGGTTGAACTGATGCGATTACACCAAGCTCTTTAAATCTTTTAATGTCTTCAAACCTTACATGTTGCGCATGTTCAATTCTAAATCTTCTATCCCATTTAGGATTTTGTTTACTGATCTTGTCATACAAATCCAGCATATAAGAGTTTGCTCTATCACCAATTGCATGAACAGAAAGCTGCAAATAGTTTTTATCTGCATCTAATGCCCATTTTTCCATACTTCCGTCTGTAATAATATCCATTGGTAAACCGGTTGTGGTTGTATCCTGATTGTATCTTTCAAAAAACCACGCAGTACTTGAACCAAGTGAACCATCTGCAAATCCTTTTAATGATCCCATCTTTATATACTCATCACCGTAACCAATCTTAATATTTTTCTCAACAAGACTTTTATAATCTGAAATGGGCCAGCGTGTAAAAATTCTGCAAGTAAGTTTACCCTCATCTTTAAATTTGTTAAACGTATCTAAGAGCATCTTCAAAAGTAATATCCTGAACGCTTAAAGTTATATCCTAATCTCGTTATCGCATTCTTCACTCAAGGCTGCAAGTGCAGCATTATAATTTTCTTCTGCGGTTGCTGGAGGAATTTTATTGTAGATAAAATACATTGCGTTATCTTTAAGCACACCTGTTGGTTCACCTGTTTTGGGGTCCTTAACAATTAAACCTCCTTCGGGACTTTCCGTATCCTTTGTTACTCCAGCTAACTTTAATGCATAGGAATTAGCTAATCCCATATGTCCATCTAATCTTTCAACAAATACGGGAGTATTTGGTGAAATATCATCAATCATTTCTTTTGTAGGAAGATCTTTCTTTTCCCACTTTTCATGATCCCAATAACCGCCTGTAATCCATTTGTTGGGATATTTTTCTATGTAATCCATAAGGATTTTTCGGAACTCTTGAGTGGAATTGGCAGGACGTAGATCAATTCCAAGTAGATAAGCCCCACCAGAAATAAAATGAACGTGGTTATCAATAAATCCCGGCAGCATAAGCTTGCCTTTAAGATCAATAACATTTGTTGAAGCATCAATAAGTTTTTTAGCCTCATCATTTGCTCCAACAAAGACAATTTTATTTCCTTGAACTATAACCGACTGGGCTATTGGTTGTTTTTCATTTACAGTATAAATTTTTCCGTTGATAAAAGCTGTTTTCATAGTCTGTGCCGTTAGGGTTGTAATAAAAAGAATTGTAAAGGAGATAAATTTCAGAAGTTTCATAATAGTCCTTTTGGATTGCTTATCTAAAAATAGGATAGTGCTTTAAAAAGAAAAAGGATTTAAACCAATAAAGATTTAAATCCTTCTTAAAGAAACAATTGAGTTGCTATTTCATTAATTGCATTTTTTTAACTGAAGTAAAATTTCCAGCCTCAATTTTATATAGATAAATTCCAGCTTGAAAGTGTTGATGCATCGAAATCAACTGAGTGGCTGCCTGCTGAATACTTTGAGTTAACAACTTCAGTAACCTTTTGTCCTATTAAATTGTAAACCACAATTTTAACATTGCTTTCTAAAGGTAGAGTAAATCCAATTTTTGTAGTTGGATTAAAAGGATTCGGGTAATTTTGCTTTAATGAAAATTCAGTTGGAGCGATACCTTCCACTTCAACAGTAGATGAATATTCAAATGTCCCGTCAAAATCAATTTGCTTTAATCTATAGAATTCTTTTTGTGAAGGTAAAACATTTATCGAAAAACTATAAAATTTGCTTTCTGTAGTTGTACCATAACCAGGAACAAATCCTATCTGTGTAAAATTTTGGTTATCCGAGCTTCTTTCTACATCAAAACCTTGATTATTTAACTCAGTTGCCGTTATCCAATTTAATATTACATTATCACCAACAATCGATGCGGCAAAAGATGTGAGCTCCACTGGAATAAAGTATGGGGAAGTTAATTTATAAAACCCATTTCCTTGTGCGGCAAACTGTGTCATAGTATCTATTGAAACTACCTGATAACCAGTCGCAGGTATATTTACCGGTGTCCAAAAAGCACCGCCACTTTTTGATCTCCAGCTGCCCGGTGATGTGGAATAACTATTTACAAGGATAACATTTCCATCAGATTCCTGGACATGCACTCCCCACATATTTATTCCGTTAAAATATGGAACGAGCGTCCATGTTCGACCGTAATTTGTAGATTTTAACAAACCACCGCCGCCGCTCCATTTAGTTGCCCATGCAATGCCGGGATTTTGAAAATCAACAGAAATAGTTGGAATCTCACCTGAGGTGCTGTAAGTCTGAGACCAATTAACGCCATAATTGGTGCTTTTAAAAATTCCTGTCCCATTATCACCGACTAGAATAATTGAAGTATCTGGGAAAACCTCTATATCACAAGGTGCACTATTTGTTCCGACTGCTGTAGAGATCGTCGTCCATGTGGATCCAAAATCTGTGGAACGTGAAAAATTCGAGTTGCTCATCATGTAAAGCGTATCCGGATGACTTGGATCTTGAGTAATGGGAATACCAAAATAAGAGAATGAGAGTCCATCTGCCGTAATCACCCATGAGGCTCCAGAATCAGTGGTTTTAAGTATTTTATCCGTACCAGCTTCAATTCCTACAACAAGTGTTGAAGGATGATTATCATTTACATTAATGCATTTTATTTCCGAGGCTTGAGGAACATTAATTCCCATTTGAGTAAATGTTTCGCCTCTGTCCGTGCTTTTATAAATTATATTATTAGATCCATAATAAACATTATTGGCATTGAACTTCTCAACATCAATGGGTCCACCTAAACTTGAACCAGATTGCTTTAACTGCCACAAGTAGGATTGAGGAAAAGCTGCTGTGGCTATGAATATTACTAAAAAGGTGGAACAAATTAATTTCATTCTTATACCTCGTTAAATAAATTTGATAAAATAATTTGATTAGTATTTTTAAGATAAAGATATGTCTAAATATAACAAACAAATTTTTAAGGTATAGCAAATATTTTTCAGTTAGTATGATCAAAACTTGTTGTTAACCATTAGCATACATTAAATAATATTTTTATGTTCGAATAGCTAAAATTTAACTAAAGTGAGAAAATGAATTTAGATGTTCTAGTTTTTGCTGCCCATCCCGATGATGCAGAGCTTGCTATGGGAGGTACAATTGCCAAATTTTCTAAAAATGATTTTAAAGTCGGGATTATCGATCTAACTCGTGGCGAACTTGGTACAAGAGGAACTCCGGAATCAAGACAACAAGAAGCATTTAATGCTGCCATTATTCTTAAGGTTGCTGTTCGGGAAAATTTAGAAATTTCCGACGGTGATATTAAGAACATAAAAGAAAACCTGATGAAAGTTATTATTACAATAAGAAAATTCAGACCGAAAATTATTTTCGCCCCATTTTTTAATGATCGTCATCCGGATCATATTGATGCAAGTAATCTAATCAAACGAGCAATGTTTTCTACAGGATTAACAAAAGTAAAAACAATTTACAAAGATGTTCCCCAACAGCATTATCGTCCGAATAAACTATATTACTACATGCAGACTTATACATTTGATCCGACCTTCATAATAAATATTTCTGAAACTATGGAGCAGAAAATGAAAAGTGTGGAATGTTACTCTTCACAATTTCATAATCCTAAGAGTAAAGAGCCGGAAACATTTATTAGCAGGCCGGAATTCATCAATTATATTAAGTCACGTGCAGAGTTTTACGGATTTTATATCGGTAAAACTTTCGGTGAGCCATTTTTTTGTGAAGAAAAAATGGAGATGGATTTAAATTCCATTCTTAAATAACAATTTCAGTTTTATAAACATAGTTCATATTCAATATTCAATTATCGATAAAAAAGGATACGGTATGAAACAAATCTTTGCAAGAAAACCTTTGGAACTGCTTCTTGAAGAAATGAAAGGAGAAAACAGGTTACGCAGAATTCTTGGACCAGTTGCACTTACAAGCCTGGGAGTCGGAGCTATCATCGGAACTGGGATATTTGTTCTTACCGGTGTTGCTGCTCATGACAAAGCTGGACCAGCAATTATACTTTCTTTTGTTGTGGCTGGAATTGCTTGTGTGTTTGCGGCACTATGTTATGCAGAATTTGCTTCGATGGTACCTGTTGCCGGCTCCGCATATACTTATGCATACGCAACACTCGGAGAATTATTTGCATGGATAATTGGCTGGGATTTGATTCTTGAATATGCTGTTGCTTCTGCTACAGTAGCTCACGGTTGGTCAGCCTATTTTCAGGATTTAATAGGAATATTTGGATTTAAAATACCACCCAACCTGCAAAGAGCTCCATTTGATTTTAATCCGGATACAGGATTATTAGCTTCAACCGGAACGGTACTGGATTTACCCGCAATTATAATTGCAGCAATAATCACTATAATTTTAGTAAAAGGAATCAAAGAGAGCACAAGTTTTAATGCTACGATGGTAATTATAAAACTGGTCGTGGTACTTTTTGTAATTGTTGTAGGTGCATTTTACGTTGTTCCTGAAAACTGGCAGCCATTTGCACCATTTGGATATACTGGGATTAGTTTTTTCGGAAAAACTCTTTTTGGACAAGAAGGATTGGGAGGCGCTCCTGTAGGTATGCTTGCAGCATCAGCAACTATATTTTTTGCCTACATTGGCTTTGATTCAATTTCTACCCATGCTGAGGAAGCAAAGAATCCAAAGAGAGACGTACCAATCGGAATTATTACTTCCTTATTATTGTGTACAGTTCTTTATATTGCTGTTGCGGCGATTATTACAGGAATGGTCCCTTATGATAAAATTAATATTGATGCTCCTGTATCAAATGCATTTGCACAAGTTGGATTACCCTGGGCTCAACTACTAATTTCATTTGGAGCATTGGCGGGTATAACCTCTGTTTTATTAGTAATGATGTTGAGCCAGCCAAGAATCTTTCTTGCAATGTCGCGCGACGGGCTTGTTCCGCCAAGCATTTTTGGAGCTGTGCATGATAAATTTCGTACACCATGGAAATCCACAATACTAACAGGAATTTTTGTCGCTGTACTTGGTGGATTTTTACCTCTAAGAATATTAGCTGAACTGGTCAATATCGGTACACTATTTGCGTTTGTAATAGTATGTGGGGCAGTTTTGATAATGAGAAAGACACATCCAAATGCAGAACGGCCTTTTCGGGCACCATTTGTTCCAGCAGTTCCAATTCTGGGTATTGCAACTTGTTTGTTATTAATGTTTTCTTTACCTGAAGAAAATTGGTTAAGACTATTTATCTGGCTGGCAATAGGTGCTCTTATTTACTTATTTTATGGTAGAAAGCATAGCGTTATGCACAAAATATTGAATAAAAAAATTAAGGAAGGCAAATGATTTTAAAAGATAATGTAATAAAAGAATTAGAGCAGATAGGAATCAGGAATATCCGTGAGGTATTTTATAATTACGGAACACCCGCACTTTATGAACAAGTTATAAGGAGAAGGGAAGGCTTACTTGCCCATCTTGGTCCACTTGTTGTAAGAACCGGGCATCATACAGGTAGAAGTCCAAACGATAAATTTATTGTTCGGGAGCCGGGGAGTGAAAAAAACGTATGGTGGGGAAAAGTAAACAAGGGTATGTCCGGTGAATGCGCTGAAAGAATTTATTTTAAAATGATGGCATATATTCAAGGTAAAGATCTATATATAGAAGATTGTTATGCAAGTGCTGATCCCAAACATAAAATTGGATTACGAGTTATTACCGAAAATGCCTGGCATACATTATTCGCCAGAAATATGTTTAGAAGATATAAAACACCTGAGGAGTTAAGTAATCACCAAACTGATTTTACAATTATTCAAATGCCTAATTTTCACGCCGATAGAGAAGTTGATTGCACAAATTCTGAAGTGTTTATTCTTCTAAACTTTGCCAAGAAAATTGTGCTAATTGGAGGAACCAGTTACGCTGGTGAAATAAAAAAATCTGTCTTTACAATAATGAACTATCTAATGCCTTTGCGTGGAGTGATGTCTATGCATTGTTCTGCAAATATTGGTAAAAATAGCGATGTTGCATTATTCTTTGGTTTAAGCGGCACAGGTAAAACAACTCTTTCAGCAGATCCAAATAGAAGATTAATTGGTGATGATGAACATGGCTGGAGTGATGATGGAGTTTTTAACTACGAGGGCGGGTGTTATGCAAAAGTTATAAAACTTTCTGAAGAAGCGGAGCCTGAAATTTATGAGTGCACAAGAAAATTTGGGACAATTTTAGAGAATGTTCAAATTGATGCACAAGACAGAAGATTAAATTTAGATGATGAAACATTTACAGAAAATACTCGTGCTGCTTACCCGCTTTCACATCTCTCAAATATAGTTGAAGAAGGCAGAGCAGGACATCCGGAAAATATTGTAATGTTAACTGCAGATGCGTTTGGGGTACTACCTCCAATTTCTAAACTAACAACCGAACAAGCAATGTATCATTTCATTTCTGGTTATACAGCAAAGGTTGCCGGAACTGAAAAAGGAGTTACTGAACCTAAAGCCACCTTTAGTACTTGTTTTGGAGCTCCATTTATGGCTCTTCATCCAAGTGTTTATGCTAAACTATTGGGTGAAAAGATTGTAAAACATAAAACAAAGTGCTGGCTCGTTAATACTGGTTGGACAGGCGGACCATATGGTATTGGAAGTCGTATGAAAATTAAATACACGCGTGCAATTTTAACTGCCGCTTTAGAAGGCAAACTTGATAATGTAGAATATGTTAAAGATCCAATATTTAATTTAATGGTTCCTACTACTTGTCCTGAAGTCCCTGTTGAAATTCTTAATCCAAGAAATACCTGGAGTAATAAAGCCGCTTATGACGAGCAAGCCAAAAAGCTAGCGAATATGTTTGTAGAAAACTTCAAAGAATATTCTGAAGGAACATCAGAATCAATTAGAAACTCTGGTCCCAATAAATTCTAATCCTATCAAAGCGGGATAAGTTAATACTCATCCCGCTTAACTAAGTTGTAAATCAAAATAAAATTAACCATTCTAATTTGTTGATTCTAATCTAAACTACTTTTAATTTCATCTTAAAATTATAAAACATTCCAATTATTCAGGAGCATCAAATGGCAGAAAAAAAACTTATAGGAGATGTGTATTACCCTTCAAAAGAGATTATGGATTATGCTAATGCAAAATGTGAAAGTTTATATGCCTCAGCCGAAAAAGATCCCTTAGGATTTTGGGAGAAAGAGGCTGAAAATCTGTATTGGTTTCAAAAGTGGGATAATGTTCTTGATGACTCGAATAAACCTTTCTTCAAATGGTTTACGGGTGCGAAAACAAATATAGCTTACAATTGCCTTGATGTTCATGTGACAACATTTCGAAGAAATAAGCTTGCTTTGATTTGGGAAGGAGAAAATGGGGATGGTAAAACATATTCCTATTTTGCTCTTCATCGGGAGACTTGCAAGTTTGCTAACATTCTTAAAAGTTTAGGTGTAAAAAAAGGGGATAGAGTGACACTTTATATGGGAAGAATACCTGAATTAATGATCGGTATGCTGGCATGTGCAAGAATCGGTGCTATTCATTCTGTTGTATACGGAGGTTTTTCTGTTGAAGCCCTTCACGAAAGATTAGAGGACAGTCAATCAAAAGTTTTAATTGTTGCTGATGGTGCATTTCAAAGAGGAAAAATAATTGAGCTTAAAAAAATTGCTGATGAAGCATTGCAGCGTGCAGCAACTGTTGAAAGTGTTTTAGTCGTAAAGCGTACCGGTCATCAAATCAATATGGAATCGGGACGTGACATGTGGTACCATGAATTAATGAACTTGCCGATCGCAAATAATTCTGATTGTCTTGAAATTGTGGATGCTGAAGATCCACTATTCATGTTATACACATCGGGCACTACTGGAAAACCAAAAGCCATTGTGCATACTCATGGTGGTTATATGGTTGGGACCTATGCCACATTAAAATATGTTTTTGATATTCATGAAGAAGATAGATTTTGGTGTGCTGCAGATCCGGGTTGGATTACAGGTCACAGCTATATTGTTTATGGTCCATTACTAAATGGAGCAACATCATTTATGTATGAAGGAGCACCAACTTATCCTTATCCGCATCGCTGGTGGCAGATGATAGAGAAGTACGGGATTAATATTTTGTATACAGCTCCCACAGCAATACGCGGACTTATGCGATTTGGAGATGCCTGGCCAAACCGTTATAATCTTTCTTCACTTAGATTACTCGGTAGTGTTGGTGAACCCATTAATCCTGAAGCCTGGAGATGGTACCATAAAGTTATCGGAAAAGAGAAATGCCCGATTATGGATACTTGGTGGCAGACAGAAACCGGAATGTTTATGATAACTCCTATGCCATGTACTCCGCTCAAACCTGGCTCAGGAACAAAACCATTTCCCGGAATTATTGCAGATGTTGTGGATGAAACTGGAAAATCCGTTAAACCAAATGAAGAAGGATATCTTGTAATAAAGACTCCATGGCCATCAATGCTTAGAACAATCTGGAATGACCCTGATAAATATGTAAATCAGTACTGGAGTAAATATCCCGGAATGTATATGACTGGTGATTCTGCCCGCAAAGATGAAGATGGGTATTTTTGGATTATAGGGAGAGTTGATGATGTTATTAAAGTCTCCGGTTATAGGTTAGGTACAGCAGAAATTGAAAGTGCATTAGTAAGTCATCAAGCTGTTGCGGAAGCTGCTGCAATTGGGTTACCACACGATATTAAAGGAAATGCAATTCATTGCTATGTTTTGTTAAGAACTGGTTATTCAAAATCTGATAAACTTATCGAAGAATTACGTCAACATGTCGGTCATGAAGTTGGTCCGATTGCAAAACCAGAAAGCATTGAAGTTGTAGATTCATTACCCAAAACGCGAAGTGGTAAAATCATGAGAAGAGTATTAAAAGCACGTGCTTTAGGTCAGGATCCCGGTAATTTAAGTACACTGGAAGAATAAAATTTTAAATAAACTTTTAAAATAGTCAGTCAAGTGAGTTACGATTGGCTTTTAATAACTTTAATATTTGTTACCAAATATCAAGAACCGGTATGCAAATAGTGTATACTATAAAAATGAATTAATATATATTAGTTCTGCATTTAATTATTTACAATATCATATTATTAAAGTTGCAGAATATATACTTCTTTAGAATTCATATAATATTCTTTGCCATTCTTTTTCTCTCTCAATTGTCGTATTCACAGCAATTTGGAAAGCTTAGAGGACTGGTTACAGACTCTACAAATGGCGAGGCACTTGCTTTTTGTAATGTGTCTGTGCAAGAATTAAAAACCGGAGCCTCTACAAACGAAAGAGGATTATTTTTAATAAATTCTCTACCCGCTGATAAAAGATATACAATCGTTGTTTCGTACGTTGGATACTATTCAAAAATATTATCTATAAGTATTCTTCCGGAAAGAATAACGGACATTGATATAAAATTAAAACCAATGAGTATTGAACTTCAGGCAGTTGAAAAAATCGGAGAGAAAATAGTTGAAAAAAACTCTACCGATATCGGATTAGAAAGAATTTCAATTAGACAAGTTGAAAATCTACCGAAGGGCGTAGAGACTGATATTATACGCACTTTACAATATTTACCTGGGGTTAAAAGTACTGGTGATGTATCTGCTAAATATTATGTTCGTGGTGGTACGAGCGATCAGAATCTTGTATTGTTAAATGGGGTTAATATTTATAATCCGTTTCATTCACTTGGTATCTTCAGTGTAATAGATCCCGATATGATTAACAGTGTTGAATTTTATAAAGGAAGTTTTACTTCAGAATATGGTGGCAGATTGTCATCCGTGCTTAATGTTGTTTCTAAAGATGGAAATAAGAATAGATTCGGCGGCAAGGCAAGCGCAAGTTTTTTAACTGCAAAAGGAGTAATTGAAGGACCATTGCCTAACGGTTCCTTTATTTTTACAGGAAGAAAGAGTATATCGGATAAAATCCTAAAAAAATTTCTAAACGATCAAACTGTTCCAATTGATTTTTATGATTTTTCATTCAAGCTTAATTATTCGAGTCCTGATATCTGGCATAATGCTAAATTTGTATTATTCGGTTTCTTTAGTGGTGATAAATTGGATTACGATGATCCAACACGAGAAAAATATTATTGGAAAAGTAATCTTATTGGGTTCGAATGGCTTCAAATATATGACGTTCCGGTTTATTCCAGGATCGCTGCATCACTTAGCCAATTTGATGGCGAAGTTGTTCCTAATCTAACTACTATCAAACCAATGAAAAATTTAATTAATGATTTTAATATCAGTGTGGATTTTAATATTGTTTCAGACAGTAAAGATGAGATTGGATTAGGGCTTAACCTGAAAGTTGTAGATACTCAGCTTAAAACTAAAAACCTTGAAGGTGCAGTTACAGATTTATCTAGATTCTCCGGAAATTTTTCGCTCTATGGTAAGTATAAAATGCTTCGTTTCGAAAATTTTGGAATTGACGCTGGTGCCAGAATTAATATTTCTGGTTTAACTCGAAACGGTAGCTTTATACCTGAACCACGAGTTAGTTTTAACTATCGATTTTTACCATTCATTTCTTTTAAAGCCGCCTGGGGTATTTATCTTCAGGAAGTTGCAACGGTTTCGGATGAAGATGAAGTTATATCAGTCTTTGAACCATGGATAATCATTCCCGGCTATTTAAATCCATCCAAAGGAATTCAATATTCGGCTGGAGTTGATATGGATATTAGTGAATCAATTAATTTGAGTGTTGAAGGATATTTCAAACTCACACAAAACTTACCGATCATTAATCCAAAAAAGTATTATGATTTTGAAAACGATTTAGTTAGCGGAAGTGGTGAGGCATATGGGTTGGAATTTTTGTTAAAATATGCAAACTCTCCTTTTGCATTTACTGCTGCATATGCTCTCAGTTGGGCATATAAAGAGGTTGATAATTACTTATACTACCCTAAATATGATTCACGACACGCTGTTAATTTTTCTTTAGAATATTCACTTGGAGCTGGCTGGATTACTTCTGCCGTTTGGAGCTACTCTTCCGGTTTACCATTTACACAGTTAACGGGTTATTATGATAAAATATATCTAACAAATATTTTTGATCCCTGGTATCAAAGCGGGAATACAAATCCATATTTGATTCTTGGCGATCAAAATCTTGGCAGACTTCCATCGTATCACCGTCTGGATTTGAGTGTTTCAAAAATCACAGAATTTCTTGGATTAAAAACAGAAATGGATTTTAGCATTATAAATGCTTACAATCGTAAAAATATTTTTTACTTTGAAAGAGATACTGGTGAACGGGTGAATATGCTTCCGTTATTAGTAACAGCAACAATAAAAGTTGAGATATGAAAATCAAACAATTGCTTTTATTCATATTACTTGTATTTTGTTTCATTGTCTTGCGATGAAAATTTTAATCCATTTGGCGATTATAAAGAAAGATATATCCTAACTTGTCTGTTAGATGCCAGTACGAATTTTCAGGTAGCAACGTTATCAAAAAGTTATTTTACAGGAAGTTTTAATCCATATGATAACACAACTGATCCCTCATTAATTGGAGCCGAGATAAGAGTGTGGCTTAAAGATTCAGTATATCTGTTCAAGGACAGCAGTTTAGAACGTACGGATACTTCCAGGTATAAAACCCCGTACAAATTTTATTTTACTAATAAAGTAAAACCAACGGCGGGTAAAACTGTGGAGATAGAGGCTTTACTTCCATCCGGCAAAAGGCTGAGATCAGTAACTGTTACTCCGAATGATATTATGTTCTCAAATCAAAATCCAACTGTAATTCCACCTGTAAATGAAAACTATTTAAACTTTGGCTGGCAAGCACAATCAACTTATAATTTTTATGATATTAGAATATTGATTACTTATTACAAAAATGAAAATGGTATTAATATCAAATATGTGAAAGAAATTCCATTAGCATATAAAACTAATGGTGATGATGATATCCCGATTTATCCACCTGCTGCTAGGCAAACAATAGTTTCTTATCCAATGGAAGTGATTACAAAATTTTTAGAAAGCATTTCTGCTGGTGATGAATTTAAGTCAAATTACACTGTCGAGTTAAAACCAAAAGTAGAGGTTTTAGTTATGGATGAAGGTTTATCACGCTATTATTCTTCAACAAGTCAATCGCTAAACGATTTAAGTGTTAGATTAGATGAAAATGATTATACAAATATCATTGGTGGGTATGGAATTTTTGGAACTTATATTATCAAAAACTATACATCACTATCATTTATCGCTTCTTACATTCAGTCATTTGGATATAAAGTTATATACAATTAAAACATTAATCAGATAATGAATAAATATAATCCACTAATTTTATTTATAGCTGTTTTGCTTATTATCTCATATTTGATCATTGGATGTGATAAAGAAGTTTCAACCTCACCTTTAGAAGATGAAATTCCGCAAGCCTTTCTTTATGTGGATAGCGAACCATTCGGATCAACCATTTATTTAAATGGGAAAAGTACAGGTCGAACAACACCTGACTATATCCCATTTTTGGAAGATGGACAATATCAGGTCACACTGAAGAAAAGATATTTTAGAGACACTACATTCAGTGTTACTTTAATCGAAAAAGATACATTTAATATTTTTATCGATTATTATCAAAATCCACTTATGCTCGGAAGAATTACTTTTAATTCTTCTCCAACAAATTCTGAAATTATTATTAATGATTCCGTTACCGGACTACATTCACCTGCATCAATTAATAGTTTGACACCTGGTAAATACAAAGTAGCTTACAGATTATACAATCATCGGGATTCTGAACTTGAAGTTATTGTTGAAAGTAATAAGACAACTGCTTCCTATTCGGTGTTGAGAGATACCTCTGAATGGATTGATTATCAAATATCCAACTCTGGGATTCAATCAAGTTTACTTACATCAATAGTATCCGATAATCAAAATGTTAAATGGATTGGAACTTCAAATTTAGGTCTAATCAGTTTTAACGAAAAAGAATTTCTAAACTTCAATATCAATAACTCAGATATTCCATCGAATCAAATAAATACTTTAAATGTCGGCAATGATAATAGGATTTGGGTTGGTACAAACAACGGTCTTGGGATATTTGATGGCGACTCCTGGCAGATTTATAATACCGGTAATTCGGCATTACCGAATAATAGTATAAATGATATACAATTTGATTTGACTGGTAATGCATGGATTGGTACAAATAATGGATTTGCAAAATATGATGGAGTAAATTGGCAGAAGTTTAATCATACCTCGCAGTTTTTTACATATTTATGGGTAACCAGTTTACAATTTGACGGTTCAAATAATTTGTGGATTGGTTCAAACAATTTTGGAATTTTAAAATTTGATGGCAGTACTTTTACCGAATACGAAGCAACCCAATACAATTTTTTAACTAACAGGATTTCGTCTATCGCTCTCGATAATACAGATAGAATCTGGTTTGGGCAATTGCAGAATAATGGAATTCGTGGCGGAGTTTCTATGTATGACGGGTCTGCTTTTTCAAACTTTTACTTTGGGACAATAAATAATAAAATGAATAATATTTATACAACAGCAGGCAATAAATGGTTTTGCACATCCGAAGGATTAACAAAGTTTGATAATAATAACTCCACTATTTTCTTCAGTACTTTAAATTCATTTTTATCTAATGACAATATAACCGATGTGGTTAAAGATTTGAATGGTAATATATGGATCACAACTTTTGGTGGTGGTTTAAATAAACTTAAGAATCAATAATTCATTAAAATATTTTTTGTAGGAAAGACTATGAAATCTAAATTATTCTTGTCGTTTTTTATCATAATATTTTTATCAAGTATCGCTCATTCTCAATCAAGTGATACATTAAACTCAGATTTGTACAACTGGTTGAAATCCTTACCAGATGTTGAAGTAACAAAGGTTGCCGCAGATAAAATCTATACCGAGGCTTATGAAATCTTCATCACTCAACCAGTAGATCAGAATAATCCGGATGGACCAAAATTCAGACAACAGCTATTTCTTTCGCACATTGATAAAGAGAGACCAATGGTAATCGAACTTGATGGTTACGCCGTTGATAATCGTACCACTGAGCTGAGTAAAATTATTGGCTGTAATCAGATTATGGTTGAGCATAGATATTTTGGTGAATCTGTTCCATTTCCTTTTGATTGGAAATATCTTACTATTGAACAAGCTGCAAAAGATCATCATAGAATAATAGAATTATTTAAACAATTTTATTCCGGCAAATGGATAAGTACTGGAATAAGCAAAGGCGGTTCTTGTGTAATATTTCACAGATATTTTTATCCGGATGATGTTGATGTTTCTGTTTCTTATGAAGGTCCGCTAAATTTATCCACTGAGGATCAACGTGTTTATGAGTGGATTAAATCTGTTTCAACTCCAGAATGCAGAGAAAAAGTTTTTAATTTCCAGAAACTTTGTTTTGAAAAACGTAACGAGCTTTATCCGATATTTTTAAAAAACGCAAAAGATAAAAAACTAACATATAATATTGTTGGTTACGAAAAAGCTTACGAATATTCTGTACTTGAATACTCATTTGCATATTGGCAGTGGAGCGATGGCGATTGTTCAAAAATTCCCGATGAAACTTATTCTTTAGAAGAAATCTGGAATCAATTATCAGCATACGGTGGCGTAACATATTTTGATGACCAGGATATTATGAGCATTCAGCCATTCTTTTATCAGTGTTATACTGAGTTTGGATACTATGCTTATGAGATCAGACAATTTAAAGATTATATAAAATATGCCGATGGGCAAACTCCATTTTTTATTCCTCAAGATTCAAATCCAACTTATGATCCTAGGTTATTGAAAAAAATTACCGATTGGGCTTCAAATGAAGGAGATAATTTTATTTATATTTATGGTGGAAACGATCCCTGGACCTCAACTGGCGTATGCTTAACCGGAAAAACAAATTCTGTAAAAATGGTTTTACCAAATGGCTCACATGGTTCCAGAATTAGAGGATTTTCTAAAAAGGATAAAGAATTGATATATTCTAAGTTGGAAGACTGGCTAGGAATTCAAATCGAGCGATAAAAAACTTTAAAAGAATTTTAGATGAAAAAGGGAATTATTTGATTCCCTTTTTTTATATTTCGCTCAACCTTAATATGTGCCACTTATCACTGAACCTTTTGGCTCCTTTTATGGTTTACATATTTTTACACATTCATTAACTAAACTATTTCAATGGAAACAAAAAACGCTGACTTATCATCATTAAGAATAGATAGAACCAATAAACCAGAAATAGACTCAGGCAAGAAGAATATTTTTATAATAATTGCAGTTATCCTTCTTATAATTGCTGGATATTTTGTAATTACATCTTTTCTTGGTTCTTCGGTTGAAGTTAAACTTACAACTGCTGTACTTCAAAAACCTGGACAGACAACTGCATCATTAAATGCTAGCGGATATGTAGTGGCACAACGTAAAGCTGCAATTGCATCAAAGGGAACAGGAAGGCTGATTTATCTCGGTGTTGTTGAAGGCGATAAAGTAAAAAAGAATCAAATTATTGGTAAACTTGAAAACACAGATATTCTTGCTCAACTGGATGAAGCAAAAGCTAACTTGCAACTTTACAATGCTGATTTGATCAGCGCTGAGAATACTTACAATCGTGAAAAAGAATTATTTGGTAAAGGATTAAGTTCGCAACAGGCATTTGATCAGGCTGGTGCAACGTACAATAGATTGTTAGCCTCAATACAAGTTGCAAATGCCAGAATCAAACAATATGAAGTTGCTCTTGAAAACACTTTAATTCGTGCCCCATTTGATGGGACTGTATTAACAAAGAATGCGGAAGTTGGAGAAATTGTTGCGCCATTTGGCGGAAGTACAACCTCAAAAACAGCAGTGGTTACAATTGCAGACATGAATTCACTACTTGTTGAAGCAGATGTTTCTGAATCAAACATTGAAAAAATTATTGTTGATCAGGACTGTGAAATCACTCTTGATGCCTATCCAGAAAAAAGTTATTCTGCTTATGTATTTAAAATTGTTCCAACTGCTGACCGTTCGAAAGCAACCGTTCTTGTTAAAGTTGGATTTAAAAATTATGACAGTAGAGTTCTTCCAGAAATGAGTGCAAAGGTCTCTTTCTTTACTGAACCTGTTGATACCTCAATTACAAATCAGAAACCGATACTTGTTATTCCATCTTCAGCGGTTAAATCAGAAAATGGTAAGAGTTATGTTTTTACAATATCAGATGATAAAGCTGTAAAAAATGAGATTGTAATAGGGCAAAAATTGGGATCTTACGTAGAAGTAATTTCAGGAATACAATCAGGACAAAAAGTTATTTCGACTCTTAATGAAAAAATTAAAGAAGGTGTTGAAGTTAAATTAGCTGAATAAAAAGTTTAAACCATATCCAGGAGATTAAATGTCATCATTAATAACAGTTCAAAGTGTTTCTAAGTCATATTGGCGTGATAAAATTGAAATCCCTGTTCTAAACAATATATCGATAAATGTTGAACAAGGAGAATTTTTGGCTTTGATGGGACCGTCAGGATCTGGTAAAACTACTTTACTAAATCTTATTGCTGGAATTGATAAACCAAGCAATGGTAAAATAACCGTGAATGGTACTGATATTTCTTCTCTCGGTGAATCAGCTTTAGCAAAATGGCGTGCAAATAATGTCGGGTTTATTTTTCAGTTTTACAATTTAATTCCCGTTTTAACGGCATTTGAAAATGTTGAACTTCCACTATTGCTTACTAAACTTTCTAAAGCTCAAAGAAAAAAACAAGTTGAGACTGCTTTAAACCTAGTTGGACTTGGAGATAGAATGCATCATTCACCAAAACAACTTTCGGGTGGACAGGAACAAAGAGTTGCAATTGCAAGAGCAATTGTTACGGATCCGGTTTTAATTGTCGCTGATGAGCCAACAGGAGATCTTGATAGACATTCCGCAGAAGAGATCCTTACATTGATGGAAAGACTAAATAAGGAATTTCAAAAAACTATAATTATGGTAACACACGACCCGCACGCTGCTGAAAGAGCAAAGTTAATTAAGCATCTTGAAAAAGGTGATTTGGTAGGAGCATAAAATGAAAATCCTAAAATTAATTTTTGCAAATGCACTTAGGCATAAACTCCGAACATTTCTTACTGTACTTGGTATAGCCATTGCAGTAATAGCTTTTGGTGTTTTAAGAACGGTAGTTACAATATGGGATTCAAGCGTTGATGCGGCAGCAGCTAATCGATTGATTACAAGGCAAGCTGTATCTTTTATTTTTCCATTACCCTATGCATATATGGAAAAAATAAAAGTCGTTGAAGGTGTTAAGACTGTAAGTTTTGCCAATTGGTTTGGTGGCGTTTATAAAGATAAAAGTAATTTCTTTGCCAGATTGGCGGTGGATGCCGAATCAATTTTTGATGTAATGCAAGAGTTTTTAATCACTCCGGAAGAACTTGAGAATTTTAAGAAAGAGAGAAATGCTTGTGTAATTGGTCAGGATATTGCCACACAGTATAATATTAAAGTCGGCGATCAAATGGTTTTAGAAGGTGATATTTTTCCTGGCAGATGGGAGTTTGTGGTTCGAGGAATTTACAAACCAAAAAATAAAAATACAGATGACACACAAATGCTTTTTCACTGGACTTATGTTGATGAAAGAATGAAAGTTGAATCACCGGTTAGAGCCGGGAATGTTGGATGGTATATCGTGCTGATTGATGATGCAAATAAAGCTGCTGAAATTTCTGAAGGGATCGATGCAATATTTAAAAATTCATCTGCCGAAACTAAAACTGAAACTGAAAAAGCTTTTACACAAGGTTTTGTTTCTGCTTCCGGAGCCATAATTACTGCAATGAATTTTATGTCATTTGTCATTATCGGAATTATAATGCTGGTACTTGCAAACACAATGATAATGGCTGCAAGAGAAAGAACACGTGAGTACGCAGTGCTTAAAACATTAGGTTTCTCTGCTTTTCATATAGTTGGATTAATTTTGGGTGAATCAATGGCTATTGCTTTAATTGGTGGTGGAGTTGGCATTACTCTAACTTATCCAATTGTTGCAGGATTTGAACAAGCTATGCCGAAAGGATTTTTCCCATTTTTCTTTATCGAACCAATCACAACAATTTTAGCAATGAGTGCAGCAATTTTGATTGGGATTCTTGCTTCAATCTTTCCAATTCAAAGAGCACTAAAAACCAATATTGTAGATGGTTTTAGATTTGTCGGATAAAAAGGAAAAGGATTTTTATGAAAATACCATTTAAGTATACTTTTAGAAATTTTAAAGCAAGAAAACTAACTGCAATTATCACTATTTCCGGTATTGCAATGGTTGTATTTGTTTTTGCTGCCGCATTGATGATGGCTTATGGAGTTGAGAAAACTTTGGTATCAACAGGCTCTGCTGAAAATATTAAAATACTTCGTCAGTCATCACAGGGAGAAATAAGCAGTATTATTGATGGAGATACGCAAAATATTATTCGCGCATTACCACATATAGCAAAAGGTAACGATGGAAATTTATTAATTTCTGCTGAACCAGTAGTCATAATTAATCTTGCTATAAAAAGCGGTGGAATAAGTAATGTTACTGTTCGTGGTGTTTCTCAACCAGTATATCAACTAAGAGAGCAAGTAAAATTAGTTGAAGGTAGATTATTTAATCCATCATTAAGAGAATTAATTGTTGGTAAATCCATAAATAATAAATTTGAAGGTGCTCAGATTGGAAGCAAAGTAAAATTTGCTGGAGATGATTGGGAAATTGTTGGTTTGTTTGAAGATGATGGAAGCGGTTTTGAATCTGAAATGTGGGGAGATTCACAACAATTATTAAATGCATTCAACAGAGCTTCAAATGTTTCAACTTTAACCTTAAAGTTAGATGATATGGCAAATTATGAGGAATTTAAAAGAGCATTTGAAACTGATAAAAGACTGAAAGAGTTTGAACCAAAAATTGAGCAAAAGTATTTTGAAGAACAATCAGAAATATTAGCAACCTTCATTCGCGTATTAGGAATATTTATTACCGTAATATTTAGTTTTGGTGCTACGATAGGTGCAACAATTACTATGTATTCGGCAGTTGCAAACAGAACCGTGGAAATTGGTACAATGCGTTCATTAGGATTTAGCAGAAGAAGTATACTAACTGCATTTTTATTTGAAGCATTGCTCACATCATTGGTGGGTGGAATTATTGGTTTATTTATTGCATCGTTCTTACAATTTTTCTCAATCTCAACATTAAACTGGAATTCATTTTCTGAACTTGCATTTTCATTCTCGCTTTCACCATCTATAATCATTTCATCATTGATTTTCGCACTTGTAATGGGAGTGCTTGGTGGATTTTTCCCTTCAGTTCGTGCTGCAAGATTAAATATTGTTAAGGCTTTAAGAGCAGGTTAGATTTTATTTGTCATTCCCGCGAAAGCGGGGATCTCTTTTATGCTCTAGTCTACTTATTTTTTGTTTAGAATACCTTCTAATTGCTTTTTCAAATCTTCTTTGGCCGGTTGAGCTTGTTTAAAAATCAAATCAGCTTTTACAAAATCAAAAACTCTTACATCAAATATTTCTGGTCGAATATAAATATCAGGTCGTAGAAATTTTAATCGTTCCTTTATTATAGAATTCTGCATTGTCTGATAAGTAGTAAAAACAGAATCAAATGTTGGTGGAATTTCACTTTCATTTTGTGCTTTAAATGCTGTAACATCAATGGCAATTGTTATATCACATTTATCCATTATTAAATCAAAGGGAAGGGGATTAACTGCACCGCCATCAATCAAAATTCTATTTTTTATTTTAACAGGAGTGAATAATCCTGGTAAAGAATAACTTGCTTTTATTGGTTGAATCAAATCGCCTTTTTCAAAAACAACAGTTTCTTTTTTCCAGTAATCTGTTGCAACAATTTTTAAAGGTATTTTTAATTCTTCAAATCTTGAAACTTTCAGATGATTTTTCATATAGTTCTGAAATTTCTCACCCTTTATAAATCCGGATCTTATGAACTGAGGATCGAACATCGTAAACAGTTTTACAATATCAGATTTTAAAAGGAAATCAAAAACAGAATCGCTTTTTGGATTGATAAGCTGATCAAGAATTTCTTTCATCTCTTTTGCTGTAAAGCCTGCGGCATAAAATGCACCAACAACAGCACCAATGCTGGAACCAGAAATTATAGAAGGTTTAACACCAAGTTCATCGAGAGCTTCAATCATTAGGAGATGAGCAATTCCACGAGCACCGCCTGCACCAAAAGCAATACCTATTGTTTGAGAATTCGAAACAATTTTATTCTTCATAATTCCTAATCAGTGATAATCTGTTCAATCAGTATCGTTATTGTGCCAATGTATTTACTTTTCAACTTGAAAAACAGAATCAAGTACAGTTCCATCAACCCATTTAATAATTGCTACAACTTTATCTTTATTAACTTTTGGTTTTGCCGGAGCTCCACCACAAATTTCATCAACTTCTTTTTTGATTTGTTTGATATCTTTTATTGGAAGTCCAGATCCTTTAACTGCTTTAAGTAGATCTTTTCGTTTAGGATTAATTGCAATTCCTCTTTCAGTAATGATGACATCTATCAATTCACCTGGGCCGCAAATAGTTGTAACATCATCAACAATTACTGGAATGCGATCTCTGAAAGATGGAATAGCAAGTATTGTACATTTTGAGTACAAACAATTTTGCCATCCGCCAATTCCGTGTAACAAATATCCATCAGAATGTGTAACAACATTTGCATTAAACTTTACATCTACTTCTGTTGCACCAAGAACAGCAGTATCAACTATCGAAGCAAAATTTCCTTTACCATGAAAATTATAACTTGTAAAAGGAGAAGTGTTAACGTGATTAGCATTCTCACGCATACTTCTTACACCTTCAAGATCAAAAGTTTGTCCATCAAGAATATAATCTGTTAAACCTTCTTCAAGCATTTCAACTAAATATTTTGTACTGCCGCCGCGCATAAATCTTGCTTTAACACCTTTGGCTTTCATCTTTTCTTTTAAGGAAAAGAACGAAAGCAAGATTGGTTCCTCCTGCACCAGCCTGAAGCGAAAATCCATCTTTCATAATTCCTGCTGCTTCAATAAAATCCGCAACATACTCTGCAATCAATAATCGATCTGGTGATTTTGTAACTTCAGTTGTTCCGCTAACTATTTTTTTAGGATCGCCAAGTGATTCAACTTCAACAACATAATCAACATTACCACCCTGAATCTGCCAGGGAACACAAGGGAAGGGAATAAGATTATCAGTAACGATTATTGTTTTATCCGCATATTCAGAATCGCCAAGTGCAAAACCAATTAGTCCGCAAGCAGATTTACCACGATCACCAGTAGCATTGCCAAATGCATCTGCAGTTGGCGCTAGAAGAACTGCTATATCAACGTGAACTTCACCATCCTGCAATGATTGATATCTTCCGCCGTGTGAACGAAGCACACCTACACCTTTCATTTTTCCTTCGCTTGTAAATTTTCCAAGCGGTCCATTCATACTTCCTTCGATGTGATGGATTGTTCCATCCTCCAAGTATTTTATTAAGTATGAATGAACAGGAAAAGAAGCAGATGGATACCAGCGAATATTTTTTATTCCCATTTCTTTAACAGCATCGAATAACATATTTGTAACTGCATCACCATTGCGTAAGTGATGATGAGTTGAGATTGTCATACCATCTTTCAAACCAGCTTTCTTCAATGCTGTCTTTAAATCTTTTACAACTTTGTTACCATCAGATGGATAATCAATACAAGTACGAATTGGAGGTTTTGCTTTAACTCCTGTTGGTTTGTATTTATCAACACCTTTAAAAGGAATTTGAGCTTCTCCATTTACTTCGGTAGGAACAAATCTACCTGCTGCGTTTTTTACAAGTTTCATATTTTTAATCCTTTAGGAAATGGTACACTGATTTTTATGATGACTTTGATTAATTATGATCTTAAAAAATCATAAATAATCAGTCTGATCAGTGTACTATTGTGTTTTCTTCCAATTTTTATCTAACAAATTATTTAAGATTGCTAAATCAATAGTTCTTATTGCCCGTTTAACTACAGGCGGATCAATCATTTTACTGCCAAGTGAAACAACACCTAATCCTTTTTTCTCAGCTTCCTCAAATGCCAGAACAATCTTTTTAGCTTTTTCAATTTCTTCAATTGTTGGAGCAAAAGCTTCGTGAACAACTTTTATTTGTCTTGGATGAATGCATCCTTTGCCTTCAAATCCAAGAGACTTTGCTTCTATAACACTTTGTTTTAATGCTTCCATATCTGCAACATCAGAAAATACTGTATCGATCGCTTGAATGCCGGCTGCTTTTGCAGCATTAACCAACATCTGTCTTGCAAAAATACTTTCTCGTCCTTCGTTTGTTCGCTGAGTACCAATATCTGCCGTGTAATCCTCAAGCCCGATTGCGAGTGCACAATTATTTTTTGAAGCAGATGCGATTTCATAAACTTTAATAACACCAAGAGCACTTTCAATGATCGGCATAAAGTAAATTGGATTTTCAACTTTGAATTGTTTTTTAAGTTTCTCAACTTCTTTTTCAAGTTGATGAATTTGTTCTGCTGATTCACACTTAGGAACTAAAATTACATTTACATTATTTGGGACAATATATTTAAGGTCATCAATACCTTTTGGTAATTGATTTATTCTAACCATTCTTTCAGCACCATAAAAATCAACTGATCGTAAAGAATTTCGTACCAGTAATTGTGCTGCATCTTTTTCAGATGGTGCAACACTATCTTCAAGATCTAAAATTATTCCATCGGGAGAATGGAGTCCGGCATTAACAAAAAACTTTGGTTCATTTCCCGGAAGATATAATCTGCTTCTTCTTAGCTGATCTTTTTTTGTTGAATATAAATTATTTGCGTGGAAGGGAAGTAGATATTCTTTCTTAAGATCAGGGAATAATCTTTTAACAGCAAGCTCAAATCTTGCTGCAAGAACAAAGGGTAAAGCTCCATTATCTTCCAACAAAATCTTTGCATCTTTCAATCCAAAGAATTTGGACATATCAAGAATCATTTGTTTGATTGATTCTCCATACATCACTTCAACTTTACTCTTTAGATCGATTTTTATTCCGCCAGAATTTTTAAGTTCGATTTCAAAATAGCAATCGGAGCGAACTGAATCGCCACGTTTGCCACTAATTGCTTTATTTAATTTTGTTCCCATAAAAAATCTCATTTATTATTAAATACAAAAATACTTTGCTCTTTTGTTTCATTGTTAGATTGTTGCATTGTTATTCTGATAATTTGGAATTTGTAAAATTGATTAGTTGATGAATCAATTTAGGTAGCTTCTGTAATTCTGAATAAATGTAATCATACTCAGATTTTGTTAAAAGTTTTCTTTTTAATGCTTTTTCATTCCAATCTAATGATTCATACATTGACCCAAAGCTTATACGATAAAACTTAACTTTATCTTTCTTAGAGTATCTTCCAAATCCTTCTGCCAAGTTTGCTGATATCGAATCAACTGATCGAACAAATTGTTTACCAATAGTATCAGAATTAAATCGATCCCATTTAACAATTAAATCCCAAACATAATTGCTTAAATTAAATGCAACTTTATATGCATCGATATCATTAAGTTTTAAGTATTTCTTCTCAACCATTTTAGCAATGTATCAGTGAATCAATCAAACAATGAGCTTTTTCATAAATTCTCTTGCAGTCATTAGTTCGGCGCTAAAGATTGCATCCTTGATTTCTTTTCTTCTGCCTGTAACAAGAAGTTGAGATGAAAGTGCTTCAAACTTATTATCCAGGTCTTCCATCGTCATTGGTTCGCGTGGATCTCCTTTGGGATACTCTAAATATTCAGAAAATTCTCTTCCATCTTTTGTTCTAACAATAACTTTACTAGGCTGTTTTGCTGGAAACATTTTTTCGAATTCGATTGAAGGCTCGCCTTTTATTTTATCAATTACTTCCCAGATTCTTGGATCTTTTAATTTATCATCTGAGAAAGATTGTGTTGTAACCTTATGATCTACCAAAGCAACTGCAATACAATAAGGAAGTGAGTGATCAGCAGTTTCTCTGGATTCCGGACGATACTTGTGAGGATCAAAAAGTATATCGTAAGCTTGGGCTAATGTTGTTAGCGTTACAGTTTCAATTTGATCGTAACTAATATTATTATTTGTCACAACTTTTAATGTTGCAGAAAGATGAGTATGAGTTAAGGCTTCAGTAGGGAATGCCTTCATACTGCATTCAAGAATTTTGTATGAATCACCAAGTCCACCAACAAGTTTATCTATATTCCATTTCCAATCAGAAACTCCATCTCTGCCTTTCATACTTTGTGGTTCAACTTTATTTTCTTTTGCATTGTAACCAAGGAAACAATCCATAAAACCTTCTTTACCTTCAAACACAGCTTCGGTTCCTGTGTATCCGCGTTTTGCCATAAGTGCAGCAAAAACTCCTGCCTGTGTTGCCATTGGATCAACAGTGTTTTTCATCATTGTAAGTTTACCTGCAGTTGGACAACCGATTGTATGACTGTGACTTCCACTAATTCCGATTGCATTAACCATTTGATCAACAGTTAAACCAAGAATTTTTCCTGCAACAATTGGAGAAACAAATTGTGTTAAAGTTGCGTGATGCCATTTGCGTTCACGAATTCCCGGAACAGCAAACTCGCAAAGTCTTTGTTCAAATTCATAAGCAAGAACAATTGCAGTTATAACTTCTTCCATCGATGCGCCAACCATTTCCGCAACAGAAAGTGCAGCAGGAATTATATCAGATGGATGTGAAGGATCTTCTTTCCAGTAAATATCGTTAAAATCTAAAGCACGAATCATAAGCGAGTTTACAAGTGTAGCATTAACCGCAGGAATTTTATCACCAAAACCGATTACAGTTGCTTCATCTGTTCCGCCCATATCGTGGTATATGTTTCTAATTATTCTAACATCCTTTGTGTGATAACCACCAAATGCACATCCTACAGAATCGTAAAGATATCTTTTAACTTCGTGGATTACATTTTGTGGTAAGTCTTTGTATTGCAAGTTTACAGCATATTCGGCTATCGTTCTTGAAATCGATTTATTCATTAATGTTCTCCTTTAACTTATTAACTGCAATCCGCCGTGGCGGACTGAAATTGTTCTTGAGATTGATTTGTTCATTAATTTATCCTTTAATAATTGGAACACAGATTTAACTGATTAAACGGATTTAGACTGATTTTTAAAACTGTTTTCAAATATTTGTCGTTTGAATTGAGGCTTCTTGCCAAAGTTTAAAAGCAAACCAACTTCAATCTCTGTAGCTTTTAGATAATTTAATAATTGATGTTCATGTTCTTCTACAATTCCTTCGGCTGCTTTTAATTCGATAATCACTTTATCCTCGACAATAATATCAGCATAATATTCACCAACATTTTCATTTTTATAAAAAACTTTAATTTGTTTTTGTTTTTCACAATTAAAATTTAAAGATTTTAATTCTATCATCATCGCATTTTCATAAACTCTTTCTAAAAATCCGTATCCCAATGAATTATAAACATTATAAAATGCTTTAATAATTTTTTCAGTAATATCTTGATGTTTAAATTGCATTTAAATCGGTTAATATCTGTTCTATCTGTTTGATCCGTGTTCCAATAGCGATTAAAGATTCTTCTTTACCCAATCTTCCAATCCGCCGGTAACAATAAGCTCTTGTGCAGCTTCACCAACTGGATCGATAGAATAGGTTTTATTATCAAATGTTAAAGATGAATTTTCAAAATCTATCTTTACATTCATTCCTGATTTTACTGTCAGTTTATCTTTTCCATATTTAGATTTCAAATCATTTACAAGCTGAGGACATTCAATTAACAAATAACCATTATTGAGTGCGTTGCGTTTGTAAGTTTCATTAAATGTTCCAGCAACAACAAGTTGAATACCTTTGTACTTTAATGCTGTTGCCGCTTGTTCACGTGAAGAACCTGTTCCGAAATTAAAACCTCCAACTAGAATATCTCCAGCTTTAGTAATCTTAACAAATTCAGGATCATAATTTTCCATAACAACTTCTGCTTGCTGCTGTGGAGTCATATCATCATTGTAAGTATATTTGCCGGGATAAATTCCATCTGTATTCAAATTATCCTGATGACAGAAAATTAATTCTCCTTCAATAACTGGTTTAAATCCATTAATAATTTTTACAGAAGATTTAGCTCCAGCTTTTTTCTCATTTACTTTAATCGAACCTTTAAGCTCTCGATGTTCTTTGTTTTTCCAATCGTAATCAATCTTACCAGAAATTGCTGATGCAGCAACAACTGCAGGAGAAGCAAGATAAGCTTGCGCACTTGCTGATCCCATTCTGCCTTTAAAATTTCTGTTTGTTGCTGAGATTCCAACTTCACCATCTTCAAGCAATCCAGTTCCGAGTCCGATACAAGGACCGCAGCCTGGAGGAAGTGGAATCGCGCCAGCTTCAATTAATGATTGCCAATAACCATAACGCTCTGCTTCTTTCTGTACTTCACTCGATGCAGCAGCTATATAAAATTTAACTTGTTCAGAAATTTTTCTACCCTTAATTACAGCAGCAGCTTCTGCAATATCATCAACGCGACTATTAACACAAGAAACAAGATAAGCCTTATTGATTGCAATATTTTTATCTTTTAGTTCTGAAACTGCAGCATAAGTTTTAACTGTGTTTGGTCCTGAAACAAAAGGTTCGACAGTTGATAAATCAATTGTTAATTCTTTTGCATAAAACGCATCAGCATCTGCTTGTGGAATGTTATGTTCTAAGTTTTCAATTCGTTTATGATTTATTCTTGGATGAATCCCTTTTCCATCGGTATCGGAAAAAACTCCTTCAAGTCCACGATGCTCAATAAATCTTTCGCGCTTCTTTAACCATAGAATTGTAGCAAGATCAATTGGGAAGACACCTGCAAGTGCACCCCATTCTGTTGTCATATTTGCAATGGCTAATCTTTCATCAATTGTCAGATAACGAATTCCATCACCAACAAATTCAATTGCGTGATTTAAAACTTCATCGTGATTAAAATATCCGCATAAAGCAATAATAACATCTTTACCTGTTACACCTTGTCTTAAGCTGCCTTTTAATTCAACTTTTGCAATTGGAGGAACTTGCCACCATGTTCTTCCAGTTGCCCAAATTGCCGCAGCATCTGTTCGTACAATTGGAGTTCCGAGACAGCCTAATCCGCCGTACATATTTGAATGTGAATCTGATGCAACAACCATAGTCCCTGGAAAAGCATAACCTTCTTCACACATTATTTGATGCCCGATTCCACGACCGGCAGGATAGAAATCTATTCCCATTGATTTAGCAAACTCTTCAATCTTTTTGTATTTCTCTAAATTCTTTTCGGTTTTATCCTGAACATTATGATCAAGAGTATTTACAACTTGCCGCGGATTAAAAAGTTTTGTTGCGCCAATAGATTTAAATTTTGGAATGACTGCTCCGGTATTATCGTGTGTCATTACATAAGCAGGTTTGATAGAAAGATAATCACCTGCATGAACTTCGTGTTTTGCATCCAATCCGAAAGCAAATTTTTGTGCGATTTTTTCGATGAGAGTCTGATTCATATTTTCTCCTTTAGCATCGCGCAAGAAGTTAGACGCGAGAGGCTAGAAGTTTATTTTGTTTTAATCTTTTTAATTAATGAAGAAATCATTGCAAATATGCTATTTGATAATTTATCAATCTTTAAGAGTTCTGTTTCTTTACAATAACCTAATATGATAGCTATTTCTAATTGTGTATCAATCTCCACAAGTGATGATCTCGCAATTTCCAGAAATCTAATTTTCTCCAATGATGATGTTCTTGACAAACCCTCAGCGATATTTGAAGTAATCGAAATTGAAGCTCTTCTGAGTTGACTAGTTAAACCAAATGATTCTTCCTTTGGAAAGAATTTAGTAAGCTTATAAATATTCAATAATAAATCTAAACTAAATTTCCATATATCTAATTTTTTATGACTAAGATTTAACATCTTTCCTCTTGCTTCTTGCCTCTCGCTTTTTACGCTTTAAATGGGTCGAAGCTAACAAAATCAGCATGATGAACAATTATTGCTTCAACATTTCGTTTTGCCAGATCACCTTCTTTTGCATGATATGCGATTATATGTTGCACTTCATAAGGTAATCCAAAACGATCTGCAATTGAAACTCCGCTAAATGGATGACGAAGAAGATGACCCGCTTTACTTGTAACGAGTTTTCCATCTACTTTATCATATTCAATTAGTTTTCCAATATCAATAAGAATTGCGCCAGCTATTAATAAATCCATATCGATTTTTATTTCTTCACCAAAATTTTGCTTCATACGTTTTGCAATATCAACAGAAAGCTGAACAGCAGTACGTTTGTGATTCATAAAAGATATTTTGCAATCCTTAATCAGAAGAGAAAATGGAATTACTTCTAAATCTTCTGGTGATAGAACTGAGTTTTCAATTGCGTAAATCCAGCAGTTTAAAACTTTTTCTCTTAATTCTGGATTTTCAATCCAATTAATTTCTGGCCATAATTTTAAAACTTTTTCGCGCATCTTTATACCCTTTAGAAAAAATAAAAGGTCTGTAATTAAACAGACCTTAATAAAATTATAAATTTTTAATTATCTCATCTGTCATTTGCTGAGTTGTGCAAGCACCTTTACTAAATACATCAGGACCGCCACGAAGTTTCATCATGTCATACGTTTTTACTTTTCCTTCTTCAACAACTTTTGCAATTGCCCTTCTTATTTTATCAGCTTTTACTTTTTCATCAATGTGATCTAGCATCATACAAGCACTTAGCATCATGGCAATTGGATTTACAATTGATGGATTTAATTCCTGGTATTTTGGTGCACTTCCATGTGTCGGTTCAAATACAGCAACTTCTTCACCAATGTTTGCACTGCAAGCAAAACCAAGTCCGCCAACTAATCCGGCAAAACCATCAGAAATTATATCACCAAACATATTTTCAGCTACGATTATTCCGTAAGTTTCTGGATTTTTAGTTAACCACATCATTTGTGCGTCTATATTTGTATCCCATAAATCGATTCCTGGATATTCTTTTGCAATTTCTTTTGCTTCTTTAAACAACATACCTGAAGTTTCACGAAGTACATTAGGTTTTTCGCACAAAGTAAGATTTGTATAGCCATATTTTTTTGCATACTCAAAACCAGCACGAATAATTCTTCGTGAAGCATTTCTCGTAACAATTCTTGTAGAGATAGCCATATCCTCACTAGGTACATCTTTGAAGAATTTCATTTTTGGGTGAGTCTCAAGTGCATCACGAACTTGTTTTGGAGGATTAGTCCATTCAATACCTCCGTAAAGTCCTTCAGTGTTTTGTCTAAAGACAACAGTGTTAACTAATGGTTCATCGAATCCGCCTTGACCATTTCTGATAATAAAGTTTAATGGATTGCCTTTAAATGATTGGCATGGACGAATACAAATATCTAGATTAAACTTTTGTCTTAATCCAACGATAGGAGAAAAATAAACAAATCCTTTTCCTTTTAATGATGGATCAAGTTCTTTATCAGCAGCATCTTTTGGTTTTGAAGTTATGGCACCAAATAAACCAATTTTATGCTTTTCAAGTAGATCGATTGTTCTTTGTGGAAGAGCATTTCCTTCACTGCACCAAAAATCCCAGCCGATATCTCCATGAACATACTCAGCATCAAAACCTGCTGCACTTAATACTCTTATTGCCTCTGGAAGTACTGTTTTACCAATGCCATCTCCTGGCATTGAAACTATTGTTCGCTTCATAAAAAATCCTATAAAATTAGTAATTATTGACAGATGAAACTTAAATATTTGGTGATGAAGAAAGCAAGAAAAAACGGCAGGCAAATCTTATTTACTAAAGAAAATTTAATTTTCATTTGCAAAAATATTAAATTGAATCGCAATTTGACGATAATATAACGCTAATAATAATTTAAAAGTAATGTCCGAGCCAACCATAGACCAAAATTCTTTGATTCAGCAGCTTGAATCATTACTTGCTTCATCTTTGGATGTAATATTTAGAATATCACCTACCGGAAAAATTAATTACATAAGCCAATCTGTCGAAAATTTACTTGGTTACAAACCAGAAGAAATTTTAGGAAAGTCTATTCTTCATTTTATTTTGCCCGAAAAAGTTAATGAGTACTTCAAGGAAATTTCCAGCCTTTTTAGGGAGAGTAATAAAATATCATTGCGCGTTGATATGATTACTAAACACACTAAAAAAATTCCTGTTGAGATTAACGGTAAAGTTGTTGAGATTAATGGAAAGATGATGGGGCAAGGAACAATACGTGACATCAGCCAAAGAATTGAAGTACAGCGGAAACTAGTCAGTTCAGAAAATATTTTTAAAGCCATCTGGGAAAATTCAAAAGACGGAATGAGACTTACTGATAATGATGGAATTATTGTTTTATGTAACGAATCTTTTGCAAAATTGTTTCGCAAGTCAACTAAAGAATTACTTAACCAGCCGATAAGTATTTTGTACTCAAGTATTGCAGGTGAAAATATAATAGAAAAGTATAAGCAAAATTTTATTCAAGGTATGGTTAAAGATTATCTTGAAGCTAGTGCAGTTCTATGGAATGCTGAAAAATTATTTTTTGAGATTTCGAATTCCATTATTGAAGATCCCAATGGCAAAAGGTTTGTATTAAGCATTTTCAGAGATACAAGTGAGCGCAAGGTCAACGAGGTTTTACTAGAAAAGAAGGGCAGAATTCTTCAAGGAATTGCAAAAGCTACTAACGCACTTATAACGGATTCTGATTATCTTGATGGGTTTAATACCGCATTGAGGATCCTGGGTGAATCGGCAGAAGCCGACCGAGTGTACATTTATAAACATATGGAAGATGAGGAAACAGGGGAACTCTACTTTACGCCTTTATATGAGTGGACTGCAGATGGGATTGACTCTCAGTTAAATGATAGTCTTCTTGGAAAACTTTCTTATTCGAGATTTGCTGCACTAAATTTTTACGAGTCTTTTTCAAACGGCGAATCACTTAAGTTTATAGTTAAAGACTTGCCTAAAGAATATCAGAAAGTTTTTTTTGATGGAAATATCAGATCCATAATACTTGTACCAATTCTTATTGACGGTGCATACTGGGGATTTATTGGATTCGATGAATGTCATTCAGATAGAATTTGGAGCAGTGATGAAGAATCTATTCTTATTACACTTGCCGGAACAATTGGTGAAGTGTTAAAGAAAAATAATTTTCGTGAAGAACTAATCCGTAAAAATGTTGAGTTTGATGCTGCAGTTAAAGAATCTGAAAAATCAGCTAAAGCACGAAGTGAATTTCTTGCATTGATGAGTCACGAAATCCGTACTCCAATGAATGGTGTAATTGGAATGACGGGTTTGCTTCTGGAAACAATGCTTACTGAATCACAAAAGGATTATGTAAGCACAATTCGTCTAAGTGGGGAACAGCTTCTAGTCATAATAAATGATATTCTTGATTTCTCTAAAATTGAATCTGAAAAACTGACTCTTGAAATTCAGCCCTTTGACTTGCGGCAATGTATCGAAGACTCGATGGATATTATATCTACTAAAGTTGCTGAGCACGATATCGAGTTATTTTACACTATAGATGAAAATACTCCATATACAATTCGTGGTGATGTTACCCGTTTAAGGCAAATCCTTACCAACCTATTAAGCAATGCAGTTAAATTTACCAAAAAAGGTGAAGTTGAAATGACCGTTACTTCAGAACATTTAGATTTTAAAGATTATCTATTCAGATTTGAGATTCGTGATACTGGCGTCGGAATTCCTAAAGATAAAATGGAGAGGCTGTTTAAGCCTTTCAGTCAAGTTGATTCGTCCATAACGCGAAGTTTTGGCGGAACAGGGTTGGGATTAGTCATAAGCAAAAAAATTGTTGAACTTATGGGGGGGGAAATCGGAGCAACGAGTGAAGAAGGAAAAGGAAGCATTTTTTATTTTACTATAAAAGCTGAGTCAGTTGCTTCTGATAAAAAGTTTTATTTGTTTGAATCTGATTCCAAATTGATTGCTAAAAAGGCTTTAATCATAGATCAGAATAAAGCTAACGGCTTGATGTTGAAGAATTTACTTGAAAGATGGAAAATGCATCCCGCTTTCATTAATGATTTAGCTGATCTAAAATCTGAAATTCAAATTCATCCTGATTTTGATTTATTTATAATTAATGCCTCTGGAATTTATAATAAGCTTATTGATCTCCTAGAAAAAATAAAATTCTTAGCGATTAAAAAAAATATTGGTTTTATAATCATTAGACCTCAGGGCAAAGATATAGGAATTCCTGAATCAAATCGAAATCCTTTTTGCCATATGCTGGCTAAACCTGTTAGAAGAAAACAGTTGCATAATGAGATATTAAGTTTTATTGAATCAGAGATATACACTACCCCACACGAACGATCGTTAAGTGAGGTGAAACCAAATTTAAAATCGACTGAAAAAATAAAAATATTATTGGCAGAGGATAATAATGTAAACCAAATGGTAGCAACACGAATGCTTCAAAGACTGGGTTATATCGCCGATATTGCATCGAATGGGAAAGAAGCCGTTGATGCTGTAGAAAGAATTGGGTACGATCTGGTTTTTATGGATATCTCAATGCCGGAAATGGATGGCTTAACCGCATGTTCAATAATCAAAAATAATAAAGAACTTAAAAAAGTTCCAATCATAATTGCTATGACCGCTAATTCGATGTCCGGCGATAAAGAAAATTATCTTAAAGTCGGGATGGATGATTACATCAGCAAGCCTGTGAACCTTGATGAGCTGAGTAAAAAACTTATTAGCTGGAGTGATAAAATTATTAGAGAAAAACATTCTGCTATTCGGACCACAATGGAATCAGAAATTGAATTAAGATTTATAGATGAAAAGAAAATCACTTTTCTAAATGATCTTAAATCACAGGCCGACTTAGTCTTTTTTAAAGAGATGCTTGATATCTATCTGAGGGAAATACCTAAAAACATAGACCTTATACGCAATGCCATATTTCAAAATAATCCTGATCATTTAAGATTTTATGTTCACAAATTAAAAGGCTCTTCATTAACTCTCGGTATTGAATCTGGTCTAAATGAACTAAAAATACTCGAGGATATGGCCCTAGATAATAACATAAGTGAAGAATCATTACACGAATTCAAAAAAATTTCTGAGCAATTTGAATTGATACTTGAGGAAATTGTTTTGTTAAAGAACAAATACTCGGAAATCAATTTTTCTTAGTTATAACATCCAAAAAATGCCGCAAACGAAAAAAAAAAGAGCACCTTTAAACCGTACAATTGATATCACCGGTGAAGAAATAAATTATTATAAAAAAAAATTAATTTTTATTTCTCATAAGGTTGAGATAAAAGAAATCGTTGGGAAAATTCTCAATCAGGATTTATTAAAAGTTATAGATTTTTTACCTGATAATTTTATTGATTTGCTTTTTATTGATCCACCATATAATCTTAATAAAAAGTTTTCATCGGTTAACTTTAAGGAGATGAAGAATGATGATTATGAAAACTGGCTTGATAGCTGGATTTCTAAATTAGTAAGACCATTAAAACCTAGTGCTTCAATTTATTTTTGCTGTGATTGGAAAACATCAATATCTGCATACAATGTGTTGAAAAAATATTTTTTAATCCGTAACCGAATAACCTGGGAGCGTGAAAAGGGAAGAGGCTCAAAAGATAATTGGAAAAATTCTTACGAAGATATCTGGTACTGTACTTTATCTGATAATTTTACCTTTAACACTGATGCTGTAAAATTAAAACGAATGGTTCGTGCGCCATATAAAACTGATGAAGGCAATCCAAAAGATTGGCAAACAGAAAATGGAAAGAATTATAGAATTACTCACCCATCAAATTTGTGGACTGATATTACAATTCCATTTTGGTCTATGCCGGAAAACACTGATCATCCCACACAAAAACCGGAAAAACTTTTAGCAAAAATAATTCTTGCAAGCTCCAACGAAAACGATTTGGTGTTTGATCCTTTTCTTGGATCCGGCACAACCGCAGTAACTGCAAAAAAACTTAATCGTAAGTTTTGTGGAGTAGAGGTCGATGAATTTTACGCTTTGCTTGCTTTAAAAAGGTTGGATATAGCAGATAAAGAAAAGTCAATTCAAGGTTATGAAGATGGGGTTTTTTGGGAAAGAAATAGTTTGCAAGAACAAAAGCGAAATGGTTAAGTTGATTTCATCCATTTCTTGTTTGATAAATTTAAAATCTACATTTTAACAACCCAGGATTAAGAGTTTAGGGCACCGGTTAACAGGTTAATACCCAACCCCGTCAGGTCCGGAAGGAAGCAGCGGTCAGTATATAATTTGTGTAACTGTGTGCCCCTTTTTATTGCGACATCATTCCGAACTTGTTTCGAAATCTGTAGTAAATAGTGTGAAGTGATGCTTAATTGTCATTCCCACGAAAGTGGGAATCTACTTAATCTAAAATATGTGGATACCCGTTTTCACGGGAATGACAAAAAAGAAATATTTTTTTAGATGTGAATTATCGGCGGTACAAAGTAAATCAATCTACCTCTGCCATACTTTATGCTGTTTTCAAACTCAATCTTAGCAAGTGATGCAGGAGGAAAAGCAAGATTGAAACTTCCTGTTCCGCAAAAATTATTTATGTGATGAGATAAATCAGGTTGATGACCGACTACAATTACGTTTTTATATTCAATTGAATTAAGCAGATCAATCAAGTCCGCAGTTCTGCTGCCGGTTCCAAGATTATTATCCTTAATCAAATTCGGAATTTCTTGAAGATTAGTAGAAATTATTTCTGCAGTTTGCATAGCGCGAGTTAGCGGAGAAGTTAAAACAACATCAATCTGACCAAGATAGTTTTTCCATGCCGATGATGCTTTTGCGATAATAAGCTTGCCTTCTTCTGTCAATTCGCGGTCAAAATCTTTTTTATTTGTTGAGATGTTCTCTGCTAAGCTATGTCTTATTAAGTACAAATTCATTCTTCGATATCATAATTAACAGAAATCATGGTAATCATTTGATGGAAATCCATCAAATCCTTGGTTAGCTGTTTACCAGTTTTGGAGTTCATCAATTCATTCATTTTATTTTTTGATTCAAACTCAACTTCGCAATAGTAAGAGTATTTTTGATCAAGGAGTAAATTACTTTCCACTTTTGCAAGTTTTATTTGTTTACCCGAAAGTTCAGATAGATGGGTTAATATTACATCTTTAAAGTGGGGTAGAGCTTTATCATCTTCGGATTTATGAAGGAAGAATATTTGTTTGTACATCAGCACTTAATCAAAAATGTTTTTATAATCTCTTCATATTGAGTCTTGTTAATTTCATAAGTCGATTTTGGAGTTTCAAGTATCATTAAGATTTTTTTTGTGGGGCAAGAAAATTCATATAACTGGTAAATGTTTCTGTTATCGATAAGCTTATCAGAAAAACGTACAACACTATTTAACTTACTTTGATTAACTAATTCTTCATTAAAATAATTTTCAGCAGAATCTGTTACAGCAATAACCGCGAGTGAAATTCCCGCTCCTATTTTTCCGCTCATAAATTTTATTCCCTTAAGTTTTTTCTTAACAATATTTGAAATTATAATATCGTTAAGTTTTTTCCAGGAGCTATCTAGAGTAATCTCAAAATCATTTTCATTGATAATAAATTGAGCTGTGGAATTATTTTCGTTTTTATTGTTAAAAAATCTAAAGATTGATTGTGAATCAGTTATTTGAGGATTCTTAGTCTCAATCTTTAAACTTCTTATTTCTTTGTAGACAAGACTATCAAATAAGCTTTTATCACTCACATATTTATCGTGAGCAACATCATAACTAAAAATATCTTTGGTTGTTTTACTTGTTTTGGAAGCAGGATAAAAAATACTAGTTATAATAGCTGTATCAGAAATGACTGATATAACTTGCTCTGCTTCTTTAGTTGGAGTTTTTAATTTTGTGAACTGTCGAAAAACAAGGTCTGATGAATATTGCTCAATCGAATAGTAAGAAACTCTGTTTATCTGTATGACATCTTTGGAATTAAACTCTTCTGTAATTACTGCAAATCTTCGTGACCCAGATTTCTTAAAATTCAGATTAAGATATCCGTTTAATGATTCGTCCTTAAGTATTAAATTCAAATCCTTATCAACAATTGCGAATAAATTGTAAACAGGGTTCTGATTTTCTAAGAGCAGTATGTAATAATTTGCATTGTTGATTTCGATGCTATCAACCAAAATTTTGTTATAGGTTTTTAGTTCAGCATAAAATGTTAGTAATCCTTCAAGAATGGTTTTACTCTTGGCGTCGCCGCTAATAGAATTCTGAACCAAACTAAGAAATGATTCTCCATTAAACACAAATGGTTTTTCTTCCACTTTTTCTTTGCAAGCAGATATGAAGAAAAAAGTAAAAACTAGAAGATATGTAGCTATTAGTTTTTGCATGTTAATATGGATTTCTTTTAAGCAAAGATAAAAAAAATTTAAGAATTAACCGGAATCTTTAGAGTCCAAATCTAAACTTTGCTAAATAATGAAAGATGACTATTCTGCCCCATCATTAAATATTGTCAATCGGGGGATATCACCTCTTATCTGAAAAAGTTTCAAATCATCAAATGTATTAATTGAAACTAAATCAAAACCCTTTGGAACTGGACTCACTTCCTCCAAAAAAAGATAATCCGGTTTTAAGATTTGTCTCTTATTTATTTTTATGCCATCACCGATGGGCAAACCTGCATGAGTTACATTCTTATTGTCTATTAGCAGTTTTGCATTTGGTTTTAGAAGATATTCACCTTTATATAGTTTTTCTAATCTCTCTGCAATAAGGTTCTTTTAAATCCTGGTATTCCAGATATTGCAGATCAGGATCATTTTCATTTGCAAATCCTATGAACACTCCTGGATTTCCTTTATGCACAATAACAGGCGTTCCATATTCAACTTTGTTGTAAATATCTTTTGCATCTTCTTTACTAACTCGCACACAACCGTGCGATGATCTTTTAACTCCAAGATATTTGTAGTAGCTCTTTCCTGCCAGAGCATGAAAACCTACTCCCCAATTAAATGTCATAAAGTGTAGCATAAGTGTGCTATCAAACTGAACAGAGCGCCATCGTTCAACTTTAAATTGAATTGCGAAAACGCCTTCTTTGGTTTCAATACCATCTTTAAGTTTTGCAGTTCCTGTTGAAACACCAAATGTTTTTGTCGAATCAAATCGTGAATGCAGAAATGCCATTTGAGTTTCAAGATTTACCTCGATGAAATAATCTCCGGTTGTAAATAGAGTATCTCTTAATGATGAGTAATCAATTTTATATTTTTTAATTTCATCAACAATTGAAGAAGAGGCATTCTTTTTATCATCTGCAAAAATTGAAATGCTCATTAGAACGATAAGTAAGATATTTTTCATAAGTATCTATTTGTTATTAAAATATTGTAAGAGTAATTCGGTTTTCTTTTTCCCTACAGCTTTTACTAAATCATCGAATGATGTTTTTTTAATTGATTCAACACTGCCAAAAGTTTCTAGCAATTTTTTAGCGATTGAAGCACCTATTCCTTTTATTTCCGTCAGTTCAGATTTTATCGTTCTTTTACTTCTTCTATTACGATGAAAAGTAATTGCAAACCTGTGTGCTTCATCTCTTATCTGTTGCAGCAGTTTTAATCCGGAAGAAGTTTTAGGAATTAATTCAGGATCAGAATTACCCGGAAAAAAAACTTCTTCCAATCTTTTTGCAAGACCGATGATGTTGTAATTAGTAAAGCCAAGACTATTTAAAATCTCAACAGCGCTGGAAAGTTGTCCTTTTCCACCATCAACCATTATTAAATCCGGCAATAGTTGATTCTCTTCTTTCAAACGTAAATATCTTCTTTCTATAACCTCTCGCATACTTGAAAAATCATCAGGACCTTCAACGGTTTTGATAATAAATTTTCTGTAAAGACTTTTCTTTGGCTTTCCATCTTCGAACACAACCATACTTGCAACGCTGTCAGTACCCTGTAAATTTGAAATATCAAAGCACTCAATTTTTCTTGGAAGGGTTTTTAATCTTAAATCTCTTTGCAATGCGGCAACTGAGTAAGAAACGATTCCAATATTCTTCATCTTTTGAAGCTGAATTTCCTTGAGCTGCAGAATTGCATTTTCTTTACACATCTTAACTAAAGATTTCAAATCACCGCGCTGTGGTACAATTATCTTAACTTTTTTGCCTGATTTAGAGATTAACCACTCGGTTAGAGTTTCAGCATCTTCAGGTTTTACCTCTAAAACAATTTCTCTTGGAACTTCATTAAGATCGTTATAATAAAACTTAATTGCCGCTGAATAAATTTCTTCAATCGCTTCACCCTCTTCAATTGATAATTTTAGCTGTTTTTTACCTATCAGTTTTCCATCTCTGATATTAAATACAGCACAAGACGAATCTTTTCCTTCGTATGCGATTGAAATAACATCTCTGTCTTCAAAATCGTCACTTACAATTTTTTGCTTGGATGTAACTGCATGAAGTTGTTCAATTTTATCTCGCAGTTCTGCTGCTTTTTCAAATTCAAGATTTGTGACAGCTTCATGCATTTTTGATTTTAAATCTTTTATAAGATCATCAGTTTTACCTTTAAGAAGCTTGATTACTTCATCAACCATTTCGTTGTATGATTGAGAAGATATAAGATTTTCGCAAGGTCCATCGCATTTTTTAATATGATAATCCAAACAAACTTTAAATTTTTTATCTGCGATGCTTTTTTCTGTTAAATCAAGTTTGCAGCTTCGGATTCTGAATATCTGATTTATCATTCTCAAAGAAGTACGCATACTTTTTACATCTGTGTAAGGTCCAAAATATTTTGAACCGTCGTTAAATACTTTTCTTGTAGGATAAATTCTGGGAAAAAGTTCATTAGTTACTTTTATGAATGGAAAAGATTTATCATCCTTTAGGTTAACATTATATCTTGGTTTTAATTCCTTTATAAGATTATTTTCAAGAATCAAAGCTTCGAGTTCACTGTCCGTTACAACTAACTGTAAATCATCAATTTTAGAAACCATTGCAATAGTTTTAGCTGAACCCGGATTTTCCTGAAAATAGCTTCTTACTCTGTTCCTGATATTCTTTGCTTTACCAACGTATATAACCTTGCCATTCTTATTAAAGAACTGATATACACCAGGGGACACAGGCAAATTTTTTAAGTTAGTTTTTAGTTTAGAATTCATCGTAATTTGATAACAAAATTCATTCCGCTGATTTTGTTCAGTAAATAGTTAAATCAGCGGATATGAAGTCTGATAATAGGATTGTATTGAAATTTTACTCGGGTAATACAGTATTCTTTGCGATAACTACAATACCTGACTCAGTAACTGTAAACTTTTTCTTATCTCCTTCAAGATCAAATCCGATCTCATAACCTTCAGGTATAATAACATTCTTATCTATAATTGCTCTGCGTATTCTTGCGTGTCTTCCAATAGTAACATTGTTCATAATTATAGAATCTGTTATATAAGAATAGCTGTTTACCTTTACATTTGAACCGAGTAATGATCTTTCTACTAAACCTCCGGATACGATAGTTCCATCACAAACTAAAGAGTTAAGCGTTCTACCAACACGTTCTCCTTCGTGTGATACGGTTTTTGCCGGGGGGTATTGATATTGGTAAGTCCTCAACGGCCAATCAGGATCGTAAAGATTAAAATCAGGGATCACACTTATTAAATCCATATTAGCCGCATAATAACTATCAAGAGTTCCAATGTCTTTCCAGTAAGGCTGATTTTTTTTGTTCTCATCAAGAAAAGTATAAGCAATTACTTTAAACTTTGATTCTATCATGTATGGGATAACGTGCTGTCCAAAATCATGATTTTTAATTTTTTTGGCTTCCATTTCCTGCAGCACTTCTCTAAGTACACTAGCATTAAAAATATAAATTCCCATATTGACAAAAGACAATCCGGGTTTGTTAGGAATTTGGGGAGGATTGGCCGGTTTTTCAATGAAGGATGTTACATTGTACTTATCATCAACACCCACAATGCCAAATCTGCTTGCTTCATTCTTTGGAACTTCTATAGAAGAGATTGAAACATCAGCCGAAGTATCGATATGATTATCAAGAAACTTCAGATAATCCATCTTATAAATATGATCACCACCAAGGATTAAAACCCATTTTGCTTTTTTATCAGAAACAAGATTTAAGTTCTGATGAATTGCATTTGCTGTTCCAAGATACCATTCGTTATTTAGTTTTCTTTGTGGTGGAACTGAATAGATAAATTCTCCAAGTTCGGGATTAAAAATACTCCATGCTTCGTAAAGGTGCATATTTAGCGAGTCTGATTTATATTGAGTGAGAACGTAAACTCTTCTGAATCCGGAGTTAAGACAATTTGAAAGTGCAAAATCTATTATTCTGTATTTACCGCCGAAAGGAACGGCGGGTTTACTTCTAACTACTGTTAATGGATGTAATCTTTCTCCTTGACCACCAGCCAATATTACGGTAATTGTATCTCTTAAAACTGAAGAACCCGGTGAGACCATATATTCTCCTTAAATTTGTACTAAAATATATTGAATTATCATTTGTTTGGCAATTAAACAAATGGTTAAATTATTTTTACTTAATGTAAATAATTTTTAATTAGAAAGTGTTTCTTGATTTATGAATCTAAATTTTGCTAAAGTTTCCTTTATACCATTTCTTTTATATTCAATAGAAATTTTTTCTCAGAATACAGCATATACTCACAACTCATCTAATCAAAGGTTTTTAGTCACTGATTCTCAAAAGTCAATAGATATTCTTCATTACGACTTAAAATTAAATCTTTATCCAAAGGGTAAAACTTTAAATGGTATCGCAACTATAACAGCCTGCAAATATCCCAAATCAGATAATAGTTCAAATCTTGAACCTGAACTTGAACTCAACTTGTATGATAATTTGGACGTAAACAGCGTATCATTGAATCAGCAAAAAGCAAAATACCAGAGAAAGAATAATAGAATTTTCATCCAAACAGATAAATTCTTAACTGATACCTTTAAGGTTGAAATAGAATATGAAGGTACACCTAAAAGGGGTGGATTCGATGGATTTGTTTTTGGCGAAGTAAAAGGAAACTCTTTGGTTTACAATATAAGCGAACCAAATTTTGCCTCAACCTGGTTTCCCTGTGATGATGATCCATCCGATAAAGCATTGCTGGATATACAGATCACAAATGATTCGCAGTATGTGTCTGTATCGAATGGATATCTGGAGAACGTTGAAGTGACTGGAGATAAAAAAACTTATCATTATCAAACTATATATCCAATATCAACATATCTTGTTTCAATTTATTCTGCACCATATAAAACCTACTTTGATATATATAAAGGGATCGATGGAAACGATTCGATGAACATCGAATATTATGTGATGCCTGAACATTTTGAACAGGCAAAAGTTGATTTTGCAGATCATATTGATATGATGGAAACACTTTCAAAATTATTCGGTGAGTATCCTTTCATTAAAGAGAAATATGGCGTTGCAGAATTTTTATGGAATTATGGCGCTATGGAAAATCAAACTATAACAGGAATTGGATATGCTTTTATTGGTGGGAATGATTTTTTTAAAGACACATATGTTCACGAACTCGCTCATCATTGGTGGGGAAATTCTGTTGGACCAAAAACGTGGAATGACATTTGGCTGAATGAGGGATTTGCGACTTATTCTGAAGCACTTTATGCAGAAGCAAAGCACGGAAAAGATGCTCTGAAATCTAAAATGCAAAGTAAGTTCAGCGAAAATTTTCGCGGTACTCTTTACGCTCCAAAAGATCTTTTTGGTGAAACTGTTTACGATAAAGGCGCCTGGGTGCTTCATATGTTGAGATATGAAATTGGAGACAGCAGTTTCTTCAAATCATTGAATAACTATTATGAACTCTACAAATATTCCAATGCTTCAGTTGAGGACTTTAAGGCCGTTTGCGAAAAGGCTTCTGAAATAAATTTGGATAAATTTTTTGATCAATGGGTATACAACGGAACAGACAATATTTATTGTTCTTACAATTTTTCGTGTTTTGAGGAAGAGAGCCAAAAGGAATGTGTTGTAAATATTAGACAGGAGCCGCAAGATTATAAAGAGTTCAATTTTCCGCTTGAAATAGAATTTCAGTTTGTAGATGGTACTTCATTATTAAAACAAGTTATAGTTGACGATGTTATTGAAAAGTATAAATTTAATTTTGATAAAAAAGTTGAAACAATCACTCTTGATCCGAACTCAAAATTGTTAGCGTCTTTTGAAAAATCTTATTCGCATTAGATTAACTATGTTTTATTTCTTTTTGCATATCAGTAAATTTCTGTTAACTAAAATTGATACTGTGTGAATAAAACTTATCTGTTCATCTCCGATATACATCTTGGTCTTCAATCCAAAGAGATTGAAAACAAAAAAGAAAGACTACTTGTAAAGTTTTTAGATTATGCTAAAGAAAACTGCAGTGAACTTTTTATCGCAGGTGATCTTTTTGATTATTGGTTTGAGTACAAAAAAGTTTATCAGAAAGGGTTTTTCAGAACTTTAACCGCTTTGCAGAATCTAAATGAAAAAGGGATTAAGGTTCATTACTTTATTGGCAACCATGATTTCTTTCACAAAGATTTTTTTGAAACTGAAATCGGTGTAAAGCTTTATCACGACGGCAAAGAATTTTTATTGAACGGCAAAAAGTTTTTTATTGGGCACGGTGATGGACTTGTAAAGAATGACCTTGGGTACAATATTTTAAAAGTGATTTTACGCAATAGTTTTGCACAATGGTTGTACGGATTACTTCACCCTGATTTTGGAGTAGGATTGGCAAGAAAAACAAGCAGATCAAGTAGAGAATACACTTCTAAAAAAGATTACGGAGAAGAAGATGGCTTGTTTGATGCTGCCAAATTAAAAATAGATATGGGATACGATTTTGTTCTCTTTGGGCATTTGCATAAAAGATGTTTTAATAAATACAAAGAAGGAATTTACATAAATTTAGGCTCCTGGATTGACAAACCTTGTTATGGAAAATTTACAGACAAATTTGAAATTATAGATTGGAATTAATAAGAGTTTTCAGACTATGACTAAAAAAAACATCAAACATAATTTCAACAAAAAAACCAAATTGATTATCTGGGGCTCAATCATTTTTATTTTTTTAGCCTTATTTGTTTATACTATAAGCGGATTACCATCAATTGATGAACTTGAAAATCCAAAACCCGTTCTTGCCAGCAGAGTTTTTTCTGCTGATGGTGAATTGATAGGGCAATTTTATATTGAAAACCGAATTGAAACTGATATTGACAGCCTTCCGCCGTACGTATTAAAAGCATTGATTTCCACAGAAGATAGAAACTTTTACGATCACTGGGGGGTTGATATTCCTCGTTTCTTCAGAGCGATGGTAAAAAATATTTTCTCTCTTTCATTACATGAAGGAGCAAGTACAATAACGCAACAACTTGCAAAAAATCTATATTCACTTAAAGAGGGAAGAGAAAACGTTCTGGATAAAGCTGTAAGAAAAGTGCGTGAATGGATATCTGCTATCCAGATTGAAAAAACATTTACTAAAAATGAAATAGCCGAGTTGTATCTGAATGTATCCTACTTTGGAAAAAGTGCTTACGGCATAGAGTCAGCTTCGAAAGTTTATTTTAATAAGCGGGCAAAAGATTTAACATTGCAGGAAGCTGCATTGTTCGTTGCGTTGTTAAAATCTGATGTTTATTATGACCCTGTTAGACACTATGAAACTGCACTGCGACGTAGAAATCAGGTAATGTATAATATGGTTGATACAGGTATGTTAAGTGAAGAGGAATATGAAAGGTTAAAACAACAGCCAATTCAACTTGCATCCGAAAGATTAAGCCACGTTAAATCTGAAGCACCGCATTTCCTTGAATACATCCGCCAGCAAATGACCACACTTGCAGATAAATATGGTTATGATCTCTACAGAGATGGGTTAAATATTTATACATCTCTTGATATGCGAATGCAGAGAATTGCTAATCGCTCGGCAAAAAAACATATCGCCGAGTATCAAACCTTATTTGATAAAAACTGGAGCTGGGATAAAAACAAGAGTTTGTTGAATGATCTGGTCGATAAAGCTATAAAAAATGACGCACGTTATAAAACTGTTACTTCAAGTAATGCAAAAGCTAAAGTTTATAACAGTTTAAAGTACGATTTAGATTTTGTTGATTCTGTAAAAAAAGTTGCAGCTAAAGTTGAAGTTGGATTTGTTGTAATTGATCCAAAAACTGGAATGATTAAAGCTCTTGTCGGCGGTGAAAACCAGGATTTCGGTCGTGGATTAAATCATGTTACTGGAATTAGAAGGCAACCCGGTTCGTCATTTAAGCCATTTGTTTATGCAACCGCAATTGAAAATGGATACTGTCCAGCCACCACAGTTTTAAATCAATTGTTCAATTTTAATGGATGGTCGCCATCAAATTCGGGAAATGATTACAGCGGTTATGAAACATTGCGTTGGGGATTAGCCAATTCTGTAAACGTTATTGCCGGAAGATTAACAATAAGTGATATGGCACCACCTTATCAGGTGGTAAAATTTGCTCAGCGAATGGGAATAAAATCTAAGATGGATGCATATCCATCTATCGCACTTGGTACTGTTGAGATAACACCGCTTGAGATGGTTTCTGCCATGGGTACATTTATTAATTCAGGAGTGCACATTGATCCGATTTCAATTTTAAAGATTGAAGACAGAAACGGAATTGTTTTTGATGAATTTGTGCCGGAATCTGTGCAAGCAATTTCTCCGCAAACATCATCTATAATTGTTGATATGATGACCGATGTTATTAATTATGGAACCGGTGCAGGAGTTAGAAGATATTTTCAATATCCCGCAGCAGGAAAAACTGGCACAACACAAAAATTTTCTGATGCCTGGTTTGTTGGCGTTACACCGGAATTAGTTGCTGGAGCCTGGGTGGGATTCGATGATCACAGAGTTAAGTTTACAAATTGGTATGGGCAGGGAGGTCGTGCCGCTTTACCTATCTGGGCGATGTTTATGGAAGGTGCATATAAAGAATTAAAACTTCCCTTAAAATATTTTACTCTTGCAAGTGGTGTAGAGATGGCAACTTTCTGCAGGGAAACCATGAATCTTGGTGATGCAAAATTAGCAACGGACGCTTGTCCTCAAACATACACAGATTTAGTTGATGCAAGTAAGATGCCTGGTTATTGTGAAATCCATTCTGGAAGTGGAGGAAGAATAATTCACGAGAATAAAGACTCTGACAGCGAATGGTAAGTTGAGTTAACAATTAAAAATTAAAAATTAACATTTAATTTATTTAAAGTAGAATAATTTTTTATTTTTCCGTTGTTAATTATTCATTGTTAATTTTTAATTGTTTTAGCCCGGATGGTGGAATTGGTAGACACGCTAGTTTCAGGAGCTAGTGAGAGCAATCTCTTAGGGGTTCAAGTCCCCTTTCGGGCACAAATAAGATATTTTTTCCTTCTCTAAATTATTTGCTTAAATCATTAAACATTTCACTTTTGGATTTCCACTCTTATATTTAATCAAGGAATTTTCTATAGTATAATGGATAAATTAAAGTTCCATTATAAGAGGAAGATAGCCTTCATAAGTGTTTATACTATTTTTTTATAATGAGATTAAAAATGATTCACCGATTAATTTTCTTTTCCATCATCTCTGCTTCATTTCTTTTTCCCCAACAAATTAAAACTCCATATGATTATGTGAATCCATTTATCGGTACAAAGGATATGGGACATACTTTTCCGGGCGCAATTGTACCGTTTGGAATGGTGCAGTTAAGTCCTGATACAGACACAATACAGTATAGTTATGGTAAGGGTTACCACGCAGAAGTTTACCGCTATTGTGCTGGCTATCAATATGATGATAATACGATTGTTGGATTTTCTCATACCCATTTCAATGGAACCGGACATTCTGATCTTGGGGATTTTTTAATTATGCCAACTGTTGGTGAACTACAATTGAACCCTGGAACTAAAGATAATCCTGATTCAGGTTATCGTTCTCGTTTCTCTCATCAAAATGAAGAAGCACATCCGGGATATTATAAGGTGAAGTTAGATGATGATAATATTCTGGCTGAGTTAACTACGACTGAAAGAGTTGGATTTCACAAATACACTTACCCAAAATCTGATTCTGCACATATTATTCTTGATTTAACTTCCGGTATCTATAACTATGATGGAAAAGTTGTTTGGTCTTCCGTTAGGGTAGAGAATGATACTCTTGTTACTGGTTACAGACAAACAAATGGCTGGGCAAGAGCTCGATTACTTTATTTCGCGATGACATTTTCAAAACCAATTGAATATTATGGACTGGTTAACAAAGAAGAATTGATCTACAAAGGATTCTGGAGAAAGTTTAATCAGAATAAGGATTTTCCTGAGCAGGCTGGAAATGAAATTGTAAGCTACTTTAATTTTAAACTTGAAGACGGAGAAGCAATACTTATTAAATTTGCTTTATCCGCTGTAAGCACAAAAAATGCTATTGAGAATTTAAATGCTGAGATACCACAATGGGATTTTGAAAAAATTAAATCACAAGCAAAACAAAAATGGAATACTGAATTATCAAAGATTACGATAGAAGGTGATGATGATCGAAAAGTAAATTTTTATACTGCAATGTATCATAGTTTTATGAGTCCAATTATTTATAATGATGTTAATGGAGAATATCGCGGACTTAGACCAAAATATTTATAAAGCTGAAGGCTTTACTAATTATACAATCTTTTCTTTGTGGGATACTTACCGCGCACTTCATCCGCTTTATACAATCATCCAACAAAAGCGAACAAATGATATTGTAAACTCAATGTTAGCTCATTATGATCAAAGTGTGCATAAAATTTTACCAGTGTGGTCGCATTACTCAAATGAAAATTGGTGTATGATTGGTTATCATTCGGTGCCAGTTATTGTTGATGCTTATATGAAGGGATTGAGAAATTATGATATTAAAAAAGCGTTTGATGCAGTACTATCAAGTTCTAACTATGATTTATACGATGGAATTGGCTACTATAAACAATACGGATATGTTCCCGAGGATTTGAACTCCAACTCTGCTTCAAAAACTTTAGAATATGCTTATGATGATTGGACGATATATAAGTTTGCTGATGCACTCGGGGAAAGTAAAATTGCTAAGGAGTATTTTGATCGTGCACAATCTTATAAAAATCTTTTCGATAACGGTACGAAATTTATAAGAGCAAAAAATTCTGATGGTAATTTTAAAGAACCCTTTGATGCTTTAAGTACTGTTAATCAAGGCTACATAGAAGGTAATGCATGGAATTATTCATTGTATGTGCCGCATGATGTGAAGGGAATTATAAATCTTCTCGGTGGAAAACAACAGCTTATTAATTGGTTAGATTCACTTTTTACAATGAATATTTCTGACGAAAGTTTTTCCCACAGTGAAGATATTAATAGAGTTGGAATAATTGGTAACTATGTTCACGGAAATGAACCGAGTCATCAGGTTCCATATATGTATTGTTATGCTGGGGAAGCATGGAAAACACAGGAACGAATTCATCAAATCGTAAACTCAATGTATACAAACAAGTCTGATGGATTATCCGGAAATGATGATTGCGGACAAATGTCTGCATGGTACATCTTTAGTGTTTTAGGATTTTATCCGGTTGCTCCTGGTAGTAATGAGTATGTCATTGGAAGTCCTTGCGTAGAAAGTGCGGTGATTAATCTTGAAAATGGTAAGCAATTCAAAATCGAAACTGAAAATTATTCAGAAAAAAATGTTTATATAAAAGAAGCATACCTGAATGGTAAAACAGTTAATCGGGTTTTTATTAAACACAATGAAATTGTTAATGGTGGGATTTTAAAATTCTTTATGTCATCAACTCCTAATAAAGAATGGGGAAGTGATGAAAAATACTATCCCTATTCATTAACAGAATAAAATTATTTAAAACCAAAAACCTCTCATTTCTGAGAGGCTTTCGGCTAACCTAACTATGAACGTAACGCTTCCCAAAAACTAATTTAATATTGGAGATCCTTCTGCAAGGTAATAATTTTGATCGCCTTTTATCTCGAAACTTTGTATTGCTTCATCTAAAGTATCGTATAAATTGAAGACATTTAAAGTTCCAGCTTTTTCCATCAATGCTTTTACAACTTCATCGGGTTTAACTAAACGTAAATCTCCTCCAATTTTTGCAATCGATTTTAATGACAGTACTAGTACGCCAAGAAAAGTCGAGTCAATAAATTCGCATCGACTGATATCAACAATGATTTTTTTATTTTTTTCCTTAATAAAATCATCGAGATTCTTTTTAAGCTGATTTGCTTCCTTGTAAGTTGCACGGCTCAGGTTAACAACCTGAACCAAAATATCACTGACAAGAAGCTTTTCGTAATCCTGCATAATCACCCTCATGATATATCCACTCCTCTTGTAACTTAAATAACGCCCCTTAAAAACAAATAGTTTAAGCATGCACTGATCTAAAAAAGACAAAATCTGTTCCATGGTTTTTAATGCTCTTTTTGCTAAATTTTGCACTAACAATAAAATAATTGCCTCATTCTGATATTTAATATTGAGCATTTATTCCATTTTGGAATCATAAAACTTAGTTAAATTGACCCAAATCTAAATTGGATAATAATTTTAAGAACATAAATAACAACCATTCTACTTTGGTAAAGAATCATTATGAAAATTTTCCAGTCGCATCATTCCTCATTCCAAAGTATTATCGAAAAGAAATTGCATTAGTTTATTGGTTTGCCAGAACAGCTGACGATATAGCCGATGAAGGGAATTTGGAATCAGTGAAAAGACTGGATAAACTAAATAATTTTGAAGAGGAGTTTAGAAATTCATTAAATGGAATTTCCAACAACTTAAATTTTGTGTTGTTAGCAAAAACAATTAATGAAAAAAAATTATCGGACAAGAACTTTATAAACCTTCTCTCTGCTTTTAAGCAAGATGTTATTAAAAAAAGATATGAAAGAATTGAAGAAGTATTAGATTACTGTAAAAGATCCGCAAATCCTGTTGGAAGAATTTTACTTGAACTTTTAAAGATAAACGATGAAGAAGCGATAATATCATCAGATAAGATTTGTACGGCATTACAATTAACAAATTTTTTGCAGGACACTGTAATTGATTTTGAAAAGGACAGGGTTTATTATCCTCAGAAAGAGTTAAGAATGTTTTCAGTCACTGAAAAAATGTTTGAGATAAAGGAAAATAATCCTAATATTAAAGCGTTAGTAAAACATAATGTTGATAGATCACAGATTTTGTTTGATGAAGGGAAAAGCTTATTAAGATATTTGCCCGGCAGATTTAAGTACGAAATAAAATGGACTATAGCAGGTGGAGAAAAAATTCTTAGTATGATCAGAAAAAATGATTATGATATTTTTACAAAACGACCAAAACTTAGTAAACTTAATTTTATAACTTTACTTATTAAAAGCTTTTTTTGATGTCAGAATCCGCAAAAGAAATATCCAAAAATAGCAAGAGTAGTTTTTATTATGCTTTTAATCTTCTTCCCGAAGAAAAGCGCGATGCAATGAACACCGTTTATGCTTTTTGCAGGAAGACTGATGACATAGTTGACGAAAATTTAGATTCAACTGATGTGAAGTATGAAAAATTAAGAAGGTGGAGAATCGAATTTGAAAAGAGTTTCTCGGGTCACTCTGAGTTTGCACTTTTAAATAAACTTGGTACTACAATTTCTAATTTTAATATTCCACTGGACCCGTTCTTTGAACTGATAAAAGGGATGGAAATGGATTTGCAGAATGATCGTTACAAATCTTTTGAAGATCTGCAGCTTTACTGTTACCGGGTTGCTTCTACAGTTGGGTTGATGTGTATAGAAATATTTGGATACAAGCATCCATCAACAAAACAATTTGCTGTTGATTTAGGAATAGCACTACAGATGACAAATATATTGCGGGATATTGGTACAGACGCAAAGAGAGGAAGAATTTATCTGCCTCAGGAAGATCTAAAAAGATTTAATTACTCAGAATCTGAAATTATGTCTCTTGTTTACAATGATAATTTTCGTGATCTGATGATGTATGAATCCGGCAGAGCAAAACTATATTTCAATTCTGCTACTGCACACCTTGATCTTGATGACAAGAAAACAATGTTTGCCGCGCGAGCGATGCAGCATATCTATTATAAAATGCTTGAAAAAATTATTGCTGCTGATTATGATGTTTACAGCAATAATATTAAGGTTTCTAAACTTGAAAAAGTTGGAATTGCGCTAGGCGTTTGGGTTAAGTACAATTTAGTTTATTAAATTATTGATGAAACGGTGCTTAATAATTGGTGGCGGGATTGCGGGGCTAAACGCTGCTTCAATATTATCTTCAAAAAAAATTCCTGTCACACTAATTGAATCTTCTCCAAATCTTGGAGGAAGAACATATTCTTTTCTTGATAAAACTACCGATACGATCATCGATAACGGTCAGCATATAATGATGGGATGTTACAACGATACTATTTCATTCTTAAAGTTGATCGGAGCTAAAAATAATTTTGAGTATCAAAAAAATCTTACATTAAATTTTTTACATAAGAGTAAAAAAAAGTATCAACTAAGTTCTGATACATTTTTTTATCCGATTAATCTGCTCTATGCTATAATTAAATACAATATTCTTAATACAAAAGAAAAGATTAGCTTTGTCGTATTCATTTCAAAGCTTCCATTGTTAAGTAAAAAATCCTTTAGAAATCTTAATGTTAAAGAATGGTTGGAAGAAGAAAATCAAAGTTTTAATACAATAAAATATTTTTGGGAGATACTTTGTATTGGAGCATTAAACACAAGTTTGGAAAAGGCTTCCGCACTAATATTTTATAATGTGCTTATTCAGATATTTTATAAAGGAAATTTTGCATCAACTATTATTGTTCCAAAATATGGACTGAGTGAAAGTATAATTAATCCAGCTGAACTTTTTATAAAAATAAATGGTGGGAAAATTATTCCTTCTGAAACTGTTAAAGAACTTACTATTGAAAATCAAGAAATAGTAGCAGTAATATCTGACACTAATTCCCACACTGATTTCGATTATGTTATTTCTGCGCTTCCGCTTTATGCGCTGGAAAAAATCATCCCACTAAAAACTCTGGAAATTAATCTTATACTGCAATACTCCACGATATTAAATATTCATCTTTGGATAAACGAAAATAAATTCAGTGAAAAATTTTATGGATTCTTTGATTCGCAGTTACATTGGATCTTTGTCAAAGAAAATCATATCAATATTGTAATAAGTAATGCTGACCATATGGTAGAAAAAAGTAAAGAAGATATATTTAATTTAGTAATGAATGAGCTTGAGAATTTTATTTCAATAAGTGCAGATGAAGTGCATCATTACAAAATCATAAAAGAAAAACGAGCTACATTTATTCCGTCCATTGAAATATCAAATCAAAGACCTAACAGCAATACAATAATTAAGAATTTATTTCTTGCTGGCGATTGGATAAACACAGGTTTACCTTCGACCATTGAAAGTGCAGCTAAAAGCGGGAGAATCGCTGCAAATCTTATTCTAAATGAAATGTCCAATTGAAACAAACTAAATCAAAAAAGCTAATGAACGAAAAAGCAAAATATTACATTCAAAAACTTCAGCTTAATAAACATCCGGAGGGCGGATATTTTAAAGAGGTTTATCGTGCCGGTGAAATGTTTTTCATCGATGCACCTAAAAAAAATCTAAAAAGAAACGTATCAACATCAATATTTTTTCTTTTGGATGGTGCACAAGTTTCAAAATTCCACAGATTAAAATCAGATGAGCTGTGGCATTTTTATGATGGAACTTCTGTGAAGATCCATTGTATCGATGAAAAAGATAAATTGACTGAAATAATTCTTGGTAAAAAAACAGAAAATGGTGAAATGTTTCAAGTTGTTATAAAAAAGAATACCTGGTTTGCGGCTGAGGTAATTAGTAAAAGATCGTTTGCATTAATTGGATGTACAGTATCTCCGGGATTTGACTTTTCAGATTTTGAATTAGCAGACAGGAAAATATTATCTAAACAATTTCCAAAGCTGATAGATTTAATATTTAAGTTTACCAATCCATAAGTATACCCTTAAAATGATGCGATAAAAAAATACCTTAAATCATATAGAGTAATTAGATATGTTTGACGGGGAAAAATTAAGTATGGAAGTAAATGTTGAATTTATACCTGATTTTGTCTAATTTTTTCGCATAAAAACAAAATATTATAGGAGCTTTATCGAAAACATACTCTACTGATTTATTTTGTTACACATTACTAGGAATTTTGTATTAAACACAAAATAAAAAACATCATTATTGAAACTGTTAAACTCTTAGCGATTTCCTTAGTGATATTTTACGCGGGTATTAATCTCGGGCTCAGCTCCGCATACAAATCTCAGCTCAATGAAGCAATGCTTCAAGCAGCCTGCTTTGATTTGCTGACTGATCTGCGCAACTTTGATCTTCGTAATCAATACAATGCTGAAATTCTCAAGCAGAATTCAGAACAATATAATAGCGATTTATTATTAATCGATAATGCTTCGTCTCCAGATTCTCCATTTGTAGCCAAAGATGATTCACTTCTAACATCGCCGGATTCCACTGATCTAAATAAATTTTTAGATTCTACAAAAACATTGCAAACAGTTAAAGGAAAGGATTCTGTTAAAGCAGTTGTAAAAGTTAATCAGGATTCTCTTAGAATATATAAAATGTCGTTGGATTCTACTGCAAGATTACAATATTTCCGATATCAGCGCGAGGATGTGCCATACACGTCACTAATGCAAAAGAAAAAATCAAAATTCTTCGTTGAACCTTCTCCCACATATAAAACAAGATCGATAACAATAGACTCTACAGGCAAATTTGTTGAGATTAAAGAATTAATTGCTGGTAAACCAAATAAGATAATTTTAAGAATTCCTATCGAAGATTATATCGCTGCCAGATTGGAAGTTGAAGAAAGAAAAAAATGGGAGTCACTTGGTTACACTTACGAACTTAAAGATGCCAAAATGGGTTTAGGCGATCTTATTAAAAACTTAACTGATTTTGAAATTCCACTACCAAGCGTAGGTGTTTTAAGTATTTTCGGCACACCTAAAATAAGTTTGAAGATTGGCGGTTCAGTGCAAATTCATGGTGCATGGAGAAGTGAAACTACCGAAGGTGTTACGGCTTCAAGGCTTGGCAATACCAGAAATGAACCTGACTTTAAACAACAAGTTCAAATAAATGTTAATGGAACAATTGGTGATAAATTAAATATCGTTGCTGACTGGAATACAGAGCGAACATTTGAGTATGAAAACCAGCTTAAAATAAAATATACAGGCTACGAAGATGAAATAATTCAAAGCATCGAAGCTGGAAACGTTTCACTTCAAACTTCTTCTTTAGTTGGTGGAAGCGAGGCTCTATTTGGAATTAAAGCTCAGTTTAAAATGGGTCCGTTCTCACTTACTACGATAGCGAGTCAGAAAAAAGGAGAAACAAAAGAGGTACAGGTTTCAGGTGGAACATCGGAAACACCATTTCAGAAAAGAGCATATGAGTATTCTACCAATCACTATTTTATTGATACTGTTTATGCTTCAAAAACTCAAAAAATATTTGCTAATTATTATGGCAGACCGACGCCTCAAGTAAATGGTAATCTGCTTGTAACGGATATTCAGGTTTGGAAATCTATTAATGTAATAACAACTGATAAATCTAAAGAAAGAGATGCAAATGTTTATATTAACCTGTATCCCATAGGTGTTTTAGAATCATATCCTGATACTCTGCGTAATATTCTAGCAAATACTATCCCAGGAGAAACGGATGCGGGAAGGTTCACTTTGTTATCTCAAGATATTGATTATGTCCTTCATCCGGAAACAGGATTTATTACTTTTAAAACTGCCATAAATGAACAAGACATTATCGCTGTAGCATTTCGGCAGGAAAATGGTCTTGGTGCAGATGATGATTTTAAATATGGAGAATTTTTAGCACAAGGAGATACTAACACTACAAGACGGCTGGTATTAAAAATGATTAAACCCAGGAATCTTCAACCGCAATTTGGTACAGCCTGGAGTCTGATGTTAAAAAATATTTATCCGATGGGTGTTAGAAATGTAAAGCCGGAAGGATTCGAATTTGATATCAAACGTGAAATTGAAGGTCAGGAACCTGCAAGCGAATTCGGAACTACAAGATTCTTAAATGCATTCGGATTAGACTTGCTGAATTCAAGTATGCAGCCTCCTTCTGATAATATTTTTGATTATAGAAGCGGTATTACAATTTTTCCTGAAACGGGTGAAATAGTTTTCCCATCACTTGAGCCTTTTAGTGACGATCTTCCTTCAGGTTTACCAGCAGATTTTAATTTTGATGAAGTTTATGATACCACAAAAACTTTTGCGGCACAGAAAAAATTGAAAGACAAATGGATTCTTGTCGGTAAAAGTAAAGGAACCTCTTCTTCAGTTTATCAGCTTGGATTTAATGTTGTTGAAAATTCTGTTAAAGTTTTGCTTAATGGAAGGGAACTCAGTCCGGGTTCTGATTATACTGTAGATTATAACATAGGGCAATTAACAATAAGAAATGATGCTGCTCTTGTTCCCGGTGCTGATTTAAAAATAACTTATGAACAGAATGATCTTTTCCAACTTGCTTCAAAAACTCTTTTAGGCGCAAGAGGAATTTATGAATTTTCTAAAAAAACAAAGCTTGGCTTTTCGGTATTAAACCTTAATCAACAAACGTTAAGTGATAAAGTAAGAATTGGTGAGGAACCTCTTAGCAATAGTATATATGGTTTAGATTTTTCAACTAGTGCAGAGCTTCCGATTGTTACAAAATTATTGGATAATGTATTTTCAACACGTGAAATGTCTACATTTAGCCTTACCGGTGAATATGCATATATAGATCCAGACCCAAACACGAAAAAAAGTACAATATTATCTGATGGCGGCAAGAGTATTGCCTATATTGATGATTTTGAAGGCACAAAAAAGACAATTCCAATTGGAGTTTCTTATACTGCCTGGAAAGACTTAAGTCCACCTGATTCTTTAATATTTAATTCTGGATTAGACAAGCAACAATTAACAAATCATAAGGGTAAAACATTTTGGTTTACTGAAACCCCTGCCCAGGTTACCGTTGAAGATATTTATTATGATCGTAAACAGGTAGCTCGTGCTGATCAGCAAGTGACCGTAATGGATTATGTTTTTCTTCCTGATACACCGGGAACTTACAATTATGACCCTCAGCTTCAAGAGAGAAATCGTTCCTGGGGTGGAATTCAAAAAATTCTTTCCTCTACGGCGAATGATTTGATTGAAGAAAATATAGAGTTTGTGGAATTCTGGGCTCAGATATTAAATGCGCCGCCTGATGCAAAAGTATATATCGATCTTGGCAGAGTCAGCGAAGATGTTATCCCTAATAATAGATTGGACACAGAAGATTTAGATCGTAATGATGCCATAGATGTTGATGGAAAAGAAGACACAGGTATTGATGGTTTAACTAATGATCAAGAAAAAACTACCTTTGCAAGTGCCCAAAATGATCCAAGCAGAGATGACTTTTTCTATCTCAGAGGCAGCCAACCTTATCCTTATGATTATTTTAGTATTAACGGAACACAAGGTAACGCTATATTAACTGACATCGGAAGAATTCCGGACACAGAAGATATGAATAGAAATGGAAACCTTGATCAGAATAACAGTTATTATAGATATGAAATACCCCTAGATACCAATTCAACTACAAATCAATTTATTGCGGGTGGTGGATTAAATCCTAATTTTAAAGCAAAGCAAATTCCACAGTGGTATTTGTTTAGAATTCCACTTAAAGGATTTTACATCCAAAATAGGCACACCCAAGTTTTTCTGATGTTGAAACTATAAGATTATTCACCCAAGGTGTGGATAGCATGGTTCACTTCCGTATTACTGAATTTAATCTTGTCGGAAACCAATGGCAGAAAAACCTTCCTGATTCTATTGCAAACACAGATACTGTTTTAGCCATATCTGTTGTAAGCCTAGAAGAAAATCCAAGTTATCAGAGTCCTCCGGGAGTTTTTCAGGAAAGAGATAGAACAAGACCGGATGAAAATATTTTACGTAACGAACAGTCTTTATCATTAGTACTGAAAAGTCTTGAAGAAGGAGATAAAAGAGAAGCTGTAAAATATTTATTTAGACCACTTGATGTTTTTAGTTACAAACAGATGAAGTTATTTATACATGGAGATGAAAATAATACTCAAGGTTCAATTTCTTATGCAGATACTTTAGGCGGAACTTTTCAATATTCATCTGAAGTTTATTTTAGATTTGGAGGCGATACTAATAACTACTACGAATACAGGCAGCCTGTTTTTGCCGGATGGAATGAGATTACAATTAATTTCGATCAGCTTACTGCATTAAAACAGGCGAGAGGAGATTCGATTACAACGCCATTTAGAACCCCTGTTGAGGGAGCTCCAACAGGTCATTTTTATGTTATTAAAGGAAATCCAACTTTAACAACTGTTAAATTTCTGTCTGTCGGTGTAGTTAATCTTAATTCCAATTTTTATCCAGGTCCACTCTCAGGAGAAGTATGGGTGAATGAATTGCGTGTAGTTGGTGCTGATGATTCACCGGGTTGGGCATATAGTATTGCTACATCTGTTAAGCTGGCAGATTTTGCAACTGTCTCTTTTAATCTTAGCCAAAAAAATCCTTACTTCCACAGACTTGCAGAGAGATTTGGAAGCAGAGTAGAACAGAGTAATTGGTCAATTTCAACTGATGTTAATTTATTAAAATTAGTCCCGGTAAGTCTGCCCGAAAGTAGCTTAAGATTGAACTATTCCCATACAGAAAGTATTGGAAAACCACTTTATATTCCGGGCAGCGATGTAAAAGTTGATGGAGCTGTTGAAAAACAACAAGAGCTTTTTGACAACGATACAACGGGTTTGGTAAAATCACCACAACAGTTGAAAGAAGAAACAGAAACACAAACAATTTCCGATTCTTGGTCTGCATCTAATATTAAAATCAAGGTGCCAACAAAGTTCTGGTTAATTCGAGACACGTTTAACGCCTTAACTTTAGGCTTTAACTATAACAAAACTTTTAGCCGCAGCCCAACCGTTCTCTCTAATACAAGTTGGATTTGGAATGCTAATCTCAACTATGGTTTATCATTAAGTCCGACCTATTATTTTAATCCAATCGATATTCCGGTTATTGGAGTATTGTTTGCTTTGTTAAAGGATTATAGTGGTACAAAAATCTATTATACTCCTCAGAATATTTCTTTAGCACTTACAGCAAGAAGAAATGCCTCAACCAACATTACAAGACCAAGAAATAATTCTCCTTCTAATGAAGTAACATCAAGAGATTTTTCAACTACACGTGGATTTAATTTTACCTGGAAATTAACAGAAGGTGGATTTTTTAATGTTACTACAAGCTATGCTGTTAACATTAGTTCATCTCTTGCTTATTTGGAAACATATAATGATTCCGCTTCTACAAAAAGACCTGAAAGTGAAATATGGAATGATATATTTAATGGAGCATTCTTTGGCCGGGATAATAGATATCAACAAAATTTTGATATAAGAACTGCGCCTAGACTCCCATCACTTTTTGATATCAATAAATATTTTACATTAACGGCCTCTTACGGTGCAAGCTATCAGTGGAATTATGATTTTCGACAGGAGGTTGTTGGAAGAAGTGCAGGATTTAGTAACAAATCCACCATTGGACTAACGATGAGATGGAAATCCTTGTTTGATCCATTATTTAAAGAAGAAATTAGTAAGGAAAATTCTGGAAAAAATAATATAGTAAACCTAGAAAAACAGATTAAAAAAGAATCTGAGCTACCTCAACTTGATTCACTTGGAAATCCAATTGCTGTTGTTGATTCTGCCAGGATTTTAGACTCATTAATTATTGAGTCAAAAAAACCTTCAGCACTTTCTCGTGCAATTAATTTTCTTGTTGCCGGAGCTAAATATATCTTCCTTGATTATGAATTGATTGCATTCAACTTTTCTAATGATAATACTCTTTCAAAATCGGGATTAAAAGCTCAAGGAACAGGATTTAGAAATTTTTGGGGATTATTTTATGATGAAGATGCTGGACCCACACGAGGATTTATGTTGGGCTTGAATGGTGATGTCGGTCCAAGAGTTTCTACGGCAAACACCAATCTAAGTGATGTTTACACACAAAAAAATAATTTTGATTTTAAAACTTCCAGACCATTGTGGGAAGGGGCAAAGATTGACCTGACCTGGAAGAGCGGTTGGTCGGTTAGTAAAAATTCTACATTAACCAGAAACGAGAATGGAGATATCTACGTTTCAAATGTTAATGCCACAGGCACTTTGACCCGTTCATTTTTGACTTTACCGCCTGTGCTATTCTTATCAGTTTTTAAGAGTGGAATTAAACAGGTTGGAGAATTATATAATCCACAAAACCCCGGTGCAAATCTTTCAGAAGCATTTATAGAAGGGTTTGAAAGCTTGCCTCTTCTTTCAAACTTTGGTTTCCTTAAGAATGTCTCTAAATATGTTCCTCGTCCAAACTGGAGAATAACTTGGGATGGATTGGAAAAATTGCCATTCTTTAAATCCATTGCGGACAGAATTTCTCTAGACCATTCTTATTCGTCCACATATACAGAAGGTTGGAAGCTTAGTCGTGATGGAAATGAAGAAGTTCAGGTTCAAAAAATAGAATATGGTTTTGCACCTTTAGTTGGCTTAAATCTTACTTTTGGTCAATTATGGGGCGGAAATTTTTCAGGCAATTTAAAATATTCTACAAGAACTACCTTTGATCTTGGAATTACTACAAGTAATATAACTGAAAACTTTTCTAAGGATATTGGTTTTACATTACAATTTTCAAAATCAGGTTTTGAACTTCCGCTGTTTGGTGTAGCACTTAAGAATGATATAGAATTCAGTTTTGCTTATTCCAGTTCAAGAAGTGCAGCAGTTAGATATGATATGACGAAATTTACAGAAGAAGGTACACCACAAGACGGTACAACAAGAGTTACACTTGAGCCTCGAATTAAATACACTATAAGTGCAAAGGTTACCTTATCTATCTTCTTCAAACGCTCTACCGTTGAACCGGAAGGTGCTTCACGAATTCCGCCCACAACTACAAACGAAGCAGGCTTGGATGTTAATATCTCAATTAACTAAAGTTTACCATAACATTCAATTACGAAAAAATTATATTAAAGGTTTTGGCAAAAATGGATAGAAAAAAAATTCTTTGGGTTGATGATGAAGTTGAGCTATTAAGATCACACATTATTTTTCTTTCGGAAAAAGGTTATGAGGTTGATACGGTTACTAATGGTGAAGATGCTATATCATCAGTTAAAGAAAAAGATTATGATCTAATCTTTCTTGATGAAATGATGGCGGGAATGGGTGGGTTGGAGACTTTAGCCCAAATAAAAAATTATAAAAATACTATTCCTGTCGTGATGATTACAAAATCTGAAGAAGAAACTTTAATGAATGAAGCAATCGGTGGGAAAATTACCGATTATCTTACTAAACCAGTAAATCCAAGTCAGGTTCTCTTAGTTTGCAAAAAAATTCTTGAGGGTAAGAAAATTACCGGCCAATATGCTGCCAAAGATTATTTGCAGGACTTTAATAGAATAACTCAAGATCTGGTTTCAGATCTGGGTTTTGCGGATTGGATAAGCGTTTATCAGAAACTTGTTAATTGGGGTATTGAACTCGACCAGCATCGTGAGATAGGATTAGAGCAATCTTTAACCGAGCAATTTAAAGAAGCAAATAAAGAATTTTCAAAATTTGTAGAAAGAAATTATCGATCGTGGCTTGATGATAATCCTAAATCTGATATCCCTAATCTTAGTCCGCAAATAACGGAAAAATATGTTCTTAATCATCTTAAAGATGATGGTAAATCAGTTTTTTATTTTGTGCTCGATTGTTTACGTCTGGACCAATGGCTTGTAATGGAAAAACATTTGACAGATTTATTCAAGATCGAAAAAGATTATTATTTCTCTATCCTTCCTACTGCAACTCCTTATGCACGTAATTCATTATTTTCAGGATTATTTCCGTCAGATATAGAAAAACATTATCCTAACTTGTGGGTATCGGGTAATGATGATGACAATAGTATGAATAAGTATGAAAAAGAATTGCTTCAGCTTTTATTGGATAGAAAAAGAATTAAACTAAAAAATGAATTAAAGTATATTAAAATTATTGATCCGGAAGTGGGAAGAAATTTTGAACAAAATATCCATTCGTATCAAAATACACATCTAACTGCCGTGGTTGTTAATTTTTTAGATATGATTGCTCACGGAAGATCTGACTCTGATATACTTAAAGAGATTGCCCCCAATGAATCTGCATACAGATCATTAACAAACAGCTGGTTCAGTCACTCTTCGCTTTTAAATATATTTAAAATCTTAGCCAATATGAAGAATGTTAAAATTATTATTACAACAGATCATGGAAGCATAAGATGTTTAAGAGGGGCTAAAGTTTTAGGTGATAGAGAGGCTTCTACAAATTTGAGATTTAAGTACGGCAGAAATTTAAAAGCTGATGATAAAAATGCAGTTTATGTTAGGAATACTGCGGACTATAAATTGCCAAAACGAGGTGTAACAATTAATTATATTTTTGCAAAAGAGGATTATTATTTTGTCTATCCTACAGACTATCACAAATTTTTAACTCACTACAAAGATACTTTTCAACACGGTGGAATTTCCATGGAGGAAATGATTCTTCCGATTATTACAATGGAGCCTAAGTAAATGTCTTTCCCTTATTTGCGTAAGAGTAATTCCGAGGAAGATACTATCAAAATAGCAAATGAATTTTCAGGTATGATAAAAAAAGGAATGGTTATTATATTAAATGGAGAGCTTGGTGTTGGGAAAACATTCTTCATTAAAAAAATTCTTGAGAAAAATCTCGATTAATAATTCTAACAGTCCTACTTTTGCAATCGTAAATGAATACCAGGCGAAAAATAAGTTTTATCATTTTGATTTCTACCGCATAAACTTTGAAAATGAACTCCACGATATTGGTATAGAAGATTATTTTAGCGATATGGATTCAATTATCTTTATTGAATGGGGAAATCTATTTCCTAATGTATTACCAAAGAAGAGAATAGAAATAAATATTATTTATGCTGAGAACGATGAACGAATTTTTAGTTTTGAACAATATGAATAATTTTTTGCCATTACTAGCAATTGAAACATCCGATAGTATTTGCGGTGCATGTGTCTATTTTGATGAAGAAAGATATTTTTCCTCGAAAGTAATACTAAAACATTCCCATTCCGAAAAGTTACTTGAAGTCATTCAGTCCGTTCTCAATCAAGCTTCTATTTCTCAAAATGATCTCAAATTAATAGCTGTTTCAAATGGACCGGGTTCTTTTACAGGATTAAGAATTGGAATGTCTGCAGCAAAAGGGATGGCTCAAGCTTTATCAATTCCAATTTTACCTGTACCCACATTTGAAGCTTTAGCTATGCAAATTTCTGAATATTTACCTGAAAGTTCTTATTTTGCAATTTCAAATAGAGCCGGTAGAGATGAACTTTATTTTGCTAAGTTTCAAATTAAGGGTAATAGTTATATATTTAAAGAAGAATTAAAAATTATACCAATTTCCGAAATTTATTTGCTTTCAAATAGTATAAATGTATTTGGAAATTTCAAAGATTCAACTACTTCTGATAAAATTAGTCTAAAAAATATTTCAGCACCTGACCCTGACTTTGTAGCTAAATGGGCGATTAAGTTTGGAGCTGATAAAATTATAAGTGATATTGATAATATAGAACCCAATTATATTAAAGATTTTATTGTTAAGGAGAAAAAGAAATGATCAAAAAGACTTTATTGGTTTACTTTTTATATATAATTACAGTATTCCCTCAATTGTTGGCCCCCAAAGTTGGTATCCAGCAGCTTCAGCATGATTTTGGTAACATAAACCAAGGTGATGTTGTAACACATACTTTTGTAATCTCAAATAATGGCGGCGATCTTCTTAAAATTTTAGATGTTAAAGCTTCTTGTGGCTGCACTGCCGCAAATCCTGACAAGAAAGAATTAAAACCAGGTGAATCAACTAATATAGTTGTATCATTTAATTCTAAGGGAAGAAAGGGACCTCAAACAAAAACTGTTACTGTAACAACAAATGATCCTGAAAAGGAAACTGTATCTCTTACAGTTAAAGGAAATGTTGTGGTATCGGAAGTAAAGGATAATAAACTTGGTGCAAAGATATTCTTTCAAGAAACGCAGCATGATTTTGGAAAGGTAAAAGAAGGGGAAATTCTTGAATATGAGTTTAAGTTTGAGAACAAAGGTAACGAATCTTTAAATATTAAGGATGTAAAGACATCTTGCGGATGTACAGCCGCAGTAGTAAGTGAAAGTTCAATAAAACCTGGTCAGAGTGGATCTATTAAAGTTAATTTTAATACAAAAGGCCGGGAGGGTAAGAATAACAAGTCTATTACCGTTGTTTCAAATGATACTACAGAACCAAATAAAGTTATTTCCATCTATGCGGAAGTTCAGAAAAATTAATTATGCCCTGGTTTAAAAGATCAAAACAAAATATTGCCGAAGATACTCAGCAAAAAGAATTACCTGCAGGATTATGGGAAAAATGCCCTTCGTGTGGTGAGATAATCCATAAAAAACAACTCGAAGTTAATTTATGGACCTGTTTAAAATGCGATCATCACTTCCATATTAGTAGTCTTGATTATGTATCCATTATCTTAGATAAAAATTCATTTAAAGAAATGGATAGAAAAATGCGTTCTGCTGATCCACTTGAATTTACAGACACTAAAAAGTATACTGATAGAATTTCATCGACTATAAAAAAACTTGATTTGTTTGATGCGGTAAGAACAGGTACAGGTAAAATTGATGGGAGAGAAGTTGCATTTGCTTGTATGGACTTTCAGTTTATAGGTGGTTCTATGGGTTCGGTTGTTGGTGAAAAAATTGCAAGAGTAATAGATAAAGCTTACAAAAATAAAATACCATTAATTCTAATCTCTGCTAGCGGCGGAGCCAGAATGATGGAAGGGGCATTTTCACTTATGCAAATGGCAAAAACCAGTGCCCGGTTAGCCAGATTAGCAGAAGCAAAAATTCCGTATATATCCGTATTAACTGATCCAACAACAGGCGGCACAACAGCAAGTTATGCAATGCTTGGTGATATTAATATTGCTGAGCCTAAAGCTTTGATAGGATTCGCTGGTCCAAGAGTAATTAAACAAACAATCGGTAAAGATTTACCGGATGGATTTCAACGCTCTGAGTTTTTAATTGAGCATGGGTTTGTTGATTTTATTTCTCATCGAAAAGAATTAAGAAATAACATAATCAGAGTGTTGGATTTATTAGTTTAAGGGAGTCTGAGATCGGTTTAACATAGCCCAAATCACTTAAAGATTTAAACATCGATTACCTAAGACTTACATCACCAAAACAAATTTTTTCAATTCCATCTTTTGTTTTTAAGAGCAAAAATCCGTGTTCATCAACATCACAAAAAATTCCAAACTTTTCAGAGTCATTTTCAATGATAGAAATTCTCTCGCCGATCATATTACACTTTGATTTCCATTCTTCAATAATCGAACTACTATTGTTTTCAATTTTCAGGAGTAAAAGCTCAAAATTATTTAGCACTTCTGAAAGTAGTTTTTCCCGTTCAACATTTCTACCAAGTTCTATTCTGATAGATGTTGGGGGATAATTAAAAGTTCCCTGAAAACTATTTTGATTAACATTTATTCCAATTCCAATAACTAACCGATTTATTTTATTACCTATAGAGGACGATTCTAATAAAATCCCCGAAGTTTTTTTACCATTTATTAACACATCATTAGGCCATTTAAGATCTGTTTTTATTTGAAACAAATTTTCAATCGAAACTGAAACCGCAAGTGAGGCTGCAAAGTTTATTAGATTGGAATTTTTATGAAGGAGTTTGCTATTAGTAATCAAAATTGAAAAAGTAAGGTTTGCTTCTGGTGCACTGTACCACACACGATCTTTTCTTCCCTTTCCCTGAGTCTGTGTTTCTGCAAGTACAACAGTACCGTTCGTATTTATTTCATTTTGTTTATCCATCAAGTATGTATTTGTTGAGGATAAAACATCGGCATAAATAAAAGTGCGTCCGATAAACTCAGTATCCAGCTTGATATCAAAATTTTCAATGTTGAACAAAATTACTCCGAAATATATACTTTAAAATAGTTTATTTTCTGCAATTTGTCAGTCTATGCGTCTATTTGCATAACAATGCCGCCAAATTGGCATAGGTTTTTATTATAAATACTCATTCCAATCTCTTCAATGGTCTCTAACTTATTTGATGACAATAAGTTATGGTTGTTCTTCTTATTGGCACTATGCTTGCTTCTTCTAGAAAGTTTAATAAAAAAAATATTTAGTAAAAGGAGATCTTTATATGGGCAAAATAATTGGAATAGACTTGGGTACAACTAACTCTTGTGTAGCTGTAATGGAAGGAAATGATCCGGTGGTTATTCCTAACTCAGAAGGTGGAAGAACAACACCCTCTGTGGTAGCATTTACAAAATCAGGTGAGAGATTAGTTGGACAACCTGCTAAGAGGCAAGCTATAACTAATTCAAAACAAACAATATCTTCAATCAAACGATTTATGGGAAGAGTTATTGGTGAAGTTAGTAAAGAAAAAACTGAAATTCCTTACGAGGTTGTAGCTGGTGAAAACAATACTGCACGTGTACAAATTGGGGATAGAAAGTATTCACCTCCAGAAATTAGTGCTATGATATTACAGAAAATGAAAAAAACTGCTGAGGATTATCTAGGGCAGGAAGTTACTGAAGCAGTTATTACTGTTCCTGCTTATTTTAATGATGCACAAAGACAAGCGACAAAAGATGCAGGAGAGATCGCAGGACTAACAGTTAGAAGAATTATTAATGAGCCAACTGCAGCAGCTTTGGCTTATGGACTAGATAAAAAAACAACTGATCATACAGTTGCTGTTTATGATCTTGGTGGCGGAACTTTTGACATTTCAATCCTTCAACTTGGCGATGGTGTGTTTGAAGTTAAATCCACGAATGGTGATACTCATTTAGGCGGTGATGATTTTGATCAGAGATTGATTGATTATCTTGCTGATGAATTTAAGAAGCAGGAAAGTATTGACCTTAGAAAAGACCCCATGGCTTTACAGAGACTGAAAGAAGCAGCAGAAAAAGCAAAGATCGAGTTATCATCTTCTGCTTCTACTGAAGTTAATTTACCGTTTATTACCGCAACTCAGGATGGTCCTAAACACTTAAACCTTAACCTCACCAGAGCTAAGTTTGAACAATTGATCGATGACCTTGTTAAAAACACAAAAATACCTTGTGAACAAGCTATAAAAGACGCAGGAGTTACACCAAAAGATATTGATGAAGTAATTCTTGTGGGTGGTTCTACAAGAATTCCAATGGTTCAACAATTAGTAAAAGATCTTTTCCAGAGAGAGCCGCACAAAGGCGTAAACCCTGATGAAGTAGTGGCAATAGGTGCTGCTATTCAAGGTGGCGTTTTAGCAGGTGATGTAAAAGATGTTTTATTATTAGATGTTACTCCGCTTGCACTTGGAATTGAAACACTTGGCGGTGTAATGACAAGATTAATTGAGTCCAACACCACAATTCCAACAAAGAAAAGTGAAGTATTTTCAACTGCCGCCGATAATCAACCTTCTGTCGAAATTCATATTCTACAAGGTGAAAGACCAATGGCTGCAGATAACAGAACATTGGGAAGATTTCACTTGGATGGAATTCCACCAGCACCACGCGGCATGCCGCAGATTGAAGTTACTTTTGATATAGATGCAAATGGCATTCTTCACGTTGGAGCCAAAGATAAGGCCACAGGTAAAGAACAAAGTATAAGAATCACATCTTCAAGCGGTTTAGAGAAAAGCGAAATTGAAAAAATGAGAAATGCCGCTAAAGAGCATGCAGCAGAAGACAAGTTAAAGAAAGAAGCTGTTGAAGTAAGAAATCATGCTGATAGCTTAGTTTTCCAAACTAAAAAACAAATTGAAGATTTAAAAGACAAAATCACGCCTGATATAAAGTCCAGGCTAGAAGCAGAGATAAAGAAAGTTGAAGACGCATTAACTACAAACAATACCGATCAGATAAAATCGGCAACAGAATCTTTAAATAAAGTTTGGAATGAAATTGCATCTAAACTTTACTCCCAAACTGATCAGCAAGCTCAGTCTGCACCGAATCAACAAACTGAAACGAAAGCAGAGAATACAAAAGATGATGTGCAGGATGCTTCTTATGAAGTTGTTGATGATGATAAAAAATAAATCTTTAAACTGATTATATTCTTAGTCAGATTTGTTTTAAAACTCCGGGAAACATATTTCCGGAGTTTTTTTTGTTTAAAGATCATTTGGTTATTTTAACAACAATAATAATAACCTCTCCAGAATGGTTAGAAGCGAAAAAAAACATCGTATAATTTTTATAGATCTAATGAGGGCTTTTGCTGTAATCCAGATGGTGCAAGGTCATACGGTCGATGTACTTTTAGCGCCAGATTATAGATCCGATACTTATCCTGTGTTTTTTCTTTGGAATTTTATGCGAGGCATGACAGCTCCAATTTTTATGTTTAGCGCTGGGACCGTTTTTACTTATTTATTTAGACTTGTTGACGAACCATTTTTTCAAAATCCACGAGTTAAAAAAGGATTTTTTAGATTTTTACTGCTCGTTGGAATCGGTTATCTTCTTCGTTATCCAACCTATACGGTTTTTGATTTTTCAGATGTGACTAAAGATCATTGGGATATTTTTTTTACTATTGATGTTTTACATCTGATTGGATTTGGTTTACTATTTGTAATGATTTGTGCATATATAGCAGAAAAACTAAGACTTAGTGATACAACTGTTTTTACATTTTTAGCATTGTTCTTTTTTATTGCCACTCCTTTTATAATAAAAATTAATTGGTTAGACTATTTTCCTCAGCCAATAGCCGGATATTTTTATGGTGGTACCGGATCATTATTTCCATTATTCCCTTGGGCAGGTTATGTGGTTTTAGGCGGTGTGCTTGGAAGTTTTCTGGCAAGAAATCCTTTAGTATTTAAAACTAACCGATTCAGTTTGAATCTGGCACTTTTCGGATTTGCATTAATTTTGGTTTCTGAAGTGTCAATTCTCATAACTGGAAAGTTCTATAACTATTATTTTCTACCTAGTTCTTATACACCGGATACTATTGTATTTAGAGTAGGGTTCGTTTTAGTGTTAAACTCCTTAGTTAGTTTTATTTCTCAGAAAATTGAATATATTCCAAAAATTATTATTCTCGTAGGAAGAAATACCTTACTAATTTATATTGTTCATTTAATGATTTTATATGGCAGCGCTTGGAATCCTGGATTATTATTACTACTTGGAAATTCGCTAAACGTGTCGCAAACAATTTTCTTTGCGTTATTGATGATAACACTTATGATTTTAATGGTAATTTCATTAAGTAAATTAAAAATTAGAAATAAACAGCTTGTTACATAGAGATGAGAAAATCCAAAACTACAAATCCTGCGCTATCTGATGACGAGAAACAGTTAGACCAAACACTTCGTCCTCAGTTTATTAATGATTTTTCAGGGCAGAATAGAATTACTGAAAATCTAAATGTGTTTGTTTCTGCTGCTAAAAAAAGAAAAGAATCTTTGGATCATGTTTTATTAACAGGTCCTCCCGGACTTGGTAAAACTACACTTGCTTATATAATCGCCAATGAATTAGGTACCAATATCAAAGTTACTTCTGGCCCCGTGTTAGAAAAACCCGGTGATCTTGCAGGAATCTTAACAAATCTGGAAGAGCATTCTGTTCTATTTATAGATGAAATACATAGATTAAGTCCGGTAGTAGAAGAATATCTCTATTCAGCAATGGAGGATTATAAATTAGATATAATGATTGAGAGCGGTCCAAATGCCAGATCGGTACAAATCAGTTTGCCAAAATATACCTTGGTAGGTGCAACTACACGGGCTGGAATGCTAACATCACCGTTGCGCGATCGTTTCGGTATAAAATTTCGTTTGGATTATTATGATGCTGAAACACTTAATAGAATTGTAAATCGCTCAGCAAAAATTTTAAATATAAAAATAGATAAAGATGCTTCAGTAGAAATTGCAAAACGTTCAAGAGGTACACCAAGGATTGCGAATCGATTGCTTAGACGAACAAGGGACTTTGCAGATTTTGATAACAAAAATGTTATTGATGTTGACGTCGCAAAAAAAGCACTAACGGCTCTTGAAGTTGATGAGTTTGGTTTAGATGAAATGGACAAGGATATAATTCTTGCAATTATAGATAAATACAATGGTGGACCTGTCGGATTGAATACGCTTGCTGTTGCTGTAAATGAAGATCCCGGTACCATTGAAGAAGTTTATGAACCATTTTTAATTCAGCAAGGATTTATTCAACGTACTCCAAGAGGCAGGGAGGTAACAGCTTTAGCATATAAAAGATTTAAACGAAATAAATCTGGAAATACTAATCAATCACTTTTTGAATAATGAGAGGATTACCTGTGAAGAGTATTAATATAATTCTTTTCGTCTCTCTAATGATTGTTGATTCTTTTGCTCAAAAAGAATCATACTTACCGTTAAACATCAAACCAGCCTATGAAAAAGGAACTCGCTCATTTGATGGAAATCCCGGACCAAATTATTGGCAAAATAAATCTGATTATAAAATAAATGTAAAGCTTGATCCAAGAACCAAATTATTAGAAGGTTCTGAAGTCATAACCTATTACAATAATAGTCCTGATTCTCTTTCAGAATTGGTTATTAGGTTATATCACAACATTAACAAACCAAACGCACACAGAGATTTTAATATAAACGAAAAATCTATAACAGAAGGTGTTACAATTAAGCAAATTCAATTGGAGAAAAATAAACTCGATTTGGGCAATCAATCAATTGTAAGAACAACCGGAACAAACCTTTTTATATCCACAAAAGATAAAATTGCACCCAGGAGTGAAGTGACACTTAGTATTGAATGGGTTATTAATATTCCTGAGGTTCAATCAATAAGATTTGGTACTTATGATTCAACAACAATGTTCATTGCTTATTGGTATCCGCAGATCGCCGTCTATGATGACATTGATGGTTGGGATAAAATGGATTACTCAGGATTAGTTGAGATGTACAATGATTTCAATGATTATGATGTTTCCTTAGACATTCCTGTTGGATATCAAGTATGGGCAACAGGTGTATGGCAAAATGCTGATGAGATTTTAAATCAAAAGTATTTAGACAGATATAATCTTGCATGGAAATCTGATGAAGTTATCAGGATTTTCGAAAAAGAAGATTTAGGATCAGCAGACATTTATAAAACAAAAAATGATTTTCATACTCTAAAATTTAAAGCTGATAATGTTCCGGATTTTGCTTTTGGAATTAGCGATCATTATTTGTGGGATGCAACAAGTTTTGAAGTTGATAAAATATCGGGTAGACGGGTTTACTGTGCTTCAGCATACAGACAAACCAGCCCAGACTTTATCGATGTAGCTTATTATGCAAAAGAATCCTTAGAATATTTTTCATTTGAAATTCCAGGTGTCCTATATCCTTATCCTTGTGCTACAGTATTTAACGGCGCAGGCGGAATGGAATTTCCAATGATAGTAAATAATGGAAGAGAAGATAATAAAGCAGGGACCGTTCACTTAACTTCTCACGAGCTTGCTCATCAGTATCTGCCATTTTATGTGGGAACAAATGAACGCAAATACCCATTTATGGATGAAGGTTGGGCTGTTATGCTGCCATTCGATTTTCAAGAAAGAATGGCTGAAGGATATAAGCCAAGAGAAAGATATGCTAAAGCATATGAGGAATTTGCAGGAAATGAGTACGATCTTCCTCTAATGATTCCATCTCCAATAATCAGCTATCGGTCGTATAGAACATCAGGGTATAATAAACCGGCACTGGCTTACGACTTTTTGCGGCAAACCTTAGGGAATAAATTGTTTCTCAATGCAATGCAAACATATATGTCAGGATGGAATGGAAAACATCCATTACCCACAGATTTCTTTTTTACATTTAACGAAGTTGCAGGAAAAGATTTAGGCTGGTATTGGAAACCCTGGTTCTACGATTTTAGTTATCCTGATCTTTCGATTACTAATATTAAATCAAAAAATAATTCTATTAAAATTCAAATTAAAAATATCGGTGGGCTCCCGTTGCCCGTTATGTTACAGGTTATGCTTGATGGTGAAATAATAAAAGAAGTTAATAAAACTGCTGAGATCTGGGAATCAGGCAAAGAAATAGTTGAAGTGAATATTAATGGTATTAAAAAATATGATGCTGTAATACTAGGTGATAAAGTTATCCCGGACGTAAACTCAGTTGATAATATTCACTTTAAGTAAGTTACATTTCATTCGAAAAGGCAGTTGAATCCGATAGTTTATTATCGGATTCTTAATTTTAAACTTTTATCTTTTTCTATCACGTGAAAACTTTTTATCCCGTGAAAAATCTTTTTTCTCACTGAATTCTTTTTTATCTCTTGAGAAACCTGATTTCTTAAATCCACCGGATCTTTTTCTATCTGAGGTGAATTTAGGTTTACTTCCAGCACCTCCACCACCACGTCTTTTTTCTGCTATCTCAAGATTAATCTCACGTTTTCTTAATTTCTTTCCTTTAAATCCCTCAATAATTTCATTTTGATAGCTACTATCAGCTTCAAAAAAAGAAAAGTTTTTTAGTATCTCTATTTCACCGATTTCAATATCGTGTATTCCGGTAAAATCATTTACCATCCCGATTAGCTGAGCAGGCTTTAACTCATCCGTAACACCGAGGTTTAGAAAATATCTTGTATAGTTCTTACCTGATCTAGCTCTTTCCTTAGACTTTCCTTCACTTGGACTGTTTAGATCTGCCATATTTTTGTAGTAATCCAAAAATCTATTGAACTCAATTGAAACAAATCTTTGAATCAAATCATTCCTGTCCATCCATTCCAGTTTTTCGTAAATCTTTGGAAGATATGGTTCAACCTGTACAGTATCCACTTCTACTTTTTCAACCTTATCAATCAAATGGAAAAGTTGTTTTTCACAAATATCTCTGCCTGAAGGAATAGGAAGGATTGTAAATTTTTTTCCCAATTGTTTTTCAATTGTATTGAGTTTGTATTTTTCTTTTAGATTGGCAATTACAATTGAAGTTCCGCTTTTGCCAGCTCTGCCTGTTCTACCGCTTCGATGAGTATATATTTCTAATTCATCGGGAAGATCATAATTTATAATATGAGTAAGATCATCAACATCAAGTCCTCGTGCAGCTACATCTGTTGCAACCAAAAGCCGTAAATGTCTTGTTCGAAATTTATTTAAAACAGCTTCACGCTGCGATTGTGAAAGATCTCCGTGAAGTGCATCGGCATTGTATCCATCCTGCATAAGTTTTTCTGATACTTCTTTAGTTTCAGCACGAGTTCGGCAAAAAACAATTCCATAAACATTTGGATGAAAGTCAACAATTCTTTTTAATGCAAGATATTTATCCCGAGCATGAACCAGATAACTAATATGTTCTACATTTTCTGCTCCGGAATTTTTTCTACCTATCGTAACTTCTATCGGATTTTTCATATAACGATTTGCAATGCTAAGCAGAGGATTAGGCATTGTAGCAGAAAATAAAAATGTGTTTCTTGTTTTAGGAGTAGTTTCTAATATAGCTTCGAGTTCTTCCTTAAATCCCATGTTAAGCATTTCATCTGCTTCATCAAGCACGACGGCTTTTACTTTATTTAAGTTAACCTCGCCACGATTAATTAAATCATTTAATCTTCCCGGAGTTGCAGAAATTATTTGTGCACCTTGTTTAATTTTTTGAATTTGTCTGTCCATACTTGAACCGCCGAATATTGCAGCAATCTTAATATCTTTGTCGTGCGAAGCATAGTCTTTCAGATCATCTGCAATCTGCAAACAAAGTTCGCGAGTTGGAGCGATTATTAAGTATTGTACTTGTTTTAACTTTACATCAGTTTTCTGAATAATGGGTAATCCAAATGCAGCAGTTTTTCCTGTACCTGTTTGTGCGAGTGCAATTATATCATCACATTCATCCTGTAACATAAGAGGTATAATTTTTTCCTGGATGGGCATTGGAATTTCAAAACTCAATTCCTTAATTGCCTCTAAAATACTTTTACTTAATCCTAACTCTTCAAATGAATTCATTTAACAACTTTCTAAAAATTTTATATTTGATTATAATTTACTTTATATAAGAATCCGCTGGCTGGAACAAATAATACTGTTCTTATTCGTGTAACAGGCAAGTTTAATTTCTTTTACAATGATTTGAATAGGAATTAATTTAATCCGGTAACAAGAAGTAAATCGTTGTTGTAAAGATACAGAAAATTAATTGAATCATTGATAGGTGATTTTATAGCTTTAATTTGACTTTAACAGTTAAATTCACTTCGTTTGCAGTGAAGTTATTTAATAATTTTTCATTAAGGGGCTTTTATGAAAAAGTTAGTTTTAGTTTCGTTTTTCTTATTACAATTGCATCCAAATCATTGCTCAATGGTTCTGGCAAAATCCATTACCACAGGGGAATACTTTAAAGATTGTTTGTTTCTATGATGATAATTTTGGCTTGGCAGTAGGTTATTCGGGAACTAGTAATGAAATCGATATGACGGTGGACTTAATTGGAGAACTCATTTCAACTGGTTTTACAGATAGAATTGAGAAGATAGAAATTGTAAATTCCCAAGTCACATATTTACTTCTAAACAACCAAATTATAAATCTACATATGCAGGTGAGAGTTGGTTTAATGTTCCTGCCCACCGCTATATTTTTTCAGATTTTAGTTTTATAGATGAAAATAAAGGATATGTTGTAGGTAGCGGTAATAAAATATTTTGTACTACTGATGGTGGAAATACTTGGCTTGAATATTCTATAGGTTACTTTGCTCACATCGGTTCCTTTGATTTTATAGATGAGGATTATGGGATTATCGCTGGATATACATTACCTCAATCCGAAAATATAATATTAAAAACTACGATGGAGGTTTGACCTGGTCAAGTTATATATTTAGTAATGCTACATTGTTAGTTGCAACGATATGAAAATACTTTCATCTTCGAAATCTTTCATAGTTGTGAATCAGTAGACTATTAAGAACTACTGATGGAGGAATAAATTGGGAATGGGTAAATTTTAGTTCTAGTGATCAACTTTTATCAATTTATTTTCAGGATTCCCTTACTGGCTTTATTACCAGTGTCAGTAGAATCATAAAAACATCTGATGGTGGCAATTCTTGGATTGAAGAGAATCTAAATATTGGCAACAATATCTGGCTGTATGGGCTTTCAATTCCTTCTCCGAATTTGATTTATATGGTTGGACTATTTGGGAAAATGATTTACTCAACTAATCAAGGTAATTCCTGAATATTATTTCTTTAGGTCCAATTTTAGATTTTACTGATGTTTCTTTTTATAATGAAACAAATGGATTGCTGAAGGATATTTTGGTGGGGCCTGTAAACAACAGATGGAGGCTCCAGTTGAATCAACACAGTGGAAATAATGGATTATGAATATGTTAAATGGCATAGAGTTCGAATTGTTTCTCTGCTGAGAGGAACAACTTATCAAAATCTACTGATGGTGGATTTATTTGGACTAGACATCCCATTAGTAATGATAATTATTTTATGGCAATTTCATTTATTGATACTATATTCGGGAATTCAAGTACGGGTAACCAAAATATTTCGTACATTTGATGGAGGAATAAATTGGGAACACATAACATCTTTAATAAACTATAATATCAAAGACATATGTTTTATCGATTCGTTAACAATTTATGCGATGTGGATGGGGTGTCTTCAAGTCTACTGATGGGGGTTATACTTGCAATATTATTAGTAATTATCAAATACTGAGTGTATTGATTTTGTTGATCCACTAATAGGCTATGTGGTTGGCGGAAGAAATATTATAAAAACTACAGATGGTAGTATAGGACATGGATCAATTATTACATAAATAGTTCATAATATTATTTCTATTGAATCAAGTTTAGTAGCAGATGGAAACAACGTAATAGCTATAGGAAAAGGTGTCGCACTTACTTCTAATGGAGGAGATACTTGGCAAATACTTAATCCAGCTGATGATAATTTAACTTCAGGGACGATGATTATGATAGTGTTTCTATCTTGTAGGATTAAATGGCACCGTCCTTAAGAATAAGAATAATGTTGTTGTTCCTGTCGAACTAACTTCCTTCACTTCATCAGTTAATGATAATGATGTAACACTCAACTGGCAAACAGCAACAGAAACAAATAATCAAGGATTTCAAATAGAAAGACGAAAAACGCAAGACGAAATAAATGAAGATTGGGATAGCATAGGTTTTGTAAATGGAAATGGAACAACAACAGAACCACAATCATATTCTTTTGTTGATGAAAATTTGCAAGCAGGAAAAGTATCAGTACAGATTAAAACAAATAGATTTTGATGGAACGTTTGAGTACTCAAATACAATTGAAGTTGAAATAAATTCACCAACAAAGTTTTCCTTAGAACAAAATTATCCAATCCATTTAATCCAACTACATATGTCAACCTCACCGCAATCCCTGCTAATGAGGGAATTCTATTACCTCTAAAAGTTTATGATGTATTTGGTGAAAAGTACAACACTTGTTAACGAAGAGAAACCTGCAGGAAGCTATAAAATTGATTTAACGGTTCTAATCTTGCAAGTGGAATATATTATTACCAAGTAAGGGCAGGTGATATTTGTTGAAACTCAGAAAATGATCTTTATGAAATAAAAAAGTCACTGATGTCCGTGACATAAACAAAAGAATAGCTATAATTTGACTTTAACAACAAA
>CAVOPZ010000021.1:0-7454 GCA_963698205.1 uncultured Ignavibacteriaceae bacterium | reverse complement strand
TTCATATCAGACTTTACAATTTAATCTCTAGTACTTTATTCACTATATAGACTCAAGATATTCATGTACTTCTGTTGTGCTCATTTGCGAAAATTTCCAAAGAAGAGTACTTCCTTCATCAAAAGGGATTATCTAATACACGTCTCCACTTGTTCCATAAACTATGATCATTTGGAACAATCATTTGCCCTGGAGAACCTGCTGGCGATTCAAAACGGTTTACAAATGGATTCTTTGTTGAATGCCCCGAATGTTTTATGAGCATCAACACGACAGTTTGGACATCTGGATGATAACTCATCCCTCAATGTAGCAGCGAAACCATCATCCGTTGCACCGGTTGAGCAAGCGTAAAGAACTATTTTAACATCGGGAGTAGATATTCTAGAGATTGCCTCCGCCAATGCAGCTACATCGGCATAGGTTGAATCATGATAAGCAACTGAAGTATTTGTCTGAAAACCGAATTGAAAACCTGTATGCCAGCCGTGACAAAAAAATGCTATTACACTTTTAGGCTGATCGGCAGGAAGACTATCTAAAACATTCAGAACAGTAGTTTTTCTTTGAGTATACGAAACTGGATTTTTTATTTCTCCTCTAACTACTGAGCATTCACCATTATCAACAATATATGTTGAACCAATTGGAACAAAATTATAGTAAGAGAAGTAATATGATTCAGGAAGAAATGCACCTCCTACATCGTTGGGTCTGTCTGGATGATTACATCTTAGTCTGAAGCTAATAATATCATTTCTTATAATAAGTATATTTGTACCGGCTTCTCTGTCCAATCTTCTGACAAGTCTATTAAGGCTATTAAATAACGGACTATCAGGATCTGTCCATCCTGCTGTGCCGTAAGAACATCTTCTATGAGCAGTAGTTGCACAAGGCATAAAAAAAATCTCTATTAAATGTTATTAAATTTCTCATTAATTTTTTCAGATACCTCGGGATTAACTGTTCCTGTAACCGGCAAATTATTCTTCTTTTGAAAATTTTTTATTGCTTCTCTTGTCATTGGTCCAAATTCGCCATCAATTGCCCCATTATAGAATCCGAGATTCTGTAATCTTTTTTGAACTCCCTTAGGCTCATTTTCAGGCTCTAATTGTTCAAATTGAATCGTCGTACAGTAACTTGGGGTTTCATCATTACCTCTTAACCAGACGAGTAACTTTGCTTCATGAACATTAGCAGGTAGTTCAGCTTCAATTAATCCTTCTCCGTTGGTGTTTCCGGAAACAGTATCCAGGCCATAGTGTATTTCATATTTTTTATTTGAATAAGAATTATCAGAAGAATCTTTGAGTGCAATTCTTATAGTCTGCTGTTCTTCTTCATCGTCTGATTCGTTCGAATCCGAATCATCATCCTCCAATGCAACCCGTAATGGTCCCGGTGGCATATCTTCCAAACGAAATTTCCCGTTTGCGTCAAAAGTTTCGCTTCTTTCATTACCATCAGCTAAAAATAGTTTAAACTTTTTATTTGCAGCAGGATCTCCGTTTGGATAAAGCCATTCTATTTCAACCCAATCTTTAAACTCTAGCAACCCTGAATCTGCAGAAACTCCTGCTATAATAACACGAAAAAAATATTCGGGTGGATTATAACCTTGTTCTGCTTCAGCCTCAGTTGGAATTTCATCAGTATCTTCGTGATATTCATATTCCCAATCAACGTCTATCTTGTTGTTTTTAACAATTGCAGGAAACTTTGTTATCAAATCGTGCGCACCATCCGAATCGTGTTCCCAGATTTGTATTTCTGCTTCTGCCCCTTCATAAACATTAGTTACATCTGCAGTAAGTTTTATGATATCTCCGCGTCGAGCTTCTTTTTTATCCCATTTCAGATTTTTAATTTCAACTGGCTGGATAAACATACATGCAATTTGATTTTTTGGTAAGTCCTAACTTGGATAATTTGACTTCTGCGTACAACTCATCTTTAGCTTTTTCTGGAACTGTTATTTGTGTATAAAAAAAATTACCTGCTATTTTTGATTTTACTGTTTCAAAAACCTTACCGGATTTGTCAGAGATTTCAATTTTAATATCAGAATTATTGCCTACCAAATGAGTGTTAACTTCAACTCCAACTTTTGCACCAGCGCATCCCGTTCCTGAAGTCCATATCACACGGTCAATGGAAGATTCCAGCTTAACTTGATTTGATTTACCTGTATTACCTTGGTGTTCGGTCATATAGTTCTAAATATTCAAAAAATATATTTCAAATCATTCAATTATTTTACAGCGTAAATATTTTCGTTGCTGGCAACATAAATCTGACCATTCTCATCAATGACTGGTGCCGTAATAATATTTTCACCGAAATCCAATTTAAAATTTCTTTGCCCTCAGAATTATATTGAATTAGTATGCTTCCCATTATTACCAAAATTGAATTATCATTCAATGCAGTGGCATTTGAAAAATTCATAGTATCAGATTCTATCTCCCAAATTTTCTTGCCAGATTGAAGTGCAAACAATTTTTTTAGCGTTATTACATATTGTATTTCGGACGCTGCAATAGTTGGCAATATGGGGATTGCAAAATTAGAAAAATCTGCCGCCCGGATTTCCATTCCCAAAGCAACTGCCCTTTACCATCTGTTACTTTAAGTAGAGTTTCTTTATTATGCTCACCAACCCAGTAGAGATCTCCGCTTTTACTTGAGCTTAACCACATTGTGCTATTACCTAATGGGAGAGGAAATTCAACTAAAGGTTTTGCGTTATTTCCTTTACCATTAATATCAAAAACATAAGCGTCACTTGTATTGTTAGTCACTAATATGTTTTTATCGATATTAATTATTGGAATTACTTTGCTTTTTTGTTTGTCAAAACTTTTCTCCCATTCCGTTCCAAGAGCACCGTCGTGTATTCTATAAATAACGAAACCCATTGGACCGGTATCAGGATCTGGTTGATATTGAACCTGAGCTATTAATCCTTTTTCTATTGGTTCAAATAATACAAGGAAAGATCTTTCAACTACTTCCGGTATCCAAAAGTCCTCAATCAATACTTTATTATCGAAATCCACAGCCTGCATTTGTGATTTTTTTTCAGATGATGTGAAATATATTTTATCAAACCGTAGCGAAACCGGTGTTAGTGGCCAATGGTCTCTTTCCCATAAATTATTACCGCTATTGTCAAATGCCAATATTTTTTTTTGGGTGACAGCAAATATTTTTTGATCTGCAGTAAGAAGATATCCAACAACTCCGGTCTTTTCCGTATTTGTAGTTATTTTTTTTACCCAGCTTATTGTACCAGTTGCTTTTATGGATTTATCAACGGCACTGTTGTTACAACTATTTGCAAATATTTGAGTATAAATCATCACGGCGATTAAACTCCATTTATAAAAAATTATTTTCATTAAAATATTTAATTTTAATCTTTTAGATATTCTTTAACTGGACATTAACATTTCCCAGTTTACCTTTTATCCAGTCAACAATTTTTGGAAAATCATTCTTTGAAAGATTTCCTGTATTTGTGGCACCATGACTATTAGCTGTACTGCATCTTATCAGTCTTTTAATTTGATTATCCTGCTCATTTCCATTGGCTCCACGATCAAGCGAAACATTTTTTGTACTTGGGTGGTTAAGTGTTGTACCAGCTGCCCAGCTAATTTCAATGTTCATATTAGAGTCAGCGGGTACCGCTCCGGTGTATTCATTAAAATGAGGGACGAAAAATAAATAAACTTTTTTGTAGTCACTATGTGCACATTCTAGATAATATTTTGCATTCAACATTGTTTTCAAATCATCATCAAGTTTTTGCATCCACCTTCTTTTGTTACTAAAAGTCCATCCACCGGTAAACTTGATAGCAAACTTCATTTTAACAACAAGAATTCCATAATAAACCTGCGTAGTCTCATATCCATCAGCAAGTTTACCTGGATTTTTGAAATGTGAAAGCTGATCATCACCAAGTTTATATAAAAGAAGATCAACTTGAGCCTTATTTTCCTGTGCAGTTCCTGGATGAGTAACTAATTCATAATTGGCTTCACTAGCAGTACTTTTTGAGATATTCTTATGTACATCTTTTAATTCAAATAGATGGTTAAAAGCAGTACCGTTTTTGCTACCGGGAAATTTTATTCTAAATCTAGTGCCTTTCAATAACGGATGTAAAGAACCGGCTGGATTTGCTCCTTGGGCAGGCTTGGACATATCATGTAACCAGACAAAATATTTCCAGTAATTTCTAAGTCTGGATGAACGGTTCGATTTCATCCTGGCAATATCATCACAACTGAATGGACCTCCATCAATATGCTGTGGTGAAAACCTTGGAATAAAAACAGATTGAGGATCGCCAGCATCGTCATTTATTTCTAGTGAATATAAATAATCATCAAAGCATCCAGTAGCATGACCCATTTCATGATGATTAGCCAAAGGGATATAAGTTTTCCCATCAGTATCAACAATAAGATCTCCTGCAGCATCATTTCCACCCCAACCGCCAGGTTCAGGTTGGTAACAAGCAGCACGAAAAGATGAAGTGGTTGGTCGGTTCCATGACCCATTATTATTATCTGTTATTTTTACGCTATGTTTTTGAGAACCACCATTAGTCTTATTTTTTGCTTCCATAAAATGAAATGGTCTAATAAAAATATCTTCAGAACCAGCAGATTTTTCTGCGATGTAATCTTTATTAAGCCTATCCATTGCATTCTTCATACCTTCTTTTCTATGGTTTTTTACATCGTTATCCGTACCTCCATTTGTCGTATCTTTATCAAGGCGGCAAGACCAGTAGATAAATAAATATGACAGCATTTTATTATCAAGTATCGCACAATTATGAAAATAATGCAGTTCAAAGTGGAAGGTAGCATTATAACCGTATCCATTAGTTTTATCGGAAGCATTGCTTTCTTGAAAATCCTGAAAGTGATGCAGAGTATTATCATTTTTAATAGCTAATCTTGCACCACTCACGTGTCCTTTCGCATAATCAAAACTAGTATCAGTCTGTACTGATCTCTTATATTCGACATCATAAAAATCATTGCAAAAATATACAATTCTAGTAAAAATCGGGACGTCGGTAATTAGATTTTTATTAAACTTGAAATTAGAAAAGACCGGCTGATCCTCTTCTGGATTATAGATTTTTATTCTGCTCAAATTCTTTTGAGTACCCCCAACATTTTCTTTAGTATCATAATCGATATGAAAAATTGTATATCTCGAATTATCATCCAAAAGAATAGAATTACCAGCGGGATTTTTGTCTGAAATAATCTGACTTTTATTATTGTCTGCCAATACAATGTCATCTAAAGAAAAAACTAGGGGCTTATCAGGTTTTGTAATTTGATCACCGAGCGGTTTTAACTTTTGAATGTCTTTAAAAACCTTTTCGAACCTGTCTCCCTTTTTAATGTCGCCATCATATCTTGTCCAGTAATTTCTGGAGGACCAGTACTTAGGCAAATCATAATATTTTTGTTTCTCAATAAAAGTTAAAGAATCAAGCTCAGCTTTTTTCTTGATAATAACTACCGGATCTGTTTTATCATCTTTTGTAAAAATCCAATTGTCTTCAGTTTCAAATTCAAAATAAAATTCTGTTCGTGCAGGATCTTTTATTTTTTTAACGAATTGCACTTTAACAAAATATACTCCGTTCTTAAAAACAGTTTCGGTAGGAATTTTTTTATGTCCATTTTCAAAAGCATTAATCTTTAATCCAAGCGGAACTGGCAATTGTTTCTTCTTGATTTTATCGTAATACACAAACTGGAGATGACAGACTATAGACTTTAAATCTTTTGGGTCTATGTAAAGGGGAATAAAGTAAAACTTTCTCCAAAGCGGGCATTCATCTTCCTTATGAGCCCGATTTATAACTGCAGGGCAATTAAGTTCCGGAATTTCATCCTTATCAAAAAATAAAATTTCAACTCTTCGATTCTTTTGCGATCGATAGTTACTTTTTTCTTTTGAATCAATCGGAAAGCTTTCACCGCATCCAACAAAAGGTTTTTTATCATCAACAAATTTGACAGATGATTTTCTACGTGCTTCAAGATCAGCAAGGCTTATCTCAAGCACCTCAGCAATTTCCTGACTGTAAAGATCATAAACAGGATACCATGCTTCTTCAGGCCATTTTTTTTTGAATCGTTTTCTACACGGGTAAGTAAAGAAACTGCTTTTCCTGGAGTTGTTTTCTTAAAAAAATTTAATGTTGCAGCTTTTGTTTTTTCACCCCAGGTATCGTCTACTTTATCAGGATCACATCCGCAAGCAAGTTTTTTTTCGAAGTGTTTCATTATCTGCTGGTAATCTTCAATCTTATGCCGCCCGTAACAAATCTTTGCCCACTCCTCTTTTGTTCCAATTAGGAGGTAAAGAATATTTTTAGCTCTTTCATCCGAAAATTTAAAATTAAAATCAAATGTACCTGATGTATCAGTATGACCTGAAATCACAACTTTATTGTCAGGGTCAAATTCAAATTGTTTGTAGACTAGAGCAAGTGCTTTTAGTCCTGTAACTGAAAGTTGTTCCTCGCCGGCACCTCCGCCTTGAGTAGAACTTTTTCCCTGTGGATTTTCAGGCATCATTACAGCACTGTTCAAATGGAATAATACATCTTCCATTTCCAGAATGTGCATCTTCACCAGTTTAAGAATTACTTCATTATTCTTGCTGGTTAAAGCAGATGATTTGCCGGTACCAAATATATTACGGAAAATTACTTGTAATGTATTTGGACTTCCATTACTCATTTACATCTCTTAAGGTTTGAAAGATATTTTTATCTTGCCGGGAGGTAATCTATCTATTTTAGCTTTTCCACTTGAATCGAGTTTACCCTTTTTTATTTCTCCTGTTGGTAAAAAGACCTTATATTCTTTATTGGCTAATACGTTTCCGTCTTCATCTTTAAAAACCACCTCAGCATAATCTTCATAATAAAGTAAACCGGATTTAGCGACCATTTCGTTGCAATAAGCATCGAAGTAAAAGAATGGCTGAGAATATCGTCCGATATTTTCTTTATGGTCAATAATTTTAATTAATTCCTCATCAACCTTTAATTCCCATTCAATTTCAGCTTTATCACCATTGATATTTGCTTCCAACTTTGTTAAAAGATGATCGCTATAGTTAATATCCTTTACAAAGATGTTAAACTCAACTTTTGCTCCATTATCAATTCCAATGGATTTAATTTTAAGTTTAACTTTATCACCAACTTTTGCTTTTTCTTTAGACCATTCAGCTCCGAACAAATCTACAAGCACAACTTTACACTGTCCTTGCTTAATTCCATCACGTTTAATTTTTCCATCTGATTTTATAACAGCTTTAGATTCTTTATTGTCCGTATCAGTAAGTTTGTAATGAACGCCGGTAACAGCATTGCCTGTTTTATCTACCATTTC
>CAVOPZ010000020.1:0-591237 GCA_963698205.1 uncultured Ignavibacteriaceae bacterium | reverse complement strand
TGATAAGTATTAGTTATACAATTTATTAAGAGGTAATAATTGGCATCAATTAAAAGTTTTTGGCCATTGCCTGGTGGAATAAGAAACTACTATAAAACTTTGTTCAAAGTGGTTGAGTATATTAAAGCAAACAATCCTACTTTTGAACAGACAAGGGATTGGTTAATAAAAGAATACTCTTTAACTAGTGAAGAAAAAACGAGTAAAGGTTATCTCGATGTTGTGAACAAACTTGGATTTATTGATAATAAAAATTCGAATTATATAATAACTGAATTAGGTAAGAAATTAATAGCAACAAATGATCCCTTGGTTGTATTTAAAGTGCTTACTGAAAAAATATATGGAGTAAGCGAGATCATTGATATAATATCGAAAAATCAACCCGTTGATAAGAAAACTATATATTCTGAACTTGAATCAAAGTTAAATACTGGCTGGCAAACTGATGCTCAAATAGGTTGGAGGTTAAATTGGTTGTTGAGCCTTGGCATTATAGAAACCACTTCAAATAAATACTTCTTAACTGAGGTTGGTAATGAAAAAAAATCAGAATTAAAAGAAATCGCTTTAACAAAAAACGAACCAACACAAAAAGCAAAAGAAGAAATAATAGAAAAAATATCTCATTCGGATTTGGAAGATAAACTACAATACATTGGTGAGTTTTTTGAGTTCATTTCTATTAAAAGACCAAGAATAAATGAAATGCTGCCTGAAGATAGAAAGCTAAAGTCATCTAATAAAGAATTGGATGGTCTTTGGATAAAGAAGATTCCAATGGGTGGAAAAATATATTATCCAATTGAAGTACAAATTGGCGGAAATTTATCAGATACAATTGATAGATTAGAAACTGTCTCTGATTTTGCTCAGAAAGCAATTATCGTAATAGATGAAGAACAAGAAAATGTTTTACGCGAAAGATTAAATGCAAAGCGATCTAAATTACTCGATAAAATTGTTTGTATTCGACCTGAAGATGTAAATAAGATTATGAGCGCTACTACTGCATTAAAATCATTTTTTATTGATGTGTTTAATTAAAATTGTATAACCCGTTCTTCAAACCGACCGCATCTACGATACGGTCGTTTGAAGTAGTAATAAAGTAGGTTGCCAAAACTATGCTGCTCTTGAATGTAGTTAACAAAATGAATTAATAAATAAATTATTGGCGTTTGGTTTTCAAAGCTGTATTGCTGTGTTGGGCGGCAGCTTAACCGCAAGTACGTATGTTTAAAATGTAATAATTATTTAATTTGAGATTTCCAAAAATTAACTAACATTTATAAGGAGATCTCAAATGAAAACTGAACTTGGTAATACTTCGTTCTTTGAAAACATTTTATTGTTTATTGGAATCGATGTTCATAAATCAAAATGGGTTGTCACTGTCCGAACCTATGATCTCGAATTAAAAACATTCTCTATGAAACCTTCTGGAAGAATTGGAAAATTTCTTACTTAAGAATTATCCCGGGGCACAATACAGGATAGTTTATGAGTGCTGTTTTCGGGTTTCTGGATTTACGATTACTTTACTGAGAAGGGCTACAAAATAATAGTTACACCCACAAATAGAATTTATAAAGATGGCAATACAAATAAGACGGATAAAATCGATTCCCGGAAATTAGCCTTCCAGTTATCAAGGGAATTGCTAAGGGAAGTATTGGTACCCAAAAAAAGAATAAGAGAATACAAATACATCTTCAGAATCTACGATAAACAGAAGATGCGCCAGGGACAAATACTAAGACAAATAAAAGCATTCCTTGAACAGAAAAATCATCCGTTGAAATGGACGAGATGGAATAAAGGGTTATTAGAGAAACTAAAAGAAATAAAGTTTGAAGACAAACTTTTCGATCTGAAGATTGGAAATCTGGTTAAAGAGTATGAGTATATAGTTGAACAGATAAAAGACAGTGAGAAGATAATAGGAAAGATAAAAGAAGATAAAGAACTTGGCAGAAGAATAAGCATAATAGAGAAGATAAACGGAATAGGAATAATAAGTGCGGTAAGAATGAGTATAAATTTGTTTGATGAAAAAAAGAGATATGAGAGCGATGAAAAGTTGAACCATTATTTAGGACTGACACCATCAGAGAAAAGCAGCGGAGATAAGATAAAAAGAGGAAGAAGCGGGATGTGCGGCAACAGGCAATTGCGTTCAATAATAATACAGTTAGCCTGGATGACAGTAAGGAAAGACGGATCATTACTTGATAAGTTTGACAGAGTATATAAGACAAGCGGAAGTAAGCAGAAAGCAATAGTGGCAGTAGCCCGGAAATTAATAACAAAGATATATGCAGTAATACAAAAGGAAGAAGAATATAAAATTAACATACGAACAGTTAAAGCTGCATAAAGAAATTGAAAGAAGAACCCAAAAAACAAACAGGACCGGTGACCGCGTCTAACGGCGTGCTCAAGAGTGAAAGCTTAAAGAGCGATCAGCAAGTTTGCGGCCCGGTCTCTTATAATGAAAACGAAATTGCTGCTTAAGACAGCGTATAACAGGATATCCCATTTTTTATAGAGGATAATTATTTCGTTCTATTGGGTTATTGAAAATTTAATTTATAAACAAAAGTGTTTTAGAAAAATAAACACAACAGGAAATCTTTAAATAAAAATAATTACGGCGTTGTATTTTAACATAACACGCCGTTAGGTGCCAAGGAAGAGAATTGTGAAACTCGATGTATTAACATCTAATGGTGTCAATGTTCCATTCGACTATGGGAACGTTTTCTTCCGTCAACCCATTGGCGATACAGAACGACTTGTTATCGGTCCGACTTCAGGGCAAATAGCTCTACTGTGCGATCTGGTATCATTGTTTCCGGAGCACAGATATTACTTTCTCTATATTCTCCTGCTATCTCACGCAGGAAATAAGGAAGGTAGATACCAATCGCCGCTAATAGAATCATACGATGATTTGGAATTGTTCCTTTGGACTTTCCAAACGTTCTTTGAGCAAGATGGCAGACATCACATATGGGTTGCATCCGTGAATTCTGGAGACCTTTTAGTTTACGATCAGCATAACGTGATTTTTGCCTATGGCAACACTAAGGTTTTCGAAAAAAAGCTGCGGGAACTTGGATTCGAGGAAAAGGAGTTCTGGTTTCCTGCACCACATGTTCATCAGTTTCCCCCAGCGAACGTAAATCAAGAGCAAGAAGTTCTTCAGTATTTCAACTGGCACTGGTCAGAGTTGCAAGAGGAAGATGAGTGGGATTAGATAAATATTTATCCGAAAAATAGTCCAAGTTATATAGTGTTGGTGAAAACTGCTTAGATGAGAATGAAGGAAGAGATGATATCTTATATTAACGCCAGCTGACCTCTTTAATAAGTAGAAAGGCATAAGGATATAAATATGAGTAAATTAAAATATCTATTAGTTATGTTGTTTAGTCTTATTGCCTGCAAAGGAGAATCAAATTTTAATACTCCAAAAATTGATTCTGCATATCTTTATAAAAGCTGGACTAATTCATTTGAAGAGCAGAAGAACCTAAATGAAATGATACAAATATTTCGTCCAAATAATTATAAGGAATTTCCAGCATCGCGCTATAGAGAAATAATTACGTTTAGAAAAGATGGCGGTTGTACTTTTTTAATACTAGATCCGGCTGATGCACATCATTTTGAAAACGGGCAATGGAAATTTTTGGACCGTGAAAATAAGATTATTGGTATTCTCAATTCGTCTGATAAAGTTTACAAAAAATTCCAGATTCTTGAGTTGAAAAATGATTTATTAAAAATTCTTTTGGTCAATTAAATATTTAAATACTTGCGGTACAGGTTGGGTTAAGCGAAAGTTGTTAACACTTTAACTATACAAAAATCAAAAAAGGAGAATGAGAATGAAACAGACACTAAGACTTTTAACTTTAACAACCCTATCAATATTTTTATCAACAGGAATATATGCTATTGAACCAGATCAAAATTCAGGTGATGATAAAACTAAAGGATCACTGATAGTTATCAAAGAAAACAATTCTTTAAAAGTAAACAGTGAATTGAAATTTGATGCCCCCATATATACAGAAGACATTAACAGAAAAGGGAAAATTATAGTAAAGGGCAAAATTAAAGTTGAAAATGGTCCAGTCAGCATTGTAATGTGGACAAAAGTAGATGGAAAATTTTACTTCTCCCAACTGCCTGAATTACAAAGTATAAAAAATGGCAAAGAAATTGACTTTTCAATTCCATTTGACTCTTTGGACAAAACGTCAAAATTGTACTATTTACAAGCAATTCTTCCAAATGGCGGAAAATTTGTCATTAAAAATTTAGAAATAAAATAATAAGTAGTGCTACTAATTTGTTCAATCTGATGCTCGATACAGAAAAGTTTATGCGATTGGTACTTTATAAAATATATCGAGCATTAATATGAATCCCAAAATAATTGTTATAATAACGATTGCATACTTGTATGGATTTTTTGAGTATTATTTAAGTTTCCGGCAAAGACAAAAAACTAAAATTGTTCGCAAAGGTGATAAAGGAAGCTTGTGGGTGCTTTTTATCTCCATAACAATTGGTTATATGCTTTCCTTTACTATTGCTAGCACAAAAATTGGCCGGATTTATCATTGGAATATTTTGTTCGCATTTGGAATCTTAATAATAATCCTCGGGTTAATTGTTAGGATTATATCTATTAGAACACTTAATCAATATTTCACGTATTCGGTTGCCAAAGCTGAAAATCATGAACTAGTAGAAAGAGGACTTTATAAATTCATTAGACATCCGGGTTATTTAGGTCAATTACTAATCTTCACTGGCATCTCTATTTCATTATCAAATTGGCTTTCTGTAATTCTCATGTTACTAGCAACTCTTATAGGATATTTGAATCGTATTAGAGTTGAAGAAAATTTTATGGTTGACCAAATGGGCGTTAAATATTCTGACTATCAGATAAGAACAAAAAAGCTAATACCAAAAATTTATTAATTAAGCTGTGTCAAACCTCTTTAATAAGCAGAAAGTCCTGCCAATGGCGGACAAGCAAGAGGATATGGAAAATGATTTCAGTCCGTTGTTACCAGTTTGCTGTAGAAGTTCATTATATTTTTTTTACATTAACTAATAAAACGAGTTGTATAAAGGCTAGCTTGTCTATAGATAGCCGAATAGAAAGGAATACATTATGGTACTTCATTTTTGGCGCAACATAATAACTGTTTGCATCATCTATTTATTTATAAATTCATGTTGTTATACAATTCCGTATCAAAATCTCCACAAATATGTCTATGTCTCCGATTTGAAAATCATTAACTCCGGCGATATTAATGGTGGAATTGGTTTAGACAAACCTTATTGGACTGATAAATTAGTTATTTGCGGAAAGTACTACAGGAAGGGACTTGTTGTTCATCCCAAAGATGATGGTAGAATTGCTTTTGTTGAATTTCTACTACCAAGAAACGGAGGACACCTTGTCTGGTTTAGCAGGCTGGGCGGAAGAAACAGAATTGAATTATAATGGCAGAATGAGGTTTCGGATTTTTGTGGATGGAGAATCTACTTTATGAGAGAGAGCTAAAAGGTGAGGAGTGTATAAAATTAAATTTAGATTTAGGTTTTGGCAGGGTTCTTAGAATTGAGACTGACGATGGAGACGACGGCTACTTTTCCGATCAAATGGCTTTTGGAGATTTAAGAATTATATATTGAGTAGAAATGATCAATCCTATCAACAATAGAAAACCAAAATTGTTTAAAACCACAAACCCAGTTCCTTTAAGGAACTGGGTTTGTTTTTTAGTCTTATAAAAATAATTACAAACCAAATAATACAGTCAACTTAAATTCTATTGCACTTATTCCGCGTGAATCAGCAATGAAGTGGTCAGCTGTTGTTCCTGCAACAGGATCTTTATCATCATTAAGGCTGGTATAATTGTCCAATCTTTCGTGTGAGGTAACATTTTCAATTTTATATTCTTTTCCGCCAAAATTTAGAAGATGATACTGAATGTTTAAATCTAATTTTATTCCACCAAGACTAAACATAACTCCACCGCCGCCGCCAATTCCAATCCTGGAAGCGCTTGCAATATCATTTTTGGCGCTTGGTACACCGGACACTCCTTTAAATTCTACAGAACCGGAAAAACTATTTAAAGCTACAAATGCCTGGAAATAAGGAGTGATGGGAGAGAGTGGAATATTGATTGGAAATTCCGGTCCAACCTTCATTGTAAATATTTTGTTAGAAATATCTACTGTCCCTTGTCCCGGAGCAGATTCACCATCGCCGCTAAAAGTTGTGTAACCAATCTCGCCAAAAACGTTCAAGAATAATAGTCCAACACGGGCTTTACCATGGAAATTAAATCCCGATTTCATCCCATATTTAGTACCGTTATAGAAATCAATAGTAGAACCGCCGTAATCAGCGGTTGGAACCGAATAGCCAAGTCCAACTCCAGCCTGCAGTGTTATTTGTGCATTTGTTTGATATGCAAAAACAAAAACAAACAATGCTGCTGCTAAAAAAGAAACGTGTAATTTTTTCATGTCATCCTCTCTGGAAAATGTTTACTGCCTTAAATTAGGAAAAATATTTATCAGATATAACACAAAGTATAAAATTGATTGAAAGGGATTCAGTTGCTATTTTTAACTATATGGATTCAAAAAAATACAATAATACCAAGCTTGCAATAGGCATTGGTAAGGCTGTAATCAGTTTTATTTTGCTCTACCTTTTCATTGCATTGGGTTACGGTAATTTGCTACAGGATTATATCCAAACAATTACAGAAAATTCATACTTAGTTTTTATGATCTTCGTTTTTGCTTTGGGCATTTTCAGTTCCATCCTATTTATGCCTGTTAATTTCTACACAGGATTTTATCTTGAACACAAATACAAATTATCTAACCAGACTTTCTTTAAGTATGTTGTTGAAAATGTTAAATCGATGTTAGTTGGATTGGTAATTGGCGTTCCAATTCTATTACTGTTCTTTTTTGTGCTTAATCAATTTGGTGATTTATGGTGGCTGGTTTTTGCTTCAGCAATGTTTTTAATTTCCGTGGTGCTTTCGCAAATCTTTCCAATAATTATTCTTCCAATCTTCTATAAAATACTCCCATTGAACGATGAAGAATTGAAAACAAGAATAAACAATCTTGCTAAAAGTGCCGGAATAAAAGTGGAAAATGTTTTTACTTTTGATATGAGCAAGAACACCAAGAAAGCTAATGCAGCTTTTACAGGATTAGGAAAAACCAAAAGAATAATTCTTGGTGATACTCTGCTGAACAATTATTCCAAAGATGAAATTGAAACAGTAATTGCCCACGAACTTGGACACTACAAACATAAACACATTATTAAAAATATTTTATTTGGAACTGTTTCAAGTTTTCTTACTTTTTTTATCATTTCTATTCTTTACAAAAATTCTTTAAGCTGGTTTGATTTTGAAAGCATCACACAAATTGCAGCACTTCCATTACTAAGTTTATGGGCGATGATCATAGGATTAATACAATCACCGATTGGGAATGTTCTTTCCCGGAAATATGAGTATGAAGCTGACAGATATGCGATTGAATCAACACATAAACCGGAAAGTTTTATCGGTACTTTAAATAAACTTACGGACCAAAATCTTGGTGATAGAGAACCACATCCGTTTGTTGAGTGGTTTTTCTATTCACATCCGTCAATTAAAAACAGAGTTAATGCAATTAGAAATTTTGTAAGTGCAAAGAACATTGTGAAACAGAGTAATATTGATTCTTTAGTTCATAGCCCTGAAAGGGCAAGATAATCAACATAGGACATAGTCCTATGAATTAAGGATACAATAAAACTAAAAAAGTCCTGAAAGGACGAAATAAATATGGGTCAATCTCTTGTAAAAAATTATGTTCATATAACATTCAGTACAAAGCATAGAGTTCCAATAATTTTAGATTCAATTGAAGTTGAATTGTATGCATATATTAACGGCATATGTAAAAATTTAGAGTGTTATCTTGTTAAGATTGGCGGCTGCAAAGATCACATTCATATTTTGTGTTTGTTATCAAAGAAAATTGCTTTAATGAAATTATTAGAAGAAGTAAAGGCTCATTCATCAAGGTGGATTAAAACAAAAGATGATGCATTTAGGAAGTTTTACTGGCAAAATGGTTATGGTGCGTTTTCGGTTAATCCATCTGAAATTGATAGAGTAATAACTTACATTGAGAATCAGAAAGGGCATCACAAACAGAAAACTTTTCAGGAAGAATACAGAGTGTTCTTGAAGAAGTACAACGTGGAATATGATGAACGATATATTTGGGATTGATTTTCTATTTCGCACTTTCAGTGCTGACCATTTTTTCATCTTAACTTCTCAGGACTTTGTCCTGAGTTAATGAATACGCCCTTTCAGGGCTGCAGAGAGTTTATTAAAATTATTAAAAACTAATTAGAACCAATATTGATTACCTATCTTAAAATATTTTTTATTGTTATCCATACATTAATCTGTTCTATTATTGGTTTGATATTCATCTTCCTTGATAGAAGCTTTACGGTTTATCATTACCTCGCTAAAGTTTTTCCCGGAGGTATATTGTTAATCTCCGGTATTAGGGTTAAAATAACCGGACTTGAAAACATAGATAGAAAAGCCGTTTACGTTTTCGCATCCAACCATTCAAGTCAGATTGATATTACTGCTCTGCAATGGGGAGTTCCAAACCGATTAAGTATGATATTTAAAAAGAACTTGCTCGTATTCCGTTTTTTGGATGGCAGCTTTATCTGGGGCCTTATGTTGTAATTGATAGAAATGACCCAAAAGCAGCAATGAATAGTCTAATTGAAGCGAAAAAGGTGATGGATAAAAAACATATATCAGTACTTGTTTTTCCTGAAGGAACGAGAAGTAAAACCGGTGAGGTTCAATCGTTTAAACGAGGCGCATTTTATCTTGCCGCTCACAGCGGCTATCCAATTGTTCCAATTACTATAAATGGCACTAAAAAAATAATGCCAAAAGGTACATTCAAACTTAAAAGCGGAACAATTTATTTGCATTTCGATAAACCAATACCTACTGATAACATTAAAACAAAACAAGATGAACTTGCATTGATGGAAAAAGTTAGAGAAGTTATAATTAGTAATCAGAAGGAATATGAATTAATGCCTGTTACTAAAAAAGACGTTGAAAAAATTGCTGAGCTTGCACAGTTAAAATTTTCTGAGCAAGAGTTGGAAAGTTTTACACCACAGATGAATGAGATTTTAGCGTATATGGATAAATTGAATGAGCTTGACACCGAAAATGTTGAACCGCTTTCACATCCTGTTGAACAAACAAATGTTTTTCGTGAAGATGAATTGAAACCTTCAATCACAACAGAAGATGCTTTGAAGAATGCACCGGCAAAAGATGAACACTATTTTAAAGTACCAAAAGTAATTGGTGATAAATAATGGCAAAGAAGGGGAAACCCAAAAAAATAAATCCATTTATTCTAGGTGTTATACCTGCAAGATTTGCATCAACCAGATTGATGGGGAAGCCACTTGCTGATATCGGTGGTAAAACACTTCTTCAGCATACTTATGAAGGCGCAAAGAAATCTAAACTGATGAACCAAATTGTTATTGCTGTAGATGATGAACAGGTTGCAAAATCAGCAAAAGGATTTGGTGCCGCAGTTATGATGACTTCAAAAGATTGCGCTACCGGTTCTGATAGAATTGCCATTGTCGCAAAGGAATTTCCACGGGCAGATATAATTGTAAACATACAAGGTGATGAACCTTTTATAAGCGGAATGATGATTGATCAGGCTATTGAACCACTATTATTTGCTGAAGATGTTAATGTTTCCACCTTAGCGAAGCTTATTGAAAGTGTTGAAGAATTAAATTCTCCATCTGTGGTTAAAGTAGTTTTTGATTACAAAAATTTTGCGTTATACTTTTCACGTTCTCCAATTCCTTTTGTACGTGATGCTGTAAATGATAAAGAAATGCTTGAGAAGGCGGACATTTATAAACACATTGGATTATATGTTTATCGCAAAGAATATTTATTGAAGTTTACACAACTTGCACCAACTGATCTTGAACAATGGGAAAAACTTGAACAGTTAAGAATGCTGGAAAACGGCTTTAAAATAAAAATAGTTGAAACTGAGTATGATAGTTTCTCTGTGGATACACCAGAGGACCTTGAGAAAGCAAGAAAAATATATTCGAAACTAAAAAAAATTGAATTAGCAAAATGATCATTCCCAAAAAAATCTCTCTTGCACAAACACCAACCCCGTTGCAAAAAATACTATTTGAGGGAAAAAGTTTTTTAATCAAACGTGATGATTTAACAGGATGCGAGTTATCCGGTAATAAAGTTAGAAAACTGGAATATATTCTTGTTGATGCAAAAAGAAAAAAGGCTGATATAATATTTACTTGCGGCGGTGAACAGTCAAATCATGCCAGAGCAACAACAATCGCGGCTAAAAGTATTGGATTAAACACTAAATTATTTTTGTGGGGAAAAGAAAGCTCTAACGCCAATGGAAATTTATTTTTAAACAGGATGTACGGGGCAAAGATCGGATATCTAAATAAAGCTGAATACGATAAAGTAAATGAAATTATGTTTGATGAAAGATTGATTTTACTTAAAAAGAAAAAAAATGCTTATGTTATACCTGAAGGTGGGTCAACTACACTTGGAATTTGGGGTTATATAAATTTTATAGATGAACTTAACAAACAGATTGATCTCAAGTCTATTGATTCCATTGTTGCAGCCGCGGGTTCAGGTGGTACTGCAGCAGGTATGTTGGTCGGCGCTTCTCTAAATAAATTAAATCTAAAAATTGTTGCTGTAAATGTTTTGTATTCGAAAGAAGTAATCAAAAAGAAAATACTACAGCTTGCTGAAGGATGTGTATTAGATTATAAATTAAATTGTAAAATCAATCCCCAAAATCTTGTTATACTGGATGGTTATTCTAAAGAAGGATATAAGAATATTATTCAATCAAAAATTAAACTTATAAAAAAGTTTGCTGCTGAGACGGGAATATTATTTGATCTGGCTTATACCGGCAAAGCTTTTACAGCCTATTTAGAGAAATATTTAAAGACAGGAAAAGGGAAAAAAAATATTTTTGTTCATACCGGCGGATTGTTTGGAGTTTTTGGAAGAGCCAAAGAATATTTATCAAACTAGATTTTTATTGGTAGTTATCTTCAAAATAAATTAAATTTGAGCAACAAATATAAAGCGAGAATAATATGGATTGTATTTTTTGTGAAATCGCATCAAAAGATTCTGAAGCTGAAATTGTTTTTGAAAATGAAAAGTTCATTGCCTTCCTCGACATAAATCCGATTAATTACGGACACACACTGGTCATTCCCAAAGTACATTATGATAATTTTTTGACCATGCCTGCGGATGATCTAGCAGCGATGACTAAGTTAGCACAATATCTTGCAGGTTCGATCAAACGTGCATTAAAGGCTGATGGTTTTAATATCATTTCTAATAATGGATTAAGTGCCGGGCAATCAGTATTTCATTTCCACTATCATATCATCCCAAGATATGATAATGATTTTCAAATGAGACCGAGAACCATTGAATATAAAAGTTCTGAAATAGAATCTTATGCAGAAAAAATTCGAGAATCAATTTTAAAATATGAAAGCTTATTGAATGGATAAAAAAATCAGAGTGATAGTTGCTAAATCCGGATTAGACGGGCACGATAGAGGGGCAAAAGTTATTGCTGCTGCACTGCGTGATGCTGGAATGGAGGTTATCTATACTGGTCTGAGGCAAACTCCTGAGATGATAGTTGAAGCTGCAGTTCAGGAAGATGCAGACGTGATTGGAATTAGTATTTTATCCGGTGCTCATATGACCATATTTCCGAAATTGATGACTCTGTTAAAAGAAAAAGGAATGGATGATGTGCTTCTTACAGGCGGAGGTATTATTCCTGAAGATGACATCGCAAAGCTAAAAGAAATTGGAGTTGGAGAATTATTTACTCCAGGCGCAACAACAACAGACATAGCTGATTATATTAAGGAATGGTGTAAAGCACATCCAAGAAATTAATTTTGCATTTTTTTTGTTTAGAAAGGAAAGCGTTATGAAAAAGTTATTCCTTTTAGTTTTTATTCTTACCTCAATTATTAATTCCCAAACTTTAGTCGGTAATGTAAATCTTCCATCTGGAACATATTGGAATTCAGCCTATGGAATGGTTTATGAAAATGGTAAATACTGGATTTCTTCAGGTTCCTCTACAACCGGGCGCGGGATTTTTTATGCTGTTAATGACGCTGGTTTTTTAGTTGATACCATAGATATTAATTATCCCACGATGCGCGAATCACAAGGTTTAGCATTTGATGGTACAAATTTCTGGTATGTTGAGAGAAAAACTGCCCGATGCGATATTTTTAAAGTTGACATCAATGGAACAGTACTCGATTCTATAACATCTTCTCAATTATTTGGAACATCAGTTTATATGGGCGGAGCGGGATGGGATGGAACAGGTTTATGGATTTCGGTTTATTATCCAGATGCAATTGTAGCTCTTTACAAAATTAACACTACTACGAAACAAGTCGTAGATACAATCAACTTTTTGAATTTTGCTCCTGGTCAACTACAGCCGCAAGGAATTACAGTTAAAGGAGATACTTTGTTTTTTGTTAACGATGGTTTCCAGGGGATTGATAAAATATATGCAGTAAGTTTAATGACTGAAGATACACTGTTTACATTCAATCCACCGGAACAGCCGGGGTTAAGACAAAACCCGCGTGGATTAGCATGGGATGGAAATTATTTTTGGTTATTAGCTGAACCAGTTGGTGCAAGCAGCGGAAGACAATTATTCAAATATGATTTAGGTGGTTCTGGTTCTCCGGGTATTACATTACTTACTCCAAATATCAACTTTGGAACTGTAATGATTGATTCAAGTGAAACGCGGAATATTTCAGTATTGAATTATGGAACTGCTGATTTAATTCTTACAACTCCGGCGATCAGCAATAGTGTATTCACTATTACAGTTCCATTCCCAATTACCGTTCAGCCAGGACAAATTGTTAATATTCCTTTGAAATATACTCCAACCGCAAATGTAACATATAATGATTCTGTTATACTCTATCATAACGATCCTGTAGTTAATTATTCAAAAGTAACTGTCTCAGGGAATGGTGTATATACAGCGCCTTATTTAATATCAGTTCCTTCAACACTAAACTTTGGAGCAAAAAGAATTAATTCAACTTCTTACATAGAACTGACATTAAATAATGCTGGTTCAAATATTTTAGTAATTGACTCAATCAAACTAAGATCAACTGATTTTCAATTTGAACAACTTATAACTCCTTTAAATATAAATCCGTTATCGTCTTCATCTTTCAGAGTTTGGTTTAATCCTGAAGCAATAATTATCTACACAGATTCGGTAACTATATATTCAAATGCCTCAAATGGAAGTATGATTTATATTCCTATTTCCGGAACTGCTGTAACTGTTGATCCTACTCTTGGAAATATTTTTTGGGAAGGACAGATACCGGATAATCCGGGAACAAGTTATCAGGATTACACTCCAAGATCTATGAAAAAAATCCAGGATGTAAATGGGGATGGAGTAAAGGATTTAGTTGTTGCTACAGAAAATTATTGGACTCTTGTTCTAAATGGAAATAGTTCTGTCACTTCTGATATTCTTTGGAAGTACTCAACTTATTTTGGTTCGATTAACACAGGTTCAGTGGATTATGAACAAGGGGTACAAATAGCTGATGATCTTAATGGAGATAATCACCAAGACGTGGTTATTGGAACAGGTGGAGGTAACGAATTTGTATATGCACTTAACGGAATTTCAGGTGAAGTGCTCTGGGAATTTGGGAATTCAGCAACAACAGATGATGGCGATATCATGGGATTAGATGTAAAGCGTGATTTTAATAATGATGGTGTTCAGGATGTTTTAGCCGCTGCTAGTGGAAATGAATCAACGGGTTCGGGAAGATTTTCAGTCTATCTGTTAAGCGGAATTAATGGAAGTGAGATTTGGAGAATAAATCAGCAACCTGAACAGAAATTAAAATATATGGTTACATCTACAGATTTTGGTGGAGCAGTTGGATCTAGAGTTGGAACAAACAATCAGGTTATTGGATTTAATCAAAGCGGTAATATTAGCTGGACATTTTCTACTAGTGGAACGCCATGGACTGTTCGTGAAATTTCAAATATTAGTGGTGGATCAAGTTCGGATGTTGTGGTTGGAACAACAACAGGGAGTGTTTATTGTTTATCAGGTGATAATGGTAATCAAATTTGGGCAACAAGTATTGGCAATGTATTTATAGAAGATCTAAAAATTGTACCAGATGTTAATCAATCTGGGTATCCTGATATTTTAGTCAGCGGCATTAGTCAAAATATTCATATGCTTGAAGGATTAAATGGAAATACAATATGGTCAAATTCGACAGGTGGAAATATTCTTGGTAAAGATGTTTTAGGTGATTTAAATGCAGATGGAATTCCCGAAGTTGGCTCAGCATCACTGAACGATATTGCTCATGTTTACAATGGAGTTAATGGAAATATTATTTTTAACTACGCATTCGGCGGTGGTACAAATTCCTATGCAGCCGAACATATAGTTGATCTTGATGATGTTGATGGTAATTTGAGCAGCGATTTTTCAGCTTGTTCAAGAGATGGAAGAGTTATTTTATTTTCTGGTGGTGTTGATGTTATTCCTGTAGAGCTTTTAAGTTTTTCTGCAAATGTGGATGGAAATAAAGTAAGTTTGTTGTGGAGAACAACTTCGGAAACAAATAATCAGGGATTTGAAATTGAAAGATTAAAAGATTCCAAGATTGAAAAATTAAAAGATTGGAAAAATATTGGTTTTGTTAACGGACAAGGAACAACAACCGAACCACAAGCTTATTCCTTTGATGATGAAAATCTTACTGCTGGAAGATATCAATATAGATTAAAGCAAATCGATTATGATGGAACATTTAAATATTCGAATGAAATTGAAGTAGAAATCGGTAATCCGATAAACTTTGCGTTAGAACAAAATTATCCAAACCCATTTAATCCAGTTACCACTATAAAATTTGCGATTCCGATATCGGGAAATATTAATTTATCGATATTTAATTCAATTGGAGAAAAGATTGAAACTCTGTACAACGGTTTTTTGGAATCAGGTTTTTATAAATTAGATTGGAACGCAAACAAGTATTCATCAGGCATATATTTTTATAGATTGGATGCGAAAAACTTTAACTTAGTAAAAAAAATGATTTTGCTGAAATAAATTGATGGACAGGTAGATCTTTTATTGATAATTTTTAGGTTTATTCAAAGTAAAAATAATTTGCGTTCCGACTCCAACTTTGCTAGTTAAAGATATATCTCCACCATGAATATTTACTATCTCTTTACATAATGCCAATCCTAACCCGGTTCCTTTTTCTTGTTGTGTCCCAATTGTAGTAAAGCTTACATCAATTCTAAAAAGTTTGTCAATATCAGCTTCTTTGATTCCAACCCCGGTATCTGAAACAATGTATTCGGTATAATTGTCAAACTGATTTTCCGAAATCTCAATTGATCCGCCGCTGGGTGTAAACTTAATTGCGTTAGAAATAAGATTTTGTATTAACGATTGAAGCATATTATCATCACCCCAAATAAAACTATCATGACCAAGTTTATTTCTAAGATTAATATTTTTCAAATTTGCAACCTGGTTAAGAAGTATTCTAGAGTCTTCAACTATAGTAAACATATTTTGTAGTGCAGGATTATATTTCATTTTTCCAGATTGCAGCCTTGACCATTCAAGCAAATTTTCTATCAATTTGTATGTACTCTCAGTCGAATCTTTTATTGCTTTTAAATAGGACTTTACCTCATCCTCTTTAAGCAAATCATATTCTTCGACAATCATTCTTGTTAAACCTAATAAACCATGAAATGGGCTTTTCAAATCATGAGCAAGGATAGAAAAAAATTTATCCTTTGTGGCATTACTTTCTTTTAGCTCTTCTGAGTATTGAATAATTTTTTCTTCTTTGTATTTTTTATCTATTGCAAGTGCAATTTGTTCTGATACATAAGTTAATATTTCTTTTTCTTCTTCTCCGTACGTCGTTGGATTATCGTAATCCTGAACAACAATTGCACCTATCGTGTTTCCCTCAACCTTTAACGGTACTCCCAGCCAAATCTGTGTAGGTTCTCCAATTAGTGCTGTTTCGCCTGCCTCTCGAAGTTCTAAATCGAGTTTAGCATCTATAAGATGTGCTTTACCGGATCTTAAAACATATTCTGTTAAACCATTTCCGGTTTTTCTTTCTACCGGAGACTCATCCATTTCATCAATAAAATATGGAAATTTTATTGTATCGGTATCTTGATGATGTATAGCTATATAGAAGTTATCAGCTTTCATCAATTCCCTTACGGCATTGTGTATATAAGCATAAACTAAATTAATACTATCTAATGAGGTTACAGCAGTAGAGATTTTTAATAGAGCATCCTTAACATCTTCAATTTTTTTAAGCTTAGTAATATCGCGCGTTATTCCAAAAGTGCCATAGACATTATTGTTTTCATCAATTAAAGGGATTTTGGTAGTTGCAGCCCATGTTATTTTTCCATTAATCCAGGTTTCTTTTTCTATCTTATTTATTATTGAAGTACGGGTCCTGATGATATCTTCTTCATCCCTTTTTGCCTGAATAGCATGTTCATCATTGAAAATGTCAAAATCTGATTTGCCAATCAATTCATCAAGTGAGGTCAATCCCATCTTATTTAAAGTGGCTTTATTTGCTTTAATAAACCTGCTTTCCGTATCCTTAAAATAAATTGAATCAGGAATGTAATCCATAAAATATTGTTGTAGCTGAAATTCCTCAACAAATTTAAATCTTGAGTTCAGTTTTTCAGATAAATCCTCAATGATCACAAATTCAAGTTTTTCATTACTCGACTCAACAATACCAATATTTAATGAAACTGGAATTAGAGTTTTCTTATCCTTATGGATAAGATCTATTTCATATTGGACGGGCACATTTTCTCCCCGAATTCTTTTTTCATATCGCGCCAGTACTAGTTCCAAATAATTTGGTGCGATAATATCTTGGATATTTAATAAACTGATCTCATCAATACTATACCCAAGCAAATTTGCGATAGTATTATTGGCGTATTTTATTCTGTAATTCCTAATGAGAATCAATCCATCCGGGATTGTTGCGAGAAGTACATCATATTTTTGTTGAATTTCTTCAGCCAAAGTTCTCTCCAAGGAGAGTAAAATACTCTTTTCATCAAATTCAGCTAAAGAATTATCAATTGCTTTATTCATCATTATTAAAACAGACTATTTTCAGGAAAGGAAACGTTTTTTCATTATGTTGATCACGTTCCATAAATGTGCCAGAGAATTAACAGAAAATGTTGAAATTTACTCGATTGTAATATTGGTATTAAGCAACAAAGACTTTTTTGGAAATTATTACCTGCTGATTTCTTTCTATTAGAAGGCACTTTGTATATATTTGCACCTGTTTTTGCAAATATTAGAAAGAATTATGCATCAATTTAAGGATTTGAATCCTGCTCAGCTTGCGGCAGTTGAGTATGTGGATGGACCTGAAATGATAGTTGCCGGTGCTGGCTCAGGAAAAACTAAAGTCCTCACTTTCAAAATTGCTTACTTGCTTAAGAAAAATTTCACTCCCGAATCGATACTTGCATTGACCTTTACAAATAAGGCAGCAAACGAAATGAAGGAAAGAATTAAAGAGCTTATTGGCAAGAAAGCAGATGATCTTTGGATGGGAACATTTCATTCTGTTTTCGCAAAAATACTTCGGATTGAAGCCAAACATATTAATTACAGAAGTAATTTCTCGATCTATGATACTATTGATTCCCTTTCATTAGTTTCAAACATTATGACAGATCTGAACATCGACAGTGATAATATTTCTCCCAATGCCGTTAGACACAGGATAAGCTTTTTAAAAAATTATATGATTTCTCCTCAAGAGTTTAAAAGAAAAGCATATAGGATCATTTTTAGAGGAAAAAATTGCAGACGTTTACGTGGAGTATCAGAAACGATTGATTGAGTTTAATGCAATGGATTTTGATGATCTTCTGTTAAAACCAATTGAACTTTTTAATGAAAAGAAAAATATACTTCAAAAGTATAAATCCAGGTTCGAATATTTGCTTGTGGATGAGTTTCAGGATACTAATAAAGCTCAATATGAATTATTAAAATTGCTTGTTTCAAGGAGCGGGTTAATATCTGTTGTTGGCGATGATGCACAAAGTATTTACAGTTGGCGTGGTGCAAACATCGGTAATATGAAAGATTTTGCAAAAGATTTTCATAAATATAAATTATTCAAACTCGAGCAGAATTACAGATCTACAAAAATGATACTTAGAGCTGCTGATTCTGTAATAAAGAATAATAAAGATCAAGTTGTAAAAACCCTTTGGACTGAAAATGAAGAAGGAGAACCAGTAGTTCTACTTAAATGTGCCGATGAAAAAGATGAAGCTTCTCAAATAGCAAAGTATATTAAATACGAAACTTCCAAGAAAAAATTAGTATTCAATGATTTTGCAATTCTGTACCGAACTAATTCACAATCCCGTGCGATGGAAGATATTTTTAGACGGGAAAAAATTCCTTATACAATTATTGGTGGTCTAGAATTTTATAAAAGAAAAGAAGTCAAAGATGCAGTTGCTTATCTGCGTGTAATCTCTAATCAGAATGACGGCGAAAGTTTATTACGAATAATGAACTTTCCGCAGCGAGGAATTGGCAGTACAACGGTTACAAGAATGATGGCGTTTGCACGAAAGCATAATTTAACTCTGTTCCAGACTATGGGAAGAGTTTTTGAAGTGATTGATATTAAGGAACGTATACAGAAAAATGTTAAACAATTTAAATCTTTACTTGATAAGTACATTGCATTAAAAGACAAACTTTCTGTAGGCGAGCTTACCCGTGCTATGGTTGATGATTTAGGTTTGATAAGAATGTTTAAAGAAGAGGCTACACAGGAATCTATGCAGAGGATGGAAAATATTAACCAGCTATTAGCTTCTTTAAGTGAATTCTCCGCAGCAAATTCTGAGGCTAAACTTGAGCAGTATCTTGAAGAGGTATCATTGATAGCTGATATTGATAATTATTCTGAATCTAAGAATTGTGTAACTCTGCTTACAGTTCATTCAGCAAAGGGATTGGAATGGCCAATAGTTTTTGTAAGCGGCTGCGAAGAAGATATTTTTCCGATCGCCAACAAGTATTTATCCGATGCCTCTGTTGAAGAGGAAAGAAGATTGTTTTATGTTGCACTTACGCGCGCTAAGAAAAAAGCATATATTACCCACGCAAGATCTCGATATCGATTTGGCGAAGTTGCCTATCAAAGCAGATCTAGATTTATTGATGAACTTGATCCAAAAACATATAGAGAAACAAACGGGGGATTAGGACGGAAAGCAAACCGTAAAACAAAAAAAGAAATATATTACGAGTATTTTGAAAAAGTTGAGTATGAAAGTTTTGATCAGGATGGTGTTGCTTTAATAGTAGGCAGCCGGGTTATGCATGATAAATTTGGATTAGGAAAAGTTGTTGATGTTACCGGAACAGGTGATATGACCAAGGCAACTGTTCATTTTGAAGGAAACAATGTTAAACAGCTTATGCTTAAGTTTGCAAAACTTAAAGTACTATAATTATTTTTTTATGAATGATTCTATTTTATTCAGGAGTTGATCAATGTCTATTGCACCAAAAAAATTAGCAATATTAGTTGGCGGTGGTCCCGCACCAGGAATCAATAGTGTAATCGGTGCGGCAACTATTCGTGCCGCTGTTGAAGGTGTTGATGTAATTGGAATTAAAGATGGCTTTAAATGGATAATGCAGGGCGATATTACTCATATTAAAGAATTAAACATTCAAAATGTAAGTCGTATTCACTTTAGAGGCGGATCTTACATTGGCATTTCAAGATCAAATCCTACCAAAGATGCTAAGCACTTAGAAAATGCAGTTACATCACTTTTACGATTAAATGTAGACAAGCTTATAACTATCGGCGGTGACGATACAGCATTCAGCGCACTTAAAGTTAATGAAATGGCTTCCGGAAGAATCAGAGTAGTTCACGTTCCTAAAACTATTGATAACGATTTGGACCTTCCTCATGGTATTCCAACATTTGGATTTCAAACCGCTAGACATATTGGAGTGGAAGTTGTAAAAAACCTAATGGTTGATGCACAAACCACTTCACGCTGGTACTTTGTTATTTCTATGGGAAGAAAAGCTGGTCATCTTGCACTTGGAATTGGTAAAGCAACCGGTGCTACACTAACACTTATTCCAGAAGAATTTTCAAACAAGCTAATTAAATTTGGTCATATTGTGGACATTCTTGTTGGTGCAATTATTAAAAGATTAAGCTATGGTAAACCAGATGGTGTTGCAATAATAGCTGAAGGTTTGGTAGAACATTTAGATTCTGCCGATCTTGAGTCATTAGTAGAAGTTGAAAGAGATGCGCACGACAACATTAGGATTGCTGAAATAAATTTTGGGGAGATACTTAAATCAAAAGTGCAGGAAAGACTAAAAGAATTTGGATTGAAATCCACCATTGTTGCAAAAAATATTGGTTACGAGTTACGTTGTGCCGATCCTATTCCTTTTGATATGGAATATACAAGGGATTTAGGTTTTTCTGCCGCTCAGTTTATTCTTGATGGCGGAAGCGGTGCAATGGTTTCAATTCAAAACGGAAGATTTGTCCCAATGTTCTTTAAAGATATAATTGATCCTAAAACTTTAAAAACAAAAATAAGAATGGTTGATCCGGCATCTGAAAGTTTTTACATTGCAAGAAGATATATGTTAAGATTAAACCAGGCGGATTTTGAAGACCCACACGAACTTGCAAAACTTGCTGCTACTGCTGGTTTATCTATCGATAAATTCAAACAAAACTTTGAGTATTTGATTGATAATGATTTGTTGTACCAATTCATTAAAGAAGGTAAATTTGCAATTGCATCATCAGAATCAAATCTTGCACACAGGATGGCTTCAGAAAATGACAAGACCGATGATATGGATGATTGATCTCGTTGGTTTCTAAGTATTAACACTTAGGCGATCTTATGATCGCCTTTTTTGTGAGGATTATATTGTTGCTCCATACGTGTTTTACATCAAAGATTGCGTAAATTACATTAAAATTCTGCTTAGTGATTTTTTGAATTTTATTCCTAATCATTAAATTTGCGCCGATTAAATTTTGAAGGAGGAAATGTAATGGCAAAAAAATATGTTTCTAATAAAGATGAAACTGTGAGGATGTTCAAAAATGATTTTTTGGAATCACTTTCAAGAGTACATCCTTCGGTACCACTAATTATTTATGTACCGATAATTTTTTATATGTTATATATATCAATCTATGATTATAAAATTGAAGCGCTGTCAATAATCGGATTGGTTATTTTTGGTGTGTTAATCTGGACTATCACAGAATATCTTTTACACAGATTTGTTTTTCATTTGGAGTTGAAAAGCGAATTAGGTAAAAAAATTCATTTTATTTTTCATGGTGTTCATCATGATTATCCAAGTGATTCAAGAAGATTGGTTATGCCACCATCAGTAAGTATTCTTTTGGCTGTTTTATTCTACTTTTTATTCAGAGCTGTCATTGGTTTACAAGATGTTCATCCTTTTTTTGCCGGATTTTTAGTCGGTTATTTATTTTATGATATGACACATTATGCTATTCATCATTTTAACATGCACAGTAAGTTTTGGTTAACTCTTAAGAATCATCATATCAAACATCATTACCAGGATCCTGGCAAAGGTTATGGCGTTAGTTCACCTTTGTGGGATATTATCATCGGATCCAATTTTCCTAAAAAAGATGTTCAAAATACCTAAGTCTAATTAGCGGTTAACAGGAGAAATATACCATCAAAAAAAGCTGGTTAAAGTTTTAGCTGTTATTTTTTTAACTGGCTCACAAATCCTTTTTGTTAACTGTAACCCTTCTCTATCCGAAAATATTTTTATCCGTGCAAATCAAGTTGGATTTTTACCAGGAGATTTGAAAACTGCCATCATCTTATCACAAAAAAACTTAACAGATAGCCCATTTTTAGTGGTTGATGCCAAATCTGATAAAATCATATATAAAAATAAAGTTAGAGATACACCATCTGTTTATGCTGAATTTAATTTTTGTTATGAGATTGATTTTTCATCGGTTAAGTCCCAAGGTATCTACAAAATAAAAATATCTGAAGCCGAATCTTATCCATTTCAAATTGATAGTTCAGTCTTTAACTCTATAAGAGATTCGCTTAGTCTTTTCTTCAAAGTTCAGCGCTGTGGACCAACAAATCCATTACTACATGAACCTTGTCATCTTTCTGATGCTGCAAAGGTAATTGGTTATAAAGATTCGACTGCCAGAGATTTAACAGGCGGCTGGCATGATGCCGGAGACTATGTGAAGTTTCTTAAAACAACCGCGTACACGACTTATCTTTTATTGTTCAGCTACGAATTTAATCCGGAAAAATTTAGTTATGATTTAGATGGGAATAATGTCCCGGATATTTTGGAAGAAGCAAAAGTTGGAATAGATTGGCTCTTAAGGTGTAATATTGAAAATCAGTTTTTAGTCTCCCAAGTACAAAATGAAAATGATCATGATATCGGTTGGCGTTTACCCGAAAATGATAGTCTGCAGTTTGATCGCCCGGCTTTTGTTAGTATGGGAAAAAACACAATCGGAATTTATGCTGCTGCATTAACATTAGCATCAAAGATTTGGAAAGATAAATTTTATGAAAATGAGTTTGCTGAAAATTGTCTATCAATTGCAGAACAATTTTATAATTTAAGAAATGATGCGCAGGATATTGACACAACATACTCAAACCATTATCCGGAAAAAGATTTTAATGGAAAATTAGCGCTTGCCGCCATCGAGCTTTATAATATTACAAAGGAAAAACATTACTTAAATGAGGCTATGGATTATGGCAAAAAAGCTGGTGCAGATTTTTGGTGGAGTGTTGGAAATATTAATTCTCTTGCACATTATAAAATTGCAAAATACAATCCGGATTTTTCAAAATATATTCGCCAAAATCTGAAACATTCAATCGAACTGATGGGAAATTCATTTATTAGAGAAGGATTAACTTATTCATGGGGAACAACAAATGCATTTCTTGGAGTCAGTTTGCAATCAATACTTTATAAAAGACTGACAAGCTCAAATGAATTTGATTCCCTTTGCATTTTTCAACGTGATTTTGTTTTGGGAAGAAATCCTTGGGGAGTTAGTTTTATTTATAATATCGGAAGTAAGTATCCTAGAAATCTTCATTCACAAATAGCATTTTATAATAAAGGATATTTGCCCGGTGCATTGACAGCAGGTCCAGCACCATCTCAACTTTTGTCGGATTATGAAATTAAAAGAAGTAACTTTGCTTATGATAAATTTAATTCGAATCAAACAAGATATTACGATGATCGTTTTGATTATATAACAAATGAACCAACTATTTCTGGAAATGCCACTGCACTTTTTGTCTACGGCTGTTTTAGCAATTAGGTGTTCTTAAGTATTAACGACAAAAACCTAAAGAATTTGAATAAATTTAACTTGTTGCATAATAATACAAATAAATAATCTTGTCTCTCTTTAGCTCAAAATTTTATAACTTTTCTTGCTTTTTTATATGAAATCAAAGCTCCTAAGCGGTATAATAATTGGTCAAATTGCTAAAAATTTTAATCAATGAAAAAAAGTGTTCAACTATTCCATTCCGGTATTCCATTAGTTGATAGCGCCTGGGGAGGCTTTTATCAAGGCGGCACCTATTTACTTGTTGGAGAGAGAAAAACCGGCAAAACTCTTTTAAGTCTCCAATTCGCAGTTGAAGCATCAAAGAGCAAAGATGTTTGCCTCTTTTTTACAAATTCTCGTCCAAAAGACCTGATGATTCATGCTGCTTCGATTGATATAGATTTGGAAAATTATATCAATCAGAATACCATTATTGTCGTTCGGGTTGCAAATCCAACTGAATCCACTGAGTTTAAAAGCAGAGATGAGCTTCTAAGTGAGTACCTGGGCGACATCATTTCTGTTATTAATCAATATCATCCAAAAAAAATTATTTTTGATGAAATTACGCCTTATGTTGAATTTGAAAATCTTAATGTACTTCAAGATGCTTTTGGTTCAATGATTGAATCTATTGAGGATCTTGGAATTACAAGCCTTTTAATTCTTAGAGAACCAGCGGCACCTTCATCAAAAATGATTTATAATGCTCTTAATTCTTTCGCAACAGGGATAATTCATTTACAAAAATCTGAAAATTCAGACGAGAACCAACCAGGAATCATCAATATTACTCCAAATATCGGACATACAGAGGGAACATTTAAGGCAAAATATTACATTGAGCCTTATAAAGGAATCACTACTGATTTCAAAACAAGTAAGCATCCAACACGTGAATATGTTTTGCCTGAGATTACCGAGCTTCAGCCAAATAAAACAGTAACTGTAAATCCGCCGGATTATTTAATTCCCAATATTTACAGCATCAACGATTTTAAATTAATAATTAATAATCAAATTGCCCTTTATAAAACTACAGGTCAGCCATTTACAATAGTAGCTTTGGAATTGAATGTTAGCCGATCAACTTCTTCGAATATTACCTTAGATAAGTTAAGTAACTCAGTGCGATTAACCGCTAACAAGAAGGATAAAATTTGCACTATTGGCAAAAAAATTTATGTTTTAATAACAAATTCAGATGAATCTGTAGTTGAAGAATTCATTTCTAAAGTTCATCAGTCAATCACTGATAGTTATAATGCAAATGTTAATTATACAATGTTAAAAGTTAATTCCACAATGAACAGCGTTGAAGATATATTTAATGAATTTGATCTTGAAGCCACGCGAAGTCAATTAAATCAGAGATAGAATTGATAACAAAAGATGAAATCAATTCTCATTTACCAAATTACTCTTTTTTTTATTTTTTTTAGTTCTTCCGTATTATCACAAAACACTAACTTAGCAAAATTTAAATCTGAAGCTCTGCAATTAATGAACTCAGGTCGTTATGGAGAAGCGATTGATGTTTTGAATAAATTGGTTTCTGCCAATCCAAATTCTGGTGAAGGTTTTAATCTACGTGGCACCTGTTATGAAAAAAGAGGGAATTATGAATATGCTGTATATGATTATCGGACTGCAAAAAAAATAAAACCCAACGATGATGAAATTGCATCAAATTTAATCAGAGCGACTTCTGATTGGTACAAACTTTTATATAATAAGATTGAAGGACACAAAAGGGAAATTGCTATCAATCCGAATGCAGCAAAGAATTATTTGGATATTGGGAAGTGTTATAAAAATCTTAGGGAATTGGAGTGAAGCTGAAATTTGGTACGATATTTATCTCGAAAAGGAAAATGCTTCTTCAGACGAAATAATCAGATATTCAGAAATACTAGCAAAAAATAATCACATCTCTAAAGGCGAACCGATTTTAAAATCATATACTGAAAAATTTTCTGATGATCACAGGCTTTGGTCCAGATATGGTTATTTTGTTCTATGGCTGGGTAAGAATAAAATTGCGATTGATGCATTTACAAAAGCTTTAGAAATACGTCCTTATTTTAAAGAAGCTTTGGATGGATTAGATCTGGCAAGAGGTAAAGGGTATGTTTATTCTATTAACGATACAACAACACGGTTTAATTATGGTATTAGTTCCACAGCTACAGAATACGCTATTGATAAATACCATCGTATGTTAAAAAACAATAAAAGCGATGATGAAACAAGATATAAGCTTATTGATGAATTGATTATTGCAAATCGTTATGAAGAAGCATTCGAGCAATTAAAAATTCTCTCACTAAATCATTCTGAAGCGACAAGATTTAAAGATCTGTGGGTTAAGGTTACCACGTTAAGAAAATCTTTTTACGCTGATCGAATTAATTTTTATGAAGATCAACTGAGTAAAGATCCAACTAACAAAAAAGTTTTACTTGATTTAGCAAAGTACTATTCTTACAATAATGATTATGACCTTGCCACTAATCTTTATAAAAGTTACTTGCTAAATAATCCAAATGATAATGAAGTTAAATTCAATCTCGCGCAGGTTTTAATGTGGCAGAATAATCTTTGCGAGGCTGCTGATATTTCAAACAATCTTGCCCAATCATCACCAGAAAAAATTGAATATCTATTGTTTGCGGCAAAAATAAATTTTTGGCTGGAAAAGGATTTCATCTATACTCAATCTCTTTACGAAAAAGTTTTAATTAAAGAACCTCAAAACACAGAGGCAATGTTTGGATTAGCTAATCTTTACATAAGGAATAAAAATATTACCAGTGCAGAAAAATTATTGCGCGAAATTTCGTTTATCGATAGCACTTCAAACAATTTTTATGTACTTAAAAACAATTTCATTTCGGCGAAAAATCAAAAAAAAATTGACGAGTTGAATTTAGTATTAGATGAAGCAAGAAATTTTTCTGCCAGAAGAGATTATTATTATTCGATAAAGTTTTTTAATAAATATTTGGCGAGTGATCCTGGTAATAAACAAGTAAAGTTAGAATTGGCTGATGTTTATTTAGCAAGCTCAGACTTTAATAGTGCAATTAATATTTATGATGACGTGCTAAAATTTGAAAGTGATTATGCAATTGAAAAACAACGCGCTAAGGTGCATCTGTGGAGAAGCGACTCACTTGTTGCATTAAAAGAATTTATGCAATTGAACAAAAAAAATCCCAATGACATTGAAACAAAATTATATCTTGGCGATGCCTATCTGCAAAGCGGACAATTACAGAATGCAAGAACGATTTATGAAGAGCTTTTAACAAAATCTCCTGATTCACATATTTTAAAGACACGATTAGGTTGGCTGGGCGGAACTGGAAAATTTTCATTCGATAGATTTCCAACATATATTCAACTTATACCTAGAGCTATGTACTTTACTGATAATACTGATTTCATTTATTCAAATTTTGGGCTAGGATTTGATTTCGGAATAACAAGATTTCTAGCATTTGGTTTATCCGGTTCCAGAGGTAAGCTTTCGTCCGAATCTGAGGATCTTAGATTTTCCCAGATCAAAGGAACGGCTTACTTAAAGTTCAATGATATTTTTTCGGGATCGGCGGGATTCGGGACAACTTTTTTTGCTAATAGTCTAAAAGAAAATATTATCGAATTTTCACTTTCTGCACAAAAGAAAAATCTTTTCAATGTTACTGCATTTCTAAATTATTCTGATGCTGCATTTATTCTTTATTCCCCATTTCTGGTAAATTCACGATTGAACGCGTATCATTTCGGTTTAAATGCTGAATATCGTTTTAAAAACAATTTAATCTTATCCGGAAAATATTTTTACATCGATGTTTCCGATAATAAAACAGGTAATCAATTTCAGGCGAGAGTAGGAAAAGTTTTTGAATCAGATATTACAGCGGGATACGAATATTTTTTCTATACATTTGATACTCAATCTATTTTATACTGGAGTCCGAAAAATTTTGAATCGCATTCAGTTTGGTCTGATTGGACTCTCTATAAAGATGATGAAGTTGATTTTACAATTGGTGGAAAGCTAGGGCTAATTCCACAAAATGATTATATTTTATCAGAATTTTATGCGGCGTTTAATTATCAGATCATTAATTCGATTTTCTTGCAGCTAAGATACACAACCGGTAGTTCGTTCAGATCAAATTTTGGCTACCGTTCAAATTCAATTCAAGCAAGTTTTATATGGAATTTATAAGCTTTTTAAATAAATTTAATTGCAAACAATCAATTATCAATTTTGTTTGATAATGATACAGATTAAAATTAAATCCAAGATTGGTAACAAATTCTTCTGGATTATACTTTAAAAAAGTAAATTAAAATAAGTATTATGGCATTATTATTGAAAATTTTAAGCAAACCATTATTTGGATAAATGAAACTAAACCAGCTAGTTGATCGTGCTATAATTACTATTTCAAACAGGGAAGATGAAAAAAAAGGAGAGGATTTAGGGCAAAAATATTTACGAAGAATACTTGTGAGTGGAATTTTATCATTATTACTTATTCTAATTATCGCATATACATTACCATTTACAATTTTGTCATATAGTTCGTTATTTGAGTATTCAACAATTATTGCTCTAGTAATATTTCTCTTTATTCTTCTTGTTAGATACTTTGCCATTTTGGTAATGGCTTATTTATATCTTAATGAATACACTTTTTCATCAATTAATGGATTTGCTCCATTTGTTTCTATAATTGTTCCGGTTTTTAATGAAGGTAAGGTGATAAAAAATTCAATCTTTTCTTTATTAAAACTCGATTATAAGAATTATGAAATAATTATTGTTAACGACGGTTCAACTGATGATACAAAACAAGTTGCCGAATCTTTGGTCGGATTACAGGATGGTAAGTACGGATCGATAAAAGTAACACTTATCAACCAGCAGAATTTGGGAAAAGCCCGTGCACTTAATGCAGGGATTTATTTTTCAAAAGCTGATTTTGTTCTTTGTATGGATGGTGATTCACAGCTTGCACCTGAATCTATAAAAGTTGCAGTAAGGCACTTTAAAGATCCCATTATTGGTGCGGTTGCCGGAAATGTAAAAGTGCTAAACAGGAAAAGATTTTTTACTGATCTTCAAGCTCTTGAATATATTGAGGGATTAAATATGGCTCGCAGTGCACAAAGTTATTTAAAGCTTGTTAACATTATACCTGGTCCTATTGGAATATTCAGAAGAAAAGCGATCGAGCAAGCAGGATTTTATTCTAGTGATACTTATGCTGAAGATGCGGATTTAACACTAAAAGTTTTAGCAAAAGGGTGGAAAATATATTACGAGCCTAAATCCATCTCTTACACAGAAGCACCGGTTACTTTACAGCAGCTTCTTAAGCAAAGGTACAGATGGACAAGAGGTATTCTTCAATCAATAAGAAAACATAAAAGAATAATGTTAAATCCAACAGTAAATTTCGGTCAAACATTTATTTTATGGATTATGTCTTATGAAGCTTTAATTTGGCCAACTATGAATATTGCAGCTAATGTATTTTTTATTTTTGCTGCTCTGTTATTTGGATTTTCTCATTTGATTTTTTTCTGGTGGGCTGGATTAGCAATTTTGGATTTGGTAACTGCGCTTTATTGTGTTGCAGTAGAAAAAGAAGAATTTAGATTGATATGGTATGCAATCATTTATAGAATGTTTTTTATATTGATTATAGATATTTGTAAAACAATGTCAACTATCGAAGAATTTTTAGGAATTAGAATGACTTGGGGAAAATTAGAAAGAGTTAGTTCAACAAATTCACAAACTATTGCAGTTAATACTAATTAGGAAATTTAATGGAACTGATCCCGATACTGTCCACAATTATTCTCGTCGCAACTGTATGTACATTCATATTGGCTATCGGGGCATATATCCTTTACAAGATTCGTGAGGGTAAACAACAGTATGCGTATCAAACCAAACCTTCTACAATTCAAGCTGAGCTTGTTGTACCTTCCGAAACTGTTTTTTCAAAAGAGACTTCAACTATTGACCGTTCCATAATTAAATCTGTTGAACCGGGAATTACTAAAGAAGAATACACTAAGCAGCGTCAACCATCACAATCAAAATTTACACCTGAACCTCGCGGTTATAACTTGGAAGAACAAAAAGTAGAACGACGAAAAGTTAGAGCAAAACCACTAGAGAGGCTTAGTGACGAAAATAAATTCCTGAAGTACACTTCTGATGGGTATATACCTACAGAGGAAGATAGAAATTCAGGGGAAGTTAAGTGGCGGTAAAAAAGTTATTCGGTATAAGGATAAATCAATTCTTTATCTTTGTTTCCGGCTTCGTTATTCTTATCTCAGCCTTTCTTATCTATTATTTTATTCTGCGTGGAATTTACGGGCGCTTCGATACAGCTGATATCTTACCTGATTCCAATATAATAGAAGACTTTTTTTTCGGCAAGGAAGCCGAAGTCGCTATTGTCTATTCAAAGTATACCGAAAATACTTTACCGGTTGGTAGCACCTGGTTAAATGATAATATTTCAACCTGGAAAAAATTTTTAGATAATTTAAATCTTAAGTATGAAATCATTTCAGATCAAATGATTGAGAATGGAAAACACTACAAATATAAATTATTGGTTTTGCCAGGTACCAAATCCCTAAGTGATGAAGAAGCCTTGCAAATAAAGAAGTATTTAGAAAATGGAGGAAGTATTTTTGCCACTGGCGGAGTAGGTTCATTTTCAAAGGATGGTAAATGGCGCGGCTGGGAATTTTTAAACCAGGTGTTTGGTGTTCAGTTTTCACATGAACTGAAACCCGACGAGTTTTCGAAGATACACACAGTTTGTGGGAGCTTACCAATCACTGCAAACATTCCAACTGGATTTCCATTAAAAGTTGCAACATGGGATAGACCAATGGCTGTTGAAGTTTTAGATCCAAGAACAACTCAAGTTAGCTTTTGGTACAACTATAGAATGGATGACGGACTGGTGAGAGAAGAAATTAAAAAATCTGCAGGTATTGCTTTTGGCAACTTTGGAAAAGGCAGATTTATGTGGATGGGTTTTGAATTAAACTCCATAATTGGTGTCCAGGAAGATTACATTTTCTTTGAAAGGCTATTTAACAATTCAATAAAATGGCTTATGTATTTTCCTATTGCTTACGTAAGAGATTGGCCAACCGGATATGAAGCTGCCGCCGTTGTGACACCGGTTCTTTCAAATGATATTGAAAATATAAATAATCTCTTACCTATCATTAAAAACGAAGGAATTTCTGCAACATTTTTTGTTGATCCCTTCATGGCTGAATCCAATAAAGATATGGTTAAAAAAATTTCTACTTATGGAGAGATTGCAGCATTGGTTGATATAGGATATTTATCTTCGGTTAATGATAAGTTTAACAGGCTTAACTCTTACACAGAACAACTAAAAAAATTAAAAGCAGCCAAAGATAAACTTGAAAGAATTTCCTTAAGCTCCGTTTCAGGGTTTTTACCTTACTTTGGTTTGTTTGATAATAATACTTTGAATGCCGTTATAAACTCGAACTATAAATACGTACTTACGGATTCTCTTACTGATAGGTCAGTTCCTAAAACAATTATTCGTGGCGACAAAAGAATCGTGACGATGACTAAAACTGCTAGAGATGATTATGAAATCATAAGAGATTTTGGACTTACTCTTCCGGAGTTTCAATTCTATACTTATCAGGAAGATTTGGATCGGGTTTTGTTTGAAGGCGGCATGTATATCTTAAAACTTCATACGGAGTACCAGTGCAGAACCGATTATGTAAGTGTAATCAAAGATGTTATTAGAGATCTTAAGAAAAAAAAATTCTGGATAACCACGGCTTCGGAGATCCAAAAGTGGTATGAGAAAAGAGATTATGTGGAGATAAAATCAGATAGAAGAGGTAAAACAAGGGTGGCATTAAAGGTTTCAAACCCGGGTGTAGAAGCAATAAACAATCTGGTAATTGATCTCGATTTAAATGATTATGCAAAAAATATAACTATAGGTTCGGAGATTATAGGAACAAAAACTGCAAGTGTTAAACATACTGCTGGATCACAAATGGTTTATCTATTTGTTGATGATTTGAAACCAGGAGAATCAAGACAATACTATATTGATTATGATAAAGCTGGATTATAACTCTAATAGTTTTTTTCTACTTAATTGTTCAAGAAAAATTTTGTTTATTACAATAAAAATATCGACCATACTAATATTAGCTTGTACAATTTTATTCCTTACAAGTCTTTCTTTTAGCCAACCTAAAATAGCTATACTTTATTCTGGATTAACTGAGAAGCAGTCTAATGAGCAATCCCAAAAGATTAACGAAGTCATTACATCGCTGGAATTGTTTCTTATGCAAGATAAAATATCATATAAAGTAATTTATGATAATGATCTAGAATCAGGGATAGTTGATGATTTCGATATTTTGATTCTACCCTCTGTTGAAATTATAAATGAACCTGAATTTAATTCACTTCAGGAATTTCTTGCGAGCGGAAAATCTATTATTAATATTGGTTCGCAATTAAAATCTGCATCAAATGAATTTAATGAATTTAATGAATTTAACAATCTTAGTACTCTTTTCGGATTGGTTAATCTTAAAAATTTGGAAACCAACGATTTAAGTTTTACACAGACTCTTTCACAAAATTTTTTCTCAGATTTAAAAATTAAAGGCGATGGAATTTTAAGAATATCAACAAGGAATCATCCATTAATATCTGAAGAAGAAAATTATACTAATATTTCGTCAGGATTTACAATTTCTAAAGTCAAAAGCAGTTTTAATAAAACTTCCATAATGCAGGGAGTAATCTACAAAGGTAGATTTTTATGGACCGGATTTGGAATAGATGATTTAGTTGGGGGGAAAGAAGATAATCTTGAGTTTCAGGGATTCATCAAGAGCACAATTGATTGGATGGATACTAAACCTGATGCGCGTTTAGCAAATTTTACGGATCAATTTTCATCTCCATTAATTTTAACAATTAAGTATAATAATGCTTTAGAGCCTGGAATAATTGATGTTTTGCAAAGTAAAAAATTTACTCCACATTTAATTGTTGATCCGACAGTAAAAATTTCAAAAGAAATTCTTAGCAGATTTAATGGAGATGAAATAATTCTTGATTTATCTAATTATAATTTAAGGGATAATTATTTCTCAAATTCTATTAAAAAATATTTAGATGCTTTAAAACTTGAGTATGGACTTGATATTGAAACCATTCTTGTTGATCAATTTGTAATTGATAGTATCGATGAGAGATATTTGAGAGAATTTAATTTTGATAAAGTTCTTGTCCATTCCCAGGTGTGCGGTTTACCCGAAATTGGAGATAATGGTTTAATGTACATAGCCTTTGCTGATAATCAAAAATACCCGAAATCAAACAATGAAATCCAGTTTTTTAATTATACCCCCAAAATAAATTGTGAGGAAAATACTGAAGACGATTTATTAACAGACTTAAATCTATTTAGTTTGCAGAATTATCATTTTATTTCTCTTTCTGCTGCAAGGGATTGGTGGATAATAAAAAATAATTTAAAGTGTGAAATAAAATATTTACTTGAAAATTCGATTGAACTATTTGTTTCCAATAATAATCCAGTTGAAGTAAATAACATAAAATTGTTCTTTAATTCTGGCAGGAACTCTATGCCGAAAAATGTTTCTATTACTTCAAATAATAAATTGCTGGATTATGATTATGAAAACAGCAGTGGGGCAATCGCTATCAATCTTGATAAATTATATCCTAACTCAATAAAAAAAATACTGATTAATTTTTCAGAGAATTTAATCTTTTCACTAAAACTTCTGGTTTCGAAGCAAAAAGATATAAATGCATACAAAAATATTTAATATTTTGTTTGTGGTTGTTTCACTTTTTCAATCTTGCATTGATCTTTCAAATAATCCTGATCCAAACTCCAATTCAACAAACTATAAAATTCAAATTCTTTCCCCAACTACAAATGGTGCTTTAATGGATGGAAAGAATGAAATTGTTTACTCTTTGATTCAGCCATATTCTATTAAGTTTATCGAACTTTATATCAATGGTATTTTTATAAAAAATATTCCGGCAAACAGTAATGGAACCGCACCGCAAATATTTGTTAATCTCGATTCTTCGTATGTCGGAAAAAAAATCAATCTATATTTGATTTATTATGATAATAATGGAACATCAAACAAGAGTAATATTGCAAATGAAATATTAGTTACCGTCGATACACGAATTCCTTTTAAGCCTTACAATGTTCATCTAATAAATTTTAACAATGGATCGTGTAACATTGGCTGGAAAGACTCATCCCGATATATCGAAAAATATGAACTATGGAGGAGAGAAAATTTTAAAGATAGTTATTATTTGCATCTAGAACTTTCAGCAAAGGATTTTAATACCAACGATTATAATCTGGATACAACAAGAATTTATTTTTATAAAATCAGGGGTATAAAAAGTTCTGGTCCTTCAGAATTTAGTTCCGAAGTAAATACTGCTGGTATAGTAACTTCAGGAAATCTTTATCCACCTACAAAATTAACAGCACTCGTTTCCGGGATTTCGAATGTAATACTAAACTGGCAGGATAATAGTGAAGATGAGAATTATTTCGTCGTTGAAAGACGTTCAACTAATGATAGTTTTGTTCGAATTTCCACTTTAAACAAAAACACTACTACTTATAAAGACTCCGCCAATGGTCTTGTTATAGGTGATAGTTACTATTACAGGATTCGCTCATATAGCAACTCTGATTCGGCTATTAGTAATACCATATTTATTAAAATTACTTCCGGTTATTTACAACCTCCAGCAAATCTTACAGCAGATTATAACTCATCAGTAAGAGTTATTGAACTGAGGTGGGAGAATTCAGATAAAAATATTTTGTATTTTGATATCGAAAGAAAAACCGATACAAATGATTTTGATTTGCTTAAAAGAATAGAAGCCGGGAATAATCTTTATCTGGATTTTAATATATTAATAAATAAAATTTACAGTTACCGAATAAGAGGTTACGATTTAAACCGCTATTCCGATTATTCGAATGAAATCTCCATCTCTACATTTTGAAAAATTATATGAACAAATTGGAATTTAAAAGTAAAGAATGGTTTGAAATTCTTGGAAAAGTGTCAGATTATCAAGGTAATCCAATAATAATTATTGATAGTTCGTTTGATATAATTTACACCAATCAGCATGCTAATTCACTTTTATTTATTGATGCCCATCATATTTCTTTGGAACAAGTTTTTGAAACTGAAACGGTCCAGTTGTTAACAGATCTTTTGGGTCCTGTTTTGTACACATTTAAAAGTACTGAAAAAAAAGATTTAACCATTAGATTGAAAGCCGGGGTTACCAAAGTTTTTGATTTATTTATTGATGCTTTTGGGATAGAAGAATCCCAAAATATTCTGCTTATCTTTAAAAATATTGAGAGTGATAATTTTTCAAATTTTATTGCCCGAATTAAAATTCTACCGTTAAAAAGTACTTATCTTGAAGAACATACTGAGATTAATAATTTAATTTCAGAACTTTCACATCTGATACCATTTACATTGGTGTCCATTAAACGGGCTGAAAGTCTTATTAATCAGTTTGATATCCCTATTTGGATAAAAGACAAAAAGAGCATTTTACTTTGCATTAACACCACCTATGCAGATGATTTAGGTATTGAAGTTTCTTTAGCAAAAAGTAAAAAACATGAGATATTTTTACCGCCACATCAACAGGAAATTTTTAGACTCTTAGATAATTACGTTGAAGTTAATAGACAGCAGATAATTTTCGAAGGATTAAGCAAAAAGGGTAAAAATTCAAATGTAATTCAAAACCTTGTTCAAATTCCAATTTTTGATGTTTTCAATAATTTTGTTGCAGTGGTTGGTCTAATTGTTGATATTAATAGTGAAAATTCTAACTTTTGGGGGAACAATGATTTGAATCAGGGTTTTATTGATAGTTTTCCAAAACCATTGGCGATACTTGATTTTGATGGTTCAGTAGAATTGGCAAATAAGCAATTTGGAAATCTATTTAATTATAACCCGGATCAATTGATTTCAAAACAGATAGATGATTTTTTTCCTTTACAGCTTGCAGAAATATCAAAATCATTTTTAAGCAGTGAGGATGTTGAAAACAAAGTTGTTCTATCTGAAAAAATGAATCCTGCTGATTCATCAAAATTTGAATTTGAACTTTATTTAAAAAAGTACTTTTGTGTTGATAAACATAAATTCAAAACTATCGTTATCATAGATACCGTTAGGATACAAGCTGAAGATGAACTACAAAACATTTTAATGAACAGAGGTAAAATGTTCGATATTTTAATTCAAAAAAATCCTGAGCCTGTTTTTATTTACGATAAAGAAAATTTAAAATTTCTCGAAGTAAATGAAGCTGCAATTAAATTGTATGGATACAGCAGAGAAGAATTTTTGCAAATGGATCTCACGGATTTATATGCTCCTGAGGATATTCAAACATTGTTAGACTCGTTTGGGGATAAATCCAGTGAGTCGAGATTCAGTAAACCGTTCAGGCACAGAAAAAAAGATGGTACAAATGTTCTAGTTGAGATTAGCAAAACTTCCTTTTTGTTTAATGAAAAAGAAGCTCATTTTAATATCGTGAAAGATATTACCGACTCAATTGAAAGAGACAAACAAAATCAGATGTTGAAAGTAATCTTTAATGAATCTGATCTGATGGTTTTTAATACCGATCCTTCAGGCTTTGTAACATCTATAAATCATAAAGTAACGGAAATACTTGGATTTACAAACAATGAAATTTTTCAATCATCTTTTGCAAGCCTAGTTATGGATGAAGATCGAGGTATAGTTAATACTTCAATATTTCAATCTCATTTAAAAGATAATGTTACTCTAAAGACAAAATTTAAAAACTCAATCGGGAATTTTATTAAATTCAGAAGTATCTGCTACCCCAATCTTAGATTTTAACGGTGAGGTGGATTCATACACAATTATTGTCAAATCTGAACCACTTCTACCTTCCATCGAAAAACCACATGAAATTGTCAAAGAAGTTATCAAAGAGGTTATAAAGGAAGTTGTTGTTGAGAAGCCTATTAATAAAGAACAAAAAACAAATATACCAGACTCTAATTTTTTATCGGGAATGTTCCATGAGATTCTCACTCCAATGAATGTAATTATCGGATTTTCACAGGAGCTAATCAGCAGTACTGAAAATCCGACTGAAGAACAGTTAGAAGCTTCTCAGATAATAAATCAAAACCGCCTTAAGATGATGGATACGATGAACTCAGTAGTTGAATATTCTGATATATTACAAAATAAGTCTCCGTTGGATATTGAAGATATTACAATTACTGATATAATCGAAAAGCTCGATGAAAACATTAAAAATATTTCAGGTATAAACGATATTCAGTTTGCATATGGTAAAATTTCTTCATCAATAAAATTTAGATCGGATAAACAAAAATTTGAAAATTTCATCCTTTCACTTATTAAAATTGTTTCCAGACTTAGCAAAGATAAAAAAATCTATTTCTCTGCTTTCTCATTAGATAAAGACTCATTTATTGTTGGTATAAGTGATCAGTATGGAAATCCCTCTGAATATGTAACATCAGTGCTTGAACAGGTTTTTGCTTTTGATAAAGATCCCAAAGATTTTGGACTACCCAAACTAACAACTTATTTAGCAAGAATTCTTCAATCTTATCTTGGTGGTAGATTTTATAGATCCTCAACCGAATCAGTCAGATTAGATACTGGATTTGTTTTCCCAATTTCGTTTTCTACAACGTCAAAAGAGATTAAACTGCAAGAAACAGCTGATCATTCTTTAGCATCAATTGATTCATCATATATCAATCAAACGGTTATTAATGATGAAAGTCCTGATATTACACAGGAATATAGCCAAACCGCAAACGAACCAGACAATATACCATTAGAAGATACGGATGATATTTTTAAACCGGTTCCGCCAGCAGCAAACGAAATATTATCAACAATTATAGAGGTAAATCGTTCAGAAGATAATTTTACGTACGGTGCAATTGAGACACCTGATCATTTAACTGAAAAAATTTCAGAAACCCCTCAAAAAACCGAAACGATTCATTCAGAAACTCAATCTCTAGAAAATTTATCCGATGAAATAAATAAAGAAATTACTTCTGAAAAGATTCAAACAGAAGATGTAAAACCTATACGATCATTAGATCTTACCAAGCTGAATTGTTTATATATCGAGGATCAGGTTGATTCTCAGATCCTTTTCAAAGTTCAATTGAAAGGATTAAATGATGTTAAGTTTGCTGTAAGTTTTGAGGAAGCACAACTTTTATTGCTCAATCATCAGTTTGATTTTATAGTGATAGATATAAACTTACAAGGAGAGTATAATGGACTAGATGCGCTTAAAATAATTAAAACTATGCCTGCATTTAGTAACATTCCAATAATTGCTGTAACTGCTTATGTATTACCCGGAGATAAAGAAAAATTTATTACTGCCGGATTTGACGATTTTATTTCTAAACCTATCTTTAAAAGAAAAAATGATGGAATCATTGGAAAAGATATTCCTTTCTAAATAATATTTTTTCACCAATTCCTTTTGATCCTCTTAATCTAATAAGTTTAAGAGGATTTTTTATTCCTGCCTTGACATTCAACTCTTTTCCTGTTAAGTTAGCATACAAATGTATGGTAGTCTTTAACAAAGGTATGATTATGCAAACAGAATTAACTGCTATTCAAAAAAGTATTTTAGATTTTTTGATAGATCAAATCAAAGGGAAGGGAATCCCTCCAACTCTGGCCGATGTAGCAAAACATTTTGGGTATAAAAACCGGGCAACCGTTCAACAGCATTTTCAAGCGATTGAAAAAAAAGGATACATTAGAAAAAGTCCTAAACTTTCTCGTGGAATAGAACTAACACTTGAAGAGAAATTTTTTGTACCACGACCAATACTTGGAGAAGTTGCAGCAGGAAATCCACTAACAATTTATCCTGATGCAATTGATACAGTTCAACTTCCAACAATAGCACGTATGCCGCAAGATTCTTTTCTGCTTCGTGTTAAAGGTGATAGCCTAAAAGATGCTTACATTTTTAGTGGAGATATTGTAATTGTAAACCCAAACCTTGAGCCGAAGAATGGACAAATTGTAGTTGCAATTCTTGATGATGCAGCAGTTGTAAAACGATTTTATAAAAAGAGAAGTGAAATTGAATTAGTGTCAGAAAATCCAGAGTTTAAACCTATTGTGATTGATAAAAAATATCCTTCATTTAAAATAGTTGGAATTGTAGTTGGTGTCTATCGAAGCATGGAAAAACGAGCAGGATAACACTTTTAATATTGAATGTTCATTAAATAGATTATATCCTGGTATTAGAAATATTCAATCAAAGGTAAAAAATGAAAATTAGAATTTTTAGTCTACTAATATTATTCTTCTTATCCGGAAATACATTCAAATCAATCTCACAATGTTCTGATGCAGGAGTTTGTTCGATTGGCCATTTGACTGATGACACCAATAATAAATTAATTAGCATAACTGCGGCTTATAAATTTGGCTCAAGTGGGAAAGAAGATGATGTAAAGTATCATTCATTTCAACTTGGTACGGTTTATAATGTTTTAGAAAAAACCACACTTCAATTCTCTATCCCATATAATATACAATCAGGTCCATTAGGTAATGTAAATGGAATTGGTGATTTGTTAGTGGGGGTAACACAAAATTTATTCTCAAATGAAAACTCTATGTTAGATGCATCCATTGGAGCAAAGTTTGCAACTGGTGAAGAGAATAAAGAGAATTTCCCACTGGCTTATCAGCCTGGTTTAGGAAGCAACGATATTTTATTCGCTCTAAATTATTCTTACAATCAATTGGGATTTGGAGTTGGGTATCAATTAGCTGGTGGAAGAAATAAAAATCTAATTAAGCTAAAGCGTGGTGATGACTTACTTGTGCGTGCTTCATATAATTTTTTATTGGATAAATTTACAATTACTCCTCAGCTATTATTTATTAAGAGATTAGGAAAATCAAATATCGTCAATCTTTTAGCAATGGGTCCAACAGAATCTTACATTGATGTAGAGAAAAGCGATCAGACTCAAGTTAACTTGCTAACTCAGGTTCAATTTCAAATTAATAACAATTATTCTTTGTTTGCAGATTTTGCAATTCCATTTATAAAAAGAGAAGTAAATGTGGATGGATTAACTCGTTCATTCAGTGCTTCTGTTGGAGTACTATTAAATATTAACTGAAGATAAATAAAATGAGTTCGATTAAGTTTAATATTGGCACAGCTGGATGGTCCTATAAAGATTGGGTGCCGAATTTCTATCCTAAAAACCAGTCTGGCGGATTTGACTGGCTTCAGTTTTATTGTCATTACTTCAATTGTGTTGAAGTAAACTCAACTTATTATACTTATATAAGCCCAAAAATTGTTGATGGATGGATAAAAAAAGTTGAAGACTCAAGTAATTTTGTTTTTCACATAAAGCTTCATCAAGATTTTACACACAAAAGAAAGTTTGATGAGCAAAATGTTAAAGCAGTTCGCTATAATCTGGAGCAATTGAAAAAATCAGAACGGCTTGGTGGTTTGTTGATCCAATTTCCATATTCTTTTCCATTCGATGGTAGTTCAGTTCAGCATGTTCAGAAAATAAGAGATATTTTTTCTGATATTGATTGTTTTATTGAGGTTCGTCATTCAAGCTGGAATAATAATCGTGCATTAGAATTCTTTAAGGAAAATGATTTAACATTTTGTACAATTGATCAACCGCAAATAGGACAGGCAATAGAGTTTGAACCAATCATTACAAATGATAAGGCTTACATACGTTTTCATGGAAGAAATGTAGAGGCCTGGAAAAAATCATTATCTAACTTTGGAAAAACTCAGACTTATGAAGAACAAAGTTCGCGCTATAATTATCTTTATTCTCCGGGAGAATTGGTTGAAATTGAGCAAAAGATAAAATCAATACAGCATAAAGTAAAAGAAGTTAATGTAATTATGAATAATCATCCGCAAGGTGATGCAGTTGCAAATGCATTTGAGTTAATTCATTTACTTGAGGAAAAAACTAAAGTTGAAATGCCTTCAACAATTATTAAAGCTTATCCAAGGCTGGAAGAGATATTCGTTAATTAACTTTTTTGAATTTTGTCCAGCGCGGCGGATTTTACTTTTGAATTTTATATGCGTACAATATTTCATTTGGACCTTGATGCTTTTTTCGTTTCAGTAGAGAGAATTCTCGATCCAAAACTTAATGGCAAACCTGTAATTGTCGGCGGCGATCCGAAGTATGGAAGGGGAGTGGTTGCTGCTTGCTCTTATGAAGCACGTGCCTTTGGTTTACACTCAGCAATGCCAATCAGAACTGCTTACAAACTTTGTCCGCACGGTATTTATTTACATGGTCATGGCGACGAATACACCCGGTTTTCAAAAGCTGTAAAAAATATTTTAGAACAATACGCTCCATTAATTGAGCAAGCTTCTATTGATGAATTTTATCTTGATATGACCGGTACACAAAAAATGTATGGATCAATGTTTGGTTTTGCCACAAGATTGCAAAAAGAAATTTGGGATAAAATTGGTTTACCAATTTCAATGGGAATCGGGAGTAATAAAACAATTGCAAAAATTGGTTCAGATTGTATGAAGCCAATGGGAATTACTTATATAATTCCTGGAATGGAAAAAGAATTTCTTGCACCAATGCCTGTTGAAACAATTCCCGGTGTGGGAAAAGTTATGAAGCAAAGTTTAAATGCAAGAGCAATTTATAGAATTGGTGATATCACAAAGCTTCCATCAGATTATTTTTCCGTTGCGTTTGGTAAATACGGAGTTGATCTTTGGCGAAAAGCCCATGGTGAAGGAACTGAATATTTAACTATTCAGCGAACAAGGAAAAGTATTTCGCGAGAAAATACTTTTGGTACTGATGTAACAAGTGAAGAAGAAATTAAAAACACTTTATTTTATTTGACAGGAAAAGTTTGTCAATCATTGCGAAAAAAAGGATGGGAAGCCTCCACAATTGATATGAAGTTACGTTATACTGATTTTCAAACTTTAACTCGGGCTAAAACAATAAAGCCTACAGATGATGATAAAATTATTTTTGAAACAGCCTGGGATTTGATGAAGAAAGCCCGTACTCGAAGAGTCGCAGTAAGATTGATTGGAGTTGGAGTAACAAACTTTTCTCCAGTAAATGAACAAGAATATTTATTTGAAGATTATGAAGTAAAAAGAAAAAAAATGCTTAGAGCGGTTACAAGAATTAGAGATAAGTTTGGATATGAGTCTTTAATGTTTGGAGATGTAGAAGAAAATAAAAGATTAAAAGGGATGGAAAATTATTTCCAAGTTTGATTTTGAATGAATTAATCTTAATCTTTAAATAAAAGAAAGAAGCTACTATGAGAATAAAGGAAAAAAGAAAACCAACCGTAATTAAAAAACCTTCAGTTATAGTTCCACTTGATGAATATGAAGGTTGGCAAGAAACTATGGAAATATTATCTGATAATGATTTAGTTAAATCTATATTTAAATCGTTAAATGAAAAAGAAACAAGAATTTCACACGAGAAACTTGTCAAATCAAAATGAGTTGGAAAATTGAATATAATAAAGAAGCAGTCAGAAATTTAGAAAAGATTGCTAAACTAGAGAAAAATAAAATATTTAAAGGAATTGAGTTACTAAAAGAAAATCCTGATTTAGGAAAACAACTTGTTGGTCCACTTAAAGGATTGAGATCTTTAAGAATTGGAAAATATAGAGTGATATATAAAAAAGAGAATCAAATTATTGCGATTATAATTCTTGCTATCGGTCACAGGAAGGATGTTTATAAATAAAAGATAAATGAAAAAAGACTAAGTTCCTTTTAACCAGGAGGCCAATTCATTTTTCTTCCGCCGAGTAAATGCAAATGTAAATGATAAACATCTTGTCCACCATTATTTCCACAATTAAAAACTAATCTAAAACCATTATCAGCTATTCCCAAATCTTTTGCAATTTTATTTGCGGCATCAATCATTTCTCCAAGTAAAGCAGAGTGTTCGCTTCCTTTAATATCTGTTACTTTTGGAATTTCAATCTTAGGAATTATAAGAATGTGAACAGGCGCTTTAGGATTGATATCTTTAAATGCTAAAATATTTTCAGATTCAAAAACGATGTTGGCAGGAATTTCTTTATTAATAATTTTAGAAAAGATGGTCGGCATCATTCCTCCTTTTCAATTGAATATTTTTTCATTTTGTTATAGAGATGACTTCGCTGAATTTCAAGAATTTCTGCAGTCTTGCTAATGTTCCAATCGTTGGAGCGGAGTTGTTTAAGTATGAAAACACGCTCAGCTTTCTCCTTAAATTCCTGGAATGAATTACTTGTATCAACGAGTTCATCAACTGATTGCTGATTACCCGCAAAAAGAAAATCAATATCTTTTCCTGCGATTTCTTTTTTATCAACTAAGATAATAATGCGTTCAACGAGATTCCTAAGCTCGCGCACATTTCCAGTCCATTGTTGATGTTGAAGTACGCGAATTGCGTCTTCAGAAAATTTTGTTACTGGTTTTTTATGCTTATTCGAAATATCCTGGGCAAAGTGTTCAACTAAAATTTGAATATCTTCAGCTCGGTCCCTTAATGGGGGAATAATGATAGGCAGAACATTCAATCTATGGTAAAGATCTTCTCTGAAATTACCTTTTTCTATTTCTTCCTTTAGATTTTTATTAGTTGCAGCAATTAACCTGACATCAACATCAATTTTTTTACCACCACCAACGCGTTCGATTTTACCATCTTCAATTGCACGCAAAACTTTTGCCTGTGCCTGTTGAGACATATCACCAATTTCATCTAAAAATATTGTTCCGTTATTTGCCAGTTCAAATCTTCCAATACGCTGTTGAACCGCACCTGTAAAAGACCCTTTTTCATGTCCAAATAATTCAGACTCAATTAGTTCATTTGGAATTGCTGCACAATTAACTTCAACAAAAAGCTTATCTTTTCTGTCGCTCTTTTTGTGGATAGCACGGGCAACTAATTCCTTACCAGTTCCATTTTCACCCAAAATTAAAACGCGTGTATCAAGAGGGGCAACTTTATCAATCAATTGAAGAACATTTTGTATAGCCTTGCTCTTTCCAAGTATTACTCCATCGCCAACCCAAACTTTTTTAATCTCCTCATTTTCCTCTTTAAGTGATGTAGTCTCGGTTGCATTTCGCACACTTATTAATAGTTTATCACGGTCGATGGGTTTTTCAAGAAAATCGAATGCACCGAGTCGTGTCGCTTTAATCGCATTCTCAACACTTCCGTGTGCGGATATAATTATTACAGAAGCAGATTGCTTTTGTTCTTTTATTCTTTTAAGAACTTCAAACCCGCTCATTTCCGGCATTTGAATATCGAGAAGAACAGCCGAAAAATCTTTTGATGAAAATTTTTCCAATCCTTCTTTAGCACTAGTTGTGAATTCAACCGCATAACTTTCATACTCAAGTATCATGCTTATGCTTTCACATATTTGAAGTTCATCATCTATAATTAATACTGATTTCATAAATTAACTCTAAAAAATCTTAGTGATCGTAATAAAAATATTTGCGATGGTAATAATTTATTATTTTCTTTAAGCAAGTTTCCAAACAATCTTCCGTAATCATTTACATCCAGATCGCGTAAATCAATATTTGATTGAACTTTAAAACTTTCCTCAAATACTTCTACAAAATAACCAATTAGCTTTCCCAAATCAAAGATGTTGGATTCGTAAGATAGAAATGCACTGCCAAAAAAATGAGCAAGTTTATCTTTATCGCCATAATCATTTTGCGGTGAATCAAAAAATAAATATCGCGGTAGATTTTCATTCTTCATTAAAAATGTTTTTTCATCAGCGGATGTTAAAGGATATAAAACTATCGAATTTAGTAAAGGGATTTGAATAGGAACTTCGCGATAAGGAACGGTTGCAAACATTAGAGCCAATAACGCGTCCGCATGGTTGGAATTTGTAAATTTAATTGCGTCTTGAAAAATTGAATCAGTCGCAGTCATATCACCATAGATATTTCTGATTTCAACAAGCCTTTCTGAGCCAATGTATTTTGATATATGATTTACAGTTTTGGAAAGATTGCTTTGTTGGGGAAAACTAATCTGTGCTAAGAATAAAAAATTAAGAATAATTAATAATTTCATTTTCACCACTAAGACACTTAGAACACTAAGAAACACTAAGTTAAACTAAGTGCTCTTAGTGTCTAAGTGGTAAAGTCAATTTTAAGTTTGTATGACACCAGGATTAAACTTTGGCATTTCAGGATTATTATTCGCAACTTCCAAGCACATAGAAATCCATTCGCGTGTATGTGTCGGGTCTATTATTTCATCAATCCATAATCTAGCTGCAGCATAAAGTGGAAAACTTTTTTCATCATAAGATTTTAAAATATCGTTTAGTAATTTCTTTTTATCCTCATCACTGAATTTGTGTCCACTTTTTTCTTCCTGTTTAAGTTTGATATCCAATAAAACACTGCTTGCCTGATTTCCACCCATTACAGAAATTTTAGCATTTGGGTAAGCAAAAATAAAACGTGGATCGTAAGCTTTACCGCACATTGCATAATTGCCAGCACCAAAACTGTTTCCAATAATAATTGTGATTTTGGGAACAACAGAATTTGCAACGGCATTAACCATCTTTGCACCGTCTTTAATGATTCCACCATGTTCAGCTTTACTGCCAACCATAAAGCCTGTTACGTCTTGCAAAAAGAGCAATGGAATTTTTTTCTGATTACAATTCATAATAAATCTGGTTGCTTTATCAGCGGAATCAGAATAGATAACTCCACCAACCTGCATTTCCCCTTGTTCTGTTTTAACAACACTTCTCTGGTTAGCCACAATTCCAATTGCCCAGCCATCAATCCGCGCATAAGCTGTAATAATTGTTTTGCCATATCCAGCTTTGTATTCATCAATTTCAGAATTATCAACAATTCGCGCAATCAAATCATAAGTATCATATGGCTTAAGTGTATCCTCAGGTAGTATTCCCAATATCTCTTTTGCATGGATATTTTGGTACTTTACTTTCTATTCTATCAAATCCTGCAGTTTCATTCTTGCCAAACTTTTCAACCAAACTTCTAATTTGTGCGATGCATTCTTCATCGTTCTTCATTATGTAATCAGTAACTCCTGAAATGTTTGATTGTACCTTTGCACCACCAAGTGATTCATTATCAATCACTTCACCAATTGCAGCACGAACCAAATGAGCACCAGCAAGAAATACTGAACCTTCACCTTCAACAATTAAAGCCTCATCACTCATTATTGGAAGGTAAGCACCTCCAGCAACACAAGGTCCCATAATTGCAGCTATTTGTGGAATGCCCATAGAAGACATCCTTGCGTTGTTACGAAAAATTCTTCCAAAGTGTTCTTTGTCCGGGAAAATATCATCTTGGAGAGGAAGAAAAACACCTGCACTATCAACCAGGTAAACAATTGGAATGCGATTTTCCATAGCAATTTCCTGTGCACGCAGATTCTTCTTTGCTGTGATAGGAAACCACGCCCCGGCTTTAACAGTTGCATCGTTTGCAACAATCACACAATCCCGTCCGTGAATTTTTCCAATACCATAAATAGTTCCTGATGAAGGAGCGCCGCCATATTCTTCATACATTCCATAAGCGGCAAAAGTGCTTAACTCAAAAAACTTTTTCGGATCGTCTACAAGTAGATTAACTCTTTCACGTGCAGTAAGTTTTCCTTTAGCTTTATGCTTTTCAATAGATTTCTTACCGCCGCCTTCTTTAACTGTTTCTTTTGCAGCAGCAAGTTTTCGTAATAATTCTTTTTGATAATCTTCTCGTTTAAGAAAAGTTTCGTTCTCTTTTATTTGTGAAATGATTTGTTTCATATAATTAATCTTTCAACAAATCTCTTGCAATAACTATTCTTTGTATTTCAGAAGTACCTTCTCCAATAGTGAGAAGTTTTACATCACGATAAAATTTTTCAACCGGATATTCTTTTATAAATCCATAGCCACCAAAAATTTGAACGGCGACACTCGACGCTTTCTCAGCAATCTCGCTTGCGAACAATTTAGCCATTGCAGCTTCTTTTGTGTTTGGAATTCCGGCATCTTTCATTGCTGCAGCACGATAGGTTAACATTCTTGCAGCTTCAATATCGGTTGCCATTTCAGATAGCTTAAATTGAGTTGCCTGAAAATCTGATAACGCTTTTCCAAACTGTTTTCTTTCCTGCGAATATTTTAAACAAGCATCTAAGCAACCCTGTGCTAATCCAACGGAACAAGCGGCAATAGAAATTCTTCCACCCTCCAAAACTTTCATTGAATTTATAAATCCCAATCCTTCTTCACCGCAAAGATTCTCAGCGGGAACTTTGCAATTCTCAAAGGTTAATTGCGTTGTGTCGCTTGCACGCATTCCAAGTTTGTTTTCTTTTTTGCCTATAATTAATCCATCCATCCCTTTTTCAAGAATGAATGCAGATATTCCTTTTTTACCGGCATCTTTATTTGTAATTGCCATCACAACATAAGTTTCTCCAACAGTGCCGTGGGTTGTAAATTGCTTACTTCCGTTTAATATCCAATAGTCACCATTTTTAATAGCCATGCTTTTTAGGCTCGCAGCATCACTACCGGAAAATGATTCAGTCAATCCCCAGGCACCTATTTTCTTACCGCTTGCAAGATCAGGCAAGTACTTTTTCTTTTGAATCTCATTGCCGAAAAGATTAATATGATTTGTGCAAAGTCCATTATGTGCAGCAACAGAAAGCCCGATTGAAGGATCAACTTTGGAAAGCTCTTCAATTATGATTGCGTATTCAATATATCCTAAACCAGCACCGCCGTATTCTTCAGGAACAAGTATTCCAAGAAAACCAAGCGCTCCGAGTTGCTTCATAAGCTCCATTGGGAATTTCTGTGACTCATCAAATTCCATAATAACAGGTCGAATATTTTTCTCAGCAAAATCTCTGATTGTATCACGGATTATAATTTGATTTTCTGTAAGATTTGTTAAGAATGGTTTATGTTCCATTAAATCTCCCGCTTAAATCCTATTTTTAAATTCTTTAATAATTTCTTCAGCAATATGATAAGGAGAAAAATTACCAAGTATTACTTTTTTCAAAGATGAATTTAATGAATTTTCAGCAGTCTCACTCCATAATTCATCTTTTAACTTATGCTCAACTATTTCTTTAATTCTAACTTTTGCCTGCAGCTCTCTTTTGGGTTGGAAAAGATTTTTTTCACTCATAAAAAATTTATGTCGTTCAATTTCAGTTATGATTTCATCAATGCCTTTATTTTCGGAAGCGATAGACTTAATAATATTTGGCATCCAGGAATTTTCATCGTGTTCTTTAATCATTAAAATAGTTTGAAGTGCGGTGTAAGCTTGTTGAGAACCGGGGCGGTCACTTTTGTTGAGCACAAAAAAATCTGCGATCTCCATCAAACCGGCTTTCATCGCCTGGACTGAATCTCCGCTTTCCGGAACAAGTACCACAATTGTTGTATCCGCGGCTTGTGCGATATCTAGTTCCGATTGTCCCACACCAACAGTTTCTAAAATTATAATATCAAAACCTGCAGCGTCTAAAACATCGGCAGCATCAATGGCTTTTTTGGAAAGGCCGCCCAGACTTCCGCGTGTTGCCATACTTCGGATAAAAACCCCGTTATCCATCCCGATATCATTCATTCTAACTCGATCACCGAGAAGTGCCCCACCGGTAAAAGGCGAAGTAGGATCGACAGCAATTATTCCAACTTTTTTATTTTGCTTACGTAAAAGCTTAGTAAGATGATTTGTAATTGTGCTTTTACCTGCACCAGGCGGTCCTGTAATTCCGATCCGATAAGCATTACCAGTTTTTGAAAATATTTCTTTAATAAGTTTGGTCGAAATATCATTACCGGATTCAGCCACTGAAATAGCTCTTGCAATACTTCTTCGGTCACCTGATTGAGATTTTATTTATTAAACTATTTTCTGTCATTACTGCTTTTTTTGTTCTTTCTGAAAATATTCAACAGTAGCTTTCAAACCATCTTCAATTTTAATTTTGGGCCGCCAGCCGAATTTATTAAAAAATTTATTGCTTGTGATTACACTTCGCATTTGCTCGCCCGCAGCTGCAGGTCCGTGCTTTTCCTCCCTGCTTGCACCGGTAATCGAATTGATATAATTATATAACTGATTAACATCAGTTTCAATTTCTGTTCCAACATTATAAATATCATTTACTTCATCGTTGAGTGCAAGAAGATTTGCTTTTACAACATCACCAACAAAAACATAATCACGCGTTTGTTTCCCATCACCATTAATAATAGGTTGATCACCTTTTAAAAGTTTTGTAGAAAAGATTGCAACTACCCCAGCTTCTCCAAAAGGATTTTGACGTGGTCCATAAATGTTTGCATAACGAAGAATGGAATATTTTAATCCGTACTCTGCATTGTAAAAGTGAATATATTTTTCGACCGCAAGTTTAGAAATTCCATAAGGTGAGCGTGGTTGTACTGGATGTTTTTCATCAGCTGGGAAATATTCTTGTTCACCATAAACTGCTCCGCCTGTTGAAGCAAACATAAACTTCTTTACACCATATTTGGTGCAATTCTGAAGTAGATTAATTGTTCCAAGAATATTTGTAGTAGCATCAAACTCTGGGTCCTTAACAGATCTTCTTACATCCATTTGTGCCGCATGATGATTTACAACATCAAATTTTTCTTTTTGGAAGAGTTGAAATAGATTTTTATCGCAGATATCTGCCTTTACAAATTTCGCTTTTGGATTAATATTTTTTTCGAAGCCGGAAGACAGATCATCAACAATTGTAACTTGATGACCTTCTGTGATGAATGCGTCCGCAATTTGAGAGGCAATAAAACCAGCACCGCCGGTTACTAATATTTTCAATTTTATACCCTATAAAGATTATGAGTGTAAATATAATTTTCAACAATTTTAGGAACGAGATAATGAATTGGCAATCCTTCATGAACACGGTTACGAATGTCTGTCGCACTTATTTCAATTCCACGTGTTTGAACAAAAGTGGCAGCCTCTACATACTTATCAACAAAATCCATCGGATGAGATGACTTTCGTTTTAGTACTATGACATTGGCTAATTTCAGAATTTCATCAGGTTCTTTCCATGTTTGAAATTTAAATATGTTGTCGTATCCGATTATCAAATCAATTTCATCAAAATATTTTTTAAACTCACGAAGCGTATCAATAGTATAAGATATCGTGTGCTGCTTAATTTCAAAGTCTGAACATTCAAAAAATGGGATATCATTAAGAGCCAATTTTAACATATTTAATCTATGCTCAGCGCTTGACGCTTTTTCATGTTGTTTATGCGGCGAAATGAATGCAGGTACAAAAATTATTTTATCAAGCTTACGTATTTCTTTTACTGATTGAGCAGTAATTAAATGCCCGTGATGTATTGGATCAAAAGTTCCACCGAAGAGTCCGACTTTACTCATTTTAAAAGTTCCTTATACTCAATAAATAAATGCGTGAACTTTTCGTGCATTTTCTGTGAACAATATTCCATACTCTTTTTTTGTGAAAGTTCAATGTACAATTGTTTAAAATGCTCAATATTTTTTATAAGCAAAATATCATTTAGTGTGTGAATAAAATGATTCAAGGTTTTTGTACAACTTAAAAAGTTGTTGTAAATAAAATCAGATTTGACCAAACAATTAAAAATATCCATGGAATAGGAATTAAATCCAAACACACCAATTGTACCTTCCTTGGATTTTCCAATCAGAAGGCATTCGTCATCAATGTTCAACAAATTAAAATATTTATTCAATTCAGTTTGATTAATTCCAATTATATCTGAAGATAATATGATATTATTTTTATGTGAGGTAAATTCTTTAAGAAATTGATTTTCAAATAACAATTTTGGTTTCGTCAAATCAGCAAAATGAAAATTTATATTGTCTGCCTTAAATTCATCGGTTATAAAATTGCGGTCAAATTCATCCAATACAAAAAAATAATCAGCTTTTTTTTCATCAGCTAAAAAGTTTTCAATCAAATTAAGATATAAAATTGATTTCAAAAATTTTGAATCTTCGATACTAAAATTCTCAAAAGTGTTTACTATTTCCGGATTAAGGAAAGAAGCAGATGGAATTATATAGACGGCGTTGTTAAACATTAATATTATATACTCTGCTGTCCTGAAAGAAGACTGCTGATAAACATTCTATAGTTTTCAATATCGCGTTCATAATATTGTTTGCTTAAACCATTAGAATTCTTATGCTGAATTTTTCTAAAAGCAAGACTTGTTGCAGCCTTAATATAATCTTTGCGGATTCTTTCATCAAGCCAGCCTTTTCTTTCTCTTTGTGATGAACTCAATATAACCAAATGAAGTTCCGGGATTAATCCATTTTTACTTTCTTCCTTAAGCTCGTTAAAAATGATTTTTCTTTCGCTTCTTAAAGAAATTATAAATGTTGAAATGAAAATGATTATTGAAATAAATATAAAAAGAAAACCAATCGGGGCGATTGTTTTATAACTTAGACTAAAATTCCAGATTGAATGAATTGTCATGGCTATAAATAATCCAACAAAAGTATAAAACACTTTAATAGCCATTGATTTGAATTTCGCTAATCCTAGGAAAGCACCAAGCGTAGCTGTTGATACACAATGCATAACCGCCGAAAACAGGGTTCTAACGACAACTAACGTTATCCAACTTGAGATTAAACCTCCATAAGTGATGAAGTACAAAAAATTTTCGGTCATTCCAAATCCTAAACCAATTGCTCCGCCGTAAACTATTCCATCAGTGATGTTATCAAATTTTTTATTAGTAATAGTAATCAATAGGAATAGTCCTTTTGTAATTTCTTCAACAACCGGTGCCACCAAAATTGTTCCAAATCTTGAAAGCTGTAAATCATCTTTTATAAAAATGGAGGCAATCGATGTGAGAAGAAAACTACCTATTAAAGCTAAGACTATTGCACCGAGAGCGCCCCAAATATAATTCGTAAATAGAAGCTTAAATGGTTCTCTATCGTATCGATCAAATTTCCAAATCAATACTAAGTATAGTAACATTGGAATGATAGCGGCAAAAGCAGAGAAAATTATTAACATTTAATTTTTGGCAATGATAACTATTATTAAATATCATCTTCAAATTATTGATTTAAGAATGAAAAAACCAAAATTATTTTTCAGCATTATTTAGCTGTTTAAACAACTTCAATATTAAAGTTGCAACTTAACTACCTGGAAGGTGTCTGTATTTATTAACTATAATTATTATTTGTAAAATGATGATAAAATGTTTTTGAGTATAAATTATAATGACTTTTTTGTTCTAAAAGGCTAAATATTCTAACCTTACATTGTTTGACTATCAGGTCGTTCAGCTATATATTTAGCCTCGTTTTTTGCGTGATTTTGCAAGATGATTATTAAAATTTCAAATTTAAGCGATGGGGAACACAAATTTGTTTTTGAAAACAAAGTTGAGGAATTGGGTTTAGACAAACCTTTTTATGGTAAATATAAATCCTCATTTGTAGTTAATAAGTCGCACGACCAATTTATTCTTTCGGCAACCTCAGATTTTAAAGTTAAATATGAGTGTGACCGATGTGGAGCTTCATTCAAATCAAGTTTAAAGAGTGATTACAAAATGGTTTATCTAATGAATGAAGCACCTCTAGAAACTGACTCGATTAATATAAGCTATCTAAGTAGAATCGAAGATAAAATTGATACAATTAGTGACGTTAGGGAATTTGCTTTACTATCAGTTCCTATGAAAAAACTTTGCAAAGAAAATTGCAAAGGCTTATGTCCTAAATGTGGATCAGATTTGAACAAGGAACAGTGTAAATGCATCACGGAAGAAATTGACCCGAGGTGGAAACCTCTTATGGAATTGAAAGATAAATTAAATCTCAATTAAATATAATGGAATGATATTATGCCAAATCCAAAACGTAAGATGTCTAAAAGTCGTAGAGATAAACGCAGAACACATTACAAAGCGGTAGCGCCTTCTTTAAGCACATGTTCAAATTGTGGTGAAATGAAGCTTGCTCATCGTGCTTGTCCTTCCTGCGGTTACTACAATGAACGCTCTCTGTTTATTCCTAAAAGCTAGTATTTAAAATAGCTTTTCCATCAATGGCTGAAACTAGCTCGAAAAACTCAAGATGCAGAATTATTGTTGACGCAATGGGGGGCGATTATGCCCCTCAAAACGCAGTAATTGGCGCAATCGATGCTTATAATGAAATGAATGATTTTGAACTTTTTCTTGTAGGTAAAAAAGAAGAAATTTTATCAGTAATAAAATCAAACAAGATTTCTTTTGATGACACTAGAATAATTCACGCTGATGAAATTATAGAGATGGGTGATTCGCCAACATCCGCAATAAAATCAAAACCAAATTCCTCAATTGTGAAGGGCGCACAATTGGTTAGAGATGGTAAGGCTGATGCTTTTGTTAGTGCAGGCAATACCGGTGCTATGATGAGTGCATCAACTTTGATTATGGGAAGAATTCCAGGGGTTGGTCGTCCTACTATAGGGGCAGAAATGCCAAACGTTTACGGAGTTTGTTATCTTTACGATGTTGGTGCTGGAAAAGATGCAAAGCCGTCTCATCTTTTTGAGTATGCAATTATGGGGACTATCTATGCTAAGGAGATGGGTGGGGTAAAAAATCCTTCTGTGGGAATTTTAAGTATGGGTGAGGAAGAAGGTAAAGGCAATGAAGTTTCAACAGAAGCTTACAAATTGCTTAAATCTTCCAACCTTAATTTTATTGGAAATGTTGAAGGAAGAGATATACTTACCAAACATGTTGATGTTATTGTATGCGATGGATTTATCGGAAATATTATTTTAAAATTTGGTGAATCTGTTCCAAAATTGCTAAAACATCTTTTAGCTAAAACGGCGGATGATAGTTTTTTTGATAAGCTAAAGGTTGGTTTTTCTAAAGGCACTTTAAAAGAAAGCTTTAAAATCATTGGATTATCAAGAACATGGAGGAGTACCGCTTTTAGGAGTTAATGGAATTAGCATTATTGGGCATGGCTCAAGTACACCCAAAGCAATTACAAACATGGCTTTTAAAGCACGTGAAATGTACAATAAAGATTTAATTAAAAAGATAGAAAATTCTATCAAACAATATTCATATATTAAATAGTGGAAGATTGATGCCTGAAAATAGATTTAATGCAATTATAACTGGTGTCGGGATGTACGTTCCTGAAAAAGTTTTGGATAATAAATATTTCGAATCCATTGTTGAAACAAATGATGAATGGATACGAACTAGAACAGGTATAAGAGAAAGAAGAATGTTAGAACAAGGCGCTACAAGTGATTTAGCCGCTAAAGCAGCACTTGATTTGTTCGAAAAACATAATGTTTCTCCGGAAGAAATCGATGCAATCATCGTTGCAACTGTAACACCAGATATGTTTTTCCCGGCAACAGCCTGTTTAGTTCAGTATAAAATTGGAGCCATAAATGCATGGGGATTTGATCTTTCAGCTGCTTGTTCTGGGTTTCTTTTTGCTTTTCAAACCGGCGCATCATTAGTTGAAACCGGTAAATATAAAAAAGTTCTGGTAATTGGTGCCGATATGATGACTTCAATAACAGATTACACAGATAGGAATAATTGTATTTTATTTGGTGATGCCGGCTCTGCAGTTTTGCTTGAGGCAACTGAAGATAAATCTTTAGGATTGCAAAAATCTATTCTTAGAGTAGATGGAACAGGAAAAGATGCACTATATATGTTAGGTGGAGGAAGTCTTAATCCTTCTTCACACGAAACTGTTGATAAAAAATGGCACTATATTTATCAGGATGGAAAAGCTGTGTTTAAAGTTGCAGTTAAAGGTATGGCTGATGTATCTGCAGAGTTGATGGAGATGAGTAATCTGAAATCAGAAGATGTCGCGTATCTTGTTCCTCATCAAGCTAATTTAAGAATTATTGATGCAACTGCTAAGCGAATGGGATTAAGCACCGATAAAGTGATGATGAACATAGACAAATATGGTAATACAACAGCAGCTACAATCCCTTTGTGCTTAACTGAATATTACAGGGATGGGAAAGTAAAAAAAGGTGATAACCTTATTTTATCTGCTTTTGGAGCAGGTTATACTTGGGGTGCTTCGCATGTGGTGTGGGCTATTTAATTAATTATTGTCAAACTATTTTTATGTCAAAGAGAGCTTTTTTATTTCCCGGACAGGGTTCACAGTACATTGGTATGGCTAAGGATTTATTTGATAACTCTGTTGAAGCCAAAGAAATGATTAAAACAGCAGATGATGCACTGGGTATTAATTTATCTTACATTATGTTTAACGGACCCGAAGAGCAGCTTAAGCAAACAGAATTTACTCAACCTGCAATTTTTCTTCATAGTGTTATACTCGCAAGTTTAATCAGAACTCTTCAACCTGAAGCTGCAGCAGGACATTCTCTTGGTGAGTATTCAGCATTGGTTGCCGCTAATTCAATCCAATTTTATGATGCTATAAAACTCGTTCGAGCCAGGGGAAAAGCTATGCAACAAGCAGGAATTGATAATCCCGGTACATTAGCTGCCATTGTTGGATTGGATTCAGATAAAGTTGAAAACATTTGCAAAGAAGCTTCGTCTGTAGGAATTGTTCAATGTGCTAATTTTAATTCACCAGGACAAATTGTAATTTCAGGCTCGATTCCAGGAGTAAGAAAAGCCATGGAGCTTTGCAAAGCTAATGGTGCAAAAATGGCCAAAGAACTCATTGTCAGTGGGGCTTTTCATTCACCATTAATGCAATCAGCAAAAAATGCATTGATGGATGCATTGGTCTTCACTCCATTTTATGATGCTAGATTTCCTGTTTATGCGAACGTTACTGCTAAACCTATTACTAAAAAAGATGGGATAAAAAATCTGCTTCATGAACAAGTTACTTCTCCGGTTAGATGGGAAGAAACCATAAAAAATATGATTACAGATGGCTTCGATGAATTTTATGAAATTGGTCCGGGTAAAGTTTTACAAGGATTAGTTAAGAGAATCAGTCCTGATGCTAAAATATCCGGTATTGATAAGTATGAAGATGCTATGAAGTACTTATGATGCAAACTAAAACACATCAAAAATATGCTAAAGAAATTAATGGTGTTTTTATTGACCCGCAGATTTTTACTTTTAAATTTACTTGTAAATGTACCGGCGAATGCTGTAATTACGGTGTTTATACTGATTTAAAAGAGCACGAGCATATCCTAAGTATTAAGGATAAAATAATACCATTGCTGGATAATACGCAAACTAAAGATGTTAATGAATGGTTTGAAGAGCCTGAGGAAGACGAAGATTTTGAATCAGGTGTTGCTGTAGGAACAGAAATCGTAAACGGTAAATGCACTTTTTTAGATAAAAACGGTTTATGCACGCTTCAAAAACTTGCCTTAAATGAAAAGGAACATAAATGGAAGTACAAACCTATTTATTGTGTTTTATTTCCGATTACAATATTTGAAGATGCAATCACGATAGATGATGAACATATGGACAGATTAAAGACGTGTAATAAAAATCCGAATGAAGAAACATCAATTTATGATGCTTGCAAAGAAGAACTGCTACATTTCTTTGGCGTAGAAAAGTTTATTGAGCTTGAAAATTATAAAAATGAATATTTATTGGAATATTATTCCGGAGTAGAAAAAAAATGACAAGCAAAGTTTTTGAGTCACATAATAAACGCGCAATCGTCACGGGCGGATCCAGGGGAATTGGGAGAGCAATAGTCAGAGAGCTTGCTTCACGAAGTTGCTGTGGAGTTTTATTTTCTGATGTTGCATTTGTTTACAACAGCTGTGAAGATTGTGCTGACGAATTATTGGCTGAGATTGATTATCCGGGAACTAAAATTTATGGTTTTAAAGCAGATGCGACATCTTTTGAGCAAGCACAAGAAACAGTTGATGCTGCCATTGAAAAACTTGGCGGAGTTGATATTTTGATTAATAATGCCGGTATTACACGGGATAATTTATTATTAAGAATGACAGAAAAAGATTTTGATGATGTAATTAATGCAAACTTGAAGAGCGTATTTAATTATACAAAAGCTATTATAAAACCCATGATTGCTCAACGTTACGGTAGAATTGTTAATATTGCTTCAGTTGTTGGTTTGATAGGTAACGCAGGGCAATCAAATTACTCGGCTTCTAAAGCTGGCGTCATTGGTTTTACCAAATCGATGGCTCGTGAATTAGCTTCACGCGGTATAACTGTAAACGCTATTGCCCCGGGATTCATTCAAACTGATATGACTAATAAATTGACGGAAGAACAAATTCAAAAATTGGTGCAAAATGTTCCGATGGGCAGAATGGGAAATCCTGAAGATGTTGCAAAAGTTGTTGCATTTTTATGCAGTAAAGATGCTGATTATATTACAGGGCAGGTTATTGCTGTTGATGGTGGAATGACCATGTAATTTTAAATGTTATTTGTTTCTTAGATTTTAATTTTGTTAAATTTATACCCATTAAATAATAAATCAAATAAATACCAATAATAAATAGGAGAATACTATGGATGTTGCAACAAAGGTAAAGGAGATCATTATTGATAAGTTAGGTGTTGAAGAATCTCAAATTACTCCAGAAGCATCCTTTACTAATGATTTGGGAGCTGACTCTCTTGATATCGTTGAATTAGTAATGGGATTTGAAAGTGCTTTCCAAATCTCTATTCCTGATGAAGATGCTGAAAAGATAGGGACAGTTGGAGATGCTGTTAAATATCTTTCAGAAAAATTAGGCTAAATAAAATAGTCGAGAATTTTAATTCTCGACTATCTTCGGTTTATTAAGTCTTTCCTAATTAGAGCTAAATTAGTTTGAAAAAAATTTATGCAAAATAAGAGAGTTGTGGTTACCGGACTTGGTGCGGTTACACCAATTGGACTTAATGTCAATGAATTCTGGGATGGATTAATCTCAGGTAAAAATGGGGTTGCCCCAATTACATACTTTGATGCTTCCAGGTTCGATACAAAATTTGCCGCTGAAGTAAAAAATTTTAACCCAGATAATTACTTTGATAAAAAATCCGTAAAAAGATTGGACAGGTTTTCGCAGTTTGCTATAGCATCTTCTGTTCAAGCAATCGAAGATTCCAATATTAATCTTGATAAAATGGATAAAAATAGAGCTGGAGTAATTTATGGCAGCGGAATTGGTGGATTACAGACCCTTCAAAATGAACATTGGAAATACTTTCAGGATAAGAATCCTGGAATGATCAGTCCCTTCTTTGTTCCGATGATGATTTCTGATTTAGCTGCAGGACAAATCTCAATTCGTTTTGGGTTAAAAGGCCCTAATTATGCAACTACTTCAGCCTGTTCAACTGCTTCACATGCAATCTCTGATGCTTTTATGATTATCGAAAGAGGCGCTGCTGACTTTATGGTATGTGGGGGGAGCGAAGCATCTATTACAGAAATTGGAATGGGAGGATTTAATGCCATGAAAGCATTATCTACATGGAATGATAGGTATGCAGAAGCATCCCGCCCCTTTGATAGAGATCGAAACGGATTTGTAATGGGTGAAGGTGCTGGAACGATAATACTTGAGGAACTGAATCATGCACTTAACAGAGGAGCAAAAATATATGCGGAACTCGCTGGCATTGGATTAACTGCGGATGCATTTCATATTACAGCTCCTGCACCTGGTGGAGAAGGTGCAGTAAGGTCTATGAAGATTGCTGTTGAAGATGCAGGACTTTTGCTTACTGATATCGATTACATAAATGCACACGGCACATCAACACCGCATAATGATATTAATGAAACCAAGGCCATCAAAACATTATTTGGCGAGCATGCATATAGTATGATTATTAGTTCCACAAAATCTATGACAGGACATCTTTTAGGTGCAGCCGGTGGTATTGAAGCAATCGCGACGATATTATCCTTAAATACTAATCTAATCCCTCCTACAATAAATCTTGATAACCCTGATCCGGAATGTGATTTAAATTATAGTGCAAAAAAAGTTACACAGAAAGAAATTGAAGCTGCTATATGTAATACTTTTGGATTTGGTGGACACAATGCGTCATTAGTATTCAAAGAATTTGAGGAATAGTTTTGAATTTTCTTTTTTCCCGTTTGCTTAAAATTTTTAGCTATGGGGAAGAAAGCTCCAATTCCCAGCATGTCAATAAAATCCTAACCGCAAACAAATTCCATGAATTAGAAGAAATTTTAAAATTCTCTATAAAAAATAAATCTTATTATATTCAAGCTTTGATGCATCGGTCTTTTTTGGAAGAACTGGAAAATGATGATAAATCAAACGAAAGATTGGAATTTTTAGGCGATTCAGTTTTAAGCCTTATCGTTGCTGAATATCTTTATGAAAATTTTCCAGATGAGGATGAAGGATTTTTAACTAAGATCAGAGCTAAGCTTGTAAACAGAATTGCTTTATCCGACGCGGCAGAAGAAATAGGATTAGCAAAATTTATTCTTATAAATCCTAATCTCACAAACACATTTGCTAGAGCATCAAAAACGGTATTATCCGACGCTTTTGAAGCATTGGTCGGTGCTGTATATTTAGATCACGGTTTGGATGTTTGTAAAAAATTTATATACAGAGTTTTAATTAATCCACTTACTAAAGATGGTGATTATCTGATAGATGAAAATTATAAAAGTCAGCTTTTAGAATATGCCCAGGCAAATAGATTTGATGTACCCAATTATATGGTGATAGAAGAACAAGGACCGCAGCACGATAGAACATTTACCGTAAAAGTTACTGTTGGTGTTGATTATTTTGGCATTGGTATTGGTAAAAATAAAAAAACCGCCGAACAAAATGCTGCAAAATCTGCTCTCGAAAAGATAATTATCTAGTCCCCCTCCGCAAAAAAAAATAAATAAGTCAAATAGGATTTATTCCACTCTTAATTTGAAAGATTTTACTTAATTTTGAATATAAAGTATTAATAATTTTTTATTGAAGCACTAAAAAGAGAAATGTAATGTCAACTTTTAATCACCCTGATATTTTTGAATCAAGACATATCGGACCTACTCAAGAAGAAATTAATGAAATGGCAAGCGTTTGTCATGTTAATTCAATTGATGATTTAATCGATGAAACTATCCCCGAAAGCATCAGATTAAAAAATAAATTAAAACTCAATGATCCACTAAGTGAATATGAATTTATTAACCATATAAATTCAATCGCTACAAAAAATAAAGTTTATAAAAGTTATATCGGGATGGGGTATTATCCGACAATTCTTCCATCTGTAATTCAAAGGAATATTTTAGAAAATCCGGGCTGGTACACTCAATATACACCATATCAGGCAGAGATTGCGCAGGGCAGACTCGAAGCACTTCTTAATTTTCAGACCGTAGTTTCTGATTTGACAGGATTGCCCATTGCAAATGCGTCTTTGCTTGATGAAGCAACTGCCGCTGCTGAAGCTATGGTGATGTTTTTTAATAATAGAAAAAAAGATAAAGCTAATTCAAAAAAGTTTTTTGTATCAGATGAAGTTTTTCCTCAAACTATAGATGTTCTTAAAACCAGGTCTAAACCTTTAGGCATTGAATTACTAATTGGAAATCACAAGTCGAGTGAACTTAATAATGATTTCTTTGGATTGTTGGTTCAATATCCAGCTCTCAATGGAGAGATTTATGACTACCTTAACCTGTTTACAAATGCTAATGCAAATGGAATATTTAAAATTGTTGCAGCAGATATCTTAAGTCTTACAATTTTAATTCCCCCGGCAGAATTTGGGGCTGATTGTGCAATTGGGAGTACTCAGAGATTCGGAATTCCAATGGGGTATGGTGGACCGCACGCAGCATATTTTGCCATTAAAGAAGAATTTAAAAGAGTTATTCCTGGAAGAATTATTGGAGTATCAATCGATTCGCAAGGTAACAGAGCACTAAGAATGGCTCTTCAAACAAGGGAACAGCATATCAAACGTGAAAGAGCTACAAGCAACATTTGTACTTCTCAGGTATTGCTTGCTGTTATGGCTGGAATGTATGCGGTTTATCATGGCCCAAAAAATTTAAAATTAATCGCAGAAAGAATTAACAACCTAACAAAAGTTTTAAGTTTTGCTATTACTGATTTAGGATTTGTTCAGGTTAATAAAAATTATTTTGATACTGTTACTTTTAAGGTTGATAAAAACACATTAGAAAAAATTAAGAGTGAAGCTTTAAAGTGTGAGATAAATCTAAATTATTTTATCGAAGGTTATATAGGTATTTCGTTAAGTGAAGTTACTACCCACGAAGATGTTTTAGAATTAATCAGACTTTTTGCATTGGCTCTTGGAAAGCAGTATAATCAAGTAACGGCTGACAAGATTCTTACCAATACCCAAAAATCTCTAGATGAAAAATTTGTTAGAACCTCAAAATATTTGGAACACCCAGTATTCAATACTTATAGATCAGAAACTGATATTTTAAGATACATGAAACATCTTGAAAACAAGGATTTGTCTCTTGTTCATTCTATGATTGCGCTTGGTTCTTGTACGATGAAGCTAAATGCAACTACCGAAATGATTGGAGTGACATTAAATAAGTTTGGCAATATTCATCCATTTGCTCCAATAGATCAGGTGGAGGGATACTCTGAAATATTTAGAGAGTTGGAAAAAGATCTCGCTGAAATAACAGGATTTTCCGCAGTCTCACTTCAGCCAAATTCGGGTGCACAGGGAGAATACAGCGGTTTATCAGTTATCAAAGCGTATTTAGATGATAAAGGGGAGGATAATAGAAATGTAACATTAATCCCCTCATCTGCACATGGAACAAATCCAGCAAGTGCTGTAATGGCGGGATTGAAGGTGGTTGTTGTAAACTGTGATAACCATGGTAATATTGATATAGAAGATCTTCGTTCAAAAGCCGAAACATATAAAAATAATTTGGCTGCCTTAATGGTTACTTATCCTTCTACACATGGAGTGTTCGAAGAATCAATTAAAGTGATATGCGATATAATTCACAAAAACGGCGGACAAGTTTATATGGATGGTGCAAATATGAATGCACAAGTTGGCTTAACCAGTCCGGCAATAATCGGGGCAGATGTATGCCATCTTAATCTTCACAAAACATTCTGTATTCCTCATGGTGGTGGTGGACCTGGTGTTGGTCCGATAGCTGTTGCAAAACATTTAGTCCCATTTTTACCCGGCCATTCCGTTGTTGACATTTCTAAAGAAAAATCAATAACAGCTGTTTCAGCTGCTCCATTTGGCAGTTCGAGTATTATGATTATATCTTATGCATACATTAAAATGATGGGTGCCGATGGATTAACAAATGCTACAAAGGTTGCTATTCTTAATGCTAATTATATTAAGGCAAAATTAGAACCGTACTTTAAAGTTTTATATTCCGGATCAAAGGGACGAAATGCACACGAATTAATTTTTGATATGCGTGAATTTAAACAATCGGCTCACATAGAAGTAGAAGATATTGCCAAGAGGCTTATGGATTATGGTTATCATGCACCAACCGTTTCATTTCCGGTTGCAGGTACTATAATGATCGAGCCCACAGAGAGTGAACCAAAAGCTGAGCTGGATAATTTCTGTAATGCATTGATAAATATTCGGGAAGAGATACGGGAAATTGAACTAGGAACAGCTGATCAGAAAAATAATGTATTGAAAAATGCACCGCACACTGCCCAAATGGTGATTTCCGATAAATGGGGTTATGAGTACTCAAGGGAAAAAGCAGCTTACCCAATTGAGTATTCGAGAACTCGTAAGTTCTGGCCAAGTGTTAGCAGAGTTGATAATGCTTATGGCGACAGAAATCTTGTTTGCAGTTGTTTACCGATCTCTGATTACGTAGAAGAAAACCAAAACTAAAACTTTTATTCACAGAATAACATTAGGTCGAATCATTAATTTTTTAGTGAATTTAGAAATCAAATACGCTTAGTGATAAAAAAAATAATAAAAGTAATAACATTCATACCCTTGCTAGTGTTTGTTTCATCTGCAATAATCTATCCGCGAAATGTTGATTCATTAGATCATTCTAAATTATATCCTTTTATAGTTGATTCGATAAAAATTACTGGAAATGAGATCACAGAAGAGTTTATCATTCTAAGAGAATTAACTTTCAATGTCGGTGATACACTTACACAATCCTTGTCTTTTTATAATCGTGAAAGAGTTTATAGCCTCGGCATATTCAATCAAGTTCATTTTAATCCTTCTAGAATTGATTCGATAAACATTCTTAACATTGCCGTTGAAGAAAGCTGGTACATTTATCCTATCCCATATCTTGAGTTGAAAGGAGATAATTCTGATAGATTGTCTTATGGTGTATATCTTCGGCTAAAGAATTTTAGAGGAAGGAACGAAGATCTTACTGCATTAATTGCGTTCGGATATGATCCTTCTTTTTATCTCAGTTACTATAATCCTAATATTATTGGTACTGAAAATATTTTTTTTGGATCAACAGTTGGTTATTCGGATATTTCGAATAAAAGCCAAACTGCAGCTAACTTATATGGACAAAATTTCTCGCAGAAGTATATTAACATTCATTTACTTGCCGGCAAAAGATTCGATCTATTTAATAGGTTGTATGTAAGTGGTGGATTTAGTTATATAGAAACTCCATTTTTTATTCCCGGTATTAGCGCTTCAAATGACAGAATAGATAATCTTGTTGATATCGGTATTGGGTATATACATGATACCCGCGATCTTTCTCAATTTCCAAAAGATGGAATTTATTCAAGTTTAAATTACACCCTAAAAGGTTTTGGAATTGATGATATTAATTATAGTGTAGCCTCTTTTGATTTTAGAGAATATCGAAAAGTATTTGGAGAGTTAATAACTAAATGGAGATTTACTTCGCGATTTACTTTTGGTGATAAAATACCTTATTACGATTATTCCATACTTGGTGCCAATGAAAAGGTTCGCGGACACTATTCAAAAAAGTTTGAAGGGAATGATTATTATTTAGGTTCACTCGAATTTTATTATCCGATTATTGAAGAATGGAACATTGATCTTACTTTTATTCCAATTATTCCTGATCAGCTTTTATCTTACAGGGTTGGTTTTTATACACAGATTTTTGCAGAAACTGGTCTGGCTAAATTAAAAGGTGAACCATTAGCTCTTAATAGATTGAATTCAGGATATGGATTTGGAATTACTTGCCTTATCCTACCTTATCAGATTTTAAGAGTTGAAGTGGCTTTTAATGAAAATATGAATTCACAAATAATATTAAATCTTGGAATATCTTTCTAATAAAGAGTTATATTTTTGTTCATCAGTTAATTTTGAAGAACAAATTTTCTTTCTTGAAGATGATGAATTTCATCATGCAATAAAAGTTATGCGAAATAAAAAAGGGGATAAAGTATTTGCTTCTGATGGGAAAGGAAAAATACTTGAGGGATTTATTGAAGATATTGTGAAAGATAATTTGAAATCTAAAATCATAAAGACATATGAATACAAAAATGAACTTGGTAATTATATATTTTGTATGCCGAACCTTAAGAATCCAGAGCGGTTAAAATTTGCTCTGGAAAAATGTACAGAACTTGGAATAACTAAATTCATTTTATTTAATTCTGAGCATACAGTAAGTAAGGGATTTAATCTGGGTAGATTAAATAAAATAGTATTATCGGCAATGAAACAGTCTTTACGCGCATATTTGCCTAAGATTGAAGTTGTGAACTCGATTACAGAATTAAATAGTTTTGGCGATGAAAAAGTTCTTTTTGATCAGTCAGGATCAATTAAACCTTCAGATTACAAATTTGATAAGCATTTAAATTACTTAATGATTTTTGGACCTGAAGGTGGATTTTCTGAAAAAGAAATTTCTGAATTAAACAGATCCACTATTTTAAAACTAACTGATAATCGGCTTAGAACTGAAACTGCAATTATTAAAGCAGCATCATTAATATCCTAAAATATGTGAATCCTATTAATAAATTTTTTCATCTATCTGCAATCTTAATTTTATTTTTCTATGCTTGCAGTTCAAGTACAAGATATACAAAATCTGTTGAGGGTTCAGAAGAAAATGTAAGGATAAAAGAGAAAAGAACAATTGAGAGTGAAACAGGTACGGCATCTTATTACTCAGATGAATTCAATGGGCGAAAAACAGCGAATGGTGAGATCTATGATATGAATGCTTTAACAGCTGCGCATCCATCATATCCATTTAACACATTAGTAAGAGTTACAAATGTAATAAATGGAAAAAGTGTTGACGTTAGAATCAATGATAGAATGCCAAAATTTAAGAACAGAATAATTGATCTTTCTCTGGCTGCCGCAGAGAAAATTGGTATGATTGAAGCTGGAATTCAGAAAGTAATAATTGAAGTTTTAAAATGGGGAGATAAGTGACTAAAATAAAAAACCCGGATTTGCACCGGATTAATTTAAGTTCTTGTTAAATCTTTTTCCAAAGATCATTTTTGATAATATCATATTTCATTTTCTGTTTGTTGTCTAACAAGCTTTCTATTTTACTCTGAGCTTCTTTGATAAACACATTTTTGTTTTCAGGTTTTGATGAAATATTTTTGTACAATTCAGATAAAATATTAGTCACTTTAATTTCCTGATCGCTGTTTAACAATACTTTTTGTTTCAAGATTGAAGTAAATTCACTTATTTTCTTATCATCTTGTAATACTGTACTTGATAAAATATTGATTGCTGAAAAAGTTATCATCATCATTATTATTATAGCAAATTTATTTATTCTTATGTTGTTCACGTTCTTTCTCCTTTTTATCTCTTTACTGTTGAAAACTAATTTTATTAGCATTTAAATACAAACTTATAACTTATCACTTTATGCAAGATTCATTCCAGAAAAGCGCACTCAATCAAATTGAAAAAACTGCCCAAATACTAACTAAACTTGGGTATTCGGTAACTTCACCAGATAAAAAACTATACAATTATGAAATTATAGTGAACAGTAAAAATGAAAAGATCAAATTTCAGGTTTATTTTGGAAATAAGGGAATAAAGAAGATTCTGCAGGGAAACCATGAATCAAAGATTTATAAAGAGCTGGACGAATTACTTTTTGGCAAAAATCTTTTTGAGAATAATTCAAAAGATGAAGAAACGTTTAAAGAATATGTGGGAACTGATGAATCGGGCAAAGGGGACTATTTTGGACCTTTAGTAATTGCAGCTGTTTATATAAATGATAAAACAAAAAATGAACTTGAAAATATTGGTGTTAAAGACAGTAAGCTAATTTCAGATAATATTATAAAGATTCTGGAATCAAAGATTAAAAAGATTATTGGGAATGATTTTGAAATTATTCAGATCAACCCCGAAAAGTACAACCAACTATATGAATCATTTAGAAATTTAAATAAGATTATGGCTTGGGCTCATTCCAAAGCGATTGAAAATATTTTGTCTAAGCTCAAATGCTCTAATGTAATAAGTGATAAATTTGGAAATGAAAAACTTATTAAAGACGAATTAAAGAAAAAAAATATTGAAGTAAATCTCTATCAAACTACAAAAGGTGAACGATTTACAGCAGTAGCTGCTGCATCAATTTTGGCAAGAGCAAAAGTTGTTGATTGGTTTAATATAAAAAGTAGAGAAGTGGGATTTGACCTTTCCAAAGGTGGCGGTGAGTCAGTCTCTCTTGCAGCAAAGCGCGTTCGTCATCAATTTGATGATAAATATTTAATGAAATTGATTAAATTTCATTTCAAAAATTCAAAAAATATTTTTTAGAAATTAGCAGATCAAAAAGGTAAAAATGGCAAAAAAGAACGATATAAGAAGAATAGGAATTTTAACGGGTGGAGGTGACTGCCCGGGTTTGAACGCAGTAATTAGGGGCGTAACTAAACCGGCCGAAGATTATGGTATGTCTGTATATGGTATTATCGATGGCTTTGAGGGATTAGTAGAAGGAAAAGCAAAGGAATTAAATAATTCCGACGTTTCTGGAATTCTTGCACGTGGAGGTACAATACTTGGATCTTCAAATAAAGGAGATCCTTTTCATTGGCCGGTTGAAATTAATGGTAAGATTGAAATTCAAGATAAAGTTGAAGCTGCTGTAAAAAATTATCACTCTTGGGGATTAGATGCATTAATAGCAATTGGTGGTGATGGCACCATGCATATATGCAATAAGCTATCCAAAATGGGAATTAATATTATTGGTGTACCAAAAACCATTGATAATGATCTTGAAGCAACTGATGTTACATTTGGACACGATTCGGCAGTTTATGTTGTTTCAATGGCTTTAGACAGACTTCACACAACAGCTTCTTCACATCACAGAGTGATGGTTGTTGAAGTAATGGGACGATATGCTGGATGGATTGCTCTAAATGGAGGAATATCTGGCGGCGCAGATATAATTCTAATTCCGGAAATTCCTTTTTCGTGGGAAAGCGTTGCAGAAAAAATACACGAAAGGGAGTTGATGGGAAAAAGGTTTTCATTAGTTTGTGTTGCTGAAGGTGCTAAACCAATTGGAGGTGAAATTGTTACTAAAGGCAGTGATATAAAACGGACTGACCCTATTCAACTTGGCGGAATTGGAAAAGTTGTATCCGACAGAATCGCGGAAATGACTGGAAGAGAAACACGTGTAATTGTATTAGGACATCTGCAGAGAGGTGGAAGTCCCACACCATATGATCGAATTCTCGCAACTAAATTCGGAGCTTTTGCTATTGATTTAGCCGCTAATAAAAAGTTTGGAAGAATGGTGGCTTTAAAAGGCAATGAGATAAAGAATGTTAAGATTGAGGATGCAATCGCACGTCAAAAATTAGTTCAACCGGATGATCAAGGAATATTTGTGGCAAAGGCTGTTGGAATATCTTTTGGTGACTAAAAAATTTTGATTTATTTGCATTAGGCTATATATTTCACCTGCAAATTTTCAAGGGGTCGTAGTTCAGTTGGTTAGAACGCCTGCCTGTCACGCAGGAGGTCGCGAGTTCGAGTCTCGTCGGCCCCGCACTTGTAAAGCCCTGTAAGTAAAGCACTTACAGGGTTTTTACTTTCTAAACATATTCTATTGGTAGCAAAAATGGTAGCAAAAACTTCCACTATTTTAGTTTTTTCAGTTCTTTTTTGAGGTGTTTGGAAGATAACTTGGTATAGTAAGTCATCGTGGTTTTAATGTTACTGTGACCAACCAATAAGGCAGTAACATTTATAGGCACTTCTGCTTCTTGACTTGTGGAGATAAAATCTTTTCTAATAGTTCTAAAATCAAAATCTTTCTAGCATATCTAAGTTTATCAATAACACAAATTGAATCTTAATAATTTTTCAATTATTTTTTTTCACTATTACTAAACCTATTCTTTGTTCTTCGCCAAAATATCTTGCTGTATGGTTGTGTTCTTGTCCTAACATAGGTAAGAGTAGGTGGAGGTGGGAAATGATGCATAGGTTAATAAAACCCCCGCCTGCCTTTCCTAGTAATAGAGAAGTTAAATGTTATTTAAGTTAATCATCTAACGATTTTACCCAATCTACTTTGAAACTATTTAATTTTAAGATTTCTTTTGGGGGTAGATCAGAACGGCAATAAGTCTATAGAGATATTTTACACATATACTAGCAGTAATTACAAATATTATTCACTTATATGTGTATATTTTCTAGACGAAAAGGAGTAAATAAAGAAAAATCTAGCTAATAAAATAATTTTAGAGCAAATTGATAAAAAAATAAAGCAATTTTCGAAGTTATGTAACATATCAATACCAGCGGAAGGATGGGTTTACAACATCCGTCAAGCATTGGGTATTTCCCTCAAACAACTGGGCAATAAAATGGGATTAACAGCTGCTGGAGTTAAAGAAATGGAAAAACAGGAAAAAAGCGATTCTATTTCTCTCAAGAGTTTAAAACAATTTGCTTCTGTAATGGAACTTAAATTTGTCTACGCTTTTATCCCAAAAGATGGCTCATTCGAAAAGATGATTGAAAAACGTGCTTATGAAATTGCTCGGCAAATAGTTCTTAAAACTTCTCATTCCATGGCTCTCGAGGATCAGCAGAATAATCCTGCAAGAATTAAAAAAGCAATTAAAGATCGTGCACAGCAAATCAAGCAAGAAATGCCAAAATACTTATGGGATTAGAACTCAATTACATTAATGGTCAAACTCCACTTGATGAAGATGAAAAGGATGGATTGTTAATTAAAACAGTTTTTGCTCGTGGAGATCTGGATGAGTTTGAATAACTAAACATTGAAGAAGCAAAAATCTGGCTGCTTAAAACAAAACTTGATACTTCTAAAATTTTATCAGAAGATTTTATCAAGGAATTGCATTCTCAAATGTTTGGAAATGTTTGGCGTTGGGCTGGCAGTTTTAGAAATTCAAATAAAAATATTGGCGTTGATAAATATGAAATTCCAATTTATTTACGTAATCTGTTAAATGACACAAAATATTGGATTCATAACAAAACTTTTTCAGAAGATGAAATTGCTATTCGTTTCAGTAATAGACTTGTTCAAATTCATTTATTCCCAAACGGTAATGGCCGCCACTCACGTCTCATTGCAGATGTTTTGATTAATAAAGGATTCCGCAAAGAGGAATTTACCTGGAGCAGCACAGATATAACTTCTGCCGGCTCAGTGCGATCATCCTATTTAAGAGCATTAAGAAATGCTGTGTGGTGACTTCATAGACTTAATAGCATTTGCCAGATCATAATTTTAATGCTTCATCATCAAAAGTCATATACTTCATTTTAGAAAAGGGTGGTAGGGTTTCATAGCCCCTCCTACCAATTGCCAGATCTGCTTCAAACTGATTTGAAGTTTTTTTCGGAATCCTGAAATAGAATCGATTTCCACAAATTTTTTATAAAAAATATTTTTAAGCTAAAAGGAGAGACGGGCTCTCCTTTACCTACTGCATTGAGTTCCCATTTATTTTACTTCTTGCAATGAACAGAGTAACAGCCAGCGATTTTGCATCCATCAAACCACCAAGTTCGTTCTGGATTTTAACTGCATCCCTGCAAGATGTTAACATCAGATCAAAGAAATTATCGCTGCTACTTTTATTTATTTCATTCAGAGGGTTTTCAAGATTTTTCTTCTGCACTTTAACATCATAACTAGTGACAATCTTGGTTCCTTTCTGTTCAGCAAGCTTTGTTATCTCAAATCTATCACCTTTGCGAAGTGATTTAATTTGTTCATTAACTTCTGCTGTTGCGAAGAATGAGTATTCCTGGTCAGTACCATTCTTCACTGCATACAAGTAGTACTCACCATATCTACTCTGTCCTACCATCGGTTCATCAAACAACAGCTCTAAGCTCATTGTTTTGTTCAATTCCAGTTCCAGTTTCTTCCGCTCTGCCATCATTTACTCCATTTAATTTGTAACTAAATTCTTCTTTACCTTCAACTACTTTAACACCCGGAGGGACAGGTTTTGATTTGATGTAATTCTTGATCTTATTCATATCCGGTTTATAACTTTCAGGAACAATAGTAATCATCTCGGGTTTTGCTTTCTTTAAGAACAGATCAATATCTTCAATCTCAACTTTATCCGGTTTTTTGTGCATTTTAAGAGTACCGTTAAGTAGAGCAATTGTCTTCTCCTTCTTTTCTTTAATGAAAACTTCAAGCTTCATCTCTAACCATTTGATCTTTTCCTGTAACTGTGCATTCTTATGAAGAACAAAACTGTTAATCATAGAACATTCTTTCTCGCTTTGTGAGAAGTTGTATTCAATTTGTTTTGTAAGCTGCTTTATCTGAAGTAAGAGCAGATCAAAGTATGCTTCAGTCTGCTCCTCTTCTTTTATCTCAGCTTCCTCTAAAAGTTCATCCAGGAAGTTCATTTTCCTCCTCTCAAAATCTTGGCAACAACTTCAACAACCTCTAACACATATTCATACCATTCTTTTTTCTTTCCCATCTTTTTCCTTCCTTTCCAAATATTCTGTTACTGCCTCATTTACTAGTCTTGTCATTGGTCGCTTTTCTTTCTGTTTAAGCTGATACAATCTTCTTATAAGATCACCTTTTATCTGCGGGCTATATGACAGACAAATCCTCCTCATTTATTCCCATTCCACACACTTCACATTTGTTAAAGAGCTTTCCATCGAAGTATGTTGTCTGTGAAAAACACCACGGACATTCAATTATCATTTCCTCCGGTGTATTTGAATAATGATATCTTCTATCAAACCATTTACTCTTTGATGGATAGTATCTCTGATAACTTTCAACACCTTCACTGTTTATGAATAATGCATAGTTGTTATGCATCTCATAGAAATGAAAATCCTTTTCTCCCAGGTTAGATCCACGAACAGTTACTTTTTCAATATTAAGTGCCTCTTGCATTATTTCTCTTTCACTACAGAAATAAAGTATATCATCTTTCTGATCGTAATACAGATCAATCGGATTATCTTTCTTGATAAGAACTAATCTTTCAGGAAAGTATTTATCCAGCATTGCTACAGCAAAAGATCCTTCAACTTTATCAAACAATCTTTTGATCTTATCTCCTTTAACTTTCATTGAAAGAAGATGAAGTATTGATTCACTATCTACTTCAGCGTCTCTTTCTTTCTTCCCAAAGATCTCTTTGTCATTATAGATGATCCCATTATGAACGATTGCAATTCCATTCTTTGAAAGCAGTGGATGATTGTTTGCATTATTCTTTTCCGATCCTTGTGTTTTCATTCTTGTATGCAGGATCATTGAAGAAGGAAGCATTAGTTCTTTCCAGTCAATAGTTTTTACAAATTCAGATGATTTCATTGCATCTTTATGAACTATGAGATTGTTATCTCTTATAAAAGCAAATCCCGAAGCGTCTCTCCCACGGGATTCTAAAAGTGAAAACATATTTGTTATCTTATCTTTATCGGGTATAGTCTTCCCAAAGGAATAATAACCCATTATTCCACACATATTAAATTTCTCCGTAATTAACTTTTTTTATTATTAGGCAATGTGTAAGTTTGTTATCATAATTGTGTAAGGAACCAAAATGCCAACAAACTTAAATATTGACGATTCGCTCTTAGATAAAGCGGTAATACTAGGAAAGCACAAGTCGAAGCGGGACGCCGTTAATACTGCACTTGAAGAATATGTCAAACTCCGTAAGCAGATGAGAATTAAAGAATTTTTTAATTCTATTGATTACGATAAGTCTTACAATTACAAGAAACAGCGTTCAAGAAAGTGAAAATAATTGTTGATACATCCATCTGGTCACTTGCGCTACGAAGAAAGAAAAGACAATCTTTCTCAGAACTCAGAATTCTTGAATCCTTAATTGATAATCAAAGAATTTGTATGCTTGGACCAATAAGACAGGAGATCCTATCCGGTATTCAAGACAACAAGCAATTTGTTCAACTTAAGGATATACTCAGTGCATTTGATGATTTTTCTATAACTACAAAAGATTATGAGAGAGCAGCAGAATTCTTTAACCTATGCCGTAGTAAAGGTGTACAGGGGTCGAACACGGATTATTTGATTTGTGCTGTTTCCAGTAACAACCGCTTTCCAATATTTACTTCTGATAAGGACTTTGAAATTTATTCTAAACATCTCCCTATTACCCTAATGAAAGAACTTCTTCCCTGATAGTCGTAATCTGTTTAATCAGTTCAATTATTTCTTTCTGATTATTCTTACGAAGTGTTAATGATATTCCAAGTCTGTTACATCCGGGGCTGGATACAACAATAGCTTTAATATCATTAAGCTGAACGAAGGTTTGAGCTTGATCGAAGAGATCAGCACTTACAGATAGTTGATATTCATCTCTGTCTGTAAGACCAAATAAATAAATTGGATTGTCTACTAAACCAACCTTATCTTTGATTGTTCTGAGCAGAATATCCTTATCGTTGATGAATAAAGGTCTTCTTGTTTCAATCTTTCCTTGCAGCCAGCTTCTTGAAAGTTTTACAACAAGTTCTCTGTCACTATCACTTACATCAGGATTGTCAGGTGCATCATCATCATAATTACTTTCGTAACAATCTGAACAATATGGATCACCTTCATCATTGTAATGTGCAGATTCTCTGTAGATAACTCCGTCACATCTGCAGCAGTAGTTGAACATATTATCAAAACAATCTTCGCAATATGGTTCTTCAAAAGCCCAGCGTACCTGATCATCACGGAGTTCATCTTCACAATTATGACAGTGCATCAGGCAGCCCTCCTTAATCCCCAGTTAGGAAGTATGTCCTGATTCCAGTTCAGTCTTTTCGCGAGAAGTGTATCTAATTCTTTCAAACCTTCTTTACAATCATTAGGAATTGTATGCAGTGAATGTTTGAGTGATTTAAGAAATGTGCAGGAATGCTGTCTGCTCTTAAGTTCATTGAAATCGACTTTATCTTCAAGAACACCAACAACAGTAAGTTTTGCAAGCGTGAAATGAACAAGTGTAACAGAAGGGGATAGCAGAAAACTTCCGGGCGTGCGGTATTCAAAACCATAACTCTTTCTGCGGTAAGCACCTTTTTTGCCATAACCGGAACGTTCTCTTTTTTGTCTCTGCATTTTGTCATCAATGCAATTACTTAGAGAACCAAGAACAATATCTAATCCATCAATAACTTCAGGAATTGGATCAATAGAGAAATGTGTGTGACCGCCAATTGAATAATCATCAACATAGTGACCGGAAATAAACTCAAGATCAGGTGCTTTGTCGTGACCGTAATCTAATATCTGATATATCTTTGATGTTAGATCAACAGGTGATTCAGAAAATCCTGGACGGATTTCTGCGGTGGATTCGCAGCCATCAAGACCAAATGAAGAATTAGATTTGAAAAAATTGTGTGCAGGAACGAACTGACCGTTTCTGTGGCAGATCAGTTCAGGATCGCAGCCAATGGTGAAAGACATAGTAACTCCATATGTTGTTAATATATCTTCTTATTCCAAAAAATTGGGTGAAAGAGTTTATCTCAGGAGGGCATTTCTAACTACAACACTATACAACTGAAATCCTTTTTCTGATTTGAAAAAACCAAAATTATCCTGATAGGAATCATTTCCATTTCTATGGTTTATTACAACATTCATAAGAGGGAACTGTGATGCTTTCAAGTGGCCGCAATTATCTAAGTACTTTTCAAATTCACTTTCAAGTTCGAGTGGAGTGATGACAAAATCATCAATGGAAATAAAAAAATCTGCTGAACCACTATTTAGAATGAACAATCTTTCTTTAACTAAATCGAAGTTATCATCAAAAAAGAGTTTATTTGTTTTTGCCACCCAACCGCTATCCTCAGTCCAATAAATAATTTTTGGATAGCAGTGTCCTAAAATATTCTCTTTACCCAGATTATTAAGAAAAGTATTTATCAACCAATTCTCAAATAGCTTTTTGTTATTTATAAAGGTGTAATATCTTCCATCAATTCCCGGGTAATTATCTCTAATTGGACCCGGTGATATTGTTTCTTTGATCGTTAAAGAATGAAAATCTATTTCACCTTTATCCTCAAAATCTTTGACAAGAATATTATTAGCGGTATCAATAAGAAATTTGGTCCCATTTGACCAACGCCAATGTTCATCTGTTGAGTCATTGTTTAAGTATTCCTTTTGAGCTCCTTTTAGAGCTACAATTAGTCCATTTCTTACTTCTGATAGATAGTTGTACTCTGCGGGAATCACAACTTTGCCCTCACTATTAAACATTCCGGTAGTGTTATTTTTATTATCTCTGAATCTAATAAATCCTTCGCTCTCACAGTCATTTGAGTTATCAAAAATGTAAAGACTATCTCTCCCAACAATAGTTCCGTACTTTGTAATATAATAGCTGGTGCCGAAATCTTCCATTACTGCAACTATATCAGAAAATTTCGGGGCGAGCATAAAGCCAAGATACTTTGGTTCAACCTGCACATTTCCTTTATCATCTTTGTATCCATAAAGTCCGGTGGTACTATCTTCAAACGCCATCCATGTATTTTTATTCTGTGAGATTATATCTGTCGAGAAGTGATTTAATATCAGAAGCAATGTAAAAAAATATTTTTTCATTTTAATGACTATAATTTAGTTAATAACGAATATGCCTTCAATATTTGTATGTAATAATTATTAGAATGATTAACGATTATGAATTATATGTTAGATTAAAGAAAGGGGGTTGTTTATTTAGGAGCAGGGAATAATAAATTCTTGCCAATTAATTGAAATGCTTCCTTATGGAGAGCACCGGATATGATAAAAAGATAAGTTGACACTTTATAAAGAAACATTGATGTTTATAAGAACTACGCCATAAACGGAACATAACTCCGACTTGAATTTGTTTTAAACCATACCTTTTTCTGCATTGATCCTAATCTTACAATTGGAACTCTTTTTTTGGGGTCAGGTCATGGCATATCACAGAGGAACAAAATATTTTTGGAATGAAGAATAAACTTATTATACTTTTAATTTGTTTAATTTTTTTATAAATAAAAAGACCGCCATAAAGACGGTCTTAAAGCACCAAAATAATTAAAACTTACTTCAACAAAATCATCTTCCTTGTCTGAACAAAATTATCAGCGCTGATTTTATATATATAAGTTCCACTTGTTAAGTTGGAAGCATTAAACTCTACTTCATAAATCCCAGCCTCTTTTTGTTCATTTAGTAATTCAGTAACTTCTGAACCAAGGATATTATAAATCTTGATAACTATTTTACTTTCATTAGGTAACTGGTATCTAATTTTTGTCGATGGATTAAATGGATTAGGATAGTTCTGATAAAGGGTAAATGTAGATAGAACAATTTTTATTTCAATTTCACTCGAAAACTCATATTTACCATTCAGGTCTATTTGTTTCAATCTGTACCTAAACTTAGTTCCACTTTTAAGACTGTTATCAGCAAATGAATAAGATTTAACGGAAGTGCTATTACCGTGTCCTAATGCAAATCCTATATTATCCCAATCTGATTCGTCAATCTTTCGCTCAATTTCAAAACCATAATTATTAACTTCAGTTGCTGTCTGCCAATTCAAGTGAACACTATTGTCAATAGCTCTAACTGTAAATGACAATAGTTCAACTGGTAAAAAAAAGTTTTGATACTTGATAATTGTTCCATTAGAACCTGCAAACCAGCCTGTATTTTCATTTATAAATGAAGCTGAAAATAGATTATTATTTGTTACGTCTGTATAAGAAATCCAGTTGCTACCCAGATCAGTCGAATGAAGAATAGTTCCATTAACACCAGCTATCCAAATTGTATTTGGGTTAGTAAAAATAACAGAGTATAAAGTTGAAACATTACCAGTAGTTAATGAATTCCAGTTTTCACCAGAATCAGTTGTTAATAGAACAGCACCTGAATTACCGACACACATTCCGGTGTTGATATCATAGAAATGAACTGAATTTAAATCTAAAGTGGTACCACTTGTTTTAGAAATCCAGTTTTCACCGCTGTCTGTCGATTTAATTATACTTCCAAGCTGTCCAACAGCCCATCCGTTATTCAAACCTGAAAAATAAACACTCTGACAGTTAACATTGCTCTTTTTAGTCCATGATAAACCGCCATCAATAGATTTAAATACGCCTAGTGGTGAATAAACACTCCAACCGGTGTCCCGATTATTAAAGTACTTTTCATTACCCGGGTTACCGGTTGAAATCCATGTAGTGCCTCCATCCGTAGTTTTGTATGATCCTTTATCATAAAATGTTGCCCAGCCAGTATTCTCATCTATAAAGAAGATATTAGTCGCATCTTGACTATTTGAATTTGCAAACTCACGATTAGTTTCCCAAACTTTTCCGCCATCTGTGGTTTTTAGAATTATTGGATAATACCATATCCCCTTACGATAACCGGTGGCCCAACCGAGACTTTCATTGACCATAAAAATCGAGGAAATCCAATCGCCAGTGTAACCTGTTTGAGTGCCGCTCAGAATTTGAGTCCAGTTATAACCACTGTTATCTGTTTTGTAAATAACACCATTATATCCAACTGCCCATCCTTTTCCATTGCTCTTAACAAAAACGGAAAGTAAACCGGTTTGCTCTGAATAACCATATTTTTTTTGCCAGGTCTCACCGGCATCTGTGGTTGTAAAAATACTTCTCCACCATCCATCTACTGATCCACCTACGGCATATCCGTTATATGAATCCTTGAAATAAATCGATCTAATGCCCCTCTGATTATCAAGTATATTATCATCTTCATTATGTAAGGCTGAACCATTTTCTGAAACGGGTCTATAAAGTAAAGAAGAATACCAAGTTTCTCCTCCATCTGTAGTTTTACTTATGTTACCTGAGTGGTTTAAAAATTGACCCTCGGAACCTATCCAGCCGATATTGGCACCGATAAACTCTACGCAGTTTAATATTGGATTATTAAGAGCACCTAATAGTAGTGTTTTTTTTATCCATGTTAATCCTCCATTAGTGGTCTTAAGAAAATTACTTGAATCTCTGCCACCGACAGCAAAACCAGTTAAGGAATCAATAAAATCTACAGAGTATAAATCGAAAGAGGCGCCAGCAGATTGAGCAACCCGATTAATTCCTCCATTAGTTGTCTTAAGAATGGTTTCATTATATCCGACAACATAGCCGATACTTTGATTACAAAAATATAAGTCGGTTAATAACTCCGTTGTTCCGCTTGAGAGTTCAAACCAGTTTTGTCCACCGTCTGAAGTTTTAATTATTAATCCTTCTTCCCCACATATCCATCCAATATTTGGATTAATAAATTGTACCGATTTGAGTGTAAGAGTTGTACCGCTATTTTGAATAACCCAATCTAAACCTGCATTGGTAGTCTTTTTTATAAAACCATCTGAGCCTGCTATCCAACCTGTATTATCATCTACAAAAAAAATAGAACATAAATGGTTGCCTTCCGGTACTATATTTTGATTTGTCCATTGAGCTTCAATTGTAGAAAAAGCACATAGAAAGTGGATTAAAATGTAAAAATTCTTCATATTAAGTTTTGATAATGCAATTTAAGTTCTAAAGTTAATGGCGATTATTTAATATTTTATAAATTGGCAATTATAGTACCAGATAAAAAACATAGTTTTATAACAAATGAGAACCCTCTTTGTACCTCAATTTAAGAAATAGTATTGTATAGTTACAAAAAAATGTTTGGCAAGATCTAAATTGTTTAATGTGATGGTTTAAAAGTGCTCTTGATTATATCAAATTCTAATTAGGTATTAAACCAATAATAAGAAAATACCACTTATAATAATATGGTCACTCTTGCATTAGTCCAGCAGATACTTCATGCTCTATCAATTGATTATTTAATTATTATTTTAATGTTATTCTGATTATGAGAATATCATTAAGTAACATCTTATCTAATTGGTTCATATAGTAAATAATCAAGTATACGCAATTCGAAAACTTCTGAAACAAAAGAAATACTTTTAATATTATTATTTAAAAATTCTGGAATGTTTTTATTACTTATTTTGTATCTGTTAAGTGTGTGTTTTTATAAAATGAGTTAATAATGACAAAGACGATAGTTATTCACCCCAAGTATTGCCTCTATCTAACAGTTCTTTTTCATCCTTTAGATACATGTTAGTACTCTCAATTAAATATTATTTTTAAAATAATAATGGTATAATTATTGAAATAATACTTAGGATTCTTTTCAGAATATTGATTAATTAGTTACTTTTTTCATACATTTTAAGAAAAAACTTATTTCTCTATATTTGACTATCAAACAAAAACTAAAGTATTATATATGAAACCAAAAATTTTGCTCTCAATTTTGATTATTGTAGGATTATACTCGGATTTTTATTCCCAAGATGATATTCAGGTTGGTAGTCTTGGTACAAGGACTGGTGTAGTTGGGGGTCTATTCGATTATTCAAATCCCTCAACCATAAATATCAAAGTGCAATTATGGGGATATGTTCGGTTTCCTGGATATTATATTGTCCCTGCCGGTATAAGCATTAATGAATTAATTTCATTCGCCGGAGGACCCACTGACAATGCGTCACTTGATGAAATCAGAGTAACAAAAATTAAAGAAGGTATTCAAACTAAAATTATAAAATATAATTATGATATCATCTGGGAAGATGATGTTGAGATCACAAGTAAGTTATGTTAGACTTGAAGCGGGAGATATAATTGTAGTACCGGGAGGGCCAAGATACTATGCTAGAGATGATATTGCATTTTATTTAGGAATTGTGACTACTCTTGGCTTCTCTTACGGCATTAATTTTAAGCATTATCTCGTTTAATAATTAGTAATCAATCCAAAGTTTCTTTAATGATTTTATTAAATGAATAATTATGAATTTTTTATTTGTGTAGATAATTTAAATTCTTTCAAGTATTATTTCTAAACGTAATATTTAAATAAATATTGAAAAAAAATGGATAGAAAATGAATAATAATAATGGAAATGGAAACCCGATGAGCAATCAAAATGCTAACATAGAAAAATATTTGTTTGCCAAAACGAAATCAGTTAAGGACTACATATTACTTCTTAGAAATAATCTCAAATATATAATTTTAATTTCTATATCAGCAGTTGTACTTGCTGCAATCTATGCAATGTTGGCAAAGAATATATATGTATCAACCGCTAGTGTTAGAATAACCAATCCCTATAAAAATGTGCTCGAAAATGGAAGACAGAATCAGGATGAAACTTTTCTAAATAGATATATAGTAAGCGAAATGGGAGTTATTAATAATTTTGCTACTAGAAAAAAAATTGCTGAAGCTTTAATTGACAGCTTTAAAGTTTCGAATTACAAAGATATGCTTCCTCTTATATCAGAGCGAAAAGGGAGCAGTGCACATAAACCAGTAGAGCAAATTGCCAGTATGCTTGGGGGTGTAATCATGATCGAACAAAATCAGGGAACTGACGTAGTTCTTATTTCCGCCGAATCTCGTTCGCCTTTTGAAACAGCCCTAGTTGCAAATTGTACTGCAAAAGAGTATCAAAAAATTAATACCTTTATTAGCCGGGATAAATTAACTAGTCTTAGAAAATTTTTAGATGAACAGGCGAAGGAGAAATTAGCCGAATTAAGAGCTGTTGAAGACTCAATGATGAAGTTTCAGGAAAAGGGTGGTATAATTTCTTTTGATCTTCAGTCTTCAAGTATGATCGGTCAGCTTTCTAGTCTGGACGCTCAAAAAGAAGCAGTTAAAATTGAATTACTAACCTCTAACGAGTGTTAAAACAATATAAATTTTTCCTGAGAAAACAAGACCCTCAACTTGTTGAATATCTTGAAAGCCAAACTTCGCAAGCTTATATAAATGCATTGCAACAACAGCTAGCTGAACTTCAGATAAACAGAGATATAGCTATGTCAATTAAAGGTTCTAATGTTGATGTAGCTGCGAAGGTGAAAGAATATGATGATAGAATTGCAGAGCTAAAACAAAAATTAAATTCAACTATCAGTTCTATCAAAGCAGATGCATATTCAGGAAATCCTGATCAGGTGAGAGATCTCTCTCAAAGACTTATTGAAGAAGAAATTAGAAATAGCACTCTAACTGTGCAATTGCAGCAACTTGAATCTGCGACAGGAAAATACGAAGGAAACCTGAGAAGATTACCCAAATCATCAACCATTCTTTCACAATATCAAAGAGAAAGAGAATCGCTTCAGGAAACTTATTTACTGCTTAATGAAAGATATCAAGAAGCAATGATAAATGAAGCTTCTGAATCAGGTAATGTTGTAATTTTAAATCCGGCTGTAGTTCCTGATGGACCTTCGAAACCGAATAGATTATTTATCATTCTCATTGGTTTTATTTTGGGACCCATTGTTGCCTTTGCTTTAATCTTGATAAAGGATCATTTTGATGACACGATAAAAACACCCGATGATATAGAAAAGGAAGAAATCAAATTTCTTACATGGATTCCTCATTATAAATCAAATGCAAAACTGAATAACGATAATCTCGGCTCTATAGTTTCAAACGAACTGGATTCTCCTATCAGTGAGGCATTTCGGACAATTAAAACACGTGTTCAGCACTCGTTGGCTGATTCGGATTTACCTAAATTAATATTAGTAACCTCTCCAGCTCAAAGTGAGGGTAAATCATTCGTTTCTTCCAACCTGGCAGGTAGTTTTGCCCAATCAAACAAAAGGACTTTATTAATTGACTGTGATTTAAGAAGACCTACAATCCATATAACAATGGGAGTTGATAAAAAACCGGGACTTGCTGATTATTTATCCCGCAAATTAAAATTAGATGATATTGTAAAGAAAACAAAAATCAATAATTTAAGTTTTATTACATCAGGAACAATCCCTTCTAATCCTACAGAAATGTTTGAATCCAAGGCGTTTTTAAATTTTCTCGTTGAAATAAAAGATTTTTTTGATATTATAATTCTTGACTCACCACCAATAATAGCGGTTGTTGATTCTGAAATTCTCGCAAAAAATGTTGACGGAACCATTTTAGTTATATCTGCCGATAAAACCGAAAATCGGTTAATGAAAGATGCTGTAGATTTAATTAAACGACATAAAGTTGTTTTTCTTGGTGCAGTTTTAAATAATTTTAAGAGTAAAAGTGGTGGCAGCTATTATTATAAATATAACTATAACTACTCCAGGTCATCCAATCAGAAGAAGAAAAGCAGTTTTAAACTTAAATCCTGATGGCCAGTGAGATGATGTTTTAGCTCATGGATTTATTGATTTTAAAGTTGTAATAAATTGTATTTGACGCGATAATTTAGAAAATTATAAAATTTTTCAGCTCAATTTCTAATAAAACCAAATTGTCTATTTCTGTAACATACGATATTCCTATCTTTTATTGAGAATACATAACTTTCGATAGAGATTATTTTTAGTATATTCTTATGGCATAATGTTGGTTCACATATAAAATTGGAGATTAAGTTTTTTGTTTTTATGTCTAAATATTAATGGTCTATTTACATCAACCATTATCCCTCAAGCATAAAACATTGTAGTTTACCAAACTATTTGCATTAGTTGATAAATAAGTATTGAATTAGAATAACAAATTTAATTAGAAAGAAAATTATGAAAGCAGTAATATTAGCAGGCGGCCTTGGAACAAGATTAAAGCCGTTTACGGAGGTTATTCCTAAACCATTACTTCCAATAGGAGAAAAAGCCGTTCTTGAGATTCAAATTGAGCATCTTAAACAACATGGATTTGATGAAATTTATTTGGCAACAAATTACAAGTCTGATTATATTGAAAACTTTTTTGGAGATGGTTCCCGATACGGTGTAAAACTTATTATTAGTCGGGAAGAAATGAGACTTGGAACAGCAGGTCCATTGACTTTATTAAAATCAGAATTGACTGAACCTTTTGTTGTGATGAATGGGGATGTATTAAGCAATATTAACTTCACTGATTATTACAATTTTGCTATCCGCCAATCAACACTGCTGACTATTTCCATTAAAAAAATTATTATGCCTTATTTATTCGGCAATATCTTCTTTAAGGATGACTTTGTTACCGGAATTGAAGAAAAACCGGATATTATTACTTTTGCTCTTGCAGGTATTTATATAATGAAACCTGAAATCTTTAAATTTATACCGGAGAATGAATATTATGGAATGGATTCCTTGATAAAACAGATGTTATCTGAGCAGTCCCCAATTTCAAAATATGAGCTTAATGAATATTGGCTTGATATAGGAAGAATTGATGATTTTGAATCTGCTCAAAAAGATTTTAAAGAGAATTTTTATCGAGTAGCAGAATGAAATTATTAGTAACTGGTGCCGGAGGTTTTATTGGATCCCATCTCACTGAACTGCTTGTAAAAGAAGGTTATGATGTAAAAGCATTTGTGAGATATAATTCTAAGAATAATTGGGGATGGCTTGAATCTTCATCGGTAAAAAAAGATATTGAGGTTATTACCGGTGATATAAGAGATTATGACTCAGTTTATAATGCTCTTAAAAATTGTGATGCGGTTTTCCATCTTGGCAGCATTAATTGGTATACCTTATTCCTATGTATCACCAAAAGCATATATTGAAACTAATATAACAGGTACATATAATATATTACAAGCTTCTAAAGAACTTGGTTTAAAACAAGTTTTAGTTACATCAACCAGTGAAACTTATGGTACAGCACAATATGTCCCAATTGATGAAAAACATCCTATGGTTGGTCAATCACCATATTCAGCTACTAAAATCGCTGCAGATCAGTTAGCAATAAGCTATTATCGCTCGTTCAATTTGCCTGTAAAAATAGTCCGACCGTTTAATACTTATGGACCGAGACAATCTGCCAGGGCAATCATCCCGACTGTAATTTCACAGTTATTAAGTGGAAAAGAAAAATTATCTCTTGGCAATCTGAGTCCTACCCGTGACTTAACATTTGTAAAAGATACGTGTAAAGGATTTTTAGAAATTTTTAACTCACATAACCTTTTTGGGGAAGTAACAAATATTGGGATGGGAAAAGAGATTAGTGTTAGTGAATTAGTAAAAAAAATAAATTCTTTAGTATCGTTAAAACAATTGTTGAAGAAGATACTAATGAGAGTAAGACCTGAAAATAGTGAGGTTGAAAGATTGCTCTGTGATAATAATAAACTTGATTACAAATACCAATTGGAAACCTGATTATGATCTTAATAAAGGTATTAATGAGACAATTGATTGGATAAAAAATAACATCAATTTATATAAGCCGGAATTTATAATGTTTGATGAAGTAGTCGAATTTAATAAATCACGGTACCTGAAACAAATATCAGTCTCACTTCATTCTCCTGTTTCACTTGGAAAAGTAAATAAATATCCTATTGATTTTATAGACAGTATTTATTTCTCTTATGTTGGGAAGTATATTACACAATCTGAAGAAATTGTCACGCAATTTAACGGAACTAAATATGCCGTTGCTAACGGCACAGCTGCTTTGCAGAATGCAGGGGTTAAATATGGTGATGAAGTTATAACGCAGCCATTATCATTAGTCCCAATAGCCAATGCAATTTCACAATATGGGGCTATTCCCGTTTTTGTAGATGTAGATCTGGATACAATGGGTATATCACCCGAAAAACTTAATGACTGGCTCAAAAAAAACAATAAACCTTCTAAACTCTCAAAATGTATAAAAAAGGTAACGGCTAAACCAATTTCCGCCATAGTTTCAATGTATACTTTTAGTCATCCCTGCAGAATTGAGGAAATTGTTGAAGTTGCTAAAAAATTCAGAATCACGTTTATTGAAGATGCTGCAGAGTCACTAGGTTCGTATAATAAAAATAAGCACGCAGGGTCTTTTGGACTTGCCTGAATAATGTGCTACAATGTCAATAAGACTTTAACAACCGGCAGCCAAGCAAATGACTTCAACTACTACAGTATCTCAGAATCTTTTTAAGTGAGCGATACTAATGAAAATTACCAGAAGAAAATGATCGCAGATGAAATTTTTAAATTGTTCCATCAGCTAAGAAAAAGTAAAAAAAAGAATGAAGATGCAGGTGGCAATAAAATTGTTTTTAGTAAAATTTATGAATTACAAAATTAACAAAAAAGTACCCGATGAATTAAATGGAATTTTTCATTTATTAAAATATGAATTAGTTTCTGACCCAAACGGTAATAAATATAAAAAGATATAAAAATCTCATGTTCCAAGAAATTATATTTTCAAAGCTATATAAGATTCTATTTAATGCCCACAACAAAGTTAAGGATAGAACTTATAGAAAAAATTTCAATATCCACTCAACAGCTAGGTTAAATTATCCTGAGAATATTTGGTTCAAGGGCAATATATACATAGGTGCATATACTTATATTAATGGGTGTAGATTTGTAAGTGGACCAAACACTAAGATTGAAATTGGTGAATGGTGTGCGATTGGACATAATGTTAATATTATTGGATGGACACATGATTTAATACAATCTACTGGACCTGCTGAAAATAGACCCTCAACAGAAAAAGATATAATTATCGGTAACCATGTTCGGATTGGTTCTAATGTGTTTATAAGAGAAGGTGTAACAATTGGGGATAATTCAATAGTTGGTGCTAACTCTGTTGTAGTTAAAAATGTTCCTGATGGTTCGATCGTGGGTGGCATTCCTGCAAAAATTATTAAATATAAAAAGGATATTATTGGCTATGATGGTTAATGATTTCATTAATTTTATAAAAGGCCTGTATCTCGATCAAAATCCGATACCTTTACATTCGCCTGTCTTTTTAGGCAAAGAGAAAGATTATCTACTCGATTGTATTGATTCAACTTTTGTTTCATACGTTGGGAAATACGTAACACAATTTGAAGGAATTACTGCAGAATTTTCAGGGGCCAAATATGCAGTTACTGTTGTTAACGGCACGGCTGCTTTGCAGATTGCATTACAAATTGCCGGTGTTAAATATGGCGATGAAGTTATAACTCAGCCATTAACTTTTGTTGCAACTGCTAACGCCATTGCCCACTGCGGAGCTAAACCTGTTTTTGTTGATGTTGATCTGGATACAATGGGAATGTCTCCCGAAAAATTAGACGATTGGTTCAAAAAAAATGTAAAGATTGATTCAAAGACTGGAAAAACATACAATCATACAACTATGCGTCCGATTTCCGCTATCGTTCCGATGCATACTTTTGGTCATCCCTGCAGAATTGATGAAATTGTTGAAGTTGCAAAAAAATTCAGCATCCCTGTTATTGAAGATTCAGCTGAATCATTAGGTAGTTTTTATAAAGGTAGGCATACAGGTACATTCGGTTTAGCCGGAATAATAAGTTACAATGGTAACAAAACCATTACCACTGGCGGCGGCGGAATGATAATTACTGATGATGAAGATTTTGCAAGAAAAGCTAAGCATATAACCACAACTGCTAAAGTACCGCATAGATGGAAATATGAGCACGATGGAGTTGCTTATAATTATCGTTTAACAAATATAAGTGCTGCAATCGGTGTGGCGCAGATGGAATACCTTAATAAAATTCTGCTTAACAAAAGAGAAACTGCTAAACTGTATGAAGAGTTTTTTAGAAACACAGAAATAAAGTTTTTTATAGAGCCGAAAAATTCGGCTTCAAATTACTGGCTTAATGTTGTTCAATTAAAGGATATATTTGAAAGAGATAAGTTTCTTGAAGCAACAAATAATAATGGTATTATGACTAGACCGGTTTGGAGATTGATGAATAAATTAATAATGTATAAAGTTTGCCAAATAGGTAATTTGGATAATGCAAATTGGTTAGAAGACAGAGTTGTCAGTATTCCAAGTACATATAGGAAATAAATTATGAAAGATAAAATTGTTATCATAGGCGGTGGAGAGTTTACTCACCTACTAATAGATGTAATAAAAAGACTTGACCGATATGAAATTTTAGGATATACAGATTTAGTGAGCAAAGGATTAATATTTGGGACGAAGTATCTGGGTACTGATGAGGTGTTAAGTGAAATATTGAAAAAGAATAAAAATTGTAATGCAATAATAGGAGTTGGTCATATCAAATTATCCACAGGTCGTAATAGAATATATAAGATGCTAAAAGATTTGGGTTTTGAGTTGCCGAGGATCATTTCAAATAATGTAATAATACAAGACGATGTTGCAATTGGTGAAGGAACCATTGTTTTGGATAATGCTACAATTAATGCTGGTACAAAGATAGGTAAATGTTGTATTGTAGGTCCTGGTGCAATTGTTGAGCATCATTGCACAGTTGGTGATTTTGTTACTTTTACTACAGGGTCAATTTTTGCTGCTGGGTCAAATATAGGTGATAATTCAATTCTAAGTGTTGGTGCAATTGTTGTTTCCCATAAGAACATATGCAGTAATTGTTTTATTGGGGCTGGTTCTGTTGCTATTAATAATATCTCAATTGAGGGAACATATTACGGTGTGCCCGCAAGAAAAATTATCTCCTAAATTCTGAATGAAACGGATGACTTTGGTCAAGTGCGAGGTGTTTAGTTTATAATCTATATCACACATTATGTTATAAGAAAATAGATGAACAATATTTTAAGATAATATTGTTTGGGAAATGTCTTCTCTCTGTTTTATGAATCGAATTTTGTACAATAAAGATTAATTTAATAACCACTTTAAAGACAAACTGTTTAATTAATCATTTAGCAGAAATTAAATATTTTATTAGATAAAAGCTTGCGTTGGCAAGAAACTTGCGAAAGCAGTTGCAGCGCTTTTTTTTGTATTCGTTTTATAATTTTCGAGTTAAAAAGATTTATTTGAAAGTTGATTTTAATATTTAACCCACAATCAAATTATACAGACAATTACTTTTAAATAGAATGGACATTGTTATTTTTTTAATAGACAATAAATTTGTTGCCTTAATTTTTAGGAGTCTTCTGGAAGATACAAAGAATGAATAGGATTGAAGTATTAGATATTTCGGAATCTCAAAAATGGAGTAATTTGCTTAAACAGTTGCCACTCCATCTTCAGGATATTTATTACACTCCTGAATACTATAAAGTCTACGAGATTTATGGAGACGGCAAGGCTCTTTGTTTTGTATATCATTATGGAAGCAATTTAGCATTATATCCTTTTTTTTTAAATCGAATAAATAACCTTGGTTATGATCTGAATGAGTCTTACTACCACATAGAAGGAGCGTATGGGTATAATGGTGTTATATCTTCATCAAACGATCCTGATTTTATAAAGAATTTTTATGAGGATTTTAATAAATATTGCAAAGAAAATAATATTATTGCAGAGTTTACCAGGTTTCACCCATTGTTTGAGAACTTATAAATTTTCCAGAGATTTCTTAGATGTTATTTATGATAGAAAAACAGTTTATGTTGATTTAACACAAAGTTATGAGGAGGTTTATAAAAATTATTCCTCTTCGCAAAAAGATGGTCTTAAAAAAGCCAGAAAAAAAGGAATTAACTGTTTCTTTCTTTCAAAATGTGTTTCCATATCAGAATGAATTTATTAGAATTTATAGAGAGAATATGAATAGAGTTAAAGCGGAACAGTATCTCTATTTTAATGATGCTTTTTTTGACTCTGTTTTTAATAATCTACCAATAATTCAATTTGTTGTATTTAAACAGGAAATAATGATTGCATCTTTTCTTTGTCTTTTAAAAAACTCTTATCTGCATGGTTATCTTTCAGCATCCAGAGAAGAATATTTAAAATTCAAGCCCAATAATCTTTTATATGATGAGGTTATAAACTTTTGTTATAACAATGATGTAAAAAAAATTCATTTCGGTGGAGGAAGATCAAATTCTGAAGATGATTCATTACTAAAGTTTAAAATGAATTTTTCAAAATCAACGGCTGACTTTTATATTGGTAAAAAGATTCACAACAAAAAGATCTATGATGAAGTGATTAGGCAATGGGAAAAGAAAAATCCTAAAAAACTGCAATTTAAGTAAAAATATTTTGTTAAGGTATAAAAATGTTTAAGTTGAATTGAGGACAGACTATATGATTTCATTAGCCCTAAATCAGAATCGTTTTTTAACTCTTAAAAAAAATGTAGTAAGTATTCATTCAAAGATTAATCAATGTGTATATAATTAAAAAAATGTTTTGGATCTGAAACTTATTTTGTAACCCTATAGAAATAACTAAATGAAAAAAATATTATTATTTGGTCCAGAAGTAACGGATTTTCTCAATCCATTAGCGAATAAATTAAAGCAACTTGGTTATACAGTAGATTTAATTGAGAATAGAAAAATCCCTAGAAATAATATCAGTATAACTGAATCTTATTCTACAGTATTAAATTTTCAAGAAATAGTAGGAAAAAGAATATCGGTTGTCGATATAATTAAGTACCTATTTAAAAAGGAATTTTTCAAAATTACTTCAATGAAATTTTTATTAATTGCCTTGAAGGAAAATGTAAAATCATCAAGAGTTTCAAAAATTGTTTGAACCACCAGCTTTTAAAGGAAAGATTTTCACCAATATTAAATAATTATGATATAATAAATTTTCATTCACTCTACTCCAGACACTCTTTCATTTGTTAACTATATCAACCCGAATAAGAAAATAATTCTTTCATTCTGGGGATCTGATCTTTATCAAATTAGCGGGCATTAAAAATTATTATGAACAATTAGAATGCTTTGAAAAGAGCAAATATTATTACTGTTCATGAGTTATGAAATGGAATTTATAGTTTTAGCTAAATTTGGATCTGAGTATGAAAAATAAAATTGTTCGTACACTTTTTGGTATTAGAGAATGAATTATTTGACATGATAGATGAAGAAAAAAAAGCTGGTCCGGATCTGAATTTTCTGGAGAAATATAATATTCCGGAAAATAAAATTAAAATAACGATTGGCTATTGCGGCAATCCTATCTGTAATCATCTTTTAATTCTGAATGAATTAGAAAAAATTGAACGAATATATAAAAGAGAAAATTCATTTGATTAGTTCCGATGACGTATGGCAATTTTTCAAGAGAGTATCTTGAAGAAGTAAATCAATAGACTTGAATCGAATCAAAGATTAGTTATACATTATTTGATAAATTTTTACCTCTATGATGAAGTGTTAAAATTAAGAGTTAATTCGAATATAATGATTATGATGAATAAAAGCGATGCTCTCAGCCAATCTGTCTCTGAAGTTTTGTATGCTGATAATCTTCTTATTAGTGCTACCTGGCTTCCTTATTCTCCATATAGATTGGAAAAAATTTATTTTTATGAAACTGATTTTGCGGAGCTTAGTGAAACAGTATCTTATGCTGTAAAAAATTATGAAATAATTAAAAAATAATTTAATGAATAATCCAGAAAAGGTTAAAAAACTTACTGCTTTTAGTCAAAACTGGCAAACATGTGATAGTATATTTAATTCTTTCAGTGAATATTTAAATTTATTTATAAACAAATTATGAATTATATGGAATATCAAATCTGCAAAAATTGTGTAATGGATACCTCTGATCCGGAAATTACTATTTGATGAAAGATGGTCTCTGCAATTACTGTATGAATTACGAAGAAAGAAAAAAAATGTTTACACCGAAAGCAGCAGAGAAATCATAAACATCTGCAGGATATGATCGACTTCTGCAAGAAAAAAGGTAAAGGAAAAAATATGATTGTATTATTGGTGTAAGCGGAGGTGTGGATAGTACCTATGTTGCATATAAAGTTAAGGAACTTGGTTTAAGACCTTTGGCTGTGCATCTTGATAATGGCTGGGATGCTGAACTTGCTGTTTCAAATATTAACAATGTTTTAAAGAAACTTGATATTGAACTTTATACTCATGTTCTTGATTGGGAGGAATTCAAATCACTGCAGATAGCATTCCTAAAAGCATCTACACCTGATTCAGAAATACCAAGCGATCATGCAATTGGTGCTTTAATGAAAAATTTTGCAGCTAAAGAAGATATACCACTTAATCTGGGGAGTAAATTTTAGCTCTGAAGCTGTTTTGCCAAGAACCTGGTCCCAGGGGCATATGGATTGGGGTTATATTAAAAATGTTAATAATTTGTTTGGTACTCAAAAGTTAAAAGATTTTCCGCATTACTCTGTCTATAAAAGAATTTACTGGAATAGATTTAAACAGCTAAAAACTTTTTCATTGCTTGATTATATTGACTATGATAAAGAAAAAGCCAAAAAATTTTTAATTGAAGAACTAGGCTGGAGAGATTATGGCGGAAAACATCACGAATCAATTTATACTAAATTTTTCCAGGCTTATATTCTACCAACAAAATTTGGTTATGATAAAAGACGCGCTCATTTATCATCTTTGATTTTAGCCGGACAAATAATCACGAAACGCGGCCTTAGAGGAATTAGAAAAACCACTTTATGATGAAAAAGAACTTCAGGAACATTTAATTTATGTTCCTAAAAAGTTAGGATTAACTAGGGAAGAGTTTGAGGAAATAATGAAGACACCCCCGCGAAAATATGAGGAGTTTTCACCACAAATTACCCAAAGTTATACTTGAGTTAGAAGAAAAAATATTTCAATTCTTAATTAAAATCAAAAAGAAAATTATTGTGCCAAAGGCATAAAATATTTATAGTGGTTTACTTTTATTAAAATTACATTCTTATAGTATATTGGAATAAATCAAAGGAATATTATGGTAGGCACACATACATTTATTGGCAAGCATTCAAATATAAAATTAGAACAATTAAATTTTTTAAAACACGAGCCATGGTTTTTTATTGAACTAACTGGAATCTTCAGATCAAATATTTCAATGTTTATTTCTTATTACAATGGCTATCCATATAAGGTTTTTAAAAATGATAAATGGATCGTTATTCTTGAAGGTATGATTTATAACTTAAGCGATGAGGAAATTAAAAACAGATGCGAGGAGATCGCCAGTAAATTTGTAGATAACAATGATTTTCTTAATGCTATCCGGCAGTTTATAAATATTTGTGACGGGGATTTTATATTCAGGTCTATGATAAGCAATCAAATAAATATATCGGATTTAATGATCATCTTGGGTAGGCTTCCGATTTATTATTCAAATGACAGTGAAATTTTTATCATTAGCAGAGATATTAAAACTAATCTGGAATTCGGAACAAAAATAGAATTTGACCTCGCCGGGATAACTGAGTTTCTGATTCTTGGATATTCATTAGGCAATAAAACTTATTTCAGAAATATCCGTAAGCTTGAACCATACCAAGCGCTTCTAATAGAAGATTTATCGGATGTTAAAAAGTATAATCTTAAGGATACTTCTGAAATTCATTACGGAGCAAATAAAGTTAAAACACCAAGGGAAGAAACCTTATTAAAACTGAAAGATACTTTCCTTAAGACACAAAAAACGAATTAATAAGTTACGTGAAAGAGAATATGATTTAATATCTGATCTGAGTGGTGGTTTTGATAGCAGGGCGATTATTGGAGGCATTTCGAAATTTGACAAAAAATTCAAGTACTTCACATATGAATATGTTCAGGATGAAAGTAAAGAAGCACAACAGGCATTTAACGAGCTTGAACAACCCGGAGAATATATCAAATTAAAATTTAACAACAAATTGGATGAAAATAACAATTACAGATTTACTATATAAAACAAATGCAACCGTTGACTTTCTGACTACTTCTGTTTGTTATAATGATGCGGTTTCGTTAAATGACTTTTAAATTCATCAAATAAAATTGCACACTTTGGTGGCTATGGGGGTGAGTTCATCAGGTGTACCAGAAAAACATTTTTTTAAATCAGTATTTTATGGTCTTAATAATGGGGTTTTATAGTTCAATAACTATTGAGAATGCAATTTCAATTTTTAATTCAAATATCGATATTAAAAATGAAATAAAGAGTTATTTCACGAAAAACTATAATAACAACAAAGAATACCAGTTAAAAAAATTTTATTATGAATATTCTAACGTCCCATTAGCCGGGGAGGAAAGAGCAAGGCTATTCAATTGGACAGTTCACCCTATGTGGTCAAAAAATTGGATTATGACAGTTTACGAAAATGTCCCGCTTAAATGGACAGGTTATAAATTTTTTATTGATTTTTTAAAGTTAATCGATATGAGATTGCTGAATGTTCCAATTTATAAACGTACCGATCTTGATATGAATTCGACTGAAAGCATCAATAACTATGATAAAAAAAATAAACGAAAATTAAGTTGTAAAACTAAATTAAATCAAACTATAAAATATTATTTGCTGTTTCTCGAAATTGTACGAAAAGCTAATTAATAAGAGTTTAGTGAAAGTTGAGGACAATAGTGAACTTTTTAATTCGTTTTTAATCTATTATAACAAGCTCAATAAAACCAAATCAATTTTCAATCTTGACATAATAAAAGTAAGTTTAAGCAGATTCGGGAAACAATATAACAAACTGATCACACTTGTTATGTACTTAAGTGAAATTGAGAAACGGTATTCAGATAAAATTGTAGATAACGGTAAATAATGTCTAATATAAGAACACTTGGGAAAGATACACTTATTTATGGTTTTGGATCAGTACTTCAAAAAGTTATCGGCTTTATTCTATTACCTTTTATACAAGGGCTTTAAGTCCATGCTGAATATGGTATACTTGATACATTGGCAACGTTTGCTTTTTTCATCTCGATTATTTAGGACTTGGGCTTGGAGGTGCAACAGGCAGATATTTTTTTATTGCAGAAACAGATGAAGAAAAAGGTAAAGTTCTTTATACTTCTGTAATAATGCGAAATGTTACAAATTGGATACCGATTCTTTTAATTGCTTCCTTTTAGTGATAGATTTCAATCATTTTATTTAATACTGCAAATTATAGTTGGGTCGTAGCTATTTCTTTAGTAACAATCCCAATAAGCAATACCATCAATCTTCAGGATTTACTTTTTCGCTATTACCGTGAAGTATGGAAATATACTTTTATACTAATGCTTCAGATCAATTATAACTCCCGTTTCAGGAATTCTACTGGTTGTTGTTTTTACAACTCGGTGTTCTTGGGGCTACTCTTATCATCTTTTATTAATTCTGTTATTATTTTAACTGTTGCTTATTTTTACTATGCCAGTAAAAAATATATAAGACAATTTAGCTGGAGTATGGGCAAAAAAAATGTTAAAGTTTGGTTTTCCACTTATATTTACAGGTATTTTGTCGTGGGTTAACAGTGTTTCGGATAGATTTTTCTTGCTTCATTATCAGGATTTAAATCAAATTGGTTTGTATTCTATTGGGAATATTTTTTCACAGCCAATTATGTTAGTTAATATGGCTTTATCAATGAGTTCTACAGTATTAGTATTGTCACTTTATAGTGAGGAAAAAAACGAGGATAAACCAGAAACAAAAGATTTCCTTACAAAAATATGGTACACATATCTTGCAATCGCGATTTCCGTAGCATCATTAGTTTCAATATTTAGTTACGATTTAGTAAAATTTATAACAACACCTGAATATATTGGTGGAATTCTTGCAATTCCGTTTTTAATATTTAGTCAAATATTATATCAAAGTGCCCAACTAACCGGAAACGGGATGACATTAAAAGAACAAAGTAAACCTTATTTTTGGATAATGCTTGTTGCTGCGGGAGCTAATTTCGTATTAAATTTTTATTTTGTCCCTAATTTTGGATTTGTTGGTGCCGCCATAACAACGATAATTTCTAATATTATTTACTTTTTGTCTGCATATTATTGGTCACAAAAAGTATTCTATATAAAAAGAAGTTTTATTAAACCGACACTTTATTTTTTAATTGGTTTATCAATTGCAATATTTTTTCCCTTCTACGAATTGAAAATTGAAGGGCATATATCCTATTTTATTAAAACGGCTGTTCTAATTACTGTCTTAACATTGCCTTTTCTTTTTAAGATAATTGATTATAGTTTAATTATAGATTTATTTAATAACCTAAAACAAAAAATAAATAAATAAATGGATTCTTTTTCAATTTATTTAACATTCTCTAACTCAACCCCCTAACCCCCTTCTCTTATCAAGAGATAGGAGAATTAAAGGGGGATGAGTTTGTTCTATTTTGTTTTATATAGAAAGTTGTTTTTGAAATCGTAATTCTGTTTTAACTCTGTTGTTGAATCAAATTTATTTTGAACAGATATGGAAATAACATTAAATAGATTTGAAAAAAATTAGTAAGGAGTTAGTTTTATGTATAAAGTTATTTATATTGATAGAATAGCAGATCGTGCCTCTAATGTTGCGTCCAATATTAAAGATGGGGATAATTATTTTACTATTGGGTGGGGCGGAATATGTTCAAGAAAATTTAAGGAATTTAACCTGATGTAAAAGTTGAGTGCTGGAAAACAGATTATAAATCCAGAAAGATCTATGAAAGGGAAATTTCCGGTGTTATGTTTAGAATTTTTCCGGCATATCACATTAAATACTTCGGCGATTACTCAAGATCTTTGTTAAAACATCTCAAGGAAGAACTTAAAAAAAACGAACCGACTATTATGCATATCACAAATTTTCGGCATTTAACATTTTATAGCGTTGCTTTTAAGTTTAAAAACTATCCTATAGCAGTGCAAAATAATGGCGAATCATCAGCTATTTATAAAGTTAAAATATCAAAAGGAATAAAAAAGCTTTTTTATCATTTGCAGATACCTTTTGAAAAAAATTCATTTAAGAATATCGATTTACTCTACATTCTTGATGAAAAGTTAAAAACATATCTACCGAAAACGGGGGCAGAAATTAAAAAACAGACTCTGGGAATTATGCCGGAAAGATTTACTCCACTCAACAAAAAAGAAGCAAGGCATTTATTGAGTTTGGAACCGGATAAAAAATATTTACTATATGTCGGAAAATTAAATTATACGAAAAGGCCGGATATTTTAATAGATATCTTTAAGGATATAAAGAAAGAAAGAGATGACGTAGAATTACTAATGGTTGGGACCAATGAGGAAGATCCACTGACAAATTATGCATTAGAGGCTGGAGCTAAATTATATGGGAGGATTTCGCATACAGATATGTACAAGTATTTATCTGCTGCAGACGTTTATATTTTGCCAAAATATTCAGTAGAACATATTTTTTGCGGCATTGGTTTACTTCCAGTTGAAGCATTATTATGCAATACACCCATAATTGGTGGAAGTCTTGAGAACTTTCCTCTTGAATACCGCGAATCTGTTGGTTTGGCTGTTTCAGATAAGGATGAAATGAAAAATGCAATCTATAAAATCATTGATAATAAGATCACCTTTAATAATCTTAGAGAGTATTGCAATTGAACATTATTCCTGGGAAAATATTGTAAAAAACACAAGACAAGATTATGATCATTTAGTTAATAAAAAATTTAATAAATTATGAGGAAGTTATGCCAACATCAGATCCAACAATTATTCCAGCAATAATAAACACCATCAGAGAATTAAACCCCACTAAAATCTTGGACTTGGGATTTGGAAAAGGTAAGTACGGATTTCTTATCAGAGAGTATTTAGAACATAATAAAAATTTACTAATTGATGGTGTTGAAGGTTATCACAAAAATATTACTCAACTTCAGGAAAAGATTTATGATAATATTTTTAATGAGGATATCCGGAATATCGATAATTATTTGCTTAATACTTATGATCTTATAATAATAATTGATGTTTTTGAACATTTTTCAAAAGATGATGCAATACAACTAGTAACAGAATTAACTAAAAAAAGTAAATATATTTTCATTGCTATTCCCAGATACGTACCAGACCAAAAAGGGTTTGATGATGATCCTTACGAATATGAAAAACATCGCTATAATTGGAAGCCTAATGAATTAAAAAAATATTTTCGTTGCTCTTTTATTAGTAATAATACAAGTGAATATTTTTTTATAATTTCTGATGAAAAATTGCCTAATAATATTATTAGTATGAGTAATAAACAATTTATACTTAAATTTATTCCACCCATACTTAATGAAATCAAACGTTATTTTTATTATTTAATCAATAAAAAACATCATATTTAATGGAACACAATTATTCTGATTATTTATTGGATTAGTTTTATTAGACTTCATTACATAAAAAAATCTTGGAAACCGTTTTCGAAAGAAATATTTAAGCAATAATGTTAAAATTAATATTAGCAGGCATAGTTGGACTAATTATAATTATTGCATTAATAATAATTATTCGAAATAAACCGGATTTGTGGTTCTGGATATTTCTAAATCTTTTTTTTGATCCCGGTGGATATGTAGTTGGATTATTAGATGGTGCACTCGTAGGGTCTTTAAATATTTCAGATGTTTTTATTGTCGGTATAACAATTTGTTTGATATTTGCAAAAGTTAATTGGAAATCAATCTTTCAAGATAAATTCCTGGTTAGATTTTTATTTTACCTGTTAATTTTTTCCGCATATTTTTTTATAGTTTATGGAGGTGTTGTCCCCTATTTTCACAACGATTTTGATTATCCGACTTTTTTAATAAAAAACAGAGTATTTCGTTTATGGCTTCATTATTTTAATATCTGTTTATGTATTCTCCTTAAGAGGTTTATACTACTTTTACACTACTACTCTTTCTGTCGGCATCATTTGCTTAACCTTATTTTTTATATCATTGGTTACGGGAGCCAACTTAATTCCTGTAACCGAAATGTCAAGATATGAGGGAGATGCAATGATGAGAATATCGATGGAAAGTTACGGGATTTTTTATTTATTATTTCCTATAGCTTTAACCACATTATATTTTGTCCAAAAAAATCCATCTAAATTTAAAATACAAGAATTGGCTATATTACAGCGGCGTAATAATGATTATTACACTTCTGATTACTCTTACCAGACGAACACAAATAGATATTGTAGTGACAGTAATAATAATAATATTCATAATATCTTATTTATTCAGAACCGGAAAACTATCGGAAATGTTTAAAATTGTAATACCTGTTATAGTGGTTATTTTAGTTTTATCTTTTACCTTCCCAAAATATATTGGTTATATAGCAACTATTGGTGAGGATACTTTTTTACTTATTACTACCGGAAAAGATTCCAGAGGAGAGGGTGACAACAGAGTGTCTGGAGTCGGTGAATTGGAGATTACAAAAGAATACATCAGGAACAATTTATTATTTGGAACAGGATATACTTATTTATATTGGGGACCTGGATATGCAACATCACCAAGGGGCGCTACTTTTGCCATAGCTGCTGATGCAGCAAGTGAAGTACCCATATATTATTTATTATTTGGCTTTGGTATTGCGGGTGCAATATTAATGGCTCCTTTATATTATTTTATGGTAAAACTGTTTTTTAACCTGGCAAGACTGTTAAAATTAACTTTGATTAATTATTTACATGACCCGTTAACAATAATATTTTCTATCTATATTTTATTATTTATTGCTGGAAAGTTTACAAGTAAACTTTACGCATTGGGTTCGGATTTTACTGGAGCTGGCATGAGTGGTACTGCTTTCTTAATGGGAATCGGGTTCGCATTATATCGTAAAATATATTTGAACATTTATAAAGAATTACAGTAAATAGGTTTGATTTATTTAATAATTAAATTGACAGAAACATTTGAAAAATTCAAAAATGGTAATATTTTTTTCTGTCATCCCGAATGGATGAGAGGGATCTTTGCAATTAAAGGAGAAAGGATTTCTTTCCGATAATCTTCAGGATCCTTCTTCCATAGCAATGTCTATGGAAGAAATTACATTTTTAGGTTAAGCGGCAGACTCTAAGAGTTGTGATTTCTCATATTTAATACTTTGCGTAAGGTGAGTTTTTTTAATAAAAAAAATGATACTTGTATAATCTTGTTTAACACAAAAAAATATTTGAAGGGTTAAATCTTGAATAAAAAACTAATATTTGAATCTTTCAAAACAGACAAAAGATATACATATAATCAATGAGTAATTATGCTTTTATTTTATTGACGGATGGACTTTTGGGTGGTGCTGAAAAACGATTTATCAAATTATTTGAGCATCTGTCATATAAATTATTCCAATAAATATTATTTTATAATTACATGGAATTTGTATCATAAAATTCTGGAAATATTTCCTAATTATCCTGCTCAAAATTTAATTCCTATTGGTTTAAAAACCAGTCCATAATAAAAATAAAACATCGAATACTAATAAATCTAAAATCTTATACAAGCAACCATCCCGGTCTTATTAAACAATTTATAGATTTATAAAAAATTACAGATTTCAAAAAAAATACTATATAGAAATAGATCAAATAAGAAAAGAAAAAAATATTAAATGTTTCCTTGGTATTTATAGTGGAATTATACCTTTATATTTTTATTTAATGAAAAAAAAAGCGGAGATATAGGAATTATTTTCTGCGATATGGATAGCTGGTTTACAGATGTTTTGCCTAATGAAAGAAAATACTGGTACAGAAAATACAGCTCTTTCAATTATGCTTTGGAAAATAGCGATTATATTGACTTCCTCAGTCCCTTCATTTTAGAAGGTGTTAGAGAAAGGGGAATAAAAGTAAAAGAGGAATCAGTATCAATTACTCCGTGTTCATTTTCCGATTATTCAAAATGCAGAATTGGTGATAAAAATATTTTTCAGGTTGCATTTGCCGGAAGATTAGAAAATGATAAAAATCCTGAATATTTTTTGGATGCCGCAATTATATTATCAAAAAAATATCCGGAAATAATTATTTCATATAATGGGAGAAGGAAGACTTTCTGAGCATATCCAATCACAAGTTGCCAATTCCGGATTTAATAATATCATATTTCACGGCTTTCATCCTAACCCTATCGAAATACTCTCTGATACATCAGTATTTGTATCGATTCAAACTACTAATAATTATCCTTCTCAAAGTGTGCTTGAAGCAATGGGATGTGGAAATGCAATTGTTGCTACAAATGTTGGTGATACACGGATGTTTATAAATGAAGATAACGGAATACTAATTAATCTAGATGTAATGGAATTAGTTAATGCAATTGAAACACTTTATTTGAATAAAGAATTAAGAGAAAGACTTGGTAAAAACGCATATTCTTATGTGCGTAAAAATCACACCATTGAAAAAATGGCTGAATATTATATCAATTTATTTGATAAAGCATATAGCAGAATAAATGATGGAATAATTACTATTAGCAATCGTATACGCTCAAAATAATTTTTTATTTCGCCTATCGGGACTTATCGTTTTGATGTGGCTTTTCTTGTTCTATAAATATCTTGTCACTTCGGGACAAAACACTCTTAATAGTTTATTCAACAGAAGCGCAATCTTTTTAGCGATTGAATCGTTCTGGATATATATGACCTTAGGAGGCTGTCTCAAAAGGTTCTCTCAAAACATTTCATTACTGAGAACCTTTTATTTTGTTTGGTTTTCGAGTTTATTTCGGATGGAATCAGAAATATTATCAGAAAACATTTCTTGTGAGACAGCCTCCTGGGTATTAGCAACAGAAACAAAATAGGGTTTCAATTACAAAGTAAGTCTTATAATTTTAAACTCAATTATAGTCTAATTTTGATTTTGCCCCAAGTATGGCTATGCCACAAAATTAATTCAGATAGCAAAGAATTCTAGCGGAATTGTTAATAATGTCTCAATAAATCCGCAGGGTTTTAAACCTGAACATTTATAGTAAAAATATCATAAATTCCGGGTGCTGATACCAATTATTTAATTAAAAATCATCAAACGACTGGCTTGTTATTTGTTAAAGCAGAAAGTCAATCGATAATTCCTTAATTTTAACCAAATCATCAATTTCGAGCAGAATAAACTACACGAGATCATTTTCCAGATGGATTTAACCTGTTTTTCAGGTTAGTTCACAAAAAGACATTATAATGAAAAAATTTCTTGACAAATATAAATACTATATAGGAGCAGCTTTTTCAATTGCTCTTCTCTATCTGGCTGTAAGGGATATTGATCTGCATAAATTACTGATCTATTTTAGTATACAAAATCTCGATATTGTTATATATGTATTAATTGTTAATGTAATTTTGAGGATAGTTATTGCCCTCCGCTGGAAAAAGCTTCTTGATATTTTCCCGGCCAATAATTTTATTACAACGTTTCATTACACTAACATAGGCTACTTTGCCAATAATGTTTTGCCCGCCCGTCTGGGGGATATTATAAAATCCTACCTTCTGGCAAAAAAAAAGAATTATAATACTACACAGGTGCTCACTTCAGCCGTCATAGAGAGAATTTTTGATCTCATTGGTTTATCGGTCCTCTTTTTTATTGCAGTTTTCAGATATGATATCCCTGAGAATATTCTAATCGGAGGGGCTGTTTTTATCGGTATCCTAACAATTGCTACTCTTGTGGTTTTATTGATGTTGAAGAAAAAGGATTATATTAATTTAAAACTTGAGCGTATCTCAAAATATAAAATAATTAATTTTATCAAAAGTAAAATTGAATCTGTTTTCCGTTATCTGCAAAAATACTTAAACGTAAAGGATCTGACCTATTTAATAACTACAACTGCATTGATTTGGTTTATGTATGTATTTGCAGGTTTTATTATTGTTGAAAGGTTAAGTGGTTATTTAAGCTGGGATGTTTCAATATTAAGCCTGATACTTCTCGGAGTCTCTTTTATTTTACCATCCACCCCTGGCAATGTTGGTGGTACATCAATTTGCCTGTGTAGTTGCATTTGGTATCCTTGGTTTGATGAGACCCAGGCGGTAGCATTCTCATTTTACTATCAGATTCCGGCGATTATAATAAGTATCATATTCGGTTTTATTTCGATTTACTATGAAGGTTCCTCGTTTAAAGGCATCCGCCTCGCATCAAAAGAAGCAAAATCTAAAGGTCTTAATGAAGTCGGTTGATGTTCTAGTTGTCGTAAGGAATGAGGAAAAAACAATTCCCGTATTCATTAATGAATTCAATATTCGTGTTCCAAAGGGCATTGAAATCTAACATATAATTTTTTTATAGGACGAAAGCAGTGATAGTGCAGTGGAATTGCCGAGAGATATTTCTAAAAGGCTTTTATAAGTAAATTTTATATCACCGATAATTAAGTATCGGCAGTATGCGGCTTTTTTATGGTTTGAGCCTCTTTATGATTACAAGGGCTTATATGAAACAATTTGGAGGAATAAAAATGAGTAAAAATTTATTAAAATGAATTAATGTTAAATTAAATAGGGACTATTAGAAGTGGATTATAAAATTCCTTTATTTGAGCTTAATTTTGATCAAGGCTGAAGAAAATGCAGTTTTAGAGACAATGCGATCTAGATGGATTTCTACCGGCCCAAAAACAGTTGAGTTTGAAAATAAGTTTGCCTCGATGCTAAAAGTAAAGCATGCTGTCGCACTCTCAAATTGTACCGTTGCGCTGCATCTTGCATTGAAAGTTCTGGGTATAAAAGAAGGTGATGAGGTAATTTGTCCATCGCTTACTTTTGTTGCCACTGTAAATTCAATTAGATATCTTAATGCAATACCTGTTTTTGCAGATATTAAAAGCTATAACGACTTAACGATTGATCCCGTGGATATAGAAAGCAAAATAACTGGAAAAACAAGAGCAATTGTTGTAATGCATTATGGGGGTTTTGCCTGCGATATGGACGCCATTCTTAAGATAGCAAAAAATAATAATCTTAAAGTTGTTGAAGATGCATGTCATGCTCCCTTATCTGAATATAACGGTAAAAAACTTGGAACAATCGGAGATATTGGTTGTTTTAGTTTTTTCTCAAATAAAAACATAAGTACTGGAGAAGGCGGAATGCTTGTTTCGGATAACCTCAAACTATCTGAAAGAGTTAAACTCCTGCGTTCTCATGGTATGACTTCGTTATCTTATGAACGGGCAAAAGGACACTCTACAAGTTATGATGTAATTGATCTTGGTTTCAATTACAGGATGGATGATATTAGAGCATCAATAGGGATCGTGCAATTAGATAAATTGGAAAATGATCTGAATAAAAGAGCATATATTAGGAAAATGTATATTGATGCGTTTCGGTGATAATGAAAATCTTAATTATTCCTTTCGAAGAAAATAAAAATTATTGTTCAAATTACATTTTCCCTATAGTTTTGAAAAATTCTACTAGAGAAAAAAGAGATGAAGTTAGAAATAAATTAGCGGAAGCAGGTATTCAAACAAGTGTGCATTATCCTGCTGTGCACAGGTTTTCTATATACAAGGATTATTATATTAATTTACCTAATACTGATTATGTGTCTGATAATTTAATAACTCTACCACTTTATTCCAGTTTAACTGAAGAACAAGTTAGGACTATAATTACAATGTTACAGAATATCTGATTGATATTTAAATTTCTCTTGTATTGAAATAATCTTTATTGTATGGGAAGAAAAAAAAATATGAAAAAAATTTTAGTTGCAGTTCGCAACGAAATTGAAAATATCAGAAAATTTGTTGATCAAATAAATCAATATTCAGATTGATGGTATTGAAATTTCAATTGTATTTTTGGAAGATGGTAGTACTGATGAAACAATAGATGTTACTTCGAACCATTTCCAAGGAATTTAATTTTGTTAAGTTTTATTCTTTAAAAAATGATCTTGGTCAATATGTGGCATTGTTTTTTGGAATTAATAAATCCAATGCCGACGCTGTAATCACGATGGATGTTGATGGCGGCCATCCTGTATACATTATTAGAATAATGATAGAAAAATATTTAAATGGATATAATCTTGTTCAAGGCCACCGTGTACTTATAAAAGTAAAGAAAAATATAGAGCTATAGCAAGTTATTTATACAATTTATTTTTTTTAGTATTTGTCGGCTTAAATATTGTAAAGCAAAATTCAATATTCAGACTTAATGGATAGAAAAGCATATATTATATTTAGAGCAATTCTCATTGGGGGTATTCCTTAAAAACAAATTTTAAAAAATCTGATGAGATAAGAAAAAGTTATATTTCTTATGATACACCAGAAAGGGAATTTGGTACCAGCAATTATAATTTTATTCGATTAGCCCGCCCTCTCAATAAGAGTAGCGTATTCTCAATTATCTGTGCAAAGATTCTTTTTATTAAATTTTATTGTTTTAAGTATTGCATTCATATGCTTAGTAAGTAATAATATTTTATGGTTTGATTCTGTGTGTTTTATTTAATGACATTACTAATAATACCGTATGTGTCATTAAGAAAAACAAATCCTGTTACAAAATTAAGAATAATTGAAACATCACTTCCGGGAGTTGGTAAATGAAAAATCGGGGAGTGTTGATATTTTTAATAACCTTGGTGTTGCTTGTTAGGGCAAGCCTATTATTTTGCACAACCTGATATTTGCACCGACCATATATCTCAGATGGCACTGGCTCAGAATTTTATGGAGGGGAATGGTTTTTCATTTAAGTATCTGGATGCACAACAGCAAGTTTATTACAAAACTCATATACAGTGGCCTCCCTTGTATCCTTTAGTGCTTTCGTTAGTTTCTTTTTTAACAGCAAATACACTTCTGTCAAGTTTTATAATACAAATATCAGTATTGTTATTTCTTGTTATTATTTGGAAGAAAATTTTTAATTTTTTCAAAAATATTGTGACGGAGGAAGCTTACTTTTATTTTATTTCATTACTGATCATATCAACATCAATATTAAACAACATCAATACTATCCTGGTTGTGGCTCTTTTAATATTGTCACTTTCCATTTATTTTATGTTTGCATATTTGTTTCTTGATAAATCCAGGAAATTAAATCTTTTCTTATCCTCTCTTTTTGCCTCTATGTTATTCTGGACACATTACAGTTATTTCTTAACAGCATTTTATCCCACTGTTGTTTTAATTATCATTTTTATTATCGATAAGGATAAGAACAATCTCTATGCTGCTATTAGGTCTTTCGTCATAAGCCTAACGATTACTTCAGGCGTGTTGATATATAATTACCTTACAACAGGTTTTATTAATTATATGGATAACCCGGATATATGGATAGTCGGTTTCTATCCGGAAAAAATTCTCAGAATGGATCCTTTCTTTGTTAAAGCATTCTTTAATAGTGGTTATTTACCGGATAATCTTTTCTTTTTCAGCAAGAATTATCATGGGGCACTTAATTTATTATTTCATGTAGTTTCTTTAGGATTAATAGCCTTTATCATCATTAGTCTAATAAGATTAAAAAGGAACAAAAGGGTAACTTTTAAAAACACTTATCAGTTGGTTGTTCCATTCTTTGTAATTATACTAACAACTATTTCTTTCCTATTTTACTTTACTTTACGTTATCACGAAATACCTAACCCGGGTTTGACACATATAGCGGATGGCCGTTATCTCAGTGCAATTTATCTTGCAGTAATTGCTATTATCGTAACGTTGATATTTGTTAAAACTGACCATATAAACAAAAAGATTATTTATACTGTTAAAGGAGTCTTGATATCCCTGATAATTATAAATTTATTTATAAATATTTCCCTGATAGTTGAGCACTGGAATATTCACAATTTCCGGGGACGAAATAACAAAACTGAACGCGATTATGATAAGCTATTCGATAGCATATACAGGGAATCAGATGTGGGAAAACAGCCGATCTTTATCAATAATAGTCAAACTGGTTTGTCGGTCCGCGTAAGTCAATATGTTGGCGCTGCAGTAATAAATGCTTCAGATGTAATTAGAAATTGAACTATTTCCTTCAAATATGGTATTCTTTTTTAATGTTACCTGAACCAGAAAATTACAGGGATGTAGACCTATCAACTCCAGAATGGGGTGAAAGATTTAATTTGATTAATATCGGCAGAGTAGATTCCAAATTCACTTTGTTTAAAGTAAACAATCAATAGTATGAATAAAAAACTTGCAATTATTTTACCTGCTTATAATGAAGAATTGACTATTGAAAAAACTATACTTGATTTTCATCAACATTGCCCTGAGGCATCTGTTTATATTATAGATAACAATTCAACCGATAAAACAAATACGATTGCAAAAACTGTCTTAAAAGAAAAAAATATTAAAGGTGATGTTATTTTTGTGAAAAGGCAGGGAAAAGCTAATGCTATGAAAACAGCTTTCAGCAGAATTAATGCCGACATATATGTAATGGCAGATGCTGATTATACTTATTTCGGACATGATCTGGAAAAATTATTAGCTCCTGTTGCTTCGGGTGAATATGATCTGGTTGTCGGCAACAGGTTTACTGATCAGGGATATGAAAAAGAGAATAAAAGAATGTTTCATAATTTTGGTAACAATCTGGTAAGGAAAATAATCAATTTGTTATTCAATGCTGATCTGAAAGATATTATGAGCGGCTATCGAGTACTTTCTAAGAATTTTGTAAAAAATTATCCTATAATGTGCGAAGGATTTGAAATTGAAACGGAAATGACCATTGCACTGCCTTGATAAACGATTTAATATTATTGAAATACCGATTACCTATAAAGACAGAATTGAAGGAAGTTTTTCTAAGCTAAATACATTTAAAGATGGGTTCAGAGTATTAAAAACTATTTTTAATATTTTTAAAGATTACAGACCACTACTGTTTTTTTCAACTCTTTCGATTATCTTTTTTATTGGCGGCTAGTGCTTCGGCATTGACCCGGTTATGGAATTCATTGAGTTCAGATACGTGTATAAAGTTCCTTCAGCAATACTCGCAACCGGAATGATGATATTTTCATTGTTATTTTTTGCAATTGGATTGATACTCGACACGATTGTAAGATACGAAAAATTCAATTTTGAGATGAGGAAAAATAATGATTGGAAATCCTAAAGTAATTTGAAATACTATCTTATCAATTTTGAAAAATTAAAATTTCGTTAGTTTTATGAATAATATTAATAGTATTGAATATTTTGGACGAGATCTTGAAGCTATGTTATTTGCAGTTAGTTATCACAAATGGATAATTGAGGAAATACATTGTTTTATTAAAAGTCCAATAGTTGAAGTAGGCGCTGGCAGCGGAAATTTTTCAGATGAATTTTATAATGTATTTTAAAGAATTACCACTCTTTAAACTATTTGCATTCGAACCTTCAGCTAATATGTACGCTCTATTAAAGAATCGATTTAAGAATGTTGACAATATTGAAACCTTCAATGATTATTTTAATTCAGAAATTGATTTATCAGAGGACATAAATACAATCCTTTATATAAATGTTCTTGAGCACATAGAAATGGATAAAGAAGAGTTGATCAGTTCCTATAAGAAATTAAATACGGGTGGAAGAGTAATAGTATTTGTGCCTGCCCTTCAATTTTTATACAGCTCATTGGACGAGCAGTTAGGGCACTACCGGCGTTACAATAAAAATCGACTTACTACTCTTTTAGAAGGTGCAGGATTTCAAGTTGAGAAGGTAAAGTATTTTGACTTAGCTGGTATTTTACCCTGGTATATAACATTTACATTAATGAGTAAAATAATCCAACCGGGCTACGTAAAACTTTACGATAAATTTAGTAGTTCCTATAATGTCACGAATCGAAAAAAAGTTTGCCCCGCTTATAGGAAAAAATTTGTTAATTATTGGTAAAAAGTGAAATCAATGAACAAAAATACACCAGCATTAATATTTTTAATACTAACTATCCTTTATATTCTATTCGGATACGGTGTAACTATCTCCAATGATTCGGTTACAAATGTAGATCAGATAATAAATTTAGATCTATGGAGCAGGAGTTCGCATTTCTCATTCCATTTGTTCGGGATAATATTTTATCTGATTTTTTCTAAGCTTATTGGTTTATCTGCTATTACATCATTGAAATTATGCTTGCAGTTTTCAGCGCAGCAGCAGCGATCGCATTATTTCAAATAACGTTTAAGAAGTATAACAACTTTAATCATGCAATTATTACCGTGATTGTTTATTCAGTTGCGAGCGGGGTATTCAGATTTTCCTGCCAGGTTGAGTATCTTATTCTGGTACCATCATTTGGAATTATAAGCCTGTACTTTTATTCTAAAGATAAATATTTGATTGCAGGTATCTTATTTGGATTGGGTCTTCTTACTTCTCCTTTCGCAGTTCTTTTTACCCCGATGTTTTTCCTTTTTACCTCACTTAAGGAATTATTCAGAAAACATAATATAATTTTCGCTCTAAGTATTATTATTGTATTCTTATCAGTTAATATTTTACTTTTCAGGAAACTGTAAGCGGTCATTGGTCCTACGGTGGTGAAGTTAATCGATATGAACAGATCATTGCTGAGATAAATTTTCTTCGCCCGGCAGCGATTTATGTATACGGTTATTTACGCTCATTTAATATAGTGATCTTACTTATACCCTTTACCCTTTATTATTTATCTAAGCACAACCGTGAACTATTTTATATCACCATCATCACGATTCTTATCCATTTACCGGTTGCTATACCTGAAGCACGTTATGGCGGCTACCAAATGACTGCTTACCCAATCATTGCTCTTGCATCTTCATATTTCCTTATCAATATTATAAGATCCTCCAAATGGATTATTACAATCGTTTTAATCTTTTCATCTTTAAATATTTATATAGTATTTTCAGAAAGAACCTTTTTTAGAGATTTAAAAGAAACCTATGTCCAATTAAATAATAATCTTGATAACAACTCTGTTCTTATTGTTTATCAGGCCATAAAGCCGATAAAAAAGGTTTATGCACCTGACCTTCAGGTGTACGATGTATTATCAGATTATCAAAACAAGATGGAAGAGAATTCTCTCGGATATACTCCTACTGATCTAAACGAAATTCTTAAGAGTAATGAGACGGTTTATTTGCTTGAATCGGGAGTTAGTATGCCGGATGATTATTTAAAACTGCTGGTCAGCCAATTCACAAAAAAACAAGGGGCGAAAGTCAAAGGTTTTCTTTTAGATAAAGTTTTAGCAATGAATTCATCATTTCAGGTAGAAAAAATTGAAGAATATTCGCTGGACGTGTATAGATTAACGAAAAAAAATGAATAAGCCAGAAAAAATGGAAAAACTGTCAATTAAACTGATAAGAATAATTTTAGATGTAATAAAAATAACGGTACAAAATTATCTTCATTAAATTATACTTTAAGAAAATAAACATAATTATAATTAGCGTAGAATAATTTCATTTGGTTATCTTAAGAAATGTTCCATTCACTTAAAAACTGATAGTTTTTTTAGAAAAACAAAAAAGTATCTGGCTTAAATATTTTACTTAGAAAAAAAGTTCAAATATTTAATGAAGGTCATATCAATTAATAAAGATGATTAAAATTTAATCTAAATTAACTTTTAGTTTAAATATACGATCAGCAATCATAGTATATGTTATAGGTAAATACTTAAATTAAATAAAAAATCTAATTCTAAAAAAAAAATAAGGACCAAAAATGAACATTTTAGTAACCGGCGGTGCCGGATTTATCGGATCGCACGTAGTTGATGAATTAGTAAATAAAAGCCACTCGGTTTTTGTGTTAGATAATTTGAGCGGTGGTTTTATCGAAAATATAAATTCCGGGGCTGTATTTATTGAAGGAGATATCTTTGATAATGAATTAGTAATCGATTTATTTAACAAATACAAATTCGATTATGTCTTTCATCTGGCTGCTTATGCTGCGGAGGGATTAAGCCATTTTATCAAGAGATATAACTATAATAATAATTTAATAGGGAGTATTAATCTAATTAACCAAAGTATTATCCATAAAGTTAAGTGTTTTGTTTTTACTTCGTCAATTGCCGTTTATGGTAAAAATCAGCTGCCTATGGATGAAGCGACAATGCCTTCACCGGAAGATCCATACGGAATAGCTAAACTTGCGGTTGAAATGGAATTAAAGGTTAGTAAAGATATGTTCGGACTTAATTATATCATTTTCAGACCACACAATGTTTATGGTGAGAGACAGAATATAGGAGATAAGTATCGAAACGTGATCGGCATTTTTATGAATCAAATTCTTAAGAATATTCCTCTTACTGTATTCGGTGATGGTAAACAGTCAAGAGCATTTAGTTATGTTGGAGATGTTGCTCCTGTTATTGCACAGTCTATAGAAGTTAAGGATGCATTTAATGAAGTATTTAATGTTGGTGCAGAAATTCCCTATTCTATTAACGAATTAATTGAAAAAGTCAAAATTGTGATGGGCAAGGATGTAAGAATTAATTACTTAGAGCCAAGGAATGAGGTAATGCACGCATATTCATCACATATAAAAGCTGATTCTGTTTTTAAAATAAATGATAAGACAGATCTTATCACGGGTTTAAATAGAATGGCAGAATGGGTAAAGAGTCATGGAGCAAAGGCAACAAAGGAGTTTGCCGAGATTGAAATCGAAGAAAATTTACCTCCAGTTTGGCGTAATAAATAGTGTAAAAAAATTAATTTATTATAAAAATGATTGGAATAATACTTGTCGTAACTAATGAAAAGCATAATTTAGAAATGCTTTATAATTCATTGGCTATTCAGACTTATAAATTCTTTAAGGTATATTTTGTAGATAATAATTCCTCAGACGGCTCATCTGAATATTTCAAAACCTTAAACAACAACAACAAAATTCAAGTTGATTATATTAAATTAGACAGTAACTATGGATTTGCTAAAGGGAATAATATCGGTTCAGATGCCGCAATAAAGGACGGATGTAATTATCTTTTTGTTCTGAATAATGATACTGAGCTAGACTCTTATTGTCTGGAAGAGTTGGTTAAATTATGTGAGAGTGATGAGAAAATTAGGATTGCGGGACCAATATTTTTTAAATGGACAAAAGAAAAAAGAAGGAATATTATTCAGTTATACGGAGCTAAGGCAAATTTTATAAAGCAAAAACACGATTTAATTGCCGCCGATAAGTGTTTTGAGGAAATTAATTTGCCTGAGATTTTAGAAGTTGACTATGTTAGCGGTGGAACAACTTTCTGTAAATCTGAAGTTGTAAAAAAAATAGGTTTATTTGAAGAAAAATACTTTATTTATAATGATGAGATTGATCTAGCACATAGAGCACACAGTTCCGGAATTAAAACATTTGTAACACATAAGGCTAAAGTATGGCATAACCATAACTGGTCAAAAAAAAATATAAGTGGTTATAAGTTCATGTACTATTATATGACGAGAAACAGAGTTTTGTATTTCAAAAAATTTAGTTTATTACTGCAATTACTAAAATTTCTTCTTATAGAATCAATTACTTTTCCATTAAAATTAAAAATGTTCTTTAAAATTGGATCAGTATCTATAGTAAAATATTATTACTTAGGTCTATGGCGTGGCTTAGTTGGTGAAACAGGCAAAACCGATTTAGAGTTTAAATGAAATCTGATTACTTGTTTTACATTTGTGATGGTATCGGTTCTGTTTTTGATTCTCAGGTACTTGCTTTGCTCAACACTATAAGTGTAGAGAAATATTTTAAAAGATGTATATTTATTCTTAGGTATAAGAGATAAAAATGAGAAGAATGACTTTTTAATTAGAAAATCAGCACCTGAATTGAAAACTGTTTTCTTTAAAACTTATCCGAACTATCCGTTCTTAAATTTTATGAATCGAAAAAGCATTATTGCTACTTTATCAAATCTGAATATTGATTTTAAGAAGGTTATATTTCACACGCGGGGTGAAATGAGTGCCCTGCATTTGAAGAAAGTCCTGAATAAAGAGTTTCATAGAAATATAGTCCCTGATGTTCGTGGTGCAAGTATTGAAGAAATTAGTGAATTCTATGATTCGAATGGATTCTTTAAAAGTTTAAAAATCACTAATTCTAAAAATGCAGTTAAAAATCTTACTAAGTTTGAAAAGATTTCTGTGGTATCAAATTCACTTAAGGCATATCTGATTACCAATTACAATATTAGTGCAGAAAAACTCTTTGTAACACCATGTTTGGCTTCTACACAATTTAGTTACAGTGAATCAGAACGTAAACGTATCAGAAAAGAACTCGGTATAAACAATGATGATGTACTTATAGTATTCTCAAGCGGCGGTACAGCAAACTGGCAGAATAACGAAGTGCTCGTAATGTTAGCTGCAATGGGGTTAAAAGTACTCAATCTTTCAAAGAAAGTAATCGATCATAAAAATATTATTAATAAATTTATTAACTACTCACAAATACCTGCATACTTAAATGCTGCCGATGCCGCTATTATCTGGCGGGATAAAAGTGTTGTTAATAATGTCGCCTCTCCCGTTAAGTTCAGTGAGTATGTTTGCTGTGGTTTACCCGTGATTGCAAATAACTCAGTGGATATGATTAGTGAATATTTAGCTAAGTATGGTTGCGGTATGGTGATTGATAACCTTATTGAAATTGATTTGAGGAGTATAAAAATTTAAAACAAATGGATCGTAAAAAGATTTCGGAAACAGCGATTTTGCACTTTGGTATTGATATAATAGTTGAAAAATATTTACAAATCTATTCTTCAGTTAATAATTTATGAAAGTATTAATGTTTGTAGTGGTAATGCAGAAAATTTCGACTTTAAACTTCATCAGGCATTTGTATATGAGCAAATAGAATCATTAAAACAAAAATTCAATGTTGATTACGATACTTTTTTTATTATAGGAAAAGGAATTAAAGGGTATTTAAAAATTTATTCAATCTTAGAAGAAAAAATTAATGAATTTCAAACCGATATTGTTCATGCTCATTTCGGTCTCTCCGGTTTGTTAGCTGTGTTTGCAAAGAAAAGTACCTGTAGTTATTACATTTCATGGAAGTGATGCAGTTATTCCTAATAGATAAGACTTTTTTCAAAATTGCAGCACCTTTATCTAGATTTAATATTTTTGTTTCTGCCAAAATTCAAATAAAAATTAGGAAATAAAAGATTTGCTATTATTCCTTGTGGAATAAATCTTGATGTATTTTATCCTGTTGAAATGAAAATTGCAAGGGAAAAACTTAATTTAGAATCAGAAGAAAAAATATATTCTTTTTTCTTCAAGTTTTGATAATTCTGTAAAAAATTCACCTCTGGCTTTTTCTGCTATTAAAATGTTACAATGAGATATGTGAATTTATTGAATTGAAAAATAAAAGTCGGGAAGAGGTAAATCTATTGCTTAATGCTAGTAATCTTTTGCTTCTTACGTCATTTTCAGAAGGTTCACCTCAAATCATAAAAGAAGCAATGGCTTGTAATTGCCCAATTGTTGCAACTGATGTTGGCGATATTAAGGAAGTGATTGGCAATACGGAAGGATGTTATATAACATCTTTTAATCCTGATGATGTTGCCGCTAAAATTAAACTTGCATTAGATTTTAATAAAAGAACAAATGGAAGAGAAAAGATAAAGCCTTTTGACAATGAACTGATTGCAAAAAAAATTTATAAAATATATACCCGGATTATTGAAAAAACAGATAGTTAAAATGAGGCGAAAGCAACAGATAAAATGAATGAATCAAGATTATAGAGTGTGTGTTCGAGGTATTTGGGACACTACGGTTCCAGGAATAGCATTTGACGAAACTGGTGTTTCCAATTATGCCAAAATACAATATAAATTAATGGAAGATTTTCCACGTGGTGATTTAGGTAAAGAAAAATGGGAATTGCTCACGGATGAAATCAAGATAAAGGGAAAAGGAAGAAGATACGATTGCATTATTGGTGTAAGCGGTGGAACAGACAGTTCTTATTTAATGCATACAGCAAAAAGTTACGGATTGAGGCCATTAGCAATAAATTTAGATAATGGATGGAGTTCAGAGATTGCAGTTAGTAATATAAAAAAGTTAACTAATGCATTAAATATTGATTTGGAAACTTATGTAATAGATTACGAAGAAATAAAAGATTTAATGCGTTCATATATGCTGGCTGAATTGCCTTGGATTGATGCTCCAACTGATTTAGCAATTCAGTCAATTTTATATATCATTGCTAACAGAGAAAATATTAAATATGTGTTTGTTGGGAATGATTTTAGATCTGAAGGGAAACAACCTACTGAATGGACATATTCAGATCAAAAACAATTATTTCATATTACATAAATTGTTTGGCAGGGTTAAATTAAGAACTTACCCCATAATATCATTATCAAAATTATTTTATTTAGGATACTTAAAAAAAATTAAATTGATCCCTGTATTTAATTTCATCGAATACAACAAAAAAGAAGCCCAAATATTTTTAAAGGAAAAATATGGATGGGATTATTATGGTGAACATCATCACGAGAATTTATTCACTAAATTTGCAATTGGTTACTGGCAATTCGATAAGTTTGGAATTGATAAGAGAAAAATAACTTACTCAGCTCAAGTGATTAGTGGTGAAATTTCAAGAGATGAAGCTTTACAAAGAATTAGTAAAAAACCATATGACGATAGTAAAATACAATATGAATTAGATTATATATTAAATAAACTGTCATTTACAAGAGATGAGTTTGAAAAAATCTGGAATTCTCCAAATAAGAATTTCAGAAATTATCCTTCATACTATTCTTACTTTGTGAAATTTCATAAATATCTTTGGCCTCTTGTTTCTAAAATAGTTCCCACTAAACCTAAAATATTTTATGAAATCGAACAAAGAAATAATTAACAAATTAATTTTAAAAGGCATTGCAAAGTGTTAATAATCGATTACGGAATGGGCAACCTCCGCTCAGTTTATAATAAATTTAAAAGAATGGGAATTGACTGTATTATTTCTTCAAAAAAAGAAGATATTGAATCAGCTGAAAAGCTAATCTTACCCGGTGTCGGGCATTTCAAGTATGGAATGGATAATTTACACAAGCTCAAATTGATTGATATTTTGAATAAAAAAGTAATTGATGAAAAAACTCCTATACTTGGAATCTGTCTTGGTACTCAACTTTTTTGCCGTCATTCAGAAGAAGGCAATTGTGAAGGTCTTGGCTGGGTGGATGCAGAAGTTGTCAAATTTAAAGTGTCAGATAAAATAAAATATAAAGTTCCACATATGGGATGGAATGATGTAACTGTTAGAAATAGTAATGTTTTAGATAAAGTAATTAACAATGGGGAAAAATTCTACTTTGTTCACAGTTACCACTTAAAGTGCAATGACCAGGCCGATGTTTGGATGACAACCGAATATGATTATGAATTTGTTTCTGCGGTGTCATCGGGATAATATTTATGGCACTCAGTTTCACCCTGAAAAAAGTCATGATGTTGGATATGCATTATTAAAAAAGTTTACGGAGCTGTAAGAATGTACCGTGCCCGAGTAATACCAGTATTACTTCTTAAAAACTTAGGATTGTTAAAACTGTCAAATTTAATAAACATCGTTATATTGGTGATCCAATCAATGCTGTCAAAATATTTAATGATAAAAAAGCAGATGAATTGATTTTTCTTGATATCAATGCCTCTAAGGAAAATCGTATTATTTCGCTGGAATTTGTGCATAAAGTTGGTGATGAAGCAAATATGCCTTTTGCTGTGGGAGGAGGAATTAAAACGATTAAAGATATTCGAAGCATATTAGAAAATGGTGCAGAAAAAGTTGTGATTAATACTGCTGCTTTTGAGAACCCTGAATTTATTAAACAAGCAGTAGATGCCTTCGGTTCCTCAACAATTGTGGTTTGCCTTGATGTAAAAAAGAACTTTTTCGGAAAATATCAGACTGTGTATAAACACGGTATGAAAAAAGCAAAAGAAGACCCGGTTGAATTTGCTAAAAAAATGGAAGAGTATGGTGCCGGTGAAATTGTCATTCAATCAGTTGATAGAGATGGCACATATGAAGGTTATGATTTTGATCTCATAAAATCAATTTCGGAAAATATTAGTATTCCTATTGTAGCATTAGGAGGTGCTAAAGATTATTCAGACTTCAGTAAAGCAATAAATTATAGTTTTGCTTCTGCAGTTGCTGCCGGAAGTTTATTTGTCTATCATGGGCCCCGTAAAGCGGTATTAATTAATTATCCTTCTTCAGAAGAATTAGTAAATTTATTTAAAATTAAATTATATAATGTTTTTTCTAATTGCTTTAAATCATCCAGCTCATTATCATCTCTTTAAATATTTTAGAAAAGAAATGATAAAAAGAGGGCATAAGGTAGTTTTTACCTTAAAAGAAAAAGAAATTCTTAGTCAACTGCTTGACTCTGAAGGAGTTGATTATATGAAATTGATTGAAAAACGTTATTTAAGAAATAAGAGATTTTCAATATTAGGCTCAAATATTCTCGAATTACTCAAAAGTAATATGGGTTTGTATAATTATATTAAAACAGCTAAACCGGATTTCCTGCTTGGGACAGATGTATCAATAGCACATCTTAGTGCAATAGCAAAAATACCATCATTTGTTTTTAATGAAGATGATATTGAGATCAATAAATTATTTTGCTATTCTTCTTACCCATTTACAAAACACATTATTTCCCCTGCTATTTGCAATGTGGGAAAATATGAGGATAAAAGAATTAAGTATGACGGATATCAAAAATTAGCATATCTCCATCCTAATCGATTTACACCAAATTCTAATTTATTGAATACAATTTTTAAAGAAGAAACGAGAAATTTTATTATTAGAATGGTTTCCTTTACTGCCGGCACATGATATAGAGCAAAATCATTCGGGAATTAGTGAATCATTATTAAATAAATTAATCGATAAACTCAAGCGCCCATGGTCAAATTCATATTTCTTCTGAGAAGAATATCCCGGAAAAATATTCACAATATAAATTAGACATTAAGATTAAAGATATACACAATTATTTGGCAGCGTCTGATATTTTCATTTCGGATAGTCAAAGTATGACTGTAGAGGCTTGTATGGTTGGAACACCTTCTCTAAGATTTAACAGCTTTGCAGGAAAAATATCTGTCTTAAATGAATTGGAAAGATAAATATCAAGCTTACCAGTAGTTACAGTATTAATGATGAAACAAGATTTTCTTATTCAATTGGATAAATTCATTCTTACTGATGATTTGAAATCAATTTATCAGGAAAGAAGAAATAAAATGCTTAATGATAAAATTGATCTTACAGCTTTTTTGGTATGGCTTTTTGAAAGCTATCCGGACAGTATTAGCAAATTAAAAATTAATCCTGAAATTCAACATCAATTTAAATGAAAATAATTTCAATCGTAGGCGCAAGGCCTCAGTTTATTAAACTAGCTCCGTTATCTCGTAAATTAAGAGAACAGTTCGAAGAAAAAATTATTCATACCGGTCAACACTTTGATCAGGAAATGTCAAACCTTTTTTTTAAAGAACTGGAAATTCCTGAACCGAATTACAATCTTGGGATTAGTGGCGGTAATCACGGCGAACAAACCGGAAAAATGCTAATTGGACTAGAAGAAATAATGATTAAAAGAAAAGCCAGGGCTTGTAATTGTGTTCGGGGATACTAATTCAACATTAGCCGGATCTTTAGTTTCAACTAAGCTTGGTATAAAAACTGTCCATGTCGAAGCTGGTTTAAGAAGTTTTAATCCGAAGTATGCCTGAGGAAATAAATAGAATTGTTGCCGATCATACATCTGATTACTTTTTGCTCCAACACTAACCTCAATGAAAAATCTTGAAAGATGAAAATCTTATTTCAAAATCTTATCTAACCGGTGATATTATGGTTGATTCGCTTAAATCAGCTTTAGAGAAGATAGAAAAAATAAAGAAAAGTAATACTTATCAAGACAGAAATTACGAAAAGTATTTCCTTTTGACTTTACATCGACCATACAATGTTGATAATTCATAAAACTTGTCAAGTATTTTCAATGAATTAAGCAAACTATCTCAGAAGGTTGTTTTTCCTGTGCACCCCAGAACTAGCAAAATTATTGAAAATAATTATTTATTAATATTCCAGATAATTTTACTATTATTAAACCAGTTGGTTACATTGATTTTGTTATGCTTGACAATTAACTCTGACAAAGATCATTACTGATTCAGGGGGCATACAGAAAGAGGCTTATATACTAAAAAAACCATGTATTACACTTCGCTCAGAAACTGAATGGATTGAAACTGTTGATGCTGGTTGGAATCTTCTTATCAATCCTCTTAACTACAAATAATTACCACTATAAAATTGAATCATTTAATCCCGATGACAAACTATTTACCTATATTTGGTGAAAATGTTGCAGAGAAAATGAATGACCTATTAATAAATAATTTATAATGTAATTAATATAATATGACGGAAATACTTCCTTATAAATACAATGCAAATAAAGTCTGTTCACGTTGTGTGATGGATGATACTGTTAAAGGAATTACCTTTGATGAAAACGGCGAATGCACCTTTTGCAAGATTCATGATGACTTAGAAAATAAGTTCCCATTAAATGAAGAAACTCCAAACAGACTTCAAACTTTAGTTGACAAAATAAAGAAAGATGGGAAAGGTAAAAAATACGACTGTATCGTTGGTGTAAGCGGTGGGAGGGATAGCACTTATACATTACATAATGCTGTTAAACTTGGTCTAAGACCTCTTGCAGTGCATTTTGATAATGGATGGAATTCTGAAATCGCAGTGCAAAATATTAAAAATGCAACAGATATTTTGAAAGTAGATTTACACACTCACGTTGCCGATTGGGAAGAATTCAAAGAATTGCAAAGATCGTTTCTATTTGCTTCTGTTCCGGATGCAGAAGTTCCAACTGATTGGGTAATATTTTCAGTATTGTTTGCTGAAGCATCTCAATATGAAGTTAAATATATTGTTCACGGGCATTCTTTCCGTACTGAAGGAACAACACCGCTTACCTGGACATATATGGATGGCAAATATGTTACAAGATGTTCAGAGAAAATTTGGCAAACAAAAGTTAAGAAGTTTCCCAAATATGTCCATGACTAAGTATATTTATTACTCACTGTTTAAAAAAATCAATCAAATCAGAATTCTTTACTACTACCATTATAACGAGAGGGAAGTATTGCGTGTATTAGAGTATGAATTGGGCTGGAAAAATTACGGTGATAAGCATCATGAATCCAAGTACACTGCATTTTTTCAGGCTTACATATTAACAAGAAAATTTAATATTGATAAACGAAAGCTTCATTATTCGGCAAAAGTTCGTAACGGTCAGCTAACTAGAGACGAAGCACTTGATATAATAAGAAAAGATCCCTATACCGGGGGAATTGAATCCTTAGACTATTGTCTAAAAAAACTTGATCTTTCTTATGAGGATTTTGACAAAATAATGAATGAAGCACCCAAATCATTTATGGATTACAAATCTTACTATAATGTTGTTAAAATATTTAAAAAACCAATTACCTGGGGAAACAAAATTGGAATTGTTCCGGATACTGTTTACAAAAAGTATTTCAGTTTTGATATATAGCTTCAGAGAATAGCTATCCAAAAAAATATTTGCTCAATGTGGATCCCAATTAAATCTTTGGGCAATTCGGAGGAAAATTATAGTGATTTAACAGAATGTGAGGACGTTTAGCCTCCTGAAAAAAAGCATATTTAGCATGGTTTCGACAATTAGAATTTCAAAAAAAATCACTTTACGCACCTGAAGAACTTGCAAAAATATCAGAAATAAATATTATTGTTTCATCTGATATAGGATCAATATATTTTGTTAAAAGTAAAAACAAGTAATAGTTTTGATCTGTAAATCCTATCAAAACTGTTCATTTTTTTTATAGGGATAAACTGGGGGAAATATATAGGCAAAAATAGATTCAAGTGTGAACAAATTAGTTTGGTATTTATTATAGAGTTCTAAAGATTTAGGGGCTGTTGGAAAACTTAAAATAGACATCTTAATTAATACTTATTATCAAAAAGTTGTTGTTTTATCATTTGTCCTGATTTAAGTTATAAATTATTTTTTTAGTGATTTAGAAAATATCAAAAAGGAGCGTATATCTTGAAAACAGCTGTTATCACTGGTGGGGCTGGTTTTTTAGGGTCACACTTATGTGATTATTTACTTAAAGAAGGTTTAAAAGTTATTTGCATAGATAATCTACTTACTGGCAGTTTAGAAAATATTTCGCATAATTTTGGGAATGAAAATTTTTTATTTATTAAACACGATATTACCAACTTCATTCACATTTCTGGCAGTGTTGATTTTATTCTGCATTTTGCCTCTCCTGCTAGCCCAATTGATTATCTTCAATTTCCTATTCAAACCTTAAAAGTTGGTTCACTTGGCACTCATAAAGCCTTAGGATTAGCTAAAGAAAAAAATGCTGTGTTTCTTCTCGCATCTACTTCAGAAGTTTACGGCGACCCTGTTATTCATCCGCAGAATGAAGACTATTGGGGGAATGTTAACCCAGTTGGTCCACGAGGTGTGTACGATGAAGCAAAACGATTTGCAGAATCATTAACTATGGCATATCATAGGTATCACAAGCTTGATACGCGAATTGTAAGAATTTTTAATACTTATGGCCCACGTATGCGCCTGAATGACGGAAGAGCTTTACCAAATTTTTTAAGTCAGGCTTTAAGAGCAGAACCAATTACTATATTTGGAGATGGATCTCAGACAAGAAGTTTCTGTTTCGTAGATGATTTGGTTGATGGTATATTTAAACTTCTTCTTTCTAATGAAAACTTACCTGTAAATATTGGTAATCCAGATGAAATAACAATTCGTGCGTTCGCTGAAGAAATATTGAAAATTACTGGTTCTAAGAGTAAGATTATTCATAAAGATTTACCAATAGATGACCCTAAAGTTCGACAACCAGATATCTCTAAGGCAAAAACTAAGTTGGGTTGGCTGCCTAAAATAAAAAGATCTGAAGGAATCTCTAAGACGCTCCTATACTTTGCTAAAAAAATAGAATAACTTTTTTATAAATTTATTATTTGTGTTAATTGAATGGTAAATCAGTCAGATTTATTAAGAATGAAAGGAATAAAATGAATATTACCATAGTTGGTACTGGTTATGTGGGTTTAGTCACTGGAACTTGTTTTGCTGAAATGGGCAACAATGTTGTTTGTATCGATAACGATGAAGTAAAATTAGAAAAACTTAGAACAGGAAACATAACCATTTATGAACCGGGTCTTGAATTACTTTTTCAAAGAAATTTTCTTCAGAATCGTCTTAAATTTTCAAATAATCTAAGTGAAGCTATAAATAGTTCAAGTGTAATATTCCTATGTTTACCAACTCCGCAAGGTGAAGATGGTTCTGCAGATCTTTCATATGTTATTGGTGTAGCTAAAAAAATTGGTGAAATTTTAAATATAAATAATGAATTTAAAGTTATAGTTAATAAAAGCACTGTACCTGTGGGTACAGCATTTAAAGTAAAGCAAATTATGGAAGAAGCGGGCGCAAAATCATTCGATGTTGCTTCCAATCCGGAATTTTTAAGAGAAGGTTTTGCAGTTGAAGATTTTATGAAACCTGACAGAATAGTTATCGGGTGTGAAAATCAGAAAACTGCCAGTATTTTAATTTCGCTTTACAATCCTTTTGTCAGGCAGGGTAATCCTATTTTTGAGATGGATATTCTCAGCGCTGAAGTTACCAAATATGCTGCTAATAGTTATCTGGCTACTAGAATCACTTTTATGAATGAGCTCGCAAATTTTTGTGAAAAGGTGGGCGCCGATATCAATTGGATAAGAAAAGGTATAGGTGCTGACAGCAGAATTGGTAAAAGATTTCTTTTCCCCGGAATTGGTTACGGGGGTTCCTGTTTTCCTAAAGATGTGAGTGCACTAATAAAAACTGCAAATGATACAGGTAACAAAATGGAAATTTTGTCAGCTGTCGAAAGTGTTAATAAAAATCAAAGGATTAAATTTGTTCAAAAGATTAAAAAATATTTTAACGATGATATTAAAAACAAACATTTTGCTATCTGGGGTCTGTCGTTTAAGCCAAATACAGATGATATGCGGGAGGCCCCCTCTGTGAACATAATCGAAGAGTTATTGAGGCTAGGATGTTCGATCTCAGCCTTCGATCCTGTAGCTAATGATAGAGCCAAATATTATTTCCAAGAACGAATTGAATATAAGGATAATAAGTATGAAGTCTTATCAAACTCAGATGCTCTAATTATTTTAACTGAATGGAATGAGTTTAGGAATCCCGAATTCCAAATTATTAAAACGCTACTTAATACACCGGTAATTTTTGATGGGAGAAATGTTTATGATTTAAACCAAATGGAACAACTAGAATTTGATTATGTAAGCATTGGGCGACAACCTATTATTAAAATAAAAACTTAAAAGATTATAAATAATCAAAATATTTTGATTGATTAAGGTACGATATACAACGTATTAAGCTTCCAATATTCTGTATAATCTAACTACATTTATATTGAAAAAAAACTTGATCTTTCTTATGATGAATTTGATAAAATAATGGTCGATACACCCAAATCGTTTATGGATTACAAATCTTACAATAATTTTGTTAAAACATTTAAAAAAGCTATTAACTGGGGAAACAAAATCGGAATCGTTCGAGATACTGTTTACAAAAAGTATTTTAGTTTCGATATAAAGCTTAGTATAATAATTATTTTGTCGTAAAATGATTTGCGTATTTCTGTTTTATTTTAACTCTCGAGGTTGCAACTAAAGAACCTCAAATGACAACGAATGACTTTAAATTAATACGAATTTCATCATCTTTTAACGCTTTGCTCTTCTCCCCGTGCTTGTAGACATTAACCCTTACCGCAATAGCACCATCTTCTTGGATTCAGTAAATTCAGCTGTTTGTAAGCGATAAATGTAAACACCGGAAGCCAGGTTCTCAGAATTAAATTCTACTTCAAAACGTCCGGCAGGTTTGAATTCATCAACAAGAGTTACAACTTCATTCCCTAATACATCATAAACTTTTAGTGTTTGCTGACTGCCTACTGGTGACTGCCAGCTGATCCTGGTGCTTGGATTAAATGGATTAGGGTAATTCTGTTCTAATAAAAAAGTAAGTGGAGTAAATTCATCATCATCAATGTTTGACGGAATTTTCAAATGTCCCCAAAATTCAGCTTCCCAAATACCTGCATAAACACTTTGATTACTTGATAGTAATATGATTTTTATATACTTGGTTTCAATAGGTTCTACATCTTCAACGCTCCATTCCTGTGTTTGTGATGGTATATTGGTTTTTATCTGATTCCATGAAATGGAATCTGTTGAAACCAGAATAGAGTAGTTATATGTTCTTCCTCCGTCCCAATTGTAAAAGGATATTTTTGTTTTATTTAATATTTGAATGTCGTTAAGACAAAAGTCAATCGTGTCCGGCATTGCTATCGCCCCGCTCCATCTTGATTCACCTCCGGTAATACCATCTATCGTTTTATCAGGTGTATAATTTAAGTACCAATGTAATGCACTTGCTTGGCATACGTTTAACTTTAGTATGCTATTCGGATAATTAAATGCATTATTTTGTGATGATATTAAATTACCTGCAAGATCGTGGACATTACTAACTGTAACAGTATACTGTTGACCCGGGGAATGAGCAGTTGTATTTAATGTCACCTTATTCTGATTGGTGGAAAGAAATCCGCTAAGCACACTGATTCCATTGTTAATTGAGTAATTAGATATGTTAAGCGCAGATGAACTTTCCACAGGCTCTGAAAACAAAATTTCAAGTTTTACCGAATCAAGCAGGGAAGCACTAATTATTTCCGGTGGTGTTACATCATTATTAATAATATAACTTAAATTCTGAAATGTACCCGGATTCCATAATGCTGTATTGTTTGCATCATAAATTCCCCAATACGGACTTGTTATAAACCAATTGAGTTTTAATGTATCACTTGGATTAATTATATCAAAAAATAATGTAGCAACATCTGTCCATCCATTACTTCCTGATACAACAGTTCCATTATTGCTGTTGTTGAAAGGGAGATCAATATTTAACCATAATTTATCAATTGCCGGCCTTGTTATGTCAGCAGTACTGTAATTACCGCTGCTAAAATTATGAAAAACATAATCAGTATTAACTTGAGGATTGCTGTTAAAGTTTAATGAGTAAGTGTTAAACCCAATTACAATGGTTGCACCTCCCATATCATCGGAGCCGGTGTTTGTATTTATCTGAAGCAGCACTTTAAGTTTTGAACTATCTGTGCTCATAACGACAAACCTGCCGTTAACATTCGTAGCTGAAATTGAAATAGTGAAAGCAAAAAATAGCACCCCCAATATAAAGATATTGAGGATTTTCAATATGTCTCTCCTTAGTAAAAAGAGCTAACTAACAATAAAATATTTTGACCCATAAATAACAAATGATAAAAATAACTTTGTTCACTAACCCATTATTAAATCAGAACCTGATTACCTTAGTAAAATCATCTTTTTAGTATCAGTGAAAACAGAACTTTCAGCTCTGTAAATATAAATTCCTGAAGCAAGACCAGTTGCATCAAAATCAAACTGATGAATTCCTTCCGAGTATTCTGCATTAGTAATTTCGGTAACTAATTCACCTAACATATTGTAAACAGCTAATCTTAAATGGGTGCCTTGCTTTAGATTAACTTTAATCTTTGTTGAAGGATTAAATGGATTTGGGTAATTCTGTTGTAATGAAAATTCTAGTGGAATTAAATCCTCATCTTTTACGCCATTTACTGAATCCGGGTAAGTAAAAGGATTATTCAGTAATGATATTAAATTACCCGCAATATCATGTACATTACTGACTGTAATTGTATACTGTTGACCCGGCGTATGGGCAGTTGTATTTAATGTTACCTTATTCTGAGTGGTGGAAAGAATTCCGCTAAGTACACTAATTCCATTGTTAATTGAGTAATTAGCTAAGTTAATAGCAGAAGAACTGTCTAATCGTTCTGAAAATAAAATTTCAAGTTTTTCCGAATCAATCAGGGAAGCACTAATTATTTCTGGCGATGTTATATCGTTGACCGGATAATTTAAATTCTGAAATGTTCCCAGATTCCATAATGTTGTATTGTTTCCATCATAAATTCCCCAGTAAGGATTTGTTACAAGCCAGTTGAGTTTCAATGTGTCATTTGTATTAATTATGTCAAAAAATAATGTTGCAACATCTGTCCATCCGTCACTTCCAGATACAACAGACCCACTATTGCTGTTGTTGTAAGGAAGATCAATATTTAACCACAGTTTGTCAGTTGCCGGTCTTGTTATTGTGGCCGGACTATAATTACTACCGTTAAAATTATGAAATACATAATCATTATTAACTTGAGGATTGCTGTTAAAGTTTAATGAGTAAGTGTTAAACCCAATTACAATGGTTGCACCTCCCATATCATCGGAGCCGGTGTTTGTATTTATTTGAAGCAGTACTTCAAGTTTTAAACTATCTGCACTCATAACGACAAACCTGCCGTTAATATTTGTGGCTGAGCTAGAAAAAGTAAAAGTAAAAAACAGCATCCCAAATAAAAGAAAATTAAAGATTCTCAATGCATGTTTTCCTTTCATAAAAAAGGCTGATTAACAATAAATAAATAATACTAAATTCAATGACAATACTCTCGCTCTCAGTTACGGCACCTGTGACATAGTTCCATTATTTAAATTCCAGTAAAGATTTACATCGTGTATTGTAACGCCGCCATCAAGATTAAAATCACCTTTCAAATAACCCAGAGTTCCGTTTTGAGGAGCCCAGACTTCGTTCCTGTCGGCGATAGTTATTCCACCATTACTATTACCATCACCTGCAAACATTCCGTATTTACCTTGAGCTAATTCCTTCATCGGATTTTGTCCGTATGCTTTGTTCATCCCCGTCGTAAAATCATAAGTTGGTGTGTTTACAGATAATTGAACAGGACCTGCAGACATTATTGAAAGGTGGTTTCTTTGAAATACTGCTACGTAATAAGATCCTTCCTGTAAATTGCTAAATGGTACGCCGATGTTTCCGTCGGTATTAAGCAACGTACCATCATTCTTAAGTATTGCGGCTTTTCTGGCAACAACCTGTGTCGGATTAGAACTATTTCTTAATTCAACCAGAACCCAATCCACATAACTTGAAGTTGAACCTGAACCTAAACTCTCACTTCCGTTATAATTCCAAGGAGCGGTATTAAAAGGCTGGTTATTTGGCAACAGTGAATTTTGGCTAAGATTTGTATTCATTGAATTTGAGTTAAATGGACCTTGGAGGAATATTTTACTTTTAACATTAATATTATTTGATTGACTTCCTTGAAATTCCAAAGCACCCATATCCCAGGTGCCAGTGCGTGGATTGCCAAGTATATCATAAGCTAAGTCAGGAATTATTTCAAGTAGTTCTGGATACTCGGCAGATAAATCAACTCCCAAATCTCTACCTGTTATAGTATAATAATCCGATTTATCTTCCCCATATTTGTTTGCGAATGTTACCGCAGTAGAGTTGCCTGTTAATGAATGTGCATCATATATATCACCGTTACTAAAATTAGCTGGGTCTCGCCATTGTGCGTAAGTCATTGAGGTAATTTCGCCAGTATAAAAGTTGCCAGAAAGCCCCCCAGATTCATAATAACCATTATAATCAACTTCTCTGAAATACTCGCCAACACTAACAAAACCATCTAAGTTATAAAAAAAACTAATTGGGTCATCCGCTATTATAAGATTATTTTTAATAATAAGCGTATCTGTGTCCCCAATGTTTACAGGAGTAGAGCCTCCACTACCATCATCTTCCATTATAAACGTATTATTAAGCACGTATGCTCTTACATCATCTCCTAATGAGTTATAGAAAAACAATGCACCATAACTAAAGGCGTCAGCAGTTTCCAACGTCACAAATATGTTATTATAGATATACCAGTTAGCATCACTATAAGCCACCGATGAATATATTAAGGAGTTCCAATAATATGACCCTGTTTTCACTATAAAAAGGTTGTTCTTAACTGTCATATTTATTGTCCCACTACCAGCATCTGCATAATTTAGCTGCAAAGCATCTCTATGGGCTGAAGTTACTTGCGTATTGCGGAAGAAAAAACTATTTCCATCAATGGTAAAGTTACCACCACCTGAAGTCCCGATAGCATCAGTATCCCAGTTGTGTGCGGTAGCATCTTCTAAATACTCAAAAACATTATCTTTTAGTGTAAGACTATCTCCTTCTAAATATACTCCAGTTGTAATATTATTATTATAAATTAGGCTATTCTCAATGGTATTATTAGTACCGTATACCTCTATCATTGCATTTCTCCTTGTAGTATTCTGAGTTCTTCTATCTACAAAGTTAACTCCCGTTATTTTTACATTTCTTACCCCTTTTATATGGAAAAGACCATAAGTATTATCATTGTTCGTAACGAAATAAACTTTCCCATTATGCCCCGAATGCCAAGCAGGTGCAATAATCACTGTTTGATTAAAGGTACGAAGTATATCTCCTGCTGTTGTTTCACGCCTAATACCACTATAAAGATTATCTTGAGGAGGTCTATAAGTTGTTGAATCTGTACCACCTGAAACATAAATAGTATCACCATCACCTATTACAGTCCAGTTAACACCGTTGTAACCAAGCCAAGCTGAACTATCTAATTATTTCCAAGCATTAGCCCAGCTTCTGCCAGTGTTGGAGCCTGTTGCATCTCTATCAACATACCATATATTTTGTGCATTAACAGTAAAGAATAAAAGTAAACTTAAAATAATAGTCTTCATATGCGCATCCATAACTTTAACTTTTTGTTAGGCAAAATGGAATTATAAACTTTCCAAATTAGTTTAATAAATTTCTTTACTTTGTTTAACAAAATATGTACCACGTTGAATCATTATTAATTTATCGCAATCAAAGTGAGACACTATGTAAAATTGTAATCATGGTAATATTTACAATAAAATTCCTGACATTGAGAATTTTGAAAGACGAAAGTGGGGAATAAGACAGTAATAAGTTATAAACTATATTACTTTCGTACTGGGATGTGAAAATAAACAAAAAAAATTAAGAAAACACCTATGTTTTTTATACTATGAAAAGGAATTTACTTTGTTGAGATGTTCATAAATTATTTCTTTAGGGCATTATTTTTCCTTTTGATATTTCACTGATTACCTTTTCATTTTTCGTTGATCCTGGGTAGGCAAAAGTTCATGGTATAAAAAATTTCTTCATTCAATATTCATTAGTACATGTTCTTTATTTAATATTAAGTTGATTACTTCCTTCACTTATTAAAGAGCTTATCCCAATTGATTGGAAGAAGGCATCGCTTATATATACGTCACATTATACTGCTATTACCTTTTCTTAATAATTGTAAATTTTCTAGTAAGCTTGAAAGTAGGACAGTTACAAACTCGTGGGATGCAATGAACGTGTCTTGCCTATAATGATAGTTCAGGCAAGTCTTTAAAAAGACCGTCATACCAACGGTCTTTTTAAATTCATTTATTAAAACTTATTTTATCAGGATCATTTTTCTGGTTTCAACAAAACCATCCGTTTGAAGTGTATAGAAATACAATCCGCTGGATAATGAAGAAGCATCAAAATTTCTTTGATAGATTCCAGCTTGCTGATATTCATCTACAACAGTGTAAATTTCTTTTCCTAAAACATCATAGATTTTTAATGTAACTAATCCTTCTTTTGGAATTTCCCAGCTTATAGTTGTTATAGGATTAAAAGGATTAGGATAGTTTTGTGTCAGTTCAAATTTCTTTGGTGAATTAAAATCAACTTCAATGACTTTTGAATATTCAAACTGTCCGTCATTATCAATCTGTTTTAGTCTGTATGAATATTTTCCAGCTAACAACCTATTGTCTTCAAAAGCATAATTCTTTGGTGAATTGCTGTTACCATTGCCATTTACAAATCCTATCGTTTCATACATTGCCGACTGAGACTGTCCATTGCCAACTTTTCTTTCGATTTCAAATCCAAAATTATTTACTTCTGTTTCAGTTCTCCAGTTTAGCTTAACTGATGAACCGATAATTACTGCCGATAATGACGATAGTTCAACTGGAAGGGGATTAGATTCTCTAGTAGCACTGACTGTTGATGTAGGTTCAACTGCAGCAAAACTGCGAATTCGAACATCATCATAATATACCGGACTGCTTGTTGTGCCACCGAAATTCGTTAGACTTATTCCTCCTGATAAAATTCCTGTCCCGGCATCGTTCCAGGTGCTGACTAAAATATCATCAAGATACTGATCCATTGTTGAGTTATTTGCGACTATTTTATATTTATAATAATTATTTGCAGTATAATTAAAGGTTGGATAAGAGGAAGGATTTGATTGAACACCCCCTTCATATCGACTAATAAACAAATCATTTTGTGATTCGCCACGAAGCATAGTTATATATCTATTATTTGAATTAGTATATCTGAATCCAATTCCAGGGGTACAATTATTATTTGCATCTTGAGTCATTTTGATTTTCATTTCTAAAACAAAATTATCAAAGTTATTATTAACTGAAGTTATCACATCCTCTTGGGCCCCTGTACCTGAGAAACTAGCAACCGGATTGGAATTATCCTGTACTACTGAGATTGTTGGGCTTGCCACTCTATTCCATAATGTGCTATTCGGATATAACCCTCCTTCTCTAAAAAATCCTCTATTTGTAGGGGAGTTTTTAATTTGTTTTACCAATAAATCAAGATAATTATATGCTTGTGTCGAGTGCGAGGATTGGTAGTTTGATACCCAATCATAATTTAAAACCATCCCCCACAATGCGGTTCCAATTTCATTTGAACCTTTCCAGCGATCAACGTCTTGAAAACTACCGTCCTCCTGTACATCGCGATAACTGAAAAAAGCATTGTGATTTATAAAATTGTGAACGTACATATCAATGCCTGCATAATTGTTATCGGTAAGAAAATGCCACGCTTGTTCACCCTGTGCAATGTAATTATATGTTCCACTAGATCTGCCGTTAAGTCTTCTTACGGCAACCATAAATAATTGCTGATTATATTCAAAAAATTGATCAGAAGCAGCAGGGTTTGAATACGACTCAAGTCCGCCATTGGAAGAAATCCAGAATGTATTAAGTATATAATCAATATTATCCCTTACCGCTGTCAGATAGGAGAAATCATTTGTGACTTGATGTGCAAAAAGAAGACCCAAATCTCTTTTCAATTGCTCTTCAACGCCATTTGCACCTGTCCACGAACCATCAATAGATTGACTACTGAGGAAAGTAGCAGAATAATTTTGAACTATTGATGAAGCGAGGCTGGACCGTACCGCATCTCCTTGATCATTTAAAGATCTCCAGGCATTGCTAAATCCCATTAGTAACCATCCGTTACCTCCTGCATCGGAAGGAAAAGGGGCACTGACAGTAGGGAAGGTTATACTGAGATAATCAAACACTAGAACCATATCGTTATAACACCTGTTTGCCAGCGTAGGGTTAGATCCTATCAAATAATAATAACCTGCTGCTAAATTAGATAGGATTAAACCATAACAGTATTGAGGTTCAGCATTCAAATACTGATCAGCCACTACAGATCCATTAGGATTTATTTGGGAATGAATATAATTAAATTCCTGTTCAATCTCAGTATCCAATGATTCGAGACCCAGAGTAAAGTTCCTTGTTGCATATTCCAATGTTCCATGCAGCATTTCTGAAGAATATTTCCAGTCATGAGGTAATTCAAAACCCTGACCCCAAATGCCTGAATTGTAAGTAATTTTTCTAATCCAGTTTTGACCAGAAAAATTACTTGTGGAAAAGTCATCGAAGAACTTGAATGTATTAGTTCCGTTGCTTGCATTTGAAGCTGCAGTATTGCCATAATATAAATAGACAGAAGTTCCTCCGATCGGCACACTTTGGATCTTAACCCAAATAATTGCTCGGCTCTGTGCTATGTTCCATTCTTCAATCCAGAAGGGAAGCAAAGTAACTTCATCATTTGCAGTTACACGGATATCACTTCCATCCGATTTTGCTGAGGCGAAATCAAAATTATTATCCAGGGTAATCTTTACCTGATGGTCATTTAAAACAACTGAACCGGGATTGGATATTGTCACTATTCGTCTGTATGACCACGGACCAGCAATCCACGATTGAGCAGTTAGATCAACTGATGTGCAGAACAGCATAAGCATTATTAAATGAATACTGAATGGTTTATTTAGCATTAAGTAACTCCGGTAAAATAATTTCTGAATTTAATAAGATTGTAAAACTTGCACAGGGTGAACCATTAAGTATGTGGTTAGTAGATATATGTCATTAACAGAAGCAAGAGCATATATAATCCAATTTTAAAGTTGACTTCTATCGGATGATATTTTCTTAATCGTTAATCTAGAATGGACTATATATCTGTCCCACATCTTTTTAAACACTAAAATCACACATAAAAAGATATTACTAAATATGCCTCTAATATTTATCTAACACTTAATTTAATAAAAAAGATTTGGTAAAATAAATTTATAGCATAATAATAATTACAGGTTATTTTGTGTTAAATACAATTTATGTACCTTAATTCTTTAATTATAAGAAATGCTAAAACTAAATCTAATTGATGTTTTTAGAGAAAGGGTAAAAATTATTGTGATAAATAATTGAATCAATATGATAATACTAAAGAACAATCTAATTTTGATAATTAGTAAGCCAAACTGCATTTTACAGAAATATTTTGATTATAAAGTTGAATCTAATGAAAAATTGAGCACATATTTTTGGCATTTTAGTCATTATTTCTTTTTTTGTAGTCTAAATTTATTCAAAAAAAATGTCTACTGAGAAGTGTAGGAAGACGAATGAGAGTGACCAAAAGTTACTAAGGATTGAATCCATTTCTACATTCATAAATTGAGGAGCTGAACTGACCCCCCAAAACTAGACAGAAAGATAAGCAACTGTCTGATTATTATTAATTCTTATTTCTTCTTTTTTACTTTCTATTTTCTTATTCATTCCAAAATCCACAGGACTTAAATAACCCAAAGATGAATGCAATCTATTTCTGTTGTAAAAGATTTCAATAAACTCAAAAATTTCTGATTCTGCTTGTTGCCTGGTTTCAAATTCTGTTAAGTAAACCAGTTCTTTCTTTAACGTACTGAAGAAAGTTTCTGTTATTGCATTATCATAACAATTTCCTTTACCGCTCATCGATTGTCTGAAGCCATATTGACTCAATAAATATCTTACTGAACTTGATGTATACTGACTGCCTCTGTCTGAGTGGAATATTACTCCAGCTTGTGGTTTTCTTTTGCTTACTGCCATTGTTAAAGCTTTAACTACTAAATCTGATACAGCTCTTTGACTTAATGACCAGCCAATAATCTCCCGGTTATAAACATCAAGCACTACTGCCAGATACATCCAGCCCTCATTTGTCCTGATGTATGTTATATCTGAAGTCCATATCTGATTTTTCATTTCTGCCTCAAACTTACCATTTAGCAGATTAGCACTAAACGATGCTGCAGAATCCTGTTTTGTTGTTACCTTAAATTTCCTCTTCGTTCTTGAGAAAATCCCATTTTTTTTCATCAGACGATATACTCGTTTTCTGTTTATAATTATTCCTTCTTGCCTGATTGCCTTGGTTATCTTACGGAATCCATAACGCCCTTTGCTAAGCTTATAATGCTTGTTTATCAATAGCAGTATCTTATCTTCCTGCTGTCTTCTTTGCTGAGTTCTTCTTTTTATCCAGTGATAATATCCGGATCTGCTTACCTGAAGAATCCTACAGCTTAATGATAGAGGATAATCCTGTAGATTATCTTTTATAAATCTGCATCTCACAGCTTTTCCTTTGCAAAGTAGCCCAAGGCTTTTTTTAAAATGTCACGCTCCATTTTTAACGTTGCTATCTCTCTGTCTTTTTTTCTTAACTCCTCCTGCTCTGGTTTCAAATGTCCTTTCCCGGGAAACGCATTCTTCGCATCTGTCAGATACTTCTTCTTCCAATTAAACAATGTGTTATTGCTTATTCCAAGATCTGTGGCTATAGTTTCTACAGTTTTTCCTGATTCTAGTACCAGCTTTACTGCTGAGACTTTGAAGTCTTTATCAAAGCTTCTTCGTGATTGTCTTTCTGACATTGTTGCTCCTATATTTTTTTACTTTTTTATTAATATAGTTGCTTTTCTTATTGTCTACAATTTGGGGTACAGTTCAAGCTTTAATCAATTTAGTTATAAAGAGTGACGAAGATGGATCTTAGTTATTTCCTAAAAATAAATAGATATGGACATTGTATTTTACTAATTGAGTAATATTAAGATTTTTATTTATTACACAAATAAAAAGACCATCGTTGGGATGGTCTTTCTAAATCAAATTATTTGCTAAAAACTATTTTATCAGAATCATCTTTCTTGTTTCAACAAAACCACCTGTTTGAAGAGTATAGAAATATAATCCGCTGGAGAATGAAGAAGCATCAAAATTTCTTTGATAGTTTCCAGCCTGCTGATATTCATCTACAACAGTATACACTTCGTTTCCTAAAACATCATAGATTTTTAATGAAACAAAATCATCTTTCTGAATTTGCCATGAAATTGTTGTAATCGGGTTAAAAGGATTCGGATAGTTTTGAATCAATTCAAATTTTTTAGCTGAATTAAAGTCAACTTGAAGCGTTTTTGAGTATTCAAACTTTCCATCATTATCAATCTGTTTTAGTCTATATGAATATTTTCCGGCTAACAAATTGATGTCTTCAAAAGTATAATCCTTTGGTGAATTTGAATTACCATTACCATTTACAAATCCAATATTTTCATAATTGCCATTTGAAGATTTTCCATCGCCATATTTTCTTTCAATCTCAAATCCATAATTATTTATTTCTGTATCAGTTCTCCAGCTTAATTTTACTGATGACCCAATAATTACTGCTGATAAAGACGATAGTTCTACCGGAAGTGGCGCCTCGATCCAGCTTGTTCCTATTCGCAGACCATCTATAAATGCATTTGGACCACCAGGAGCTTGTCTTAAGAAAAAAGCATCAATATTTGTATCGTCAGCAATTCCAACTCCTGAGACAGTGGGAGAAGGTTCAATGCCTGATAAATCGGGATTTACCCATAAACTTGCAATGTCATTCGTCGGACCGGGCATTACTTCATAACTGATTACAATTAAATATGTTTGACCAAAAGATAAATCTCCGCTGTATCCGAATTCATCATTATTGTTTTTACTTAGTCCTAAGTTATAATACGTTCCAGTAATACTACCATTCGTTATCCAGACACGTGCATTCGCCAAAGGATTAAGAAAGTCACCTAAACCAGCAAAAACTTGACCATCAGGAGCATTGCCTAATCCTGTCGAGTTAAATACATTAACTAAAAAAGACGCATAAATTTTTGTATTGGGCACATTTGTAAATTGTAATTTATAATCATCTTCAGCATTATTAGATACCTGAATTTGATTTCCTGTTACTGGCATTGGATAATTAGTAAAACCGAGATTGCCAGTAGTAACAATCAGATCATTGGCTGTCCCGGTAGTAAACCAGCCTGAAGCCGGATAGGTATTACCCAAACTACCTAATGGATAATCGAAATGATCTACTGTTGGCAAGGTTCGTATTTGTGGTAGAATAATAACATTTAACAGTAACAAAAGTAATATAAATAATTTAGTCTGTTTCATCTTCTCCTCAAAAATTAAAATATATAAAAATCAATTTATAGTTTTCTTAATATTTAAATCACATATTAATAAATTTATGTTAATGTAATTCTGTATAGATTTATACTCTCTGGTAAAATAATAAAATTTTTTGACGATATTTGAAATTATTTAATATAATGTTTTAGTAAATTTTTAAAAGCTTTGATTGTTAAATAATATTTACATCATAAGGATCATTTTCTCGTTTCAATAAGGCTACTAATTTTAAAGTTTACAGAATCATTATCCACCAAATAAGCAAGAAACTTCATAATTTCTATCATGAAATCTAGTTAACCGACCTTCAATTACAATCGTACGCACTTCGTTTCCTCAAAAAATGAGAGAATTAGCTTCGATCTGAGTAAGTAACTGAATAATAAGTATTATCTATTGCCTGTATTTTTATAATTAAAAGATGTTAAAATAAAATTGCCCTAATAATAATACGATTTAATATTTAAAATTAACAATTTTCATACCCAATTTTTAGAATTAGAATTATTTATTTATTTCAATAGAATTAACGTTTTTAATGGATCAGTCAATGATCAGAATTAAAAAGTTGAATCAAGACAATATCAAAATGGGATAATCTAATATATTCAACATCAATTCTGCAATTAACAAAATTCTTAATTGCTATCTCTAATTACATCGAGATAATAGCCATTGCAAAATAGGTATTTACAATCCCTTATATTGGCCTCATTAAATGGGCAAATAATCCCTGATATAAGTGTTATAAATTACAGAGAAAAATTAGAATAAATTAATAAAAATTTTATTGTAGATTGAATTAAAAAATAGATTTAAAACGATATCAAGTTTTCATCATTTGTTTCTATTTATACGATAAAATCACTTCAGCAACAACATCTTTTTAATGGATACAAATTTATCCGTTCTCAACTCATAGAAATATAAGCCAGTAGCTAATTTAATTGCATTCAAATCATAAACGTATTTCCCAGTTTCTAATTTAGAATTCACAAGTTCTGCAACCCTTTCGCCCACTGTATTGAAGATGGTCAATGTTACATTGTTTACATCCTCCAGTATTGAGAATTCTATCCGTGTAATTGGATTGAATGGATTCGGATAATTTTGTTCTAAACTAAACTCTATTGGTTCCATAAATGAAACCTCTACTATGTTTGAGTATTCAAATTTTCCATCGTTATCAATTTGTTTTAGTCTGTAAGAATACTTTCCTGCAGAAATTTTATCATCAATAAAAGAATAACTCTTTGGAGAGTTTGAATTTCCATTACCATTAACAAAATCTATTTTCTCAAAATTACCAACTGTGGACAGAGGACTGCCAACTTTGCGCTCTACTTCAAATCCGAAATTATTAGTTTCGGTTGCTGTTTCCCATGTTAGCTTAATTGTTGAACCTATTATTGAAGCGGAGAATGATGTTAGTTCAACAGGTAAAGTTGTTTCATATGTAATAGCAGCATCAAAAACTTCGTGAACAAAAATTGGTGCTATATCATTACAAGCAGTTGCATTCGGATGATCATCTTGACTAATGCCCTGATAGCCTGATTCATACTCATCTTTTAGGTAATATTCATTATCTGCCAGGTAATGGAAGTAATCAAATACGTATACATTTTCAGGGAATGCCCCGTAAACGGGATCATTACCATTAGCCAGTGTATCCTTAGCCCAAACAGCAAATTCGTGTGCAAGTCTAGCACCAGTTGGTGTATTGTTTTCATCACCAGAAGCACTACCTGTCATTATCACAAAAAATTTATCAGGGCGCGTTTCCATTAGCTCAACTATCTCACGCCAAATCCATTTATAAGTTTCAACTGTTTTGTTGATAACCGTTACACCACTCGTATCAGAAGGACTTCCATAACCAACCATATCACAAGTCTGTATTCCACCCTTAATAATCGTTATATCAAATGAGTCTATCTTAGCCCAAATATCATCACTTGGCAGTGTTTCACGAAATGCCATAAGCCAATTATACCAATGCGTTCCTTCTGGATCGGGGAACCATCTTTTAACCATTTGAATTGCATTTGCACCAGTATAATTATGAGCAGTGTTATAAACAACCATTTCTAAAGGTACACTTGTAATATCTCCACTATCAACACCCATATAAGTTTCATAATCATAAAGCCTGCTTCCTGATGAATGTGTAAGAAGTACAGCGCTCCTAAAAGAATTCTGAGAAAATATAGTCGAAATTGTTCCAAATAGTGTTGTTATTAAAAGTATCTTGAGTATAATCAATCGAATATCCTTCTAAGTTTAATTTTTAAAAATTTCCAAAATAAAAATGTAATTTAGAGCCAAATGTCAATTTCACTGAGAGAAATAATTGTGCGATATATATATTCGCATTTAACAATTAATGATTCGTTGTTTTAAATTAAGATAAGAAAAGAAAATTTTATAATCCAATTTTAAAAAAAATTCAATCTTATTTTTGCACTTTTACTTTTTGTCATTTTTTAACCATAATATAGAAAATGGATCTTCTCACTCGCCCGATACGATATCGTTAACTGAGTAATAATAGTAAAATTTAATAAAGTAATAAGTTTTTTCACCGAAAGAAGGGTATTCGAAATTATAAAATATATTATTAAATGATTTTATCCAAAAATCGTAATCAAATGCCCCACAATTCTCTCTGCAGTTCTTCCGTCCCATAACTCTGGAATATTACCTTTCTTCCATTGCCCGGCAAATAATTTTAGTAATGCAGGTTTTATGGCTGATGGATTAGTACCGATTAATTCATTTGTTCCTATTTCTATTGTCTCAGGTCTTTCTGTGTTATCGCGTAATGTAAAACATGGTACTCCCATTACAGTTGTTTCTTCTGTAATCCCCCCGGAATCTGTTACAACACCTTTTGCCCGCTCCACTAAATAATTGAATTCTAAATAACTTAATGGAGTTGTAATTTTTAAATTTGGTTTGTCTATTCCCAGTTCATTAAAAATTTTTGCAGTGCGTGGATGTATTGGAAAGATAACAGGTAATCCATTAACATCTGTTAGAATCTCGTCTATATAGCTTTTCAGTTTATTACCCTCATCAACATTGGCGGGCCTGTGCAATGTAATCAAGAAAAATGACTTTTCTTCTAAATTCAACTCATCCCACAATGCCGGTTTTTTAAATCTGTGTCTGTTAGCCAGCAATGAATCTATCATTACATTTCCCACGAAAAAAATTCTATCATCTTCTATACCTGTCTTCTTTAGATTCTCTCCTGCCCATTTCGTAGTTGTAAAAAAGTAATCGGCAAGACAGTCTGTTACCATTCGATTAATTTCTTCAGGCATTGAAAGATCATAGGAACGGATACCAGCTTCAACGTGTGCAACTTTTGTATTTAGTTTTTTTGCAACAATGCTGCAAGCCATAGTGCTGGTTACATCACCTACTACTACAACCAGATCAGTCGGGTTCGCCGTCAGCTCTTTTTCAAAAGCAATCATAATAGCTGCTGTTTGTTCTGCCTGTGTTCCACTGCCGCATCCTAAATTTACATCCGGTTCCGGTATATTTAATTCTTTAAAGAATGTATCACTCATTGTGCTGTCATAGTGCTGCCCTGTATGCACTATTCTATAGTGAATTTTCTTTATACCTGAATTAACATGATTCAGAGCATTTATAATAGGTGCGATTTTAATAAAGTTAGGACGGGCACCAGCAATTAAAGTAATTTTCATATAAATTTTATTTTAAGTTTTTATGATTTTGGCTGCTTTGGGAATGAATAAATCAAATCAGACCATTTAAGGAAGGAAATTCCATTTAACAAATTTTTTCCTCACTTTAGAATGAAAACTAAATTAATTTATCAAGAATAAAAAACTTAACTATTATTGCCTATCCATTTTATCAGTTTCTAATTAACGACAGTTCCTGTTAAAAAGCCTCGTTTTCTACGAAGAGTAGTATCATTATTTGTATTCTATATTTCTATCGTCGAATAAAGTAACTCTATTTTTGAGAAGTTCGATATAAATATGAATGAATGTATTTGAATTTAAAGCAAAAGAATAATTATTAAGTTCATTGTTCATAAAATTCAACAATATCATTTTGAGAATTGGCAATGGTCCTTTGATTTACTCAACATTTCTACAATTCATTAAAAGATAGAGTTTGTACTATTTTGTAACATCAATCTAATTTGAGATGAAAAAGTAGAATAAAGTTGCATTTTCATAAGTATTTGATGACTTTTAATGGCATAACTCTGGTATATAACTTTTTCCAAATCTCCTAATACATAGGATAAGGACTATTTCAAATTGAGTAATGAAGTAAAAATGGATGCTGAATCTATAAACTCCAGAAAAAATGATTTTCCAATTATCTTGAAGCGAAATTCATTTAGTCTTTTACAAAGTACAAATTATATAAATATTTGTGTTAGTTTTTCTATATACTTAATTACATTTCTACTTTTTTATTTTTTAAAATCACACACACTCTATTTTGATATTGATAGTTATAAATTTTTTGGTTTCTTCTTTTTGTCACTTTTTTCCGGGGCTCTATTTTCGCAAAAATTCAGAGTAGCAAAAACAGAAGAAGCTGAACAAACCTTAAAAAAATTATATTTCTCATTGCTAATTAGTTTAGCAACTCTAATTTTACTTTGGCATTTTTTTGAAATTCATAGTATAATTAGTAAATTTTATATCCTTGGTGCGATGTTTACCGGGTTAGTTATCGAGTGTTACTATTTTATGATAATGATGAAATTCAAAAAGAGCCAAATAAGCTTTGTTGAACATAAAGAGCTATCCATCAAATATCTATTAATGGATGGTTTAATTTTGACATTTTTCTGTTATATCCAAATTATTACTGTATTATTTCCTGGTAATTTTACTGAGAAGGAATTTTTATTACTATCGGTTATCTATATAAGCTGGCTAATTTCTGCTGCCACAACTCATAAATTCATCCCGGTAGTCGTCTCAACAAACAAGTGGAATGCATTTGAATTACAAATAAAATTTTATATACGGATAATAGCGCTTATTGTGCTATCAATAATTTTTTTGCAAATGGATATTTCCAGCTCGATTTATTTTATTAAAGCATTAATTGGCTATTCAATAGTATCATCTTTAGTATCTATGTTTTTATTTGCTGAAAAGATTAAGAATAAAACCGATGAACCCACCGTAGTCTTTTTGAAAGCCTATGAAATGGGAGATCCTGTTATTAAGCCTAATGGAAAGAATCGAGATGAGAAGTATCGTTTTAATAACATAGAAACAACGGAATCTTTGGCTAAGCAGAAACTGCAATTTCAATATCTTAAAGAGTATAGAGAGGTTTTTTCAGTTCTCGATACTATGCTTGATCTTAGGTCATTTGACACACGCAAAACGTTAATTCTTGAATCAGATGAACCTGAGAACACTGAATTACATCAATCAGATTCATTTCAATTATTTGTAAATTTACACGTCCTCAACGATCAAATTAAATTGAATGATTATATCCTGAATGTTAGAAAAACTTTAGTGCATGGTGGTGTATTTGTTGGGGCTTTACTTCCTCATCACTATAGATATCGAAAATATCTGAGCAAATATTCTTTCTGGATCGCTAACCTACTTTATTTCTTTGATTTTTTATGGAAAAGAGTTTTCCCTAAAATACCACTTACAAGGGAAATATATTCTACATTCAGCAAGGAAAAAGATCGTGCACTATCTTTAGCTGAAGGGCTTGGGAGATTAGTTTATTGCGGATTTAAAATATTAGATCTTGCCGCAGTTGATGATGTAGTATATTTTGCAGCTGCTAAAAATGGTTTATTTACACCTGTCAAGAAATTCTTCTATAGTCCTGTTTTCAAAATGAAAAGGATCGGTGAAGGGGGGAAAACTATTTATGTTTATAAATTAAGAACAATGTATCCATACTCAGAGTTTATTCAGGATTTTGTTTATGCACATAACAATCTTGAAGCAGGCGGAAAATTTAAAGATGATTTCAGAGTCCCTGCCTGGGGAAAACTTTTCAGGAAATTATGGATTGATGAATTGCCTATGCTCATCAACTGGATAAAAAGAGATTTGAAGATTGTTGGAGTAAGGCCTATCAGCAGTCATTATCTAAGTTTATATTCTGAAGAACATCAGGAAAGAAGAAAGAATTTTAAACCTGGTTTAATACCCCCATTTTATGCTGATCTTCCCAAAACAATTGAAGAGATTGAATTATCAGAAAAACGATATTTGGATGCTTATGAAAAAAATCCTATTAAGACGGATATTAAATATTTCTTTAATGCTCTGAATAACATTCTGATAAAGAGTAAAAGAAGTGCATAGGATTATTTATAATTCAACTTATAAAATATTATATACTTGTCCTCCTCTGACAGATTGTAAGTTTTGTGAATTATCAAGATCATATCGGCATAGATAATCTTAGAAGATATATTTTCTTCGCCTAATTTAGCACAACAAGTCTTTCTTTTATTCTCAACGCCCTGTTACTCAATTATTTAAGATATTGATAATTGGTTCATTGTTTGTTAAATTGAAAACCAAAAAAGGTACATCGATGGACATAAAAAGATTAAGTATAATTTTTTTTGTTTTGTTATTATTGTTCAATAGTTGTAAAAATCCAGATGGAATAAAAATGCAAAATCAAACAAATATCATCTTCTTACATCATAGCACAGGGGGCATTATTTGGCAAGGTGGTCTCTCAAGAATAGCACGCAAATTGGGCTTTGATGGTGATGTAGCTAGTTGGTTTGATGATTACAATAAAAAAAATAAAAAGAATTATTTAATAACTGAGACTAGTTTTCCTAAAGAATCTCCATATGGTTGGAGTAATGATCCCTTTGATTATTATAATATTTGGGTTAAAAACGCTGGTCCTAATCCATATAAAGAAGAACCAACTTTAGAGATATTAACAAAGAAGTATGATGTAATTATTTTAAAGCATTGTTTTCCCTCAAGTAATATTAATCCCGATACAACAGCTCCGGATATAAATTCGAAAATTAGAACTTTGGCAAATTATAAATTGCAATACAACGCTTTAAGAGAAAAAATGCTTCAGTTTCCTGAAAATAAATTCATAGTGTGGACTGCGCCGGCACGGGTTAAGGATAACACAAATGAAGAAGAAGCTCTCAGGGCAAAAGAATTCTCTAACTGGTTAATAACGGAATGGGATATTAAAGAGGATAATATTTATTTATGGGATTTTCGAGAATTGCAAGTTGAGGGCGGTTTGTACTTAAAAGATATATATGCAGATGCGCCAACGAATTCTCACCCAAACAAATATTTTGCGGAGAAGGTTGCCCCATATTTTTGTAAAAGAATCGTCGACGTAATTGAAGGAAGAGGTGATACGACTAATTTAACTGGTAAATAAAAAAGGGAAAAAGTAAAAAAATACGTTGGCACTGAATACTTTTTCATGAAATACTTTTAATAAATATGAAGGTATTATTTCGCCATTGGGTTTATTATTTTCTACTAATTCTAAAATTTCAACTGAAATAATAAATTCATCCCCACTACCAATTTACTTTGCAGGGATTTCCTATCAGAGAAGCATATGAAAAATTCAGATGTGTCATTAAAGAAGTGACTGAGAAATCCTATCCGCGTCAAAGGTTTCTCTCCCGATTAAAATCAGGAGAGAATGGTAACTAATATTTGTAGTAACTCTATACTAACTTTCTCTTATTACTTAATCAACAACATTTTGCGTGTGGATTTAAAATTATTTGCAGTTATTCTGTAGAAATAAATTCCTGAGGGAAAATCTTTGGCATTAAAGTTTATTGAATGCTTTCCTGAATTTACAAACCCATCTACAAGAGTTGCAATCTCTGATCCAAGACTATTGAATACTTTTATTTTTATTTGTCCTGACTCTTTTAATACATAGTTTATTTCCGTGCTTGGATTAAATGGATTTGGATAATTTTGATACAATTCAGATTTTAGTGGAATACCAAAATCTACCTCAATTACATCACTGAATTCATATTTTCCATCATTATCAATTTGTTTTAACCTATAGTAATATTTCCCATTAACATTTTTAATCGGATCAGAAAAACTATAATTGTTCACAATAGTGCTTGTTCCATTCCCTTCTACAAATCCAATCCTCTCCCATTGACTATTTTCTGAAGAACGTTGTATCTCAAAACCAAGGTTGTTTAATTCAGAGGCTGTTTGCCATTTAAGCTCAACACTATTTAAATTGATACTTGCAGAGAATGATGTTAGTTCAACCGGTACACTTCCTTCTTCGTAAGCAATAGCAGCATTAAAAGTTTCCCAAACAAATGGTTGTGCAACAACATTAGCTCCAGTTACATTCGGATGATTATCACCAGCATCGTGATATAATGGGTTCATACCCCAATATGCAGTTCCCCACGAAAATTCTTCTGTGGGTGTTGCCAATAAATGAAATGCATCGAATACATAAACATTTGGAGGGAATGTCCCATACGTAACATCAAGTCCTGAAGCAAGTGTGTCTTTTGCCCAAATGAAAAAATTATGTGCTATTGTACCGTTATAGCTCAGGTCCAGGAACTAATGGGATGCCTGTCCATATTACAAAGAAAGTTTCAGGATGGCTTTGCATTACTCTGATTATATTTCTCCAATGCCATTGCGTTCTATAATAAGTTCTTCCACCACTACCAACAGCTTCATCATCTATAATTAATGTGTCAGCGGGATTTCCCATCGGTGCTATACTAGAACCACCCCAACATGCTTTAATAACTATAATACTGTTATTCTGAATATGCTGCTGTAAAATTAAATCTTCATCTGGAAATTCGCTTTCACCGATAAAAACTGCGTGCCATTCATCATAAAAATTCCCACCATTAGCGAGGGATGGGAAAAAACTATCGTCAATATTCAAAGTAACAGCATTATTACCGGTAAAGTTCTTTTCAGTATTATACATATTAATCAGTTGTGGAACACTTGGAGTGCTATTGCCCCAAATAACACCACCTGTAGAGTGATGCAAGAATAAACCACTTCTAAACTGATTTTGAGGAAATATATTTGAAAAAAATCCTATGAGAATAATAACTATGATAAGATATTCTATTTTTCATCATTTGTATCCTTTTATTTATATGTTAAATCTAATTTATTTTTCTAAAATAATCAAAATATGTACCACAATGACTCATTGCTTTTTGGTTCTAAAAAAAGTGAGACAATACTCAATTTCCTAATCATAGTAATTTTTACCTAATATTTTCAAAGTCGGGAATATTGTTACTTCATAAAATATGATGAAGTTTTTAAATCTTTAAGAAATCCTATCTCGGAAATTAAACTAATAAGAATAAATTTATCTAATTAAAAAAACTTGATTATCAAACTCATTTAAGTTTCTCTTATTTAGTTTTACATTGCTTCAGCCGCATTCCTACTAGACTCTTAGTTAAAGTAATAGAATCACTTTAACAGCATCATCTTTTTAACTGATACAAATTTATCTGTTCTCAGTTCATAGATGTATAGACCTGTCGCTACATTGCCTGCATTCCATACATAGCTGTATTTACCAGCTTCCATGTTTGGAATTTACAAGCTCTGCTACCCTCTGTCCTAATGCATTGTATATTGTTAACGTTACATTATTTACATCTTCCGGTATTGAGAACTCTATCTTTGTACTTGGATTAAAAGGATTTGGATAATTCTGGGTTAATTCAAATTTCTTTGGTGCACTAAAATCAACTTCAATTGTTTTTGAATATTCAAATTGTCCATCGTTATCGATTTGTTTTAACCTGTATGAATATTTACCTGCGGTTACATTTTTATCTTCATAAGAATAACTTCTTTGGAGAGTTTGAATTTCCATTGCCATTTATAAATCCAATCGTTTCCCATTTATTTGTTTTTCTTTCAACTTCAAATCCATAATTATTAATCTCTGTAGCTGTTTCCCAATTTAATTTAATTGTAGAGCCAATTATTAATCCATAAAAAGAAATCAATTCTACAGGAAGAAAACTTTGTTCATAAGCAATAGCAGCATTAAAAGTTTCCCAAACAAATGGTTGTGCAACTACATTAGCTCCTGTTACATTCGGATGATTATCGCCAGCATCGTGATATAATGGGTTCATACCCCAATATGCAGTTCCCCACGAAAATTCTTCTGTGGGTGTTGCCAATAAATGAAAGCATCAAAAACATAAACATTTGGAGGGAATGTCCCATACGTAACATCAATTCCTGAAGCAAGGGTGTCTTTTGCCCAAAGAACAAAGTTATGAGCAATTGTACCGTCATAACTAGGTCCAGGCATTAATGGTATACCTGTCCATATTACAAAGAAAGTTTCAGGATGGCTTTGCATCACTCTGATTATATTTCTCCAATGCCATTGCGTTCTATAATAAGTTCTTCCACCACTACCTACAGCTTCATCATCTATAATTAATGTGTCAGCGGGATTTCCCATCGGAGCAATACTAGTTCCTCCCCAACCAGTTTTAATGACTATTATTTTATTATTGGCGATATATGATTGTAGCGAATCATCATCCTCAGGATAGGCACTCTCGCCAATGAAAACAGCGTGCCAGCTATCCCAATAATGATTACTAAATTCACGACAGGTGGAAAAAAATTTGGGTCAATATTCATAGTGACTGCATTATTACCTGTATAGTTCTTTTCAGTATTATACATATTAATCAGCTGTGGAATACTTGGACTGCTATTGCCCCAAATAATACCTCCAGCTGAGTGGTGTAAGAATAAACCACTTCTTAAGAGAGTTTGAGGGAATATGTTTGAAACGAGTCCAATCAAAATGATTATTAATACAAATACTTTATATCTCATTGATCAATTTCTTTATATTTTTGATTTCATTAAAATCTATAATAATGGTTCGATCGGCAAGTTGAAATTTTATGTGAGTTCAAGAAATAATTATGTAAAATACATTATTTATTCCTAATATTTAACATTCTAATAACTTTGCTTAAAAAATGGTACTAAAATTTCAAATCTTTGATGAAGAAAAAAAATAATTCAAGATTTTTTTCACTAGTCTTATATGATTTTTTCTAAATAAGTGATATTTGAAAATAAAATAAGTTCCGTTTCCTGAGCCTATTTAGTTTGCTCTAAATAGTATTTTGTTATTAGACATTATTTTATCAAAGTCATTTTTCTTGTTTGTGTAAACGAGCCAGCTTCTATTTCGTAAATGTACATTCCGCTGTTTAAATCACTTGCTTCAAAGTTAATTACATATACACCGGGTTCTTTGTATTCATTTACAAGTGTTATTATTTTCTGTCCAAGTAAGTTGTACAAAGTCAATTTTACATTTTCTGCCTTGGGAAGATTGAAACGAATTGTAGTTGTAGGATTAAAAGGATTTGGATAGTTCTGTTCTAAACTCAAACGTTAATGGTTGCAAAAAAAGAAACTTCTATTGTAGTTGAGTACTCAAATGTTCCATCATTATCAATTTGTTTTAACCTATAGTAATATTTCCCATTAACATTTTTAATCGCATCAGAAAAACTATAATTGTTCACAAGAGTGCTTGTTCCATTCCCTTCGACAAATCCAATCTTTTCCCATTCTGTATTTTCAGAAGAACGCTGTATCTCAAAACCAAGATTATTTAATTCGGAGACCGTTTGCCATTTCAGTTCAATACTATTTACATTTATGCTGGCCGAGAATGATATTAGTTCAACTGGGACTATCCCTTCATAAGCAATAGCAGCATTAAAAGTTTCCCAGACAAAAGGATGTGCAACAACATTAGCTCCTGTTACATTCGGATGATTATCACCTTCATCGTGATATAATGGGTTCATACCCCAATAAGCAGTTCCCCACGAAAATTCTTCTGTAGGTGTTGCCAATAAATGAAAAGCATCAAAAACATAAACATTTGGAGGGAATGTCCCATACGTAACATCAAGTCCTGAAGCAAGTGTGTCTTTTGCCCAAAGGACAAAGTTGTGAGCGATTGTACCGTCATAACCAGGTCCAGGCATTAATGGTATGCCTGTCCATATTACAAAAAAATTATCTGGATAGCTTTGCATTACTCTAACTATATTCCTCCAATGCCATTGCGTTCTATAATAAGTTCTTCCACCACTACCAGCTTCATCATCATCTATAACTAATGTGTCAGCGGGATTTCCCATCGGAGCAATACTAGTCCCTCCCCATCCAGTTTTAATGACTATTATTTTATTATTAGCGATATATGATAATAATGAATCATCGTCTTCTGGGTAGGCACTCTCGCCAATGAAAACAGCGTGCCAGCAATCCCAATTATGATCACTAAATTGACGTGAAAGTGGAAAAAAATTTGGATCTATATTCATAGTTACAGCATTATTACCCGTATAGTTCTTTTCGGTATTATACATATTTATCAGTTGTGGAACATTTGGATTACTACTGCCCCAAATAATACCTCCAGTTGAATGATGTAAGAATAAACCGCTTCTAAAGAGAGTTTGAGGGAATATGTTTGAAACCAGTCCAATCAAAATGAATATTAATACAAATATTTTATATCTCATTGATCAATTTCTTTCTATTTTTGATTTCATTAAAATTTATAATGTTGGTTCAATATTGCGCAGAATACATTATTTACTCATAACAACTAACATTTCATTAACTTTATTAAAGATAGGATATTAAAATTTAAAATTCTATGATTAAGAAAAAAAAATTCAAGATTTTTTTTCATAGTCTTATATGATTTTTTAGATTAGCTATATTTGGAAATAAAAAAGGCTCAGTTTCCTGAGCCTATTTAGTTTATTGTAAAAAGTATGTTTTCACTAGATATTATTTTATCAAAGTCATTTTTCTTGTTTGTGTAAAGGAACCAACTTCTATTTTGTAAATGTATATTCCGCTGTTTAGATTACTTGCATCAAAGTTTATTGTGTATATGCCGGATTCTTTGTATTCATTTACAAGTGTTCTTATTTTTTGTCCGAGTAAGTTGTACAAAGTTAATTTAACATTTCCTGCATCCGAAAGATTGAAAAGGATTGTAGTTGCAGGATTAAACGGATTTGGATAGTTCTGTTCTAACCTAAACTCTGTTGGTTGCATAAATGAAACTTCAACTGAGTTTGAATATTCAAATTGTCCATCGTTATCAATTTGTTTTAGTCTGTATGAATATTTACCTGCAATTACATTTTTATCTTCATAAGAATAACTCTTTGGTGAATTAGAATTACCGTTACCATTTACAAAACCAATTGTTTTCCAATCCCCTAGTTTAGTTTGCAATGTTCGTTCAATATTAAATCCATAATTATTAATCTCTGTAGCAGTACTCCAGTTTAACTTAACAATCGAACCAACTATGATTGCAGTGAAAGATGTGAGTTCTACGGAAGAAGGCTTTGTTCATATGCAATAGCAGCATTAAAAGTTTCCCAAACAAATGGATGTGCAACAACATTAGCTCCGGTTACATTCGGATGATTATCACCAGCATCGTGATATAATGGGTTCATACCCCAATATGCAGTTCCCCACGAAAATTCTTCTGTGGGTGTTGCCAATAAATGGAATGCATCGAATACATAAACATTATCTGGAAAATTTCCAAAAATTGGGTCATTCCCTGTAGCAAGTGTGTCTTTTGCCCAAAGAACGAAGTTATGAGCGATTGTACCGTCATAACTAGGTCCAGGCATTAATGGTAAACCTGTCCATATTACAAAGAAGTTATCAGGATGGCTTTGCATCACTCTGATTATATTTCTCCAATGCCATTGCGTTCTATAATATGTTCTTCCACCACTACCAACAGCTTCATCATCAATAATTAATGTATCAGCGGGATTTCCCATCGGCGCTATGGAAGTCCCTCCCCAACCAGTTTTAATAACTATTACTGGATTATTAGCGATATATGATTGTAGTGAATCAATCATCTTCTGGATAAGGACTTGTACCATAGAAAAACAGCGTGCCAGCTATCCCAATAATGATCACTAAATTCGCGTAGAAGGTGGGAAAAACCGTTCGTCTAAATTCATACTTACTGCATTATTATCTGTATAGTTGTTTTCAGTATTAAACTGATTCATTAGTTGTGGAACATTTGGACTGCTATTACCCCAAATAACACCGCCACTGGAGTGATGTAAGAAATAACCCACTTCTAAAAAGAGTTTGAGGAAAAATGTTTGAAACTAGTCCAATGAGAATAATTACTGTTAGAAATATTTTATCTTTCATATTATACCTTTGTTTATATTTATAGTGTTGCATTTAGTTTTATCATATATTCTTATAATTAGTCAAGTATTTCAATTCATTTTATTACTTACTTTATGCCTGTGATAAATTAGAATCATGGGAAAGGGAAAACAATAGAGCGAAAGGATGGAAAAGGAACTACTGCTTTAGGTATAGAGAATAAACATATTATTTTATTATTAATTTAGAAATGCAAGTTAAATTGTTATGCGAATCATAGATGTAAATGTATTTCACATTCTGAAAATTTAAACCGTAGCTATGATCTTTTAAAAAAATGATAAGTAGACGTCTTATAATAATTTGATAAAAAGGATTTTAAATGCAGAGAAATAAATAATTTTATTTACATATTAAGTGTTTGTTTTTAATTGTCCGGGGTTTTTATAGAATAATATATTTTTTATTGTACTAAAAATGCTTTATGATTTAAGGATTTTTAATTTTTCACAGCGATGGAATTGAATTTATTAAGCTTATTTCATAATATTTCTCATTGACCTCTCCATATAAAAAATGCCGGACTTTAGATCCGGCATAAACATTTTGATTTATTTTACTTCTTGCAATGAACAGTGTAACAGCCAATGATTTAGCATCCATCAATCCTCCAAGTTCATTCTGGATTTTAACTGTATCTCTGCAGGATGTTAACATCAAATCATAGAAATTATCATTGCTGTTTTTATTTATTTCGTTCACAGGACTTTCAAGATTTTTCTTTTGCACTTTAACATCATAACTAGTAACAATCTTAGTCCCTTTCTGCTCTGCAAGCTTAGTGATTTCAAATCTTTCACCTTTACAAAGTGACTTAATTTGTTCATTCACTTCAGCATTTGCAAAAAATGAGTACTCTGTATCAGTGATCTGCCCCCAAAAAAGCGATCCAACTATTAAATTAGGATCAAAGGAGAAAAATCTATGGGCAAAAACAAATTCACAACAGAGCAGATCATAAGCAAACTTCGAGAAGCCGAAGTTTTGCAATCAAATGGTCAAAGCATAACAGAAATATGTCGTCATCTTGGGATAAAGGATCAAAATTATTACAAGTGGCGAAAAGAATATGGAGGAATGCGTGTAGATCATGCAAAGAGATTAAAAGAAGTTGAACAAGAAAACATATACTAAAAAAACTTGTATTAGATCTATCACTGGATAATGCAATTCTAAAGGAGACAGTCCGGGGAAACTACTAAGCCCTGAGAAGAAGCGCCGGGCAGTTGAGGAAGTAATGGAAAAGCTGAAAGTATCAGGACGAAAAGTATGTTCAGTCCTAGGTCAACCAAGATCAACACAGAGAAGGAAAGATAAAGACAAGAGATGATGAGCAAGCTCTTCGAGAAGAGATAGTAAAGTTAGCCTATGATTATGGTCGTTATAGATATAGAAGAATAACAGCATTACTGAGAAATCAGGGATGGAAAGTAAATCATAAACGAGTTGAGAGATATGGAGACAAGAAGGACTAAAGGTGCCGCAGAATCAGCCAAAACGAACAAGGTTGTGATTAAACGATGGTTCTTGAGTAAGGATAAGAGCTTTGTATCCAAATCACCTATGGAGCTACGATTTTGTAGCAGACAGAACAAGTGATGGAAGACCAATAAGAATTTTGACAATCATAGACGAATACACAAGAGAATGTTTAAGTATACATACTCAGAGACGAATAAAAGCACCGGAAATACTTTACAAACTTTCAGAACTATTTATTACAAAAGGAGTCCCGGATCATATACGTTCGGATAACGGATCAGAGTTCAGTGCAAAGTCAGTAAGAGGTTGGTTAATACTATTTTTTTATTCCATAAAAATAAAATCAGATTTTGGTAGCAAATTGGTAGCAAAAAGTGTGATTGACAAGGTTTGGGTGTACTAACAACCTTTGAAAATTTGGTAATAAACGAACTTTTTTGATGAAAATTTTTGCAATTTGTGCCTGTCACGAGGGAGGTCAGCAGTTTTAGTCATGCCCGTCCAGCTCAAATAAAATTATGTAAGTAATATACTTACGTGATTTTTACTAATTAAACATTTTCTTATCAAATTAAAATGGCAGTATTGTTCATGTTTTATCTTTTTAGCTGGATCTATTTTCAAATAATTGAAGAGAATATAATAAAATTAACGATACTATTTGTAATATTGTTTCGTCTTTCCAATTAGTGTACTTCAAAGAGAGGGCAACAACAAAACTGTTTTACTTTTATAGAGCATTTTCCCTTTGAACCCACGATTATTTTTGTTTCTAAAAAATGGTAAAATTAATTATTCAGATTTTCTATCCATTTAAAAAAATCATTATTAAACATTTTTACTTGAGGAAGTCACCTAATAAATATATTTTCTTATTTCTTTAATTTTTATACATAATTGTTGAAATTTATTGAAGTATAAGTTTAATAATGGGAAACAAAATCAGATGTGACCCAAACAAATTCTTTCTTGAATATTTATATATATTAAAAAACAAATAGAGAGATTTAATTATAGAAGCTTTCTAATTCATAAAGATCCTAAAGTAGAAAGAATGCATTTAACGCATAATGATTATAATGATAACCTTTGTGATGATTATCCTTTGCACAATCTCAAAATTTTAATTAAAAAAAGAATGTTTTAAAGTATTTTTAAACTTATATTATTTGTAGAAAAAATATTTAGATAAGTATTTTTTAAATCTTACTTGAGCATTGTAAAAGTTTTTGAACCGAAAAATATTTTGAGAAATCACGAAGAAATTTGAGTTAATATCACTAAAAAAGTTATTTTGTGACTGACGAGGCGAAGCTGTGTTTAATCATCAATTCATAAACCATTAAAATAATATGAAATTATTAATCACTCTCAGAAAAATTTCTGATACATCATTTAGTAAACAATTTGAATTCGCTGAATTTCCTGTAAAACTTGGAAGAGAAAGTGAAAATGAAATTATACTGGAGGACCAGCGTAAAATTATTTCTCGTTCACACGCAAAAATTGTTGATACTGACGGTCTAATCCAGGTAATGGATTTAGGTTCAGCGAACTTTACATATTTAAATGGGGAAAGAATTTTTCCTAACGATGAAAATCTGCTCAAATCTGGCGATATTATAAAGATTGGTGAATATGAAATGGATGTTGTCCTTGAACAAACGAAAAAGGATATCATCCCTTCTTTTGATGACCAAAAAACAATGTTTTTTTCAAGTCCTTTTGATGAAGACATGTCAAAGATCTCAGAAGACATAGCTAAGCTTTCTGAAAAGTACTTTTATGATGAATCACCATTGAAAAGTGAAATGCTGAGAGTATCTGTAATGCAGGGTTTTGAGAAACTTGTTTCGAGTGATGTTAGCAAAATAATTTCTGAATATTTTGCAACTAAATTTTTAGATCAAAATGTTGTTCATCAAATTAAAAGAGATTTATCCTCTGTAACTGTTCCCCCGCAAGAAAAACCTAAAGCCAAACAAGAAGTTCGTAGCATTTACCAGGAATCAATACCTAAGTCGAATACTGATTATTCATTCAGCTCTCATTTTTCTGAAACTGTAGATATCATGCTTGAAACAGTTATAAAGTTGATACAAGGATTTTTGCATTTCAGACAGGAATTCTTTGGCGTTACTATTTACCACACCATTCCAACCGGATCATTAAAGGATATAAAAGACTTTTTATTTAATCAAGAAATTCCTGCCGAAGAACAGAAGAAAAGAATTAGTTTAATTAAAGAAGAAACGCAGAAATTATTATCACATCAAATAGGTTTACTCGAAGGGTACAGAACTTCAGTTACTGAAGGAAGCCAGTCATTGCTTCAGAGTCTTGATCCTGAATTAATAGAAAGAGAAACCGCAAGTAAACAGACATCAGGATTAGATAATCTACTTCCATACGCAAAAAAAATTAAAACACTTGAAGCAATTAAACAGAGTTATAAAAAATATATTTCTGATCCTTACCACCTTGAAAAAAAATATTTTAGACCTCCATTTATAAAAGGATATCAAAAACGCATCTCAGCAAAGAACGAGATAAACGAATATTAAGTTTTAAAATTAATTTTAATTTTTAATAAATTAATTAGATTGATGTTATTTATGAAAAATATATTAATTAGTTTTCTTTTTATCGTTGTATCAACATTACTTTCCAGCTGTGGCGGCGGAAATGAGATCATACAAATTAATTTAAATTGTGATGATAATACAAACAGTGGTAATGCAGTTGTTATTACTGTCTACCAATTGACCAATTCTGACAAATTCCGGTTTTCAAGTTTTGAAGAATTAACAAAAAATCCCGAACAAACTTTGGGAGCAGATTTAATCCCAAGTTCTAAATTTGAGAGGACGATGGTTCCAGGTGAGACTTTTAACCTGGATGAGCTTGAAATAAAAAAGGAAGCTTCTTTTCTAGGTATCATAGCTGATTTTCATTCACCTTCAGCGGATGGCTGGCAGCAGTTAGTTCCTTTAAATGAAAGATTTCGATCAATTGATTATTTCTGTACATGAAAATACAATCTCTTATAAGGTTGATGATTAGTTAACAACATAAACAAATCTTTTTTTACTAGTAATAAAAGCGATAAAAATTTTATGAAGATGCAAAAAACAGTATGGTTTGAGGGAATGAAACTTGACCCTCATCATTTTCAGCAAACGGAGAGATATAATCTTTATTATATCAACTCAAGGTTTGGAATGATTAATTCCAATTATTGGGGTCTGAAAAATTTTCAAGTTGATAATGCCGCCATAGCAGGTGGTAATTTTAGTTTGATAAACTGCAATGGTATAATGCCAGATGGTATGATTTTCAATATTCCTGAAAATGATCCTGTTCCAAAAAGTAGAAATTTTGAAGGAATATTTTCGGCTACATCAGAAAGACTGGATATATATCTTGTACTTCCTGTTGAACATCCTTCAGGCAAGAATATTAATTTGGATGAATTACAACTAAATGATTCATTAAGATACTCTATGCAAAATGCAGATGTTACGGATTATAACACGGGTTCTAATATCCAGAGAATCGGAGTTGCAAAACCAAATTATCAATTTAGATTTGGTGAAGAATCACTTGAGGATTTTATTTCTATTAAATTGGGAGAGATAACGAGGAGTGCTGATGGGAAATACAAAATGGAAAATCAGTCTATTCCTCCTTGTATTGAAATTTCTGCTTCAGAAGTTCTGCTCGAACACTTGAGAAATATTTTGAGTACGTTGGTTTCAAAAAGCAAAGAATTAAGAGGTCAAGCAAATATTAACAAACCGGAACTCTCACTTACTCAAGTTGAAATTTTATTAATGCTTCAATCAGTAAATACTTTTATTCCAATTTTAAATTATTACAATAGCTCACAGCATATTCATCCTGAAAATCTTTATACTCTTTTTCTTAACATCGTTGGTCAACTTTCTACGTTTTCTAATTTGGGTTTAAGAGTTGATGCTTTACCAACTTACGATCATAAACATTTAACGGAAATTTTTGACCAGGTAGTAAACGAAATACAAATGATGCTCAACGTTCAGAAAACAGTTGAAAGAAAAGATGTCGTTATTCCTTTAAGAAGACAAGCGGAGACTCTATTTGTGGGTCAACTTTTAGCTAATCAGATTTCTGCGCAGTTCTTTATTTCTGTAACAGGAGATATTCCTGAGAAGAAAATTATAACAGAATTACCAAAAAACATAAAGGTATCAGCATTTGAGGAAATCTTTGCTGTTCATCAAGCTGGTATTCAGGGAGTTACTGTTGAGTATGTTGCGCGTCCGCCTGCTGGAGTCTCAGTCAACGAAAAAGCACATTACTTTAAGATAAATAAAGAAGGTAGATTCTGGGAAAAGATAGTTCAAAAAAATAATATTGCATTTTTTATTGCATCAGAATTTAAATCACTTCAGATGGAATTAGTACTACTTCTCTGATGGATTTGATTAATTAACTTTACTTTCAAAAATTTTTAAGAGTGGTCTTCAGTACTTATCAAAATCTTTTTCAATCGTAAATTTTATTTTAAGAGGCGAATTTATGAATGTCGAGCAAACAGTCGATAAAAAGAAAAATCTCCCCGATATTGCTTCCGAATGTTTTATCCTTATCCTGCAACTTAGAGCCACAAATGATTATGGCAGCGCTTCCATACTAAAATCGCGTGTCATCGAGATGTTTGATAAGTTTGAAAACAATGCAAGACGAATTGGAATTGATAACGAAAAAGTTCGACTGGCAAAATTTGCACTTGTTGCATTTCTTGATGAGACAATTATCAGTTCCGAATGGGCAGAGAAAAATGAATGGCTTGCAGAGCCATTGCAAATAAAATTATTTGATACCTTTAATGCCGGTGAAGAATTCTTTACAAATATGAGCAATCTAAGGCAGCGAACCAGTGCAAATAAAGATGTACTCGAAATATATTATTTGTGTTTGAGTCTTGGATTCAAAGGGAAGTATCAGCTTCAATCACCAGAAAATCTCAGAAGAATAATTGATGATTTTAATCTTGAATTGCATCCAGAATCATTCCGCTCAATTGATTTATTATCTCCTAACGGTAAGCCGAGACAAAGTATTGTCCAAACTGTTAAATCCGGATTACCTTTATGGGTTTATCCTGTCGGTGCAGTTGTAATTCTATTAATATTTTATCTGATAATGTCATTTTCCATTTCAGGTAAATTAGATGATGTTTTAGATATTCTTAGCACATTGAACTCATAGCCTTAAGTTAAGTACGTTTAATATTTATTTATCACAAATAACAATTACTTATTATGGGAAAGCTTGCAGGAATTTTTAAAAGTAAAAATATTTTACTTGCAATTGGTTTAGTGATTCTGATATTTCTTGTTATTTATCTTGGATCAATTATCAGAATTACCTGGTTAATGCGAATTGCTATTATCATTTTCATCCTTCTGATTTTTGTTATTATTCTATCTCTTTAAAAAGATGAAAGATGCACAGAAAGCAGGACAAATTGAGCAGTCGATCAGTGGTTCTTCAGATTCACAAATATTAAGTCCTGAAAAACGTGCAGAAATTGATCAATTTAAAAAGCAGCTTGAAGCAGCAATTAACTGCACTAAAGAATTCAAAACTTGGGCGCGGTAAAACGGGCAAAGCTGCTCTTTATAGTTTACCATGGTATATGATTATTGGTCCTTCAGCAGCAGGAAAAACAACTGCAATTCAAAATTCCGGATTAGAATTTCCTTATGGCAAAGATTCTATAAAAGGTGTCGGCGGAACTAGAAATTGTGATTGGTTCTTCTCAACACGTGCAATCTTTTTAGATACAGCTGGACGCTACATTACCGAAACTGAAGACAGACCTGAATGGGTTGCTTTTCTTGAAACTTTAAAAAAGAATCGTAAGAAAAAACCGGTTAACGGCGTAATTATAGCATTAAATATTGATGAAATTATTAAGTGCGATAATAACCAGTTGTATGAACATGCCAAAAACATACGCAGCAGAATTGATGAATTAATTACAAATCTTGGAGTTGTTTTTCCGGTTTATTTTGTATTTACAAAATGTGATTTGATTCAGGGATTTGTAGAATACTTCGGAGACTTCAGTGAAACTGAACGCTCACAAATTTGGGGTGCAACATTAACTCTCAGCAGCAAAGTTGATCAGAATCCTAAAAATATTTTTGAAAATGAATTTAACAAACTTGCAGAAGTAATTTATAAAGCAAGAACAGTCCGATTAAGTAATCCGCTTAAAGAGGGAACAAAGAAGAAAAGTTTTTTTATTCCCATACCAATTTAATTCCTTAAGAGAAAAATTAACTTATCTTATCGGTGAAGCATTTCAACCAAATCCTTATCAGGATAATCCTATTTTTAGAGGATTTTATTTTACAAGTGGAACACAGGAAGGAGCATCCACTTGATTTAGCAATAAGGGAAATCGCAAAACAATTTAATCTGCCACCAGCCCCAGGTGAAGATATTGAGGATATTGTTGAGACCAAAAACTACTTTATAAAAGATTTATTAAATGATGTTGTTATCGCAGATCAGAATTATGTTGTTGGACAAACAGCAGCAATTGTAAAACAGTATAGCATTACAAGGTTTGCAACCATTGCCGCATCAATAGTCTTATTTTTTCTTTTTGCTTTATTCTTCATTTTGGGTCGCAGCGGTAGTTCTGATGCACTTGATAATATTACATCAAATGCTAAATCCTTTAGTGAACTAAACTGGAATGGTGATTTATTGCAAAACTTTACTAAAGCTGAATTTACTTAGACAGGCAATAGTTAAAATTGAACAAGGTGATTTTAATGAATCATTAATAAGTTTTGGTTTAGATAGAAGCGATGGAACCCTTGAATCAATTACAAATTTGTATTTGAAGAAAACAGGACCATTCTTTACACAATATGTTTATAACGAAATAGTTCTTACGCTTAAAAATTTTTCACAAGGGCAAGAATATTCTGGTGAACAAATTTACAGTTACCTCAAGGCATATCTTTTATTGGGTAATGAGCGATCCAAACTTGATACAACAACACAGAAGTTTTTAACCGGAACTTTTTCCAGGTATTCTTAACTCAAAATTTATTAATTCCAATTCTACCGCATCATCTACCGAAAAAGATTCACTCAAAAATCTCTTCAGAAATTATATTTCTTTCTTTGTAGATCAAATGAAAGATCGGAATATTTATGCGGTTCGTAATGATAATTCATTAATAAGTACGGTTAGATATAAATTTCAGAATAAACCTAATGCTGAAAGTATTTATGCTAGAATGAAAGAAAGTGCTAAGGCACAATTTCCAATGGAGCTAACTTTTGAACAATTAATCGGCGGAAAATCCGGACAGATAATGCAAACCGATTCCAGGGTTCCATACATTTTTACTTCTGATGGCTGGAAAAATTATTTTCAGGCGGCTATACTTGATGAAAGCAAAAATCCTGGTAAAGAGGATTGGGTAATGGGAAAAACTGAGAATTCTCAGTCCTATCAATCAGAGTTTGATAGTGAGAAAATGAGAAGTGAATTAACCGAGTTATACAACAGGGACTATATACAAAACTGGATACAATTTTTACAGAGTATTAAATATTCTGGATTTGAAACCATTCCCTTTACAGCGAATAGTCTAAAACTATTAAGTGATCCGGTAAACTCACCTTTGATCCTTATATTAAAGGTTTTTGCTGAGCAAACTCAGGCTATCTCCAATGTTAGAGCCTCTTCCGATTCAACAAGTTCTGGTCAATTCACTTATGGTCCATCAAGCAGTAACGATATTAAACGATTCAGAAAATTTATTGTTGGTCCTGATGATGGTTCTGCACCACCGGATTTGAATATTGTAGTTTTGCAATATGGTTTGATAAACGGGATATTGGAGGGAATTAAAGGTGGACCGGATTTAGTAAAAGATTACGCTGTAAAAGTGATGAATCAACAAGCAGTAGAATTTCCAACCGCAGTTAAGACAATACAAGGTGCTATTTATAATGTGCCTGAATTCCAGACTTTATTAACCGATCCAATTAAGATGAGTTGGGGATCAACACTTTCAGATGCCGGCTCATTTATAAATGACCAATGGAAAACAAAAGTAGTTGATGTTTATAATAAAATGTTATCTAAGTCATATCCATTTAATGAAAAAGGCAGCGATGCGCCGATTCAGGATTTTGATGAGTTCTTCAATCCACAAACAGGTGTGCTTTGGACATTTTTTAATTCTGAGTTGAGTGCATTCATCAAAAAAGAAGATTGGAAAATTAATCAGATGGAAAATGTTGGTGCTGGTTTTTCTACTGATCTAATAAATGCGCTAAAGAAAGCAGATGAAATAACCAGTATAATGTATAAAGGTGGCGATATGAATTTATCGTTCAGATTAAAACCACAACTTCCTGTTTCAAATACAATTTCAGGAAAGAAAGCAACAGTCATCCAATATAGCCTAAAAATTGATGGAGTTACCGAAAGTTACAAGATGGGTTCACCATCTGAAAAAGTTTACAATTGGCCAAACAATCAAAGTAATCCGGGTGCTGCTTTGTATATTACTTTAAATGAATACGGTACTTCAGATATAAAATCTTTTGAGGGTGAATGGGCACTTTTCAAATTACTTAGTGATGCAAATATTTCTCGCGGGGATGCATCCTCTCAAATAATTTTAAACTGGAGTTTTTCTAAACCAAATTTATATGATGTAACTGTCGGCTATATTCTAAATGCCGGAAGTTCTAAACATCCATTTTCTAAAAACTTCTTTAAATCATTTAAACTTCCTAACAAAGTAAACTAGCTAATGTTACAGGAAAGCAGAACTACAGATAATCGAAATTTTTCAACAGGCTTTTTTGGTAAACTGCCCGGCTTTACTGATTTCATAAAGTATAATGCTGCTGGCAAAGAAATACTTACAATTGATAACTGGCTGCAGGAGGGCTTAGCACTTGCAAAGCTTAAATATAAAAACGATTGGAAAAATTATTATAACAATTCTTTAACACTAAATTTTGTTTATCCTTTTACTGAAACAGACAATGCAACTATTGGCATCATCTCTCCAAGTAATGATAAAAGCGGAAGAAGTTTTCCTTTTCTTATGTTTAGTAATATTAAAAGGAATGTAAATGATAGTTTATCATTTTATTTAATTCCTTCAGCACGTAGAGAGATTTTTAATTTGTTCGAGGATATTGTTGAGGCAAACAAATCGGTGGAAGATACATCTGGTTTGAAATCGTTAATAAATAATATGAAGTTATCTTTTGTAAATGACGTTTTAGTTGCAAATGATTATAAAAAATTTATTTCTGAAAATAAACTTTACAATGTTTTCGATCTGGATAATGAGAATAAATTTAATTTAAATGACTATTTTGAGAATAAACTAAAAATATTTGAACATTTTATTTGCTTTAGTTATACAAAAGAATTAAATCACTCAAACAATTCATTTATAATTAGTTATTCTGTACAACTATTACAGAAAATATTTAAGTATTCAAATTCTACACCCGGAATTTTTTGGACACAGCTTGATGATAAATCTTGGTTATTATTTTTAATATTTACAAAACCAACGCCAAAAGATTTTGTTGATCTTCTTATTTATAACAGAACTTCACTTATTGATTCTGAAGAAAATAGTAATGAGTATAAAAAAGAACTTCATTCAGGGAATTCTCTTTTTCGAAATAATTCAATAATTAGCAGTGACATAAGTTTAAGTGAATTTCTTAATTCAATTGGAAAATATCTTAATTAAATTCAAAAGAACACTAAGATGACTGAGAAAATTAACAATGCCTGACATTTCAGAATTAGAAATACCTGATATAGTGCAGGACTATTTAGAACCATTATCGGGTAATTCTCCCGTTGGAATTGATGCAACAAACGAGGAAGAGTACTTTGTTCTGAACATGGAAATACCCAAAACTTCACCGGATTACAAAAAGTGTATTGAACTATCAGCTGTTATTTTAAAAGAGAAAAGTAAGGATATTAAAGTTGCAAACTGGTTATGTTTTGCAATGTTTCGAACTGAAAAAATCAAAGGATTAGTGAATGGATTAAAAATTATTTATCATCTAATTAAAAAGTATGAGAATAATCTCTATCCAACAAATCCAAATTATCGAAGCAAGGCTATCCAGTTTTTAAATCAGCCAAGATTTTATAAACTTCTTGAGAAGGAATCGGTCAGCACATCTAATGCTAAGGAATTTATCGAGGCAGACATTATATTAAAAGGTATAATTGATGAATGTTCCAGGTTGTTTCCTGACAACATTCCTGTCTTGAAATTTATTGTTGAAGTGATGCAAACACATGCTGAAACTGCAAAAGACTTGCTTGCTCCACCTAAAGAAAAAGCACCTATACCCCCAGTTCAACCTCAGGTTGAAAAGAAAGTTGAGGTAGTTGAAAAACCAGTAGTTGAAACAACACAACCTCCAAGGGTTGTTGAAAAAACGGTTCAGCAAACTGTTCCTGTAAAGGAACCTGCCCAGCCAATTAAATTAGGTTCTGAAAATGATGGAGTAATACAGTTAAGACAAATCTTAACTCAATTTTATGAGTATCAGATTGATGGAAATAAAAAGGAAAAAATTCCTGAATCTTATTTTGTTTTCGGAATTGCTCGCCAGCTTCAGTGGGGCAAGATATTTCATCTTCCTGAAACTGAAAACGTAACTCAAATCGAACCGCCGAATAGTATAATGCAGGCAAATATAAAAAAATGGTTTGAAACATCTGATTGGGATACTCTTATACCAAGAATAGAAATTAATTTTCTGAAAGCTGATAGTGCGTTTGTGTATTGGTTAGATGCACAAAGATTTGTTGTGAGAGCTCTTGAGCAAAAAGGTGGTAATTTTGCAATAGCTGCTGAAGAAATTAAAAGACAATTAGCGCAGTTAATAAATAGAATTCCTGATATTCATCAACTAAAATTTAAGGATAAACAAACTCCATTTGCGGGTGATGAAACAATTAAATGGATTTATGATGAAGTAATGTCCTCTACAAGCAAAGGGGAGACTAAAGGACCAGATTATTTTGCCTCCAATTATGGGTGAAGATTATGAACAGATTACCCTTGACTATAAACAAGCTTGTATGGAATTACCCAAGAACATAGAAACCAACATTACTTCGATGCAGAAAGCCATTAATTCAGATGAAAGACGTAAAGGAAAATTTTTAAGAAGACTCAACCTGGCCAATTACTGCATGCAAGCAAAAATATATGATCTGGGAAAAGTTCATCTGACAGAATTGAACTCATTAATTGATGAATACAATATTGAATTGTGGGAGCCGGCATTATGCACTTCTGTCTGGCAATCAATGTATATGGTGAATAAAGAAATTATTTCTAAAACTAAGGATAAAGAGTTAAAATTAATTTTAGAAAATCAACAAACAGAATTATTTAATAAAGTTGCAAAATACGACAGCATAACTGCAATAAAACTAAAACAAAAAAAAGAGAGGTAATATGGCACGACCAACAGCCCCCAAGATCGCGCAGAGAGTTAAAGTATCAATACTTCCTAGCAGCGATGCTAAGGAAAGTGTTGAACTTGACTACAGAATGATGATTCCTGGAAATTTCAGTCGAAGTGAACCAGGCAGTCAGGGAATGCTTAAAGACAGAAGACTAAGAAAAATTGGAAGCAAAGGTGATTTTCAGAAAGTCCTGAAGGATATCAATCCTAAACTTAAGCTTACAATTGCGAACAAACTTTCTGATGATCCGGATGCGAAGATGGAAGTAAACCTTGATATTAAAGACATCAAAGACTTTCATCCGGATGAAATCGTTAAAAAGGTTGAACCCTTAAAACAATTGCTTGATGCACGGGAAAGACTAAAGCAGCTTAAAATTGCTGTTTTAAAGGATGCAAATCTGAAAAAAGCGATTGAGGGTGTATCTGAAAGATGGAAGCGGAAGTATTGAGGATCTACTTGCTAAGCTTGGCACTGCCCAGGATAAAGGAAAAACTAATTAAATACGTTACTTATAAATAATTTAGTACGGAGGTTTAAATAAAATGGCAAAAGAAAAAAACACATCAACAGAGTCAGGAACAAAAAACTGAAGTTACTTCTGTTGATAAATTGTTAACCATGCTGGATGAAACTAAGAAAGATGCAGTAGCAGAATTTATAAGTAAGGTAGGTAAAGATTCACAGGTATTTAAAGTTACCGGTGCTCTTGTAGATTCCTTCATTGCTGATATTGATACTGTACTTAGTGCCCAGATGGATGAAATACTTCATAACGAAGAATTTAAAGAACTTGAATCAACCTGGCGCGGTGTACTTTTTCTTGTACAGAATACAGAATTTAGCAAACCAGTTAAATTTGAACTTCTGGATGTAACTAAGGAAGAATTATATGAAGATCTTAACGAAGCTTCTAATGGCGAAGGTTACGAAAAAGATTCAGGTTTCTGGCATCACGTTTATTGGGGTGCGTATGATAAAGTTGGAGGACATTCTTATACAGCGATTATTGCTGACTTCCAGATCGAAAACACAGCCCAGGATATAAGTTTATTACAGCATTTATCAGTTCTTTCGGAATCAGCGCAGATTCCATTTATTGGAAATGCTAGTCATAAATTTTTTGGTGAAAATAGTTTTGGCGATGTAATGAATAATCGTTTTATAGTTGATCAGGTCACTGATGGCGCAGAATATACTGCCTGGAGAGCGTTCAGAGATGATGATCGTTCAAAATATATTGGATTAACATTACCACGTTTTCTTGGAAGACTACCTTATAATGCCGAATCCGAACCTACAAAAAACTTTAACTATAATGAAGGAGTTTATCGCGAAGGTACAGGATAATAGCCTTTGGTGTAATGCCTCATTTGCTCTCGCTTCAAATATGGTTAAAAGTTTTGAGAAATGGGGATGGAGTGTAAAAATTGTTGGTGTCGATTCAGGTGGAAAAGTAGATAACTTACCGACTCCGACATATGAAGAACATGGTCAGAAAAAAATAAAAGTTCCAATTGAAGCATCTGTCGGTCAGGCAAAGGATCAGGAACTTTGTGATCTTGGATTTATTCCCCTGGCTCATTGGGATAGAACGGATTATGCATGCTTCTTTGAAGTTCCGGCTGTTAACAGACCAAAGAAAATAAAAAATGATCCTGAAGCCACTGCTAATTATGCAGTTGGTGCAAGATTACAATACACAATGCTCGTAACTAGAATTGCACATTACTTGAAATACCGACAATTAACATTTGTTGGTAAGAATGCCGGTGCTGGTGAAATTGAAAAGGATCTTAAAAAATGGTTAGATACTCTTGTAGCAGATTTCCCTAATGCGCCTGAATCGGTAATTGCTGAAAGGCCATTAAGATCATATCAACTGCACGTTGAAGAGTTAGCTGAAAAACCTGGCTTCTTCCAGATAAGTGCTGAATTCAGACCTCACGTTGCAATTACGGGTATGGATGTTAATCTTAAATTAATTGCATTCCACTCATCGGAGGAAGGTTAAAAACATCTTGTCATTCCTATTTAATTAATAAATTATAAATAAACAAAAAGGAGTAGTGTCATGGCAGTTAAAGGTGAAATCAAAATTAAAAATCACGAAGGAAATGATCTAAAAGGTCCACGTGATAATGGCAGCAGTCTGGTGTATGAATTTAATCATGAAGTTTATCTTCCTTATGAAAAGGAAGAAAACAAAATTCAGGGTTCAAGAAAAATTACAGCTTTCAATATTGTTAAAGCGATTGATCCACTTACACCCCAGTTATACCAGATTGTTTGTAATGGACAAATGTGCAAAGAAATTAAAATAACTTTGTATAGAATTGGAGTGCTTTCTGGTGAGGAAGAAGCATACTTCCATTATACACTTAAAGATGCAAAAATTGTTTCAGTTCGAAACTGGATGCCACCGACTTATGATGAAAAGAACGAAGGAGTCGGTCATCTGGAAGAAGTTTCGATGCTGGCTAAAACCTTTGAATGGGAATTTATTGAAGGTGGTATTATTTACTTAGAAGAAGCTTTTTAACTTCGAGGTAAGTCTTTTGATCTAAAGGATCAACACCTTTATTCAAATTCTGTTATAAATTATCGGCTAAAAAAGGCTTGCCTGATTTAGCTGATTTATATTAATTATTCAATATTAAAAGTTGTTTAAAACCACTTGAAGAATTTAAGCCTTTATGATATTCTGGTCGGGCAGTTCTCTTCCGAGTCAAAGAATATAGATGAAACAGATCTCTCAGATCTTGATGAGTTGACTGAAGAACAAAAGTTGCGGTCAAGTATTATTGAGAATCTAAGAATGGTTCTATCTACAAGACAGGGCTCGGTTCAGCATCTGCCCGATTTCGGTATGCCGGATATTCTACAATTATATTTTAATTCAGATAATTCAATTGATCCTATCAAGAAAGAAATCAGAAATGTAATTCTAAAATATGAACCGCGAATAGCAGAAGTAGAGGTTCATAAAACGGATTTCGATCAGGAATCGATGAAAATTACACTGAAAGTAATTGCTACAATTAAAGACATCCCGAATAAAGAAATATTACTAACTGAATTCTCAACAACAGGATGGACAAAAGTTATGTTTGAAAAGGATATTAAATAATGGGGATGGAAAAGTATTTTGAAAGGGAATATAATTTCCTTCAAACAGCTGGTGAAGATTTTGCAAAGAAACATCCTACTCTTGGGTTCGCGTCTTCGGATGAGTGAACGTGAGAGAAAAGATCCCTTTGTTGAAAGACTGTTTGAAGGATTTGCTTTCCTTGCCGGCAGAATTCAGGAGAGGCTTGATGATGAATTTCCTGAGATAGCCGGAGGAATATTAGAAATTTTATTTCCTAATCTCTTAAAACCTTTTCCGTCTTGTTCAATATTACAGTTAAAGCATAAACCTGGAGCCATTTCAAAACCTGTTGTTGTGCCAAGGGGCAGCGAGATTCAAACTCCGACGGGTAAATATAAAGTTAAGTATAAAGTTTATGCCGGCGCATCAGAAAAAAGCAGGTTAACTGAGAAAGAAGAACCGGCTGAATTTATTTTTCAGAACAACCCAGAATATTGTTGTAAGACCAATAAGACTGGAAGATGTTATTGTTGAAGATTCTAACAAAGGGACGACATCTCTTATATTAAAATTCAACCTGACCGAAATGTTGATTATGAATCTCTTGAGATGAATAATTTTCAATTCTTTTTACAGGGTGCCGCATCAATCAAATTTGAATTACTTTATTATCTTAACAAATTTTGTTTCTTCGATTTCGGTTAAAGAACTTACTGATAGAAATGCTGTATCTAGTGAAATTGAAAATTATACTGTAGAAATACCAGAACTAAGTGCCGATGATCAAAATGTTTCGGATAATTCAATTCTTCCATATTCTAAACAGACTTTTGGCGGGTTTAAACTTCTTCAGGAATATTTCTCTTTCCAGGAAAAATTTTTCTTTGTTCAGATATCTGGGTCTAGATGAATTTAAAAGTTCCGGTCAATCAAATCCATTTGAAATTAAAATTGATTTTAACAGAAAACTTCCGAAAGAAAAATGGCCAACTTCAAAAAATATCCTATTGCATTGCACACCTATTGTAAATCTTTTTAGCAGGCTAACTGAAGAGGTTATTGTTAATCAAAGACTTCCGGAATATTATATTGTTCCTGATATTGACCGTCGAAAAAGCAGGGAAATATATTCTGTTGATAAAATTTCCGGAATAAGTGAAAATAAAATAGAACAGTATAAATATATTCCAATTTCATCGCAGGATATTCTTGATACAAGTGATCCGGATTATAATTACAAAAGATTTTTTTCGATCTTCCGTAGAACTCAGATTAGTGATATGACAGAGACTTTTATCCGTTTGTTTGGTCCAAGTATGGAGGAAGATGATTTTCCAAAAGAAACACTTAATGTTGAGGGAACACTATCAAACGGTTTTTTGCCGGCAGCTTATTTAGAAGTTGGATCAATTAAAGAACCTATTAATTTTCCTGCAGGAATTGAAGCCTCAAACATTACTATTCCAACGGAAGTTCTTGAAGGTCCGAATAAAAACAATTATTTATGGTCTCTAATAGCACATCTATCGGTAAGCTATACAAGTTTATCGGATGTAGAAACACTAAAAAGTATTATGAACTTATATAATTGGTTCAAAGTGCACAATCATCCAAATAAAAAAAGAATTGATGGCATAAAAAAGATTGATAAACCCAGAGTTATCAGTAAAATTAAAAATAGAAGTATTATAAGAGGTATAGAATTTCATCTGGTAGTTGATCCAAAAGAATTTGAGCACGGCGAAGGTGATATAAATCTTTTTGGATCGATTTTAAATAAATTTTTATCGCAGTATGTAACTATAAATTCTTTCATTCAATTAAAGATTACTGAATCAGGAACAAGTAAAGAATATCTATGGGAACCGATATTAGGGAAAATTCCTCCTCTATAATTGATGACCTTGTAAAAAATGGTCCAGGGTATAATGTCTGGCAGGCTACCAGGATTGCGGATAGTTTTGTTAAAAAATTGTACCCTAAAAGAGACGATTCTCTTTTTGAACAGACGGGATTGAAATTTCGACCTTATGAAAAATATGAATATCCTCCTACAGATGTAAAAAGTATTAGTTATAAAGACGATGAGCTGACATTTGTTGTTACATTTCTTGGTTTGTATGGGATTAATTCTCCAATGCCGAGATGTTATACACGAGCAGGTTGATTTTCAACAAAGAATACTTGGACCTGGGCAGGTTCCTCTTCAAAATTTCCTTGACATTTTTAATAACCGATTTTATTGGCTTTATTATCAATCCTGGAAAAAATATAGATTTTATCTTCATCTAAATTCAAATGAAGATAATAAAATCATTCAGCGTATTAATTCTTTTAGCGGCAGAGGATTTTTTGGAAAAACAAAAAACACTTCACTGTCTGATTATACTCTGCTTAAATTTTCAGGGTTATTTAGTCAAAGGGTAAGAAATAAATCCGGTTTAAAAGTATTATTGGGTTATATCTTTCCGCAATTTGAAATGGAAATTAAAGAATTTGTTCCAACTTGGCTTGAACTGACAGATTCTCCAGCGCTAGGAAGCGAAGAAAACATTTTAGGTGAAACAAGTTTTATAGGAAAGCATACTCTGGACCATACGAGCAGAATTTGTATTGAAATAGGCCCGCTTTCATTTAAAGATTATCTTAATTTTCTTCCCGGTACAGAAAATTCAAAAAAGCTCACAGAACTTTTAGATATCTATCTTAACGATGGGCTGGAGTATGATTTTTCTTTTAAGATTAAAAGCGATACAATAGTTTCAATATCCTGGAATGATGAAAGATTGAAGCTCGGTACCACTTTATGGCTCGGTAAACCTCAAGAAGAAATTATTTCTGTTCATATGCCCTATGAACAATTATTTAACATAAATTAAACTACATTTTAATTTAAGTAAATCACATAAATCATCTTATTATATTTCTTTCAGACAATAATTTTCGTATAACTGTTCTCATAAAATAATTACACAAACAAATATCTTCAGGAGATAACAATGCAGAGTAAGGATTTAAAATCACTTCTGCTCAAGCTGAATAACTATTTGGTTAGAAATCTTGATACAGCAACGGGCTTGGGAATTAATCGTTCGAATTATGAAATTACCATTGATCATCTTATCAATTGTTTAATTGAGGATGGGCAAGGAGATGTTCCACTTATTCTCAAACACTATAATATTGATTCGGGTGATGTGCAGGCTCAAGCATTGAAGAATCTTGAAGAAATGGACAAAGGTAATACAGGAAAACCAAAACTTTCACCTTTACTTACTGAATTATTAGAACAGGCATGGATTACAAGTTCCGTGCATCACCACGAAACCAAAATAAGATCAGGTGCATTGTTTGAAGTTTTTATTGCTTCGGAACAAATTATAAGCAGCAAACTGCTTAATGTTCTTTCTCCGATAAAACAAGAAGAATTGAAAACTGAATTCTATAATATTGTCAAAGGTTCAGTTGAAGATTCATCAGCGGCCTCTGAAATGATTTCTGCGGAGGAAGCAAAGGAAATTCCTGCAGATGGAACGGTGCTGGATTTATTTACAACAAATCTCACAGCACAAGCCAAAGATGGAAAAATTGATCCAATACTTGGAAGAGATGAAGAGATAATTCAGGTAATTGAAGTCTTATCTAGGCGAAAGAAATCTAATCCCATTATTTTGGGTGAACCCGGAGTTGGAAAGACTGCACTGATTGAAGGTTTAGCAATAAAAATTGCTGCTGATGATGTTCCGGATGTTTTAAAGAACAATCAGGTTTTTTCTTTGGATCTTGGTGCTCTTCAAGCAGGAACAAAAATGCGAGGGGAATTTGAAAAAAGATTTAAGGCAGTAATAACTGAGATAACCAATTCACCCACGCCGGCAATTTTATTTATAGATGAAGCTCATACTCTTATTGGTGCAGGCGCATCTGCAGGTGGAGGTGATGCTGCTAACCTACTAAAACCAGCGCTTGCAAGAGGTTCATTCAGAGCGATTGCCGCAACTACTTATCTTGAATACAATAAATATTTTGCAAAAGATGCTGCACTTGAAAGAAGATTCCAACCGATACATGTTGGTGAACCGGATGATGAAAAAGCAATCTTAATGCTTCGCGGAATTAAAGACAAAGTATGAAGGTTATCATGGTATTCATATTACAGATGAAGCATTAGAAGCTGCTGTAAAATTATCGAGAAGATATATTGCCGGAAGACAATTACCTGATAAAGCAATTGATCTTTTGATACTGCAGCAACGCGAGTTAAAATGTCGCTCACCAGTAAACCCCCAAAACTTGAACTTACTAATAAGTGAATTAAAGTCTACTGAAATAGCAATCGCTTCACTTCAGAAGGATACTGATATTGAGCTTGTAATTAACAATGAAAATTTTTCCGCACTAAAGCTGAAAAAAGAAAAGCTTGAAAAAGAAGTAAAAGAAAAAGAAGAAAAATGGAAAAAGGAAAGTGAGCTTACAAGATCTCTGATGGATATGAGGAATAAAGAAATTTAAAGAAGGCGATAAAACTGAAAAATTAGATAAAGAAATTGAAAAAATAAAGAAAGAACTGAGCGGTTTGCAGGATCCAAGTCCACAAGTTTTTGCAGAAGTAACCAGAAATACTGTTGCAGAAGTAATAGAAGCGTGGACAGGAATAAAAGTTGGTAATATGACTAAAGATGAAATGACAACGATGCTTCAATTAGAAGATGAATTAAGAAAAAGAGTGCTGGGACAGGATCATGCCATTAAACAAATATCCGATGTTTTAAGAGGTGCAAAAGTTGGAATTAAAAAAGAAGAAGGACCTATCGGAGTATTTATGCTAATCGGAACAAGCGGAGTTGGAAAAACAGAACTTGCAAGAGCAGTCGCCGAAGTTTTATTTGGTGATGAAAGATTTATGGTAACTCTTAATATGACCGAATATCAAAATGAATACAACACTTCAAGATTGATTGGTGCTGATCCCGGTCTGGTTGGATATGGTGAAGGGGGAGCTTTAAGTGAACCGGTAAGAAGAAGACCATATTGTGTTGTTCTGCTTGATGAAATTGAAAAAGCTAATTCAAGTGTGTTAGATCTTTTTATGCAGGTATTTGACAGAGGTATGCTGCAGGATGCAGACAGAAGAAATATTGATTTTTCAAACACAATTATTTTTATGACTTCCAATCTTGCTTCAGATGTTCTGTTTCAAAAATATAATGGCGGAATGACTTCACCTGATGATTTGTTTGAAGTGCTGAGACCTTATCTTAATCAATATTTCAGACCTGAATTTTTGGGCAGAATAAAACCAATTGTATTCCTACCGCTGAATGCCGAAGCTATGAGACCTATTGTTGAAATGAAATTAAATAAGATCAAAAAACGTCTTATGCAGAATAGAAAGATGGAAGTCACATTCGATAAAAAAATAATTGATGATATTGCTGAATCTTGTACAAGAGCTGAAACAGGGGCAAGAAATATCGATGCAATTATTGATAGAAAACTTGCGCCTGAAATTTCATCTCAGATGCTTACTTTTATGGCAGAGGGTAAAGAACCGGACAAACTAATAGTATCAAAAGCTAAAGACGGCTCATTTAAGTATAAATTTTCTTAATAACTCATTTCAATCACATTATAGAAAACCTTGAAGGTTTTTCTAACTTAATTTTGTTTAAAGTATACAATCACAATTATTTTCAAGTAAAACCTTCAAGGTTTAGCTCTTTGCTAAGGGTGAATAAATAACCCACATAAATAAAAAAAATGATCTAAGAGATGAAATCTTTTTTTTCAATTTAGAAAAGATGTCATCTCTGTTAATTAAGTTGTATGAATTTGTAATTTTTTTAATCGTGTAAATTTCCAAGAAGAGGTTGATAATGGTTAGTTATAAACACAACCAGCCATTTTATGAAATTCATTTTTCAGAATTGAAAAATGATAACATAAATGTTTTATCATTTGAAGGTAAAGAGAAAATATCCGAACTCTTTGAATATGAAATCAGAATTATTTCAGACGATCCTGCTCTCGACTCCTCAAAGATTCTCAACAAGTCAGCAGCATTCATTTTTAACAGAGGTGAAGAAGATCCGTTTAAAATACACGGAATAATTTCACATTTTGAACAGTACGGAAAATCAAATGAGTATGCATTTTACAAGGTTGTACTTGTTCCAAAATTATGGCGGTTAAATCTGATTTTTCAAAATGAAGTTTATCAGGATTTAGATATTCAAGAATTAATTCAAATGATATTTTATGATGCAGGTTTATCAGGCAGCGACTTTAAATATTGATCTGAAAAACAACTATCCTAGAAATGAATATATGGTTCAATATCGTGAGACAAACTTCAATTTTCTTAACAGACGAATAGAACATTATGGAATTTATTATTATTTCGATCATAAAAATGAAAAAGATATTGTTGTTTTTACTGATACAAATCAGAATTTACCCAAAATAGAATCTAATAATCCAATTGGATTTAATCTTAACAAAGATCCTCTAAGTGAAACAGAATCTATTCTTGAGTTAAGTTGTAAAGAAAAAGTTGTGACAGGAATGGTTCAACTAAAAGATTATAATTATATGTTTCCTGAAAAACAATTAATGGCTCAGAGCCAGATCAATAGTAATGATCCTGGTCTCTATTATGATTTTGGAGATAATTTTGCTGACGAAAAGGAAGCAGAAGTTTCTGGCTAAGGTAAGAAACCAGGAATTTATCTGTCAGAGTAAGATATTCTATGGAACAAGTGATTGCAGATTATTCAGAGCAGGTTCAAGATTTGAAATGGATAAGCATTATCGCAAGGACTGGAATGCTGAATATATTTTGACAAATGTAACTTACAAAGGAAATCAAAAAAGTCTTTTTGCATTTTTGCCGGATCAAAAAAAATATGAACCAACATTTGAATGTAAATTTGAAGCAATTCCGTTCAATATCGAATTCAGACCATTGAGAAAAACTCCTATTCCTAAAGTTTCCGGAATTATGAGTGCAAGAATTCAATCGGGTGGCGGTGATGAATATGCATTTATTGATGATCATGGAAGATATAAAGCCAAGATGCTATTTGATTTAAGTGATAAATCAAGCGGCGAAGCAACTCTACCTATCAGACTAACACAAGGTTATTCCGGACCGGGTTATGGAATACATTTTCCGAATCACGAAGATACTGAATTGCTCTGGTCTTGTGTTGATGGTAATCCTGACCGTCCGATTGGATTGGGAACAGTTCCTAATCCGTCCTCAGCTACTCCGGTTACATCACAAAATAAAATGCAGAATGTCATCAGAACTGCGGCAGGCAATGAATTAATAATGGATGACACATCAAGCGAAACTCAAATATCTTTCACTACAACTGATACTAATAAAATTTCATTAGATGATAAAGATGATAAAATTGAAGTAACCACAAAAGATAAACATCAAATTAACGATGGATGATAAGAATCAGAATATCACTGTTAAAACTATGGATGGACATACAATTCTGATGGATGATAAGAACACAAAACTTGAAGTAAAAACGAAAAATGGACACTATATATTAATCGACGACACCGGCGGAAGCGAAAAAATTCAGATATCCGACAAACCCGGGAAAAATTATTTTACTATTGATATAGCGAATAACAAATTGGTAATTGAATCGAAGGAGGGAAGCATCGATATCCTTGCACTGAACGAGATAAAACTGAAATCGAAAAAGATTATCTTTGAATCTGAAGTGGAGACAATTTGTAAAACCAAAGATTTTACTATAAAGGCCGAAAAAGATTTTAAATTGAAAGCCACAAAAATTAATCAGGAAGCTCAGATGGATTATAATTTAAAAGGAATGAATGTTACATCTGAAGCGACTGCAGAGCAAAAAATAAAAGGATTAAATACAACTGTTGAAGCTGGAGTTGATATAAAGGTTAAAGGCACTTAGCAACTGTTGAAGCATCCGGTATTACCACCATCAAAGGATCTCTTGTAAAAATAAATTAACAAATAAAAATTATAATAGATATATGAGTTTTGCAGCAAGAATGGGAGATAGTTGTGCTCATGGAGGCACAATAGTAATTGGTTGTCCAACAGTTTTGATTGGTAACATGATGGCAGCCAGGGTTGGCGATATGCATGTTTGTCCAATGGTTACACCTGGAGTTCCGCCAATTCCCCATGTTGGCGGTCCAATTTTACCTCCGGGAAGTCCAACTGTTCTAATAGGTGGAATGCCGGCTGCCAGAATGGGTGATATGGCAACTTGTGTCGGTCCACCGGATTCAATTGTTTTAGGATGTATGACTGTAATGATTGGTATGGCTGGCAGTGGGAGTGGTAGCGGTGGTGGTGCAGGTTCAGGTGGTGCGGCTTCTGCAAATGTAAGTGCTCAAACCGCACTTAGTGATAATGTTGAAGCAACTACTAAGGAAGAACACTGGATTGAATTTGAATTGGTAGATAAAGCCGGAAATGCAGTTAGTGGTGTTTCTTACAAACTAAAAGATCCCGATAGTAAGAATTCAGAAGGAGTTTAAAACCTGATGGCAGGATACTACGCGATGCAACCGGAAAAGGAAAAGGGGAGGTAGTTCTTTATACGATTCAAAATGCAAAATGGTCCAAAGAAATTGCTAAGGTTGGTGACAAAGTAAAATTATCTGCCGAGACTCAGGGATTTGAAAATGGAGCTAAAGCAACAATTCAGATCTTTAAAAAGAGATATTAATGGTGCCGACACTGTCGTGAAGACTCTTGAGAAAGATATCAGTGGAAATAAAATAGAAGTTGAACTTGAAAATAAATTTGAAGAGGATGATTCAGGTACAAAGAATAAAAAATACTCATCAGCCGGATATTATTTTGAAGTATTCATCGATCAATGCAGAACAAGATCAGGAATGTTATACAATGAAGACATTATTGAAATAGAGTTAAAAGATGATCAGGGAAATGCCAGAGCAAATGAAGAATATATTCTTTTCCTTCCCAATGGAAAAGTCGAAAAGGGTAAACTTGATGGAAGCGGGTATAAAAAAATTGAAAAGATTCCTGCCGGAAATTATTCAATTAAATTTCCAAACCTTAAACCAAAGAAAAAAGAATAGCTTGTGTCTGATACAATCGAAATAAAACTTAAAGACGCAGATTCAAAGATCAATAACCTTAGATCTGGCGAACTTAACAAATTGTCTGTTCAATCCGGTCTAGAAGTAACAGTTATTGAAATGGAAGATATAAATTTTCATTTTGATAGTGCAGTTTTATTACCTGATTACGGAACGGATGAACCGCAACCAGGGACTGAAGAACAGAACAGAATTACGGGAATTGGTGTTTTATTTACTTGTTATAAACAAGCTAAAGAAAAAGAATTTCTTCAAAGAATTCTGGTTGCCGGCCACACAGACAAAAAGGGTGGTGAGTTTTATAATCTAACTCTCTCACAACAAAGAGCAGAAAATGTTTTTTTCATGTTTATGGGTGAAAGAGCAAAATGGTCTGACTCTTCGGATGCAAAACACCAGGTTGAGGATATACAACAAATTTTAAAATGGATATCATTCAATTTTAAGTACGAATGTGACCCCGGTGAAAAAACGAATAAGATGAATGCTGATACAACTGGGGCAATATTAGCTTTTCAAAAAAGATACAATCAGGATTTTGTTGTACTCGAAAAACACAAAGAAAAATTTTCAAGCACATTTATTTTGTTAGATGAAGATGGGAAGATGGGCAAGAAAACCTGGGGAGCTTTTTTTGACATGTACACACTTGAACTGCTTATTACAATGGGAATTAATGAAGATGGTTTGAACGAACTCCGAACTAAACTAAATTTCGTTAAAAAGACTCAAAATCATCCGGCACCTGTAATTGGCTGCGGAGAAAATCATCCGGCAAGTGAAGCAAAAACTGAAGATGAAAATCCGGTTGATCGGCGGGTTGAAATTTTATTTTTCGATGAAGGCGAAGAACCTGAATTAAAGTGTCATCCTAAAAAGTTTCAATGTATAAAATCAAAATGTGATTTATATCCAAAAGGATTTTTCAAAAGAAATCCTGTCCCGGTTTCTCCACTTCCTTTACCGAGTGGAGTGGCAGTAAGAGTTCACTTAAAATTTGTTTACAAAACTCCTGAAGGCAAGGAACGAAATCTTCCAAAAGGATTTCCTTATACTCTAAGGTTTCAGGATAACACTACTGAAGAAAAAACCATAGAAAAGGATAACGGACAAATATTTCTTCAGGTGTTGCGGGAAAAAAAAGCCTTTACAATCGAATTTAAATTTGCTGAAACAAATTTTCTTGCATCACCTGAAGATGAAACCAAAAATGATGAACTTGTAAAAGAACCCCAGGTTAAAGAAAAAATAAACAATGCATTTAGAGTTTTTAGTCTGCCGTTACAATGGAACCTGAAAAATTCATCGTGGGAATTGTCTCCTTCGGTTTCAAACTTTGATAACACTTCGAAACAGTTTAAAGACCTCGACGATCTGGGCGTTGAAAATATTGGTTCTGAAGCATCCCCAATTAAAATGATCTTAGATCCAAAATGGCAGTTCTTAAAATTTCTTTACTTTGACCGTTTCATAAAGAAAAAATTAAGCATCCCTTCACTCGTTATTGAGAGTTTTTCAAACAAAGTTGATACATCACCAACTGCTAAAAGTAATTGGCGGACGATTGATGAAGGATGTCAGTGTATTCCCTGGATTGTTCAGACAACAAAAAAACCGGATAAAAATGTTTTCTTGAAATTCCGATCTGCTCCAAATACATTTATAGAAACAACGGGAGATGAATCAAGTTCTAAAAGAAAATACGTTACAAAAAATCCTCCAAATTCACTTGATGTTGGAATGAATGAAGGTGTCACAACTGATCGTGATTTTAATAAAGCTGACCCTGGCAGACTAGCTTTCTATGATATTCCTGTATTATGGAAATCTTCAAAATATTTTACTAAGCTCTCTGGTGGAACGGGAGCAGCACCTTCAAAAGAGGGAGTATTTGAAGACGTAGTTGCTGAGGATACTAGTAATGCCAAACCTCTAATAATTTCTCTTGATGATATTGTACTGACGGATAAAGATTTAAAACCTCTTGTAGTTGATCAAAATGAACGCGTCGCCATCTTTTCTAATTTATTCGGGCCTGACCCAAAAAATTCTGATGTTTCAGCACTAGGAATTTTTAAACCTGATAGCTCAGAACCTTACTTTAGTCAGAAAGTTGAGAGAGTTAAAAACAACATCAACTATATTGCTGATTACCCGGATTGGACACGGCTTGTTGTGTTTAAAGGAAATCTATTTGAAGCATTTGATCAAAGGTTGACAAAAGATACAGATGAATTTGTGGGTGTGCGTGCAGCGGTTAATTGGGTTGATGCAACAACTCAGACTTCTGATGGAGTTGGAAAAACTCCGGGAAATTCTTTCACCTCAAGACCAGCCCCGGTTGCAAAGAATTTTTTTATTATACAACCATTTCTTCAGCAGGAATACATTCATAAATTTTTTACCCCTAATACCGGGTCGTATAATTTTATAACAAACCCTGATTTCTCCGGTGGGAAAAGAAATAAAACAAATTCTATCGGAAGGTTTGATCGAGCATTTCTGCGTTGTTGCGATGTGAAGGATGCTGTTGAATCTGCTGTGGTTTTGGAATACTACAAATTCAGTTTTGATTTTAGCAAAGCACCCGATTCTCACAAAAATGATGCAGCGAAACAAGATCAATACAAGAAAGATACTTGTATTAATATCGGTAATCGCTGGAGTCAGAAAGATGGAACATTGAACCCGGACCGGCAATTATTGAGTCAAAAGAAGAAGCATTAAAATTGAATACAAAGGTTATGTGGCTTGCTCAATCTCTTGCTACCAATTTATCACACTTTAAGCTTGATGTTGTTTCTGATAAAGGCAGATCCTTTATGGCAGGATTTGATGGTACTGCCGAATTGAGAATTAGTGCAAACAAAGATGAGGGCGGTGGAAAACTGGTTGCTCACATGAGTGCGGGCATGGCGGAACTTTGCCTGATGAATATATTGAATCAACAACACTATGTTCCTATAATCAATCACCGTTAAGAAGTAATGATCTGCCAGGAGATTTTTTTGATCTGGATAACAAAGCAATGATGATTTCAAATAAGCAGATTCGTGCGCGTTACTATTGGCATGTTTCAGAATGGATGCGTTCATTTATAGGCGGAAGTTTTATAGTAGAACATGATACCTTTAAATACGAAATACAACAGCATCCACATAACAATAAAGATAATAGGAAAAAGCTTAGAACTTTTACTAATTGGCCCAGAACAGCTAACATTAATACTGAAATCGGTAAAAATAAATTTAATGTCATTTTCTACCTTTTAGGTGAAGATAATTTCAGTTCACTTATCGTTAAACCCGGAACCACATTTAAAGGAATTGTCTTAGTGATGTTTCATATGAAATTGAAATTTCCTGAAACACCATCAAAGACACCAGATGGAACATTTGGACGAATCTCTCAGGATATGAATAAACTAAATAACCGTCTTGAAAAATTTTTTAATAAAAAATTCAAAGTTTCCGGTAAAGTGGATGGAGTGGAATTCAAACCTTGTATGTTAACATTTGCATTTAGGTATCTCGTTGAAACTATCACTAATGAAGACAATGAAGCAAATAAAAAGTATCTTAAAAATAATGGTGAAACAAAAGGTAAGTATGGCGACCTTGTCGATGTGTTGGAAGAAAATAACGATGTACATCTGAAAATTGAAGTAGTTGATACTCCTACATCTAAAACATCTACTCTGAAAGATAATGAACTGCTTCTACGTTCAGACAACTATGATCAGTTTGAAAAATTTATTGCCCAGGCCATGGGAATACAAGTGTCGACTGTTTCAGGAGTTCTTGTTATTAATAGTAATAGTCTCTTACCAATTATCAATAAGGTTATGAGTGATGCAGCAATTGAAAATTTATAAAATCGGCTTAGTGATTTTGTCGTTTATCGTACTTGTGCGGCGGGATTTTTTTTTGAATCACAGCCCGTTAAAAATATTTCTAATATTAAACGGCAATCCAAGAACGAAAATCTAATCAAAAAACAAAATGATTCAATCATTAACTATAAATCAGGTAGTCACAGAATGATAAGACCATACATCAATGATAATCTGAATTCAAGAATTGACCAAAAACTTCCGGAAGGTATTTGGCGGATTAAATGGAAATCTCAGTTGCTCAATGGACTTAATCCGGAATTTATTCTTCGATCAGGAGATAGAATCATAATTCAGGGCAGCCAGGTTTGGCAATTGTTTAATGCTGATGGGAAAGCAATCGCAGCAAATAATTTCGCCAATAGTGATGTAGCAATCGATCCGACCAATTCCCTGATTTATACTGCAGATTACAATAGTATGCTAGAGGCGTATCACCTTGCGAATGGAGAACTTGCATACATACTTGATGATTTATATGGAGTCAAATTTCAACGTACATTTGTGTCAAGAATGGATAATACTTTTATAGCAGTAAGCAATGAACAAATTATGGATCCGCATTCCTCCGAAAAACCCGAGCTCAGTTTTCTAGAAACACAAAAAATTGGTAAACAGATTCAGGTTGATAATCTTAAAATTCTAACTAATGCGACGCGTGGGAAATTGGAAAAAAGAAAATCGGCTGAAACTATTGCTGGGGCTAACAATGATATTTTGGTAGTTGCCTACAAAAACCACCTTGAATATTTAGATTTATCACTAAATATAGTTTCATCTTTTGAGGATGATTTTATTCCAATGGCAATGAGTCTTGATGATAACTCAAATGCTTACGTAATAGTTAAAACTGATGACGACAAATATGCTTTGTGGATTATCAATTAAAAGGGTCAGAAAATCTTTGAGTATTCTATAAAACAAAAAGAGAATTATTATCCTCCCTGTATTGGATTTGACAATACAATCTATTTTAATCTTGATACAAATATTTTAGCGATTCACCCTGATAAAGGTTTGTTATGGGATCAGCCTTGTGGTTGGCTTTGGGGAATCACAGCAATAGCAAATAACGGCTGCTCGCAGCGGAAGATAAATATATATTTGCTTTCGATGAAAAGGGAGAAAGAAAATTCGTATACGATTTTGAATCAGATAAATTAGCTACGTCCCCTATAATAAGCGAAACAGGAGAAATTTTTGTTTCAAGCCGTCAATTTCTATACTGCTTAACTACAAAAAAGTAAAAGTAAAATGGAAAAACATTCCGGCGATACCGATAAAGTAAAAAAAGTTACACTTACCGCTTCCATCGAGCAAGTGTTGTGGACTAAAAAAAATGGCGCTCCAGATGGCAAAGTTGGTTTGGAAATCCTTACTCATTTGGTTGGGAATAATTCCGATATCTCAATTCAAATCTCAGATAAATCCGGTAAAATTTTTGAAACGATAAAATAAAAAATTTCGGAAATAAATTATTTGTTCAAATAACTGTTCCGGAAAAAGCAAAAGATGAACTCTTCGCGGAAATAAAATTATCAAAACACGGCTTAACAAAAAATCTGATTGCTTTAAATCTGTTTCCGGCAGATTGAGATTAAAAATCTTAAATGGGATCGGGATGAAGTTCACGACGTGGAGATATATGTAAAAATTACTGCCGACGTAACAAATATTTTATGAATGGCGCAGAAGCCGAAATCCAAATCTGGGAACACGATTCTGATCTGGTGCTCATGATTTTGTCGCTTCGTATTCCTGTTATAGTAAAAAATAAAAAGATAGAAGCTGCAATGGGAATATCAATATGTAGAAGATACCGATGAAATCCCAACAGAAGAGGAAACGGAAAGCGGATATCAATGGCCGGAATATTTTTTCCGAGTAAATATAGGTGGTATTTATCAAGATTCTAAGATTATGAAGTTTAAAGATTGGATTGAGATAGTATTGGCTTTATCCTGACGGACAACCTGCAGCAAATAAAAAGTTTAAATTATTTTCAGCTGATGGAAATGAAAGAAGCGAAACCTTTGACGAAAACGGAAACTTTCGTTTGGAAGATATGCCACCTGGTCCCCTTTAAAATTATTCTTGAAGATGAATAATATATTTTCATGTAAACGTTTTATCATTAATTGAAGGGTAATGCCTAATTATAATGTTTATTATTTTGTAATTAAACCTTTACAAATTAATGTTTCAACCGGAAGTACCGGGGTAATTGTCGAAGCCCCAGGTTCAACATCCCCTGTTGTACAAAGTATTTTCACAGATTTCAGAGCTAACTTAGCTGATCTGATGAATCAGGCTAAAGCTTATATACCACATTCTGCTTCCAGAAGAATGGCGATTGATGTAATTGAAATACCATCACTTGCGGACAATCCCACAAGCCCTGATTTTGCAGGTCTAACAATTGAAATGAATGAACCAATTATTTATTTCACAAACAGAGAGATGAACGAACGCCCGGCAGACCCGACTGATAGACGACCCGAATTTATAATGCTACAGGCAATCCGAAATGCGCGAGTTCAGGAATTCCCAGAGAGTTGGGTGCAGGATCAGCGTGAAGTTCTAAGAAGTGCTGGTGAATTAAGTGGTCTGTCTGTTCCTGGAATATCAGGTGTTTCATTTCCCGTTGTTGCCTGTGTTTTCAGCAACGCCCGGCAGAATTTTGAAGCTGATAACTGGCAGGAGTTGCTTTCAGGAAATCTTGCTACCGCAGCATTTCATGAAATTGCTCACTGTAAGGTGGAAACTGACAATCGACGTTCAAATCCAAGATGGAGCGCCGCAAGAACGGACAGCATTCATTCAGCATCCGGTGTTAGTGTATTAGCAAGCAACGGAGTAGGAAGGACACCCACATCTGATGACTTTGAATTGATGGGTGAGCACATGCTTTGTCCGATAAATTTTTATCGTCTTGATCAGAGTATCAGCAACCAATGTTTTCAAGATGGAAGTATAGTGACTTTGACTCCAAGGTAGTTGGCAGAGAACATTTTAATAAATAAGATTTATTGAATTATGCTGAGAGATAGAATCATATCATTATTTATCCACCAAAATATTCTTTTAAGTATTTAGAAGATTCAACTAGGATTGAACAGTTATGGACATCCCAGAATACTATAAACAGTTTCAAAATCAACCTCCTAAAAAAGAGGAAGAGCAAAAAAAGCCTGAACAAAAAGAACAGCTTTCTTCTCAGAAGCCGCAGCAAAAACAAGAAACTCCAAAACTTGCTCAAGTGCCACAGGTTAAAGATAAAACAAAACCTTACCAGGGCAATGGCTTTACTTTAAACCAATTAGAGGACTGGGATGATAAAACAATCTACACTCTTGTTGGTCCAGTTACAGATGGCATTCAGCACAATGTTATAGTAACAATTGATAAAGAGCCAGCAGCTGATAATGTTCTTGATTATGCCGATCTTCAAATAACAACTCTTGAAAAGGAATTGAAATCTTGTATGCTGTTAAAGCGAGGTGAAACAAAGTTAACAAATGGTACTGATGCTTACGAAGCAATATACTCCTGGTACCCTACAGATGAATTAAGAATTTATCAACATCAGATTTTTGTTTTAGTTGAAAAAATTGCATACAGAATGACAGCATCATTTACAAAGAAAACTCGACAAACAATTGGACCTGCTGTTGTAAGAATGATGCTGAGTCTAAACATTTCTCCCAAGAAATAAACTATACTAATAAAATTTTGAAAAATAAGTTTATCGTAGATTGTAATGAGTTCTGAAAATCCATTGCCTGATAAGTTAAAAAGTAAACCTATAGTTCGCGTAATTATCGAAAAAGGAGATTCACCTAAAAAAGAATATTTCTTTAAAGATACATTTCGAATTGGACGTGAGGATAGTTGTGCCGTAAAGATTGTTGATGGATTAGTTAGTCGAGATCATATTGAGGTATCTTTTAAAGAAGGCAAATGGTGGATTGCGGATCTTTTCAGCAGTAACGGAACTTTTGTAGATGGGAAAAAGATTAATCATTTAATCTTAACCGATCCTGTTAAACTTGAACTGGGCAAAAATGGGCCGCTAGTTACTTTGGATTTAATTTCTGAAACTAATCCCGGAAACTTAAGTCATTCAACAGTTGAAGGTTCCTTAACCAGTTATATCCAAAGATATTTTAAAGAAGAGGGAAATAATCCGAATGTCGGTGATCATACAAGAATGATCCAGCAGGCATTTAAAGTTATCAAGAAAAAGCAATCAAATAAATATTTAAAAATAATCTCTGCTGTTGTTTTCCTATGTGTTATTGTAATAGCTTACGCAGTTTATCAACATATCAAATCGGGCGAACAAAAGGAGTTAGCAGAATCAATTTTTTATCAAATGAAAGGAATAGAAGTACAACTTTCTAAATTATCTACTGCAGTTCAAAGCACTGGTAATAATGAATTAGAACAAACCATTGAAAAGATGAGGGATGATTATAAAAGGATGGAAAAAATCTATGATAAATATGTTGGCGAATTGGATGTCTATGATTTAAGTGAAGAGGATAGATTTAATACTTAAAATGGCAAGGCTGTTTGGTGAATGCGAGATCAATATGCCGGATAACTTTGTTCGCGAAGTCAAAACCTTTATCAATAAATGGAAATCGTCGTCAAGATTGGAAACTGCAATAAAAAGAGCGCAAGACAATAATTATATACCAATAGTAATGAAGGAATTTCTAAATCAGCACCTTCCACCGCAATTTTTTTATCTTGCTTTACAGGAAAGTAATTATAAATTTGATGTGGTTGGACCAATAACACGTTATGGATATGCAAAAGGTGCATGGCAATTTATACCCATGACTGCTACACAGTATGGTCTGCAAACAGGTCCATTAGTTGATTTGAACCAGTACGATCCGCTGGATGATAGATTTGATTTTTCTAAAGCAACAAAGGCAGCAGCAAAATATATTAATTATATTTATCAAACCGAAGCACAGGCCTCTGGCCTAATAGTTATAGGTTCATACAATTGGGGAGAGGGTAATTTTAGGAAACTTGTAAAGGAATTACCCGAAGATCCTAAAGAAAGAAACTTCTGGAATTTGCTTGTTAAATACAGGGATCGAATTCCTGATGAAACGTACAATTATGTTTTTTATATATTTTCTGCTTCGGTGATTGGTGAAAATCCCAGGCTCTTTGGATTTGATTTTGATAATCCCATATTAAGCAGTATACAACAAATTAAGTGATTAAGTACTATCAATAGTAATATTTTTAATATATAAGGTTCAAAATATTGAAAGAAAAAAAAGAATTTAGCATTACTTATTATGGAGCTTCTGATATAGGTTTGGTGCGTACAGAAAATCAGGACAGCTTTGGAAAATTTCCTAAAGATAATAATAATTTATATCAGCCAAAGGGAGTTCTGTTCATTGTTGCTGACGGAATGGGGGGTCATACAGGAGGAAAAGAAGCAAGTGAGTTAGCAGTTGATGTTGTAAGTGATGAATATTATTCTTCTAATTCTGATGTAATTGCAAACGCTTTATTATTTGCATTTAAAAATGCAAATCTCAAAATTCATCAGTCATCTATGGATTCTCCTCAGTTCAATAAGAAGGGTACTACTTGCTCAGCTTTGGCTCTGGCGGATGATAAAGGTCATATTGCACACGTTGGTGATAGTAGAATTTATAAGATTACTGATGGAAATATTATTCAATTTACAAATGATCATACTGAAGTAGGAGAGATGTTCAGGAAAGGGATCCTTACTGAGAAGGAGGCTCAAAATCATCCTTCAAAATCAGTATTGGTTAGAGCTTTGGGTATCGAAGCAGATGTTGAAGTTGATTTGATAGAAAATATATTATTAAGCCACGGAGATTGTTTTGTTTTATGTTCCGATGGTTTAGCTAAAGTGGGTGTAGAAGAAATTAAAGAAGTAGTATTAAACAATTCAACAGAAGAAGCTTGTAAAAAATTAATCTCTTTAGCTAATGAGCTTGGAGGTAAAGATAATGTAACAGTGCAAGTAATCAGAATTATTGGTGAGGAATCTAACGAAGAAATTCCTCTGTACAAATCCTCTACTAAAAAAAACAAAAACAAGTGGTTCCTGATTCCACTTCTAATTCTTATTATTATCGCACTTGGTGTTGCGGGAATTATTTATCAACGTGAAATTTGGAATTTCTTTTCACAGAAAACCAGGAGTAATATTGATGCCACTGAAATCAAGAAAGATAATCCTCAGTTGGATATTGTTGAGAACACCTTAACTGATGCTAATAATTATTTATCCGTTGGAAATCTGGATAGCGCTGCAGCACTATATAATTTAATACTAAATGAAAATCCACTTCACATTGGTGCATTAGCCGGCAAGGAACAAGTTGTTTTAAAATATTCAGAAAAAGGTGACAAATCAATTATAGATAATAATATTGAAGAAGCACTGTTATATTATAAAATGGCGTTTGCTCTCAAACCTGATGATAAAGAATTGGGAAGCAAAATTACTTCATTAAAGAAAAATCTTCAGAATTTCCCTTCTGATATTAAAAAGCAAATTGAGATTAAAGGTAAAGACAGAATTCAAGAAAAAACTAAACAAGTTCAGGATTACAATAATGATTCTGGATTAGATGATCAATTTACTCTCTCATCTATAGTTGTTTCAGAATGGGATTCAGATGGTTTGAATGAGAAGGATTTTAAGCCTAATAATTCAGGTTTTTATTTCTTAAATACTGATAAGCAGAAAAAATTGATTTACAAACAGGAAATGGCAGATATTGATATAGAAGTTGATTTACGGTTCGATGAACATTCCCTTTATAAAGCGGGCATTATATTTGGCTATGTTAACACCGAAAGCTATTATCTATTTCAAGTTGATAATTCCGGAAACTTTTCATTACTAAAACTTCATAATGCAAATGAAGATATACTGGTCTCAGGAAAACGAGCTATAGATTTAAGTAAAAAAATATTCAAACTTAAAATAAAATGTTTGGGCCCTTGGATCATGCTTTATAATGATAATAAACTATTAGAGTCATATTTGAATAAAGATTTTATCAAAGGTCGAATAGGTCTTTACTCAGAACAAAATACTCAAGTTGAATTTACTGATTTGAAAATCAGTTCAGCATTTGAGAAAAAATAAATATTAGGATAAGACTTTCGCTATGCAAATGGATTCATTAATTGGTAAAACGGTAGATAACTATCGCATTCTTGAGGTAATTGGAAGAGGCGGTATGGGGGTAGTATTTAAAGCCCTCGATACGAGCCTTGAAAAAATTGTTGCATTAAAAATGATTGATCCTTTTCTTGCCAGGGACGAAAATTTTGTAAGGCGATTTAAAACTGAAGCAAAAGCATTAGCCAAACTCGAGAACCAGAATATTGTTGGTGTTTACGCTCTTCGGGAAACTGAGTCTGGATTTTTCATGGTTATGGAGTATGTTGAATCTAAACCATTGTCGCAGTACTTACAGGAAAATGGTTCCTTTAATATTAAGGATACAGTTTCAATTGCAAAACAGCTTCTTAATGCAATTGGTCATGCTCATAAAGTTGGAGTTATACATCGTGATATTAAACCGAGTAATATTCTATTATGTGATAATGGAAAAATAAAAGTTACAGATTTTGGTTTGGCTAAAGTTGTTGAGGCAAAAGGACCAGCCAGCACAGTAACGCAGGCAAGAGCTGGAACATTATATTACATGTCACCAGAACAGGTTAAAGGATTAAAAAACGTCGATTCCAGAAGTGATATTTACTCACTTGGAATTAGTGTTTATGAAATGATTGCCGGCCGCGTGCCTTTTGATAAAACGGATTCAGATTTTACCATACAAAAGAAAATCGTTGATGGTGAAATCCCCTCACCAGTAAAATTTAATTCTTCTATTCCTAAAAAACTTATAAAGATTATCTCTAAGTCTATTGACAAAGATCCCATAAAAAGATATCAGTCTGCAGATGAAATGTATGCAGATTTAGAAAATTTTGAAGCCGAAATATCTGAAGAAAAGAAAAAGACGGGTAAGCCAGCTGCTAAATTAAAAACCGGATCAGAAACAACAATTAAAAAACCGGGTTTTAAAATAGATTTTAAAAACCCAGTTTTTCTAATTTCTTCAATAGCTGCATTAATAATCCTTGTAATTTTATTTATTATATTATCTCCGAGTGAGGAACCAGTTAATGAAGCTTTTCTTTCAATATCAACTACTCCTCCGGGATCAGAAATTTTTATAAATGATAAATCAATTGGCCAATCACCAATTGATGATTATAAAATAGCATCTGACAAAAACATTACTTTAAAACTCAGTAAGGATGGATTTAATACGCTGGATACAACTCTTAATATTAAATCGGGAGAAAAAGAAAATCTGGCATTTAAACTAAATCCGGTTCGCAAAGAACAAATTAATATTACTACAAATCCCTCTGATGCTAAAATAGTTGTTAATAATAATTCAGCCGGCATCTCTCCATTAGCTAATTACACAGTCAGTCCAGGGGTAAACAATATAAAAATTGAAAAAGTTGGTTTCTTATCTGTTGATACGATGATTAGAGTGAATAAAGACTTAGCAAAGACATTTAATTTCAATTTGATAAAAGACCTAAATTTCAAAGGATTTGGAGTTCTTAAAATTACTTCTGAACCTACTGAAGCCTTGGTTTTATTAAATGGGCAATTTGTAGGAAAAACACCATATGAAAATAGAGAATTAGCAGTTGCAGATTATAAATTAGTTCTACGCAAAAACGATTATAACGATCATAGTGAAACAATCAGAATTACATTAAATAAAACAAAAACTATTTCAAAACAATTAACTCCAGCTTCAAATATAACCGGAAACCAATTTGGCAAAATAAAGGTTACCACTAAACCATCTGAGGCTACTGTTTATCTTGACGGTGAGTTTGTTGGTTCAACACCATATGTAAATGACAAAATACCTGTTGGCACTCATACTTTGTTAATCAAAAAAAAGGGATTTAGTGAGATTAGTGAAACAGTTACTATTAATTTGGACAGACTAACACCTGTTTCAAAAAATTTAGAATCATCCCAAAATCTAGAAACAGTTAAAGGGAAGGTTGAAATATTAGTTCGTCCATATGGAAGTATATATATTGACGATGAACTAAAAGCCCAGGATACCAATTCACCATACTCAACCGATCTTCCTGGCGGAAAGCATACTATAAAATTGGTTCATCCAACATTGGGCAAAGCATCAATTCCTATAAATATTTCGGATGAAAAACTCCAAAGATATATCTTTGATTTGAGCAGGGTAGTGAAACTAACAATCGTTTCAAATCCACCTAATTGCGAAATCTTTATTAATGGAGAGTCAAAAGGTAATACTCCTACCCGGCTTAACCTTAAAGCGGGAAGTTATAAAATTGTTCTAAAAAAGGATGGATACAAACCATCAGGCGAAGTAAAATACGATGTATCATCAAGCATTTACCAAGAGTCAGCAGATCGTGAAGACAGAAGAGAATTTACACTAACAAAAATTCAATAATCTTTATCTTTTGAATAGTAATATTCATATATTTTTTTTTAGCTTAATGTAGAGCATAAGAATTATTTTAACATATTTAAATTCATCAAAAATATTTAAACTATTTTAGTTAATGGAAAATTCATTAGGAGGTAACAATGAAAAAATTAATAGTTAGTTTCTCAATAGTAATTGCTTTCACTTTATTGGCACTACCTATACTATTGGATGCGAGTTCTTTAAAATTTTCTTCAACATATGCGCAAACAAAAGATCAGTGTGCAGAACAATTGGACAAAGCTGAAGAAGAGTACCAGGCCGGAAAATGGACGGAAGCTATACAATTAATTGAGCAATGTTTGAGTAAAGAAAGTGTTGGTGAGCTTGAAAAAGGCAGAGCTTACAGGATTTTAGGTTTAGTTTATATTGCAATTCAATTAGAAAAAGAAGCTAATGATGCCGTAAAGAATTTGCTTATAATGGTGCCAAATTACAAAGTAGATCCGGTTAAAGATCCACCTTCATTACAAAAAATTATTGATAATATGGCAGCAACTTTAGATCCCAAAATATCTAGCATAACTCCAAATACAGCAGATCAGGCAGACAAAGGATTTACAATGACTATAACAGGTACGAACTTTGTTTATGGTTCAATTGTTAAATTAAACGGAATTGCAAAATCAACAACTTATGTAAGTCCTATAGAATTAAAAGTTGAGATTCCAACTAAAGATTTGCTCAAAGCCGGAGAGTTTGAAATAACGGTTTACAGCCCAATAGTTGGCGGCAAAACTTCTAATCGCTGAAAAATTTACGGTTCAGACATCATCAGGTTTTCCCTGGACCTGGATTGCCATCGGTGGTGGAGCTGTAGCAGCAGTTGTTGTTGCGATTCTTACATTAGGTGGAAAAGATGATACTACTACACCGCCGGCAACGACACTGGCAAATCCACCAGTAAGACCATAGTCTAATTAACAAATGAATAAAAATATATTAGCTTTATAAAATATTTATCGCAGCATATTAGCTAAACCATAAAAAAGATGAGGCTTAAAATGAAATATACAATAACAATTATTTTACTAACTGTGTTTTTTTCCACTCAAACATTTTCTCAGGAAAAAAATAAAACAATACCTTCTCCTTATAAAAATCTGATTGAAAGATTAAAGGATATACATCATATCAGTTTAACAGACCAGAAGGAATTGAACAAAAATGAGTTTTTGAGGGATAATTCAAAAGAGACTAAACTTATCAAGAAACTTGAAGATCTTGAAAATGAGTTTTATAGTAAAGTTGGATTAAATGATGGAAACTCTAGAACCATAACTACTGAAACATTACTTGCGGAAGGATTTTTACAAGTAGAATCCATTAACCAAAACTGGGATGGAACCAACTGGGTAAACAACACAAGACGAACAAATGTATATGATGTTAGAAATAATAGGATTCAAAGAACTTACCAAAACTGGAATGTTTCTGCGTGGGAAAATAATTACAGGTATCTTTATACATATGATGCAAACGATAACCAGACAGAGCAAATTTATCAGACTTGGAGTGGAGGTGCCTGGGTAAATAGCAGCAGATACCACAATAACTTACGATTCAAATAACAACGCAACCATATATCTTTATCAATCATGGAGCGGAACTGCCTGGACGAATGATTCGAGGTATTTATATACTTATGATTCAAATAATAATAATACCCAATATCTTTATCAAACATGGAGTGGAACTGCCTGGACTGATAATTCAAGGAACACATATACTTATGATTCAAATAATAATAGAATTGAGAGTTTGTATGAAACATGGAGCGGGATGGTGTGGGTTAATGTCAGCCGATATACCAGTACATATGATGCCAATAAGAATCTAATACAAGAAACATCTCAAACCTGGAATGGTACGACCTGGATTAATGATTATAGATCTACTTATACTTATGATGCGAATGATAATCCGATAATATATCTTTCTGAGACCTGGGACATTACTAATAATGTATGGAAGAATAGTAACCAGTATCTTATTACATACGATGCAAACGATAATCCTAGTGAATATTTGTTTCAATCCTGGGATGCTACTAATAATGTGTGGAAGAATGATTACAGGTATTCTTACACATATAATTCAAACAATAAATTAATTGACGGACTTTATCAATCCTGGGATATTTCTGTCTGGAAGAATGAATCAAGGTTTACTTATGTGTATAATGCTAATAATGATCCAATTGAATATCTCTATCAAACATGGGATGTCACGGTCTGGAAGAATGATTCCAAGTATACATTTTTATATGATTCAAACAATAACAATACAGAGGAAACTTATCAATCCTGGGATGGAACTTCCTGGGTAAATCAATATAAGTATTTATACACCTATGTTCCTGAAACTTCTATCGTCTTAACTTCTCCCAACGGTGGAGAAAACTGGCCTGTTGGAGCCTCCAGGAATATTACCTGGACAAGCAGTAACATTGCAAATATTAAACTTCAATATAGTACAAATAACGGAACCAACTGGATAAATATTACTAATGTCTCTGCAAGCGCTGGTTCTTATAGCTGGACAGTGCCAAATACTATTTCATCAAATTGTAAAGTGATGATAAGCGATGTTTCTAATGCATTACTATTTGATGAAAGTGATAGTGTGTTTTCGATAGGTCCTACTCCTTCAATAACATTGAATTCTCCTAATGGAGGAGAGAACTGGGATGTTGGATCTTCACATCCAATTGCCTGGACAAGTATCAGTATAGATAATATAAAGATAGATTATTCAACAAATAATGGAACAAACTGGATTAACATTATTGCTTCTACCATAGCATCGGCCGGAACTTATAACTGGACAGTTCCAAATACAGCATCCACAAACTGTAAAGTACAGGTCAGCGATGCAACCAATGCGCTTGTAAATGATCAGAGTGATAATGTTTTTACTATAAATGTTCCGGTAACTCCTACCATAAATGTAACTTCACCTAATGGTGGTGAGAATTGGAATGTGGGGACCAGTTATCCAATAACCTGGGTAAGTAACAATGTCAGTAATGTTAAGATAGATTATTCTACTAACAATGGTTCAAGCTGGATTAATATTATTGCATCAACGATAGCATCTGCCGGGAGTTATAGCTGGACTATTCCCAATACTGCTTCCATAAATTGTAAGGTACAGATTAGTGATGTTTCCAACACAACAATTACTGATCAAAGCAATAGTGTTTTTACTATAAGTGTTCCCGCCACCCCTGTGGTAACATTAACTTCCCCAAATGGCGGAGAGAATTGGGATGCAGGATCTGTGCACAATATTGCCTGGGTAAGTAGTAACGTCACTAAAGTTAAATTAGATTATTCTACAAATAACGGTACTAACTGGACCAATATTATTTCATCGACCACAGCATCAGTGGGAAGTTACAGCTGGACGGTTCCAAACACTGTATCTACAAACTGTAAAGTTCAAATCAGTGATACGTCAAATGCATTAATAAATGATCAAAGCAATGCTGTATTTACAATATTTACCTACCCGGCTACAATCAATCTAAATACAACTTACACTTTTGCGGATCCAACACAAACCAGCAGCTACAAGATGCTCGGACTACCCGGTTCAAATAATTTACCTCTCGCTAGTATCATGACAGGTTCTCCTGGAGTTAATGGTGATTGGCGAGCATTTTGGGATCCAGGCGCTGGAGCTTTTACAGAATACACCAGTAATGGTTCAACTTTTAATATTACGCCTGGTAAAGCATTCTGGGTTGTTAGCAAAAATCAAATAAATATAAATATTCCGAATGTAAATGCAGTTACTCTGGCTGCTGATAATACATATTCAATTCCACTTCATAATGAATGGAATTTAATTTCAAATCCGTTTGATAAAGTGATTACCTGGAGCAGTATTCAAACTGCAAATGGTGGTTTAACACAACCGATACATTTTTATCAAACAGGCAGTTATGCGAATCCTACTAACTTTGAACAGTATAGAGGATACTATTTCTTTAACAGCGGAAATCTGCCCAGTCTTAAAATACCGTATTCAGCCTCAAATCCTCTACCTAAACAAAATTTTGCAAGTCTAAATGAATTGGAAATTGCTCTGACAGCTGATTATATTCAGAAAGCAATAATAAGTGTTGGAATTTCAGAAGATGCCAGACTTGGTATAGATAATCTTGATATATTTTCTCCACCATCACAATTCTGTGAGATTAACATGAGTTTGTACAACAATGAAATGGAAACAAACTATAAATATCTTCAGAAGGACTATAGACCAGAAATAGGTGAGGGACAGGAATTTGATTTCAGTATAAAAAATTTAACAAATCAAACTCTAAGTATGATCCTTAGTGGGATGGATAATTTTATGGATTATGAAATTTATCTTGTTGATAAAAGCTTTTCTAAACTATATGATTTAAAGAAAAAGAATTCTTTTGAAGTAAAAGCGAATACAACAGAGAAGCAGTATAGCATTTTAATAGGAACTGAAGAATTTATTCTTCAAAAAAAGTTGGACTTAATGCCAACAGAATTTGCATTATATCAGAATTATCCTAATCCATTTAATCCAACTACAAAGATAATGTTCTCACTTCCACTGCAAAGCAGTGTTTCTTTAAAGATATACAATATTCTTGGTGAGTTAGCAGCTGAATTAATAAACAATCAAAGTTATGATGCGGGTTATTACGAAATTGACTTCGATGGCAGTCAACTTGCATCGGGAATTTACCTATATGAGCTGCAAACAAGTTCATCGGGAAGACAACCGTTTATCGAAATTAAGAAAATGATTTTAATCAAATAAATACAGTTATAATAACATCCTAGCTGTAATTTTTGCTTTTACAAACCCTGATGCTTATGTGTCAGGGTTTTTTGTTTGTGTACATTGCTTTAAAAAAATAATAAATTAGTTTGTAATAAAATTATTTTATATTTATCGAAACTCATTAGAAAATCAAAATGGAGTTTTCTTGCTATTATCAGCGAATGATAAATCCTCACGTAATGGTTCTAAACATTGGTACGCACTTCAAACAAAACCTAGACAGGAATTTAAGGCAGAAAAGCAGCTTAAAAATCTGGGTTTAGAAAATTATTTGCCTGTGATAATAAAAAAGAAGAAATGGAGCGATCGAATAAAAGAAATTACTGAACCAATTATTCGAGGATATATTTTTATCAAATCCTCTGAACCTGAAAGACTAATAGCACTCGAACAATTTTCGATCAGTAAATGCTTGTTTGATCATGGGAAACCTGCTGTTATTCCCGATTGGCAAATTGAGAATTTAAAAAAAATGCTAATGGTTGAATCTGAATATTTTGTTTACGAAGGATTAGTAACCGGGACAAAAGTAGAAATCATTCAGGGTCCGTTTTCTGGAGTAATTGGTATTATTCAATCAACCTCAGAAAAAAGGATGTTTGCTGTTTCAATAGAATTACTTAATCGAACAGTAATTGCTCACCTTCCAAAAGATAATATTGAAGTTTTACACTTATCTGAAGTAAAATAAATTCTTCAGAATTGAATTGTGATTTCATAATTTGACAGAAAAAAATTATTACCTCACCAAAAGTCGCGAGTTCAGGTTTCTCTTCAATAAAAAAATTTCGTTTTCTTTATTTGATGCTTACTGATCAAAGCTAATTCAATTTGGGAATGACGTTTTATAAGGAAACAAATAATAATTACTGATGGCACATTATATCGGAAACTGATAATTAAATAAAATACTCGTTTTATTTAAGTCAGCTATCATATTTGGTTTTAGTAATTGTAAATAAAAATATTTGATGCAGATTAAATGTTAACTAATTTTCAATAGTTGTAATAAAAAAATATAGTAGTATTAATGGTCCATAAATTTTTCTTATTATTTTTGATTGCTTTACAAGGTATTTCTTCTGCACAGATTTACCCTGATCAAAATTACGTGATTCGGATTGACTCGATTTTTCAATATATTGAAACTAATGAGGGCCTAAAACTCAGCGATGATGGAAAATGTATTTCATTAAAGGACAGTCTTACAAACGGCTATATAATACTAAAACCTCAGTATTCTGAATTTCCTTTTAACGAGGGATTGCCATCATGGAATGGTACGGCGCTGGATGATAACAGTTCATTCAAAATTCAAATGAGATTTCCTTATGGAAGCGGTTGGTCGCCATGGCTAACCGTCGGATTTTGGAAGACAAATATTTGGGGTACTTATGGTTCTACAAATTATGGCGGTGGATACATAGATTATGATAATGTAAAACTTTTTTCTTATCAAAATGCATGGCAATTTAAAATTATTATGACTCGTACATCGATTGACAAATTATCCCCGACATTAAATAAACTAAGTTTCTTTACAAGTGATTCGCGAACATCAATTACAATTGACTATAACCAAATTTTAAACGATAACCCGGAACAAATTTTCATTCCAACTGATTTTATTTATCAGTATGGTGTTGATCCTCAAATTGGTGGCAGCATTTGCTCACCAACCTCTGTGGCTATGATTTTGCGCAGCTATAATATAGATGTCGATCCTTTGCAATTTGCTCTAGATACTTATGATCCTTACTTTGAAATGTTTGGAATTTGGCCTAGAGTTGTTCAAAATGCCTATGAATATGGATTGGATGGTGCTGTTACCCGATATCGTAATTGGAGTGACGCCAGAGAAGTACTTTCTAACGGTGGACGTATTTCTATGTCCGTCGGAGAACCATTGTATACCGGGCATTTAATAATGCTCGCTGGATTCACCAATGATGGAAGACCCATTGTACACGATCCGGCTAAATCAAATGGCTATTCATATATCTATAATAAAAATTCATTATCACACTCCTGGTTTGATAAAGGTGGAGTCGCTTATACTTTTTATGACAGCGACAGTATTTCCGTTTTCGTTGAAAATGAGTTTACTAGAACCACCTCAACAAATAATTTTCAACTGTATCAGAATTATCCTAATCCATTTAATCCATCCACTTTAATCACTTATCAATTGGCAGACCGCAGTAATGTTATTCTTAAGGTTTACGATATTATTGGAAATGAAATTGAAACATTGGTTAATGAAGATAAACCAGAAGGGGCTTATCAAGTAATTTGGAATGCTAGTGGTTTTTCCAGCGGCATTTATATCTATCAATTAAAAACCGGCTCAAATATTCAAACAAGAAAAATGATTTTATTAAAATAAATGTAAAGGGTTTGATTGCCACCAATGTCATTTATTAGAAAATACTTGGTACTTTGATGATGATTATCGAAGAAATTGCAGATTTTGTTCGCGATTAGATATGTGAATAGATTATTGACAACAGTTCATTATTACAGGTAAAAAGATTATATTATTTGCAGCCTGATAAAAATTTTGAATAATAAGCAAATTTATAGATGGTATAAAGCTTGTTATTCATAATCTCAAATTTGGGTAATTCTCTTAAATAATTCTTAATTATTAACAAAAGGAGTCACAATGAACATTCTAAAACTGTTTTTCTCAATGTTTTTAATTGGTTCAACTTTAAGTTTTGCTCAGCTTAATAGTGGTTATGACGGGCCAAAGCCAGAAGTCTATTCCGGAGCAAAATCATTCGTTTTTCTTTATACACCATTTCAAAGCAATTTTAATCCTGTTAATGTTGCTTCTGCTTCTGGAAACTATAATGGAGGTACAGCTTTTTCCGATATGAATCTTTTCGGAGCAGGATTTCAGTATTATGTAACAAAGGAAATTGCTCTAGTGCTCGGAGTTGCTTTCGGTACATCATCAGAAACACAAGATTCTATGAGTACAAGTACACCTAAAAATGAAACTTCAAGTACTTCACTTGGTGTAGCTTTAGATGCAAATTACCATTTGAAAGCTCTTTATGGAGTTTCTCCTTACATTGGAGTTAATGTAAACTTTGGCAGCTATTCAGAGACTGATGAGACAACTGTCGGCGGTACAACTTCAAAAATCGAATCAAAAGGTACCGGTATAGGTGCTGGTCTTAATTTTGGTTTTGATTGGTACTTTACGGAGGGGATGTCCCTTGGCGGTAAATACACAGTTGGTTTTAGAAGTATGAGCGCTCCTGAAGTTACATCGAGTTCTGGTTCAACATCTAATACATTCAAAGGTCCAAGTCGTACATCTATCGGTATTGGAACTGTAAGTGTAATTCTTAATGTACATTTATAAACAGAATTAATTCTTTAAACTAAAATCCTCTGCATATCTGCAGAGGATTTTTTTTGTTAATATGTTACAGGTGAAATTTTCGGCTAATTATTGTGGTAAATAAATTGAAAAAAAACAAAGAGATATAATTGCTTTATATAAAGATTTTTAATTTATCTGCTTAGCTTTAAAATGAAAAGTGATTAACCATTTTTAGTAGTTAATCACTTGAATAAGATAAAGTATTAAATATTTAAACAATTCGATCTAATGGAACTTGGAACAATCTTATTTTATCATCGTCTCTTTCAACTAGACTATTCAGCTCTTTTATTTTAAGTATTAGTTTTTCCAGCAATTCCTCATCATCAAATGCTATCATACGAACATTGTTATATCCGGGAAAAGGACGATTACCCAAATGTGCATCTGTCTTATGTCCCTTGCCCTTCACTTCTTCCCATTCAGTATAATAATCTATTTCAAGATCTTTAAGAGCTTTGGTTACACGATCATCGAGGACTTCGCGATAAATTACAAATGAAAGTTTCATAAAGAATCCAAATCTAATTTTTATTTTTTGAAAATATTTTTTTGAAGAATCCTGAGAAACTAAAAGTACCAAGATCGTCAAGAATTGAATATACAACCGGGACAATAAACAGTGTTAATAATGTGGAAGTAATCAAACCACCGATAACAGCTTGTCCCATTGGTGCACGAAATTCCGCACCTTCACCAAGCGCTAAAGCAACAGGCACCATTCCAAAAATCATTGCAAATGTGGTCATCAAAATAGGGCGTAATCTAGTTGGACCGGCTTTTAATAAAGCATCGAATCTTGACAATCCTCGATCACGTAAAACGTTTGTGTAATCAACAAGTAAAATTCCATTCTTCGTTACCAACCCCATCAACATTATTATACCAATTAAAGACATTACCGAAACAGAACTGCCAAATATTAATAGCATCAGCACCGCACCGATGATAGACATTGGCAGTGCAAGCATAATTGAAAATGGATGAACAAAACTATCAAACTGCGCTGCAAGCACAATGTAAACAAACACAATTGCAAGCATTAATGATAGAAGAATGTTACCAAAAGATTCATCCTGCATTTCTCCCTCGCCGATAACATTAATTGAATAACCGGATTCGAGATTCAGTTTTGATGTTTCTACATTTATATCAGAAAGAACAACACCTAAAAATCTTTGATCAAGATTTGCATCGACGCGAATTTCTTTCTGACGTTTGTAGCGATTTATTTTTGAGGGACCTGCATCCTGAGTAATTACTGCTACATCGCTTATCGGTACCAGAAAATCCATATTACCAATTTTTTTATTACTTTTAACAGTCAGTGAAGATAGATCATTTAATTTTGTGCGGTCCTCTTTTTTTAATCTTACCCTAACATCTATCTGCTCATCACCTTCTTGATATTGAGTTGCAACATTTCCATCAACCATTGCCCTAATAGTTGAAGCAATAATAAATGGATTTATTCCAAGATCAGAAGCTTTCTCTCTATCAATATTAATTCTTATTTCCGGTTTAGAAAGTTCAAGGCTGTTCTCCACATCAACTGCACCTGGTGTTGATTTAACTATTGCCTCAACTTTATCTGCAACTTTTTCAAGTCTCTTTAAATCATCGCCACGAATACTGAGTGTAACAGGTTTTTCATTTCCACCAGGCCCGCCCTGTTCAAGCATACTTATCTTTGCACCTGAGATTAATTTAGCTTCATTTCTGATTTCTCTCATAATCATCTTATCAGATTTCTTTCTATCGTGAGTAGGAACCAGTTTTACAAGAATATTTGCTACGGTGACCGGATTGTTTCCTGAACCAATAGTTGTAAGAACGAGTTTTACTTCGGGCATTTCTCTAAGTTTGGCTTCGAGTTTCTCACATATTAAACTTGTCTGCTCAAGCGAGCTTCCTGGTGATGCATTGACAACAACATTAAACTGACTTTGATCACTTTCCGGGAAAAACTGTGAACCAAGCATTCCCATTACAAAAAAGCTTATAACGAAAATTCCTATTGCTCCAAACACAATTGTTTTTCTGTGCGTTAATGACCAATATAAAGATTTTGTGTACTTACCGTTCATTATCTCAAAGAAATGATTAAAGTAGTAAAGCAGCTTATTTAAAATATTTCCTTCTTTAGATAAGGCTTCATCTTCTCTATGCAGCCATTTTGAAGAAAGCATTGGTGTTAAAGTGAAAGCGACAAACAACGAAACAAGTACCGCTGCAGAAATTGTGATACCAAATTCATAAAAGAATCTTCCAACTATACCGGGCATAAATGCAACAGGAATAAATACTGCAACAATTGTAAAAGTTGTTGCCATTACAGCAAGTCCAATTTCTTCAGAAGCCGATTTTGCAGCTTCCATCGCTGTTTCTCCCTGAGCCATGTGTCTGTAAATATTTTCTATCACTACTATTGCATCATCTATTAACAAACCTACAGCAAGTGAAAGTGCAAGCAATGACATCATATTAAGTGTAAATCCCAAAGCAAACATTAATATAAAACTTGCAATAATTGAGGCAGGTAAAGCTAATCCGCTTATTACTGTTGCTCTGAAGTTAGCTAAGAAAAGATAGATAACTATTACTGCTAACAAACCTCCATAAAAAATATCAAATAGCACATCATTGATTGAATCTTCAATAAAAATGCTATTATCCTGTGCAACGTTTATTGATACTCCTGCCGGAATATCTGTTTTCAGCTTTTCAATCTGCTTGTTTACGGCATGTGCAACCTGTACCGTATTACTTCCCGATTGCTTTATTATATTCAATCCAACTGCAATTTTGCCATCAACTCGTGTTAAGCTCTTCTGTTCCTCAACCCCATCCACAACATTTGCAACATCTGAAAGATAAACGGGTCTACCCATTGGAGTTGCGACAATGATATTTTCAAAATCTTTTACAGTTTTGTACTTGCCCATAGTTCTAACCAGAAGTTGACGCGAGCCTTCCGTAATATTGCCGCCGGGAATTTCAACATTCTGGGCTCCAACGTTCATTATTACATCCTGAATTGAAATATTGTATGCTCTTAATTTTGCAGCATCAACTTCAATCTGAATTTCTCTCTCTGCTCCACCAACAAGCTCTACGGCACCAACGCCTGGAATGTTTTCCATTCTTTTCTTTACAACATCTTTAGTAAATGTTGTAATTTCTTTATCAGACATATTACCTGAAACCGTTAGATTCATTATCGGAAAACTTGATGGATCATATCTTTGTATTATCGGATCTTCGATCTCTTTAGGTAATTGGGCTCGTACAGCCGCAATTTTTTCCCGCACATCCTGTGCTGCATCTTTTCCGATAATCTCCAGCTTAAATGCAATTATAACAAGTGAAACATTTTCCTGGGAGGTAGATTGTATATAATCAACACCTTCAACCGGATTAACTGCGTCCTCAATTATTTTTGTAACATCTGTTTCTATTTGTTCAGGTCCCGCACCGGGCAATACGGTAGTAATTACAACAAAAGGTATATCAACATTGGGATACAAATCAACATTTAACTTTAGATAAGAAAATAATCCGAGCACAATTAAAGCCATAATCATCATTGTAGCAAAAACGGGGCGTCTTATCGAGACATCAGCTAATTTCATTTTTCAATCCGAATTTCTTGTTAAAGAATTTTTGTATTATTTATTTGAAACAATAACTACTGTTCCATCTTTAAGGTTATTCATACCAAGTGTTACAATTTTATCACCTGACTTCAACCCTGAAGTTACTTCAACATATTTATCATCTGACATTCCGATTGTGATAGTTTTGAAGTAAGCTTTATTATCGTTAATCAAATAAACACCTTCAGAGTTATTTTCTTTTACGATAGCTGCAAGTGGAATTGAAAGTACATCTTTCCTGGTTTTCATATTTACTGTTACACGGCAGAACATTCCCGGTTTAAACCATCTGTCTTGAGTATTTGAAAACATGGCCTGCATCTCAAATGTGCGTGATTGAATATCTGCAGATTTTGAAAGCTGGAATATTTTTCCAGATTGTACTACATCAGGTTTCATTTCTGAATAAATTTGAGTGGATTGACCTACATAAAAACTTGGGACATCACTTTCACCAACATTAAATTTAGCCTTCATCCGTCCGATGTTTGCAACTGTTGCCATTGGCATTTGCGGATTTGCAAGATCGCCAATGTTAACGTTTATAGCGGTAACGACTCCGGAAAGGGGAGAAGTAATTTCAACCGTACTTCTCGCTGCATCAAAATTTGCCTTTGCAACTTCATATTGTGTTTGTACACCATCAAATGCTTGCTGAGAAACGGCACCTTCTTTTAATAAATTCTGCATTCTTTCAAAATTCTTTTGGGCATTAAGAAATCCAGCTTGTGCCTGATAGAACTGCGATGAAGCACCGCCTTTTTCCAACTCAAACATTATTGATCCGGCTTTAACAAAATCTCCAACTTTAACTCTAATCTTCATTATTCGTTCAGGAATTTTGGCTATGATGTTCGCTTGTTCTTCACCCTCTAAAGTACCCGAAAAAGTTTTTATTAAAGTTAACTCTTTCGTTTCAATTGATTGGGCCTCAACTGAGATTGTATCAATGTATTTAGTTTTATCGGTTGTGTTTGTATCCTTTGCCTTTTCTCCGCAAGCTTGTATAGCAATCAATGTTACGATAATCGACACATAAAAAATTTGTCTTAAACGACTTTGAAATATTTGTTTCATATAAAAATGATTCTCCTGTTTACAATAATTAAAACTTTTTATTAATCTTCTAATTCACTGAATGATGAAAAATATTCAGGATTAGTTTTGCCAAGCACTTGCTCCAATTCAAACTTTGTAATTAAATATAGATGCATAGATTGAATGCGATTTAATCTTGCTTGTTTTAAAGCCAAATCTGTATTCTGTAATTCTAATTGACTACCAACACCTTCTTTATATCTTACTTTCGCTATTTGATAAGCACGCTCGGCAACTTCAACATTTTTATTCTGTACATCAATTATGGATTGAACTGTTTTTAAATCCTGTATTTTAGATTTAACATTTAGTAAAGTATAATCTTTAAGCTGCTTGACTTGTTCTTCAGTTTGCTGATATGTAATAGTTGATTGTTCCACTGCATTTTTTGTTCTGTTGCCCTGCCATAAGTTAATTGAAAAACCCAATCCAATTGTAGCAGACGAATATGTATTAAATTTCCAATCGTCAGAAGAACCATTATATGCATATTGTCCGAATGCGGCAATGTTTGGCCAGTATTCAGAAAGGTCAAGTTCAACAAATGCTTCATCAACTTGTTTTTTCAATTCTAAAGTTCTTAAATCATAATTTGATTTAAGAGCTTCATCAATTAGTCCTTCTTCATTAGAAAGGTCATAAGGTTGATATAAAAAATCACCTTGAACATCAATATCTTCCAACTGATCGACACCAAGAATTAACTTTAATCCGTCCTTAGCAGACTTTAAATTGTTTTCCATCGTAAGTACAACCGGTCTAATATTTTCAACCATAACTTCTGCCTGAAGTAAATCAAACTCAGAAACTATTCCTTCTTTATAAAACGCTTTAACATCATTAAGATTTAACTGAGCATTTTCAAAACTTGCTTTGGTTATTTGCAATGACTCCTTTAAGAGTAGTACTCCATAAAATGTTTTTTGAACAGATAAAACCGTTTTGGAAACTGTACCGAATAAATCCGCCTTAGCTAAATCATAATAAATCTTAGAAGCACCAATACCTTTAAATACTGCTGAACTAAATAATGTTTGTGTAATAGTTACATCTGCAGAAAAATTATTGGTCTGTGAAAATGATTGAAGTATTGAACCCATTGGTTTGTACTTATTATCATCTCTTGGAATTACTCCTTCATCAAAAAGGATAGAGTAAGTAGCATTTGTTAACAATGCTTCAAAATCCGGGAAAGGCATTTTGGGTTTTTCGAGAAAACGGGTAAAACTTCCATTCACGTTTACACTTGGCAGTGCGTATCCAAAAGCTTCATCAACTGCGGCACCGGCTTTCTTAACCGTCATAACGGAAATTGTAATGTCCCTGTTATTATTAATAGCAGTGTTAATCGCTTCATCAATAGTGTAGATTTTGGATTGAGCTGATGATGAAATTTGAAGTCCAATAAATAAAATAAATATTTTAATCAGGCTTAAAGGGATTGAAGAAGTTCGTTGATTCATGTAATTCTCTATAAAATTGAACGTAGAAATAAAATCTTTAATTGGTATTTATGAGCAAAAATATTAATAATTACTGATGTGAATCATTCAAGCATCAAGAAAAACAAACTAAATGATTTTTGCTTGACAAATCTAAACAAGAAACAAATAATATTTATTCCGATTATCACTAATATTTTCCGCTGTGACAAAAATCATTCTTTTTTATACGGCAAAAGTTTCTAATCGTCAACGGTCAGTTGCGACAGTGCAAACAAATTGAAAACCCGGTTTGGAAATATTGAAGTTTGATTTGATATATACTAAGTTAAATATACAAACTTGACAAGGTTTATTGTTATTATGCGATAGTTTGCTCTAATAAATATTTTTTATCTAAATGGCGGTTCCAACTATTTGGTATTCATATTCAATGCTGTCTGTTAACCGCAACAACTTTATAAAACAGTTATAAGAATATTGAATAAATTTAATATAGAATTAACATCGATAGTTAAGTAATAATCAAATGGAATCAGCTCTAGAACACTTATTAACACACTTTTATAAAGATGAGATGATTTCTTATATGGAAAGTCATCCTGAGGATTTTAAAGAGGCAATTGAATTAGCAATCTCAAATAAGCAGCCTTATTCGTGGCGGGCAGCGTGGTTATTATGGAGTTGTATGGAAGAAAATGACAGGCGAATTCGAGGATACATCAGAAAGATTATCGATGCTCTAAAAAATAAAAATGACGGTCATCAACGGGAATTATTGAAAATTCTGCTTCAAATAGAATTAAAGGAAAAAGATGAAGGCATTTTATTTAATATCTGTATGGATGTATGGGAACAGATAAACAAAGATCCTTCAGTGAGATTTACAGCTTTAAAGTTCATCATTAAAATTGCAAAAAAGCATCCTGATTTATCACATGAGATTGAATTTCTTTTACAAGAACAATATTTGGCATCTTTGTCACCTGGTGTTAAGAAATCTATTTCAAAGATGATGAAGGAGACGTCTATGAAATCAGAAAAAATGTAGTCAAGGAAATAGTTATCAGTTACTGATAAAATGTCACATAACTGTCAGTAATTGATTATTTAGCGATAAAATAGTTTTAGAGGATTCCAAAATAGTCATTGAACATGATCGCACAGCAAGATGAAGTTTGGTTCACAGGAAATATTTGCATTCTTTTTTTACCAAGTCTGATTTATAATTATTGTACGTATATAACTTCTTAAAATGTTGTATTATAATTTAACCTGATCTCTCTAAAATCACTCCAACTTTTTCCTTAACTTTGCATTGTTAAAACAGGAAACGTTATGGATCAATATACATTAGAAAAACTTAAATCAATTGTCGGTGCATCAAACTTTTTTGATTCTAAAGAAGACAAATTAGTTTATTCTTATGATGGCACTCCGGTTTACCAGCAATTACCAGAAGCAGTTTTATTTCCGCAGGATGACGAACAAATCTCCAAGATCATTAAACTTGCTAATTCTGAAAAGTTTTCTGTTGTTCCGCGTGGTGCTGGCACGGGTTTAAGTGGTGGTTCTATTCCTGTTGATAATTCTGTTGTTGTTGTTATGACGAAGTGGGATAAAATACTGGAGATTGATACAAATAATCTTACCGCCTGGGTTCAGCCAGGAGTTGTAACGGGTATCCTTCAAAAGGAAGTTGAGAAACTCGGATTGTTTTATCCACCTGATCCCGGAAGTTTAAATGTTTGTACAATTGGCGGAAATGTAGCTAACAATGCCGGTGGATTACGAGGACTGAAATACGGTGTTACAAAAAATTATGTACTTGGTGTAGAAATGATTCTTCCTAATGGTGAGCTTCTAAAAACCGGCGGCAAGAATATGAAAGATGTTGCAGGATATAATCTTCGCGATTTTATTGTTGGCAGTGAAGGTACACTTGGAATAATTACAAAAGTCTTGTTGAAACTTGTGCCAAAACCTACTCAGACAATTACACTTTTAATTTTCTTTGATAAAATGATTGATGCAGGAAAAGCTGTTGCAGATATTATTGCTTCACACATAGTTCCATCAATGATGGAATTTTTAGATAACACCACAATCAATTGCGTGGAGGATTATACCCATATTGGACTGCCAAGAAAAAGTGAAGCAATACTTTTAATTGAAATTGATGGAAGAGGAAGCATTGTACAGGAAGATGCAGAAACTATTAGAACGATTGCTGTAAAAAATAATGCATCAGCACTAAAAGGGGCTGCCGATGAAACTGAAGCTAATATTTTAAAGACTGCAAGACGAAGTGCTTTTAGTGCACTTGCAAGACGAATGCCCACGACAATCTTAGAAGATGCTACTGTTCCAAGAAGTGAGCTTCCTGTTATGATAGAAAAAGTTTCAAAAGCTGCGATGATATATGGTGTTATGATTGGAAATTTTGGTCATGCAGGTGATGGGAATTTGCACCCAACTTGTTTAACTGATGAAAGAGATTCTAAAGAACTTGATAAAGCTCATCGTGCATTTGATTTTATTTTTAATGAAGCCATAAAACTTGGAGGAACTATTACAGGTGAACACGGAACTGGTTTAGCAAAAAAACATTTTCTGGAACAGGTTGCCGGTCCAGCAGGGGTTGATATGATGAAAAAAATAAAAATGGCAATCGATGAAAATAATATTCTAAATCCGGGAAAGATTTTTACTATCTCACCTAAATGTGAGGGGAACATGCCGACAAAACAAGAACAGATAAAAGATTTTCATGCCTAACAAACCCGGTCACAAAGAATTATTAAAAATTCTACCAAACGATGATATACTTCAGCAGTGTATGCATTGTGGATTGTGCCTTGCAACTTGTCCAACTTATGATATAACAAAAATGGAAAGATCCTCTCCGCGCGGCAGGATAAGAATGATAAGATCTGTTGCTCGTGGTGAAATGGAAATAAGTAAGTTGTTTGCAGAAGAAATGAATTTCTGTTTGGATTGTCAAGCTTGTGAAACTGCTTGCCCTGCCGGAGTAAAGTATGGAATAATGGTTGAAACGGCACGAGTCGTTGTAGATAAAGCAGGATTTGGTTCGAAGCTCGCTTTGGCAGTTAAAAGATTTGCATTAAGAAAAGTTGTTGCTTCAAGAAATACATTAAAGTTTATCTCAAGAGCATTATGGATATATCAAAAAATCGGATTGCAAAAAATAGTTCGTTCAACTGGAATACTAAAAATCTTTTCTAAAAATCTTACTGAAATAGAAAAACTTTCTCCTGTTATCGCGAATAAATTTTCTGATACCCAAATAAAGGAAATTGAATTACCAAACGGTGAAGTGAAAATTAAAACTGCTTTTCATTTTGGCTGTTTGATGAATACAATGTTTGCTGATATTAATATTGATACGATTGACGTCCTAAAAGAATGCGGTTGTAAAATAGTTACTCCGAAAGATCAGGTTTGCTGCGGCTCTTTGATGGGGCACAATGGCGATATGGAATTTGCATTAAAACTTGCAAGAAAAAATATTGATGCATTTGAAAAACATGATTATGACTATTTGATTTCAAACTCTGCGGGCTGTGGAGCGTTTATGAAAGATTATGCTCACTTGCTTGAAGATGATCCAGCCTATGCTGAAAAAGCTAAACGATTTTCTTACAAAGTAAAAGATGTGATGGAATTTATAGCACAACAAACACCACTCCCAAAACTTGAACATGAACTTGATCTTGAACTTAATAATGTTACTTATCATGATGCCTGTCATTTAGCTCACGCTCAAAAGATTACTAGTCAGCCAAGAGAAGTAATTAAGTCTTTACCGGGAGTTAATTATACAGAACTTGAAGAAGCAAGCTGGTGCTGCGGAAGTGCGGGAATTTATAATGTTGTAAGATATGATGATGCAGTAAAACAGCTTGAAAGAAAAATGATAAATATTAAAAACACAAAAGCAAAAATTGTTTTAACCGGTAATCCTGGTTGTATGGGACAAATAAAACATGGAACACAAAAGTTTCATGTTGATGTGGAAGTTCTTCATCCGGTCACTTTGATAAAGCGAATGCTTAAAAACAATCAAGAGAATACATAAATGTTATTCCTGCGAAAGCAGTAATCCGTTTATTAGATTCCGCATCAAGTGCGCAATGACAGACTCACTTGGCGTATCAAAAAATCTTCTCATCCCAAATCAAATGATTAAATGTTTCTATACTTCTAATTATAGCATATTTATTTCCATCAACCATAATTTCAGCAGGACGGCGACGCGCGTTATAGTTTGAACTCATAACCATACCATAAGCTCCCGCAGACATAATTGCAAGAAACTCACCTGATTTTGTTTCAGCAATTTCTCTATCACGAGCAAAATAATCTCCCGTTTCACAAACTGGACCAACAATATCTGCTGTAATAATTTTTCTAGCCTCAAATTTGTTAATCGGCTGAATATGATGATAAGCCTGATAAATGGTAGGTCTTAACATATCATTCATTGCTGCATCAACTATAACAAAATTCTTATCTCTATTTTTTTTGTCGTACAAAACTTCGGTTACAAGAATTCCGCCATTTGCTGTAAAATATCTTCCCGGTTCAAAAATTATTTCACAATCAAGTTTTTTGAAAAGTGGGATAGTTCTGGCTGCAAATTCATTTATTGTGAAAGATTGTTCACTATCATAACTGACTCCAATTCCCCCACCAACATCAAAGTGTTTAAGACTTAAACCATCTGCTTTCAATTCAAAGTAAAGTTCAGAAAGTTTTTGAACAGCTTCTACAAAAGGATCGATTGAGGTAATTTGAGAGCCAATGTGCATATCTATTCCAGTAAATTGAATATGAGCGAAATCATTTCTTCGCTTGTAGATTGACAAAGCTGTTTTTGAATCAACACCAAATTTATTGCTTAATAAACCGGTTGAAATGTAAGGATGTGTCTTTGCATCCACATCAGGATTAACACGAATTGCAACTCTGGCAAATTTATTCATTTCACCGGCAATTTTATTTATCAACACAATCTCTTCTTCAGATTCGGCCTTAATCATCAGAACATTTCTTTCCAATCCGAGTTTTATTTCATTTTTGGTTTTGCCGACACCGGTAAGAATAATTTTTGATGGGTCGACATTTGTTTTGAATGCACGATACAATTCACCTTCTGAATTTGCATCAAGACCGCTGCCGAGTTTTACAAATGTGTCAATTACACTTAAATTAAAATTTGCTTTCATTGCATAGAATATTTTGTGATTAATATCCGTTAAAGCATTTTCAAAATCTTTGTATTGGTTTATAAATGATTTTTGCTGTAAATGTAAAGCGGAGTACCAAACTCTTTGGCTAAATCTTCAACTTTAATATCATCAACATAAAGTTGATTGTTTTTGTATTTAATAAATTCTGTTTCTAAATAGTGCATAGTGTTTTTCTTTTTTTATGAAGGTCACTCTTCGACTTCGCTCAGAGTGACTGAGTTTTTAAAATAAACGCTGAATTGATGCGGAGCGAAGTCGAAACATGACAGTTTTGCTTAGAAAAATTACGCTTCTTTGCCACTCAGTGTTGCTATATTTACTGATAAAATACTAATGTCATACTGAGCGAAGTCGAAGTATGACTTTACTTCTTATTGAATGATGAACTTTCATTTTTACATTTAGAGAATTCATGTAGCAAATCAAAATCACCTTTTATTAAAGCCTCTTTCTTTTTTCTACTCCAACCTTTTATTTGTCTCTCAACTTGAATAGCATCATTGATATCTCCAAATTCTTGTGAGAAAACTAATTCAACCGGTAATCGAACAGAAGTATAACCTGAATACTTGTGAAATATATGTTCATTAATTCTTTGTTCTATATTTGAAGTTGAACCAGAGTAGTAACTGGTATCAGAACATTTAAGTATGTATATCCAACCACGTTTCATATCTATTAATCGGAAGTCACTCTTCGACTTCGCTCAGAGTGACAAAACATTTGAATTCATCCATTAGTCATACCGAGCGGAGTCGAGGTATGAGATTCACTATCAATTATATAAATAATACTTTTTAGATAGTTTTTTAAAACTTTGGATATCTTTATTTAAATAGGGAAGTATATCTTCTACTTTTAATCGCTGCATAAACATTTCTCTTATCTTACTTGTGCCTAAAACTTTATCAAACATTTCAAAACGTCCTTCATTCTCCGAAATAATGTTTCTTCCGTATAGTTCATTAACAGCTTGCGCAAAGTAAAACTGAATAGGAATTAAACTTACACTTGTATAATCCGTGATATAAACTTCAACTCCATGAAGCATTTTATCTTTACCAAATCCATAATAAGGCCTATAAGTGATTGGTCTAAAAACAACTCCTTCAAGGTTGAACGAATTCATTTTTTTAGCAAGGTCTTCACTATTTATCCATTCCGTTGCAAATGTTTGAAATGGAATTGTATAGCCAACACCAATTGAAAGAACTCCATTTAACTCTCCAAGTATTCCGGAAACAGCGTAATAGAATGGAGAATATTGATGAGGTATATGGGGAGAAGTTAAAATCCATGGTAATCCCGTTTGTTCAAAGTACATATTACGAGTCCATCCTTCCATTTGTACAACGCCTAATTTGCATTTGGCCTTATTCTCTAACAATCCTTCTTCATTCAACAATCTTGCTAATTCTCCAACAGTTAAACCGTGCACATATGGAATTGCAAACTGACTTACGAAAGAATAATATCCATCTTCGACAATATTTCCTTCAACCCGATTTCCACCTAGTGGATTCGGACGATCAAGAATAACAACTGCTTTTTTATTTTCCGCAGCAGCTTGCATCACCAATCCCATTGTACTTATATAAGTGTAAGATCGGCTTCCAATATCTTGAATATCAAAAACAATGACATCAACATCTTTTAACATTTCTGAGTTTGGTTTACGGGTCTTGCCATATAAAGAATAAACGGGAAGTTTTGTTGCATCATCAATATAGAAATCTACAAGATCACCTGCGGAATAATTGCCACGTACGCCGTGTTCGGGTCCGTATAATGAAGTTAAATTAACTTCTTTTGCTTCAAATAAAATATCAATTGTGGATTTTAATTTGCTGTCTACTCCTGCTGGATTTGTAACTAATCCAACTCGCTTGCCTTTTAGGATATCAAAATTCCTATCACGAAGAACTTCAATTCCAGTTTTTACTTTAGATGAAATAATTTCTTTCGGTGGAATTAATACCGTTTGAACCATCTTGATGAAAGAACCATCCTCAAGATATTTATACAAATCTTTTCCGGGACATACTGTCTGAATTGTATAATCTTTATGTCCTTTAATGTCTTTCAATTCTACGCGATATTTTTGCTTGAGAAATGCAGTAAGTCTTACTAAAGAATTTAAAGATGCATCACTAAGCTTCTGAACTTCATAATTTCCAACAACGCAAATTAAAACATGACCAGTAACATCATAATCAGTATTCGTATCTCCTGGAAAATTTAGTGGCCGCGCTTCATAAATATTTCCTTTAAGATCGATCATAAAATGATAAGGGATATCGATCCAATTTTTTTCTGATCTGCTCCAGCTTTGAAGATTCCGGAGATACTGAATAATATCTTTATCCTCTGCAAATTCTTCGCCGCCGTGGTGAATTGTAATTTTATTAATTGTATGCTTTGGAAGAACTCTATCAAGTGGTTGCCATCCCCAATCTGCTCTTGATATAACTTTAAGATCAATTGGATATTCTAATTCCGAGATATTTATCATTATTGAACTTGAAGAACATCCCAATAAAAACAATCCGCTTGTTAACAAAAAAACCGTAAATAATTTTTTCATACACCCTTCCTTTTCTAAATCAGAATAGGAGTAAATTTTGTATTAATGGTTTCACCATTATTAAGTCCAACACAAGATGTGTGAGTTTTATTTCTTTCATCAGATGCATCGAAAGTAACTCCATCTTTAATGTAGATAATAGTCATCGCTTCGCGCATTTCATTTGTTTGATTATTTGCTGCACCATGGAATGTTAAACCGGAATGAAATGTTGCATCACCGGTTTTAAGAGGAACAAAAATTTTCTCAGTCTCTTTTAATAGTTTTGGTTGATGAGGATTCTTAAAAATATCAACATACTCTTTTAGTTTTGGATCGTTTGTGTGCGGATAAAAATATAAACAACCTTTTTCAACAGGAACATCTGTTAGAGCAAGCCACATTGTTATAGTATGCTGCGGTTCATAGATAGGCCAATAACTACAATCCTGATGTGCGTCGGTCATTCTTCCGCCGGGTTCTTTTAAACAACGCTTGATCATGCCAAAGCCGAACATGATCAACTTTCAACAAATCTCTCGCAATTGATGCAAACCTTTTTGCAAAAACAAAATCTTTAACAGCAGGAAAATCCCAGCATAAATATCCGCATTGAAGTAATGATTGCTCATATTGCGATTTATCCTTCAATTCTCTCTCATCCTTTCCTTTTCTGATTAGAACGGAAGATTGAATGATTTTTTTTATCCGCGGCAGGAATTCAGAACTAACAACGTTTTCAATTTTTACATAGCCATCTTCGGCAAATCCATTTATCTGATCTTCCGATAATTTTATTTGAGAATCATAAAAATTATTTAGTCCTGGATTTGAAGGAGTCTTTAGAATATCCTTGGCTTTTTCGAAAGTTAAGTCATCAAATTGGATCATCTTAAAATCATCTCGGATAATCTTTTAAATTTTGTAATTCAATTTACAAGTTAAAGCAGCCTTCTTCAATCAATTTTTGTTTTTTATGCTTCATTAATTTCATATTTTACAATACCACATTTGAAAATTAAGAGGTAATTGCTTTGAAATATCTGATCGGAATGGATGGCGGGGGAACAAAAACAAAGTGTATCCTGACAGATATTAATCTAAATCAAATCTATGAAACTACCGGCGGACCTTCAAATTTTTTGGTAATTGGAATTGAAAAAGTTTCTGAAACTATTCTTAACCTTGTAAATGAATGTACCACATCTCAAAAAATATCAGCAAATGATATTGAAGCAATTATTCTTGGAACAACCGGCGGCGGTAGAAGAAATGATGCTGAAATTTTAGAAAATCAAATAATAAAAGATGCTTCACAAAAATCCATAGCAATAAATAAATTCAGAGTTGAGAGTGATGCACGTATTGCACTTGAAGGAGCTTTTTCAGGTAAAGAAGGAAGCATTTTAATTGCAGGTACAGGTTCAATAATGTTTGGCAAAGATGAGAGCGGCAAGATACACCGGGTTGGAGGATTTGGCAGATTCATAGGTGATGAAGGAAGTGGTTATAGAATCGGGCGAATAGGATTAAATGCTGTTGCCCGTTTTTTTGACGGAAGAGCTAAACATACAAAAATTGCCGATTTACTCGAACAGGAGTTTTCAATTTCATCTTCGGAAGAATTAATTACTGAAGTTTACAGAAACAGTTTTAACATAGCTTCCGTTGCGCCACTTGTATTTGACGCTGCGGAAAGCGGCGATAAAGTAGCGCAGCGGATCCTAGAAGATGAAGCCAATGAACTATTGATGCACATTTCAGCTATGAGAATAAAATTAAATGTTAATATCCTAAAAGTCTCTCTGATTGGCAGTTTACTGACTACGGCAAATTATTTCTCTTACCTTTTTAACGAAATGGTGATTAGAAGATTTAATGATGTTCAAATTAAGGAAGCAGAGCACTCTCCGCAATTTGGTGCTGCTTTATTAGCTAAACAATTAAGCATCGCTTAGTGTAACTGAGTGTTCTTAGTGTCTAAGTGGTAAAGGGATTTTCTCACCACTAAGACACTTAGATCACTAAGACCCACTTAGAAAAAAATGGAGTTTTAATGTCAGATCAAAAAGTCACTTCAAGAAATCCCTGGGCATGGATACCAACATTATATTTTACACAAGGTATTCCTTATGTAATGGTTATGTCAGTATCGGTAATGATGTACAAAAATCTTGGTGTATCAAACACTGATATTGCTTTCTTTACTAGTCTGCTTTACTTCCCGTGGTTTCTAAAATTTGCATGGGGACCTTTCATCGATATGTTCAAGACAAAAAGATTTTGGACAATCTCTATGCAGTTTCTTGTAGCAATCGGACTTTTTGGAATTGCTTTAAGTTTGAACACATCAATCTATTGGCAGTTGACTTTAATTGTATTTGCTCTAATGGCATTTGCATCTGCAACACACGACATTGCTGCGGATGGTTTTTATATGCTGAGTTTAGACCAATCTAAGCAAGCTGCATTTGTTGGTGTTCGTTCAACATTTTATCGTGTGGCAACAATCGTGGGTTCGGGAGTGCTTGTTGTGATTGCCGGACAACTTGCTCCAAGTATGGGTGTTAAAGGCGCATGGTCTGTAGTATTTACGATTACAGCTGGATTTTTCATTATCCTATTTCTTTATCATAAATTTATTCTTCCATATCCAAAAGAGGATCAGGGAACATTAAAAGGTAAAAAGTTAAGCGGCTCTCAAATCTTTTTGCTTGCAGGAGGATTTGCGCTCTTTGCAGTGGTTGTTTATTTAGCTTTTTTATTGCTCGGATTTTTACTTTCATTACTCGGAGTTGGCTCACCCTGGAATACGATTGCAACAACAATTTTGTTAGTTGTAATTCTTGTGATTCTCTTCAGAACTTTTGTTGCAACTTTTGTTGGGAAGTTTGAAAAATCAGAAAACAAAAACGAAACACTGCTCCCTTTTATAGAATTTCTAAAAGCATTTGTAATATTTATGCAGAAGAAAGATATCTGGAACATTCTCGGCTTTCTTTTATTCTTCCGATTTGCAGAAGCGCAGCTAGTTAAACTTGTACAGCCATTTTTACTTGATCCTAGAACTGAAGGCGGACTTGGTTTGACAACTTCTGAAGTAGGAATTGTTTATGGTACAGTTGGAATAATTGCATTGACCGCCGGTGGATTAATTGGCGGATATGTTATATCTAAAAAGGGATTAAAATGGTGGCTGTGGCCAATGGTAATTATTATGCACACACCTGATCTTGCATTTGTATATTTATCACATTATCAGCCAACTAATTTTATATTAATTAATATTGCTGTGGCTGCAGAACAATTTGGTTATGGCTTTGGCTTTACTGCTTATATGATGTTTATGATTATGATTTCACAAGGCGAACATAAAACGGCTCACTATGCAATTTGTACCGGCATAATGGCTCTTGGTATGATGCTGCCGGGAATGTTTTCCGGAGCGTTACAGGAACAAATTGGGTATCCAAGATTTTTTGAATGGGTTCTTATCTCAACTATTCCTGGATTTATTGTTGCAGGGCTAGTTAAAATTGAGCACGGATTTGGAAAGAAGAAAGAAGAACCTGTGGCTTAATAATCTTACCCTAGCGTACTTTGCGGTTTTACTCTGCGTGAAATGCTTTTAAAGAAATTCACGCAAAGGACACAAAGAAAAGTTTATTTAGCTCATTAAGTATTTGAATGGTAAAGAGCTTTTATTTATTTCCCTCTATAACAAAAATTATACTAATCCCAGCAGTAATCTCCTTTGGATTTAAATTAGCATACATTTCTAAACCTAAACCGAGTTCTTTAATTGGTGTTAATACTAACTGTAAATTAGATACTATGCCTATTGTTTTATATTTAGAATTTGTTTCAGAATTATAATATTGTCCCCAAGCGTAAGAAGGACCAAGAAAAAAGGCAATTCTTCCTAAATCGTTAACAGTTGAGAGTCCATAACTTACACTTACCGCTCCTGATCCATCAATTGGTAGACCACCAGAAAGTTTAAAGTCATCGGAGGCATGCAAAGCAATTTGAATAATATTATTTCGGCCGAAATTAGCACTTGATGAAAACGAAAGACCATATGGAGAAGCAATCCCAAATCCAACTGAAAACCAACCTGCATCCATTTCGGGTGATGATGGACCAACTGTTTGTGCTGAAAGTTTTGTTAATCCTAATATGCAAAAGAAATAAATATAGTACTTCATTATCAGTTTTTGTAGTTAATCATTTATAAAAACTATTCTCTAAAATTCTTTCAATCCCATTTTTTCCAACAGAAGTTAAAATTCTTTTAGCACGAATGAACCTATTATTTCTGTATTCACTGTAGCTTGATTTTGAAGAATTTAAACTATTTATTTTTACTCTACCAGCAGCGTGAATAAAATCTCCATCACCAATATAAATTGCAACGTGAGTTATTCTTTCTTTTTTATTTTCCTTTGCTTTGGTTCCAAAGAAAAGAAGATCGCCGGCTTGCAGATTTTGCCAGCCGTCTTTTGTATCCACTAATTCACCATCATTTGACTTGCTGAGATGCATCCCGCTGAAGAATAATTCCGTTTAAGAAATAAACTGTTTTTGTAAAACCACTGCAGTCCATTCCTTTTGTAGAAGTGCCGCCCCATAAATATGGAATACCCATAAAACGATAAGCAGTATTTAAAATTGTTTCTCCGCTTGGATTTAGTGCATTGTACCAATCATTAAATAATTTTGCTTCATCTTTTTTAATATAGGCGGTTCTGCCATCAGGATAATTAACTAAAAAGAAATTTGCATCTTCTCCCATAATTTTTAGAAGATTACCTGCAACAAGATCAGAAACAGTTTGGGAATTTTCATTCTGCATCTGAGTATGAAAATCCATACTCTTTTGTATAAATAATTTTAGGAGATGATAACCATTCATTCATTTCAGCTTCGTTCATAAACTCAACACCATCATCATCTAACCAGGAAATATAATTATCCGGAGTTTGAATGAGATAAAAACCATCTTCACCTTTTTTATAAACTTTTACTGGGGTTCCTAATAATCCTTGAGTTACAAGTTCAGCGATATGATCAGGTTTTGATCGGAAATTTGCTACAGAAAGATTTATTACTCCAAATTTCTTATCACTCAATTTTTCTGAAGGAAGCAATTCAATTTCGTCAACAAATTTCAGTTCAGCTTCATTCATCATCTTCACAAATTCTAATTTTGCTTCAGTGAGATTTGTCTCACCTTTGATGATAATTTTATTATCAGTTTCGATTACTTCGAGACTAAAAATTGCAACACGTTTATCAGGTGCAAACTTTTCTTTTACTTCCGCTATGATTGAATTAATTTTTTCCATTGCAGTATTTTCTTGTGATAAAATATTACTTGAAATGATCAGTAATAAAAATAAAATGGCTATTATATTTTTCATTATTAAACTCTTTGTAATTTTTATTTAAGTTCTTTGTATTCAACATCCATATGATAATCCCATTTATCAAAGTAAAGATTTCCACCGCGCCATTCTAATTCACCGCGCTGAAAATCAACTGTTTCACTTCTTGGAAAAGTTTTTTCCGGGAATAATGTAGAAGAGTAATCATCATTTACGATGAGATGATATGGATCAGTGCTTCCAAAGAAAAAATATTTTTCATCTTCATTGTTCAGAATCAATCATCCCAAATGATTGATCAACAGGAACCCAGCCGTAACCTTCAAAATAAATTTCGCACCAATCGTGTAAGTTTACTTCACCGGGATGAAGCATCCAGCCGCTTTGCCACTTTGCTGGAATTCCATTGTATCTGCAAAATGTCATAAACAATAAAGTTTTAATTCCGCAATCACCATGTTTACGAGTTAAACAATAATCAGAAATATTTTCAATTGTAGAATATTCAATTGCACCAGCCCAGGGAATATTATTTGAAATCCATGTAAAGATTTTTTTTGCAGCTAAGTATGGATTCTTTTCATCTCCCACAATTTCTTTAGACAGATCTTTAATTTTATCCGTAAAAACAATGTGCGGTAGTCTTTCTGCTGTATGTGTTTTATATAAGCCGGATTCTTTGTTGTATGGTTTAATCAATTCGGCTAAAATCAAATTCGCTTCGTTATAATTTGTTACCTCAAGAACCATATTAAATATAGTTGGTTGATCTTTCATTGCAGGTTTTTGCATAAAAATTGTACGCTGTGGGTTATTGTTACTCGAGATAATATATTCATCTACATTTGCAGCAAGCAGTTTTATTTCAGTTTGCCTTTGATGACCTTCTCTCGGAAAAGGCAGCCAGCATTTTATTATTTCACCATCAGGAACTGCATTTGCATCCACAGTTACTGTGTAGTTTAGTCTAAATGTAACTGGTTTAACCAAGCTTTCCTGTCCGTTTGCAGATTCATCTAAAACTTTTGGAATGTAATCTTCAAGAAAAGCATCAAGGGCATCTTTCTTATATCCATCAACAATTTCTTTTTGTTTTTTTGCTTCCTTATTAATCAGAAAAAGATTGGAAGCAGCACGAGAGAAGTACCATTTCTTTCCATCAATCATTTTGAATTCAAGTGAACCATCGGTTTCCCACTTCTCAAGATCTTTTTCTTTAGCATTGGGATAATATTTATTTACGAACTTCAAAACATCTTCGGCAGTTTTGTTAAAGTCTTTTTTTATTCTATCCAATCTCTCTTTTTCAAATTGAAGTTCAAAAATATTCATCCGAACTTAATTTACTTGAATTTAATTTTGCATCGATCAAAGCAGATGCTTCCTTAAATTCTCCTGATTGAACAAGTTGATTGATATCTGTATATCGTGTTTGAGCTGTGACTAATGTCGTAATCATAACAATTAAAATTATTGCTTTCATTTCCTACCCTTAATTTAGTCATTCCCGCGAAGGCGGGAATCTATTTGTAATACTGTAAGTTTAAATCAATTTATCTGTTAAATCATCCCAATTAGGATTTATACTTTCTATCAATCTAATCTTCCAATCTCTATTCCATTTCTTTAGTCTTTTTTCTCTCAGGATTGCTTCATTAACATCATTAAAATCTTCATAGTACACTAACAAAGCAACATTATATTTTTTGGTGAATCCATCAATCAATTTCAATTTGTGTTCCCCAACTCTTCGTATTATGTCATTTGTAATACCGATGTATAAAGTCCCATTCCGTTTACTTGCAAGAATATATAAGTAATACTGTTTTTGCATATTTGTTTTAAGTAGTTTCCCGCCTTCGCGGGAATGACAATCTTAAATCACATGCAAACTTAAAACAATTTAAAACATATTTCATCAAACTTTATGTATTTTTGTTTTAACAAATTCAAACTTTATGGAATTATTATGAAACCTTCCGAACGTTTGCTTTCGCTTGATGTGTTCAGGGGAATTACAATTATGGGAATGATACTTGTAAACAATCCCGGAACGTGGAGCGCAGTTTATCCGCCATTATTACATGCAAAATGGCATGGATGCACACCGACAGATTTAATTTTCCCATTCTTTTTATTTATAGTCGGAGTCGCAATTTCATATTCGCTTAGTAAAAGAAAAGCGCAGGGCGGTGAAATGAAAAGTTTGTATCTGAATATTTTCAGAAGAACTATAATTTTATTTGGTTTAGGAATTATACTTGCCGGATTTCCATTTGGGCTTTTATTTGGACACGAGTTTTCCTGGAGTACGATTAGAATTCCCGGAGTGCTTCAGAGAATCGCAATCGTATATATGATCTCATCAATTCTATTTCTCACAACAAATACAAAATTTCAATATTGGTTTACAGCGATAATTTTAGCTCTTTATACTGCATTAATGAGTCTGATTCCAGTTCCTGGAGTTGGTTATGCTAACTATGAACCCACAACAAATTTGGCTGCCTGGTTAGATCATCTTTTGTTAGGCAGTCATCTCTGGTCTGGTACAAAAGTTTGGGATCCGGAAGGAATACTTTCCACACTTCCCGCAATTGGTTCTGCAATGCTTGGTATTTTTGCAGGCAATTGGTTAAGAAGTGAAAAAGATCAAACAACAAAAACAGTCTGGCTTTTTGTTTGGGGAAGTATTTTAATGGTTGCCGGATATGTTTGGGACGGATGGTTCCCAATTAATAAAAATATCTGGACGAGCTCTTATGTTTTATACACTGCAGGACTTGCATTAAACTTTTTAGCTTTCTGTTATTGGTTTATAGATGTTAAAAAAGTTACTTGGTGGATCAAGCCATTCCAGGTATATGGAATGAATGCAATAACAGTTTTCTTTTTATCTGGAATTGTGGGAAGAATAATGTATATGGTAAAATGGGAAAATAATGAAGGAAATTTAATCACAATAAAAGATTACTTATTCCAATCATTTTTCTTATCGTGGATGGAGCCAATAAATGCTTCTTTAGCCTGGGCGATTGTTTACATTTTGGTTTGGCTTGGATTAATGTGGATACTTTATGCTAAGAAAATTTTTATAAAGGTTTAATTAAATGAAAAATATTTTATTTATGTTATTGTTTTCTTCAATATTGGTTGCACAACAAAATCCGCCAACAACTGTTAAATATGTTGATCTTAAAAAGTATGTTGGGCTTTGGTATGAAGTAGCAAAGATCCCAAATAGTTTTCAGGATCATTGTATCAAAGGAACAACAGCAAAATATACACTAACTAAGGATGGTGATATAGAAGTTGTTAACTCCTGCATTGATGAAGATGGAGAAGTAGATGATGCTGATGGAGTGGCAAGAATAATTGATAAAAAAACAAATGCTAAACTTGAAGTTAGTTTTGTTAGCTTTCTAGGATGGAGGCCCTTTTGGGGTGATTACTGGGTTATTGGATTAGATGAAGATTATAAATGGGCAATTGTTGGAACCCCGAGCAGAAAATACGGCTGGGTTTTAAGTCGTACACCAAAGTTAGATGAAGTAACTATGAATAACATATTTGATATTTTAAAAGGTCAAGGTTATGATCCGAAAAAGTTTGAGATCAGTAAACATTAAAAATCTCTTTAAGAAACCTTCGAGGTTGAAAATAAGAAACCTCGAAGGTTTTATTCGATCCATTAAATAAATAGACCAGCCCCGGGTCCAACGGGAATTCCAAGTAAGAACCAAACAATAAACAGAGCAGTCCAGATAATAAAAAATGTAATTGTATAGGGCAGCATTGTAGCAATTAATGTTCCTATTCCAGCTTTAGGATCATACTTTCCTACAAATGCAATAATCAATGCAAAATAGGACATCATCGGTGATATGATATTTGTTACGCTGTCACCAACTCTGTATGCCGCCTGCACAAGTTCGGGTGAATAACCCAAAAGCATAAACATCGGTATAAAAACAGGAGCCATAATTGCCCACTTGGCAGAAGCACTTCCGATAAATAAATTTATAAACGCAGATATTATTATGAAAGTTATCAGCAGAGGAATTGGTCCAAGACCGGAAGACTTTAATAGATTTGCACCTTCAACTGCTACAATCATTCCAAGGTTTGTCCAGTTAAAAAACGCAACAAACTGAGCGGCAAAGAAAACAAGAACAATATAAGATCCCAATGTTTCCATAGATTTATTCATACCTTTAATAACATCGTTATCTGTCTTAATCGTTTTAGCACCAATTCCATATGCAAGACCGGCAACAACACCGCCAAGAAATATAAAAGAAACTATTCCACTTAAGAAAGGTGATTTAAGAATACTAAATGTTTTTGGATCACGTAGAAATCCATTTTCAGGAATAATACCTAAAGCAATGATTATTGTAAAAACAAAAACTGCAAAACCTGCGTACCATAATCCACGCTTTTCATCAGTTGATAAAGGTTTTATTTCTTCAGCTTTAACTTCTCCTTTGTATTCTCCTAAACGGGGGATAACAATTTTTTCAGTAACCCATGTTCCTGCAGCAGCAATAAAAAATGTTGAGACGAACATAAAATAATAATTTGCTGCGGCGTTAACTTCATAACTTCTATCAATTATATGTGCAGCTTCCTGTGTTAAACCTGCAAGTAAAGGATCAATTGTTCCAAGTAAAAGATTTGCACTGTAACCGCCAGACACTCCGGCAAATGCAGCTGCTAATCCGGCAATAGGATGTCTTCCGACAGCAAGAAAAATTATAGCTGAAAGAGGAACAAGTAAAACATATCCAATTTCACTTGCAGTGTTTGACATAATTCCGGCAAATACTATTACAAATGTCAACAATTTTTTTGGTGCTTTTAATACCAGTAATCGTAAAGATGTACCAATTAAACCGCTATGCTCAGCAACAGCAATTCCTAAAAGAGAAACCAGTACAGTACCTAATGGGGCGAAAGATGTAAAATTTGTAATAAGATTTAGAATTATTCTATGAAGTCCCTCAATAGAAAGCAGGTTTACAGGTTTTATTTCATTGCCTGTTCCAGGATGAATGACAGAAAAACTAAATTGGCTCACAATCCAGGATAAAACGATAACCCCTAACGCAAATAATGCAAATAGAGTTGTTGGATTTGGAAGCTTATTACCTACTTTTTCAATAATGGTTAAAAATTTTTCTATATACTTATTCGATTTTACTGCCGTATCATTCATTAATATTTTCCTTGGCTTAGTTTAGAAATGGAACAAAGTAAACTGCAACTTTAGTTCAAAATATAAAAAATAATTTATTACTCGCTATTCAAAAATTGATTAGAAGTAAATTAAAAATAACCAGTGTCGATTATTGTGTGAGGAAAGCTTTAAAAAAAATATATTAGTTTATTCTACCATAGTGATGAGATTTACCTTACCATCAAAATCTGTTGTGATAAATTTATTATTGGTTAGGGGAGTAATTGTATTTATTAATCCGTTTGTAGATTTATGCTGCCAGAGAATTTTACCTGTTTCAGAATCAAGTGAATATATCATTCCATTTTTTGTAGGATAGAATATCGCTCCATCTTTCTCAACGATTTGAGCTGAACTAATATCATAACCGAATTTACAGTTTGTAATCCATACTGGTTCTTCAAGGTTTTCAGAAACAGGCAGAGCAAGAATAGTATCATTCATTGTGCGGATAAATAGTTTTTCGCCATCTTCTGATAATCCAACAGTTTCTCGTACTTTATATTTTCCCGTACGCCAAATTTGATTGCCTGTCTCAATATCGAGAGCAGTTAATTTTCTATCAGGTGCAGCAAAGAAAACAATTCCATTTGAAACAACAGGCCAGCATGCAGCAGGGGAGTAGAATGTTCCGGTGTGATCGCCTTTCCATTTCCAATTCAGTTTTCCTGTTTCTGAATCCAGACAATAAAAATGTTCATCCCAGGCTCCGAATAAAATTTTATCATCATAAAATGCTGGTTTAGTTTCTACAAATCCATTTAATCCTTTAAACTCCCAAACAAGCTTTCCTGTTTCTAAATCAATCGCGCGAAATATTCTATCACTACCGCCAATAAAAACTATATCATCTTCAATAACCGGGCATCCAAGAACAGCAGCATTTGTTTTATATTTCCAAATTAGATTTCCATCCTCTGCATTCAAACAATAGATTGAACTATCGGCACTACCAAATACAACATAGTTACATTTAACTGCAGGAGTTGAGTAAATAGAGTTTTGTGTTTTGTATTTCCAGTTAACAGATCCATCTATTACACTTAACGAATAAAAATATCCGGATGCATCACCAACAAAAACGGAATTATCATTTACGATTGCAGAAGAACCAATCGTGTAGCCTGAATTAAATTCCCAAATGGACTTCACTTCAGGATATTTTTGATTGATTGAGTAATCAGGACGATTCTGTTCAACCACTAATGCTTCATAATTTCTTTGCTGTAAATGAACTTTATGCCAAAGCTTAGTTTTTATATTCGGAGTTCTTTCAGAAAAATAAATTGAATCATTTTTAACTTCAACAATATTATAACCACCAACTGCATCTTTTGCGCGTAGATTTGATCTTCCCATCACTCCTGCTATTGATTCAAAATCATAAATTTTATTGTTATGCCCATGTCCAAACAAAACAATTTGTGTATTTACATTTTTTAACCGATCAAGCATTTCATACCAATTGGCAATTTCTTCATTAAGTGGATAATGCGTAATAAAGATTATTGGTTGATTTGAGTTGGGAAGCGAAACTATAAGTGAATCATACCATCGCAGATCTTCGGGTGCCCAATGTCCATCAGCCATCCTCATTCGAGGACCCTGATGCAATCCGATAAATAGAAATTTATCGTACTCAAATACAAAGCGATCATTACCCCACAGCTTTATAAAATCTGTGCATCCTGATTCTGACCATTTTGTATCATGATTGCCCGGAATGATGTAGTAAGGTTTTTTTAGTTGATCGAGAATATTTTTTGCTTGTGTTAATTCTTGTAATGTGCCAGTAGCAGTAATATCCCCGGAAATAATTGTGAAAGAAATGTTGTCTAAAGAATTAATATCACTAATACTTCGTTGTAAATCTTCTTTTGCTGTTGGATAACCGATATGAATGTCTGTAAGCCAGGCGAATTTAAATTGTTGGGCAATTGTAAAATTTGCGAGAAAAAAAAGGAATAAAATAATTCTTTTCATTTTAACTTTTTTTAGTTTTTCATCTCTCGACTTCGCTCGAGATGACGTGTAAACTTAGCTCTTGATGAAGTTTCAACCTTTCTCACGATATAGATTTGATGTAATCGTCAGCCTGAGCGAAGACGAAGGCGATCATTGTATTAGTTTTTTATTATATGAAGAACTTTCATTTTTGCACTTAGCTAATTCATGTAGCAAATTAAAATTTCCATTTACTAATGCTTCTTTCTTTTTTCTGCTCCACTTTTTTATTTGTCTCTCAGCATTGATTGCATCATTTATATTTGAAAATTCTTGAAAATAAACCAGATCAATCGGTAATCTTGCTGAGGTGTAACCTTTAAATATTCCAAACTTATGTTCATTTATTCTGTTTTCTAAATCTGTGGTACACCCACAATAAAAACTATTGTCTGAACATTTTAAGATGTAAAACCATGAACTTTTCATTTGAATAATCTATTACTAAATGTTTCATCTCTCGACTTCGCTCGAGATGACGCCTCTATCAAGATGTAGGAAACATTAGAATCTAAGCGAGACAGAATAAAAGCTCTTTCCTTTAGGGAAAGGTTGGTGTTCGGCTTCTTATTTCATCAAGATCATTTTCTTACTTTGTTTGAAGTTATCAGTAATCAAGGTATAAAAATATATTCCGCTTGATAGTTCACTGGCATTAAAATTAACGGAATAATTTCCTGCAGCAAGGTTATCATTAACTATTGTTCCAACTTCTCTACCAAGTAAATCCGTGATAATAACTTTTACATCTGAAGTTTGCGGCACACTGAATTTGATTTGTGTACTTGGATTAAATGGGTTTGGATAATTTTGTTGCAAAGTAAATTCCGTGGGAGTAACGTTCCTATTTCTTCTTCAACATCAGTTGGACTAAAGGTCGCAGTTCTTACATCATCAAAATAATAAGTCCCCATGCTTTGATTTCCTGAAACATAAGTCATCTGAAAACTATCAAAACTAAGCGGTGGTTCAAAAACATTATTACCAACCCAGTTACCTGTTTGTCCTAATGATAAATCCCACGTTACAAGTTTCCAACCGATCCAATTAACATCGTACCAGGGACTAACTTCAAAATTTCCCGGCACCGTTTCTCTTACGGCAAATCTAAATTTATTGTTTGATCCATCTCCAAACATAAATACCTGTAAAAGTGTATTGGGTTGGAATGCAGGTGCTGCCGGAGAAAAATATTCTCTTATTAACCACTCTATGGCACTTGTATTCCACTCATAATCTAACTGAAGTGATTTTGCACTGCCGGTATTAGCATTTAAGATTGTTGAATTTGAAAGTATATTAGTTGTTAGGGGGTAAATGCCAACTGTACTTCCTGAATTTTCAGGCTGCCACCAGTTCGTTATGCCATTTTCAAAATTATCTATTATACTTTGTGCAAAATAATTTGAGTTTCCCGCAGTAAACTCAGAAGTATAATCTGCGATAGTTGGATTGCCAAAAATGTCTTCGATTCCTGCCAATACTTTTATAGTATATGATTCATTCTGAATCAAAGGAGTTGTAATAAAAAAGTTTAACACACTTCTTCCATTTACAACATAATGTCTTAATAATCCTGCCGCGTTTGTCTGAGTTGAGTTTCTTACAATTCTGAATCTACTTGATATTGTAGAAGTTTTTAAAACCTCATTAAAGGAAACATTAATGACGGGTTTATATTCAACATTAGCTGCATTTGCTAAAGGATACACGTCTAAAACATTTGGTGCAGTTACATCAGCAACTTTTGTTTGAATCGTAAGCGTGTATGGATCACCGCCAATTCCGTTTCCATCTCCATCAAATAAATGTCCGTATTTCCCTTCTGAATTACCACCAATTGTTATTTGATATTGAGTTGTGAATGCAAAATCTGTGGTGTTGATTGTTAATGTTCGGTCACTATTACTCCAGGCAGTTGTAAATGTAACAGAAGGATTAACAATAAGGTTAGAAACAACTGAGGTTTTATTCATTTGTCTCGAGAAATTTATAACAACACTTTCAACACCTGGATATAAACTATCGTTTTGTACTGGAATAGTGGAAGTGATTGTGGGCGGAATATTTGAAATCAGGTTAATATCCTTAAAAGTAAAAAATGTATCTGCCATGGTAACATTTACGGATAGCGGATCATAACCAGGGGTATTAACTTGCATCTGGTATGTTCCGGCAGGCACATCTTCAAAATAATAAAATCCATTTCGTAAAAAATTTGGATCACTGTTGTAAAGATGAAATAAAGATTCCCAGGTATCAGTCGTATCTGATTGTCCATTCAGAGAAACGATCGCTCCATTAATTGCCAAACCTGATTCCACATCTTTAATAATACCCGCTGCTGTTCCAACATAAGGACGCAGCAAATTATGATATTTTAAGATTGTCCAGAACATTGTTTTTGCTTCAAGCCTTTTCCAGCTAGCATTCATATTAAGTTGGTTCTGTGTTGGATTAGTATGAAAGCCTGCTTCACTAAGTTCGGAAGGCATATTGGTATAATAATTAATATACAAATATGGGCAAGGGCGAGTATCAGGACACGTGCCATAAAATGTATGATCACCGTAAGAACCTATGGTTGGAATTCTCATTCCTGCTGTTAAAAGTGGAATCATTAAAGCAGACATAGCCTTACCGCCATTAGGAACTTTTTCCAAATTGTTTTCATATTGTCCCCAAAGTAACAAAGTATTATTTGATGACGGACTGGAAGAAGCATTACTATGAATCGAATGGTACCAGGCCGCACCAACACTATTTGCATGTGTTGTTCTATCAGATAATGAAACTGATTGTTGGTCATTTGTTCTGCAAATGTAAACTGTATCAATATCTGTCCAATCGAGAAGCATTTGTCTAAAGTTTAATCCAACTCTTAAATTCTTTTTTGCTTCTGAATAACCGTAAATACCCATGTTCTCGTCCTTACTGTGTCCAGGGTCTAAATAAATATTCCAACCTGAAAGTCCTGTTACTTGCTGAGGAAAACTCTGAAGGTTTAAGAGTAGGAGTGAGAATAAGAAAAAGAAATTTTTGTAAACACTATTTTTTATTGTTTTCATTTTCCTTACTCCATTACTCGATATTCATTAAATAAATTGAACCATCATTTACTACATCGAAAACAATTGATTTTCCATCAGGGGCAAAACCTGGATTCATCTCAAGAAGATCTTTTGTGTTTGTAAGATTTTTTTTGCCTTTTCCATCTGAGTTGATAATGAAAATATCAGAACCGGTAAAATCATGACCATCATCCTCAGTTATCATATAAGTAATTTTGCTATTATCTGATGACCAGCGAGGATTATCACCTAGACCAAGATCAATGAGATTAGTTCCATCAATGTTCAAAACAAACATATTGCCTCCCATAACTTCAAATACAATTCTTGTCCTATCGGGTGAAGTTGAAAGATTGATATACTGAGCATCTTTTACTGGCTGAAATGAATTTTCAGAATTATTATCAAGATTTTTTACAACTAACTTATTGTTTTTTTCAAATACAACTAAGTTGTTATTATTTATTTTATTACTTTCTTTACCGGTAACATAAACTTCATCTTGTCCTTTAGTGGGTAAAAAAATTCTTGAATCATCATCAGCCCAGACTGGAAGATAAGGCATCATTGTTTTATATTCAGTAAGTTGTTGCGGTTCGCCTGTTTCAATATTAAAAATTTTTACCGCATTGTATCTTCGCAAATCTTCATACTTTGCAACACGGGTCAAAATTGATCTAGAATCTGCAGACCATTTGAATGCAAATCCTGCAGCAGCTTCATCAGTTATTTGTGTTGCTGTTTGAGATAGCAAATCGTAAATCCAAATACCCTGATACGAAGTTTTTGTGTAAGCGATTTTTTTCCCATCGGGAGAAAAGATGGGATTCATAACTGAGTTATCGGCAGATCCGCTAATAATAAGTTGATATTCTGTTTGTGGAAATGAATGAACTGAAATTAATACGAAGAGGATAAAAAAATATTTTTTCATATTAGAATGCCTTTTTATGTACAACTAAAAAATCTTTTATTTTCTATTACATTTTTACCTTAGATAAGTTAAAAAAAAATAAAATCACATTCAGTCTATTTTCTTATTAAATGATGTTATATTTTTAATCAGTTCAAAAACAATTAGTCTGCAAAAATGAAAAATTCAGTTACTATCTTCCTCAAGCAAGGCAATCCAAAAGAGAATGAAAAAACTATAAAACGTTTCGGCGCATCCGAATTAGTAAAAGAAATCATTCTTATTTCATCTGATGAAAAGTTTTCTTCTTTTGAAAAGGTAAGAGTAATGTCACAGCAAATATTTCAAAAGCAGTGATTGCGTAAAACTGATTGCGCATTACTCATCAACTGATTATACTTTAATAATTCAAGGCGATAAGTCAATTAATCCGGGACAATTTTGTTTGGATAGATTTTATCAGGTTGCATTAAATACTGGTGCTTCATTAGTCTATTCGGATTTTTTTGAAGAAGAGAATGGCAAATTAATCGCACATCCAGTAATCGATTATCAGGAAGGAAGTCTGCGTGATGATTTTGATTTTGGTGAAATGCTGTTTATCAAAACTGTTCTTTTAAAAAGATAGCAAATACCAATGATATAAATCTGAAATTTGCGGGAATATATTATCTTCGTTTAATGCTATCACAATTTGGTTCCTTATTCAGAATCCCCGAATATCTATACACCGTTGAGAGTTCTTCAGAAGTTGGAACTGAGGATAAGCATTTTAGTTACGTCGATCCCAAAAACCGGGAAGTACAAATTGAGATGGAAAAAGTTGTAACCCAGCATTTGATTGATATCGGGGCGTACGTTCACCCTCCGTTCAAAGAAATAGATTTATCTTTGGCAAAAAATTTTGAATATGAAGCTTCAGTAATTATTCCAGTTAGAAATAGAGTTAAGACTATCGGAGAGGCTATAGAATCAGTCCTGAAACAAAAAACAAATTTTAAGTTTAATTTAATTGTAATTGATAACCACTCCACCGATGGTACTACAGAGGTAGTAAATACATTGTCAAAAAAAGATGTACGTCTTGTTCATTATATCCCGGATCGGAATGATTTGGGTATTGGCGGATGCTGGAATGCTGGAGTTCATCATCAAAAATGCGGAAAGTTTGCTGTTCAATTGGATAGCGATGACATATATATAGATGAAAATACTTTACAAACGGTTGTAGATTTATTTCATAAAGAAAAATGTGCAATGGTTATCGGTTCATATCAAATAACAGATTTTAATCTTAAAGAACTTCCTCCAGGATTGATAGATCATAAAGAGTGGTCTGATGATAACGGTCCAAATAATGCTTTAAGAATAAATGGACTTGGTGCACCGCGAGCATTTTACACTCCATTGCTTCGCGAAATAAAAATACCCAATGTTAGTTACGGTGAAGATTACTCGGTTGGATTAGCAATCAGCAGACAGTATAAGATTGGAAGAATTTATCATTCATTATATATGTGCCGCAGGTGGGAAGGTAATTCAGATGCACAATTAGATATCTTTAGGATTAATGCAAACAATGTTTATAAAGATCGACTTAGAACTTTTGAACTCTTAGCCCGCAAAAAGTTAAACACTGAACTTGAAAGAGTATAACAAAACATACTTAATAATCAAATAGTAAATACAATTGACATTGGAAACTAATTTTTTTAGTTTTTAGGTGAAAATTAATTCATTTTGAATTTTGTTCTAATTAATAATTGTCTGAGAAAATAGGATACTCTGTTATCCTTTTTCAGAACTATTCCCTCCGTTACAAATAGAAATTAAAGGAGTAAGAATATATGAGAAAATTGCTACTTTATAGCACACTCGCACTACATATCTTTTCAATTCAAATCTTTGCACAAGTGGGCAAAATAAGCGGCGTTGTAAAAGATGCTTCTACCGGCGAGGCCCTAATTGGTGCAAACGTTTTGATTGAAGGCACTAATATGGGCGCTGCAACTAATGTGGATGGATATTTTGTCATACTTAATGTCCCGCCAAAATCTTATGACTTAAAAGCATCTATGGTTGGTTATGCGCCTGGCACTTATAAAGATGTACGTATCAGCATCGATCAAACCACCGAGGTGAATTTCAATTTATCTTCAAATGCTATTCAAACTGAAGAGGTTGTTGTAATTGCAACTACACCTATCGTGCAAAGAGATGTTTCCTCAAGCCGTGTAAACCTTAATGTTGAAGAAATACAAAACTTGCCGGTTTCAAGTATAAGTGGAGTGATTGGATTGCAAGCCGGAGTGAGAAGTGGTTTGGAAATTAGAGGCGGTGCTGCAAATCAAACTGCATTTTTGGTTAATGGTGTTACACTTAGAGATGAAAGAGATAACTCGCCATTTACAGGAATCAGTTATTCAGCTATTGATGAAGTACAAATCCAAACAGGTGGATTTAATGCAGAATATGGAAACGTTAGATCAGGTTTAATAAACGTTGTTACAAAAGAAGGTTCAAGAGATAAATACTCTTTTAGCTTGATAACTCGCTATAGTGCTGCATCTCAAAAACATTTTGGTATGTCTCCACACGATCGAAACTCGTATTGGGTGCGTCCTTATGTGGATCCCCAAGTTGCCTGGTTCGGAACAGAAGCTCTTGATCCTATAACTGGTGAGCCGGTATGGGATGAGTTTACCCAAAAGCAATTTCCTCAATTTGATGGATGGGTTGCTGTTGCGGAAAAAACTTTGCTTGACGATGATCCGACAAATGATCTTACTCCTGAGCAGGCACAGCAAATTTATTTGTGGCAGCACAGAAGAATTACAGATATTCAGGATCCCGATTATGAAGTTGATGCAAGTTTTGGCGGTCCTGTTCCATTTGGACAATCATTAGGTAATTTAAGATTTTCTGCTTCTTATAGACAAACACAAGATATGTATGTTGTTCCTCTTTCACGTGATGGAGTTAACGACTGGGTTGGACAGTTAAAACTTACTTCGGATATTGGTGAGGGGAAGAAATTAATGCTTCAAGGACTACTAAGCCAGAAAAAGGGTACCAACAATAATAACGCCGGTATTGCAGGTATATTCACAACACCTGAAGATATCGGTGCAGTGATGAATAGAGTAAGTTATATTGATGCAAGAATTTTTGCTCCAGATTATTGGGCTCCAAGTACGATTGATTACACATCGTTTAGTGGAAAATTTACAAATGCTATTAACCAATCAACACTCTATGAAGTTACATTAAGCTCTTTTAGTTCTGAATATAGCACTAATCCGGGTCGAGTTAGAGATACTGCACAAATTTATAATATTGCCGGCATTTGGCTTGATGAAGGTCCTTTCGGATTTCAAGAAGGTCCAATACCGGGCAGACCTTATGAAATAACAGGGATTGATGGATTAAGAATGGGTGTTGGATTCAGTAATTCTAGAGATAGCAGCGTTGTTACTGTTTACAATGCTAAAGTGGATTTTCAAAGCCAGATTGATAATGTAAATAATATCAAAGCTGGTATCGAAATAAATTACACCTCTAATAGAGTCAATTATGCCTCTGTGGATAAATTTCTTCCAAGCGGACGTTCAAGATCTGTTTGGAGTAATTTCCCAATCCGCGCTGCAATATATGCACAGGATAAGTTAGAGTTTGAAGGAATGGTTGCGAATGTTGGAGTCAGATTAGACTATTCAGATCCGCAAGGTGATTGGTATGAATATGATGCTTACACTAGTGCTTTTGCTTCTGAAAATTCTTTGGGATTAGATACGTTACTTAAAAAAGTATCTGTCGAAAAACAGCTTGACATTAGTCCAAGAGTTGGTATTTCTTTCCCGATCAGTATTAATAGCAAGCTATATTTTAACTATGGTCATTTCAGACAAATGCCAACACCGGAAAATCTTTTCTTATTAAGAAGATATTCTGATAATAACCAAGTAGTTCGACTCGCAGATCCAAATCTCCCTTTACCAAAAACCGTAGCGTATGAATTAGGATACGAACAAAATCTTTTTGATGAATTTTTAGTAAGAGTTGCAGGGTATTATAAAGATGTTTCACTTCAGTCACGCTTAGTCAATTATATAAGCAGAGATAATAAGATTGATTATGTTAGAACTGAACCTAACAACTACCAGGATGTGAGAGGTTTTGAATTGCAACTTACTAAAAATAGGGGCGATTGGGTTCAAGGTTTTATTAACTATACTTATGACGTAAGAAGTGCTGGTAATTTTGGATATGGCATATATTATGAAAGTGCCTCACTGCAACGGAATTATGAAACTACAACTAGTTCTGTTTACCAGGAAAAACCAATCCCTCGTCCATTTGCAAATGCTAATATTGATTTATTCACTCCTTCTGATTTTGGACCTCAATTTGGCAGCTTAAGCCTCTTGGGTGATTTTAGATTTAGTTTTGTTGCATCATGGACCTCCGGTTACTACTTTTCATGGGCTGGCGGTGGAAGCATCCCCGGTCTTGAAAATAATGTGCAATGGAATGACTACTGGAATGTTGATTTAAGAATTAGTAAAACTTTTAACATTATGGGTGTTAATCTTCAGGTATTTGCAGACATCAGTAATCTATTAGACTACAAATATATGACCACATATGGTTTTGTTGATAATAACGATTACTTAGCTTATATGAAATCTTTGCATTTACCTGCTGAAGTTTTTGATGATAGATTTGGATATATAAATATTCCCGGTGAAGATGTTCCCGGTGATTTCAGAACCGGACCATATATCCCATGGGATGAAAATGCTTCTGATAGTCAAAAAGAAGAGTGGACAAAAAATAAATCATATATAGATATGCCGAACCAGGAATTTTTTGCATTCCTTAACCCCAGAGATATTTTCTGGGGATTAAAACTATCTGTAGATTTTTAATTTGATATAAGAGGAATAAATGAAACACAATATTATAAGAATCAAACTGATCAAACTCTCATTACTTCTGATTCTATTCGGTTTTTCTTCATCTGTATATCCTCAATATGCAATTAAGTGGATGTCTGCCGGTTCACTACATAACTGGTATTCCGAAATTGGAAGTGAGATAGAAGAAGGCTTCGTAAAAGAACAGCAGTATGGTTTGCAATGGCCAGCTATTAATTCTCGCCAGGATATTCAAGCCGCCAAAGGACTATGGATAGGTGTAACAAACTTTACTGATCAACTCGGAAACAGTTTATCCTCATAAAGTTGTTCATGTCGGTCCAAGAGTTACCGGTGCGGGAGAATTTTTTCCGCAAGAATTTAAAATGACGAGTAAATTTGAACCGCCATTAGTTTTTGTTGATAATGATGTTTCCGTTGATAAATCAGTAGATAATGATTTTGTTGATCCCGATCTTATTTGCTGATCGAATGATTATTAATAATGTTAATACTCAAGTTGGTATTTCAATGACTCGACGTATCTTTCAATTTAGTCAGCAGTACCATGATAATTATATTGTTTCCGAATACACTTTTAAGAATACAGGTAATACTGATGCTGATGATGATATTGAATTACCATCTACAACATTAACCGGCGTTTATTTTTATTTTCAGTTTAGACTAGCTGTATGTGCAAATGTAAGAAATGTTATAGGCAATAATACAAGCTGGGGAATAAATACTATGAATGATGCACGTGGTGATGGTCTAAGTCGATCCTGATAACCCGGATAACTTGAGATTTCAGTATATGTGGCATGGAAGACTACCAGCATTTACTCGTTATGATAATATTGGTGGACCGATATGGTCTTCCGCATTATGGGTCGAACCAGGTGATACCGTTGGTCGTCTTGGTGCATCTCAATTTGCAGGAGTTGTTACTTTACATGCAGATGTATCTGCAACGGATAAAAATGATGATCCTCTTCAACCAAAAACAACCTCATATGAAGGATCAGATGAACCTAATACTTCTGGCAATGATGCATATAATAAAGCTAAGATGACAAGCGAATATTCCTGGATAACCAGAGGGCATAAATCACCTCGACATGCAATAAAAGTTGAACCTACAGGTTTTCCCGGATTTATTAGTCCAACCGGTGATCCAGCATTAGGTACTCCGGGGGGCTTTTCTTTCTGCAATGGTTACGGACCATATACGTTAGCACCGGGCGATAGTATTAGAATAGTTTTTGCAGAAGGTGTTGGCGGGATCAGCAGAGAATTAGCTACTTCAACGGGTATCAAATACAAGAATAAGCAGATTACTAAAGAAGAAAAAAATACAGTTGTATTCCAAAGCCGCGATTCATTATTTTTAACCTTTAGAAGAGCGATGGCCAACTTTCAATCCGGATATGATATACCTCGTCCTCCACTACCTACCAAAATATTTAATGTTACAGGCGGCGGTGATAAAATTGCTTTAACCTGGGAAACTTATGATGATCCAGGTGCGAGTCTAGAAGGATTTGAAATATACAGAGCCGTTGGTAAACCAGATAGTACATACTATTTAATTCACACTGCTGGTATAACAGAAAGAAGCTTCGATGATGTAACTGCCGTTCGAGGGCTTTCATATTACTATTATATTTTATCTGTTGGAAGCGAAGCCTCAAATACTGGAGCTGGCTTAACTCCTCCAGGTAAATTAAGAAGCAGCCGCTACTATACTCAAACCTACAACCCCGCAGTGTTAAAAAGACAAGCAGGCGACAGTCCTGGATTAGCAAGAGTTATAGGAAATCAATCCGGACCTTTTGTAATTAGTCAGGGTATTAACGATAAAGTAAAAATCGGAATCGACAATATTAATCCAGTTAGTATTACGCTAAACGCTGGAACTCTCCAAACTTCTGAAATTGCAGATCAAATCAATAATACTTTCGGTTTAAATGTTGCTTCATTAAATGAATATAAAAAACTGGTTTTAACTTCATTAAATTCTGGGAAGAATTCCAGAATTGTATTAGAAGAAACTGAAAATGAAGCATATACAACGCTTGGTTTGAGCAAAGGTACTTATACCGGTAAAGTACCGGCAGATTATATGGACAAAATAAGGGTAGTTCCCAATCCTTACAACATTTCTGCGGCTACTGATTTAGGTTTTGGTGAATTAGCACAAAACAGGCTATACTTCTTTAATATACCCGGAAGATGTGATATTAAAATTTACTCCGAACTTGGTGAATTGATTGAAACGATAGAACATACAGATGGTAGTGGTGATCAAGCCTGGGATTCAAGGACTTCATCTGGACAAATTGTTGTCAGCGGAATCTACATCGCAGTTATTGAAAATAAAGATACGGGCGAAAGCAAAATCGTAAAATTTGTAATCATTAGATAACGGAAACAAAAATTTTATGAAAACAAATATGAAAAATATATTAACAAATTTTGCTCTGATTATTCTGATGATTTTAATACAGAGCCAATTAACTTTTTCCCAGCAGCAAAAATTAGCGCAGACAGGAATGAAGTTTCTTAATGTTTCATTGGATGCCCGCGCAAGTGCTTTTGGAGATGCAGTTACATCATTAGAAACAAATTCCAGTGCAATGTTCTATAATCCTGCTGCAATGGCACGGTTAGAAGGTATTGCTGATGTAACATTAGGTTCAACTCAGTTTATTGCTGATATCAGCTATTATAATGCCGCAATTGCTTTTGCACCATTTGATGGTGACTATGGTGTTTTTGGTTTAAGCTTTATTTCAGTGGACTATGGAGAGTTTTTAGGTACTATCAGAGCCAATAACGAACAGGGATTTTTAGATGTTGGAACTTTTAGTCCTACTGCAATCTCTTTTGGTATCGGGTATGCAAAATCTTTATCTGAAAAATTTTCTGTCGGTGGTAATGTTAAGTACGTAAGACAATCACTTGGAACGAGTGTACTTGATAATGTTACGACTTATCCCGGTACTAACACTTATCAAAATGCAACTACCGAGGAAAACAAATTAAGTGTTTTAGCTTTTGATTTCGGAGTTCTTTATAAGACAGGATTTAAAAGCCTTAACCTTGGAATGAGTGTCAGAAATTTTTCGCGTGAGGTAAAGTATAAAAAGGAAGGGTTCCAATTACCCCTTATATTCCAAATTGGAGCATCTTTCAATTTTGCAGATTTAATTGATGTTGACAAAAAGATGCACGCATTTCTTGTAACAGTTGATGCTAACCATCCAAGAGATTATCCCGAACAGTTAAACATTGGAGCGGAATATACATTTATGAATTTAGTTTCGCTTCGTGCTGGATATTCAACACCAAATGATGAAAGAAGTTTTAGCTATGGTGTTGGTCTTAAAGAAGACAATGGAGATATTGATGTTGCAATGGACTATTCATATACTCCATTTGGAGTTTTCAATAGTGTTCATCGTATCTCATTAAATTTTGCATATTAATATTATTAGCTTAATCAAAAATTAAGTTTGGAAAAAAAATGAAAAAAATATTTTACAATACACTTAAAGTTATAATTCTTCTAACAGCAGTATTTATGAATAGCTGTGCAGAAGATCCAACCGCAAGCCTGCAGGGATATCCGTCTCAAAATTTGCCTGCACCGGTTCTATCTACAGTTGTTCCTTCTGATCAGGCATTGGCTGGTGTAACAATTATAACTATTACAGGTTCAAACTTTTCTGCTGATGCCAGAAACAACCGCGTATATTTTAACGGAGTTCCAGGTACAACGTTAAGTGCTACTTCATCGCAACTAACTGTTAGGGTACCAGATGTGGTCTCTGATACAACTATAGTTAAAATTGCAGTTGTTGGAGCTAAAGATTTCAGTAACTCGTTTCAATTTAAGACTCTTGCAGCTTGGGAAGAATATTATCCCTTTGACAAGATTGCTGAAAAAAATTATGGAATTATTGTTGACAACAGTAATAATCTTTATGTTAGTCTTTTTTCTGATGCTGTAACTCTTGTCGGAGGTATCTGGAAAATAACTCCACCGCCATTTGATTCTACTTCAAAATCACAATATATTCCTAAAGGCAATACACAGAAATTTGATAATTTTAGATATGGACCTGGGGGTGAACTTTATGGCGTTCGTTCAGCCAAAGGAATTTGGAAACTTGTAGAAGGTGTTGCTCCATCTTCACCTTGGGTGTCTGCACCCTACTCGCTGGATGCATTAATTAGTGCTATTAGAATTTGATAATAATCAAAACCTATGGGCACTTAATGACAAAGATAAAATATTTAAGATAAAACAGGATGGAGCAGTTACAACGTATCCATTTACGTCTAGTTTAAGAGCTGTTAGAATATTTAATGGTGACTTATATGTTGCAGCAAATAAAGAGAATGTTGAAGGTGTATGGAAAATACCTATTACAGAATCCGGCGATTTGGGTACCGAAGAACTGTACTTTAATGTATCTAGTATCAGGGGGCTTGAAACAAAAATAACTGCTCTGGCTTTTGCCGCAGATGGAGATATGATAATTGGTTTAGATAAAGGCCCCAATCCGTTATTGGTGGTAAAACCAGGCAAAACTTATGAAGAGCTTTATCCAGGCGTAATTGGGGCAAATTCTGTCATCTGTATATATTGGCCGCCAAACGGTACTAGTCTATTTTTTGTAAGAGGTGAAGAACTAAACACAGACACTCCACCTAAAATTGTTGTTTCGCAGATCACTCTTAGAGTTGAAATGGAGAAGAGTGGCGCACCATATTATGGACAATAAAAACTAACTAATTAATAGCTAAGTCATAAAGGCTTATTAAGTAACAAAAAACAAAGGAGACGTAATGAAAAAACTGATATCACTTTTCGCAATCGTGCTTTTTATAGCTGGGGGTTCAGCCTTTGCTCAAGGATGGACATATTTAGGAGCATTCCCGAATGATACCTTTAAAGGAAGCACCGGCGGTCACGGTGTAGCTGTTGACCCTGACGGGAAAGTTTGGTGCGAGTTCTATGGAAATACAGAAACCATTTTTAATGGTACTACCGATGCACCTTGCCGGGCAATTTACGTGTTTAATGCTGATGGTTCTCCAGCTTCATTTTCGCCTATAAAAACTGTTACGGTTAATGGTGTTACAGATACACTCTGGAATAGCAATAGAGGTATGAGAGAAGATAATAACGGTAATATTCTTATTGCAAGTTTTGATGTTATTTACCGATTAAATTATATGACTGGCGAAGGAATGAGTAAAATTGAGACTGCAGAAATAACAATGACTGCTCCTGCTGTTGATCCAATGGGCAATGTGTTTACCGCGCCTGTGATCCCAGGGAATCCAATTAAAATGTGGACGACGGATTTTACTTTTATAGGTAATGCTGTAGCAGCTTCTGTTGGTTATTCACGTACTCTTGAAGTTTCAGCTGACGGTAATACAATTTATTGGCCAGGGTATGATAAGAATCAGGTTCTAATATACTCCAGACCAGATGAATTTAGTGAATTTGCATTAACTGATTCTATGTTGCAAGGATTTGCTTGCGAATCTATTACGTGGTCACGTGATGGAAATCATTTATTCTTTTCTGCAGGAAACCGTTTAACTCCTGCTAATGCATATCTAGGAATAACAACTTATTACTCAAATGATACCTGGTATGCTTATGATTTCAATTCAAATTCTATAGTTGATAGTATTAAATGGCACTATCTTGATACAACAGCGACTGGCGATCTTCAGGAAAGGGCTCGCGGATTAGCATTTAGCCCTGATGGAAGATATGCGTATTTATGTACTTATAATAGAAGTGATATTCCTTCTTTCCAGAAATTTGAAGATCCTAATTGGCAAAGTGTTGATGAACAAGGACAAGTTGTTGTTGATGGATACAAACTATCACAAAACTATCCAAACCCATTCAACCCAACAACAAAGATAAACTTTGAACTTAAAGCCAGCGGTTATACAACTTTAAAAGTTTATGATATGCTTGGTAATGAAGTTGCAACATTAGTTCAGAATGAATTAACATCCGGTTCACACTCTGTTAATTTTAATGCAGCTAATTTAGCTTCAGGTACTTATGTTTATCAGCTAAATGTTAATGGAACCAGAATTACCAATAAGATGATTCTTTTGAAGTAATTTTGTCCTAGTTGTTCTTTTAAAGCTCCGTAGAATATGCGGAGCTTTTTTTATTTCTGCTGATCTCAAATAAATAAGTTTATCTTAAATAAAAACTTGGTTAAGTTTGTATCAGTAATTACTAATAAATATTAGATCACCATGAAAAATCTCACAATACTTTTAATCATTTTATTTATCACATCACATTTATTCACACAATCCATTCCGCCAAAACGAGAACTAAGAGCCGCGTGGATTGCAACAGTTACAAACCTGGATTGGCCGAGTTCAAATACATCTTCAACTGAAGTTCAAAAACAGGAACTTATCAATTTGCTTGATGAATTAAAACGTGATGGAATTAATACTGTAATTTTTCAGATAAGAACGGAATGCGATGCACTTTATAGTTCTGCATTTGATCCATGGTCTTATTGGCTAACAGGTTCACAAGGTACTCCACCATATCCGTATTACGATCCATTAGAATTCGCTATTGATGAAGCACATAAACGAGGAATGGAGTTACATGCATGGTTTAATCCATATCGTGCAGAAAGAACGGTTGACAATTATCCTAACGCTCCTAACCACGTTACAGTTTTGCATCCTGATTGGGTAATAAGAATAACAAGTTCTACATCAGATTTTAAATTTCTTGATCCGGGTCTTCCGATGGTACGTGATTATGTGACTTCTGTAATTTATGATATTGTCAGTAGATATGATGTGGATGGCATACATGCTGACGACTATTTCTATCCTTATCCGCCAAATCAAATTACAAATCAAGATGCTCAAACATTTGCAAATTATCCGCGTGGATTTACAAACCTTGCTAATTGGCGGAGAGATAATGTTAATATACTTATCGCACAAATTAATGATACCATTCAATCTGTTAAACCCTGGATTAAATTTGGAATGAGTCCATTTGGAATATGGAAAAATGGGGTCCCTCCCGGTATTACGGGTCTTTCAGCTTATGATGATATTTACTGTGATGCAATTGCATGGCTTCACGATCGATCCATAGATTATCTAACTCCACAGCTTTATTGGCCATTTGGCGGTCAGCAGGATTATGCAAAGTTGCAACCGTGGTGGGCAGATTCAGTCGCTGCGAATGGAAGACACTTTTATCCTGGACACGCATATTACAGAATTGTGAACTGGGCAAGCCCAAGTGAAATGCCTAGACAGATAAGATTTGACAGAGCCAATCCAAAAGTTCAAGGCAGTGTTTTCTTCCGTGCAAAAAATTTTGGTGAAAATCCCAAAGGAGTTACAGATACTTTAAGAAATGATCTTTACAGGTATCTTGCACTAAACCCGATAATGAATTGGAAAGATATTATTCCGCCAAACCCTGTACAAAATTTAAGATTTGAAAGATTAGCAAACGGGCAGGGAGGTTTGCTATGGAATTTACCACAGACCGCGAGTGATGGAGATTCTGCTTCACGTTATGTTGTTTACAGATTTGATCACTCAAACATTCAGCAGATTGATTTGGACAATTCTGCAAACATTTTGAATATTGAAGGATCAAGACAAAGTATTCCTGGAGTTCCACCAAATCCAACCGGACCTTATTATTTTGTAGTTACTTCTCTCGATAGAAATTATAACGAAAGTGCAATGAGTAGTGTGTTACAGGTTAATCCGCCACCGGTGCCTGTATTAGCTTATCCATTAAATAATTCGGTTAACATTGAAGATACAATAGAGTTTAAATGGAATTATCCCAACCTTGCTTCAAGTTACAGATTACAAATTTCCAAAGTTTCAAATTTCGATTCGCTAATTGTTTATGATGTTAGCAATATTACTGATACTTTAAAAGTTGTATCAGGATTAGAAGGGCAAACACAATATTATTGGCGAGTTAGTTCTACAAATGCCGGCGGTACAGGTAGTTTTTCTGCGGCATTTAATTTTTCAACAGGATTCCCAACTACGCCGTTACTTGCATATCCTTTAAACAATACTGGAAATATTCCTGTTGATACAACGATTTATTGGTATCCTTCTACAGCTGCTGTTTCTTATGATTTGCTTTTAGCTCGAGGGGCCGATTTTGCAACCAACACTATCGTCGTTAATGCGGCCGGGATAACAGACACGAGTTTAGTTGTTTCAGGATTGCAGGCAAACACTTTTCATTTTTGGAAAGTAAGAGCTAATAACATTTATGGTACAAGTAACTGGTCTTTAGTTTGGAGATTTAAAACATTTAATCCTTCCGGAATTGAAGATGAGGAATTAAATCCACCCAATTATGCTTTAGAACAGAATTATCCTAATCCGTTTAATCCAACAACTAATTTCAGATTCAAAATTTCTGAAGCGGGAAATACAATATTAAAAATATATAATTTGCTTGGGCAGGAAGTTGCAGTAATTGTAAATGAATATTTGAATCCGGGCACTTACGATATTGAATTTAATGCCTCAGAATTAGCTAGTGGAATATATTTTTACAGAATTAGAATTAATGATTACTCAGCTTCGAAGAAAATGATATTGATGAAGTGAAAAAAGCCTAGAGGTTGTCTCATAAGTCGAGGTTTATCTGTCATTCCCGTGAAAACGGGAATCCATAAAGCCTAAAACAAAGTGGATTCCCACTTTTGTGGGAATGACGAATCTGTATTTTTGACTTTTGACACAGCCTCTTTCTGATATGCTTGAATCTATTTATTAACCTCCACTATGTCGAAAGTAATTTTATGAAAAAAATATTATTACCCATTTCATTCCTTATTTCGATATCGTTTATAAGCTGCTCTTCAGTTGATGAAATAACCGTAAATGAAACTTTTACATCCGGAATATCATCACTCAATGCGAACATTGATTCATTCAAAACGACATTTCACCTGCCTCGAAGTACAAAGCTAGAAAATTCCTTTATAGATACTTTAAACAAAATAATAACTTTAGAATTCAATCGTGACTTTGCGGTAATACCATTTCGCGAACATAATGTTGATAGTATTTATGGTAATGTTAAAAATTATTTTGGCGAACAGTTTACTGATTATAAATACTTAATTAAATCACTTGGATTAACCATCGAAGAACTTATTCCTAATTACTACCGGACAGAAAAATTAAAATATGATCAATCCAGGCTGCCAAAAAATAGAAGTGAAAGGGTTCCGATCGTTCAGAATGTAAGCAAAAATTTAAAACTTGTTAAAGGCCTGGGTGGCAAAAATATTTTATTATGGCACAGCCATGGATGGTACTTTAACAATAATGAAAAAAGATGGATGTGGCAGCGTGCAAGATTATTCCAGACAGTTGAAGATCTTGGACCAATGGCTTTTACAATTCCATACTTAATTCCAATGCTTGAAAATGCAGGCGCAAACGTTTTTGTTCCGAGAGAAAGAGACGTACAACTAAACGAAGTGTTAGCTGATAATGATTTTAATAACAAAATTTTTTATTTAGAAAAATCTTTTTCTGAAAAGATGACCTGGAAAACTTCTGATCAAAAAGGATTTGGATTAAAGAATCCTACAATTAAAGAAGGTGAGAACCCGTTCAAATCAGGAACAAGCAGATATACTAAATCAATGATCAATCCTTTAGCAACTGCAAGCTGGTTTCCAGATTTTCCACAAACTGGTGAGTACGCAGTTTATATCGCATATTCGTCTTCTGATAGTAACGTTACTGATGCACATTACAAGGTTATCCATAGCGGCGGCGAAACTGAATTTCTTGTAAATCAAACCATAGGTGGTGGAACCTGGATTTACCTTGGTACTTTTAAGTTTGATAAAGGAAAGAAAAAAAGTTATGGTGTGCTTTTATCAAACCAGAGTAAGGATGCTGATAAAATTGTTTCGGCTGATGCTGTTCGTTTTGGCGGTGGAATGGGGGTTATTGAACGCCAAGGAAATACAAGTGGTAAACCTAAATTTGTTGAAGGCGCTCGTTATTGGCTGCAATATGCCGGTATGCCTGATACGCTTACCTATAATCTCAACAAAAATTCTGATGACTACAAAGATGATTATCAATCCCGTGCAGAATATGGAAATTACCTGTATGGTGCTCCATTCGGACCAAATCGAAATCGAACTGAAAAAGGTCTGGGAATCCCAATAGATCTTTCACTTGCTTTTCACACTGATGCAGGCATTACAAGAAACGATACTGCTATTGGTACACTTATGATTTACAGCATACCGGGACTGGATTCTCAAAAAGTTTTTCCTGATGGAGTTTCACGACTTGCAAATCGTGATTTATCAGATATTGTAATGACCCAATTGGTAGATGATATCAGAGCAAAATATGATTCCACCTGGACGAGAAGACAGTTGATGAATTCAATGTACAGCGAAGCCGCGCGTCCAAATGTTCCATCAATGCTGCTTGAACTTTTATCTCACCAGAATTTTTATGAGATGAAATTTGCACTCGATCCTCGTTTTAGATTTGATGTCTCAAGATCAATCTATAAAGGGATGTTAAAATTTTTATCTGAACAATATGGAATGGAATACGTAGTGCAACCGCTTCCTCCGGCATTTTTTTCGGCTGAGCTAAGCAAAAATGGCGAGGTTGAGTTAAAATGGAAAGCACAGGTTGATTCCTTAGAACCAACCGCCAAATCAGAAAAATTTATTCTCTACACGAGAGAGAATGATGGTGGATTTGACAATGGGAAATTGTTTGAGACCACGGAAATCAAGTTAAACGACATTAAACCAGGAACTATTTATAGTTACAAAGTGACAGCCGTAAATAATGGTGGAGAAAGCTTTCCTTCAGAAATTCTTTCTGTATGCTGGATTAAAAACTCAAGTGATCCAATTTTAATCGTAAATGGATTTGATCGTGTGGCACCGCCTGCTTCATTTGACTCACCTGCATTTTCAGGATTTGTAAACTTCGTCGATGAAGGCGTACCGGATAAATATGAACTTGGTTTTACGGGAACGCAGTTTAATTTTGATCCTAACTCAAAATGGCTGACTGATGATAATCCCGGTCATGGTGCGAGTCATTCAGATTTTGAATCTAAAATAATTTCCGGCAACACCTTCGATTTTAGTTTTGTACATGGTAAAGCAATTAAAGAAAATGGATTTTCGTTTTGTTCTGCTAAGTGATGAATCAGTAATGATTGGAGAGGTTAATCTTACAAAATATAAAATAGTAGATTTTATTTTTGGCGAAGAGAAGAAAACATCCTTACCAAAATATAAAGACCAAATTGAATTTGAAGTATTTCCGATAAGTTTAAGGGAAAAGATTACTACTTACTTAAATGGAGGTGGAAAAATATTTTTAAGCGGCGCTTATCTGGGAACGGATCTCTATTCAAATCCTGATAGCAGTGGAATTCGTTTTGCAAATGATGTACTCAAATTCAAATTAAAAACCGGACATGCTGTAAAAACCGGAAAAGTATTTTCTGTAACTGATAATTTTTATGCTATTAGAAATGCCTTTGAATTTAACACAACCTTTAATGATTCAATCTATAAGGTTGAAGCACCTGATGAATTAGGTGAGGTTAAAGGTAGTGAAGTTCTTTTGCGTTATGGAGAAAATAATTTTAGCTGTGCTATTGGTTATAAAGAAAAATACGGAGTTGTTGCATTTGGTTTTCCATTTCGAAACAATTCTTGGCGAGAAAAGGACAGAATTGCGGTGATGAAATCTGTTCTAAATTATTTAGAGCTGAAATAAGGATACATTTGTCATTCCCACGAAAGTGGGAATCCATTTATAGTTAAGTTATAGATTCCTGCTTTCCGCGGGAATGACGCACAGAAAACTAACTCTTCAATCCAATTCCTGGATAATCTGTTAAAGTAACTTTTCCATCAATAACTTTTACTCCTTCATATGGGTCATTTTTTATTAATAATGCTCCGTCAAGATCAGCCCAATCTGCCATCGGTGAAAGTTGAGAAGCTGCAGAAATTGCACAGCTTGTTTCAGTCATACAACCTATCATTACTTTCATACCAAGAGAACGTGCAAGATTCAACATTTTGTTTGCTTCACGCATTCCGGTGCACTTCATCAACTTAATCACAACCCCGGAATAAACATCTTTCATCTTTATCAAATCTGAAAGTCTCTGAATTGATTCATCTCCTAAAATAGGCAAAGGAGAGTGCTGAGTTAACCATGCGTTTTCATCAACCATTTCTTTTGGCATAGGTTGTTCAACATACAAAACATTTTTTTCATTTAACCAATTTATCATATCAATTGCATACTGTTTATCTTTCCAACCTTGATTAGCATCGGCAGTTAATGGAACATCAGTTACAGAGCGAATTGTTTCTATCATCTCTTTATCATTATCTTTTCCAAGTTTTACCTTTAAGAGCTTAAACTCTGAAGCTTCTTTCACTTTCTGTCTAACAACAGCAGGAGTATCAATACCAATTGTAAAAGTTGTATAAGGAGTTTTTGTTTTATCATAACCCCATATTTTATACCATGGCTGATTTAATAATTTTCCAACAAGATCGTGTAATGCAATATCAACTGAAGCTTTTGCTGCAGTATTTTTTTGATCAACAGAATCAACATAATCAAGAATCTTTTCCATCTCAAATGGATCATTAAACTGCCCAAGATCTACTTTGGATAAAAATGCAATTGCAGTTTCCTGTGATTCACCAAGGTACGGCGGCATTGATGCTTCACCAAAACCTTTTATTCCATCGTACTCAATTTCTGTTAACATTACCGGCGTTGTAGTTCTAGAGTTTACTGCAACAGTAAAAACATGCTTTAATTCCAGTGTATACGGTTTGAAGGTAAGTTTCATCTTGGAGCCTCTATCTTTAATAATATTAGTTGCAAATGATGAAGAGGGAAGTGAAGCTGCGATTGATCCTGCGACTATTATGCCTGTTGTTTTAAAAAAGTCTTTTCTTGTTTGTCTCATAAAACAAATTCTTATTAAATATTCTCAGTTAATTTTCTTAATTCAGATGAGTGAGCATAAAATTCATCTTGAGATAATTCTTTAAGGAAAAGCATTCCATAAGCTGACTGGACTCTGGGATGAGAATGATTTAAGAAATAATCTTTTCCCAAGCACAATCTTATACTTTGAAATTGCTCAACCTGGATACGCTGGGCAAGACGAGAAAAAGGTCCATCATATTCCCAGCTTGGAAAGCTTGCAGCTCGCTGTGAACCGTAACTATTAAGAAAAGTATTTTCCATTATCGCCATAGAGTTCAAACTTACCGGAATAAAAATATTTGCTTCAGCAGGATGAAACCGATACCAAACATTTCTATATCCCCACACTTTTATATTTTTAATTCCTGTTTCCTGCTCATAAAGTTTTAATGCTTGGGCAGTTGCTTGTAAAACTTTGTAATGGGTATCCGGACCGCTGCCTTCAGGATCCAGCGCAACAGTTATGATTGTAGGTTTAATTTTCTTTAACAGATTGAAAATAGGAATAATATCTCTATCCATTTCAGGATTTTCCGTAAAGATATCACCCTGATAGAAACCAAGGCGCATATGCAAAACCGATTTTGTATTAAACCCAAAGAATCCCCAAACAAGTTCTTCTTCCCATTCTCGCATCATTCCCTTTAATTTCTGAACATGTGAAATATCTTTTTTACCCGGATATTGAGTTTTAAAGTAATTAATCAGTTCATCAACCCTGTCTTCAAGATAAGCAATGTTATCTTCTTCGTATATCTCAATCATATTTCTTAGAAGCCTACGGGATACAGCTTCTTTTCGAACAGTTCTGCTGTGTTCTGCCAGCCCATCAAGATATAAATGAATATCTCTATTTTTTCCTTCTTTAAATTCGGGATCAAAATATCGTTTTGTAAATCTAGCTCTAAAATCCTGATGACCAAGAAAAGATTTTAGATCTTCCAACAATTCAAGCATATACGAATTTGTAACAGCTGTAAATCCGCTTGTCATAGTTACAAATTGATGACTGTTACTTGCATCTCTTACCAAGTGATTTATATATGGCAGATATCCAAGAGGAATATCATCGTGGTGAGGACCTGTATGAAGAAAAATTTGATTTGAAACCGGCAGCATTCCTTTTTCAAATCTCTCAATAACTGACTTATGAATTGACTTGTCGATTTCTTGTGGAGTTTTTCCTGTCCTTTCTAAAATTTAATTTTGTAAGCTTATTAGAATGATAATCCTCAGAATTCAGATCCATTAAAGATTTATTCTTATCAAGACAGAGATTAATCACCGCTCTTTCTATTGATACTTGAGAGATTTCCTTTTCTTGTAATACATCGTGGTATCTTCTTTCAACAAGTCTGAATGCGGCACCATTGGTAAGATAAAACCGTGCGTTTGGGAGTCTTTGCAAAACTGTTGCAGGATATTGATTAGAAACGGAAGTCTGGATTGAATCCCTGACAATATTTCCTTTTGCTTCTCCTGCAGCTATGATGATAGCTGTAGCTTCAGGGTTAAAGGTAATAGTATCTAAACCAATTGTAATTACCAATCTTTTTTTTGCAATTTCGATTCCGCCAAGATCTGTGGCCGCTGCTGCTTGCGTTTCATAATTAGTCTGGATCAATCGTGTGGTAGAATAATGATCACTGCCCATAACATTAAAACCAATATGACCATCAGGACCAATCCCTCCGAGGAAAAATCCAATTCCGCCCATATCACGTATCTTCTTCTCATAATCTGTACAGAATTGATCAACAAGTTCAATTGTTTGTTTCTGATATCTTTCTAAAGTAGTTGAAGCCCAACGGGTTCTTAAAGAAAGATCAATATTTTCATCAGGAAAAATTTCTTTCAGTGTAAGATTATTAGCGGTGGGTATTTCATTTATATTCATCAACAATGCTTTTTTAAGATCAAGTCCCCAGTTGCTGAAATAATATTTTTGTATGTAATAATAAAAACTGTTGTGCTGGTGGGAATCAATCGGATAAAATTCATCAATCTGAATAAATCGCAAACTTTTTATTTCAGGCTTATTACCGGGATTAATATCAACCTTTTTAAAAGTATTAACAACATCATCCTTGTCCCAGTTCTTCAAAAAATAGGCAACCCATTTAATAAAATGTTCAGGCGTTTTTCCTGTCGGTAAGGAAACCACACCTCCAGGATTTTGCTGCATCCACTCAATAAATCTTAGTGCTGTCATTTTTCCCAGCTCAGGAAAATTTGCAACCTGAATGACTGCAACCTTTTCAGTTGGTTTATATATTAATTCTTTTTTGGATTGTTCCAGGTAATATCGTTCAACATTCGATTTCATGAATTGTGACTTCTATAGAGAGATTAAATTTTTGTTAATCAAATATAACGATGCGGTAAGTGTATTTAAAAGAATAATTAATAACATAATAATTTAATGTTCTTATTCATGCTTTCTGTAAATTTACTCCAGTAATCTTGAAAATTATTTTTAAATCAAAAAAAAATTAATATGGATTCCTCATCAGATTCTAAAAAACTCTTTGAAGAAATCAGCAAACTACCTACGGAACAACGCAATCCACGGTCAATGGAAATTGATGCAAAATCTACAGCTGAGATAGTAAAAATTATTAATGATGAAGATAAAATTGTTCCTTATGCCGTGGAACAGGAGCTCCCATACATTGAACAAGCTGTTGATATAATTGTGCAAGCATTAAAACAGGGGGGAAGACTATTATATTTTGGAGCAGGAACAAGCGGCAGGTTAGGTGTAGTTGATGCTTCCGAGTGTCCGCCAACATTTGGGACTCCGTATGGAATGATCGAAGGTTTTATAGCCGGTGGAAAAGAGGCGATGTTTCGTGCACAGGAAGGTGCCGAAGACAAAGAAGAAAACGGTGCTAAAGAAGTGGTTACAGCAAAAGTTACCTCTAAAGATGTTGTATGCGGAATTGCTGCGAGCAGAAGAACGCCTTATGTAGTTGGTGCTGTTAAGAAAGCAAAGCAGCTTGGAGCAAAAACTTTGTATGTAACAACAAATCCCAGAAAAGATTTTGATATTAAAGAAGTTGATGTTGCAATTTGTCCCTACGTTGGTCCAGAGGTGGTAATGGGTTCAACAAGAATGAAAAGCGGAACGGCACAAAAGTTAGTTTTAAATATGCTTACCACTGCAGCAATGATTCGTCTTGGCAAAGTCTATGAAAATATGATGATTGATCTGCAGATGACAAATAAAAAACTGGTTGAGCGATCAAAAAAAATTGTGATGACAATTACCGGTTTAAGTTACGATGAGGCAACAATAGCATTAGAAAATGCCAAAGGACATGTTAAAACGGCATTAGTTATGGTTAAAGCCAATGTAAATTACAATGAGGCAAAAGAGAGATTAAAGCGTGCGGATGGGTTTGTTAGGAAGGCAATAAAAAATATTGATGTATAAAAAACTTTTTTATTTTATTGCATAAAGAATTACAAATCTTTAATTTTCTATCAGTATCATCTAAAAAAAGTTAATTAAACTAACTTATAATAATTAAACATCTTAGGAGGTTTCAATGAACCGACTTTCATACCTTGTTTTATTTTTTACTTTTCTATTTGTTGCCCAAGTATCAGCTCAAACACTTACTCGTACTGCTGAGATTAAAGAACCATCTGGTCTCGAAAGAGGTTTTGGAGCTGTTGTTGCAGGAGTGGATTTTGATCAGGATGGAATGCCTGAAATTTATGCTTGTAACACTAATATGGTTGACGGTAACTACGAACTTATTCCAAGAATTTATAAATTTGAATGGAACCTAACAACATCTACTTGGGATTCAGTCTGGTGTGCAGTTGCTCCCGTAAATTTAGCAGAATTACAGAATACCTGGCCGGCTCTTACCTATGGTGATTTGGATAAAGATCTTAAACCAGAATTGTATTGGGGACCTGCGAATAATTTTAATTTGAATCTGAATCCGGCAAGAATCTTAGTTTATGAATATCCCGGCGATGGAAGTGATAATATGGGAGTTTTTGATGGTATAGGTGGATATTTACCTAATGCACAAACAAGTATAGTAAGTCAGGATGGTTTTGAGTTAAGACCAATTAGATTTATAATTGCTGATCCCGATAACGATGGGACAGATGAATTAATACTCGCTGACAGAGGTGGCCCAACCGGAACACCAGCCCTGTATTATGTTGGAGTGCTTTCAGTTAGTGATATTCCAGACTTTGGAGGAGGAGAACAATGGACGGTAGAGTTTAACGGATTTGGAGATATAAATTTAGACGGTACCGGTAACAAATGGGATCTTGTAGTGGTTGATAATTATATTGGCTTGTTCAGTGCTGATGGAAGAACAGCTCTAATGAAATATGATGCCGGGAATTGGGTTACTTATCCTTTGCAATCTGGTGTTGCCGGGAATAATAGTTCGATGAAAGGTTCAATTGTTGTTGATTTATCAAATAGTGGTAGTAAAAATGTAATTGTTGGCGGGTGGTTAAACAGTAAAGTTTATTTACTTGATAAACCTGATGATGCTGACTCATTGATTTCTTATGAAATAGCTGATTTAGCTCCACTTGGTGCCATCAGATTAAATGGCGCAGGCGTCGGTGACCTTGATGACGACGGATTTGCAGATATGGTTTTTGGTTCAAGATATATGTCTGCTAATACTGCTAAGGTTCCAATCTTTAGATTAGAATATCAGGGCGGTGATAAAACTCTTTCTTCCAGTTATGTTGCCTCCGTTATTGATTCGGCTTATTGGGATAAAAATGGTGATATGGATGTAATATGCGTTGCTAATGTGGATGGTGATCCCGCGGATGAAGTTTTATATACACAAGGCTACTCTAGAGGTAACGCAAATGATGACCCAATGCCGCTAATTGTTCTTGATCAACAATTTACACCTGTTTCTGTAGAAAGAGAAACTGATCTTGTACCTGCTGAATTTTTTGTTGATCAGAACTATCCAAATCCATTTAATCCATCTACACAAATTAAGTTTGGAATAACGGAAGCATCAAATGTTGATTTAAGAGTATATGATGTACTCGGTAGGGAAGTTGCAGTTCTTGCTAACAACGATTTCTTAGCTGCCGGATCTTATAATGTTAAATTTAATGCTGTTAATCTTGCAAGCGGAATTTATATTTATAAGCTAACCGCCGGAGCTAATATGGTTTCCAGAAAAATGCAATTACTCAAAGTAATTTATATTTATGTTATTTAGGGTTATCAGAATATAATCTGATATTATCGGCTCCTGCTGATTGATTGATATTCCGATAACCCTTTTCTTTTATTTAATGAAATCTCTGAAAAATTCTTGAGTTAGTCATGGTGAGCGTAGTCGAACCATGATTTTGTCTAGAATATCACACTTCGACTTCGCTCAGTGTGACTCTTTTTAACTTAAGTACAATTTTTTAGATATTTTTATTTGTTAAAAGAGTGAAATCAATTAACAGACCCAAATAGGCAGTTCAAAAATAGATTTTTATACAACTAAATTTTGCCACAAGAGGTCACGATGAAAAAATTTTTACTTTTTATTACTCTTATCTTTTCTATCTCTCTTTTATTTTATCAATCACAGTTATATGCAGGCGGGACCGGAAAGATTGCCGGAAAAGTCACTGATACTCAAACCGGTGAAGTACTTATCGGAATAAACGTTCTTGTTGAAAATACCACAATGGGTGCAGCAACAGGTATTGATGGCACATACATCATTAACAATATTGAACCTGGTCTTTATTCTTTAGTTGTCAGCGGTGTTGGGTATCAAAAAAAGATTGTAACTAATGTCAGAGTCTCAAGCGATTTTACAACGACGATTGACATTCAACTTTCCACAGAAGCAATCGGACTTGAAACCATTATTGTTGAAGCAACACGGCCAATGGTTAGAAAAGATTTGACTTCTTCTCAAACATCTATAGATGATTCACAAATTAAAACTCTACCGGTTGAAAGCATAAGTCAGTTGCTCTCATTACAGGCAGGTATTACAAAAGGCGCAAGCGGTGAGCTTCATATACGCGGCGGCCGATCTACCGAGATTGCTTATAATGTAAATGGTGTTTCAGCTATCAATCCTTATGATTTTGGAAGAACAGTTCAGATTTCTACAAATGCCGTTCAGGAGCTTTCGGTTGTAAGTGGAACTTTTAATGCTGAATACGGAAATGCATTAAGTGGTGTTGTTAATACTATCACCAAAGAAGGCGGCTCAAAATATTCAGGAACTTTATCTTACTATACCGGTGATTATTTAAGTTCATCCGATGATATTTTTTTCAATATAGATGATGTTAATCCTGTAAACAACCAGGTTGTTGAGGGCACATTCGGCGGTCCGATACCGCTATTGGAAGATGATTTTGCTTTCTTCTTTTCCGGCAGATATAACAATGACAAAGGATACCTTTACGGAATAAGACAGCACACAGTATTCGATTCTCTTTCCCGGGATCAAAATCTTGCCAATGTTTTATACCTTGCACAAACTGGTGATAATTCGATCGTATCAATGAATCCGAGTGAAGATATTAATACGACAGCAAAGTTTACTTACAAGCCAATTCCCACAATTAAAATTAATTATGATGTTGTTTACTCAAACTCAAATTATCAGAGCTACGCTCATGATTATAAATATAATCCGGATGCAAATTATCACAGGTATGAATGGGGATTAATAAATTCATTAGAATATCGTCATGCCGTTAGTAATAGTACTTTCTTTTCATTAAAAGGCTCATATAATATCTATGATTTTAAAAGATATTTGTATCCCTTACTTGACACTGGCAATAACGAAGTTTCATTTAACCCGGGTATGAGTTTGAATGGTTTACATGCTGATCCAAGATACCAGCCAGAAGATAAAAGCAGCAGTTACAGCAGTTATACATTTGTCTCCGGCGGAACGCAACCTGAACATTTTTATCAACGCTCTTACACCTCGGAAATAAAGTTTGATATAACCAGCCAGGTTACTAATCAGCATGAGGTTAAATTTGGATTAAAAGGTAAGTGGGATACGATGGATTTTGTTTTCTTTGATGTCTTAAGAAACAGAAGCAACTACTTGACTCCAACAATTCCCAATCCAATAGATCAAAAAGGTTCAATAGATATTTACTCAAGATCCCCTCAACAATTCTCAGGTTATCTGCAAGATAAAATGGAATTTACAAGTATGATTCTTAACGCAGGGTTGAGAGTAGATTATTTTAATGCAAACACTGTATATGCACCCAATGAATTTGAGCCGACCAAAAATCTAACAAATGCTGAAGGTAAATTTACTTTTAGTCCAAGAATAGGAATTTCTTTCCCGATCACAGATCAGGGGATTATTCATTTTTCATATGGACATTTTTATCAGCTTCCGCCATTTAGATATTTATATACCAATCCTGAGTTTGAAGATATTGCAGCTTTGCCAGTTTATGGAAATTCAAATCTTAATCCTGAAAAAACAGTTACTTATGAATTAGGATTACAGCAGCAGTTGACCGAAACGGTAGCATTTAATGTCACCGGATTTTATAAAGATGTTCGTGATCTACTTGCACTTCAGCAAATAAGAATCAGCAGTAACCAAATCTATCAGAAGTACGTAAACAAAGATTATGGAAATATAAAAGGAATTACTTTTGCATTTACAAAAAGAAAGATGCCGGATAATTTATTCAGTGCTTCAGTAGATTATACTTTCCAGGTAGCTGAAGGAAATGAAACGAGTGCGGATGCTTTCTTTATCGATCTTCAGTCAGGCAGGCAAAGTGAAAAAGTACCCGTTCCATTAGCGTGGGACCAATCCCATACATTAAATGGTGTTGTAACTTTTGGCGGCGACGGAGATTGGACAGTTACGGTTGTAACTTCGCTTGGAACAGGTTTGCCATATTCACCGCAGCTTTATGAACAACAAATTTATTTAAGGACTAACAGCGGAAGAAAACCGCTTCAAACAAATGTTGATCTCCTTATTGATAAATCATTTCTTATTTACAACACAACTCTTACAATTTTCCTCAAAGTCTTTAATCTATTTGATACTAAGAACGAAAGATTTGTTTACGATGATACCGGCAGAGCAACCTATTCGTTAGAAGAAACAAAAGGCGGTCCGCAGGCAACAAATGAAATATCTAAAATATATCCCGGAATTAAATCTGCAACAGAATACTTTAAAAGACCAAACTATTATTCTGCCCCAAGGGAAGTAAGAGCCGGTCTTACATTAGAGTTTTAAAGAAATTTATGGAGTAACGACATGCTGAAAACAAAAATGAAATATTTTATTGCCCTTTTACTGATTGTTCCCCTGCTCATTTCCAGTGTAAATGCTCAGCCGGAATCAGTGAAACAAAGAAGGCTGGTTGAACATCAAGAGATAAAAGATTTTTTAAAAGATAAACTTTTAAATTCACTGCAAAGCACAAATGGTAACAATACAAGTTCATTAAAGTATTCTCTGGAAAATTATCTTCTGAAAACCACTGGTAACGAAGATAGAAAATCTTTTTTTATGAACGGAAATAATGTTGCTGTTGAGATTGAAAACTATGGTGGTATTGCCCCCGGTTATGGTGGGATCAGGGAAATTACAAATCTTATTTGGAGAGATGCCCCTTATATCTTTCAATTTTGTCCAATTGTTGGAGCTTCGGTTGTTGATACATCTGGAAAACGAATCCATATTATCACAGATGGAATGAATGATTATGATTATGCCGGATTAAGAGAAGTTGATCCTGCAACGGGATTAAAATGGCAATGGCAGCCATTAACAGGTTATGCAGATCCCAACCAACCAAACATTGCATCTAATCCTGCTTTTGATTCTGATCGAGATGGCAAACCGGATAGCTGGCCAAGAGATTGGTATAATCAAACATTAGGACAGTATGTTTGGCCCGGCTATTTAGTGCAAGGGGAAAACAACGCCGATCTTGAAGCATATTGGGCTATGGATGATAGAGACAATAAAGAGTTTAAATATTTTCCATTTATAAACGATAATTCACGCCAGGGTTTAGGTGTTCAGATTGATGGAAGAGCATTTCAGTGGAGTAATTCCTTAGCTGCAAATGCGATCTTTTTTGTCTGGTCTATAACCAATGTAAGCGATACACCACTTGATTCAGTCGTCTTTGGAATTTATGGTGACCCTGATATTGGAGGTACAGATAATAAGGACGATTGGGGTTTATTTGTTTCACCATTTGATACTTTAATTCCTTTATACTCTCGGAATATGGTTTACTTCTGGGATCCTGACGGAGAAGGAGATCTGAACAGAAAACTTGGTTATTTAGGATGTAAGTTTCTTGAATCACCCGGAAATCCTATCGACGGTATTGATAATGATGGAGATGGTTATTTCGATGAAAGGCAAGATAATTTAATTGATGAAGATGGTGATTGGAATCCAGAAACAGACGATGTTGGTAAAGATGGAATTGCTGGTACTGCCGATGAAGGAGAAGGAGATGGAATTCCGACATTAGGAAATCGATTACCCGATGGAAGGCCCGATCCACTTCAGCCGGGCGAACCAAATTTTGGTTATACTGATTTGGATGAAGCTGATCAGATAGGATTGACGAGTTTTAAAAGTTCACAATGGAATACGGATCTTAAAATTGCTTACGATGAAGATATTTGGAATGCAATAAAACCCGGGCCAAATAGTTTTAGTGAAATAACAAATGATGAAGATATAGTTTTCATATATGGTTCTGGATATATCTCACTTGCCCCGGGAGAAACAAAAAGAATATCAATGGCGTTTCTATTTGGTGAAGATTTAGATGATCTTTTAATTACCGCAGAAACTGTTCAGGATATTTACAATAAAAATTATCGTTTCTTCAAACCACCTTCTTTGCCAAAAGTTACAGCCATTCCTGATGATAAAAAAGTTACTCTCTATTGGGACTCGAAATCCGAAAAAAGTAAAGATCCAATAACCGGAGAAGATTTTGAAGGTTACGTAATTTACAGAAGTACGCGCCCCGATTTTGCAGATATACAAAATATTACTGATGGAAAAGGTTCGAGATTTTTGTATGAACCTTTAAAAGATATAAATGGTTTTGAAGCTAAATGGGATTTGAATAATGATTGGCTTGGTTATCATCCTGTTCCTTATCTGGGAAGAGGAATAAAATATTACCTTGGAGTTAACTCAGGATTAGTTCACACATTTGTTGATTCTAATGAAGTAAGAAACGGACAAACATATTATTATGCAGTTGTAGCTTATGATCACGGAGATTCACTTGGAATTCCACCATCAGAAACAACTAAGAAAATATCTGTTGATCAGATAACTGCGCAGTTAACCTTTGGTGATAATACTGTTCAGGTTATTCCTGGTCCTAGAGCTGCAGGATATGACAGACCTGAAATTACTGATTTAACAGATGTGCAGCAGGTTAGCGGCATAGGAAATGGAAAGGTTGATTTTAGTCTAATCAACGATCTTGATATTAAGGATGATAAATATACTTTAACGTTCAGCGATACTTTGTATCGAACCGATAGTATTATAGTTGCAAAAAATTATTCTGTTGTCGGTGAAAAAGCTTACACGGAATCTTTTTATTTGTATGGAACTAAATTCACGAGTCTATCGAAAGTGAATATAATTAATGATTCTTTCTTACAGGTTAAAGACGCTGCCGGTACTATTTTTCAATATGGCGTTGATTATGAGCTAAACTTTGAAAAAGGTTCAATCAAGCGAACTGATAACAGTCCTATGAAGGAAGCAACAGAATACTTTATTACGTTTAGAAGTTATGCGGTTTATCAGAGTGTTCAGCTTAATGGAGAGGATGCTAATCCTGTTTTTGATGGAGTATTGTTAAAAGTAAAAGACAACCCTTCTTTAATATTTGATGCTGATAAGTCAAAATGGTCATCAGATTTAAATTTACCTTTCAGAATGTTTCTTAGAGCCGCTGGTAATCCAAAAGCACAGCCATCTGATTATATTGTTACATTTTCTGATCAGAATATTTCCACTGCTAAAAAATTTGTAGCAGGAAGTGGGTTTATAGATATTCCGGTAAAATATAAAGTAGAAGATGTAACATCTGGAATTCCTATTGAAGTAGTAACCAATTTGCAAGAACCGGCTACGACCAATGATTCAACCTGGACATTAGGTGAAGAAATTGTTTTTTATAAAACAGGTTCACCCGGCGGACAAGGAGCACAGATTTCCTGGAGCTTAATAGTTTCACCTACTACAGATTCGATTCAAATTATCCCATCTGATGGTGATGCACTGCTACTTTACACCAAAAGACCTTTCAAGCAAGAAGATGTATTTACATTGCAAACAAAGGCTGGATTTGTAAACAATCAAATGGCATCTGAAAAAATGGATAATATTTATGTCGTACCAAATCCATATGTGGGGGCAAATGAAATAGAACCTGCGAATAAATTATCTGGGCAAAATCGAGGTGAGCGAAGGATCTACTTTGAAAATCTTCCAATGAAATGTACGATCAGAATATTTACTCTTAGCGGCGAGCTTGCTGCTACTTTAGAGCACGATACAGGTGCAGATAACGGCAGGGAATACTGGAATTTACTAAATCACGATGGCTTTAGTGTTGCATACGGAGTATATCTCGCACACATAGATGCACCGGGTGTTGGGGAAAAGCTAATCAAGTTTGCGCTAATTAAGTAAAAGAAATGCAGGAGATTATTATGAAAAAAATATTTTATATGATGAGCATTTCACTTGCATTAGTCTTTGCAATTAATTTAAATGCTCAAACAACTAAAACTGGAACAACATCAACACAGGTACTAAAATTTAATGTTGGACCAAGAGCCGTGGGAATGGGCGGTGCTTTCACAGCAATTTCAGATGACATTTCTGCATTGTACTGGAATCCGGGGGGAACTGCTAATATTGTTTCCAGCGAAGCATTCTTCAATCACACTGCTTTGTATGCAGATATAAAACACGATTACGCCGCATTTGCAACAAACCTTAGTGGTCTTGGAACAGTAGGTATATTTGTTTCAGTTCTTTCTATGGATGAAATGCCCGTTCGCACAATTGAATACCCCGAAGGGACAGGAGAGTTTTTTGATTATAATACATTAGTTATGGGATTAAATTTCTCAAGATTTCTGACTGAAAATTTTGCAATAGGTTTTAATGTAAAATACATAAGTGAAAATCTTTGGCATATGAATGCGACCGGGCTTGCGATTGATATTGGTACTCTTTACAAAATTCAGGTTCTAAATGAATTAAGAATCGCTGCAAGTATTTCAAACTTTGGAACAAAAATGCAGTTATCGGGAAGAGATGCAACTGTAATATTTCCATCAGGAGCCGGAAATGAAAATAATATTAACTCAAATATTGAGCTGGATAAATTTGATCTGCCTCTGATTTTCAGATTTGGTCTCTCCACTGATGTAGTAAAAGAAGAAACATCGCGATTGACTGTAGCTGTGGACGCAATTCATCCAAATGATCATACCGAATACTTAAATTCAGGATTGGAATATGCGTGGAATGAAATAATTCATTTACGTGCTGGATATAATTCCTTGTTCGAAAAAGATTCTGAGAAAGGATTAACACTTGGATTTGGATTGTATTACAGAATCGTTGATATGGTAAAAGTAAAACTCGATTATGCATATCAGGATTTCGGAAGACTGAAAGATGTGCATTACTTCGCAGTCGGTGTAAATTTTTAGGATTGTATAAGTAATGAATATTTTTGCACGTCTATTGTTTATAGTTTCAATCTTTGTGAGTTCTTCAGGTATAGCGCAGCAATTTAGATTACTGCGCCCCGTTCCTGATAATATCCAAACAAACGGATCTTATTTATTTGGTGAGCCAAGTATCTCCAATCCCGGGAATGCACACAGAGGAATTGACATTTCCATCCACTACGATACTGTATATTCAGCCTCAAACGGTTCGGTATACTTTACAGGTTTTCAAGCAAATGGAGCTGGCAATTATATTGTTGTAAAAAGTGAGTGGAACGGAAGGTTTATATATCTCTACTATATGCATCTGGATAGTTTCTACGTTGGAACGAATGATATTGTTCTTGCCGGTCAGCAGATTGCATTATCGGGCAATACAGGTAACTCAACCGGACCTCACCTACATTTTGAGATTAGAATGGATTATCCCAATTCTACATCGAGGAAAACACGTAACCCTGAACTTTGGTGTGCAATTACCGGAATGGCGGCTATTTATGGTCGTGTGCCAAATGCAGCTAACAGTACCCGTGTTGATATTACGCCTAATCCAAAACCACGACCACCTTACACAACATTCACATATGCTTTAACATATAATTTTGCTGATCCCTATATAGGATCGGATGAAGTGTATAATGAAAATTACGCTATCGGTGATGTAATGCCCGGCACATACACTATTACTGCTTTAAATGGAGCATATCAAAGAATTGTTACTGTTGGCGCAGGGCAAGTTGTAAGTGCAGATCCTCCATCCATCGTATGACTGAAAATCCATTGATTGCAAGTAATTTTATCTCTGCATCAGAATTTCCAAATCCATTTAATCCTACTACTGTCATTAGATATGAAATTCCTGAAGAAGGTTATATTCAATTAAAAATTTATGATCTGCTTGGAAGTGAAGTTGCAACTTTAGTTGATGAAGAACGACCAGAGGGAATTTACAATGAACTTTTTGATGCAACGAATTTACCTTCAGGAGTTTATGTTTATTCTCTGAATGTTCAATCTGTAAATGGTGAAATTGCATTTAGAGAGAGTAAGAAAATGATGCTGGTTAAATAATCACATCACAAAAAGTACACGAATAATTGAAGAATACTATGAGAACAAAACTAAAAAACAACGAACAAATATTATTCAAAACTCAACCTCATTGGATTGTGCTTGTATATCCATTTATTATATCGATTATTCTTTTGGATTAATTACTTCTATTGTATTCGCTTTATCTCTAATGCAAGATTTTTGGATTATTATAATTGGGTTTTTATCATTTGGCTACTTTGGATATCAATATCTTGAAAGAAGGTTTGATATTTGGGTTGTGACTAATCTTAGAATATTTGATGAGCAAGGTGTATTTTCAATTAGCGCAAAAGAAAGTCCGCTTGAAAAAATTAATAATGTTACCTATCATCAATCACTAACAGGCAGAATCTTAGGCTTTGGTGATATTGAAATCCAGACTGCTGCCGAAATGGGTGCAACAACCTATCGTAAAATTGCTAAACCAAATGAGCTTAAAGATGCAATTACAACTGCACAAGAAGAATACAAGCAGAATAATATATTATCACAGGCGCAGAAATTAGCAGACAGCATGAAAGCTAATTCAATTGAAACCGGGGATACAATTGAATGTCCTTATTGTGCAGAGAGGATAAAAGCAAAAGCTAAGATATGCCGATATTGTGGTAAGGAATTAAATCAGATTTCTTAATAATTATTTATTTCCACAAACCTGTTCAAATACTCTTCTGAAATTTCCTCCAAGAATCTTTGCAACCTCTAATTCAGAATAACCATGTTGTAATAGTGCCAAAGTCAAGTCAGGAAACTTGGAAACATCCTCCAAACCTATTACAACATTTGTTCCTATTCCATCAAAATCAGAACCAATTGCAACATAATTTACACCAACCAGGTTAACGATATGATCAATATGTTGTATTACATTACTAATATCGACAGGAGAAGAGTTTGAAAGAAATGGTGGATAGAAAACAATCCCAATTACTCCACCTGAATTCGCGATATCCTGAATCTGCCAATCGTATAAATTTCTCGTGTTGTCTCTCAATGCTCTTGCACCAGAGTGGGAAGCAATAATTGGATTTGTTGTTACAGCCAATATATCCTGAATTGTTTTGATTCCAACATGAGAGACATCAATGATAACACCCAGAGAATCTAACTTTCGTATAACTTGTTTTCCAAATTCAGTTAAACCTTGGGTAAGAGTTCTGGAATCCCTTGCAGATATTGCCCAGTTCGTGCTGTTATTCCAGGTAATCGTAAGATATCTCATACCAGCATTATACAGAGTATCAAGATAATCAAGATTATTTTGGATATGATGTCCACCCTCAACACCAATTATTCCGGCGATTTTATTTTGATTGTTCAATTCTAAAGCTTGCTGTATTGTAATTGCTTGTGCAATGGTTAATGGATTAGCCGTGAGCTCGGAATAAAATAAGTCGCGCATTGTCAAAGCTCGTTGGAAATAGTTCGTATAATGAGTAGAATCAGGATCAACCCAAATAGAAAAAAACTGTATATCAACTTCACCTTGCTGTAATCTTGGTATGTCTGTGTGATTATATGTATGAAGAGTTGCGAGATGATATTGTGGATCATTAACCATAACCTCGAGAACATCATTGTGTAGATCAATCATTGTATATTTTGAGTGAACAGTTTGAAGATATGTGCTGAAGTTTTCTCCACCAGAAATATTTGTCGTTGTAGAATCAGCGGCATAACCGAATTTTGTAATGATAATTTCTACAGAAAGAACTGGAATGGCTATTTCATCTTTAAAATTTCCGATTAGACCAGTTCTTATCTCACCGAGCCCAATTCCAACTCCACCATCAAGCTGAATCATTTTTTTTGTAATTGATTGATTTCCATAAGCGATTGTATAGAAATAAACTCCCGCACTTCCTTTACTAAACCAATCAACAATATAATTCCCTTTGGTAAGAAAGGTATTTTTTATATCAACTAATTCACCTAGAATATTATGAATCATAATCGAAACATTTTCATCAGTTGGAATTAAGAAACCGATTTTTGTTGAGGGATTAAAGGGGTTAGGAAAATTTTGCATTACATCTAAACTATTTGGCAGATAATCACTCTCATCTTCAACTGAAGTAGCGATATCATATTGCCAGTTACCAATAGCATCCGAAAATACAGAATCGATTAATCCATTAGCCAAATTTTTAATCTGAATTTTTGCATTTTCAATTGGAGCATCAGACTTGGCGTCCTTAGTATTTCCTGATATAGAAATAGTCTGTGATCTTAAAGTAAGTACAAAACATAAACTTAAAACGGCAATAGAGACAGGTTTCATAAGACTTTCAATAATATTATTTCAAGTATAGTGATTTTAATTTTCTTATAAAATAATATGAAATAAATTTAATTGTAATCTATTTTGTCCTAATTTTAAGACAACAAAAAAAATAATTATCAATCGGAGACTATATGCTAGTATTGATAAAAGAAAATTTCCTCCAGATGAGCGTCGAAGCCTCTCACCAAGTTGCTACACAAATAAAACTTAAACCTGATTCTGTAATTGGATTTGCTACTGGTAGCACACCTTTAGGTTTATACAAAGAATTAATTAAAATGCACAAAGAAGAAGGATTAGATTTTTCAAAAGTTATTTCTTTCAATTTAGATGAGTATGTTGGGCTTCCGCCTTCACATCCTGAGAGCTATCATTATTTTATGTGGGAAAATTTATTTAAACACGTTAACATCAATCCATCAAATGTTCATATACCAATGGGAATGGCTGATAATATTGAATTATTCTGTAAATGGTATGAAGAAAAAATAATAAGCTTTGGCGGAATAGATATTCAGATTTTAGGAATTGGTGCTAATGGACACATTGCATTTAATGAACCAGGGTCTTCATTGGGCAGCAGAACAAGAATAAAAACTCTTGGAGAGAAAACCAGGTTAGATAATTCCAGATTCTTTAATAATATTGATGAAGTTCCTAAATATGCAATTACTATGGGAGTAGGAACAATTATGGAATCAAAAAAACTTTTGCTGCTTGCAAACGGAATTAATAAAGCAGATGCAATAAGAGCTACGGTTGAAGGCCCAATTATGGCAAAATATCCGGCAACAATTGTACAATTACATAGATATGCAACAGTTGTAATTGATAAAGATGCGGCATCAAAACTTGAGGGAGAATATATAGACTAATTTATTAATTAACTATTAAAATATTATCTTCTTCTTCCACCAACGCCAAGTACACCAAGTAATCCACGAGTGATTTCTCTAACCAAAGTTCTTCCAACTTGTTTTGTTAATGAACTATCCATCACTTTTTCAACTGTGCTTTTTTCTTTGCGTGTTGATCGAGATGGAGTTTTTGGAACAGGATTATAGGTTGGTGGATTATACGATGAATCTTTTGGTACTTGAAGATCAAATTCTCTTGCAGTTTCTAATTTCTTATTTAGGATTTCATATGCGCTTTCACGATCAACAACCTGATTATATTTTGCAACAAGTTGTGATGAATTAATCTTACTATTTAATTCATCTTCTGTTAAAATATCCATTCTTGATTTTGGCGCGCACAGTAAAGTTGCTGCTAGCGGAGTTGGAACTCCTTTTTCATTGAGAGCACTTATCGCAGCCTCACCAATTCCAAGTGAAGTTAAAAGTTCATCTGTTTTATAAAATTCTGAAATAGGATAATTCTCTGATGTTAACTTTATCATTTTTCTATCTTGTGCTGTAAATGCACGTAACGCATGTTGAATCTTTAAACCAAGCTGACTTAAGACTGCTTGCGGAACATCTGTTGGATTTTGCGTACAGAAGTAAATACCAACACCTTTTGATCGGATAAGTTTTATTATTGTTTCTATCTGATCTAACAATGATTTACTTGCTTCCTTAAAAATTAAGTGAGCTTCATCAATTACAATTACCAGTTTCGGTTCAGCCTTATCACCAAGTTCTGGAAATGTTGAATAAATCTCTGCTAGTAATGAAAGCATAAAGGTAGAAAATAATTTTGGTCGATCCTGTAAATCAATCAACCTTAAGACAGAAATAATTCCGTTACCATTTTCATCAACTTTTAAAAGATCTTCAACATCAAAAGATTTTTCACCAAAAAACTTTTCTGCACCTTGCTGTTCAAGTTCTACAACTTTTCTTAAAATTGTACCGATAGAAGTTGCGGAGATTGAGCCGTAATCTTTTTCGATTTCTTTTTTACCTTCAGCAGTACAGTATTGTAATATCTTTTAAAGTCCTTTGAAATCAAGTAAAGGAAGTTTATTATCATCACAATACTTAAATAAAATTGCAACCAATCCAGATTGGGTATCATTAAGCTCAAGTATTTTTGAAACTAATATGGGACCGAACTCTGAAACAGTTGCACGCAATCTTGTTCCTTTTTCATCAGATAAAGTAAAAAACTCAACAGGAAATTTTTTTGGTTGATAAGGAAAGCCAATTTTAGTGTGTCTATCTTCAATTTTGGGATTTGATGAGCCTTCTGCAGCTATACCACTTAAGTCACCTTTAATATCCATAAGTAAAACGGGAATGCTTTTTTCAGATAATGATTCAGCAAACAACTGAACAGTTTTTGTTTTACCAGTACCAGTTGCACCCGCAATTAAACCATGTCTATTTATAGTGCTAAGGGGAATTTTGACATGAAGATTATTTTGCGCCTCTTTGTTATAAATGGCTGTACCCAGAATTAACGAATCACCTTTAAAGGTATAACCCTCAGTAATAAGAGTTTTAAAGTTTTCTAAATTGCTCATTTTATTTCCTGTATCATAAAAATATTAAAAGGGAAGTGTATTCACTTTCCGAAACAAATTCTAAAACTATCTTTGATGAATATAAACATCGCTTTGCGGAAATGGAATTGAGATGTTCTCTTCATCAAATTTCTTTTTGATTAGCTCAGTTAGTCTAAATTTAGTATCTAAATAGTTAGAAGTTGATACCCAGGGACGAACAAAAATATTAACTCCATTATCAGTAAGCTCACCAACGGCAACAACTGGTTCTGGATTTTTCAATACATTTTGTTCTGCAATTAATAAATCTTGAATAACCTTTTTGGTTTTATCTATATCATCTTCATAACTAATGCTGAAAACCAAATCTATCCTTCTAGTATCTTTTTCAGAATAGTTGATGATATTGTCATTTATCAGTTTTGAATTTGGAATGTAAATTACTTTGTTATCAACTGTAATTAACATTGTATTAAATATTCCAACTTTTTCAACTGTGCCGCTTACTCCACCGCTTTCAACAAATTGTCCAACTTTAATTTGTCTGAAGATAATCAGCATAACACCGGCAGCAACATTTGAAAGCGAACCCTGCAGTGCAAGACCAATGGCTAAGCCAGCGGCCCCAAGTGCTGCTATAAATGATGTTGTTTCAATTCCTAGTCTTGATACTGCTGCGATAATAACAAATAAGTATAAGATAAATTTTAATGCGCTTGTTAAAAATCCGGCTAAAGTTAAATCAACATTTCGTTTGGTTAAAACTTTTTTCAGAATTTTTGTTAATCGTTTGGAAATCCAGAATCCTATAACTACTATAAGAATCGCTGAAATGATTTGAACACCAAATTCAGTAACATATTGTTTTAACTGTGGTAAAATTTCTTTCCAATCCATAATATTTATCTTATACTAAAATCAATCTTTAAAATATTGAATAACTAAATCCTAATTGTAATGCTTCTCTTAATTGTGTTCGCCTTGTCTGGCTAATCTCATGAATTAGAGTGACCGCAAAATTAACGTTAATATAATCATTCACTTTAGCAGAGATGATATTATCCCACCTTACGTCCCAAACATCCAGAGAATTAAACCGGGTGAATAGTCTTAGAAAACTTGAATATTTCATATTTTGTAAAAATTCATAATTAACTTCAGTTACTGATTCAAGACCGGTATCAAATTTAAATTTTTCAATTTCATTTGGTGTCTCAGGATCGTCTGTATAATTAGTAAATTTATTTGCAAATGTTTGTTGAATTGCAATACCAAGTCTGGTTGTAATTATTTTATTCTGATCGTAGGTAAATCCGAGTGCTTCAGATAGGTAACCGGGGTCAAAGAAATCAACTATCTGTATACCGGAAGCGTCAACTGAGTAATCATAACCTTTTGTTAAAGCACTTCGAAATGTAACTGAAAAATATGGATCAACAGCCCAGCCAATATCTCTGGATGTTACGCTTTCAAAGTAAATATCGTTTTCATTTGTTCTGTAACCTTCATTCCCAATTTTTGATCTTCCATAAGTCATATTTAATCTGTTTTTCCATTTCCAGGGGTCACTAAAATAAATTGCCCCAAGATTGGTGTAAGCAGCAAATGCTAAAGAATTAGATCCACCCTGTGCCCAATTAGAGAAAGAAGTTTGACTAAGGTTTAATCCTACAACTCCAGTCATATTCCAGCCTTGTTTCAACAATGAATCTGGAACATCCTGAGAGAATGAAGTTATTGTAAATACTATTAAAAAAAGAGCAAGAAGTTTATTCATTTTGTTTCCTTCGTTTATTGGATAATTAATAATGGGATTTAATAAATTTTTTAAACTGCAGTGCCTAAAACTTGTTCCATTTTAAATGGAAAATCAAAGTAGAAAAATTCTGAATCTTCCTTTTTAATTTTGTCTTTAGTTAGATAATATTCATCTACAGTCGATTCATTTATTTTTTCCTTATAAGAAAGATAAAGTCCCTCTTCAAAATAATATTTTGGAAATCTTATTTTCTTATGCGATGCTAAAAAAGCCATATCAATAGCTATTTTCCTTACTATACTGTTCCTACTAACTTTAAGATAAATCATTTTATTTTTTGGTTATTTCGGGGTTAAATTAGTTATAAAGACTGAAATCTAAAAACAGTGACCGGCATTTCTTCATTACTTAACACGAATTATTTTCTATATAAAGATTATATTTGAATGTCTAAAAAGGATCTATTGATGAAAAGTTTTTTTATTCTCTTTACTTTTGTGAATATTTTGCTTGGTTCAATAACATTTTCCCAGGTTGAAAATGTTCAACTTCATCATAGTGTATATACATTTTTAAAGGAAATGAAAGTTAAAGGAATTATCTCATTTATTCGTGAAGATGATCCTGTAATTTCCAGATTTGAAGTAAAAGATCTGCTTGAAAAAATAGCAGCTCAGGTATCTGAACTAAGTAATACTGAAAAAAAACTCTTGCAAAAATATCGCTTAGAATTTTCAGACTCTATAAAACCGGATACTGCAACCCAATTGTTTAATCCGCAACATAATTTATTTTCTGATCTTGATCAGATGTTTACAGATAAAGTAAAATATCTTTTTGCTTACCAGGAAGCGTATAACAATATCTATATGGAGTGGCTTGGACATTTTTATCACGCACAAAAATTTTTGCCGGAAAATAATGTTAATTCAAATCTATATGATATTGGTTTCAGAATTCGCGGTACAGTATTTAATCATTTGGGATACAATCTTACAGTATTTAAAGGTGGTGTCAGCGGCAACAAATCCATTGCAGAAGTCATAGAACCTCGTTTACTTACAAGCTTCAAATGGATTGAAGATTCTGAAAACATCGGGAATTATGATTTTAATTATGGTTATTTAAAATATCATACTTCACCGATGCAAAATATGCACATTGCACTGCAGCTTGGCAGGGAAGATATTACTTTGGGTTTAGGATATGGAAGTAAATTGATTCTGTCTGGTGATAATCCAACTATGGATTTTCTAAAGTTTAACTTTGATTATGGTATGATTACCTTTTCATCACTGCACGCTTCTACAACTGGATATTTTAGTTTTAATGTTGATGAACGTTATACAAAATATTTTGCATACAATCATTTAAAACTGAAGTTTGATAATTTATTTGATATTGGTATTGGCGAAACAATGGTTTACTCTGGTAGAGGTATTGAGCTCGGATATTTAACTCCGCTTGCATTTTATAAATTTATTGAGATGGGTCTTCAAGACCGGGATAATGGCAATCTTTATTTTGATCTCCAAACAAAATTTGTAAAAAACTTAGAACTGCAAGCCACATTTTTACTTGATGAAAATATTTTGAGCAATCTTGGGGATCTCGAAAAGTTTACGAATAAAACTGCATATCAACTTGGTGCATTTTGGTACCAGCCATTTTCTGTTGCAGATCTTTCCTTGATATTAGAATACACAAAAATCCGACCTTACGTTTACACTCATTATAATATAAAAAATAATTATACTGCCTTTGGTGCAAATCTTGGCCACAGAATTGGACCAAATGCTGATGAACTAATGTTGAAATCTGCTTACAATTTTAATGAGTGGTTAAGAATGTCAGCCGAGTATAGATATTCGAGAGAAGGAAACAATATTTATACTGATGATGGAACTTTGATTAAAAATGTTGGAGGGGATATAGCACTTACGCATGGTTACGAAAACTTTGATAAAAAAGCATATTTTTTAGATGGCGAAAGGGTAAATACCGATTTTTTCAGTTTGGGATTTATAATTGAACCTCTACGCGATTATATTTTTGATATTTCATATAATTACATAAATAAAAATAATCAAACAAAAAACTTTACGGAAAAATTAGGTTATCTGCTTTTTAAATTTACTTTGGAGTATTAAAGGAACCTATAAATTTTGTTGAAAGCCATTTTAAGTATTTCGCCGAGATAAATAAGTAATACTTTTTGTTATTTTAAAATATAAGTTGAGGTAAACTATCTTAGGAATTTTTTCTTTAAAAAATTGCTAATCCTTCTCGCTTTCCCTTCGAAATAAATAACTTTGGTTAATAAATTCCTTAGAATATCTCAGAAGTTTAACCTTTTCAATAATTAATTCACCTTCATCAAAACTGCGTTTTCAACATCATTTGCTAATTCAAAAATATTAGACATATCAAAAAATCTCTTATTTAGGAAAAATCATTATTTATTTTCTAATAATTAGCAAACGGAAATAGTTATAAAATGTAAATTTTGAGTAAAAACGAACTATTGTGATTTCTTAATATTTGGAATATGATTTGGTAACAAAAGTTCGCAATTAAATTTAATTCACGTAAGGGACATAAATATGAAAAATTTTATCTACACTTGTTTCCTTGTTCTTTTTGTCACCTCTTTTTTAGCAGCTCAAACACCACAAGCAAGAGTGGTTACAGAGTCAGTTACACCACATAGTCTCACAACATTGGGACTAACTACTAATTCAGTTTCTCCTGGTCTACCTGTTTTTGCAAATCAAACATATGTTTATTTATCTGCAAAAGAAGTTGGTAGCAATCAACCTGTTCTCACATCAGTTTTTAACCTAATTCAGAAACCCGGCGGTTCCTTAGCTACGCTGGAAGATTTAGGTATCGCAAATTGGAAAGGACTTAAAGCTGATATTAAGGGTGCTTACAAAATTGAAATTACCATCACAACAGCTACAGGTACCGATATGGATACAGCCACAGTTTATGCTGGTGATTATATTGGTGTTGGTACTTTTGATGGCGTTCCCGGTGCTTTCCCAAGTTGTATGAGTTGTCATACTGGCACTCCAAAGTTTGATGACATTTATGGTAGATGGCAGGTTTCAGGACATGCTAACATTTTTAATTATGAGATTGATAATGGGGCTGCATATTATAGTACAGCATGTATGAAATGTCATACAACGGGTTATGATCATAATGTTGTTGCAGCTAACAATGGATTTGATGATGTTGCAGCAGCTTTAGGTTGGGTTTGGGCTGGTCCGCCTGCTCCAGGTAAATGGGCAGCTCTAAAATCTACCTATCCCGGTTTAGTTAAATTTGCTACAATCGGTTGCGAAAACTGCCACGGTGCAGGTAGCAATCACCCAGCATCACAGACCGGTGCAAACTTTACAACTCTAGCTACATATAGAGCGGGTTCCTGTGGACAATGTCATGATGAACCCTGGAGACATAATAAGTCCGCTCAATTTGAAAATTCAAGACATGCTGACATTGTTTTCGAAACAACTACCGGCTCAAACGGAAATACAAACAATCTTAACGATTGTGCCAGATGCCATGATGGAAGAGTTTATATTCAGTTTACACAGGGATATACAGCATCAACTCCTGGTAAAATTGATGTAAAGACTTTAAAAGAAGCCAATTCTGTTGACGTTACTTGCGCTGTATGCCATGATCCACACGGAAATACTAGTTTTGCTTCTTTAAGACAAGCTCCGGCATCATCAGATACACTTGGTAACGGATATGCATACACAGTTGGCGGTAACGGACAAGTATGTATGAATTGTCATAAAGCAAGAAGAAACAATGTAACTTATATGAGCAGTACAATTACAGCAACCTGGGGTCCCCATCATTCAGTTCAGGCAGATAACTTCTTAGGAAAAAATGCTGCTCAGTTTACTTCAGCGTATTTAACAAATTCACATCAATTTGCAGTAACTGATGCCTGCGTAACATGCCATATGGTTGCTACAACAGATACCGGAACTGTAAACAGAGATAAAGTTGGCGGACACTCATTTAGATTAGAAAATCCTGATAATGGCTATGAGCATACCACTGCTTGTACAAACTGCCATGGTCCAATAACAAGCTTTGATGATTTCATTGCACCAACGGATTATGATGGTGATGGATCAGTTGAAAGCGTAAGTGGAGAAGTTGACGGATTATTACATAATCTGAGAGTTCTTCTACCACCAACAGGAATTGATTCAATCTCCTGGCAGATGATAAAGGATATGAATGATTTAACAGTTAAAAAATCTTACTGGAACTATCAGTTGATAAGTTATGATGGTAGTAAAGGTATGCACAACTCCAAGTTTACATTTGATGTATTAGTGAAAACTCTCGCTGCACTTGGATCTGTTATTCCGGTTGAATTAGTTTCATTCGATGCTCAAGTTGGAAACAATGGAGTTACCTTAAAATGGGAAACAGCTTCCGAACTCAACAATAGAGGATTTGAAATCGAAAGAAGCATTAAAGGCAACTGGGCAACAGTTGGCTTTGTTGAAGGTAAGGGAACAACAACTGAGTATAGTAAATATTCATTTACTGATAAACCGAATACTTCCAACGCCGTTTCGTACAGACTGAAACAAGTTGATTATAATGGTAAATTTACATATTCAAAAGTAGTAAATGTTGATTTCGGTAACATGCCAACAGAATTCAGTTTATCACAGAATTATCCGAACCCATTCAACCCATCGACTATGATCAAATTTGCTTTGCCATTTGACAGTAAAGTTAAAGTTACGGTCTATAGCATCACCGGTGAAGTTGTAAAAGTTCTTATTGATGGTGATTATGCTGCAGGTGATCACGAAGCCCAATTCTCAACCAATTCTTCAAATGGATTATCATCCGGAATATATCTCTATTCAATTTCAGCAGTTTCAAATGATGGTAAATCAACTTTTACACAAACTAAGAAAATGGTTCTGATAAAATAATTTATGTAAATGAATAGTTAGTAGTGATTAGTTAGAATGTAATAAGGCTCGGGTAACCGAGCCTTAGTTATTTTAAATTTAACCTGATATTTATTTAAACCAAAAAATCCCGAATTATCGGGATTTGATTTTTGTGGGCGCTCACGGATTCGAACCGCGGACCCTCTGCTTGTAAGGCAGATGCTCTAAACCAGCTGAGCTAAGCGCCCAAATAAGTGTATCAAAATTTGGTGGACAAATATGCAGTTTTTCTAAAATAAAACCAAACAATTTTAGCTTAGGATAGGCTTATCTGTTGATAATATTACATTATCTAATTCAATCTGATGTTTAAGTGAGTAGTAATACATTACTGGATTTCTACTTCTTATTTGTGTACAATTATTCATCATTTCCCAGAGAACATTTTTCTTAAGAGTCTTTATTAGTTATTGAAAACCCCTACCAACTTTAATTGATAGGGGTATAATTTATTATTCAATTTGGAAGATTTCTCTTTTTCCTCCTTCAACAAGATCCATATATCCAGCCATTATTTCTCTGACTTTTTGCTGAGAAGTAAAACCTTTATGGTTTTCAAAAGCTGCCAGGCTTTCAACTTCTCCTTCGAGCACTACTGTCCAGTAATTTGAAACAACATCGGTCATAATTTTTACATTCTTTAGGTGTTGTTCCTCCATAAAAGGAATAGTCTGTTTGAATTTCTTTACTAGTTCTTTCGCCATACCTGGTTTGCAGCAAAATGTGTCCCTTACTAAATACATATAAACTCCATTATAATTGATTATTCAATTAGTGAATAATATAATTTATTTACCCGCTAATATTTCTTTAATTTTATCTGGTGAGATTGGTTCTGGAACCTTATTGCTTATCGGTTTTACTGATCTTAAATAGGCATAGATGGCTTTAAGATCCTGATCCGTTTTCTTCCCAATTACATCCCACGGCATAGGAGGAAGTAATGGTCTTCCAACTCCCATATACTTTCCTTCTCTAAGAGTTTTTATAAACATCTCTTCTGTAAGAGTTCCAATTCCAGTCGCATTATCTGGTGTTAAGTTTGAAGCATAAGAAATTCCCCAGGGTCCAACCCAAGCCGCCAGATGTTTGTCTGCTGCAACCCAATTACCGGGTGCGGCAAATTTAACGTCATAAGCTGGAAGGGTTTCACTTTCTGGAAAACCTGAAAACCTTCTTGTTGTATCAAATGTTGGTCCCGTTGGAGTAAAAATTTTGGGAGTATGGCAGTCATCACAACCGCCTGTGGTTACTATGTATTTACCCAGAGCAACCATTTCCGCTTGTGACATTGTTTTTTTTTCTTCCGTACCAGAACAATTTGTTTGTGAAATCAACAGCACTGCAGTAATTACAGTAAAAATTGCATCAAACACATTTTTTTTCATAAAGTTGCCTCCTTTAAATGAAGATTTAGTTAATTAATGTAATTTAAGTGGACTTGCTTCTAGAATCATCTATTAATATAAAAGAGAAAAATATTCATAATTACCGCAAATAATTTCCAAATTATTTTTTTACCTAGAAGCAAAATTAATACATTTTAACAGCGGGGTGTTATGAAAAATGTTGCAATCTTTTGGATTTTCGTCGCATTTGAGTTTTTTTTATAAATGATATTTTTCAGATAGTTTTGGGATGAGCTCTTCATTTGTTCGAAACTTTATTTCGACTTTTTTCATTCTGAGTTGATAAAAACCGGTATTTTAAATTAGAAGTCTTTCTAAGTGAGAATCAAGAATAATTACCCCGTTGATTTATTGATTATAATAATCCTTTCCGACTTACACTGGGAACGAAAGAATCGGCATTACCTGGCGAGGATCGCTTTGAATGTTTAATCATTAAAGTTTGAATGAGAAGGTTGAGCGAGCGACGGGGATCGAACCCGCGACATTTAGCTTGGGAAGCTAACACTCTACCAACTGAGTTACGCTCGCAATAAAATAATACTACAACGGCAAATCTATAGTTTTAGAAAAGGTTTGTCAAGATTAGTGAGCCATCGCCAATTGATCTAAGCCTCTTGACTCGAAATTTTTATTTCTTTGTGGTGAGTTTGAAATACTGGCAACTGCATTCTCTAATGTTTCATAGAGCTCAAATATTTCAATAGTGCCAGTTAAATTAAGAAGTGATTTTGAAAATAGCCCTGGCTTTACAATCTTTATTGATCCACCCAACCTAATTAATTGTTTAAGTGTTACAACCATTACTCCTATAAATGCCGGATCAAGTGAGCTGCAGTTACTTAAATCTATGACAATAATTTTGTAACCAAGTTCGATATCCATTTCCAGATGTTTTTTGAACTTCATAGCCTCGGCTATGGTAGCTTGATAAAGATTAACTCTTTCAATTATATATCCATTTGCAATTTGTCTTTGAAACTCTTCCATATCTCATCTCGGGTTACTTGGGTTCCTTAAGCCAATTAATATGCCATCATTATACCTCAAATTAGAGAAAATGATTATCTTGGAGTGTTTCAGAATACTACAATAGCGTAAAACATCCTCAATTTGAGGATGTTTTGCTTAGATTTGTTAAGGATCTAATTTATTAAATGGAAAATGCTTCTTTAACCAGTTCAATTTGCTGCTGATTTGAAAGATTTGCAGAACCTACTGCAGGGCTTGCACCCTCTGGTCTGCTGACAGAGTAGAGTTTTTGTTTATCAGGCATAATTTCAGAGATTCTATTTTGTAAAAAGTTCCAAGCACCCATATTCTTTGGTTCTTCCTGTACCCAAACAACTTTATCTGCATTTTTATAGGAAATAATAATTTCCTTTATGATCTCCTTTTTGAATGGATAAAATTGTTCTAATCTTATAACTGCTATATCATCACTTTTAGTTTTTAGTTTATGCTTAATTAAATCGTAATAAACTTTTCCGCTTGTTAGAATTATTTTGGAAACATCCTCTCTATTTTGAATTGTCTTATCGTCCAAAATTTCTTTGAATCTTCCTGATAAAAATTCTTCTTTTAAAGATTTTGCTTCAGGTAATCTTAACAGACTTTTTGGTGTCATTATTATCAAAGGTTTTCTCTCACTTTGTGTTACTTGTCTGCGCAAAAGATGAAAATACTGTACCGGTGTGGTTACGTTACATACTTGCATATTGTCCTGAGCACATAAAATCAAAAACCTTTCTAATCTTGCGCTGGAGTGTTCAGGACCTTGTCCCTCATAACCGTGAGGTAAAAGCATAACAACGCTGTTTCGCAAGTTCCATTTTTCATTGGAGGCAACGATAAAATTGTCTATGATTATCTGTGCGCCATTGGCAAAATCACCAAATTGTGCTTCCCACAAAACTAATGCAAGCGGATCGGTTGTGCTGTATCCATATTCAAATCCCAGCACCGCAGCTTCAGATAACGAACTATCAAGAGCCTCCAATCTTGCCTGATTTTCTGAAATATGATTTAATGGAAAATACTCACTCCCTGTAAGAACATCGGTAAATGCTAAGTGCCTTTGACTGAAAGTTCCTCTAACACTGTCTTGCCCGCTCAATCTTACGGGTGTGCCATCAATAAGAAGACTTCCAAATGCAATTGCTTCAGCAAGCGACCAGTCTGCGGCTTCCGTTCCATCAATTAATTTTTTACGCTTTTCTAAAAATTTTTCTAATTTAGGATGACCCTTGAATCCAGCAGGAAGCTTACTGAGGGAAGTTACAATTGTAGATAATGCTTGTTCAGATATTGAAGTATTTTCTACTTTATTAGAGGCTATCAATTCCTTTTTAGAAACCGCTAATGGTGCGTCATTGGAAAAGGACTCATTTTTTCGTTTGATTGATTCAAATGATTTATTCAATCCATTGTTAAATTCAATTTGCATCTGCTTGATTTCCATTTCAGACATGACTCCATCACTTAATAATTTATCCTCATAAATTTTTCGCACTGAAGGATGATTTTTTATTTTATCATATAGAAGCGGCTGTGTAAATCCGGGTTCGTCACCTTCATTATGTCCGTGTCTTCTGTATCCAAACAAATCAATAACAACGTCTTTCTTAAAGACAAGCTTATACTCCAATGCGATTTGTGTAACCCATAATGCTGCTTCTGGATCATCACCATTTACATGAAAGATAGGTGCCTGAATCATCTTTGCAACATCCGTCGCGTAAGTTGTTGAACGCGAATCTTCCGGCGTAGTTGTAAAACCGATTTGATTATTCACAATTATATGAATCGTGCCGCCGGTTCTGTATCCGCTGAGTTGCGATAAATTTAGGGTTTCAGCAACTACACCTTGTCCGGCAAATGCGGCATCACCATGAATAAGAATGGGCATTACTTTTTGATGGGCTTTATTATCACCAATTCTGGTTTGTTTAGCCCGCACGATTCCTTCAACAACAGGATCAACCCATTCAAGATGACTGGGATTTGACGCAACTGACACAGTTATTGAACCTCCATTTATCGTTGGATATTTACCTGTTGCACCAAGATGATATTTAACATCACCAGAGCCCTGAATAGAATTTGGGTCTTTTATGTCTTCAAACTCACTAAAGATTGACTCGTATGATTTTCCGATTATGTTGACAAGGACATTTAATCTGCCGCGATGAGACATGCCAAGTACCACTTCATTAATTCCATGCTCAGATGCAAGATTTAAAATTTGATCCATAACCGGAATTAATGTTTCTGATCCTTCCAAAGAGAACCTTTTATGTCCAATAAATTTTGTGTGAATAAAATTCTCAAAAGATTCAGCATAAATTAATTTCATAAGAATGTTTTTCTTTACATCTTTATCATAGGATGGGGAATTTTTATTTGGTTCCATCTTACTTTGAAGCCATACTTTTTCTGCAGGATTCTGTATATGCATATACTCAACACCAATCTTCTCACAATAAGTCTTTTGCAAAAGGTTTATAACATCACGAAGCGTTGCAGTCTTAAGAGCGCCAAATCCACCTGTAATAAAATACCTATCTAAGTCCCAAACAGTAAGATTAAAGGATGAAGGATCAAGTTCCGGATGATAGACTACCCTTGTGCCTAAAGGATCAAGATCAGCTAAAAGATGACCACGCACACGATACATGTTAATTAACTGTAAAACTTTTGCTTGCTTTATTATTTCTTCAGTGTTCGCCGTTTTTTCAAAACCGCCCGGTTGATAATCAGATTCCCATTGTAAAGGACGTGAGGGAATTTTTAGCAAAGAAAATATTTCTTCGTAAAATCCATTTTTACCTAAAAGCAGTTCGTTTATTTCTCGTAAGAACATTCCAGACTCCGCACCCTGAATAATACGATGATCATATGTGCTTGTTATGTTCATTACTTTACTTATTCCAAGCGAAGAAATAGTAGAATGCGACATTGCCTGATACTCAGCATTATACTGAATTGCTCCGGTTGCGATAATTGTACCCTGTCCAACCATCAACCGTGGGATTGATGAAACGGTGCCGATTGTCCCCGGGTTTGTTAATGTAATTGTTGTTCCTAAAAACTCAGCGGGATCTATAATACCTTTTCTCGAACGAACGACAATATCTTCATAAGTTTTCCAGAATTCTTTTAAAGTTTAATTTATTTGCTGATTTGATATTTGGAACAAGTAATGATCGGCTTCCATCTTTTCGTTCAATATCAATGGCTAAGCCAAGGTTAATATTTTTACGAATGATTATATTTGGTTTTCCATCAATGATCGTAAATCCATTGTTCATTGATGGAACTTTCGAAATAGCTTTTAGTATTGCCCAACTTATAATATGTGTAAAAGAAATTTTTCCCTCATTTTTCTTTTGCAAATACTGGTTAATGATAATCCTGTTTTCTTCCAATAACTTTACAGCTATAGTTCTTTGAGAAGTTGCTACCGGAATTGTTAAACTTGAATTCATATTATCAAGGATTCGTTGTGTACTGCCCGCTATAACTTTTACCTCATCTTCGGCTCCGGGTTTTGGCATCTCTAACTCTTTAGACAATTCATGAAATGAAGTACTTTCATTTTTATTAAAGCTGTTTGATTTGCTTTTACCTTCAACATTCCCAAAAAATTTTTTCCACTGATCCGAAACTTCATCCGGCTTTTGTTCATACTGTTTGTAGAGAGATTCCACAAACCAAGTGTTTGCACCAAATTTTTCTAATTCTTCTTTTTGTTTTTTTGTTAGTTTTTCAGATTTCATTTTAATACTGGATTATAATTTTGTTACTAATCTATAATGATTTAATTTTTAGTCCGGTAAAGAGATAGTTAAAGTTATCTTAATGCTATCGGATTTTGTGCTTAAAATATATGAATTTTGGATTAAAAAACTATGGACGAAAGCAATAACATCAAAAATCTTAGAAAAAATTATGAGATGAATCAACTTTCAGAATCAAACCTGGATAAAAATCCATTCGCTCAGTTCAAATTATGGTTTGATTTAGTGTTGAAAGCTGATATAATCGAACCTAATGCTGTGACAATTGCAACAGCTTCCAAAACCGGAAGACCATCTGTGCGAGTTGTATTGCTAAAGGCATTTGATGAAGCAGGATTCACATTTTTTACAAATTACGGAAGCAGAAAAGGGAAAGAACTTTCTGAAAATCCAGTAGCATCTTTACTTTTTTGGTGGCGAGAGTTTGAAAGACAAGTTAGAATTGAAGGAATGATTGAGAAGATCAGTAGAAAAGAGTCAGAAGAATATTTTCAACTACGTCCTCTAAAAAGTAGATACGGAGCATTAGCCTCAAATCAAAGTGAAGTAGTTGATAACAGAGAAATTTTAGAAAATAAATTCGCAGAACTGGAAAGGAAGTTTGGAGATAATCCACCTACACCTGAAAATTGGGGTGGATACAAATTAGTTCCATCTAAGTTTGAATTCTGGCAGGGAAGACAGGATAGACTGCACGATAGAATTTGTTATGAAAAAGTTAAAGATATTTGGAAGATTTTTAGGTTGCAGCCTTAGAAAAATTATCTAGGATAGTAATCTCTCTTGTAATAATTTTTCCATCTCCCGACGTCCATCTAATATGCAATGTATTAGAACATCCTTTTTATTTATTCTATAAATAATCCGATAAGTTTTATAATGTATTTCTAAAAAATCTTGTATGTGCAATAATTGTAACTCAGGGGGAACATGACCACGGTGAGGATAAGATTTAAGTTCTAAACACTTGCTTCTCAGATTATCCACAAAATTGTCCGCGCTTCGTTCGGAATCATTAAATAGAATATATTTATAAATTTCTTTCAAATCAGAAGCAGCATCGAAAGTAAAATTAACGATGAAGTTCACTACGTTCTTTTTTTAATTCGTTAATTTGTTTTTTTAAGTCGCTAAAAGTTTTGCTAAATGATTTTATTTTTCCTTCTTTTGCACTTTTACTGCTTAATGCAAGTATTTTAAGTAACGCTATAGCTTCCTGTTGTTTTTCATAGACTTTAACATCCTGGAGAATGGCTTTGGCTTCACCGTTATGGGTAATTAATATTGTTTTGTAGTTTTCAGAAACATCACGAATAACTTCTGATGCATGAGTTTTAAGATAGCTTATCGGTTTAACTGATTCACTAAGTTTCATAAAAATTCCTAAAATAATTTTGACCAAAATATAGACCTTTAATAGGTCTAAGTCAATTTAATTTTTATTTCAGCTATTTAATCAATAACATATTTCTAGTAGTTTTTGAATAACTACCGCTTTGACCTTTTAACTCTAAAGTATAAAAATAAATCCCTTCAGCAAGATTTGAAGCATCGAATGAGACTTCAAAAGCACCTGCTGGTTTTTCTCCATCGACTAAAACAGCAATAATTGTATTATAACTATTTTCTATAGATAATTTTACTTTCGATTGTTCAGGAACTTGAAATCTTATTGTTATTGATGGATCATCAACAATTGATGAATTACATCCAAGTATAAAAACTGCTAAAACAAATAATAATAAATATCTTTTCATTTTTGTCTCACTAAACTTCTAATTTTCAATTTATTTATTTAAAACTATAACCAATGCCGATCGTCAAATTTCCTGTTACAAAATGCTGATTGTAATTACTCAAGTCTCTTAAACCCTCGTCGTAAAATAATCCGTAAAGATATCTAAACTTTAATCCAGAATAGAAATACCAATAATCAGTGTTCTCATCCAAAGGCAATTTTACATCAATTGAACCACTGATTCCGACTGCAAACGATGATAATCTGTCTAAAAAATCAGGATACTCTACAGTGTAAGATCTATTCACGAATGAAAAAGATGGACCAAATCCATAAGAAAAATAGTCTGATATTTCATTCTTCAAAGAAATATCAAAATTGTGTAATGATAATGAAACATCTGAGTAAAAACTTCCTATAGGGTCTGGACCTGTTTCCTCTGTCATTACGAATTCCAAAACATTATCAATTCCAGAATAGATATATGAATAATCGACTTGGATAACATATCCATATAAATCTTTATTCTCATAACTGACTTCAAATCCATAATTAAGAAAATAGTTTTCATCTCCCATTACTTTTAATAAATTCTCTGAATTATAGATATATCCACCAATTGCTGGCTTGAGAGTTATTTGATGTTGGGCATTAGGAGAAGAGATTAAAACAATAAGAAAAAGCGAAATATAACTTTTGAAATTCTTCCCTGACATTAAATTATCTCTAGTTTAGTTTAAGTAAAATGATAACCAAACTTATAAGTTTAAGATTCTCAAGTCAATCCAAATTAAATAATCAAAACCTAAACTTTGTTTTAATAAAATCTGAACTTGAGATTATCGTTCTTGCAGATATCGCTGTTATGATTATAATCCCACCAATGATAGCATATACAGAAGGTACTTCTCCATATCCAATAAAAACCCAAATTGGATTTAGCACAGGTTCAAACATTGATATGATTGAAGCTTCGACAGCCATAATTTTTTTTATTCCATAACTGAAAAGCGCATAAGCAAATGCAATCTGGAAAACCCCAAGAAAACTCACCATCGCAAAATCTTGTACTGAAATGGAATTTAAATCTGTAATAAATGGTATGCAGAAAAGGGTTACTATTACATTGCCGTAAAAAATTGATGATTCGCCATATTGATTATCATTTTTTCTCATACCTAAAAAGAAAGCCGCAAATGCAACTCCGGCTAATAGTGCAGCAATGTTTCCTTGAATATCACCCGGAGTTAAATCACCCATGAAGAATAAAATCATTCCAGCAAAACATACTGCAATTGTTATAATGTTTATTCTTTCCCATTTTGTTCTTGTAAGAATTGGTTCGAAGATCAATACATAAATTGGGGCTGTTGATTGAAGAAATATTGCATTTGCAGCAGTTGTAGTTTTTGTCGCAATTACAAACAAAATCAAAACGGCTGCATATTCAAGTGCGTTAAGCAGAGCTAAAGGATTTAACCTAAATACTCGCTTTCTAAATATTAATGCAAAAACGATTGCAGCAATCAAGCAGCGGAAAAATGAAAGCTGCATTGCATCAAGTGAAATTAGTTTTATAAAAAGACCACCCGAGCTCCAAAGAATGGCAGTAAGAAAGACGGCAAAAATTCCTTTGTTATGTTCTGATATATTATACAATTAAAATGATGGTCAAATTGTTACTGATTTTATTTTACTATGACTAAATTACAGAAAAAGATTTAATAGAATAATTTTGTTGTCCACAAAATGAGATATTTATATAATCCTCCAGCGATATTGAAGACAATTTTCAGCGATTTTTATTGGAGTACAACTAACAATAAAATTCTTCTAACTTTTGATGACGGACCAAATCCCGAAACAACTGAAATCATTTTAAGAAAGCTATCTGATGAAAAAATAAAAGCATTATTCTTTTGTGTTGGAGATAATGTTAAAAAATATCCTGAACTAGTTGAACAAATAAATGCAAAAGGTCATTCTTTTGGTAATCATACATTCAATCATAAGATATTGAAGTCAATTCCAGCTCAGGAAAAGGATCATCAAATCTCATCGGTTAATAGACTGTTTGAAGAAAAATTTAATATAAGATTAAAATACTTCCGTCCTTCTCACGGCAAATTTCAAATATCAACTTCAACATTATTGAAAAAATATAATCTAAAAATGGTGATGTGGTCATTGCTTACATACGATTATAAAAATGACTTATCAATCGTTAAATTTGCCGTTGAAAAATATTTAAAACCTAACTCAATAATAGTATTGCACGATAGTAAGAAATCAAAAAATATAATTACAGATTCAATCAGCATCATAGTGGATGAAGTAAGAAAAAGAAATTATCGGTTTGGAGAAGCTGACGAATGTTTGAATTGATATTTCTCTTCATAATGGTTGGATATTTTCTTCAATCATTTATTTTTATAATTGGAGCAAGAAAAAGGTTTTCCAGAATTTCTGATGATAAACTTCCGACTGCAACAATAATTGTCGCCGCCAGAAATGAGGAAGAAAAAATTCTCAGAACACTTAAGTCTCTGGATAAACTTGAATATCCAGAAGGCAAACTTCAAATTATGCTTGTAGATGACCAATCAACAGACAACACCGGGAAAATTATTGATCAATTTATTGCAGGTAAAACTCGATTCCAAAAAATTACTACAGAAGAACATCACACTAAATTAATAGGTAAAATGCGAGCATTAGCTTATGCAATAAAAGAAGCTAAAGGAGAAATAATTTTAACGACTGATGCTGATTGTGAAGTCAAACCTCTATGGGTAAAAACAATTTGCTCACATTATCAGGATGATGTTGCAATAGTAACCGGTGTTACAACTCAAACAGCAGAAAAGTGGTTTCATGGAATGCAGGCAATAGATTTCGTTTATCTTTTAACTGCAGGGGCTGGTACAACAAATTTAAATTTTCCAATTTCTTGTATTGGAAATAATATGTCTTATCGCAAATCCGCTTATGATGAAGTTGGCGGCTATGAAAATCTGCCGCATAGCGTTACCGAAGATTTTACTCTTATGAATGCAATATATAATCTAAAAAAATATAAAGTAATTTTTCCTGTAGAATCAGATTCGCTTATTACATCAATTCCTTGTCGTTCATTAAAAAGTTTAGTAAGTCAAAAAAAAAGGTGGGGAGTTGGCGGGCTTGGGGTTCCGTTTCGTGGATTTATAATAATGTTCTGGGGATTTACAGCAAACCTGCTCGTATTATTAACGCCTTTCTTTTTCTCATCCACATGGTTAACTTTGGTTGTGTTTAAAGTAGCTTTGGATTTTTTTCTATTGTATCCTGTTCACATTAAACTTGGTATTGTAAAAAATCTAAAGTACTTCTTCCACTTTGAAGTTTACTATTTAATTTATGTAATACTTCTTCCGTTTATTGTTTTACCAAATAAAAAAGTGATCTGGAAGGGTCGAGAATATTAATGCTGCTTCTCTGCAATTATTACGTTACATATCGATGCAATGCATATTGTGAGTTCTGCCATTTTGGTGATCATACAAATTTTAAAGATACACCGTATGCTAGCTTAGAAGATTTTAAAAACAATGTAACTCAGCTTGCAGAACTTGGTGTTAAGTTTATTGATCTTACCGGCGGTGAGCCTTTACTTCATAAAGATATTGCAGAGATGGCAAAATTTGCTCACGATTTGAAAATGCAAACTAGCATTACCAGCAATGGATTGTTATATCATAAGATTGCTGAAAAGCTTTTAGGAAATATTAATCTGCTACACTTCTCATTAGATTCTCCGGATGAAGAAGAGCATAATAAGATTAGAAAAGTTGATTGTTACAAATCAGTTTTCAAAAGTATTGAGATTGCAAAATCACTTGGTGAATTCCCTGATATATTATTTACAGTAACAAATGAAACCTATAAAAAAATTCCAAGAATGCACGAAATCGCACAGAAGCACGATTTGGTGTTATTGGTAAATCCGGTTTTTTCTTATTTCGGAAATCCTGGCTTGAGTAATGAGGCGACTAATTATGTTGATGACTACTGTGACGGTAAAATGGATATCTATCTTAATAAAGGATTTATGAAGTTAAGAAGAGATGGCGGCAATGATATTAACGATCCGAGTTGTAAAGCTGTTTCCCGCGTTATAGTTATTTCTCCAACTAACGAAATAATTTTACCATGCTATCATTTTGCTAATGATAAAATTCCTATTGACAGACCGATAAAAGAAATTCGTCAATCAGAAAAGATAAAAAATTTTATTACGATGGAAGGCAGATTCGATTTTTGTCAGGGCTGCACAGTAAATTGTTACTTTGAGCCATCATTCGCTTTCCCGACAAATCTTTATGCAATATCGAGTTTGACTTCAAAGTTTAAGTACAGCTATAACAAACTTATCAAACAAAAAATTAAGAAGAAATTAATTCCAACATCAAAAACCGACTAATGCAGAAAAAAAATATTTTATTATTCTTTATACTATTTACAACCGTTTCATTTTCTCAATGGCAGCACGAATTATTTCCATCAGATTTAAATATTCAGCCTTTTACTGCAAATTTCTTAGAACCTAAAGCTGGTTTTCTTATTACAACAAATGAAAACTGGTTACGACTTGATATTTCAACTTCACGGGATATTATTAATTGGCACAATGATGTTGAAACAATATCTATAGGAGCGGACGTTTTTACATTTACAAGATTACGCAGCACAGATAATTTTAAATTTCCGGTTGAGACTATTGATTATCTTTTCGGATTTAATGGCGGATATAAAAAGAAAATCTGTAATGATAACGAATATGGAATTCGTTTTCGCTTAAGTCATATCAGTGCTCATCTTGTTGATGGACAGTATGATGCACAATCACAAAAATGGCGGGATGGGAGAGACCCGTTTGTATTTAGCAAAGAGTTTATTGAGTTATTCCCGTATTTCAGAATAAACACTTTCAGAGGGTATATTGGATTGACTTATATTTTTCATGTGATTCCTGATAAAATTAAAAAAGGAAATTTTCAAATTGGTTTTGATTACTTTGTAACTCAATTTGGAAATGATTTCTTAACTCCATTCATTGCTTATGATTTTAAACTTGCTGGAAATCAAGAATATATTGGTAATAATATTGTTTCCGCCGGAATAAAATTTGGTAAATGGAATCAAAAAGGATTGAGTTTGTACTTTACTTATTTTTCCGGAATGAGTATCCACGGTGAGTATTTTGATTTGAACGAAAATTATTCAAGTATCGGTTTTAATTTTGAGTTATAATGTCTGAACCAATATTTACTGAACCAATAGTTTATACAACAACCGCTGCAAAAGAAAAGCAGAAGAAAATTAAAAGTTATTTAATCCACATCGGATTATTCTTGGTCACTTTCATTACTACAACTTTGGCAGGAGTTGAATGGACAACAGGACAACTTCCTCCTTATGAATTTAGTTTGCTTTTAAGAGGGTTACCTTATTCGGTGAGCATTTTAATAATTATAACTTTTCACGAATTCGGTCATTACTTTGCTGCAAGATTTCATAAAATTCGAGCCACACTACCATTTTACATTCCGTTTCCACCTATTCCATTCTTTATTAATTTTGGCACAATGGGTGCAGTTATCCGAACCAAATCACCGATCTATTCTAAGAAAATAATGTTCGATATTGGAATAGCCGGGCCACTTTCGGGGTTTGTTGTTTGTCTTGGAATTTTAATCTATGGATTTACTCACGTTCCATCAATCGATTACCTAATCAATATACATCCGGATTATTTTTCTCCAGATTATGGAAAAACCGGTATGCAGCTTTTATTTGGCGATTCAATCCTTTTTTCTTTTCTTCGATATGTTTTTGTGGATCCAAGTTCCTTCTTTCCACCTATGAGTGAAATATATCATTATCCATATCTTTGTGCTGGATGGTTCGGGTTGCTTGTAACTTCAATGAATATGATTCCTGTTGGACAATTGGATGGCGGGCATATTGCATATACTATGTTAGGGGATGAAAAACATATAAAGATATCTTCAATTTCAACATTAATACTTGCTGTTTTAGGTTTTATGGGAGTACTCGATGCCTTGCTTGAATTAAATTTAGGATTTGGATGGAGCGGCTGGTTGTTTTGGGCTGTAATCCTATACTTTATTGTAAAACTTAAACATCCACCGGTGCCAGATGTTTTACCATTAGATAATAAAAGAATGTTCTTAGGTTACTTAAGTTTCTTTATTTTTGTTATATCCTTTTCACCCGCACCACTTATTCTTAATGGTATTGGCTGAAGTGGTTTTATTTTTACCTTGTTGAATTTTAATTATTAAGAAATATTTAATTATATGAAAATAAAAAAAATATTCTACCTTACTCTTACAAGCATTCTTACTCTTTTATGGGGATGTGAAAAAGAATTTGAGAATGTAATAGAATATCAATACACGTCTTATCAAGTTGTAAGCGTGATTGTAAAAGATTCACTACAATATCCAATTGATTCAACTGCAACATTCCTAATTGAATTTAGCGGTAGCGGCGGTATTAAAAATGTTGGCTTTGATATTTACTCACCTGAAAATGAGAAGATTAATTCTTCAACACGATATTTGTTAGATAATGGTAATCTGGCAAACGGTGATGTAACCGCAAATGATGATATATATTCAGCAAAGATCAACCTTGATTCAAACTCATTAAATGGTAACTATGAACTTAAGTACTATGTTACTGATGATTTTGACATTATTAAACAAGTTGCAACTTCTAAATACTATTATAACAATGGTAAATCCAATGTTGCACCAGTAATATCAGATGATGTGATAAATCCGGATACTTTGGTTGTGACAGATACAGTTGTCATTTATACAGGAGTAAGGGCAATTGATGATAATGGATCGAACGATATTCAAAAAGTATATTTTACTGTTTACAAACCTGATGGATCAACAAATAACTCTCAATTAGAGTTGTTCGATGATGGGGATTTTCTCAATCACGGTGATCTTATTGCAGGTGATGGAATATATTCAAAATTAATTATCGTTAACCAGAACAATGATAAAGGATCTTATAGATTTGAATTCCGTGCAAAAGACAGAAGTAATAAATTAAGTAACATTATCAACCATACTGTAGTTATACAATGACAACGAAATTAAATCTAATATCATTAATGATTTTAATCGGCTTATCTGTCTCATTTGCACAGCTTGCACCGGATAATTTTTATTTACAAACGGATAATAAAGTTTTACCAAAATCATTATCAGCAAATCCGCTTAGCAACACTATTACAGATATAATTACAGTTGGTGATACTATTTGGCTAGGAACGAGTCGTGGAGTTAGTCTCTCGACAGATAATGGTTCCAGTTGGACAAACTTTTACGGCCAATCAGATTTTGGTACAGATAACATTTCAGCAATCGGTTACAACAAAGGAGTTTTCTGGTGTGCGACAGCTAGATCAGCGGAAGTAACCGGTGGGCAAACTCTTCCGGAAGGGACGGGATTAAAATACACAACAAACCTTGGCGCTACCTGGACAAGCATACCACAGCCTTTAGATCATCCGGACAGTACAACTGAAAAATATGGAATAAATACTCTTCAAGCTTTGCCTGTTACAGTTGCAATTCAAAATCTTGCATATGATATCGCATTTACACCTGGTACAATTTGGGTCGCAACATTTGCGGGTGGATTAAGAAAAAGTACAGATAAAGGTCTAACATGGAAAAGAGTGATACTTCCTCCTGATAATTTAAACTCAATTTCACCAACCGACACTTTAGATTTTTGTTTATCTCCTGTTGCTGGAAATTTTTGCGGCAATGGTAATCTTAATCATAGAGTTTTTTCGGTTGTATCTGCAAATGACAGTATCCTGTATGTTGGAACTGCAAATGGAATAAATAAATCTACAGATGGTGGTGTAAGCTGGACAAAATTCAATGCACAGAATCAGACTCAACCAATTAGTGGAAATTTTATTACTGCACTTGGATATAATAGTGTTAATCATACTGTATGGGCCTCTACCTGGAAAGCCGAGGATCAATCTGAGTTTTATGGCGTAAGTTCTTCTACGAATGGTGGTGAAACCTGGAATACATTTTTGAGAGATGAACGCCCGCATAATTTTGGTTTTAAAAATTCTGATGTAATGGTTCCAACAGATAACGGTGTGTTTCGAACAAATGATGACGGTTTGACCTGGATGCTGCCGAATTCTATTATTGATGAAACTTCAGATCCTAATACAAAAATCATTTTACATACAAATGTGTTTTATTCAGCTGCTTCAAATGCCAACTATATTTGGTTAGGTTCTGCTGACGGATTGGCAAGATTACAAGAAACTGCAAACTGGCAGGGAACCTGGAAAATTTATTTCGCATCAAATCCGTTAACCTCTAATGATGAAACATATTGTTATCCAAATCCATTTAATCCAAGACAGGAAGAGTTAAAAATTAAATACAGCACTGGTGGCACAGAGGCGAACGTTACGATAAGAATTTTTGATTTTGGATTTAATTATGTAAGAACTTTGATTCAAAATGTTCCCCGAATTCGTGATCTTGAAAGCACGCCGGAATTTTGGGATGGTAAAGATGATACCAATAATTATGTCCCAAACGGGGTTTACTTTTACAGAGTTGAGGTTGGAGATAAAGATGCAGTCTATGGAAAGATTCTGGTGATGCAATGAGAAATACAACCAAATTATTATTCGTTGCATTCATATTATTCTGTGCCAGTAGTTTTGCTCAACCGCAGTTTACAGATATAAATACTAAACCCGGTGCATTCAGCAGAATGGGATTTGGTGCCCGCGGAATAGGTATGGGAAACGCAATGTCATCAGTAACCTCCGGAAATCTTGTTTCATATTACAATCCTGCTTTGTCCCCGTTTCAGGAAAACAATTCTTTTCAAACTGGTTATTCATTTTTATCACTTGATAGATCACTAAACTTTTTAAGTTTTACACGCAAGTTTGATTTTTATTCTTCAAAAGATACTTCAACCGATAGAAAGCCTAGTCGTACAGCAGGTATCAGTGCGGGAATTATTAACTCTGGTGTCAGCGGAATAGATGGTAGAGACAACAACGGTTTACCAACCGGAGAACTATCTACTTCAGAATATCAATTTTTCTTGGGTGTTTCAAACCAGTTTTCGAAAAAATTATCAATCGGTATAGCAGTTAAATTTTACTATTATAAATTGTACGAAGAAATTACGTCAAACGGTTTAGGTCTTGATATCGGGGCACTTTACAAAGTAAATGATAATTGGAATGTATCTTTAGTAATTTCTGATCTCAACAGTAAATATGAGTGGGATACAAGCCCGATTTACGGGCAGCAGGGATTATCTACCACAGATAATTTTCCATTGATGAAAAAAATTGGTGTAAGTTATTCTAATCCTGAAATAAAACTTCTTAGTGCTATTGAATTTGAAAACAGTAATGCTGGAACAAATATTATCAGACTCGGTGCTGAATATAATATCTATGAAGGATTATTTTTACGCGGTGGAATTGATCAGTTTAATGTTAGTAATACTGATGCCGGAGTTAAGCCATCGCTGGGATTTTCTTATTCAAAAACTTTTGGTGATTGGATTATCGGAGTTGATTACGCATTTGTGATGGAACAATATTCTCCAAGCGATAGACATATTATTGGTTTGAATATCAACTTTTAATACGACATTTATACAATGAGACAATCGAATAATAATTGATTTATAAAATGAACAAAATATTCTTAATACTTATTATTTCAGGCTCTGTAGTTTTTTCACAATCTGCCGGAAATACAGGATTAGCATTCCTAAAATATGGATTTGGTGCACGCAACATAGCAATGGGCGATGCAGGAACAGCGTTATCAAACGATCTTACAGGATTGTTTTATAATCCCGCAAAGTTGCCGCTTACCAATAAGTCCGAAGTTCTTTTTATGCATAATGAATGGATACAGGATGTAAGCAGTGAGGTAATTGGAGTGAAAACTGAATTATGGAGCATTCCAATTGCACTTGGGTTTAATGTTACCTCGATTGATGGGATTGAGTATAGAGAAATTCCCGGTGAGCCAATTTCAAAATTTGATGCAAATTATTTCTTTGGGAGTTTATCCACAGGATTATTTGTAACGGATGAAATTTCTTTTGGTGCGAGCTTAAAATATTTGTATGAAGGTTTGTTAAATGATGAAGCTACTGGTATTTGGTTTTGATTTTGGATTAAACTATTTACTTCCATTTGAAGGATTAAATGCGTCCGCTGTTGTAAAAAATATTGGCTCTATGAATGCACTAAGGAATGAATCGACTAAACTTCCAACTGAATTTAGATTAGGAACTTCTTATACTTACGCTATGGAAGATTCCAAATTTGATATTATAGGTGGGGCAGAATTTCAGAAATACTTAGATACAGAAGACAATCATTTTAATTTTGGGGGTGAAGTTTTATACAACAAACTTATTGCCGCACGAGCTGGCTTTCAAACAGGATATGAAAGTCGTGGTTTTACTGCAGGTATTGGTTTAATGTGGGGCAACTTAAAGTTTGATTATGCTTTCCTTCCATTCTCGTTGGGATTAGGAAATGCAAATTTGTTTTCGCTTCAGTTTAAGTTTTAAAATTTAATAATAATAGTTATTTCACAAACCCAGTTTCTCGCAGAAACTGGGTTTGTTTGTTTTATATCTATTTATATAACCTTATTTTTTATACAGTAAAATTTTATTCACTTTATCAGAAAAGCTATGTTAGAATATTTTCAATTTGATGGCAAAAAACTTACTTCAGAAGATTGGGATAATTTTGTTGTCGGATCGGACAACGGAACTATGTTCAGTGAAAGAAAATTTCTTTCTTATCACGCAAAAGATAAATTCAAAGACAAATCAATTTATGTAACAAAGGATGGAAAACTTCATTCTGTTTTTACAGCCGCTTTAATTGAACGCGATGGAAAGAAAATTTTATCCTCTCATCCAGGTGCTTCTTACGGAGGATTTGTTTACAACAGCGAATTAAATTTCCGTGAAGCACACGATCTTGTTGAAATAATGTTAGAGCATGCAAAAATTGCTAAGGCAGATCGAGTGCAGTTAACTTTGGCTCCAATGATATATCAAACAAAATATTCCAACTATCTTGATTTTGCCTTGATAAGAAATGGATTTCAATATCTAAAAAGAGAAGTATCAAGTGTTGTACAATTAGATTTTGAACCTGATCAACTTCTTAATACCTATCGTGCGGAAGCCAGAACAGCTACAAAGAAAGCTCTTAAAAAGGGAGTTGAAATTGTTGAGACTGAAAGATTTGATGATTATTACGAAATCTTAAAAAAGAATTTGAAGTTGAGACACGGTGTAAATCCTGCACATACTTTGGAAGAACTGAAAAAAGTAAAAAGATTATTTCCATCTAAAGTAAGATTGTGGGGGGCTTTTTTAAATAACGAAATGCTTGCCGGAGTTTGTAACTTTTCTGTGAACAAAAATGTGGTGCTCGCTTTTTATATCAGCCACGATGAGGCTTTCCAGGAGTACCGTCCTGTAAATTTATTATTTTACGAAATTATGAAAAGGTACCAGGCTGAAGGATTTAAGTTTTTGGACTTCGGAATATTTACAGTTATTATGGAACCAAATTGGGGTTTGGCAAGATTTAAAGAGAATTTTGGCGCTCGGGGGATTTTCAGAGATACTTTTTATAAAGATCTTTAATTGTAATTGCGATCAACTATCCTGATCATACTGGTACTAAATTTTATTGTCATTCCCACGGAAGTGGGAATCCACTTTATTAAAGGGATTATGGATTCCCGTTTTCACGGGAATGACAAACAATAAACAAGTTTCAAATTAAATAAGAAATCGTCACAATAACGAATATGCTAAAGATTCTTCACATCGCGCCGCTTAATTTTGCCGGTGTCCCTAATGATTTTTTTAAGATGCACAATGCTTGCGGAGATTGTTCGCGTCTTATTACTCTTCACAAAAATGAAAGAATATTTCCAGAAGACATTTGTTTAAATCTTCCCTTGCCGAATCAGACGCTTGCTAAAATGCTTCGCAAGAAAAAAATCCAATCCCTTGAAGAACAGGAATGGACAACAGCGAATTATTTTGAATCAAAAAATCTTTTTCAAGAAACTTATTACAAGTTTTATGATTTTATGATCCAACCAAAAATTGAAAAAGCAATTTCAGATTTTGGATTAAATGATTTTGATATTATTCATTATGATGGTGGATTAGATTTTTATCGTGACTCGAGACAAGTATTAAAATGGAAAAATCAGGGTAAGAAAATCGTTTGCTGTTATTATGGAAGCGATTTAAGAATACGCGGCTTAATTAAAGAGCTTGATGAAATTTCCGATCTTAATCTGACAAGTGAATATGATCATCTGAAATTAAAAAAAGATTTGAAATACTTGTTCTATCCTTACGACACTTCCGAACTTCCTATAAAAAAAGAAAGAAGAAGTGAGGCAATAAAGATTGTTCACTCTCCGACAAACAGAAAATATAAAGGAACCGAGCTCATTATTTCTGCGATTGATAAAATTAAAAAAGAAAGAAACATAGAATTTCTTTTGATGGAAAATGTTCCGAGACAAAAGCTTCTTGAAATAAAAAGTGAATGTGACATTTCAATTGATCAGGTCGGGGGAACAATGGGCGGAACCGGTTATGGTAAAGCCGGACTTGAGACGCTGGCAATGGGCATTCCAACTATTACAAATATGACAAAAGATTATGAAAAATGGCTACCTGAAAATCCTTTTGTTGTAGCCAACGATTTTGATGAATTAAAAAAATCTTTGATTGAATTAATTGATAATGAAAATTATAGAATCGAAAATGGCAGCAATGGAATTGAGTGGGTAAAAAAATATCATTCCTACAAAAATGTCAATGATAATTTGATGATGCTCTATCGCGAGAAAGGAATCATATCAAGTTAAAAGTTTGTTGACTAATTCAATCAACTTATCCGATTCGTTTTCCCAGTTTTTTTTCTCTTCGATAAGTTTTCTGGCATTTAATGATTGCTGAATTGCCATCTGAGGATTATTTAAATAGTTCTCGATTGCTCTCACAATTTCAATTTCATTCTCTGGGCTAACCAAAGATCCGTACTTCTTATACTCAAGTTCTTCTTTAATTGGATTTATATCTGAATATATAAACGGCTTTCCACAAGCCATATACTCAAATATTTTAATGGGCAGTGAATTACTGTAAATGAAATTCTTTATCCGTAAATCAAAGCATAAATCCATTCGTTCGATCGTGTGACTCATCTTATCATAATCTGTCCAATCAGAAATTTCAACTTCCAGGTTGTTGTGAGATGATGCTTTTTGTTTAAAATCATTTTCTTCGTTTTGGTAAGTAAATTTGCCGAACAATAGGAGTTTAAATTTTTTGTTAGGATATTTTATTGCGATAGATAATGCAGCTTTTAATAGATTTAATATTCCACGCTCATAAGTGATGACTCCTGCATAACCAAATATAATTTCATCTTTTAATAAATCAGGTACTTTGTAATTGAAATATTTAAGAACAGGGTAATACCCTATTATTGTTTTTGGTTTTAATGGCGCAAGCAGGTTATATCGCTTTGTCTTTGCTATCTCACCAATAATTAAGTGATCAACTTTTTGCAGAACATAAATGTTGGGTAGAAGTAATTGTAAATATTTTAGCCACCGTTTAACAGCAAAAAACTTAAATGCTACATTTTCAGGGTACCATTCAGTAATATCAAGGACAATTCTTGTACTTGCATGTAGTTTTCTGAATTTTAAAGCTGCAAAAACTGTCAGCATTTCTGAACAGATAATTAAATCAGGACCAAACCGATCTAACAAATTATAAAGTTCATGAATCTTTTTAATTTTTTGATAATTAACTCCATCAAATCCTTTGATGTCAATTCCATCCAAAACTTTGTCAATTTCCTTCGTTGAACAAAAAATGGAAACAGAATATCCGGCATCACTTAACGATTTCCCGAATTTCCAATATATTCTTTCATCAAAAGGCGGATGTCCTGATGTGACCAAACAGATTCGTTTTTTATTCAAATACTTTTACTCTATAATTTTATTAAATTTGAAGCAATAATAGAATAATTAAAAAATTATGCAACCACAAAATAAAATATCTGCTGTCATAATTACAGGAAATGAAGAAAATAATATCAGAGATTGTCTTAAAAGTGTAAATTGGGCAGATGAGATAATTGTCGTAGATTCTGAAAGCACCGATAAAACAGTTCATATCGCAAAGGAATTTACAGATAAAGTGTTTGTACATAAATGGCGAGGCTATTCTATTCAAAAAACATATGCTTTGTCCTTGGCAAAAAATGATTGGATATTGAGTTTAGATGCAGATGAGCGCGTTTCTGATAATCTTGCCAAAGAAATTCTGGAAACTGATTTAAGCGTTCATAATGGTTATTATATTAAAAGAAACAACTATTTTCTCGGCAAGCTCATTCACGGTTGCGGCTGGGGAAAAGATATGCAGCTAAGATTATTTAAGAAATCAGAAGCTAAATTATCTGATAGGTTAATTCACGAAAAATTTATCATTAACGGAAAAATATCGAAACTTAAAAATACCTTTTCTCATTACTCGTATAATAATCTTAATGATGCATTTAACAAAATAAATAAATACTCAACTCTTGAAGCAATTGAAAAAGCAGATAAGAAGTTCGTAAACTTTTTTACTGTGTTATTTAGTGCTCCATTTTATTTTTTGCACCATTTTATTATCCGTAAAGGTTTTCTTGATGGGATTTATGGAATTATCATTTCCTATATGCATATGATGACCAAGCTGCAAGTGCAACTAAAAATTTGGGAAATAAAAAAACAAGGGAATAGCATATGAATATTGTTCTTGCCAATGATGCAAAAGATATTGCAGGTGGAGAAAATTTTGTGCTATACCTTGCCGATGGTTTACGAGAAAAAGAACATAATGTTTTTATTGCTCCTCTAATAAATTCAGAGCTTTCTAAAAGGACAAAAGAACTGGGATATACAGTATTTGATATTCCTTACGCAACAGGAGGAAAAGAATTCAAAGCAATAAATATTCTTTACCAGCAATTAAAGAACAAAAAGATCGATATTGTACATTCAAATTCAAATTTCGATAGGACTATAGCTGCATTTGCAGGAAAATTTATTCTCGCTAAAAATTTTGCTTCAGTTCATTCATGTATGTCCATCAGCCATAATATAACACACAAATTCCGTAATAAATATTTAATCGATCATTTTATTCCTGACGGATATGCCACAAAGAAAGTTATGGAAGAAAAGGATGGCATTCCCGGAAACAAAATTTCAGTTGTTCATATAGGAGTACCTGAGAATATGTTTAAATTCTCGGAAAGTGGAAGACAAAAACTAAGAAGCGAATTTGATTTAGATGGTGAACAAATTGTAATTGGAGCTGTTTCGCGTTTGGTAGAATTCAAGGGTCATTTATTTTTAATGAAAGCCTTCAAAGAATTAACGGAAAAATTTAATAACGTAAAACTTTTAATAGTGGGTGACGGTCCCTTGGGAGATTCTTTAAAAACAGAAGCAGCAAATCTTGGAATATCAAACCAGATTATTTTTGCAGGACACAGAAATGATCTTTCAGATATCCTGTCTTCAATGGATATTTTCACTCAAACTTCCATAGACTTTGGGGGGGAATCATTCCCAATTGCTATGCTCGATGCTATGTCAGTCGGCTTACCATTGTTAGCAAGTGATGTTGGAGATTTAAAGTACATGGTCGAAAAAAATAATGGATTTTTAATAGAGCCCAAAAATATTTCACAAATAACTGAATTTTTAAAAATCCTGATCGAATCTAAGGACCTCAGAGAAGATTTTGGAAACGAATCAAGAAAAATATTTTTAGAAAAATTTACCATTCAAAAGATGATAGATAGGATTGAATCACTTTATTTAAATGAATTAGGGCGACGTGGTTAAAAGTATTCTTGTTGCTCCCAATAGTTATAAGGAATGTGCTGATTCGGTTGAGATCTCAAAAATCATTTGTGATAATCTTATACGAAAAACCTCCGCTAAAATAATATCAAAACCTCTTTCAGATGGCGGCGATGGATTTCTAAATGTTTGTAAATCTATCTTTAATGCTGAAGCTATACTATTTTCTTTAGAAAATGATTTTGACAATATTAAAAAAGAATATAATATTCTATTAGATAGTGAAAGAAAAAGTATTTTTATTGAGTCAGCAGAATTATTCGGATTAAAATTAATAGATAAGAACCAACGTAATCCATTATTACTAAATTCTGCAGTTTTGGGTAAGATTATTGCCGATCTCATCAAAAATGTAAATCAGAAAAAACTTGATGTAAACACCGTTTGGATAGGAGTTGGGGGAACTTCAACAATTGACCTTGGAGCAGGAGCTTGTTCGCAACTCGGATTAGGGCTATTTGACAGGTTTGGGAAACCTCAGAAATCTATTCCTGAAAATTTTAGCAACGCTAATTCTTTAATATTTGAAAAACAAAGTTTACCATTTAAGATTATGTGTGTTGTTGACGTTGACACAGAACTAATTGGTAATCCGGGCGCAGTTGAAATTTACGGCAAACAAAAAGGTGCTTCTGAAAATGATTTGAAAATCATAAAAAGTGGTATAAAAAATATTTTGAATCTCATCGCTAGAGATTTAAAAATATCTATTCCTGAAAAGTTAAATGGTGCTGGCGGTGGATTAGCTGCAGGATTAAAAATATTTTTTGATGCTGAAATTATTTCGGCAAAATCGTTTATTAAGAATTTTTTACTCGAGAATATTATGATTAATGAAATTGATGCTGTTATAACAGGTGAAGGAAGTTTTGATTCTCAATCTTTTGAAGGTAAAGGTGCTGGAGTTATTTTAAATTTATTTAAAGACAAATCTATTCCAATATTTTTAATAAATGGTTCAACAAATTTGCCGGAAAATATTGAGCTTTCTAAAAATATTAGAGTTATAAACACAATTGACTTCTTTAGCAACAGGGAAGAATCAATCAAAAATTTTAAATCGGGAATTGCGAAAGCAACCGAAATTGTAGTAAATCACCTCTGGAATTAGGCTTTTACGTCTTCATCTTTTTTTCGTAAATTCACACGAAAATTATAAACTATTCTCAGAATTTATAGGTCATTTTTGATGAAAGAATATCTTGATCTGGTTAAACTTGTAATTGAAGAAGGAACGCACAAAAAATCCAGAACAGGAGTAGATACAATATCCTACTTTGGTGCTTTCTATAAAGTTGATTTACAAAAAGGATTTCCTTTGCTAACTACAAAAAAAGTTGAATGGAGATCTCTGTTAAATGAAGTACTTTGGTATTTGTCAGGTGATAATCACATTAGGAATTTGAGACAGCACACAAAAATATGGGATGCCTGGGCCGATAAAGATGGTAGGTTACAAACAGCTTATGGACGTTTTTGGAGAAGATATCCTGTCCCGGATAATAAGGCAGTATTGGATGGAGAAGTTTATGTGAATGAGAATCATCCGTTTGTTAGAAAAGAAGAAAATGGTTCGTTAACTTTTGATCAATTTGGTTGGGTTATAAATGAGATAAAAACAAATCCAAATTCCAGGAGATTAGTAATCTCAGCATGGCATCCAGCAAATGCTATTATCAGTAAGTTGCCTCCTTGCCATTATACTTTTGCTTTTAATGTAAACGGAGGAAAACTTAATTGCCATTTAACACAACGCTCGGGTGATATTGCACTAGGAATTCCATTTAATCTTGCGGCATATTCTTTATTAACTCAGATCATTGCGCAAGAAACAAATTTGGAGTTGGGACATTTTGCCCACACGATAATTGATGCTCATATTTATCATGCTGAAAAAGGTACATCAATGGAAAAGTATGATCATCTTGAAGGATTGAAGGAGCAGATTTTGCGAAAACCATTGCAATTACCCAAACTTCAAATCGTTAAAAAGCCGATTGATGAATTGAAATTTGAAGATTTTGAATTGATTGATTACAAATATCACGATAAGATTAAATTTGAGGTCGCGGTTTGATTATTAGTTTAATTGTTGCAATCGCACAGAATGGCGTGATTGGTAAATCTAATGGTGAAATGTCCTGGCATGTAAAAGAAGAGTTTCAACATTTTAAAAATGCTACACTCGGCTTTCCAATTATTATGGGAAGGAAAACATTTGAAACACTTGGTAAACCTCTTAAAGGCAGATTAAATGTAGTTGTTAGCAGAAATAAATCTTACAAAACTTCATTTGATGATGTAATAATCAAATCATCATTGGATGAAGCAATTGAGTATGGTAAATCGCTGAAGCCAGAAAAAATATTTATTATTGGTGGTGGGGAGATTTATAGGCAAGCGATTTCGTTTGTAGATGAAATGATAATTACTTTGATGAAGTTTGAAGCTGAAGGTGAAGTGAAATTTCCAGTTTATAAAAATGATGAATGGAAGAGTGAAAAACTTGGAGAGCACAAATTGTTCGAAATATTCAGATATGTAAGAAAGAAGTAGTGGCATCACGAATAAAAATATTGCCTGATAATCTTGCAAATAAAATTGCTGCTGGAGAAGTTGTACAAAGACCTGAATCTGTTGTTAAAGAATTATTAGAAAATGCTGTTGACGCAAATTCAACTTCCATTGAACTGATTATCAAGCAGGCTGGCAAATCACTAATTCAGGTTTGTGATGATGGTACAGGAATGACTGAGGAAGAAGCGCTGCTTTGTATTCAGAAACACGCTACAAGTAAAATATCTACAATAGAAGATTTGGAATCGATTAAAACTTTGGGCTTTCGTGGTGAGGCTTTAAGTTCTATTGCCGCTGTCTGCCAGTTAGAGATCCGAACTGAAATTAGAGAATCTGAAATTGGCACACTCCTTAAGATCGAAAGTGAAAATGAAATTACTACTGAAAAAATCTCTTCACCAAAGGGAACTTGCATTGCAGTAAAGAATCTTTTCTACAATATTCCTGCCCGTAGAAAATTTTTAAAATCTGATACGACAGAATTAAAACATATTATTGATACTTTTAACAGAATATCATTAGCATATCCCGAAATCGCTTTTAAGTTTTATAACTCCGATAATATTGTATTTGATTATAAAAGCGGAACTCTTGAGGAAAGAATCGAAAAGGTTTTTGCTGATAATATGATGGATGCTTTGATTCCAGTAATACAGGAAACAGATTATCTTTCGTTAAAAGGATTTATCGGTAAACCGTCAATATTTAAGAAGAGCAAAGGTGAGCAGTTTTTATTTCTTAATAAACGTTTTGTAATTAACAAAAATATTAATCACGCAGTCTTCACCGCTTTTGAAAATGTTTTGGAAAAGGGAGATTACCCATTCTTTATTTTGTTCATAACTCTTGATCCCAAAAAAGTTGATGTGAATATTCACCCATCAAAACTAGAAGTAAAGTTTGATGATGAAAGAGACATTTACAATTTTGTTTTATCTGTAATTCGTAAAAGCATCGGCGCACATGATTTAGTTCCCGCTATGTCCTTTGATAATTCATCCACGCAAAGTGAAAAACTATCTTTCAATCCTTTTCAATCAATAAAGCCAAATGATTTTTCTGATAGACCTATATTTAACAGGAATGATGCACGTGAAAGGACGGCAATTACTGATGAAGATATCGATTTGGTATTCAGCTCATTAACTAAAAATATTATTCCGGATAAAAGTTCAAGTTCAAGTTATGAAATGATTGAAAATAAAATTGAACACTCTGCTTCGAGTGAAGTTCAAACAACTTTTCTTGTACAGCTTCATAACAAGTACATTCTATCACAAATAAAAACGGGATTAATGATTATTGATCAACACGTTGCTCACGAAAGAATCTTGTATGAGAAAGCATTGTCCAGACTTGAGGCAAATATGCCATTTACACAGCAGTTACTTTTTCCAATTAAGATTCAGTTTGATGCAGCGAGTTATGAAATATTAAAAGAACTCGATTCGATGATTACTAAACTGGGATTTAAATTAAAGTATCTGTCTAAAAGTTATGTCTTGATTGAAGGGGTTACAGATGATATTAAAAGCGGTTCTGAGGAAAAAATCTTACGTGAGTTCATTTTAGAATATTTGAATAATCGAGCCGAAAAACAATTAGAAGAAAAAGATAATGTTGCTAAATCATATTCATGTAAAGCAGCAATAAAAGCAGGCGATAAATTATCTGAAAAAGAGATGAGATTATTAATTGACCAGTTATTTGCGACTTCAATGCCGTATGTTTGTCCTCACGGAAGACCAATTGTGATAAAAATATCGTTAGACGAATTTGATAGAAGATTTGGAAGAACTTAATCTTTAAGTGACACAATATTAATTAAAAAAAGGAAATCTATGTCTGATTTAGAATATGTGAAGCAAAGAAAAAGCTATGATGCAAAAGCTAGATCTGCTAAAACAAATGGAATGAAATTTACAACCGTAAGCGGGCAAGATATAAGTGTTTTTTATGGACCCGATGATATTGCGAATATAAATTATTTAAGTGAAATTGGTTTTCCAGGTGAATATCCGTACACGCGTGGCATTCATCCAAACGGTTATCGTGGTAAAATCTGGACGATGAGACAATTTGCCGGTTTTGGTTCTCCCGAAGACACTAATGAAAGATTTCACTACTTATTAAATCATGGGCAAACAGGTTTATCTGTTGCGTTCGATCTTCCTACTCTGATGGGTTGGGACGCAGATGCTCCAATTAGCGATGGCGAAGTGGGAATTTGCGGTGTCGCTATTTCTTCGTTACAGGATATGGAAATTCTTTTTGATAAAATACCACTTGATAAAGTATCGACATCAATGACAATAAATTCTCCTGCAGCGATGATCTTTGCTTTTTATTTGGCAGTTGCTCAAAAACAGGGAGTAGATTTCAAGAATTTACGTGGTACGCTTCAGAATGATATTTTAAAAGAATACATTGCGCAAAAAGAATTTATCTATCCGCCAACCCCATCAATGAGAATTATTGTTGATATGATCGAATACTGCAAAAATGAAGTTCCTCAATGGAACCCTGTTTCCGTGAGTGGTTATCATATAAGAGAAGCAGGCTCAACTTCTGTCCAGGAACTTGCATACACACTTGCAGACGGGTTTGCTTACATAGAAGCCTGCATCGAGAGAGGAATGGATGTTGATGAATTTGCACCGCGAATTTCATTTTTCTTCAATTCGCATTTAGATTTTTTTGAAGAAATTGCAAAGTTCAGAGCAGCAAGAAAGATTTATGCAAAACGAATGAAAGAGCGATATGGTGCAAAAAATTCTCGCTCGTGGTGGCTTAGATTTCATACTCAAACTGCAGGTTGCACTTTAACTGCTCAACAGCCTGAAAATAATATTGTTCGTACCGCTTTCCAGGCTTTAGCTGGAGTTCTTGGTGGAACACAATCACTTCATACCAATTCTATGGATGAAACCTTAGCTTTGCCGAGCGAAAAAGCTGTTAAGATTGCATTAAGAACACAACAGCTTATTGCTTATGAAACAGGAGTTATAAATTCGGTTGATCCCCTTGGCGGGAGTTATTTTGTTGAAGCATTAACAAACAAAATGGAAAAGGAAGCCAATGCAATTTTCGATCAGATCGATGCGATTGGTGGAGTAGTTGCAGCAATTGAAACAGGATATTTCCAGAAAGAAATTGCTGATGCAGCTTATCGTTATCAGAAGGAGGTCGAAAGAAAAGAAAAATTTATTGTTGGTGTTAATGAGTTCGTTGAGGAAAATGAAAAAGTGGATATTCCAATTTTAACTGTTTCACCTGAGGTTCAGAAACAACAGGTAAAAAGATTATCTGAATTACGACAAAGCCGGAACCAAAAAGCAGTTGAAGAAAGTTTAGCTGCGATAAAAGCTGCGGCAGTTGATGGTAATAATCTTATGCCGGTACTTTTGAGCGCCGCTAATAATTATGTTACGCTTGGTGAAATGATTGGCGAATTAAAAGAAGTATTTGGTATTTACGAAGAAACAGCAGTCTTCTGATGTTTAAAGACTATTTTCAGTTATTAAGAATCCCTCAATGGATAAAAAACCTTTTTGTTTTTGTTCCATTGTTATTTTCACTTCATCTCTTTGATGCCGATTATTTTGCCCAGACATTAAAAGCATTTTTAATATTTTGTCTTGCATCAAGTTATATTTATATCCTGAATGATATAATTGATACTGATGCTGATGCATCTCATCCAAAGAAAAAATTTAGACCGCTACCCTCTGGAAATATTTCAAAGAAAGCAGCATGGTTTACATCCATTTTTATTCTCGCATTAATAGTCGTTATTTCATTTTTTGTCCCACGTGTTTTTATTTATTTTTTATTTGGATTTATTACTCTTAACATACTTTATTCATTATACTTTAAGCACGTTGTAATTCTGGATGTTTTTAGTATTGCAGCCGGGTTTACAATTCGTGTATTTGGCGGAGCCGCAATTATTAGTGTTCCAATTTCCAGTTGGTTAATTCTTACCACAATGTTTATTTCATTATTTCTCGGTGTGATGAAAAGACATTCAGAGCTTGAACAAATCGCTGAAAGTGAAAATATTTTAACTAGAAAAGTGCTATCAGATTATTCAATTACATTTACAAATCAAATGGCTACAATTGCTGCTGCAGGAGTTATTATTTGTTATGCACTTTACACTGTCTCCCAAAGGACTGTTTCTGTATTCAATACAGAAAATTTAATATATACAACTCCATTTGTTGTTTTTGGAATATTCAGGTTTATGTACTTAGAATATTTGAATCAAAAGGGAGAGAACACTACACAGGTTATGCTAACTGATATCCCGATGATAACTACGGTTATTCTCTATGCAGCAACAACTGTAATGATTATTTATAAAATCTTTTAATCAACTTGGATTTATTTTATAGATATATGTTGCCGATAATTTTTGTTTTGACTGGCATTAGCTGCTCGTCATCAGTTCTTGATAAAAATCAATTGGATAATCAAATCAAAATATTTGAAGTACAAGCCTGGTTAAATTTGATGCCGGGTGGTCCGGGTTCATTTCATATCTTAGGTCAGTACTCTATTTCATCAGAATTAAATCCGGAATTAATCCAGTTAAAAGAAATTATTGTGCTTAGTAATGAAAAACAGATTTATAAGATTACTCCAATAACTGAAATAAATTATACCGTTTCTAAAAAGAAAAATGAATTTTCATTTTATTCTGATAATCATTTAAAGATTGCAGAAGAAATCAGATATAAAAATGAAATTTCAGCTATAATGGTTTTTTCTTTTGGAGATGAGATATTTGAAAAAATAATCTCAAAGATTGAACTTACCCGCGCTTATTGATTGATTTCACAAATTTTATTACATAATCACTAATGATCGAAAAGAACCAATCCATAATATTATTTGATGGTGTTTGTAATTTCTGCAATTATTGGGTTAATTTTATTATAGATAGAGATAAAAACAATCAATTCAGGTTTGCTGCACTTCAATCAGAAAAGGGAAGTGAACTTCTTGGTAAATTTAATCTTCCTAAGGGAGATTTTGATTCTTTTATTTTGATTGAAAATAACAAAGTTTTTAAAAAATCATCGGCAGCTTTCGAAATTGCAAAACAATTAAATGGCTGGCCAAAAATAATTATTCCCTTTGGCATTTTACCTCATTCATTAACTGATCTTATATATGATTTAGTTGCTAAAAACAGGTATAAGTTTTTCGGAAAAAAAGATTCGTGCAGAATTCCAACGAAAGAAGAAAAAAGTAAATTTCTTTAGTATATCTCACTTTTCCTTAATTGGGATAGACATTATTTTAGGTTAAATTTAGATGACAAATTTTAAGAAATCGGCGTATTGTTAAAGCTAAATATCGATTCAAAGGATGCGAATTCCAAAGCTCGGGCTGGATGGTTTGAAACTGATCACGGTAAAGTTGAAACTCCGATTTTTATGCCTGTCGGAACCCAGGGTACCGTAAAAGCTGTAAATCAAAGTTATCTTGCTGATGAAATAAAAGCTCAGATTGTTCTTTCAAATACTTATCATTTATATTTAAGACCGGGAACAGAAATTCTTGAGGCTGCTGGTGGACTTCACAAGTTTATGAATTGGCATAAACCCATTTTAACAGATAGCGGTGGTTACCAGGTTTTTAGTTTATCGGAATTACGGAAACTAAAACCGGATGGAGTTGAATTCCGATCTCATCTTGATGGTTCGAAGCATTTTTTTACTCCTGAAAAAGTCATTGGAATCCAAAGAAGCATTGGTTCTGATATAATGATGGTGCTTGATGAATGCGCTCCTTTTCCATGCGATTATGATTATGCAAAAAATTCAGTAGAGCTTACAAGTAATTGGGCAATTTTAAATAAAGAAGCTTATGATAAAACTGAGTCTTTGTTTGGACATAAACAATTTCTGTTTGGAATAATTCAAGGAAGCATCTATAAAGATCTTAGAGAAAAATCTGCAAATGATTTGCTGAGATTAGATTTTGATAGTTATGCAATTGGCGGACTTGCAGTCGGTGAACCGATAGAACAAATGTATGATCTTGTAGATTATACAACTGATTTTATGCCGCATAGGATAGACCAAGATATTTAATGGGTGTCGGAAAACCTGAAAATATTTTGGAATCAATTGCGCTCGGAGTTGATATGTTTGATTGTGTTATGCCGACTCGGAATGCACGAAATGCTAATGTGTTTACCTGGAGTGGAACTCTCTCTATGAGAAATGCAAGGCATAAGGATGATTTCAACCCATTGGATGAGAATTGCAGCTGTTATGTATGTAGAAATTATACTAGAGCCTATTTAAGACATCTTTTTATTGCTGAGGAAATTTTAGCGCTTGAGCTTGCATCGATACATAATTTATATTTTTATCTGGAATTGGTGACGAAGGCTCGTAAGCATATACTTGATGGTGATTTTTTTATATGGAAAAATAAAACTGTGAATGAAATTTCAATTAAAAATTAAAATCAAAAGGAGAAAAAATTGGATATACTAATAGCGATGGCACCACAAGGCGAAGGTGGTGGTGGTAGCTTAATAAGCACTATAATAATGTTCGGTGCGATCTTTGCAATTTTTTATTTTATGATAATCAGACCGCAGCAAAAACGTGCTAAAGAAAGAGAAAAACTTCTTTCTAACATAGAAAAAGGCGACAAGATTATCACTTCAGGAGGTGTGCATGGAACTATTGTGGGGTTGGAAGATAAAACAGCTCTAATTGAAATTGCGACGAATGTTAAAATTAAGATAGAGCGTTCCGCAATTGGCAGTGTTATTAAATAATTTTTAGTGAGAAACTATGTTTTGCAGTGTTGAAGAAGCCATTGAGGAAATAAAAAATGGTAAAGTTATTATTGTTGTTGATGATGAAGACCGGGAAAATGAAGGCGACTTTATTTGTGCAGCTGAATATGTTACGCCCGATATTGTAAATTTTATGGTTACGCACGGCAGAGGAATGTTGTGCGTTGCCTTAAATGGTAAACGATTGGATGAACTTAATCTTCCCTTAATGGTTGAATCGAACTCTGCGTTGCATGGAACTCAATTTACCGTTACTGTAGATGCGATTGAGGGAACAACAACGGGAATTTCAGCCGCTGATCGAGCGCATACAATAAAAAAACTTATCGATCCAGACTCCAAAGCAGATGATTTTGCAAAACCGGGACATATATTTCCATTACGAGCTTTTGAGGAAGGAGTTTTGAGAAGAGCCGGACATACAGAAGCTGCGGTTGATTTATGCAAACTTGCAAACTTAAATCCTGCCGGAGTTTTATGTGAGATATTAAAAGATAATGGTGAAATGGCGCGGGTTCCGGAACTGATTAAGATTGCTAAAAAGTTTAATCTTAAAATTGTTACTGTGCAAGAATTGATAAAGCATAGAATTAAGAATGAATATCTTATTGAGAAAATTTCAGATATAGATTTTCCAACCAACCATGGAAGATTCAGACTTCATCTTTATAAAAATCTTTTAGATAAGAAAAAACAAGTTGCATTAATAAAAGGTGAGCCTGATCCTGATAAACCTTTTCTTGTTCGTATGCATTCAGAATGTTTAACCGGTGATGTTTTTCATTCGTTAAGATGCGATTGTCACGATCAGTTAAACCGTGCTCTTGATCTTATTGAACAGAATGGTTCCGGTGCTTTGGTTTATATGCGGCAGGAGGGAAGGGGGATTGGATTAGAAAATAAAATCAAAGCTTATCATTTGCAGGATGAAGGCAAAGACACAGTTGAAGCGAATGAAGAGCTTGGTTTTAAAGCTGATTTGCGGGATTATGGAATCGGTGCGCAGATTTTACTTAGTCTTGGCATTAAAAAAATTAAATCTGCTTACAAACAATCCTAAAAAAGTAGTTGGTTTAAATGGCTATGGACTTGAAATAGTTGAACGGGTTCCAATTGAAATTACACCAAATAAAAACAATGAAAAATATTTAAAGACCAAGCGTGATAAGCTTGGGCATATAATACTTCAATAGGTATGATATTTTCAGTAGGAATGACTCCAGTCATTCCGCCAGTTTTATGATTGTAACAATCGTAATATATCCACTATTCTTTAATGCTTACTTGCGGATCGGTCGGAAACCGATCCTTACAATTTTAATTGCAGATTTCTCCCTTCGTTCACTTTTATTATAGATTGCTTAGTTTCCCGACAATTGGAAACTCGCAATGACAACCGTTGTAACATCAATTAACTCTTTCCGCTCAATCCGATTTTCATTATTTTCAATCAGGAATTATTCAATTCTTTTGAAAAAAAATTGAGATGATAAAATGAAATTTATTATTGCACTTCTATTTGTACTATCAACATTTGCTCAACAGAAAACCGTTTATATAGCGTATATAGATGGTGAAATTGATTTAGGATTAGCGCCTTATATAACTCGCGTTATTTCCGAAGCCGAGCAAAATAATGCTGATGCTATCATATTTAAAATAAATACATTCGGCGGCAGAGTGGATGCTGCAACACAAATTAAAGATGCAATACTCTCCAGCAAAGTATTAACAATTGCATTTATTAATAACCGAGCAATATCTGCAGGAGCTTTGATAGCTTTATCATGTAATAAAATTGTTATGGTTCCCGGCAGTTCAATCGGTGCAGCAACAGTTGTTGATGAAACAGGAAAAAAGGTTGGAGAAAAGTATCAATCTTATATGCGGTCTGAAATGAGATCTACTGCAGAAAAGAACAATAGAAGAACTGATATTGCAGAAGGAATGGTTGATGAAAGAGTTGTTGTGGAAGGTCTATCAGACAGCACAACATTAATAACCTTAACTTCTGAAGAAGCACATAAATATAAAATTGCCGATACAGTTATAACTGATTTTACGGATATGTTAAAAGCTTTTAATCTTCAGAATGCTGAAGAAGTCACTCTTACTTCCAATTGGGCGGAAGACGTTGTAAGATTTTTAAATAATCCTATCGTATCGTCTATACTTATTATGATAGGATTTTTCGGTTTGATGGCTGAAATTAAAACTCCCGGTTGGGGTGTTGCAGGCACAACTGCGTCTGATAGCTTTAACATTGTTTTTTGGGTCATCATATATTCTTCAGCTTGCTTCCCTTTTAGAAATATTACTTTTTATAATTGGCTTAAGCCTGCTGGTTGCGGAGATTTTTGTTATTCCAGGTTTTGGTATAGCAGGAATTTCCGGAATTGTCTTAATCTTCGCCTCTATCTTTCTTGCACTATTAGGAAGCAAGCCATTCTTAGATATGGAACAAGTATCTTTTGCAATTATCCAATTATCCGGTGCAATCCTTTTTGCTTTACTTGGTATGTTTTTTCTTGTGAAATATTTACCAAAATCTTCAAGGTTTAATAAACTTGTTTTATCAGAATCGGAAAAGGCAGAACAAGGATTTGTTTCATTTCCTTCTAACAAAAATTTAGTAGGGAAGACTGGAATCGCATTTACGACTCTTCGTCCTGGTGGAACTGCGGAGATTGAAGGAAAAAGAGTTGACGTAGTAGCAGAATCTGAATACATCACTCAAGGAACTAAAATAAAAGTACTGAGAGTAGAGGGTATTAAGGTGGTTGTTACTGCTGTTAAAGAATAACTCTCTAATTATAAAAAATCCTTAATCCAAAGTCGTTATTAGAATAATCAACACACGGAATTTTAATTTCGTTTGCTAATGTATCTCTGATAACAAAAGCAAAACCATTTGATGGATTTGAAAATATATTTTCTATCGTACTATCATAAAAATCTATTTCGTGCCTTCCATTAAATACAGAGTTTTCATCAATAGAAAATAAAAGTTGAAAATTAGACCTGATGTAATCAGCGTCCAAATCAACTCCGGGGTTTGACCAGTTAATAGTAGCGGGAACCAAATAAACATCCGCGCTCAAGGTTATTGAAACTGTTCCTCCGGCATTATAATAGCCGCTTAAATTTTTAATCACCGAATAATTGCCACCAATCTTTGCGCCGTCAGGATGCATTTTTATAAAGAACACATCCTGATTGATAATCTTGGTAGCAAAATCATCCAGCATATTATATGTTACAAAAAGATTCTGAGTCAAATTTTCATTTTCATTTAGATGTAATGCTACACTGGAAGTATTAATATCATAGCTTGTACTTCTAAAAGTTATTGTATAATCACCTTTATTGAGAGATGTAAATGAATAGTTTCCATTAGCGTCGCAGGCATCATACAAAGTTCTATTCACAGCGGTACTCCTAATTTCAACTTTAGCAAAAGCTGCCGGAGAATTATCAAGAAATATTACTCTACCTGATATAGAACTATTTCCTTTTTGTGTTGTGAGAATCGAGTCATCTTCTGAACAAGAAATTAATAGTACTAATGTCAGAGCAAAAACAATAAACAAATTAAACCTTATCACTTATTCTTAATCTTTCAAAAAGTATTATAACAATTCAATTATGTTTGTATTAGAAATTATATCTGTTCTTACACCTTTTTGTTTACCTTGCGGTGTGTTGGCTTCCATTGTGTAAGAAATTTCTAATCTTGTTTTTGTGCGTGACCTGAGTTGTATACCTCTATCTACATCAAAATAAAACTTACCTTCAGCAGAAGATTTTGGTTTTTGAAATGTATAAAAAATATTTCCCTGATTCACTTTGGTTTGTCCTGTGTAACTAAAATTTATACTCGCGTCAACTACAGCAATGCGATTGTCATTTAACTTTTCAACGCTTTCTAATTTATAAACATTAACATAATTAATTTTATAAACCATCAATGTAATCGGATCTTGTTGAATTTCCCATATGGAATCCTTGTACACCTCTTTGTCAGCTACCTTACGGATAACTTGAGTTACAAAGGGAAGCAATACACCGTTAATTAAATCCTGCTTAACCATGTTTCTGTCGTTGGCGGAAATAGTATCGGCAGCACCTCTAATCTCTAAAAATGTATTTGAAATCTTATCGGCTTTGTATACCTCTAGAACTTCTCCCTTTTTACTAAAGCGAATACTAAAAGGATTATTGTAAAGAGAATAAAACTCTGCAAATTGGCTAATCTTCACAGTGTCATTGTCTTTGCCTGCTTCAAATTCAAATTTTTGTCCATTTGCCGAAGCATCTAATTTCAATGAATTAATTTTTATCTCAGCTTCAGTTATGCCTTCTGCATCTATATCTTTCACATCCAGATCAAATAAATAAATAATTTTCTGATTAACACCTTGTGAAATTGTTGAATCAATGGTTATTGATTGTGTGTTATTTGAAATGGTAGTTAGTCTATAGGAGATTTTATCTCCTTTTTTTAATTTATATTCCATCATAAAGGGTTTACCGGAGTTATCGATTCCCTCTGTTTTCAAATCAGTAGAATCAAAAGAATATTTTTCTTTCTCTGATAAATTTTTGGTTGGTTCATTATTTTTTTCACCGCAGCTTATTATTAGCAAACTAAAAAGGATAAGCACTAAAAGATGTCTTAACATTTTCTCCTCTTAATAAAGTAAATATTTATAACGTTTTTTTTTGAATTTGGTTAACTCTTTTTGCCAGGAAACAATAATATTATCCGGTTCAATCTTATCCAGCAATTGCTTTCTTAAAATATCGCTTCCCGCAAGTTTATCAAATGATTCATTAAACTTGATTTTATCACCGTACAATTTAACAAGAACATATAAGAGTTTTACACCAAATTTTACAGACTCAAATTTATTTGGTTCGGAAATTTTAATTTTAATTCCGTAACAGGTTCTATTTTCAAATTTTGGATTGGTTGCCATTCCATCAATTTTTTGAGGAATAAATAAAACTGAATGCAACTCAACGCCTTCAATTTTAAACAGATTTATTTTTTCAATTACTTCATCGGCTTTTATAAATGGAGCCCCAAATTGAAGAAATGGGAATTTAGTTCCTCTGCCTTCTGATATATTCGTTCCTTCAAGTAAGCAAGTTCCTGGATAAATGAGGGCAGTTTCCAACGAGTTTATATTTGGTGATGGGGAATTCCATTTTAAATATAAATCAGTGGGAATTTCTCTATTCCAGTTTTTGCATTCTATTACTTTTAGAGAAATATTTTTCCAGCTTGATATTAGTTTTTCTCCAACAAAATAATTTGCAAGTTCTCCGATTGTCATTCCATGAACAATAGGAATTTGGGCAATTCCGACAAACGATTTGTAATTATTATCAAGAACGAGTCCATCTACATAATTTCCACCGATGGGATTAGGACGATCGAGAATGATTACAGGAATTCCGTTTTCTCCGGCTGCTTCTAAAATGTAATACAGTGTCGAAATGTAAGTATAAAACCTTGCACCAACATCCTGAATATCGAAAATCAATACATCAACATCTTTAAGAGTTTCTTTTGAAGGTTTTTTATCTTTACCATATAGTGAGAGTATAGGAACTTCTTTATAAAGATTGTTTTTGTAATCTATTAATTGACCTGCTTCTGTTTTTCCCTTAAATCCATGTTCGGGTGTAAAAATTGCATTTACGGTTAAGTTTTTATTTTCCAGTAAAGCATCAACTAAATGGCCTCCGCTTGAGAGCAGGGAGGTATGATTACAAATTACCCCAACCTTTTTACCATTGATTAGATTTAGATTTTCTGAATAAAGTAAATCGGCACCATTTATTATTTGAGCATTTATGCTAATTGATAAAAAAAACAAATGCAAAATTATCAAAAAGCTGAATGAATTTTTTATTTTCATTTCTGCAATCTCAATATCCAAAAAAAATTAGCCTCTCGGCCAAAGTAGATTGTAAATGACTGACATCAAAAAATGACTTGTAAAAATTTGATGGGTTCGATTCGACATCATTTAATAATTTCTTCACTAATTCTATGAGTATTCAAACTGGAAAATTTTCTATCAACTCTTTTCTTCCAAAGAAAAATGCAATTTCTATTTGAGCATTTTCATCAGAATCTGAACCGTGAACTGCATTGTATTGTTTACTCCTTGCATAAAGTTTTCTTATAGTTCCTTCAGCAGCTTGTGCAGGATCAGTTGCGCCTATTAGTTTTCTGTAATCTTCAACGGCGTTTTCTTTTTCAAGTGCGATCGGAACACATGCGCCTGAAGTCATATACTCAACGAGATCATGGTAGAATGGTTTATCTTTGTGAACTTCATAAAATGCACCGGCTGCTTCTTTAGAAAGCTTTATCATTTTAAGAGCTTTAACTTTAAATCCGGCTTTACATATCAAAGATATAATTTCACCAATGTAATTATCTCTTACTGCATCCGGTTTGATTATCGCTAATGTTTTGTTACTCAAGCATAACTCCTATTTCTTTTTATTCTTTTTCTTTCCTGATTTTTTGCCATGTTTTTTTGATTTCTCTTCTTTTTTCTTATCGTGTTTTTTCTTTGTCTTAGTTTTTTTTGCTCCAACTGGTTTTAGGGAGGGGATAGCTTTTTTTGGTTTAGTGTCTTTCTTAATAACAGGTTTTTTAGTATTTAACTTTTCAATTGCCTTTAACATTGTAATACCAATTTCTGCTGGGCTTTCGACAACTTGAATTCCAGATCCCTTCATTGCTGCCATTTTTTCTGTTGCAGTTCCTTTTCCACCGGAAATGATTGCACCCGCATGTCCCATTCTTCTTCCTGGAGGTGCAGTTTTTCCCGCAATAAAGCCAACAACAGGTTTTTTAACATATTTCTTAATGAATTCTGCGGCTTCTTCTTCAGCGCTGCCACCAATCTCACCAATCATAACAATTCCCTCAGTGTCGGGATCATCATTAAACATTTTCATAACGTCGATGAATCGGGAGCCAATAATGGGATCGCCGCCAATGCCAACACAAGTTGATTGACCAAGTTTAACATCTGATAATTGTTTTACTGCTTCATAAGTTAGTGTGCCGCTGCGTGACACAACACCAATTTTTCCTTTTTGATGGATGAAGCCGGGCATAATTCCAACTTTGGCAATTCCGGGAGAAATAACACCGGGGCAATTTGGTCCAACTAGAACAATATTTTTTTCTTTAATTGCACTATAAACTTTAAGCATATCGTTGGTTGGAATCCCTTCGGTGATGCAGATGATAACTTTTATTCCTGCGCCCGCAGCTTCTAAAATTGCATCTGCTGCAAATGCTGGCGGCACAAAAATTACTGAAGTATTTGCCTTCTGAGCTTTTACAGCTTCAGCAACTGTGTTAAAGACAGGAATGCTTTCAAATTTGCTTCCTCCTTTGCCGGGCGTTACACCTGCTACAACTTTTGTCCCATATTCCACCATCTGAGTCGTGTGGAAAGAACCCTCGCCGCCGGTGATTCCCTGGACAACAAGTCGGGTATTTTTATCAATAATAATAGCCATAATAATCCTTTAACTAAGTTTAATTTTATGAACAAAAATAAGGAATTTCTATGATAATGGTAAATTTTGAATGGAAATGTTTAATGAGTTTTATTTCAAATATATTGAAGCGGATTTTAGAAGTATTAAATGGTTTTATAACCGATCAAGTGCATAACTTTTGTTGCGCCCATTTGGAATGGTTCTTCTTCGACAAAAAAGAATCCGAGATTTTTATACCACTCCAATGCTTTAACATTTTGATTCATTACACCCAGCCAGATTTTTTTAAATTGCTTTTGGTGGGCAATTCTATATGCTTCGGTTAGTAATTTTTTGCCTAAACCACGACCTTGAAACTCTGGCAATACATAAAGAGAAGATATAAAAAACTTCTTATTAATTATATCTTCAAATAATTTTAGCCATCCGGCGGAAACTAAATTAACTTCTGCAATTATCCCTTTTGAGAATGGATCGTTTAATATTTCAATTAACCTATCATCACTGTAAAATTTTTCGAAGTGGGTGAGTATATCTTTTTCAGGAATGAATGAATAAGTGTCTTTCCAGGTTGTAAGCAAAATATTTTTTACGATCGGGAAATCTTCTCTTGTCCAGTTTCGAATTGTTATTTCAGCTTGAGACTTCATCTTGAATATGATTTGCTAATTGAAATATTTTTTCTTCTTCAAATTGCTGTGATAAAATTTGCAAACCAATGGGCAGATTCTCTGAATTTTTACCAATTGGTATATTCATTCCAGGAATACCTGCAAGATTTGCCGACGTTGTGTAGATATCACTTAAATACATTTGTAATGGGTCATTCGATTTTTCACCGATCTTAAATGCCACAGTTGGAGTCGTTGGAGTGATCAGCAAATCAACTTGCCTAAAAACATTATCAAAATCTTCTTTTATTAATCTTCTAACTTTTTGTGCTTTGCGATAATAAGCATCGTAATAACCGGAAGAAAGAACGTAAGTGCCGAGCATTATTCTTCGTTTAACTTCTTTACCAAATCCTTCCGTGCGAGAATTCAGATACATCTCACTAATATTCAAATATTCCTTTGCTCTGAATCCATATCGAGTACCATCAAATCGAGCTAGGTTTGATGAAGCTTCTGCAGTTGTGAGAACATAATAAGCCGCAATTGTATATTCTGTCATTGGTAGAGAAACTTCTTTAACTTCATAACCTTCAAGTTTTAATTGGTCAACTGTATTTAAGATTGCAGTTTTAATTTCTTCATCAAGTCCATCAGTAAAATATTCTTTTGGAATCCCAATTTTCAATCTCCTCTTCTTTGATAATAAAGACGAGTAATTGGGAATCTCTTTTTCAACAGATGTAGAATCATTGTTATCTTTTCCAGAAATTACTTCCATAATTAAAGCAGCATCATCAACATTAGTAGTAAAAACTCCAATCGTATCAAATGATGAAGCAAAAGCAGTTAAACCGAAGCGCGAAACTCTTCCATAAGTAGGTTTCAATCCATAAACACCACAAAACGCAGCAGGCTGACGAATTGAGCCACCCGTATCAGTTCCGAGAGCTGTATCACAAAGATTCGCTGAAACAGCAACAGCAGAACCGCCACTTGAACCGCCAGGAACTCGTTTTTTATCGGTTGGATTTAAAACATTACCAAAAGCTGAATTTTCATTCGATGAACCCATTGCGAATTCATCGCAGTTTGTTTTACCGATGATTATAGCATCTTCATCAATCAATTTTTGAACAGCAGTCGCTGTATAAAGGGAAATGAAATTTTTTAGAATATTGGATGAACAAGAGAGGGGGTGATTCTTATATGCAAGTACATCTTTAATCGCGATTACCATTCCAGCTAATCTACCATGTGAGTCATTTTTTATTTTTTGTTCAATAAGTTTTGCAGATTCCATTGCTTCATCAGCAAAAACAAAATTAAACGCATTAAGATCTTTTTGATTTTCAATGTTTGCAAGGAAATGATTAACATTTTCAGTCAGACTTATCTTGTTGGATTTTATCAAATTGATTTTGTCGATATAGTTTTTGTAATAAGTCATGGAATAATTGAAATTAATTCGTAATTTTTATGTGCAGTACCTGGCAATTGCAAATTATTTTTAAAGATAATATTGTAAAATAATTTGTATGATTAAGAACTGGTATCCGAATAAAATTAAGTTAGCCCCAACACGAAAAACAAAATGTATTGAATCTCGTTGACTATTAAAATTTGATTAAATAAAAATTATAAGTTTATATATTAAAATCTGTTAACAAATTCAATTAGTCGGTTATCACTATGCCATTTTTTAGAAAATAGTTTATACCTGATTTTTCACAGTAAGCCTTTCCATTTTCATCAAACTTTAATTTCTTTCCTGCTTCAGATACCCATCCAACAACCCTGCCTGGAGTACCAACAACAAGAGCATAATCTGGTATATCTTTGGTAACCACAGAACCTGCTCCGATCATACAGTGCTTACCTAATGTGTGCCCGCAAACTATCGTTGCATTTGCTCCTATTGAAGCACCTTCTTTAACAAGAGTCTTAATATAAAAGTTTGCTCCTACCTGTGGATATTTACATTTTGGATCAAGTATATTGGTAAAAACCATCGATGGGCCGCAGAATACATAATTCTCTAATGTAACTCCCTCATAAATAGACACGTTATTTTGAACTTTACAGTAATCACCTATTCTCACGTTGTTTCCCACATTAACATTTTGTCCTAAGACACATTTCTGTCCAATTTTAGATCCGCTTTGTACGTGGGAGAAGTGCCAAATTTTTGTTCCCTCACCAATCTCAACATTATCATCAACAACAGCATATTCGTTTATGTAATAGTTTAATTTTTCTGCCATATATAAATCTCCAATTCTATGTTTGAATATCGGTGATGATCAGTCATTTTAATTTTATCATTTTTCTATTTAATCTACTAAAGCAACATTGGATGATATAACTCTTTTACATTTGTAACTGGTAAATGTCTGATTTCATAAGCTGCTTCTATAGAAGGTCTAGCTGTTTCTATTCCAAAACCATTACCCTTTATAACCTCATCATAAATCTTTGAATGAAGATCAGTGAATCCTTCTGTAAACTCTAATTCTTTACCATCTATGGTGATAGATCGGTGAGTTGATTTTCCTTTATCAATTGCTTCAACTGGGAGGTCTTTTGAATCAATTGATAAAAACCATTGAACATTTGCATTTTGGAGCTCAATAAATCCGGCTGACTTATTTGGCTCTCTTAAAAATAAGTGATTCTTCTGGACTCTTCCGAACATCCACATTAACATATCAAAGAAATGTATTCCAATATTTGTAGCAATGCCTCCGGAAATCTCTTCTCTCCCTTTCCACGAAAAATTATACCATGGTCCCCGTGAAGTAATGTATGTTAAAACAACATTGTGCTTTTGATTTTTGTTTTTATTTTTTTCAAGCTCTTTCTTAATTGCCGTCAAGGCGGGGTGTACACGAAGCTGTAGAACGGTATAAACTTTTTTACCCGTTTCTTTTTCTATTTCCTGAAGTTGATCAAGATTCCAGGGATTAAGTACGAGTGGTTTTTCGCAAATTGCATCAGCACCCACACGTAAAGCGAGACGGATATGTGCATCATGTAAATTATTTGGAGAACAAATAGATAGGTAATCAACTTTTTCAGATGAATGTGTTCTCCTAAGTTTTTCAAGATGTCGATCGAATCTCTCAAACTCTGTGAAAAAACTGGTTTTTGGGAAATAACGATCGAGCATTCCAACCGAATCGTGTGGATCCATGGCTGCTACAAGATTGTTGTCTGTATCTTTTATTGCTTGTAGATGTCTTGGTGCAACATATCCTGCTACGCCTGTTAATGCAAAGTTTTTCATATTTATTTAAATGAATAGTTTATAATTCTGATCTTTATATATTTGTTTAAACCTGCATTGGTGATAGGCAGGTTAGATTTATCAGTGTGTTTTAATTAACCTTTGAACACCTTGTGCGATTTTACTCCGGCTCTTTCAAATGCATTTCTTGTGTCAAGTATAAGTTTTGAATTTTCGCAAATGAATTTATAATTGTAATCAGTATGGTCAGTACTTAATAACACAAGGTCGTACTTTGCGATATTCTTTTTATTAAGCTCGATCGAATCCATATCATATTGATATTTACGTGTCTTTGGAAGTTTTGGTACGTAAGGGTCGTTGTAATCTACCTTAGCACCTTTTTCTCTGAGTATCTCAATAAGTTTGAGAGAAGGGGATTCACGCATATCGTCAATATCTTTCTTATAGGACGCACCGAGTATTAAAACCTTAGAACCATTAAGAGATTTTTTGTACCTATTTAATAGTTCGACTGCTTTTTCAACAACATAATAAGGCATGAATGTGTTAATCTCTCCAGCTAATTCGATAAACTTTGTACTGATTTCAAACTCACGTGCTTTCCATGTAAGATAGAACGGATCGATAGGAATACAATGTCCGCCTAATCCTGGTCCTGGATAAAATGGTTGGAATCCAAATGGTTTTGTTGCTGCAGCATCAACAACCTCCCAGATATCAATATTCATTCTTTCAAAAACCATTTTAAGTTCGTTTACCAATGCAATGTTTATTGATCGATAAATGTTCTCGAGCAATTTTGTTGCCTCTGCAGCTCTTGGTGATGATACTGGAACAGTTTTAATTATGACTTGATTATATAAAGCGAGCGCAATCTTAAGACAATTTGAAGTAACACCACCGACAACTTTTGGGATAGTTGCTGTTGAATATTTAGGATTGTTTGGGTCTTCACGTTCTGGGGAAAATGCTAAAAAGAAATCCTTACCAACTTGAAATTTTTTTGCTGATTTCCGACTTCTGTCTTTTGAATTCTGGATTAAAGGAGCATTTTCGAACATGGGTAATAATATTTCCTCAGTGGTTCCAGGATATGTGGATGATTCAAGAGAAACAAATTGTCCAGATCTTAAATACTGAGAAATTACCTTCCCTGAGTTTTCAATAAACGTCATATCGGGTTCACGGTGCTCATTAAGTGGAGTAGGAACACATATAATTATTGCATCTGTTTCAGGCAATCTTGAGAAATCTGCAGTTGCAAAAAATTTTTTACTACTTACTGTTTTTTTAATTTTTTCAGACTTAATGTGTTTAATATAGCTTTTGCCTGCATTTAGCATTGGAATTTTTCTCTCATCAAGATCAAAACCAATTGTTTTAAATCCCTTCAATGCGTACTCTAAAGCTAGAGGAAGTCCTACATATCCAAGACCAATTATTCCTATAACGGCTGATTTATTATTTATTTTTTTTAATAATGTATTATGCATATTTACCTTTTTTAACTATTGTAAAATTCTTGATTGATATTATTGTTGGCTTATTTGCTCATTTATCAAGCCACTACTTTTGTATAATTTGAAGTGTTTTTCAATTTACATTATTAAAATAATGAAAAAATTGAGACATACCATAAAATTTTGAATCAGTTTGAACTTCTTTCATAATAATTACAAGATAGTAGTTTCCTAAGCAGGCATATCTTTGTATAAAATTGACCGAAAAGTTTTATTTTATTTGTTTGGACAGGCTATGCTCTTTAATTTTGTGTTAAGAATTATTATCAATTTTTCATTGGCAATTCTATGAACCTCAACACAAAAGACACCCCAATAGATTTTAATATTGTTCAGCACAAAGTGAGAGAAAGTAAACTCGATAGTCCTGGTTTAGCATCTATCCGTGAAATTAAAAAATTAGTTGATGAAATTGAAAAGGCAAGCGGAGAAAAGTTTGTTCGAATGGAAATGGGTGTCCCCGGTTTACCTCCAACAAAAATAGGAGTAGATGCAGAAATAGAAGCTCTTAAAAAAGGTGTGGCTGCTATATATCCTGATATTTATGGTATCACAGATTTAAAGACCGAAACATCACGATTTGTAAAATTATTTATGGATATTGATGTTAGTCCCGAAGGCTGCATTCCAACGGGTGGTTCAATGATGGGAAGCTTTGCAGCATTTATGACAATTAATAAATGCAATCCTAGAAAAGATGCTTCGCTTTTAATCGATCCCGGATTTCCTGTGCATCGCCAACAATTAAAAGTACTCGGACAAAAAATAGAATCGTTTGATGTTTACAATTACCGAGGAGATAAATTAAAAGATAAACTTGAATCTATTTTGAGCAACGGAAACATTTCCTGTATGCTTTACTCAAATCCAAATAATCCATCATGGATTTGTTTTACTGAAAAAGAACTCCAGATAATCGGTAATATGTGCAGCAAGTATGATGTAATTCCAATTGAAGATCTTGCATATTTTGCGATGGATTTCAGACGTGATATGTCAGAACCCGGTTTTCCACCGTATCAACCTACGGTTGCCAAGTACACAGATAATTATATTCTTACGATTTCAAGTTCCAAGGCATTCAGCTATGCCGGACAAAGAATTGGGATGATGATTATTTCGGATGAGTTATATGATAGAAGTTATCCTAATTTAAAAAACTATTATACTAAAGATCTATTTGGTCATTCAATGATTTATGGAAGCATTTATTCAATGAGTGCTGGCATTTCGCATTCAGCTCAATACGCTTTAGCCGCAATCTTTAAAGCTGCTAATGATGGAAAATTAAACTTTGTTGAAGAAGTTAAAGAGTACGGTGAAAAAGCTAAGATTATGAAGAAACTTTTTACCGATAACGGATTTAAAATTGTTTATGATAAAGATGAAGATGAACCGATTGCTGATGGTTTTTATTTTACTTTTTCGTTTCCGGGATATTCAGGTGAAGAATTGTTAAATGAACTTTTATATTATGGAATTAGCGCTATATCTTTGGCAATTACTGGTAGCGAAAGACTTGAAGGAATAAGGGCCTGTGTATCCTTAGTTAGAAGAGATCAGTTTAAAGATTTAGAATTTCGTTTAAAGAAATTTAACGCTGATCATCAAAATTAAATTTTTATCTGAGTTATATTATTTCAATAAGTCATCTTTAATATTTTTTGGCGGATGTTCATGTAAATGCATGATGATCAACTTCTTCTTCTTCTTTTATAATTACTGATGCAAGAATTGAAACTAAAAGCGTTGCCATTATAACAAGAAGGGATGTTTGAACGGGAATATGAACCCAGCCCGAAATGAGCATCTTAACACCAATGAACAGTAGAATGAATGATATTCCGAATTTTAAGTAACGGAAGAGATTTAATATTCCCGCTAATGCAAAAAACAAAGAACGTAAGCCAAGTATTGCAAAAAGATTAGATGTTATTGCAATAAATGAGTCCTGAGTAATTGCAAGTACTGCGGGAATCGAATCAATCGCAAAAACAACATCAGTGGATTCGAGAAGCACTACTGTAATGAATGCAACTGTAGCATACAGTTCACCATTGTATCTTACAAAAAAGTGATCACTTTCAACATCTGATTTAATTTTAAATATTTTTTTTGCAAGCTTTACAAATATGTTATGGTCAGGATGAATTTGTTCTTCTTTTGATGTGAACATTTTTATTGCAGTAAAAACCAGAACACCGCCAAGTATATAAATCATAAAGCTAAAAGCTTTGATCAATTGTACGCCGGCAATTATAAATACGATTCTAAGAACGACTAGCTCCTATTATTCCCCACTTAAGAATCCTTGGTTGATGTTGTTCTTTAATTCCCATCATACTGAAGATAAGAATGAATACAAACAGATTATCGACTGATAATGAATACTCTATCAAATATCCCGTAATAAATTCAAATGCTTTTTGATTGCCGCCCGGCAGATAAAAATAGATTACAACCCCAAACATCAATGCTGTAGATATCCAAACACTCGTCCACATTAAAGCTGTTTTAACTTTAATTTTTCCTTTACGATGATCCGTAACATACATATCGATAAGAAAAACGATAATGAAAAGCAAAACAAAAACTATCCATAGTACAAATTCTTTATCCATTAAAAATCCTTAGCAGCTGATAATTTATGTTTAGTGATTTTTTGTTTTATATGTTTTGATATCATTTAATAATATTGAGTAGAAACAAAAAAAATGTAAAAGTGATTAATTAAAATTATCCAAAATCCAACTGACGAAAAAAAATAAGATGGCACCACAGAAATTATGCAAGTTAAACAGCAGGTGGCGAAATGTATATTTATTTAATTCAGCTTCCTACCTGCTATTAACAAATTAACCCATAAAGAAACTTAATAAAATACCCGCAGCAACTGCACTACCGATAACGCCGGCAACATTAGGAGCCATTGCATGCATTAACAAGTGATTTGTTTTATCATATTCCAAACCTATTATCTGGGAAACACGTGCACTATCCGGTACGGCGGATACGCCTGCATTACCAATTAGCGGATTTATTTTATTTCCTTCCTTAAGGAATAAGTTCATAAACTTAACGAAGACTATTCCGCCAAATGTAGCAATAATAAATGAAAATGCACCGAGAATAAAAATTCCAACCGATTGTGATGTAAGAAAAGTTGTTGCCTGTGTTGAAGCGCCAACAGTTAAACCAATCAGAATTGTAACGATATCTATTAACGAACCTTTCGCAGTATCAGCTAATCTTTTAGTAACACCACTTTCTTTAAGAATATTTCCAAAGAATAACATTCCTAACAATGGCATTGCGCTTGGAACAATTAAGGTTGTAAGTATCAAACCAACAATAGGGAAGAGTACTTTTTCTAATTTAGAAACCGCTCGTGGTGGTTTCATTCTTATTACTCTTTCTTTTTTAGTAGTTAACAAACGCATAATCGGCGGCTGAATAACTGGTACAAGTGCCATATACGAATATGCTGAAATTGCAATTGCGCCAACTAGTTCAGGCGCTAATTTTGATGCAAGAAAAATTGCAGTCGGTCCATCTGCTCCACCGATTATTCCAATTGCTGCAGCTTGTTCCGGTAAGAAACCAAGATAGAGCGCTATCATATACGCTCCAAAAATTCCAAGCTGAGCGGCGGCACCAAGCAACAACAATTTTGGATTTGATAGAAGAGTGGAAAAGTCCGTCATTGCTCCAATCCCTAGAAATATGAGAGGAGGATAAACTCCTTTCAAAACACCAAAGTATAAATAACTCATCACGCTGCCAGGTTCATAAATTCCAATCTGAAGATTAGCTCCTTGCAAAAAAGGAATATTACCTACGAGAATACCAAAACCAATAGGCACTAATAATAATGGTTCATATTCTTTTGCAATTGCCAGATAAATAAAAATTAAACCAACCGTAATCATTACAAAGTGACCGATAGTAAAATGCGGAAATGCTGTGTACCTGAAGAACTGGTCGAAACCGTGAGTCATGAATTCAAATAATTGTTCCATTATCAAACTCCGATTTCGATAAGAACATCACCTTCAAGTACTGAATCTCCTGTCTTAACTTTTACGGACTTAATAACACCATCTTTGTCTGCGTTGATGTTATTCTCCATTTTCATTGCTTCGAGCATAAGAAGTTTTGTCCCGACTTTTACTATGTCACCTTCTTTCACATTTACTTCAAGTATGACTCCGGGTAATGGAGATTTTATAAAGCCTACACCTTTTGGTGAAGTTGGAGCACTTGTTTTCTGTTGGGAAGGTATTGAGTCAGTTGAAGGTACAGCAACAGAACGAACAAGTTTGGGCGTTTTACTTTGTGCAATAACTTTATCTAATTCAACTTTATAAATTGCACCATTAACTTCTATTTCAGCAGTATTGTCTTCGACATTAATAACGTTAACGTCGTATTTGTTGCCTTGAATTGTAAATTTAAAATTTTTCATAATATTTACCTTAATTATCTTAAATGCTGTCTTAAACCGTAAATTTTTGAACTCCACGGTGAATAAGTTCGCGATACTTTATTTATTGTTAAAATTGTGTCTTCTTTATCATGCATTTCAGAAAAGTAAAGATGCAGAGCCATTGCAATGGCAGCGTTAATTTCGCCTGAGATTGATAGGTCCTCTTTTATTTCAACAACTTTACCTTCTCTACGTAATAATCTTTTAACATTTATCTGAAGCACTTTTGTAAGATTAAAGAAGAGCGCATAAAGAAGTAACAATGCAATAAAAACAACAACGTACCCAATGACTGTCATTCCTATACCTAATGGATCGAGTTTAAGGAATATATCAGAATTCCGTTTTATGATTGCTTTTGATGAATCATTTGATATTTGCAATAATAATCCTAAAAACATTTTTTTACCTTTCTTATAATGGAAGATTAGAATGTTTTTTAGGTGGATTTACATCCTTCTTAGTTGCAAGTGATTGCAACGCACGAATTATTCTGAACCTTGTATTACGGGGTTCAATAACATCATCAATGTAACCATATTTTGCAGCAACATAAGGGGTAGCAAATTTTTTACGATAATCATCTTCTCTGTCTTTTACGAATTTTATTCTTTCCTCAGGATCTGCTATTAGTTGAAGTTCTCTTTGATGAAGCACTTCAATAGCACCTTTAGGTCCCATGACAGCAATTTCTGCACCCGGCCATGCATAATTAATGTCCCCGCGTAAATGTTTTGAACTCATTACATCATACGCCCCACCATAAGCTTTACGAAGTATTACTGTAATTTTGGGAACTGTAGCCTCACCATAAGCAAATAAAAGTTTTGCACCATGAATTATTATTCCACCATACTCTTGAGTTGTTCCAGGCAAGAATCCGGGTACATCTACAAAAGTTACGATAGGAATATTAAAAGCATCACAGAATCTTACAAACCGTGCTGCTTTTCTTGAGCAATTTATATCAAGAACTCCTGCTAGATAGTTTGGTTGATTAGCTACAATGCCTACAGGCATTCCGTTGAAACGGGCAAACCCTGTCACAATGTTTGGTGCATAGTGTCTTTGTATTTCCAAAAATTCATGATAGTCCACAACAGTGTGAATTACTTCCTTTACATCGTATGGTTTATTTGTTGCTTCAGGTATTAGTGAATTTAGTATATCGTCAAGTCTGTCGATTGGATCATCACATGGCAGTATTGGAGGATCTTCTAAATTATTTTGTGGAAGATAGCTTAACAATTTTCTAATGAGCAGTATTCCTTCTTCTTCACTATCGGCTACAAAATGTGTTACACCTGATTTTGCACCATGAATCATTGCGCCGCCAAGTTCTTCTTCAGTAACAGTTTCGCCTGTAACTGTTTTTACAACCTTTGGTCCTGTAACAAACATATAACTTGATTTGTTAGACATTACAATAAAATCTGTAAGAGCAGGGGAGTAAACAGCACCACCTGCACAAGGTCCAAAGACTGCTGAGATTTGTGGTATAACTCCGGAAGCTAAAATGTTTCTCTGGAAAATATCAGCATAACCTCCGAGACTTTTAACACCTTCCTGGATTCGTGCACCACCGCTGTCATTTATTCCGATTAGTGGTGCGCCGACTTTCATGGCTTTATCCATTACCTTACAAATTTTCTGAGCGTACATTTCAGATAACGAACCACCGAAAACTGTGAAGTCCTGTGAGAAAACATAAACCAATCTACCATCGATTGTTCCATATCCAGTAACAACTCCGTCAGATAAGTAAGATTCTTTATCTAATCCGAAATCAATACTGCGATGACAAACGAACATGTCGAACTCTTCAAAACTGCCTTCATCAAGAAGAAGTTCTAATCGTTCTCTTGCTGTAAGTTTCCCTTTTTTATGTTGAGACTCGATGCGTTTTTCTCCGCCGCCAAGTTTTGCCTGCTGACGAAGCGCCATCAACTCTTTTATTTTATCTTCCATTGCCATTTTATTTACCTGTTAGTTTTTATTTGATCTAATATTATTCCGGTTTTTCACAAAGTTCTGTTAGTACACCAAATGTTGATTTCGGATGAAGGAATGCGATGTTCAATCCATCTGCACCTTTTCTTCCTTTTTCATCAATGAGATTAATGTTCTTTGATTTTATTTCGTCGAGAGAGTTCTGTAGTCTGTTAACTGCAAATGCAAGATGATGAACTCCTTCACCTTTTTTCTCAATAAATTTTCCGATAGGTCCATCTGGTGAAGTTGATTCAAGCAATTCGATTTTTGTCTGACCAACCATAAAGAATGCTGTTTTAACTTTTTGATCAGGAACTTCTTCAATAGCATAACATTTTAGCCCAAGTACATTTTCATAGTACTTAATTGCTTCAGCAATATTTTTAACCGCTATACCGATATGTTCTATGTGAGAGATATTCATTTTATATATTCATTCATAATTATTGTTTAGAAAAAAATAAAAATCACCAAGGTTTGACAAAGTTAATGCCAGCATCAATTATATTTGGGAAAATGATTTTAATGTTAATAGATCAATTTGACAATTGTTAATCAATTCTTATTTAGGATAATGTAAAAAGCGATTTCTTAGTTGTGAGAAATAACGAGTTTATCTAAAGTTAACTATTTAATATTAAATGATAAAAGCAAAGAAAAATGAAAATAACAGATTCTTGCAACAAAATATCATTTTGTCTATTTTTACACGCTAATTTTTGAAGAAATTAAACTACCAAGGTTTTCACAAAACAAATTTGCCGGGATGGCGGAATTGGTAGACGCACAGGACTTAAAATCCTGTGTCCCGATTGGGACGTGCCGGTTCGAGTCCGGCTCTCGGTACACTATTAAATATCAAATTTCAGATTCTAATTTCCAAAAATAGAATTTGTTTTTTGTTATTTGATTTTGACCTTGGGCTCTTAGCTCAGTTGGTTAGAGCGTCTGCTTGACGTGCAGAAGGTCAAAGGTTCGACTCCTTTAGAGCCCACAGATAGAATTTTATATCGGAGTTTTCTCCGATTTTTTTTATTAAAAGATATTATGAGCAAAATTAAAATAACATTTCCTGATGGTGCAGTCAAAGATTTTGATAAAGGGATAACAGGATATCAAATAGCTCAATCCATTTCGAATAGATTGGCTGAGGAAGTTCTTGCAGTGAAGTTTAATAATACTGTTCAAGATCTTCATCGAACTATAACTGAAGATGGAACCGTAAAGTTTTTAACGTTTGATGATCTGGAAGGAAAGGAAGTCTATTGGCATTCTTCTTCTCACCTAATGGCTCATGCTGTGCAGAATATGTTCCCAGAAGCCAAGTTCGGTGTTGGTCCTGCAATAGACGCAGGATTTTATTATGATATTGATATTAATACTCAACTTACAGAAGATCATTTAAATCTTATTGAAAATAAAATGATTGAACTTTCAAAAACTGATTCCAGATTTGAAAGAGAAGAACTATCACAACAAGAAGCGATTGAATTCTTTAAGAATAAAGGAGATCAATATAAAGTTGAACTCCTTTCTGAAATGGATGAGACTAAAGAAAAAATAAGCATCTATAAAGAAGGTTCGTTTACAGATCTTTGCCGAGGACCTCATTTACCTAATCCGGGTAAAATAAAATATGTTAAACTACTTAATATATCTGGTTCATACTGGCGTGGTGATGAAAAGAATAAACAACTTCAGAGAATTTACGGCATAACTTTTCCTAAAAAGAAAATGCTTGATGATTATCTTTTTATGCTTGAAGAAGCTAAGAAAAGAGATCATCGCAAGCTGGGTAAAGCAATGGATCTTTTCAGCGTTCACGAAGAAGCTGGAGCTGGATTGATTTATTGGCATCCTAAAGGTGCAAGAATTAGATTGGAAGTGGAGGACTTTTGGCGTAAAGCCCATTTAGAAAACGGATACGAGCTATTGTATTCACCTCATATGGGTAAAAGCTGGTTATGGGAGACAAGCGGACATTTGGGATTCTACAAAGATAGTATGTACAGCGGAATGAAAGTAGATGAACAAGATTATTTCATCAAGCCTATGAATTGTCCGTTCCATATTATGATTTACAAAACTCATTTACGCAGTTATAGAGATTTACCATTGCGTTGGGCTGAACTGGGTACAGTTTATCGTTATGAAAAAAGCGGGGTACTCCATGGTTTACTTCGTGTAAGAGGATTTACTCAAGATGATGCACACATTTTTTGTACTGATGATCAAATGGAATCCGAGATTATTGAAGTTATAAGATTTAATAAGTATGTGCTTGGTGCATTTGGTTTTACAGAGATGAATTATTATCTCTCAACTAAACCTGAAAAAGCAGTTGGTGAGGATGAGCTTTGGCATAAAGCTGAAGAATCTCTGAGGAAAGCATTATTGAATGAAGGTTTAGTTTATGAAGTTGATGAAGGTGGCGGAGCTTTTTATGGACCAAAGATTGACATCAAAATTAAAGATGCTCTTGGACGTGAATGGCAGTTAAGTACCATCCAGTTTGATTTTAATATGCCGGAACGATTTGAGATGACATATATTGGAGAAGATGGAAAAGAACATAGACCATTTATGGTTCATCGGGCTTTACTAGGTTCGATTGAAAGGTTTTTTGGAATTTTAATAGAGCATTATGCCGGAGAATTTCCATTGTGGTTAGCTCCAACTCAGGTTGCCATTGTTCCAGTTTCTCAAAATTTTATTGAATATGCTAATTCTGTTGGGCTTGAACTGAAAAAGTCTGGAATCAGGTATGAAGTTGATGAAAGAAACGAAAAAATTGGTTACAAAATTCGTGATTGGGAGATGAGAAAAGTATCTTATATGCTTATTGTTGGGGAAAAAGAAAAAGCAGCAAATGCAGTTTCAGTAAGAAAACACAAAGAAGGTGACCAGGGTTCTTTGGCTTTATCAGTATTTATTGATAAAATTGCATCAGAAATTAGAAATAAAGTTTGAATTTAATTTAATTACAATAAAAGAGGTTAAGTATCGCTCAGAAACAAAGTGTCCGGATAAATGAAGAAATCAGAACTTCTAAAGTAAGAGTTATTGATGTTGATGGAACGCAATTAGGTGTTTATACAGTTAAAGATGCCATTAGATTATCAGAAGAAAGGGGACAGGACCTTGTTGAAATAGCCCCTCAAGCGGTACCGCCTGTTTGTAAAATTATTGATTTTGGTAAATTCAAATACGAACAGCAAAAACGAGAAAAGATTCAGAAAAAAAATCAGGTTGTATCTGTTCTTAAAGAAATAAGGATGCATCCAAATACTGATGTGCACGATTTTGAATTTAAAGTTAAGCATGCTATAAATTTTCTAGAAGATGGAAATAAAGTTAAGGTTAGCGTTATGTTCAAAGGTCGTGAAATGGCTTATACGGATCAGGGCGAAGAGTTGTTAAAAAGATTTATTGATAAGTTGGAAGAGGTTGCAAAAGTTGAGTCTCCAATAAAACTTGAAGGAAGAAATATGGCAACCATATTAGTTCCTCAATCTAAAAAAGGAAAGAAAACAATTAAGCAGGAATAAACATGCCAAAAATGAAAAGCAATCGTGGTGCTTCTAAATCGTTTAAGAAGACCGCATCCGGTAGATTTAAAAGAAAGAAAGCTTACAAAAGCCACATTCTTACTTCTAAAACTACAAAGAGAAAAAGGAGTTTGAGAAAGGGAACATTGGTAGATGTTTCCGAACAAAAACGTGTACGGATAATGGTTCAATAATAGAGAAAGATAAAAAATGCCAAGATCAAAAAATAAAGTTGCTTCGCACAGAAGAAGAAAAAACAGATTAAAACTTGCAAAAGGTTATTGGGGCAACCAGGGCAATGTTTTAACAGCAGCTAAAAATGCTATTGATAAAGGATTAGGTCATGCTTACAGGGATAGAAAATTAAAAAAGAGAGTGTTTAGATCTCTTTGGATTGTAAGAATAAATGCCGCAGCAAGAGTAAACGGTACAACTTATTCCAGATTGATTGATGCCCTTAACAAAAAAGGTGTTGATATTAACAGAAAAATTCTTGCAAGTCTTGCTGCAGAAAATCCAACAGCATTTTCTGAAGTTGTTAAATTTTCTAATAACTAATTTAATACCCTCTTAGGAATTATATTTTTTATCCTGCGAGGGTATTTTCTATTTAAAGAATATCTATGCTTGATAAAAATATCACAGAAATTAAAGAAAGTTTTTCCTTAGATATTAAATCTGTTTCTTCGGTAAAAGATGTTGAAGAAATACGAATTAAATATTTCAGTAGAAATGGAATTGTAACTCAACTTTTTGAGAAATTAAAAGAAGTTTCAAAAGAAGATAAACCCGAACTCGGAAAGAAATTAAATCTTCTAAGGAATGATCTCACATCTCAATTTGATGAAGTAAAAGATAAAATAACTTCATCACAAACCAGCAAAGAAAATAAAATTGATCTGACCTTACCCGGTAATGACTTCAATATCGGAAGTAAACATATTCTTACTCAAACTCTTGATGAAATAAAATCAATCTTTAAGGGATTAGGATTTTCTGTTGCAAATGGTCCTGAGCTGGAATCTGATTATTACAATTTTGAATCACTTAATTTTCCTGCTGATCATCCAGCTCGTGATATGCAGGATACATTTTTTGTTAGTAAAGATTTTCTGCTTCGTACACATACAACTCCTGTTCAAATACGTATAATGGAAAAACAAGCTCCGCCTGTTCGTGCTATTATGCCGGGAAAAGTTTACAGGAATGAAGCAGTGAGTGCAAGAAGTTATTGTATGTTTCATCAGGTTGATGGAATTTATGTTGATACTGATGTAACATTTGCGGAATTAAAAGGCACATTAGTCTCATTTGCAAATCAATTTTACGGCTCAGATTTAAAATACAGGTTCCGTCCAAGCTTCTTTCCCTTTACAGAACCAAGTGCTGAAATGGATATAACTTGTTACTTATGTCATGGAAAAGGTTGTAAGATTTGTAAAAACTCCGGCTGGTTAGAAATTCTTGGCTGCGGAATGGTTGATCCAAATGTTTTTAAGTATGTTAATTATGACTCTGAAAAATATACCGGTTATGCATTCGGAATGGGTATTGAACGAATTGCACTATTGAAATATGGAATTACTGATATAAGAATTTTCTTTGATAATGATTTGAGATTCTTAAAACAGTTTTAATATGGAAAAAAGTAAATGAAGATTTCACTTAATTGGATAAAAGAATTTGTTGACCTCGACGGAATCAGTACTGATGAAATTGTTAATGATCTTACAATGGCTGGTTTAGAAGTGGAAGATGTCCTCGATCAAATAAAACTTTATAAAAATTTTATTGTCGGATTTGTAAAGGAAACTGAGAAACATCCGAATGCTGATAAACTTACTATCTGTAAATTGTTTGACGGCAAAGAAGTTCTGCAGGTTATTTGCGGTGCACCAAATGTGCAGACTGGACAGAAAGTTGTTTTTGCTCCAATTGGGACAGAAATACCAAATGGTAATTTTATTATCAAAAAAGCTAAGATTCGTGGTGTTGAATCAAATGGAATGATCTGTGCTGAAGACGAATTACTTTTAAGCGATAATCATTCTGGGATAATAGTATTAGATGATAATCTTGAAGTAGGCAAGCCAATCAATGAAGCATTACATCTAAATGATATAATTTTAGATATTGCAATAACTCCAAATAGACCAGATGCACTTTCCCATATCGGTATAGCTCGTGACCTTGCTGCAATATTCGATAGGGATTTGATACTTCCTGAAATTAAACTGAATGAAATCGAAGATGTAATTGAGAAATTTGCTTCGGTTCAGATTGTTGATTCAGTTAATTGCCCTAGGTACATTGCAAAAGTTGTAAGAGATGTGCAGATAAAAGAATCGCCAAAGTGGTTAAAGGATAAACTGGAAAAGATTGGGTTAAGACCAAGAAATAATATTGTGGATATTACAAATTTGGTATTGCACGAATGCGGACAGCCATTACATGCTTTTGATCTTGATAGACTTAATGATAATAAAATTATTGTTAAAAGCACTCAATCGGAAACAACTTTTACTACACTCGATTCCAAAGAAAGAAAACTTCCGATAGATACTCTAATGATTTGTGATGGCAAAAATGAAGTTGCTATTGCAGGAGTTATGGGTGGAGAAAATTCTGAAATTACTTCAACAACAAAAAATATTTTAATTGAAAGCGCTTACTTCAATCCATCCAGCATAAGAAAAACTTCTAAAGCTTTAGGCTTAAGCACAGATGCATCATATAGATTTGAAAGAGGTACAGACCCAAATATTACAAAGTATGCTGTTGAAAGATGCGCACAATTGATTTCTGAATTAGCTGATGGAAAAATTGCCAAAGGCATTATTGATGGTTATCCAAATGTTATTAATCCAAAAGAAATCGAACTACGATTTTCTCGAACAACAAGAATTTTAGGATATGAAGTTCCGGCAGAGAAAATCAAAAACATTCTTTCAAGATTGGGATTAGCATTAAAAGTTTTGAACGATGATAAGTTATTGGTTTCTGTTCCAACTTTTCGTCCGGATATAGAGCGTGAGATTGACCTGATTGAAGAGATCGCGAGAATTAATGGTTATGATAACATTCCAACAGTTTCAAAAATTAATATTACACTTGAGAAGAAAATAGATGAAACTGAAGTCGATGAAAAAATAAGGCAAGCAGCAACTTCGCTTGGATTTTTTGAGATGATAAATAATCCATTACAATCTGAAAACGAGGCAAAGTTAAGTGGGAATCCGGTTCGAATCGCAAATCCATTAAGTGCGGAGTTGGAATGTCTAAGAACATCTTTATTATCAGGTGGTTTGATCACAATTTCCAAAAACATAAAGCAAGGGGTTAAGGATTTAAAGTTATTTGAACTCGGAGAAGTATTTAATAAATCGACTGAGAGTGAAATAAAATCATTTGAGGATTTTTCGGAAAATCAAAATCTGCTGTTTATCATCAGTGGTAAAGAGCATATAAGTGGTTGGAATACGAAAGAAAAGGAATCTGATTTTTATCTTCTTAAAGGATATGTCGATTCATTTTTAAGAAAAATAGCGCTTGACAATGTTTTAATTGATTCCTATTATTCGACTGTAAATGAAATTTACGACTATTACTTAACAAAAAACTTTAAAGAAGTTGAGATAGGTAGCGGCGGAAGAGTTCGAAATGAAGTTCTTAGACAGTTTGATATTAATCAAGATGTTTACTGTTTTGAATTTAATTTGGGGCAATTAAAATCAATAGAAACAAAAGGTAAGAGTTATAAAGAACCATTAAAGTATCCTAAAATAATGCGGGACTTTGCTTTTGTTTTAGATAAATCAGTTAAATATCTTGACGTTAAAGAATTTATTAAAAAGAAAAGTTCGCAGCTTCTTAAAGAAGTTTCTGTATTTGATGTTTTTGAAAGCGATTTGTTAGGAAAGGACAAAAAAAGTTTGGCATTTACACTTGAATATTACGATGAGAACAGAACGCTTACTGAAGAGGAAGTTGAGAAAGATTTTAGCAATTTAATTGCACTGATTACCAAAGAATTTAACGCTCAATTAAGAGGAAAATAATTGGTTGATTTAGCAAAATATGATTCACTAATTCATGATCTTTCATCAATAGAAGCAGAAATTGCAACTTTAGGTAATAAACTTAAAGATACAGAAGAGAGAAAGACTGAATTGGAAATACAGATAGCAAAACTACGTCAAGATAATTCCTTCCTGCAAAAAAAAATTATTGAGTTAGAACAAGATATTCTGTTATCCAAACAAGATGAAGAGGGGAATATATTTAATACATTAAATAGCAAGGAGAAGGAAAATTTAAAATTAAAGTTACAGGATATAATTTCTAAAATAGATTATCACTTAAGTTCTTAATAATAAAATGATTGTTTGATGGTGTAGATAGTTCAATGACTGACAAAAAGAAGCTAAAAATAAAAATCTTTGATAAAGAGTATTCTCTACTTGTTGAAAATGAAGAAATAGCAAAAGAGCTGGCAATATATGTTAATAAAGTTATGGAGGAGACCAAAGACGAGTTACCAGATCAGCCTGCTCAAACTATTGCAATAATTGCTTGTTTAAATATTGCTTACGATTTGTTTATAGAAAAAAATAAAAACCGTGAATTTCTAATACAAGCTACTGATAAAATAAAGAGAATAAAGCTTCTTCTTAAAGAACCTGAATTGTCTGACCCATCTTAAGTTTACCGCACTGCCGTTTTTTAATGAAAAACTAACAGTTGAATTAATTAGGGAGTGTGACCTTCGGAGCGTATTACAGGCCTCATCTCAAACTAGTTTGGGAACTCCGATTTTATCGGGACAGTGGAAGTAAAAAGCTTTCGAGCGCGTTCCCACCGTGCTTTATAGGGTTTTTCCTATTAGCCGCGGCAGTGTCGGTATTTAATTCTAATTACAGTACGGAGGAAATATGGATTTGATTATTATTATCCCAATACTTGTTGTTCTTATACCGTTAGCTGCATGGTTAGGATGGTTCTTTAATTCTAAGTTTGGTAAGAATAGCATTAACGCTGCTGCTGAAAAATCCGAAAGTATCATTCAGGATGCCAAAAAAGAAGCGAGTAACCTTAAACGAGAAAAACTTCTTGAGGTAAAAGATGAATGGTACAAGAAGAAAATTGAGTTTGATACTGAGGTAAATCAGAAAAAGCAGAAACTCTCTAATCTTGAGAAACAGCTTCAACAAAGAGAAGAAAGCAGTGAAAAGAAATTTGAACTTGTCCTTCAAAAAGAGAAAGACTTAAGAAAACTCGAAAAACAAGTTCAAGATTCCAAAATTAGTCTTGATGAAAAATCGGTTGAGATTAAGAAACTTGAAGTTGAGCAGAATGATAAACTTGAGAAGATATCAGGTTTAACTTCCGAAGAAGCAAAAAAAATGCTCATGGAAAATATGGTTAACCAGGCAAAGGTTGACGCTGCTTCAACGATAAAAGAAGTACACGATAGAGCAAAGATTGATGCTAAAAAAGAAGCGCAAAAAATTATTGTTCAGGCAATTCAAAGAACCGCTGCTGATTATTCAATAGAAACTACGGTTTCAGTTGTTCAGATTCAAAATGATGAAATGAAGGGCAGAATAATTGGTAAAGAAGGCCGAAATATCCGTGCATTTGAATCTGCCACAGGAGTGGATGTAATTGTTGATGATACACCGGAAGCAGTTATCCTTTCCTCATTCGACCAATTTAGAAGAGAGATAGCAAGGATATCTTTAGAAAGATTAATTGCAGATGGACGAATTCATCCAGCAAGAATAGAAGAAGTAGTTGAAAAAGTAACACAGGAACTTGAAGAAGAAATTCAACGAGAAGGTGAGAATACAATTCTTCAGCTTGGGATCCACAATATGCATTCTGAACTTATTAGGCATATCGGCAAAATGAAATATCGTTCCAGCTATGGGCAAAATCTTTTACAACATAGCGTTGAAGTTGGATATTTAACCGGTATAATGGCAGCTGAGTTGGGGCTTGATCCCGTAATGGCAAAAAGAGCTGGTTTACTTCACGATGTAGGTAAAACAGTTGATAAAAGCATCGAAGGGCCGCACGCACTTTTAGGATATGATCTCACTAAAAAGTTTAAAGAACATCCAATAGTGATAAATGCAGTTGGATCCCACCATGAAGACATTGAAATGGAATCGCCAATTGCCGCTCTTGTACAGGCGGCTGATTCGATAAGTGGGGCAAGACCAGGTGCAAGAAGAGAACCTCTTGAAAGTTATGTTAAACGATTAGAAAATCTTGAAACTCTTGCTAAATCTTTTGAGGGTGTTGCCAAAACTTATGCAATACAAGCTGGTAGAGAGATTAGGGTTATGGTAGAAAATGATAAAGTTGATGATGTTGTTGCAGATAGACTTGCACGAGAGATTGCACAAAAGATTGAAGAGGAAATGGATTATCCCGGTCAGATAAAAGTTGTTGTAATACGGGAAGTAAGAAAAATAGGATACGCAAAATAATTTTAAGTAGTTATTTTTATTTTTGTCACACTGAGCTTGTCGAAGTGTGACTTTTTTATTTACGGACATCCTTCGACGACTTAGAATGAAATAAATTAAATGGTATATAATGAAAATTGCAGTAACAGGTAACATCGGTTCAGGTAAAAGTACTTTTACAGGATTTGCTGAAGAAGCCGGATTTCCGGTATTAAGAGCAGATGAAATTTCAAAAAACATTTTAGAGAACGATGAAAAAGTTCGTGTGATAGTGATAAAAGAATTTGGAGATCAATCTTATAAAGCAGACAAACCAAATAAAAATTTTCTTGCCAAAGTAGTTTTTTCTGATCCGGTTAAACTGCAAAAATTAGAATCCATCCTTCATCCCAGAGTTTTAAAATCAATTGATAAATCTGTTAAAGAATTATTAAAGAATAATAAAGTTGTGTTTATCGAAGCAGCTTTGATCTATGAATCTGATCTTGAAGAAATGTTTGAGTACATAGTATTAATTTCTGCTGATAGAAATAATAGATTGAAAAGAAAAATAAAATCCGGAATTACAGAAGAAGATTTTTATAAAAGGGAATCAAATCAGATTTCTGAAGAAGAAAAAAAGAAACGAGCCGATTTTGTTTTTTCAAATGATACCACTAAAGAAGATTTAAAAATGAAGTTTAATCTTCTCTTGCTTACACTTGGAATAAATTAGGCATTTCGCCATTTCGAATCCCCAATCTTGCCTGTCGGCAGACAGGTTTATCGGGGTGAAGCAATCTTATCTCTTTGTCGAAATGATTTTAAGTTTGCTTCGCTCGAAGACTTACTCGTAACGACCACAATAGTAAAAGAATTTTTATTCCATCAATAAAATACACTAAATTTGGAAAGCAAAATTTCAGGAGTTTCTTGTGGATGCTTTTAATAATCTTATTGTTCAAATAGTTCAATTGATGCCAAAATCAGTTGTTGGGTTTTTTTCTAAAAAATATATCGCCGGTGAAACACTTCAGGATGCAGTCGACTTCGTAAAAAAACTTAATGCAAAAGGTATTTATGCAACAATGGATGTCCTGGGAGAATCTGTTGCAAATAAAGCTGAATCAATCCATTGCAAGAATGAAGCGTTAGAAGTTTTAGAAGCTATCGAGAAAAATAAATTGATGGCAAATCTTTCTATCAAACCAACACAAATGGGATTAGCCATTGACGAACAGTTTGCATACGAACAAATACTTGAGCTTGTAAAAAAAGCTGGCGGGTATAATAATTTTGTTCGAATCGATATGGAAGACTCGCCGTTTACAGATAAAACAATAAATCTTTACAAAAGAATTTATGCTGATTACAAAAATGTCGGTGTTGTAATTCAATCATACATGAAGCGTTCTTATGACGATGTAGTGATTCTTAACAAAATTGGAACCAATTATAGGTTATGCAAAGGAATCTATGTTGAGCCGGCTTTAATTGCATATAAAGATAAGCAGACTATACGTGAGAACTATCTTAAAATTTTAGATGCGATGTTTAAAGACGGTAATTATGTTGGAATTGCTACGCACGATAAACCTTTGATTGATGCTGCATATAAACGAATCAAAGAAAAAAATATTCCAAAAGATAAATTTGAATTCCAGATGCTGCTCGGTGTAAGAGAAGATTTGCGTGATAAAATTAATAGTGATGGTTACAAGATTAGGATTTATGTACCATTTGGTAAAGATTGGTATGCATACTCAGTACGAAGGCTAAAAGAAAATCCTTCGGTTGCCGGACACATTGCAAAAAGCTTTTTAACTTTTGGAAGAAGATGATTGTTTTAGGAATTGAAAGTTCGTGTGATGAAACATCTGTTGCAGTATTAAAGAATGATGAATTAACTGCCAATCTTATTTCATCTCAGGATTTCCACAAAAATTACGGTGGTGTTGTTCCTGAGTTATCAAGCCGTGCACATCTGCAAATTGTAAATCCACTAGTTAAATCCGCATTAAAAAAATCTAACCTGGAATTAAACGATATTGATTTAATTACTGCAACTGCTGGTCCCGGTTTAATTGGTGCTTTGCTTGTTGGATTAACTTATGCAAAAGGTTTATCATTTGGAATGAACAAACCATTTATAGGAGTCAATCATATCGAAGGGCATATCTTCTCTGGATTTTTAATGCCGCAAAAACCTGAGTTTCCGTTTTTATGTTTAGTTGTTTCGGGTGGACATACTCTGTTGCTGCTCGTAAAAAGTTTTACAGAAATTTATAAACTTGGAAGTACAGTTGATGATGCGGCAGGCGAAGCGTTCGATAAAGTTGCAAAGCTTCTCGGCTTAGGCTATCCGGGTGGACCAAATATCCAAAACGCAGCAATACAAGGAAATGCAAGTAAAATTGATTTCCCGGTTTCTGATTTAAAACAAAAACTAAATTTTTCTTTTAGCGGATTAAAAACTTCTGTGCTTCGTTATGTTCAATCGCAGGGTGGAGTTGATAAATTATCATTACAGGATAAAAATGATATTGCCGCATCATTTCAATTTGCTGCTATAAAAGCATTAACAAGAAATGTAAAACGAGCTTTAGAAAAGTATGATGTAAAATCCATTGCTGTGGTTGGAGGTGTGGCAGCAAACTCATATCTAAAATCTGAGGTAACAAAGTTGGCTAATCAATTTGGTAAAACAGTTGTTATTCCTGATCTTCAATTCTGTGGAGATAATGCTGCTATGATTGCATTCAGAGGAAAATCACTTTATGAAAGCGGAGTAAGAGATACACTTTCCTGTAAACCTTTCCCTGCTCTTAGTGAAAATCATTTTTTGGAAATTTAGGCTCCTTCTCCTTACTAAGTCGAAAATCCCGATTTTGGGAGAGAAGGATTGGGAAGAGGTTGGGTTACTTTTAGAAATTCTTGCCGTTGCTGTTTTCTGATAATAATGTCAAATTCTTAGTTAAATTATTTTCCCTCAACTCCTTATATTGCAAACGTTAAATAAAAAATTCTCTCAATAAAATCTTTATAGTTTCATCTTAGCAAATGCAGGTAAAAACGTCTAATTTTTTTAGCAAAGCACAATTAGTTATTGTAATTAACTGTGTTTTTTGTTTTGGCTATAGTCGGATACATAACTTTCTTTACTCCCAATCATTTCAATAAGCCTGCACCATTTACTTTTGAGATTAAAGACGGCGAATCATTTACCAGTGTAACAGAAAGACTTTATGAGCAGGGCATAATACCAACAAAATTTAACTTTAAAGTTGCAGCATTTATTTATGGTGCAGAGAGAAACATAAAAGCTGCAAGATTTTCCATTCCGAATGATTTGAGTTATCTCGATTTGTTAGATCTTCTGGTCAATGGTCCGGCAAATTATTTAAAAGCAATAAGAATAAATGATGGACAAACAATCAAATGGCTTGGTGCAAAAGTAAGACGGGATGTTAAAATTGATTCAGCTGCGTTTGTAAATCTTGCAACTGATAATGAGTTTATAAAATCATTAGGATTGAATGTTTCTACTCTGGAAGGTTATTTATTTTCTAAAACATATAAGATTTATGAAAAGTCATCACCCGAAGAAGCAATAAAATTTTTCTACAAAGGATTTAATGATTTCTTTGTTGATTCTTTAAAGCAAAGAGCAAAACAAATTGGGTTAACGGTGCACCAGGTATTAACACTTGCTTCGATCATAAAAGGTGAAACAAACCTTGAAGATGAAATGCCAACAATCTCAGCAGTTTATCATAACAGGTTAAGGATTGGTATGCGTCTTCAGGCTGATCCTACAATACAATATTTATTGCAGGATGGATGGCGCAGATTAACTTATCAGGATTTAAAAATTGAATCGCCATATAACACATATAAATATTCCGGTTTACCGCCGGGACCAATTAATAATCCTGGTGCTGATGCAATTCTTGCTGCTCTTTACCCGGAAAAGAATAATTATTTGTATTTTGTAGCCAACGGAAATGGCGGACATAGGTTTGCCAAATCATATTCAGATCATTTAAAGAATGTTGTTCAGTACAGAAGATGGTTAAACAGTCAGAACAAATAATTACCAAAGTGATTCTAGGAAAATTTAAATGTCATCCTGAGCTTGTCGAAGGATGCAACTTAACTGATCCAGTCACACTTCGACAGGCTAAGTGTGACAATAGGTTTTTAAGATTAAGTAAATACAAAGAAGTTCTATCTAACTTTTTACTATGGGTATTACTTTCATTTCTATTAAGTTGCGCCAACCAATTGCCGCCAGGCGGAGGAGAGGTTGATAAAGTTTCACCTGAAATTATTTATTCTTATCCGGAAAATGGTACTATAAACTACGATGAAGATTTTATTGAGTTTGAGTTTTCTGAGTACGTTGATAAACGATCATTTAAAGAAGCATTATTTATTTCTCCCGCAATTGATGAACAGCTAGAAATTAATTGGAGTGGGAAATCGGTTGAAATAGTTTTTCCAAATGGATTGAAAGAAGATTTAACTTACGTGGTTACAATCGGAACTGATGTTGTTGATGTTAATAGTAAAAACAGGATGGCAAATTCATATTCTTTCTCATTTGCTACCGGAGATAAGATAGATAAAAGAACAATTTCTGGTAAGGTATATGGAAAAGATATCGAAGGCACATTAATCTTTGGATATAAATATTCTGATGATACAACTAAATATCTTTCAAAGAAGCCGGATTACATTTCTCAGGTTGGTAAAGATGGCGATTATAAACTTAATGGATTAGCCGAATCTGTCTATCGTGTTTTTGCTGTTAAAGATCAATTCAGAGATTTATTATATCAGGCTGATCAGGATTTGATCGGGATGCCATTTAAAAATATTTCTTTAACAGGCACAGATTCATCTTATTCCGGTTTAGATTTCTTCCTGATGAAAGTTGATACACTAAAACCGAGATTACTTGGTTCAGTGATGACGGATAAACATCATATTGTTGTTACTTTAAGTGAAGAATGTGATTCATCAGTATTTAATTCTGCCAATTTTGAGATAATTGATTCAACATCAAATACAATAGTCCCGATTGACTATCTATATCACAGCAAATCTAAAAAAGAAGAGTTCGTTCTTTCATATAAAAGCCAATTGAATAAGGAAAGCATTTGTTACTTGCTTGCAAAACGATTGACGGATTTAGAAGGAAATATTTTTGAAAACGAATTAAGCGGATTAGTGGTTACAGATAAACCCGACACAACCGCACCAAAGCTTTCCCGCACAAATCCAAATCAAAAAAGTATAACTGATTTTAAGAATCCGGAAATATTAATTTATTTTGATGATGCAATCGCGAATAAAGATATAAAAAATGTAATTCAGTTTTCAGATACATCTAAAAACAAAGTTCTATTTGATGTAAACTTTATCGATGATGCAACTTTATTAATTAAACCCGAAAAAGATTTGAAACCGGAAAAAGATTATGAAATCAAAATCGATTTATCAAAGTTTATGGATGCAGCAGGGAACAAGGTTGATTCAATTCACACACTTAAATTTTCAACTATTACAGGAGTCGAATTCACGGGTCTTTCTGGTAAAGTGATAACAACCAAACAAAATCCGGTAATAGTTTTACAGGACGCAAAAGATGTTAAAAAATTTTTTACCGCAGTGCCGGATAAGACTTCAACATATTCTTTTGAAAGAATAGTGGCTGGCACATACTCGGTCTGGATATATTCTGATTCTGATAGTACCAGAATTTATGGTAAAGGCTATCCCGATCCATTTAAGTATTCGGAAGAATTTTATTTTGTAAAAGATACATTAAAACTTCGTCCTCGCTGGAGTGTAACCGATTTTGATATTGTGTTTGAATAGGTTTTGATAAAGATGAACCCAGTTTCTCAAAGAAACTGGGTTTATAAAACCTGTGTTTATAAGATGATTAATCTTTCTGAAATATTATTTCACCATCTTTTATCGTGCGTGATAAAAAATTTCTTCCCACATTATAAATTATTTCTGAATATTCATTTGCATCAAACACAGCAAAATCAGCCTTTTTACCTATTTCGATACTTCCAACGCTTTGCTCTCGATTTACTGCTTTGGCTGCATTTATCGTTACTGCATTAATAACCTCTTCAACTTTCATTTTCATTTTGATTGAAGCTAAACTCATAATCAGTTGAAGATTAAGAATGTGTGATGAGCCGGGATTGTAATCTGTAGCTATCGAAACTATTGCATTATTCTCAATTAGCTTTCTAGCAGGTGCAAATTGATAGTCAAGAAAGAGTGAAACACCTGGAAGAAGTACAGCTACTGTATCAATGTCTGAAAATCTGGAATAATCTTTTTCTAACAATACCTCTAAATGATCAACACTTGTTGCTCTATGTTTTAACGCTATATCCAATCCACCAACATTATTGAATTGTTCAGTATGTAATTTAAGTTTTAAACCAGACTTAGAAGCTGCGGAAAATATTTTGTCGATCTGTTCAGATGTAAACGCGGTTGATTCACAAAAACCATCACAAAATTCTGCAAGATTATTTTTTGCGATGTGCGGAATCATTTTATCAATTATTAATTCAAGATACCCTGCGTGATCATCTTTAAATTCCGGAGGAAAAGTATGAGCACCAAGAAAAGTTGAAACAATATCAATGGGAAAAATTTCATTAATAATTTTTATTGCGTGAAGAAGTTTAATTTCGTTTTCAAAATCAAGACCATAACCGCTTTTAATTTCTAATGTAGTTACACCTTGTGCGATAAATTCTTTTACTCTTGGTTTTATTATCTCTACAAGATCGGTTAGCGAAGTGTTACGCACGGCACTAACTGTTGAAATTATGCCGCCGCCTCTTTTTGCAATTTCTTCATAACTTACACCTGCAATTTTTTCTTTAAACTCATTAGCACGAGAACCGGTAAATGCCGTGTGAGTATGACAATCAATTAATCCGGGTAAAATAACTTTTTCGTGCAAACTAATCTTTTCATCAACAGAGATTTTATTGGTAGCGGAGTTTGGAATTATATCTTTTATAATTCCGTTTTCGCAAAGTATGGCATGATTTTCAATAATTTCCAGCTCGGATAATTCATACCCGCGTTTAAAGTTTTTTCGGTTTGTGTTGCAGGTAACAATTTGTGAGGCATTTGTAAAAAGCTTCTTCATCATTTATAAATATTTATTTTTTCTTTGATTACTTTAGCTTCTTTATAACCAAGTTGATTGAGTTTAAACCTTAAATCATCTGCATTTTTTTGAGTATCAAAATCACCAACCTTTACTTTATAAAATGGCGGTTCAAAATCCACATACACTTCATTTGTGTTTTGATTGAAATAAATATCTGCCTTAACCTGATTTGCTTCTTCAGGATTATCAGTTGTGAGGACTAAAACTCTAAATCCTTCAGCGGTACCAACTAACGATTTTGTTTTGTTCTCAATTTTTGGTGAGCCATAATCGAACCAAATATTCTTAGAATTTTTATCCGAATAGCTTTTTTTCTCAGGTAAAGTAATTTGAGTTTTATAAGGTGTAATATCAAAATCCTCATTGGGTAGTGATGTTAAATCAGTCTCTTTAGAGTTTGAGGAAGTATCTGTGGTCTTATTTTTTTCTTCCTTGTTGTATCTGCTTGCAGTTGATGAAGAGCAGCTAGCTATCAGAAAAATCATTAAAGGAAGTATTAATAAACAAGTTTTGCCTGTTAAAGGATTTTTCATAACTTTTCTTTGTTTTGAATTATGTCAAATATAATCTTTTTTGCCAAAGCTATGAAATAGCTCAAAAACAAGGTAAGCTCCATTGGACCAAAAATATTAAATACGCGAATTTTTGAGAACGTGCTCTTTTTTTAGTAATTTTGCATTATCATTTTTAAAGAATAACAATAATGGCTGCAAAAAAACTTAAAATATTATTTGTAACATCTGAAGTAGTGCCTTTTGTAAAAACTGGCGGATTGGCAGATGTGTCTTCAGCTTTACCGCAAATGCTATCAGAATTAGGTCATGAAGTTCGAATAGTCATTCCAAAATATGGTGCTGTGGATGATAGAAAATTCAAAATTCACGAAATTGTAAGGCTTAAAGACATTGTAATTAAAATTGGTGAGAAGGAAGTTACCTTTTCATTAAAGTCTTGTTTTCTTCCCGGACCTAGAATCCGGGTTCAAATTTATTTTTTAGATAACCAGGAATATTTTGGCAGCAGAAACAGTTTATATGTTGATCTAAAAACAGGAAAAGACTACCCGGATAATGATGAAAGATTTATCCTACTAAGTCGTGCTGTAATGGAACTTATAATTAAGCTTGGATGGATTCCGGATATTATTCATCTTAACGATTGGCAATGTGGGTTGATACCAGCTTATTTAAAAACTGTTTATAAGGATGAAGTAAGTTTTAATCAGTTTAAAACTTTGTTTACTATCCATAACCTTGCTTACCAAGGCGAATTTCCTATCTCAACATTTCACAAGACAGGATTACCAAAGGAACTCGAATCAAATTCCAAAGGGATTTTACGCGACGGTCAAGTTAATTTTATGAAAAGCGGTTTGATGTTTGCTGATGTCATAAACACGGTTAGCCAAACTTATGCTAATGAAATAAGAACAAAAGAAGAATATGGCGAAAGACTTAAAGATGTTTTAGCAAAGCGAAAAGATTCTTTGTTTGGAATTTCAAACGGTATTGATAAAAATGTATGGAATCCTGATAAAGATAAGCAGATACCAGCGCAGTATTCTGCAAAAAATCTTGAAGAAAAACTTGTTAACAAAAAAGAATTGGCTGAAAGATTTGGTTTAACATATAGTGAAAAAATACCAATCATAGGCCTCATCTCACGATTGTACGATTCGAAAGGTTTGGATTTAGTTCAAAAAGCATTTGTTGATTTGATGAAAATGGATATACAGGTGATTCTACTTGGTACAGGTGATCATAAATATCATTCATTTTTTGAAAAGATGGCTTCAAAATATCCAAAGAAATTTGCTTCTTATCTTGGCTTTAATGATGAACTTGCTCACTTAATTGAAGCAGGGTCTGATTTATTTTTGATGCCTTCTAAATATGAACCTTGCGGACTAAATCAGATGTACAGCCTAACTTATGGTACAGTTCCGGTTGTAAGAGAAACAGGCGGTCTTGCAGATACTGTAATTAAATTTAATGAAAAGACTGAAGAGGGAAATGGTTTTGTTTTCAAAAAATATGATTCTGATGAAATGATTAAAGAATTAAAACGTGCTCTTAAACTATTTGAAGATAAAAAAACCTGGCAAAAAATTATGCGTGCCGGAATGAAAGTAGATTTTAGCTGGGATGTGTCTGCAAAGCGATATATAGAACTTTATAAAACAATTCTTTCTTCAGAATAACAATTTGATGAAGAACAGAGCGGTTTTCCTGGATCGTGATGGAACTCTAAACGAAGATCCGGGCTATCTTGGTAATCCTGAAGATCTAATTTTATTTCCTGATACCGGTCCATCTCTTTCTCTATTAAAAAATAAAAATCATTTCTTGCTGATAGTCATATCAAATCAATCTGGTATTGCAAGAGGTTTGATTAGTGATGCAGATGTTGTTTCGGTGAATAATGAGTTGAACAAAAAGCTTTCTGATTTTAATGTACAAATTGATGCATTTTATTATTGTCCATTTCATCCCGATTTTAACAGTGAAGATGAATGTGCTTGCAGGAAACCATCACCAAAGATGATAATTGATGCAGCATCAGATTTTAATATCGATCTTTCCAAATCATATATGGTCGGCGATTCAGAGTTGGATATTCTTGCGGGAATAAATGCAGGAGTAAAAACTGTGTTAGTGAATAGAGGTTATGGTACAGAAAGTTTTTCTATCTTGAAAAATGGAAATAATTTTCCAAGCTTTGTAGCCAATAACTTAAGCGAAGCATGTAAGTTCATAATTAATGATTCTAATGGAGTAACTTTTAGTGATTAATAAGATTTTTCTCTCTTTCATTTCAGCAATTACTATCATTTTATTAATTAGCTGTAATGATTCCCCAACCGATCTTGGAGCAGGTTATCTCAATCAGGATGGAGTCATCTTATCAAAGTTTGATACATCAGTTGATTCAATGCCTCAATTTTCAAGAAATTTTAAGAATGTTTTTTCGCTCGGAGGTTCAGATCAACTGCTCATTGGCAAAGCAGAAAATATAACTGCTCACGCTTTAATTAAATTTATTTTTGCCATACCTGATTCTATCAAGTCAGAATTGTTAGCACGAAATCTTACAGTGATTGATTCCTGGGTAGAATTAATTAAAGATTATAAATTTGGTGATTCGGCTGCTACTTTTGATTATCAGGTATTTAAAATAAACAGCAGCTGGACTTCTTCTAAATTTACTTCCGATAGTCTTTCCGTCCTATCTTATGATAATACGGATTTAAGTTTTAATAGAACAACAGAAAATGATACCGTCTATAGTTTTCATATCGACACAACTTTAACTTCTTCCTGGCTGCAAAATTATGTTGATACAACAGTTGCTTCTAATTACGGAATATTAATCAGTCCAACTTCAAATACTCAGAAGGTTTTAGGCTTTACCGCATTCAATACAAGCGGAGTTGATGATCCAAGGCTAAGGATAGTGGTCCAGAAAGCTGGTGAGTACATAGATACTCTAATTGGGTATGTAACCACAGATATAAGCGCCGTTATTGGTGATTTACCGAATGTTGGCACTGAAAATCTTGCTATTCAATCAAGCCTTACTTCTGAAGTAAAATTGTTTTTTGATTTAAGTGTATTGCCAAAAAATATTACAATAAATTCAGCAGTACTTACTCTTACAGTAGATACTTCTCAAACAAAAACTGGCAGCAACTTTACTAATTCACTTCGTGTTTTTCTTCTGGATGATTCTAGTAAGAATGAATTGAACACAAATTATATCTATACCCTTAAACGAAGCGCTGCAACTTACACGGGTGAAATTACAAACATTTTGCGTGTATGGAATAATAACGTAAGTAACGAAGGTATGTTGATCAAAGCTTCAAGTGAATTAAGAGGGATTGAGATATTTGCTATTAAAGGAAGCAATGCTGCAGAGATATCTAAAAGACCAAAATTAGAAATTGTATATTCGAGAAAGAAGTAAAAAATAATGAGAAACTTTCTATTAACAAGTTTAATGCTGCTTTTTACTTATTCAATAACCAATTCACAGAGCAGTTCTGTTTACTCAAGATATGGAATTGGTGATCTTGAATTTGGATACTCAGCCAAAATGATAGGTATTGGTGACCTTGGAGTTACTCAATTAGATCCTGACCATCTCGTCGTAACAAATCCTGCAAGCTGGTCTGCACTAACCCGCACAAGAATTGAATTTAGTTTTGGCTATAAAGGCGTTCTGATTTCAGACGCAAATCAATCAAACTTTACAAGTGAGACAGATTTTAAAGGGTTTACTATAGGATTTCCTATTAGTCGGGATTATGGGATTGGAGTAGTTGCCGGATTGGTTCCATACTCTAGAGTTAGCTACAAAGCTGTACAAAATTTTCCTTCATCGGATGATATCATTCCGTCATATAAAGTTTCTTATGAAGGAAAAGGAGGATTATCAAAATTATTTATTGGTTCATCTTTCTTGATTCCTTTCGGTTTTTCTGCCGGTATTTCACTTGATTATTTCTTTGGAAATCAAAATTATTTTTCCAGTATCGAATTTGAAAATAACAGAAGTTATATAAATACTTCATACGAAAATACACGTCGCTCCACTGGTTTTGGTACAACAGCTGGTATTATTTCATCTAATCTTGCAAAAGATTTTAATATAGAAGCATTGAATGATCTGCGATTAGGATTTTCCTTTAATTATTTTGGAAACTTGAATACAGATACACTTCTTACTGCAACATCACTGTTTTTAGTGGATACTATTTCAGCCTCATCTACAGAAACTAAAATTCCATTTAGAATCAACGGTGGAATAAGTTGTGCATTTGATGAATCTTATAATATTAGTTTGGATTATATGTTTCAGCCAATGACTGAATACACTTTTAATTATCAGAATGATACCCATTTGAGAGATGCGGCTAAGTACAGCGCAGCTTTTGAATATAGACCGAAGAAATCCGTTGGCATGACAACTTTGGAACAAATAAGCTGGCGATTCGGACTCAGTTATGAACAAACACAATATACTTTTAACGGGCAGGGAATAAATCAGGTTTCAACTTTTGCAGGATTATCTTATCCGCTTGGAGTTGATAACACTCTTGATTTAGCTATCCAGTACACAAATAGAGGTAAGTCAGAAAATAGTTTGTTAAATGAAAATACAATCAGAATTTTTCTTGGACTAAGTTTTGGTGAACTCTGGTTTTTTAGATCTAACAATTAAACTTTTATCATAACCAAATTATAATATTATATCTATGTATATGGAAAGGTTTCTTGAGATTTCAGGAAACCTTTTCTAATTTTGATTCATTCATTCATCAAATTAAGCGGTAATTATGGAATCACATCTAAAAAAAGACACTGAAATATTTAAAGTGCTGCAATCTGAAATTGGAAGACAAACCAACAAGTTAGAATTAATTGCTTCAGAAAATTTTGTAAGTCCTGCTGTTTTAGAAGCTGCCGGCTCAGTATTAACAAATAAATATGCAGAAGGATATCCTGGTAAAAGATATTACGGCGGTTGTGAGTTTGTTGATGAAGCAGAAAATATTGCAAGAGATAGATTAAAGAAATTATTTGGCGCCGAGTATGTTAATGTACAACCGCATAGCGGTTCTCAAGCTAATATGGCTGTATTAATGACATTTATTAAACCGGGAGATAAATTTTTAGGATTGAGTCTTGCTCACGGTGGTCATTTAACACACGGTTCACCTGTAAACTTTTCAGGAAAGTTATACGAAGCAGTTGGGTATGAATTGAATGAAGCAACGGGTTTGCTGGATTACGATAAGATTGCAGACCTCGCAAAAAGAGAACAACCAAAATTGATTATCACCGGAGGAAGTGCTTACTCAAGAGAATGGGATTATAAAAAATTCAGAGAAATTGCAGATTCCGTTGGAGCCTTTTTAATGTGCGATATGGCGCATCCCGCCGGTTTGATAGCAAAAGGTTTACTAAATAATCCACTTGAACATTGTGATGTTGTTACATCAACAACCCATAAAACTTTACGAGGTCCACGCGGTGGTATTATTCTGATCGGAAAGGACAAAGAAAATCCATGGGGATTAACCACTCCAAAAGGTGATAGAGTAAAAATGATGTCAGAGCTTATTGATAGCATGGTTATGCCCGGTATTCAAGGTGGACCGCTAATGCACATCATTATGGCTAAAGCTGTCGCATTTGGAGAGGCACTCACTGATTCATTTAAAGATTATGTTTTACAAGTTAGGAAAAATGCCAAAGCACTATCCGCAAAATTAGTTGAGTATGGTTTTAATGTTGTTTCCGGTGGAACTGATAATCACTTAATGCTAATTGATTTATCAAACAAGAATCTTTCGGGTAAGCAAGCTGAGATTGCTTTAGAGCGTGCTGGAATTACTGTTAATAAAAATATGGTTCCTTTTGATAAACGCAGCCCATTTGTAACAAGTGGAATAAGGATCGGAACTCCTGCATTAACAACACGCGGAATGAAAGAAAAAGAGATGGAAACAATTGCATCTATTATCAACAAAGGTATTTCCAATTTTGAAAATGAAAAGATATTAAGCGATCTTCAGGAAGAAGTTAAGAAGTTTACTGCCGTATTTCCCTTATTTGCAGAATTAAAGTAAACAAAAATTATCGTGGCAGACGATCTATTAAAAGACAATTTAGATGATAGGGGAATTGAATCCGAAAAAGAGATGACTTTTCTCGAGCATCTTGAGGAATTGAGATGGAGAATCATATACTCGATTATCGGTATTGTGGTTGGAACTATTATTGCGTGGATCTTTGTTGATTTTCTTGTTGATGTTGTTTTATTAAAACCTGCAAAAGATGCTGGTGCAATTCTACAAAATCTCAGACCATTCGGGCAGCTTTTTCTTTTTATGCAAATTGCGATAATGGTTGGTATTGTAATAAGCATTCCAAATATATTTTATCAATTCTGGAAATTCATCTCACCTGCTTTAAGAAAACATGAAAGACGATACATTTTTTGGATTGTTGTGTTTTCATCAGTTTGTTTTTTAGCAGGAATTGCCTTCGCATATTTTGTTATGCTTCCATTAACACTGAAATTTGCAGCACAGTTTGGTTCGGAAACAATTAAAAATGAATTTGCCATCGATGAATATATGTCGATCATCATAAGTGTAATGCTGGCCGCAGGATTAATTTTTGAACTCCCGATGATTTCTTTTTTCTTATCAAAACTTGGAATACTTAAACCAAGTTACATGAAGAAGTACAGAAGGCACGCAATTGTAATAATTATGGTTGCAGCAGCTTTCCTTACTCCCGGCGCTGATCCAGTTTCTCAGATTGTGTTAGCTGTTCCATTGGTGCTGCTATATGAAATAAGTATATTTATCTCGAAAATTTCCCAGAAGAAATCGTGATAAAACCTTCACTCACAGAAATAAGTAGTCCTATCAAAGCCGAACTTGATCGCTTCAATGATATTTTTAAAGAAGCAATGAGATCTAATGTTGGATTAGTTGATCTTGTTGCACGTTACATTATCCGCCAAAAAGGGAAAAAGATTCGACCTCTTCTTGTGTTATTATCAGCAAAACTTTCCGGAGGAATTACAGAACGATCTTATCGCGGTGCAGTTTTAGTTGAACTTTTACATACCGCAACTTTAATCCACGATGATGTTGTTGATAATGCTGATAAACGAAGGGGAATGTTTTCTATAAATGCTTTGTTTAAAAACAAAGTTGCTGTTTTGATGGGTGATTATCTTCTTTCCCGCGGCTTAATGACTTCTATAGCCGGAAAGGATTATGATTTTCTCGGTGTAACTACTGACGCAGTAAAAAGAATGTCTGAAGGTGAACTTCTTCAAATCCAGAAAACAAGAAAATTAGATATCGATGAAGAAACTTATTTTAAAGTTATATCTGATAAAACTGCCTCACTCTTAGAAACTTGCTGCATAATTGGTGCAATGAGCACGACCGATAACAAAGATTTTGTTGAAGCGATGAGAAATTTTGGTCACTCACTTGGGATGTCTTTTCAAATTCGGGATGATATACTTGATTATGAAGGAACGACAAATCTTATCGGTAAACCTGTTGGTGGCGATATCAAGGAGAAGAAAATTACTTTGCCGCTTATTTATGCATTAAACAATGTTTCAAAAAGTGATGCTGCCAGGATTAGAAAAGTTTTAAAGAATGGTAATGATAAAACAAAAGTAAAAGAAGTTATACAGTTTGTTAAAGATAATAACGGAATAGACTACGCACTTAAAGTTGCACAAAAATATTCTGACCAGGCAAAAGAATCACTAAACATTTTCCCCGATTCTCAAACAAAAATTTCTATGCAGGCATTAGTTGACTTTGTAACTGAAAGAAAAAATTAGAATACAGAAAAGTCACAAAGTGGTTCGTGACTGATAAGCTATTTTTTTATTACATCTCCACTACAAGTCGATTTTTCTTGACAATGGCAATAATTAATTGCAAACTATACCCAGAGTTTTTTTTCTCTACTCCGAGAGGGCTGAACGTTAGAGCCATTTAACTTATAAAGCCTGAAAATGACAAGTAGATAACTCTCCCGAAGCAGAAATGTTGATAGTAAATATTTCTAATTCAATGGAGTCTTTATGATCGGAGAAAATATTTCTCACTACAAAATTCTCGAGATACTCGGTAGCGGGGGAATGGGTATCGTTTATAAAGCAGAAGACATTAAACTGCATCGCACAGTTGCTTTAAAATTCCTACCATTCGAACTTACTTCCGATGAAACAGCAAAGAAACGATTTATTGCACGAAGCACAAGCTGCTTCTTCACTTCAGCATAATAATATCTGCACCATACACGAGATTGATGAAACAGAAGATGGACAGTTCTTCATATCAATGGATTACTATGAAGGCGAAACATTAAAAAATAAAATTAAACGTGAGCCACTAAGTTTAGATGAAATCATAAATATAACTACGCAGATAGCAGAGGGATTAAATAAAGCACATGAGAATGGTATAATTCATAGAGACATAAAAGCAGCTAACATATTTATCACAAAAGAAGGAATAGTAAAAATATTAGACTTCGGATTAGCCAAGAAAGTAGACCTAAGCCAGTTTACAACTTTGGGAGTAAAACTTGGGAACGACGGACTATATGTCGCCCTGAACAAATAAAGGGAGAAAAAGTAGATCATAGAACAGATATCTGGTCGTTGGGGATAATCCTGTATGAAATGTTATCAGGTCAGCATCCATTTCAGGCTGACTATGATCAAACAATAGTTTATCTAATTCTCAACCAGAATCCTGAAGATGTAGAGAAATACCGCAAAGATGTGCCAGAAAGAATGTTGAATATTTTAAAGAAATCAATCGCAAGGAACAAAAATGACAGGTATATGGATTTGGCAACTATGCTTGAAGATTTAAGCAAAGTTACGAGCAAAAGTGAAATTGAATCTTTTGAATTTGAATTACCTGCCCCAATACCATCCCAATCAATAGCTGTTTTACCTTTTGTAAATATGAGCACTGATCCTGAGCAAGAAAGTTTTTGCGATGGCTTGACGGAGGAATTGATAAATGCATTATCGAAGATAAGCGATTTGAGAGTTGTTGCCCGTACCTCTGCATTTGCTTTCAAAGGAGGAAGCTACGATGCCCGTGAAGTAGGTAAAAAATTGAGTGTCAGAACAGTGCTTGAAGGAAGTGTAAGAAAATCCGGGGATAAACTTCGGATTACAGCACAGCTAATTAACGTTATGGACGGCTATCACCTATGGTCGGAACGCTACGACCGTGAGTTAAAAGATGTATTTGATATACAGGAAGAAATTTCGCTTGCAATTGTTGATGTATTGAAAGTAAAGTTTCTTGAAGTTGAAAAAGAAAAATTGCTTAAACGGTATACTGATAATATTGAAGCATACAATCTTTATCAGCAGGGATATTATTTTTATCAATCAGATCAATCTTAAATCATAGTTAATAAATCGATTGAATATTTTAACCAAGCGATTGAAAAAGATCCCAATTTTGCGCCTGCTTATGCAGGAATTGCAGGCTGTTATTTTAGCTTTGCTTACTTTGGTTTAAAAAGAAATCGAGAAGCTAAGAGCACTATTATGAAAAAATATATTCAAAAATCGCTTGAAATCGATTCAAATCAATCGGAAGCATTATCATGTTTTAGGTTTATACACTGCTTGTATGGAATTAAAACACTCTGAAGCAGAACAATATTTTACAGCGCAGTCTGGAGCTTAACCCTAATGATTCAATGGCGCTGCAAAATTACAGCATTAATCGAGTATCAGTCAGGCAATTCGATTTTGCCAGGAAATTAGCCGAAAGAGCCAAACTAATTGATCCGCTTTCAGATTATATTGAACTTTGTACTGCCTTCCCTGATTTTTTTACTACTAAATATGACAGAGTTCTCGATCAGATTTCCAAATATTCAGAAGTAAAACCTCCTTTCCTATGGGGCTTATGGTTCTTATGGCGAACTTATTCCATAGTTGGAAGAAAAACTGAAGCTGTGGAAGTATGTAAAAAAGTTTTTTCAGCATCAGGTGCAAATGAAATTGTTCAGGCAATGGAAAAAGCCGGTACCGACAATGCATTTCAGACTGCAGCCAGTATATTAGCAGGGATTTATCAGAACCACTATAGTTCGCCATATAATATTGCAATACTATTTAGTCATGCTGGAAATAAGGAAGCAGCTTTTAACTGGCTGGATATATCTGTTGAAGAAATGGATCCCAAGCTGCACTTTTTAAATGTAGATCCGGAATGGAAAAGTGTTCGCGGTGATGAACGCTTCATAAAACATGTTAGAAATTTTGGTTTGGTAGAGTGAATTACTACGAACAAAACCTTAAGCTGGAAAGCATAATTGGGCTTGTTCAGATACTTAGCCAGCAATCCTCGTTCGAAGAAATACTCAGGATAATTTCAATCAAGGCTATCCAACTGTTTGAAACAGATTCAGTCCAGGTTATGATGTTAAATCCTCAGACCGAACATACAATTAAAACAATTTACTTAGAGCAAAAAGACGATTTCTTACAGGACTATCATCTATTGAATGTTAACATAGCTGGGTGGGTGCATAAACATAGGGAATCATTCTTCAGTTCAGATTTAAGTAAGGATGAAAGATTTAGCCCTGATTTATTCAAAGATATTGAAGTTCAATCTGCGATTTGTGTCATTCTGAATGTCGGAAACAAGGCAATCGGAACTCTTCATCTACTCAGCAAAAGAGAAAATAAAATTTTTACACAGGAAGATCTTGATCTGGCTGAAAAATATTCTGCTGTTATCGCGCCATTCTTAAACAGAGTTGAAAAAATAGAAGAATACTTTACTTGTCCGCTGCCTGATGATGATCTGGTAAATAAATATTCTAAAATAGGATTGATCGGGAATAGTAAAAGATTTATCGATTTGCTGAAGTCAATCGAAGCAGCATCTAAATGCAATGTCCGGGTGCTGCTTGAGGGTGGAACGGGAACCGGTAAGGAATTAATTGCTAAAGCTATTCACAAATTCAGCGAAAGGAATACAGGGAATTTTTCTGTTATAGATTGCGGTGCAATACCGGAATCACTTATTGAGAGTGAGATATTCGGTTATGTTAAAGGTGCATTTACGGGCGCAGTAAAAAATAGGATTGGTATAATTGAAGATTCAAACAATGGTACATTGTTTATTGATGAGGTATGCAACCTTCCGCTGGATATGCAAACAAAGTTTTTAAGGTTTATACAAGAGAAAGAATTTCGAGCGGTTGGTTCCAATGAAGTTAAAAAAGTTGATGTGAGAATTATTGCAGCAGCCAGTGTTCCTCTAATAAAATTAGTTAAAGAGAAAAAATTTAAAGAAGAACTTTATTACAGGTTAAATGTCTATCCGATACAAGTACCTTCTCTCGATGAACGGGTTGGGGATATTGCATCTTTAGTAAATCATTTCATACCAATTTTTGCACAAGAACAGAAAAAGGCTTTAGAAACATTTGATACTGATTTAATGAAATTTTTAACTCATCGTCATTGGGCTGGAAATATCAGAGAGCTTGAAAATCTCGTTGAACGGTTGGTTGCTCTTACTCCGCCTGCTCATAAAATTATTGGAATGGATATTCTTCCAAAAGAATATGTTGAAGAAATGGAAGAAGAAAAGTTGCATCAATATGTAATACAATCTAATTTATCACTTAACGATAGATTACATGATATCGAATCTCAAATCATAAGAGAAGCGCTAATAAATCACGATTGGAACCAGACTAAAGCAGCACTTTCACTCAACATTCCAGAGCAAACACTTCGATACAGGATGCACAAGCTTAAAATCACCAAAGACTAACATCTCAAACACTCGCAAGAATTTGCGCATTCGCAAAATTCTGCGTTTTAAAAAAGAATTTCCTCTGCAAAAAACTTATTAATTAAGTTGTATTTAAATACAACCATCTAAAAACTCGACGGCATTGGCTTTGTATTTCCGAACTCAAGTGAGAAATTCCTCAGGGGAGGAAATAAATACTTAATAATCATTAACGAAGGAGGCCTTATGCTACTAAAAACAAAATTCAGCAACAGAGGGGAAAAATTTTACTTAAGGAAATTTTGGTTTATCATTATTTCCTTAATTGTAGTTTCCGTTCAAATAGATGCACAAAATGGATGGACAAAAAAAGGTAATCTAACTCCACTAAGAGCGACAGCTTCTGCCAGCGTAATTAATAATAAAATTTATATTATTGGGGGAAATACTGGCAGTCCAAACTATTCTGATTTAGATATTAATGAGGTGTATGATCCTGCAACAAACACTTATGAGATTAAGCAACGTATGCTGACTGCAAGAGGTTGGCTTTCCACCGCAGTAGTGAATGGAATTATTTATGCCATTGGTGGTGGTTACCAAGCAACAGATAAAAATGAAGCTTATGATCCCGGAACAAATCAATGGACAAACAAGGAAAAGATGCTTTCTTCAAGGATAGCTACAAAAGCTGGTGTTGTGAATGGTATAATTTACATCATAGGAGGTGGACATGGTGCACGTAACTGTGAAGCTTACAATCCGGTTACGAATACATGGACAATCAAAACAGCTAGACCTGTAGGGGGTGAAGTAGCCTTAACAGTTTTTAATGGATTGATATATACATTTGGTGGTAACGATGTAAATTTTAATCCATACTCAAACGTATATGTCTATAATCCACAATCAGACTCTTGGACACAAAAGCAAAATATGCCAACAGCAAGGTTTGGTTGTGAGTCATACTTAGTAAATGGAAAAATCTATGTAATAGGGGGAAGCCAAACATCATACTCAGCCGTAGCAACAGTAGAGGTATATGATCCAGTTAATGATTCATGGGCAAATCATGCGCGAATATGCCAGTTACAGACTTGACGTGGTTTGCGAGTGCGGTAGTTAACAATAAAATCTATGTTATTAGTGGGACACCTGATTGGGCAACTGGTGATGGAGCATATATGGGAATATGATCCATCCCGGCATAACGTTATTCCAGTTGAACTTACATCATTTATAGGTAGAGGCTCTGGATCAAAAAGTAATCCTTAAATGGACAACAGCAACAGAACTGAATAACAACGGTTTTGAGATTCAAAGAAGAGTTGCTGAAAGTGATTTTGCAACTGTTGGTTTTGTCAAAGGTGAAGGGACAACTACAAATCAAAAAGAATATTCATACATTGATAAAGATTTAGTAGATGCAAAATATTTCTACAGACTAAAACAATTTGATTTCAACGGAACTTATGAATACTCAAATGTAATTGAAGTTGATGTAAGAAGTCTTGATGATTATACTCTTGAACAAAACTATCCTAATCCCTTTAATCCGACAACAACAATAGGATATGTTCTTAAAGAGAAGAGCAATACAGAACTAATATTACTAAATGCAATTGGTGAAGAAATTGCTGTCCTTATTAACGAAGAACAAGACAAAGGATTTCATAAAGTCGATTTCAGCGCAAGCAACCTGCCAAGCGGAGTTTATTTCTATAAGTTAAAAGCAGGAGATTTTATGTCAGTTAAGAAAAATGATTGTTGCTCAAATAAAAAGAACCCCTCCTTCATCCTCCCCTTTGGTAAAGGGGAGGAACGAGGTGGGGTTGGGATAAAAAACACTTACTATGTTAAATCCTATTGGTAACTTAAAACTGATAAACCTAATTTTTTACGACTTCTTCATTCCTTCTTTGTAATTAAAACCTTTAAGTGGCTCGCGTAAAGTTAGAACAGGGCAGGGAGCTTTTCTTACAACTTTTTCTGCGGTGCTTCCAAACAGGATATGTTCAACTCCGCTGTGTCCGTGAGTTGCAATAATTATCAAATCAACATTTTCTTCCTTTGCGGTTTCGATAATCTCAACAAAAGGTTTTCCGGTTTTTATTACTGTCTTTACATTTCCAGCACTTGTAAATTCACTTTTGGCAAGTTTTTGTAATTCTTCTTTTGCTCTGTTATCCCATTCGGCATTAATTGACGGCATTGCAATTTGTCCCATACTAAAATCGGGTGGATAGATAATTGGTTCAACAACATAAACTAAAATTATTTCTGCATTAAAAGATTTAGCAAAGTTAACAGCATACTTTAATGCGCTTTTCGAGTAGTCGGAAAAATCAATCGGTACAAGTACTTTTTTAATATTCGTTTCCATTTTATTTCCCTTTCTCTTCTGGTAAATTGAATTGGAGATCAAAATAATCTTCATTTAATTTTCTTAATCGTAAAGCAATTATACTTGAAATGCCGGTTAAAATTTTAATGCCTTTTCTCGGATATTTTTCTATAAACTCATCAAGATCAGGTTTGAAAATAACTGCAAGCTTGCAAGCAGTTTTAGCAATTGCTGATGCAGATCGTTTTTCACCGTCGACAAGTGCAAGCTCACCAAAAAAATCACCTTTAGAAAACATAGCCAATCGTTTTTTAACCTGGTAGGAATTTTCCCTTTCAATTTCAACTTCACCTTCCCTGATAATGTAAAGTCCAATACCGGGATCGCCTTTACTAAATATAAATTCACCTGCTACATAAGTTCTATTGTGTATAATCTTCATTAATGATGTTAAATCACGTTTTGTTAATTCCTTAAAAAGCGGAATGGATTGGAGAGAATTTTTAAGATCAGTTTCTTCAGTAGGTGATTTGAATAAATTAACCCAGAAACTGCTGTGCGCTACCTTTTCATTTTCCATAAAATCCTCTAATTAAATAATCCTGATTCCGCGACACGCCAAAGTTTTTGGCAGGGAAATCTATTTTCGTAAAATGCTCTGCCGATAATAACTGAATCAATTCCTATTGGAAGTAATTGCTGTAAATCTAAAAGCTCATCTTTATTTCTAACTCCGCCGGAATGTGTAACTTTTATATTGCTATGCTCTGCTATTTCTCTGGAAAGTTGAATGTTTGGTCCCAGCATCATTCCATTACGGCTGACATCTGTAACGATGCATCTGTCAATTCCAATTTCAGCTATTTCTTTTGTATAAGATAGATAATTTAATCCGGATACTTTCTTTCTTCCCCGGGTTACTAATTCACCGTTAATTAAATCTATCGAAAGCACAATTTTGGTTGGGCCAAATTTCTCAAAAAGTTTAATAAACTCCGCACGATTTTCTAATGCCATAGTGTTTACTGAGATCCGGTAAACACCAAGATCAAAAACTGATTCAGCATCATCAATACTTCTTACTCCGCCGGCAAATTCAATTGGAATGATAACAGAGCTGCAAATGTTTTTTATTATTTCATGATTAATTTTGGAATGTTCCAATGCGCCGTCAAAATCTACAACGTGCAGCATCTTTGCATTTTCTGCACGCCAGATCATTGCCATCTCAACCGGGTCATCGCCGTATTCTTTGCAATCAAGTTCAGGAATTCCCTGCACAACTCTTACGGTTTTCTGATTATGAATATCAATAGAAGGGATAACTAATAGTTTTTTATTAAGTACAGCCATATCTGTTTGCTATGTTAAAGATAAAACCTGATAAAAAATAACTAAATGATTTGAGAAAGTAAAAGATGGGTTATTAACTCATCTATTATAAAATCAGATTTAAAATTACTTGAATTTTCAAATCGTGGTTCAGAATGTAACTAAGTTTCTTAGCTCTAACCAAAATATTCAGACATTGATTGGCTGAACCAAGTTTCTCTTTTATTAATTAACCACTACCTTACAGTCATAACATTTAAAATAAAAATCTACGATCTCCTGATTGATTGGCAATTTCTTGGCAGTTGCAAACCTTTTAATGCCTGATTTATTCACCCACCTTCCACCTAAAATTATCTTTAATTGCGTGTTTTATGATGACCCTTTTGTGAATCATTCCAACTGAAAAAGTTCTATAAAACAGGTGAAACGCTTAATACAGCCCCAAATCAAACATTTTTACCATCAAGATTAAATTTCTTCAAAATCTTTAAAAATATTGACTTTGCTGTCTTTATTGTTCATATTTCAAGCCGATGAACAAAGATTTTAGGCTAAAAACGAATAATGGGGATTTAATAAACATCTCTGCCTTCGGTTTAGAAAATATTAATTCTTCGGTTTGTCTTGTACTTGTTCACGGTTTTAAAGGTTTTAAGGATTGGGGTTTCTTTCCTTACACTGCAAAACACTTTGCAGATAAAGGATATTTTGTTTTATCGTTCAATTTTTCGCATAATGGAATTGGCGAATCAAAATTTGAGTTTACTGAATTAAATAAATTTGCAGAAAACACAGTTTCTCTTGAAGTCTCAGAACTTGTACAGGTTATCAAAGCTTATAAAAATGGATTTTTTAATAATGATGTTTTTGGCAAGATTTGTTTGATTGGTCATAGTCGTGGTGGTGCAGTTTCTCTTTTAAGCAGTTTGATAGAAGGAGTAGATTCTTACGTTGTTTGGGCATCTGTCGATAAACTTGATAGATATACAAATAGGCAAAAGATGGAATGGAAAAAACTTGGATTTGTTGAGGTTTTAAATTCAAGAACAAACCAGATGATGCGAATGAATGTCAGTTTACTTGAAGATATCGAAACAAATAAATCCGGTTCATTGAGTATTGAAAAGGCTGTTAAAGATTTGAATAAACCTTTGTTAATTGTTCACGGTGAACAAGATTTAACAGTTCCAATTGCAGAAGGTGAACAGTTATTTAAATGGAGTAATAAATCAATTACTGAATTTGAAAAAATTCCTGCCACCGGGCATACGATTGATATTGTTCATCCGTTTGAAAAAAGTAATGAGAAATTTGATTTGGTGATTTCTAAAACTGAAGAGTTTATACAGAAAGTGTTTTATTAAGTTTTTTCACTTAGTCATCCTGAGCGAAGACGAAGGATGACAGTTATTAAAACTAATATAATCACACTTCGACTTCGCTCAGTGTGACAATTGGTTTTTGATCGAATTATTAGAGTTGTTGTTTATTAACTTGTTTTATTAAATAGTTTTTATGGAATTAAAGAACATCATTTTTATCATAGTATTTTTAGCAGTTTTTGGATTTTTTGCATACAGTGTAAATAATCTGATTAAATATCTTAAAGTTGCTAAAAAGAAGGATGATAGATCCGGCGATGTTGGTTCAAGATTAAAACGAGTTTGGAATATTGCATTTGCACAAACCAAGCTTTTACGCGATCCTGTTGCTGGAACATTACATCTTTTAATTTTCTGGGGATTTGTTCTTTTTATTTTTGCCGTTATTGAAACAATATTGCAAGGATTTTATTCACCACTTTCATTATCGTTTCTTGGTCCGATTTACTCACTTATAACCTTAGTCCAGGATTTATTCGGATTATTAGTTATTCTTTCAATTCTTTTTTCGCTATATAGAAGATTTATCCAGAAAGTACCAAGATTAGTTGTCGATGATCACGGAATGAAGGACGCAGCATTTATTCTTTCTTTGATAATGTTTATAGTTCTTTCGATGTATGGACAAAATGCTTCAGGTTTTGTTAATAATGGAATGTCTTTTCACGATTCAGAATTAAGACCTGTTTCGGCATTCATCGGAGGAATATTATTCTCTGGACCCAGTTCCACAGCAACAGTTTTGTATGAGTTTTTTTGGTGGATGCACATTTTATTGATTTTCGGCTTTTTGAATTATCTGCCGTACTCAAAGCATTTACATATTTTAAGTTCGATTCCAAATGTATTTTTAGCAAATCTTGATCCTGTTAGAAATACAATTAAAAAACTTAATCTTGATGATGAAAATGCGGATACATTTGGGGTAGCGGATATTGATCAGTTTAGCTGGAAACAAATATTAGATGGTTATTCCTGTACAGAATGTGGAAGATGTACTTCGGTTTGTCCAGCAAATATTGTTGGTAAATCACTTTCACCACGCGAAATAATTGTTGATATTAGAAAGCGAACATTGGAAAAGGCTCCTTTGCTTGTTGCAGGTAATACTGAAGGTGAGTTATTTGGAAAAACTCTTGTTCATAATTACATAACTGATACCCAGCTATGGGAATGTACAACCTGTATGGCATGTGTTCAGGAATGTCCTGTAATGATTGAACACGTTGATTCAATAGTTGATATGCGTAGAAATCTTGTGTTAACGGAATCTGAATTTCCGGCTGGATTAAATCCTGTTTTTAAAAGTTTGGAAACTAATTTCAGCCCGTGGGCTTTTAATCCGGCTGATAGAGCAAATTGGGCTGAAGGATTGAATATCAAAACTCTTGCAGAAGATAAAGATGGAGAAGTCTTATTTTGGGTTGGCTGCGCCGGTTCTTATGATGACAGGTACAAAAAAGTTTCCAAAGCTTTTGCAGCAATTATGCAAAAAGCTGGTGTTAATTTTAGGATTCTTGGAACTGAAGAAAAATGTAATGGCGATACAGCAAGAAGGTTAGGTAATGAGTATCTTGCTCAAATGATGATGCAGGAAAATGTTGAAACTTTAAATAACTATGGAGTTAAAAAAATTGTAACTGCCTGTCCACATTGTTTTCATTCATTAAAAAATGAGTATCCGCAATTTGGCGGTAATTTTGAAGTGAAACATCATACACAGTTTATAGAAGAATTACTAGTTGGTGGAAAAATCCAACTAAAACAAGATTCTAAGAATCACAAAGTTACTTATCACGATTCCTGTTATCTTGGAAGATATAATGAAGTTTATGATTCACCTAGAACCTCATTAAACAAGGTTGCCGGATTAGATTTAATTGAGATGGAAAGAAGTAAAAGTCGTGGTTATTGCTGTGGCGCAGGCGGCGGAAGAATGTTCTTGGAAGATGAAGAGGGCGGAAGAATAAACGAAGAAAGAGCAAAAGAAGCATTGAATACAAAAGCAGATACAATTGCTTCTGCTTGTCCGTTCTGTATGACGATGATGACAGACGGAGTAAAACATTTTGAAAAGTCAGAAGAAGTAACCGTAAAAGATATTGCAGAAATAGTACTGGAAAACATTAATTAATTCATTCACACATTCATAGGAGGTTCGTATGGAAAAATTCAATCAACTCGTTCAATTCGTTCAAAGTTTGGAAGGTGATTTCCAAAAATTTTATGTGAAAGAACAAGCCGCTGCTGGGACACGTGTTCGCAAAGGCTTGAGCGATCTCAGAAAATTATGTCAGGAAATCAGAAATGACGTTCAAGACGTTAAAGCTGCAAGAAAAGCTCCAAAACCATAAGAGCATTCTTTAGCAAAAACTTAACAAGGCTGAGTTAGAAATAGCTCAGCCTTATTTTGTATTTAAGAAACTTCTGGAAAATTTATTCTGTCACTTCGACCGAAGGGAGAAGTCTGATTATTCATAACGATTTCTCAGTCGCTTCACTCCTTCGAAATGACTTTTAAGTGTTATACTGAATATCATTAAATGAAAATTGTAATTATCACAATATCGATTTTGTACTTCTTTGTTTTCAATTCTCCGTCGGCATTTAGATTTGAGGAAAGTAAAAGTATTATCAATCCCGATAGTTCCGTTACCATCACCATTTCTGTTGTAGGGGATTTGATGTGTCATTCGCCGCAATTTGAATATGCAAAAAAGGGAATAGATAGTTTTGATTTTGGTCCAGTTTATAGAAATGTTAAAAAATATTTAGAATCATCAGATTTTACTTTTGGAAATTTAGAAACTGTTACTGCAGGAAAAGAAAGCGGTGGTTATTCAGGTTATCCATTTTTTAATACTCCGGCTTCCTACATAACTGCATTAAAGGATGTTGGATTTGATTTACTTGTAACCGCAAATAATCATTCTTTAGACAGAAGTGAAAAGGGGATTCTTAAGACGATTAGTGAGATCAATTCCAGAAATCTTAAATACGTTGGAACATACAAATCACAACGAGACAGAGATTCAATCCGTATTTTTAATTTGAAAGGGATTAAGATTGCAATACTTGCTTATTCTTACGGAACCAACGGAAATCCAATTCCTAAAGGAAAAAATTATTTAATCAATCTTATTGATTTCGAATTGATTAGAAGAGATATCCAATCTGCAAAAGCAAGTGGAACTGAATTAGTTTTGGTTCATTTTCATTTTGGAGAAGAGTACCAACGTGAACCGGTTCAGTTTCAAAAAGAAGTTGTAAACAAAACAATTGAACTTGGTACAGATATAATCATTGGCGGACATCCACACGTTTTGCAGCCTGTTAATTTCTTCAAAACTAATAATGCTAAACTTGATTCGGGGTTTGTAGCTTACTCGATGGGTAATTTCTTTTCAAATCAACAAGATCGTTATAAAGATGCAGGAATGATTCTGACGTTAAAAATTAAAAGAGATTATTTAAAAAATAAATTTGAAATAAGTGAAGTTAATTACCTTCCAACGTGGGTGTTTAAAGGTAAAACATCAATTGGAAATGAATATGTGATTATGCCATCAATAAATATTACTGACACAACAATTAATTTATCAAAATCAGAATCTTTAAAAATGAATCAGTCATTTGAAGACACAAGATTTATAATTAATAAATACTCTTTCAATTCAAATCTAAGAGAGCTCCGAGAATAAACTTGAAAAATAGATCGGCACTGGTACTAATATTTCTAACAGTTTTTATTGATTTGCTTGGTTTTGGAATTCTAATTCCCATCCTTCCATCATTTTCAGTTAAAGAACTTCACATTGATGAAGCAGCAATCGGAATTGCAATTGCGATTTATTCTTTTGTGCAGTTTTTATTTAATCCGGTACTCGGAAAGTTATCTGACAAGTACGGAAGAAAACCTGTTATAGTTGTATGCTTATTTCTTAATGCAATTGGCTACATAGTTTTTGCATTTACACATTCATACTTAATGCTTTTGGTATCCAGAGTTATTGCAGGAATTGGCGGAAGCAGTATTGGTGTTGCGCAAGCTTACATTGCTGATGTTACAACTCGTGAAAATCGCTCCAAAGGAATGGGTTTAATTGGTGCTGCATTTGGATTAGGATTTGTTTTTGGTCCACTGATCGGCGGATTATTGTCCGAGTTTGGTTACGCAGTCACAGGTTACGTTGCGGCGGGATTCTCAATGATAGCATTCATCCTCACAATATTATATTTACCAGAATCGCTTAAACAAAAAGAAGAAACTGAAGATTCATCTACTCATCCAAAAAGAAGAAAGCTTTTTGATTTTGCTGCGATGAAAAAGATATTACAAAAACCAGATTTAGCAATCCTGATTCTTTTGTTTTTCATTTTAACATTTTCATTTGCAAACATCTATGGTACTTTTGCATTACTTGGTTTAAAAGTTTATGGATTTACCGATATGCAGAATGGATATATGTACGGAATCGTTGGGTTATCTTCAGCAATTATTCAAGGTGGATTGATAGGCCGAATAAATAAATTAATGTCAAAAAAACTGATCTTAATCATCGGCTCAATATTAATGATGATTTCACTAGCTATGATTCCATATGCAGGAACATTTTTTGGATTAGCGATTGTTTCAATTGTATTGTCTTATGGTACTGGAACTTTTCAACCGACAGTGTTAAGTTTAATCTCAGAAGTTACCTCAGAAACAGAGCAGGGAATAACACTTGGAATGAATCAATCACTTTCTTCATTTGCAAGAGTTTTAGGTCCACTGTGGGGAGGATTTGCATTTGAATATCTGGGATACCCATTTCCCTTTTTAACGGGAGCTTTTTTTACATTTATCATATTTTTATTAACGGTTTTTTATTTACCAAAAAAGATTAAGTTAGGTTAGAAAATTTATTAAGATAAAATGTTTAAAGTTGGAAAAGTAGAAATAGAAAAAGCGATCTTACTTGCACCGATGGAAGATGTTACAGATATATCTTTCCGTTTGGTTTGCCGAGAATTGGGTGCTGATGTTGTTTACACAGAATTCGTAAACTCCGAAGGCTTAATCCGTTCTAATGAAAAGACACACAATAAATTAAAAATTATTGAAGAAGAACGACCGGTTGGAATTCAGATTTATGGAAGTAATATTGAATCTATGGTTGGCGCTGCAAGAATTGCTGAAGCTGAAAATCCAGATATGATTGATATAAATGCTGGATGCTGGGTTAAAAATGTTGTTGGCTGTGGAGCAGGTTCAGCTTTGCTAAAAGATATTCCATATTTAACACAACTTGTGAAAGCAGTTGTGGATTCAGTTTCTCTTCCAGTAACTGTTAAAACAAGAATTGGCTGGGATAATAATTCAATCCAGATTGTTGAAGTTGCAAAGCGACTTGAAGATGTTGGGATAAAAGCACTAACAGTTCATTGCAGAACTCGCGTAATGGGGCACAAAGGTGATGCAGATTGGAGTTGGATTGCCAAAAGTAAAGGAAGCCGTTTCAATGCCAATTGCATTGAATGGAAATGTACTCGATGCAAGTGATGTTAAACAAGCTTTTAACGAAACCGGAACCGATGCAGTTATGATTGCACGTGGTGCTATTGGCAATCCTTGGATATTTCTTGAAGCTAAAGAAATCATGGAAAAAGGTTATATCCACACTAAGATCGATGATGAGATGAAAATAAAAACTTGCTTGCGTCATTTGGATTTAGCAATTGGTGTTAAAGGTGAGCGAAGAGCAGTAATTGAACATAGAAAATTTTATTCTGGATACTTAAAGGGAATGCATCACGCTTCTAAAATCCGAAATACAATGATGCAATTAACTGATTATAATTCGGTTAGAGAAAATCTTTTAGAATATTTGGATGAAATTAAAAAAACTGAATTTTCTTTTTAGAAATTTAAATAACTCATCGACTTTTGTAAACATTGAATTTTGATTATCCACATAAATTTGCAAGACTAATCTCAACCATTTTTGTCCCACCTTCATTAACTCTAATAATATTTACAATTTTTGCTTTTACATTAGAATCTGAATCAGATAAACAAGTTGCAACAATTTTAATTGCACTTATATTTGGATTCATCGCACCTATTGCACTTTTTTTTATACTCAGAAAGAACGGAAGGCTCATTGATCAGGACGCCTCAATAAAAGAAGAAAGAACATTTCCATTTGGTATAGCGATAATTTTTTATCTGATTGGAATTTTTCTGATGATAAAATTAAATCTTCATATCATTTCAATCGCTTTTTGGTTTTGTTATATTTCTAATACTTTAATAACAATTTTTATTAACCTTAACTGGAAAATAAGTGCACATTCGATGGGTGCATCAGGACCTTTTGCTGCATTTGTTCTTGCTTTTGGTTGGATTGGATTGATTTTATTTCCGGTAGTGATATTAGTTGGATGGTCAAGAATAAAATTAAAATGCCATAGTTATTCACAGGTTTTGGCGGGAATTGTATTAGCATTCTTTTCGACATATATACAAATGAGTTTTATAATCAAATACTTAACTAATTAAAATTATAAGATGATTAGAACAGAAATAAAAAATAATACCGCAGTAATTTATCTCGCACGTCCTGAAAAGCGAAATGCACTTCATCCGGATTTGGTCAAAAATTTGAAATCTAAACTTTCTGAATTTGAAATCGATGAAAGTATTAAATCAATCATCATAACAGGTGAAGGAAATACTTTTTGTGCCGGTGCTGATTTAGAGTATTTAAAAATGTTAGGCGGTTATTCTGTTATTGAAAAACAGAAAGATTCTAAATCATTAGCAGAATTGTATTTGCAACTCTATGAGTTTCCAAAACCAACCATCGTTGCTGTAAATGGTGCAGCAATTGCAGGTGGATGTGGTCTAGCTTCTGTTTGTGATTTCATTATCGCTCATCCAGAAAAAAGTAAATTTGGCTACCCTGAAGTAAAAATTGGTTTCATCCCTGCAATCGTTTCAATCTTTTTAATTAAAAAGGTTGGTGAAGGTTTGGCTAAGCAATTGATGTTGGAAGGAGAATTAATTTCGGGTAAACGAGCTTATGAAATTGGTTTTGCAAATTATTTAGCAGAAAATGTACTTGATGAAGCGATGAAATTATCTGAAAAAATAAATTCTAATTCTGCAACTAGTTTAAAAATGACTAAGACAATGATTAACAATATTTCCAATCTATCTGTGCGAGAAGCAGTTGAACATTGTATAAGTTTAAATGTTATTAGCAGATCGACCGAAGATTTCAAAAAGGGAATTGATACTTTTCTAAATAAGGATAAATAGATGGATTTAAAAGCTCATATCAGAAATGTAAAGGATTTTCCAAAACCAGGAATAATGTTCAGAGATATCACAACGCTTCTAAAAAGTCCAATTGCATTTAATTATACAACTAACCAACTTTTGAATTTTATCAATGGTAAAAAGATTAATAAAGTTATTGGAATTGAATCACGTGGATTTATTTTTGGTTCAGTATTGGCTTCCAAACTTAATTGCGGATTTATTCCTGTCCGCAAACCAGGAAAACTTCCTGCGGAAAAAGTTTCAATCTCATATTCGCTTGAATATGGAGAAGACAAACTTGAAATGCACAAAGATGCGATCCAGCCTGGAGACAAAGTATTAGTCCACGATGATTTACTTGCAACAGGTGGAACAATGAATGCAGTTTGCCAGCTGATAGAAAAACTTGGCGGTGAAATTGTTCAGGTTTCCTTTATTGTCGAATTATCATTCTTGAATGGACGGAATAAATTAAAATCCTACGATGTTCGTTCTATCGTTAATTATGAAAATGAAGATTAAATATTTTTATAGTGTTGAAAGAAGTACAATTCATAAAAAATAATTCAGAACGATGGCGGGAAGTTGAATTATTCCTTTCTAAAAAAACATCGTTTCAGGATCCTGATAGGTTAGCTGAATTGTTTATCCAGTTAACTGATGATCTTTCATATTCAAAAACATTTTATCAAGACAGCAAAACAACTCAATATCTTAACAGTTTAACTTCAAAAATTCATCAATCCGTTTATAAGAATAAAAAAGAAAAAGGAAGCAGAATTATTTCTTTCTGGAAATATGAATTGCCTGAAATATTTTTCTTACGAAGGAAAGAGCTTTTTATTTCATTTATTGTGTTTTTTGTGGCTATTGTCATCGGTATAATTTCTTCTGCAGGTGATACTGGATTTGTAAGATTAATTCTTGGTGATAGTTATGTGAATATGACTCTTGAAAACATTGATCAGGGTGATCCGCTTGCAGTTTATAAAAAGATGAATGGCGTTGATATGTTCATGGGAATTACTTTCAACAATATTCGTGTTTCGTTCTATGCTTTTATGTCCGGTTTACTTCTTTCTATTGGAACTGTTTTACTTTTATTATACAACGGAATTATGCTTGGTACATTTCATCATTTTTTCTTTGAAAGAAATCTACTGTTTGAATCACTGTCCATTATTTGGATTCACGGAACAATAGAAATATCATCAATAATTATTGCGGGTGCTGCCGGATTAATTATAGGCAACAGCATTTTATTTCCTAAAACTTACTCAAGACGTCAATCATTCATTATTGCAGCAAAAGAAGGTGTTAAAATAATTGTTGGATTAATTCCACTTTTTATTCTAGCGGGATTTCTGGAATCCTTTGTTACACGATATACCAAAATGCCAATAGTTATTAACCTGACAATAATATTATCCTCATTAATATTTATAATATGGTACGTTATCATTTATCCAATAAAATTAAGTAGAAGAGAAAAAAATGAATCAACAGAAAATTGAATTTCAACGGTTCAGGGATTTTGGACAAGTAATCAGTGGAACATTTGAATTCCTTCGCCAAAATTTTGTACCACTTTTAAAATCAATTATTTTTATCGCTGGACCTTTCATTCTTCTGGCAGGAATCTTTGGTGGCATTTATCAAAGAAATGTTTTTTCATTCAATGTAGTAAAAACCTTATCCGATTTAAGCCTTCCAATTTTACTTTACATATTGTTCATCTTTTTATCACTTACTTTTATGATAGCAATTTTATATGAGTACATAAAGATTTACTTAAATCGTAATGAAGAGGGTGCAATACAGATAGATGAAGTTTGGCTTGCTGTTAGATCAAAAATTATTAAGTATTTATTATTTTCAGTTGGGTATTTTCTTATCGTTTTTGTTGCAGCTATGTTGTTCGTAATTCCTCTATTTTTTCTTTTCAACGTTTCAGCAAACCCCTTTGCTATATTTCTTATTTTCCTGATTGTCATGTTTCCAATCATTTACTTATCAGTTGTTATGTCTATAGGATTTACTGCAGCTATGTTTGAGGACAATGGTTTGTTTGCTTCAATCAATCGTGCATTCTATCTTATTAAGAAAAGATGGTGGATTACATTTGGTTTGGTATTTGTCTTAGGCCTTATTCAGGGATTTATGGGATTTATTTTTCAAATACCTCAGTACATAGCAATGATGGTGATTATGTTTAACACTATGGATGGAAATCAAGTTGATGGACTTACTGAAATAATTATAATCGTCACATCTATTATAGCGTCTCTTAGCTTTGTATTTTATTCTGTTAATCTGGTAGGAATTGCATTGCATTATTTCAGCCTGGTTGAGCAGAAAGATGCAAAAGGATTGCTGGAAAAAATTGAATCGATCTAAGCTAATACTTACGGCCGCAATATTTTTTATTATTCTGTTGGGGAATAATATTAATCCTCAGTTTGATGCTTCAAAAAAAACAGAAGTAAAGCATGCTGATACATTAAACACTCAGGCTATATTTGCTGATTCTCTAAAAAGTAGTGCAAAATTAGTTAGTATAAAACATTCCCATATCCAATATGATACTTCTGATATAGTTGTTCGGTCAGTCGATTCCATTAAAATTAAATCGTACTTAAAAGATAAAGACTTTATATATTTTGAAGATCCTGAATCAACAATGACACCGTGGGAAAGATTAATGAATTGGATATCCAAACAATTTATGAGATTAACAGAATTTGAAGCTTACGGGACTGCCTGGGATATTTTTATGTATATTCTTATTGCTTTCGCTGTCATCGCAATAATATTTGGAATATATAAATCAGACGTTAAGGGCATGTTCTTTTTAAACAAAAATCAAAATGGACTTAATGTTTCTGAATTTTTGGAAGATATTAATACAATTGATTTTGAAAAGATGATTGAAGAAGCAATTGCAAATGGAAATTACCGTTATGCGGTTCGGCTTAATTATCTAAGATCGTTAAAAGTACTTTCCGATAAAGAAATTATTAAATGGAAAATAGTTAAAACAAATCGTGAGTTTCTTAAAGAAATTAAAGAAACAAAACTTAAAACACAGTTTGAAATTATTACATCAGATTTCGAATCAATTTGGTATGGCGGATATGATATTGATCAGCCACAATACTCACGATTGCAATTAAGGTTTTTAGATTTTAATTCATCTTTGGATGATAATCGATGACAAAAAACTTGAAATTCATAATTCCTGTCACCGTTATTTTTGTCGTAATGGTTTTAGTAAAAATGTTTACTCCGGAACCAACTGATTGGAATCCAAGTTATTCGAAAAATGATAAAATTCCTTACGGATCATTTCTGCTCTATGAAATTTTACCAGATTTATTTACCGGAAGAAATATAGAAACTACAAATCTTCCATTCTATAATATCACAAGAGAAAGAAGAATTGAGAATAAAAATGTCATTATAATTTGTAATGGTTTTGAACCTGATGAACTTGATGCAAAAGTATTATGGGATTTGCTAAGAAAAGGTAATGATATTTTTATCGCTGCCAATTCATTTGGAAAACACATAACCGATTCTTTAAAGATATTTACAAATTATTCTTTCTTTGGTGGTTTTGATTCTGCAGAAGTCAATTTTGCAAATCCAAAACTTAGTGCAGAAAATAATTACAGATTTGTTCAGGGAAATTATAATAACTATTTCACTTCATTCGATACAAGCAAAGTAATTGTATTAGGAACGAACCAGGATAATCACGTAAACTACGTTCAGATCAAAGTAGGAAATGGAAATTTATTTCTTCACACAGTGCCAAATATCTTTACGAACTACAACATCCTTAAATCCGAAAGAGATTATATCTTTAAAAGTCTTTCTTACTTAAGCATCAGAGACGTTATTTGGGACGAATATTACAAGGAAGTGAATAAATATCAGAGTACACCTATCAGATATATTTTAAGTCAGCCTTCTCTGAAATGGGCGTATTTCACTTTATTAATTTCAATAATATTTTTTGTGATATTTAAAGGAAGACGCGATCAACGAATTATTCCTTTAATAAAACCATTAGCAAACTCGACGCTGGAATTCGTAAGTACAGTTGGAAATCTTTATTTCAAACAGTCAAACCATAAAAATATTGCAGATAAGAAAATCACATATTTTCTGGAATATATTAGAACAAAATATTCCTTAAAAACTTTACATCTTAATGATGAGTTAGCTCAGCAATTATCTGAAAAAAGTTTTGTTGAGAAAGATGAGGTTAAGAAAATTTTTAACCTTATTAATATGATTACGGTTTCAACATCAATTAAGCAAATAGAGTTAGTTGAATTAAATAATTTAATCGAAAACTTTTATACAAAAACAGGTGTGTATGGAAAATAATATGATGAACAGAACTGATCTTTCAGCATTAAAAGAATCAGTTGAAAAAGTTAAAGCTGAAATAAGAAAGATAATCGTTGGACAGGATAAAACGATTGAACTTCTGCTCGCTTCAATTTTTGCAGACGGGCACATTTTGATTGAAGGCGTTCCTGGAATTGCAAAAACGCTTATAGCCAAAATTCTTGCAAGAACAATCTCAGCAGATTTTTCAAGGATTCAATTTACACCTGATTTGATGCCGTCTGATATTCTTGGAACATCAGTTTATAACATGAAAAACTCTGAATTTGAGTTTAAACGCGGACCAATATTCTCAAACATAATCTTGATTGATGAAATAAATCGTTCACCTGCAAAAACGCAAGCTGCACTTTTTGAAGTGATGGAAGAACGCCAGATTACAATGGATGGAACAACTTATAAACTACAAAATCCCTTTATAGTTTTTGCAACTCAAAATCCTATTGAGCATGAAGGAACATATAAACTTCCGGAGGCTCAGTTAGATAGATTTCTTTTTAAAATTGAAATGAACTATCCCAGCTTGGAAGAAGAAATAAAAATTTTACTTGAATACAATGACCGAAAATCACAAAATGATTTAAATTTAATTCAATCCATCTTTACAAAAGAACAGCTCGAATCATTTCGTTTTCAAATACGCTCCATCCACATTGATGAAAAAATTGCAGCATATATTGCCAACATCGTAAATCAAACAAGAACAACCGGTGATCTATATCTTGGTGGATCTCCAAGAGCATCAATTGCGATAATGATCGGTGCTAAAGCAATGGCAGCTATTCGCGGTAGAGATTTCGTAATCCCGGATGATATTAAGGAAATTGCATACCCTGCCTTACGGCATAGAATTATCTTAACTCCTGAAAAGGAAATGGAAGGAAAAAATGCGGATGAAATTATTACACAAATTCTGAATCGTGTTGAGGTTCCAAGGTAATGCGATTTCTTAAGGAGTTTTATCTCACCTCAAGATTTCTTTTAGCAGCGACATTAATTGTCTTGCTGTTTTTCTTTGGATACTTTTTTCCCGATTCTATTCTTTGTTGCAAAAATTATTCTTGTGGCTTCTGTTACAATAGTTGTAGTTGAATCGATAATTCTTTTCTTCAATAAAAAGGGATTGTTTGCAGAGCGCATAGTTGCAGACAGACTTTCCAATGGTGATGAGAATGAAATAAAAATAATTTTAACTAACAGTTACGCAATAAAAATAAAAGTTAAAATCATCGATGAGCTCCCATTTGTATTCCAGATACGGGATTTTGAGATTACCTCTGAACTTGATAAAAGCTCTACAAAAATATTTACTTATACAATCAGACCAGTTAAAAGGGGCGAATACCAATTTGGTGCTTTAAATATTTATGCCTCAACTATTCTGAATATTGTTTGCCGCCGTTATCGGTTTGAACAGAATAAAAATGTAGCTGTCTATCCTTCATACATACAGATGAAAAAATACCAGCTTATGGCTGTGTCTGATAGACTTATTGAAGTTGGAGTAAAAAAGATAAGACGAATTGGACATTCAATGGAATTTGAACAGATAAAAGAATACGTGCAAGGTGATGATTACCGAACAATTAATTGGAAAGCCACTGCTCGTAAGCGACAATTGATGATCAATCATTATGTTGATGAAAGAGCACAGCAAATCTATTCCATTATAGATATGGGCAGAACGATGAAAATGCCTTTTGATAAAATGTCTTTGATGGATTATGCAATTAACTCATCGTTGGTGATTTCAAACATCGCTTTGTTAAAGCAGGACAAAGCCGGAATAATTGCTTTCAATAATCAAGTCACTTCAATTCTACCTGCTGAAAGAAATCCATTGCAGATGAAAAAGATTATTGAATTACTCTACAAACAGCAAACGGATTTTCTTGAATCAGACTATGAAAAGTTAGCATCAGTAATTAAATCCAAAATAAAACAGCGAAGCCTACTTTTATTTTATACTAATTTTGAAACAGCAAATTCACTGAGCAGACAGATCAAGAATTTTAAAAGTCTGGCATCATCTCATTTGTTGATTGTTATTTTTTTTCGAAATACTGGCCTTGACAAAGTATTACGTCAGAAAGCTGAAACACTTGAACAGATTTATCATAAAACTATTGCGGAAAAATTTGAATTTGAAAAGAAAATTATTCAAAAAGAATTAATGTCAGTTGGAATTCAATCAATCCTAACATCACCGCAGCGGCTTACTGTAAATACAATAAATAAATATCTGGAACTCAAAGCAAGGGGTATGGTTTAATGGAAAATATTGGAATTGAAACTGCACAAAATGTAGATATACAATATAATATTGCAAATCTTGGTGACAGAGTATTATCTCAAGTAATAGATTTGTTAATTTTATTTGGGTACGCTTTTGCAATGATATTTGTGTTGATATTTTTAAACGATACATTTTCGGGTGCACCATATTACTATCCAACGGCGGTATTCATAATAATATATATTCCATTTTTCTTGTACGATTTTTTATGTGAGACGTTTCTAAACGGTCAATCTTTTGGAAAGAAATTGATGAAAATAAAAGTTGTAAAGATTGATGGCTCACAGCCAGGAATAGGAAATTATTTCTTACGTTGGTTGATAAAACCCCTCGATGTTTTTTTTACTTACGGCTCAGTTGGAATAATTACTATGTTAATAAATGGAAAAGGGCAGAGGCTCGGAGACCTTGCAGCTAATACAACAGTAATAAAACTAAAACAAGAAATAAAGCTTGAAGAAATACTCATTCCAAAAGCGATTCAGAATTATGAAGTAAAATTTCCACAGGCTAGTTTGCTCTCGGGTAAAGATATTCAGATTATTAAAGATGTGATAAATCACAGAAAAAATACAAATGCATCATCATATCAAGATATTTTGGAAAAAGCCAAGATCAGTGTTTCAAATAAGATGGGAGTACAAAGTGATATGAATGCTTTGTTTTTTTTAGACACGGTAATTAAAGATTACACATTTCTAAATTCAAATTAGTGCGCTTTTACTTTCCAGTCTTTAGGTGCTATAACAACAACAAATTCACCTTTCGATATTTTCTCAGGAAAAGCATCAATTAATTCTTGTGGAAAACCCCGCCAGGTTTCCTCAAACTTTTTTGTGATTTCCCTGCAAACCACTATATATCTTTCCGGCAAATATTCCTTAAATTCATTCAACAACTTTTCAATTCTATACGTAGATTCATAAAGAACTATCGTTCGATTTTCTTCAGCTAATTCTTTAAGTTTTGTTTGTCTGCCTTTTTTCTGCGGAAGAAATCCTTCAAACACAAAAGAATCAGTCGGCAATCCGCTCATACTTAATGCGGCAATCAAAGCAGATGCACCGGGAATTGGAATAACCTCAATTCCTTTTTCTATACAAGCTGACACAAGTCTTACACCGGGATCAGAAATTAGTGGTGTTCCAGCATCCGAAATTAATGCAGCAGTTTGATTCGACAGAATTCTATTTACAATATTTTCAATCTTATGTTTTTCATTAAAAGCATTTAAAGAAATCAATTCTTTTTTGATTTCTAAGTGATTGAGAAGATTACCTGAAACTCGTGTATCCTCACACAGCACAAAACTAACTTCTTTAAGTGTTTCGATTGCACGAAGTGAAATATCTTTAAGATTACCGATTGGTGTGCTAACAATGTAAAGTTTCATACTTAAAAATAGTTTAAAACAGTTACGGCTCCAATATTGGAGCCGCACCGTGCAAGTAGTTAATATATATTTTAGTTATTGGACGACATAAAACTTAAAACTTTTTTGATAATAGTCAAGCCCTTATCTATTTCACTCTCTGTTATATTTAATGGAGGTCTAAAACGAATTGATTTATCACCGCAGCCTAAAATCATAAGTTTTTCTTCAAAACATTTTTCCCTAAACTGATTTCTTATTTCAGTTGTTGGTAAATCAAATGAACACATTAAACCTAATCCACGATTGTTGCTCATTAGGCTCGGATATTCAGCTTGAAGTTTTGTTAATTGGAATTTAAGATGTTCGCCAACTTTTTTTGCATTCTCAACCAGATTTTCATTCTTAATTACATCAAGCATTAATTTGGAGCGAACCATATCCGTTAAATCTGCTCCCCACGTTGAGTTGATACGGCTTGAAACTTTGAAAACATTATCATCAATATCATCAATTCTATCAGAAACCATAATTCCACAAACCTGAGATTTCTTACCAAAAGCAATTATATCAGGTTTTACATAGTATTCCGATGCCCAAAACTTGCCGGTAATGCCAAAACCAGTTTGCACTTCATCAAACATAAGTAAGATTTCATTTTCATCAGCAATTTCACGAAGCTGAATTAAAAATTCTTTGCGGAAAAAATTATCTCCACCTTCTGCTTGTATTGGTTCAATTATTATTACAGCAATATCATCCAGATTTTTTTTGATCGCTAACTTGATTTCTGCTAAAGCTTTGTCCTCAAGCTGCATAACTTCATCAAGATGATTTTCCAATGGAAATTTGATTTTAGGATTTGTGATTCGCGGCCAATCAAACTTAGGATAATACTTTACTTTGGTTGGATCGGTGTTTGTTAGAGACATTGTGTAACCACTTCTTCCATGAAAAGCTTCTTTAAAATGAATTACCTGATGACCCTTTTCTTCTTTGTAACCTTTTATAAAATTCTTTCTTACTTTCCAATCGAATGCAACCTTTAAACCATTTTCAATTGCCAATGCACCACCAGCAATAAAAAACAGGTGTTTCATATAATCCGGTTTTGCGACTTTTGCAAACGTATCAACAAACTCAGCCATATAAGTTGTATAAATATCTGAGTTGGAAGGTTTATTGACAGCCACTTTTCCAAGCACCTGTCTAATCTCTTCAGAATTTAGATAGGGATGGTTTAATCCGATTGGTGAGGAAGCAAAGAACGTAAAAAAGTCGTGGTACTCATCACCTGTAATCTCATCGATTATTGTTACGCCTTTACTTTTTTCAAGATCTAAAATAATCTTAAATCCATCTGCAAGCATATGTTTGGAAAGGATTGAGATTACATCCTCAGCAATAATTGCTGGTTTATATTCTTGGATTATCTTTTTTTCATTTGTTAATAATAAGCTCATTTTCTACTCCTTCATCTGATAATGACTGAATAATTTGGTTTTGTTAAGAAAGGACCTGAGAGAGGAGCGAGATTAGAATACATTTTCGAAGTTGGAAACAAAATAGCTTCGATATGACCAGGAACGATATTTAAGAATTAATATTCATAGTTTTTATTATTTGTGATACAATATATAGTAATATCAATAATTATTCCATACTTAAGTTTTTACAGATATAAAAAAATAATTAATATTTTTTTTATCAAAAAACTTTGATTTTTTCACATTAAATGACTAAATAAAAGCGTAAAAATTTTAACGGTTGTTAATAGTGTAAAATATTGTTCATATCGAAATCTGATTTAAAAGAACAATAGAATTTTTAAACATTACTTTTATATACCGAAATTATTTTTTTTCTTACAATGCTATGATTTTGTACTCATTAGAGGATTTTGATATACAACATCAAAATAAACATTAATTATCATCTAAAATTAAATTCGGATAAGAACTCGTACTTATTATGCTGAGACACCGAATACAATCCAGCCGTAAAAAATTATTTTATATCCAAAAGATTTATTCTTACACTCTAAGAAACTATCCTATTCAACTTAAAATTAAGGAAGCATTATGAAGCTAAATATTCAAATCATCTTGCCTGTGAATAGCTTTGCAGGCATTTTGTTGTTAAGGTAAACTGCGAAGCAATTATGTTATTATCGAAAAATCTTTTTTAATATACAATTAATTTAAGGAGAACGAAATGGTTACTAATTTACTTAAGTTTCTCTCAATAGTATTTCTTATTACGTTGTTTCTTAGCGCACAAAATTCATATGCACAAACAACGCTCATATCTCCGACTGGTGATGGAGGGTTTGAAAATGGAGCCTCTTTCACAGGCAATGGCTGGACCGACATAAATCATACTACAAACACTTGGCAAGTTGGTACTGTATCAGTACCCTATGCGGGTACAAATGCTGCATTTGTCTCAAATGATGCAGGATTAACTTATGCTTACACCAATAGCATATTGCAAACATCACATTTTTATAGAGATGTCACAGTCCCGGCTGGTGAATCTAAGATTGTATTAACTTTTCAATGGAAAGGCAACGGAGAGAGTGGATGGGATCGGTTGCTTATTTATACGGCACCCACATCAGTTACACCCGCACCAGGTGTACCTGCTTCGAACTCGACCGTTCTTACTGGAGCTACTCTTGCATACTTACAATCAACATTCCCTCAAGCAACTTATGGCTTACAGACTGTAAATTTACCGAGCAGCCTTGCAGGTACGACTTTCAGACTTATCTTTACATGGCAAAATGATGCTAGTGGAGGAACTAATCCCCCGGTAAGTATTGATAACATATCACTTGTTTCAAGTTTACCAGTGCCTTTGATTGGCGGCAATATATATCCTATCAATGGAACTGAAGCACCTCCAACATCCTTCGCCAGTATGACCTCAGCATTATCGTATATGGGTGGTGATGGAGTTACAGGTACAGGCCAGGTTTTCCTCGAGTTATCTACCGGTTATGCCGGAGAAACGGGACCTGTTTCTATAGGACCTATTCCAGGGACAAGTGCCACACTAGGTGTTACATTTAGGCCAGCATCTGGATATACAGCTTCAACATCAATAGCAGGATTAGCTTCACCTAATCAATTTGCAATTGCATTAAATGGTTGCCAATATGTAACCCTTGATGGTCAGTCAGGGGGTACAGGTGGTACTAGAAATTGGACGATCTCATGTACTGGATCAACAAATGGTCAGTCAGCTATTCGTTTTCTGAATACCCCTGGTTCAACGAGCAACAACATAATAAGGTATTGCAATCTTACAGCAGAAGCTACCGGAACTACTTCTGCAATTGTTGCTATGACCGTCGGAACATCGCCAAATTTATATCAAAATAATATTATCGAATATAATCTTATTGAATCCGGTGCAACAGTCAGAGGTTATGCTATTAGTTTTGGATATTCTGCAGCCGGTCAGTTGCATACTGGAAACATTGTTAGATTTAATCAGATACGAAGATTCAATGACAATGGTATTAGAATTACTGGCACTGTTCCCGGCTTAGAAGTTTACAACAACGATATATACTTCGCAGCTCTACAAACTTCTTCGACTTCTTTAACGGGTATACATTTTGGATCTACTTCATCGAATACAGGTGCTGGTGTTAAGATTTATAATAATAGGATTGCTGATCTTTTGACTAGTACAGCAGCGGTTACTATTCGTGGATTCTACCAATTCAGCGCAGCTTTTACAGGGTCGCCTGTTATGTTCTATAACAACTTTATTGCACTCGGTAAGGACCTAACCTCAAATCCAACTATATATGGAATTGACGTAAATACCTCTGCAACTGGAACACCTACTCAAATATATTATAATTCGGTATATATTAGTGGCACTGCATCGGCAGGTGCAAATAACTCTATGGCTTTTCGTCGTTCTGTTGCAGATCTATTAATTGACGTAAGAGATAATTCTTTTTACAACACGCGTACAAATACTGCTGGTACAGGTACTCATTGGGCTATTGGGTTAAGCAGTTCCGCAGTAGGAACAATAAATAATAACAACTATTTTGCTGATGGTGTCGGCGGTGTGCTTGGAACAACAACAAACGCAGCAGCTGGAAATCAGACAACACTTGCTGGATGGAAAATTGTTATCCCAGCTGATGCAAATAGTGTATCTCAGAATCCTAATTATGTTGCTCCTTTAGCTTCTCCACCCGATCTGAAAATCAACATTGCGATTCCAACTCAGCTTGAATCTGGCGGAGTATCCATAGCAGGGATTACTAATGATTTTGAAGGAGATACTCGTAATTTAACAACTCCGGATATCGGCGCGGATGAATTTGCAGGTATTCCTGTGGACTTGACTCCCCCTAATATCTCATATACACCTTTATTAAATACAAGTTCAACAACCGCAAGAACATTGGTTGTGAATGTAATTGATCCGGGTAGCGGTGTTCCAACAACAGCACCAGGCTGGCCAAACTTATATTGGAAGAAAAATGCTGGCGGCACATGGACTGCTGTAACCCCAACAGGTGTAGCAGGAAGCCTATACACTTATAGTTTTGGCGCCGGTGTAGCAACTGGTGATACTGTATTTTATTATGCTGTAGCTCAGGATGGAGCCTCACCACCGAACATCACCGCATATCCTTCATTAGGTGCAGGCGGATATACAGCAAATCCACCAGCAGCAGCTACTCCACCAACAACACCGAGCAGATATGTGATCAGTCAGACAGCACTTGCCGGTAGCTATACAGTTGGATTACTTATGTTCAATGAGATTACGGGTAACAACATTTATTTCGATAAAGTTGTTCAAAAGGTCGTAAAAGAAGTATGGGTAGAAAATTCAACTTCAAAAAATAAAGAAGGTAAAGTTTCCTTAGATGTAAAAAAAGATTCTAAAGTAACTGAATCTGTTCAAACACAAACAGATGCTTTAGATAGACCTTCAGGATCATATCAGCTTAAAGAAGTTGAGGAAATTTCATGGATTCCAATGGAGAACGGTGAAATATTTAGCGGTGATTTATTTGTGAAGAAGTCAGAAAATCCTCAATTAAGTTTTCCGGATGGAATTGAAGGAGTTTATGCGACTATTACAGCTGCCGTTGCAGATCTTAATTTGCGTGGCGTTGGCGGCGCTACCACTTTCTTGCTCAATGATGCAACTTACCCTTCGGAAACTCTTCCTATTCTAATTAATATAGCCAACGAAGGAAATTTCCCGACTGCGACCAACACAGTTACAATTAAACCAAATGCTGGCGTAATTGCTTCTGTGTCAGGTGCTGGTGCAGCTACCCAAGTTTTCAAAATTTTCAATAGTTATGTTACAATCGATGGTTCGAATGCTAGCGGAACAGATAGAAGTTTAACTATTGAAAATACGAGTGCTACAACCCCACAGGTAGTTGTAATCGGTTCTACAGGAACAACACCTATCACGAACGTAACTATAAAAAACTGTAATATAATTAATGGTGTTAATTCAAGTTCTGCAGTTATTGTATCTGATGGTGCTGCACCAGGAACTGCTGGATATTTTAACAATATTACAATTCAAAATAACAGTGTACAAAAAGCATATATAGGTGTTTACAATATTGCAGTTGTTGCATCGGGAAACGGAAACGGCTTATTGATTACCGGTAATGACCTTAATACTTCTGGTGCGAATTCAATCCGTTTAGCTGGATTATATGTGCAAGGAGTTGACGGCGCAACGGTATCAAATAATAATGTTGGAAACTTTACCACTTCAGATGCCTCCAACATTACCGGAACGTGGTTTGCAACCGGAACAATAAACAGTAATATCTCTAATAATACCTATGGTCCGATTGTCTCAACAACCGGTGCCCCAAGAGGTATAGTTGTTTCATCTGCTTTACCGAATTCAAATGTAATTATATCCGGTAATATTGTTACAGGAATCACTACTAGTTATACGAGTGCTCCTTATGGTATATATGTATTTTCAACTACAACAGGTGTAACTGTAGATGCAAACAAAGTGTCAAATATTCGTAATACAAATACAGGTGGTTATGGTGCACGAGGTATTCATGTAAATACAGGTATTGCTTCCAGCAACATTACCCTAAAAAATAATTTTGTTTCGGAAGTTAAATCCACATCTGATGTCTCAATTACTTATTGGGGTATTGGAATTGGTATTGAAGGCGCAACAAGTGGAGTGAATGTATATTACAATTCTGTTAATTTATTTGGCAGTATTCTTGGATATACAACTGGAACCATTTCAACTGCTTTCGGTGTGTTGACATCGACAGCAGCCTCACTTGATGTGAGAAATAATATATTTGTAAATACATACGATAACACAAATAGTGCTACAGATAAGGCTTATGCAATAAATAGCTTAGCACCGAATACAGCATTTACAAATATTAATTATAATGATTATTATGTAGCTGGCACACCGGGCATTCTTGGATATCTTGGCGCTGATCAGACGACATTGACTGCATGGCAAACGGCAACCGGTCAGGATTTAAATTCAATTAGTGAGATTGCGCCTTTCACAGATTCAACAAATTTGCACATTCCAAATGCAACGGTTACCAGATTGGAATCTGGTGGAACACCTATCGCCGGTATTACGACCGATATTGATGGTCAAACAAGAAATGGGATAAGACCAGATATAGGTGGAGATGAGTTCACAGGATCAAATCCAGATGACATACTTTCAGGAGATTATTATATTCCTAAGGGAGTAAATCCTAAAGGATTTAATACTCTTTCTGATGCAATCACCGCTCTTAATACTTTCGGAGTATCAAGCGCAGTGAGATTTTTAATTGATGGCAATCTGAATGAAATTGGTGCAAACCTTCTCATTACAAGAAGTGATCTTACACCAACAAATAATTTGACTATCAAACCTGCTCCAACAAAAACTCCTTCCATTACAATTACAGGATGCACTACAACTGCTGGAGCAACTCAATATTCAGGATTAGCTTACAGTGGTGCAAGTAATATCACTATTGATGGATCAAATACAGATGGTGGTACAACTCGTGATTTAACTCTAGCCATGAATGATAGCTTGAATGGAAGAATAGGAATCACACTATTCGGAAATACTGATGCTATTTTTATCAAAAATCTTGTAATTAAGTATAATGTGATTAATGTTAGCACAATCACAACTCGTGGAATTTATGTTAATGGGCAAGCGAGTGGTGTTGCTGATAGTTTGATTGTCGAGAATTGTAAGATCGGTGATATCAGTTTTGCTCCTGCATATTCAGTTAGCGTTACCGGTTCAAGCGGATCATCATTATATGCATCGAAAGTTCATATTAGGAATAATGAATTCTTTGGTATTTTGAGATCTGTCTACTTCTTCTATGGAGGAGCTGCCGGCACAACTTCTGAAATAAGCGGTAATCTTTTTACTGCTCCTTATGCTCCTCCTTCAGCAAATGTTGTTTGGGGCATTTTGTTTAATACTTACAACGGCACAATTAATATCTTTAATAATAAACTTAACCAATTAAAGAGTGTTACTACAGGAACGGAAGGTATGTATGGTATCGGTACACTTGGTGGTCAACCACTTGCTGTTATGAATATTTTCAATAACTTCTTAGGCGGCGATTTCCAACATACTGGTACCGGAACCCCTGCTGGAATTGACGTTATTTCTTTCCAGGATAACATTGCACAGGCTAATGTTTATCACAATTCAATTGTGCTAAACAATATGACAAAAACCGCTACCTCAAGAATGACTGGTGTTCGTTGGGGAGGTACAGCAAATGTAACTTTACGAAATAATGTGATAATTAATGATAAAAATGCACCGGTTGCTTATGCGCTTTATTCAGCGGGCGGTACATTTACTTCAAATTATAATGATCTTTATGTATCTGGTGCCAGCGCAAATATTGGTTATGCTGGTGGTATAGTTAGACAATCATTCCAAACATGGCAGGATTCTACAGGACAAGATGCAAATTCAGTGAATGTTGCGGCTCCATTTACCGCAGCTTTGGATTTTCATATTCCTGATGGAACAATTACTTTGCTGGAATCAGGTGGTACACCAATATCCTTAGTTACTACTGATATTGACGGACAATTACGTAATGCATCCACACCGGATATTGGTGCTGATGAATTTGCGGGAATAACTCCAATATTCGCTCCAACAAATCTTACAGCAGTTGCAGATACTTTTGCAATCGTTCTTAACTGGATTGATAATTCAAATAACGAACTTGGATTCTACATCGAAAGAAAGAACGGTGATAGTCTAAGTGTTGATCCTTTTGTTGTTATAGATACAGTTGGCGTAAATGTTCAAACTTATTTTGATGGTGGAAGAACGCCTAATACAACTTACACATACAGAGTACAAGCTTATAACCTGCTCGGTGTGTCACCATACAGCAATATAGTTACAGCAACCACGATCATCCCTGTAGAACTAACATCATTTGTGGCAACAGCAAATGAAAAAGAAATATCAATTGTTTGGTCAACAGCAACTGAGCTTAATAACAGAGGATTTGACCTTGAACGTAAGTTGGATGCTGATTGGCAGAAGGTTGCTTTCGTGGAAGGAAAGGGTACAACTACCCAACAATCTGATTATTCGTATTCAGATAAATTCTCGTATGCATCTTTCCAGGGAACCGTTCAATATCGATTGAAGCAAATGGATTTTAACGGTACAATAACATATTCAAATGTTATTTCGGTTGAAGTCGATTTTACTCCTAAGGAATATACTTTGTATCAGAATTATCCGAATCCGTTTAACCCATCAACAACAATAAAATTTGCGTTGCCTTTTGATAGTAATGTTAGAATTGCAGTATACAATCTATTAGGTGAGCAGGTTGATGTTATTTTTGAACAGGTTAAGGAAGTTGGATACCACAATGTTAGCTGGAATGCAAGCGGTCTTGCTTCCGGAGTTTATTTCTATACCATCGAAGCAAAATCTCTCGACGGATTGAAAAATTTCAGTTCAGTTAAGAAGATGATGCTCGTGAAGTAAGAGTCTAGTAAATTCTTGATTAAAGCCGTCCAATTGGGCGGCTTTTTTTTAATTTGTAATTTACGCTAATATATGTTACACTTACAGTAACAAATTCAAAAATTATGTCGGCATCAACAAAATTATCAACTTCTGTTAAAGCATTATGCTTTCTTGCTTCTGAGGATAAACCTAAAAACAGCGCTGAGATTGGAGAAGCTGTAGGTATAAATGCCTCCAAATTAAGAAGATTGCTATCACTGCTTGGGAAATCGGGTATTGTTAAAAGTGATAGCGGAATGCTTGGTGGATTTACTCTAAATAAAAATCCGGACAAAATACATTTGCAAGAAATTTATTGTGCAATCGAAGATAGAAAAGCTTTTTATCTAAATGTGAATCAGGAAAATTTGCATAACAATAACGATTCAAAAAAAATAAATATTTTTTTTCTTGATTTATTCTCAGAGATTCAGGTAGAGATAGAAAATAAAATGACAGGAATTACTTTAAAATCAATAATGGAAAAAATTAAATAACATTCTTAAGGAGTTACAAAATGGAATTCTTAAAAAATCTTGGAATCAAAGAAAAGAATTTTGGGTCCTCGACTGGTACAAAATGGAACGAAACTACTGATCAAGGTGAACTTAAAATTTATTCGCCAGCAACAGGAGAATATATCGCATCAGTATATCAAGCTTCCGACGCTGATCTTGAAAAAATATTAAAAACATCGGAAGAGGCTTTTAAATATTGGAGAACCGTACCAGCACCAAAAAGAGGTGAAGTAGTTCGTCAAATTGGTAATAAACTACGCCAACATAAAAAGGAATTAGGTTCACTGGTATCTTTTGAGATGGGAAAATCGCTGCAGGAAGGAATGGGTGAAGTTCAGGAAATGATTGACATTTGTGATTTTGCTGTTGGTCAGTCAAGACAACTTTACGGTTTTACAATGCAGTCGGAACGACCAAATCACAGAATGTACGATCAATATCATCCACTTGGAATTGTTTGTACAATCTCTGCATTTAATTTTCCCGTTGCTGTCTGGGCATGGAATGCAATGTTAGCAGCAGTTTGCGGAGATGTTAACGTTTGGAAACCATCATCAAAAGTTCCTTTATCTGCGATAGCCTGCCAAAATATTATTAAAGATGTGCTTGTTGAAAATAATTTGCCGGAAGGGATTTTTACTTTAATAGTTGGTAAAGGTTCTACAATAGGTGAAAAAATTCTAAACGATAGCAGAATCCCTCTAATCTCTGTTACAGGCTCTACAAATGTAGGAAGACACGCCGGTGAAGTTATTGCAAAAAGATTTGGCAGAGCGATACTAGAACTGGGAGGCAACAATGCTATAATTATGACTCCTGATGTTGACCATAAATTGGCTCTGCCGGCGGTTGTTTTTGGTGCGGTTGGAACAGCAGGGCAAAGATGTACTTCCACAAGAAGATTAATTGTGCACGAATCAATTTATAATAAAGTAAAAGAATCCTTACTTAAAGCCTATAGCGGATTAAAAATAGGAAATCCACTTGATGAAAAAAACCATGTTGGTCCACTTATCGATAAAGGTGCAGTAAAAGATTTTACAAACGCACTAAAATTAGTGGTTGAAGAAGGTGGAAAAATTATCTATGGCGGAACAGTTTTAGAAGGAGACCAATATAAATCAGGTTCGTATGTTGTACCAGCTATTGTTGAAGCAGAAAACCAATATAAGATTGTTCAGGAAGAAACGTTTGCACCAATCTTATATCTAATAAAATATTCCGGCGATATTAAAAACGCAATTGCATTACAAAATGGTGTGGTACAGGGCTTATCCTCATCTATCTTTACAAATAACATGAGAGAAGCAGAAATGTTTTTATCAGCCGAAGGTTCTGATTGCGGTATTGCGAATGTTAATATCGGTACTTCAGGTGCAGAGATTGGCGGTGCTTTTGGTGGTGAGAAAGAAACCGGGGGCGGCAGAGAATCAGGTTCTGATTCCTGGAAAACCTATATGAGAAGACAAACCAATACTATTAATTATGGAACAGCTCTTCCGTTAGCTCAAGGAATCAAATTCGAAATTTAGTCTTAGACATTACTCTGTAAAAAAAGGGAAGTGAGATTGTAAAATTTTACTTCCCTTTCTTTTTTTTGTCTGTTATTGAAGAAGAAAATATTACCTGCATTATTTTCCTGTCCTTTTAATTGAGTTTTTGAATAAAATTAAATGAATATCGATCCATAGAATTTTGTTATGACAAACTTTGTCCAACATTGGGTTGTACCTCATTGGTGGCTCGACATTTGTATTATTTTATGAAAAAATAATATAATGAACTTAGATATATCAAAAATAACTTCATGCGGATCTGATTGGGAAACTAATCGATACACTTTTCTTCAGACTATTAGAGGCTGGGAAAATGAAATAAGAAAAAATAAACTTTTTCCCGCTCTTGAATATTCTAATCAACTCCAAAATAGATTTAACGATATTTTATCTGAAAATATTGAATCGAAGTATTGGTTGGAAAGAGAAGTGAAGGGTGCGTTCATTGATGATCGTTTGGTGCTGTTAGAAAAAGCTCATCAAATAAGTTTTCAACTTGATAGATTAATTGATTTTGTAAAATGGGGTCTTCATGAAAATTCGTCATTGCTCGAGGAAGCCAGAATAATTAAACAATTTGTATATGATAATATAAGAGTACTGACCATGGTGCAACATGGATAAGTACAGAGGAAAAGGATACATACTTATACCCGATAATAAAATCCTGGTACATAAAATATATTTATACGAACTTTCAATTAACTGGTCTGTCGATGAGCCAATAGAATATTTAGATTTAGAATTACTGAGGTCAATTCCGTTTGAATTGGTAAGTCAATCTCCATACAAACTTATGGATGATTTTATCAATCATTCACAATCTCTCTACGATCCAATGGTTTACATTTGTGAAACCGAATTTGATTTTCCATTCAATGAAACAATTCTGCCGGTAATTAAAATTAAACTTTTAGAATCCGTAAATGGATTATCTCCTTTCATTTAACCAATAGTCAGTAGAATCAAATCAGATAATATTTTGGCTGATTCTTCAAGAATATAATCGTCCTTTTTAGTTTCAATTTGTGGTGTTTCGTCATCTAATAGTTCAGCACCATTGTCCTCTTGTATTTTACCTTCTCTTTCAAACTTTCTTAGTTCTTCCTGTTCCTTTTCTTTTTTTCTGATTGCCTCATTCAATGAAAGAAAAGTCTTTTCCTTATTCTTCTTATACAACTCAATATCATTTAGCAAATATTTAAAGTCTTTATTGGTAGAAATTCTATTTAAATGATTTTCTTTTAGTTTAGTTAAATATTCAGATAAGTTTGAAAACTTTTTAAAATCAGCTGATTTGATTTCATCCCAGGGTAATGCACTTGGCTCAGAACTTTCTCCAAAATCTTTAGGATCAATCATTGTTGGAAAAGATATGTCTGGTATTACGCCAAGATTTTGAGTACTGCCGCCATTGACACGGTAATATTTTGCTATTGTTATTTTAACCTGACCAAATTTTTTATTTGATTTTGAAGTTAGTCTGTTAAGATCGATAAGGTTCTGAACTGTTCCTTTGCCGTAAGTTTGTTCACCAATAATTAATCCTCTTCCATAATCCTGGATAGCACCGGAAAAAATTTCGGAAGCTGAGGCACTAAATCTGTTAACCAAAACGGCTAATGGTCCATCGTAAACAATACCAGGGTCGGGATCATTTGATATTTCAACAGATCCATCAGAATTTTTCACCTGTACGACAGGTCCTTCTTTAATAAATAATCCTGTAAGTTCAATAGCCTCTTGCAAAGAACCACCGCCATCTTCACGTAAATCTATAATTATGCCATCCACTTTTTCAGCCTGGAGAGAATCTATAATTTTTTTTACATCTTTTGTCGTGCTCTTATAATTTCCATCACCATTTCGCTGACCTTCAAAATCATTGTAGAACTTCGGGATATCTATTACACCTATTCTAAATGGTTTTTCTTCATTCAAAATCTCCAAAACATTTCCTTTTGCAGCTTGATCTTCAAGTTTTACTTTTTCTCTTACTAATGAGATTTCGATTGGTTTTGAATTTAACTCACTTCCTGCTTTCAGAATGAGTAATCTTACCAATGTTCCTTTTGTACCGCGAATTAATTTTACTGCATCGGATATCCGCCAGCCAATAATATCCTCAAATTCACCGTCCTCACCCTGCGCCACTGCGATGATTTTATCATCAGCCTTTAATAATCCGCTCTTGTCTGCCGGTCCACCAGGAATTATTTCTGCAACCTTTGTGTAATCATCTTCAGTTTGCAAACGTGCGCCAATTCCTTCTAAAGAAAGGCTCATATCAATTTTAAAATTATCGGATGTTACAGGTGAAAGGTAGTTTGTATGTGGATCAATAGCTTGAGTAAATGAATTCATTGCAAGTTGAAATACATCTTCAGAATTATATTGATTTAAAAACTGTGCAAAGTTTTTATATCTTTTCTTCAGAGTTTTCTGTATAAATGCCCAATCTTTTCCGTTTAGTTTATATGTTAAAGCATCATTCTTTAATCGTTTTCTCCACAGCTCATTTAATTCAGATTCATTTTTTGCCCAGTCAGATTTATCACGATTAAATTCATAATTTTCATTAATAGAATAATCGAAATCAGTGTTGAGCAGGTTATCAACAAAATCCATTCTTTCATTTAATCTTTTTAAATAAGTGTTAAAAACATCATAATAAAACTGGATATCGCCATTTAAAAGTTTGTCATCCAACTGAAATTTTTGCTGGTTATAAATATCAATATCTGATTGAAGGAAATAATTTTTACCATGATCCAGCGCATCAATATAGCTTTCAAAAATTATTTGTGATAAAGAATCATTGATTTCAAAATCTCTAAAATGGTATCGGCTAATAATTGAAGTAATCAATTGATTTTCAGTTTGATAATAGTTCTCTGGTTTTAGTATGACTATTGAATCTGCTGAATTAAATGAAGTCTCAGGTTTATAAATGTTACCAGATAAAAAGTTTGTTATAAAAATAACAATGAATACGGATGTCTTTAACAATCTGCTGGATTTTGTTAGCATTATTAACTTTCTGATGATTAAAACTATTAATCTTTTAAAACATTCTATTTTTATGCAATTTAATTACACAATAAGTAAATTACTTTCAATACAATTAAGATTGTCAAACTCTTAAATGTGTTCATTAACAATAATTTAGGATATAGATAGAAATAGCCTGAAAATTTTATAAATTCAAGTAGCAAAATAATTTAATTTGGCAGTTAACTATGGCAAAAGTAAGAGAAATATTAAGAAGAAAATCTCAGTTTACAGATCCTTTAAGTGCAACAGTTGAGGATATATTAACTGATATTGAAAATGAAATTGAACATAAAGATGAGGTGGAGGTACTGGATAAAAACGGTAAAAAGATTTTGGTTTTTAACGATCCTCTTCATTCTCGAGAACCAAGAAGTACTGTAAATTATTCTGTCTTTAGAGGTAAGTGGGAATTCGAGCCGCTCGAAGATATAGATGAGAATGATTCTGATAAATGTGCAATTCAGTTTACTCCGTTAAATGATTCAGCCAAAGTTATCATCGCATTTAAATCTATAAAAGATCAGGTTGAATTTATGAATTCAATTTACTCCAGTGAGGAAATGAAACAGGTTGGAAGCGGAATGAGTTTTGAAAAATTAGCTAACTCTAAAGTTTTAAAAACTACAGGTGGTCTTCTTGGATTAACAGTCGCCGGTTATGGTTTATATAAATTGTTTTCGAAAAAGGATGAAGATAACTAAAAGATTATTTTAACTTAACCGCAATTTTGAAAACATCATCAGCGTGAGTTTCAACATTAACATCTCGAATAATATTTGAGATGTTTCCACTTTTATCCACTATAAAACTAATTCTTGAATCAAGTCCAATGTTATTTAACACGCCATATTTTTTACTTACTTCTTTATTTTCATCGGATAATAGAGGGAAGTTTAAGTTATGATCAATTATAAACTCCTTTATACTTTCTTTTGAATCGACACTTATACCAAGTATAATAATGTTATTTTCTTTGAACCTACTCCAGGCATCACGTATTCCGCAAGCTTGTTTTGTACAGCCAGATGTATTTGCCTTTGGATAAAAGTAAATGATTACGGGACTTTTATCCTTAAAAGCTGATAAAGTGTAATTATTACCATCAGAATCTTGCAAAGTAAAATCTGGTGCAGCATTTCCAACATTAAGATTTTCTGCATTTCCGCCACAAGATGTGAATATAATTGAGGCAAAAAATAAGATTATAATCAAATAAAAATTGTGCGGTTTCATACTATTCTTCACTTAAAACACTTCTATTAAAAATGTAATCAATATTCTTTAACATATTTTTGTTTTCAAAAATTTCATTTAACTCTTCTGTTATAATGTAGTTTCCGAACTCTTCTGATTTAGCGAGTTCATCCCGAAGATTTAATTTTTCATCTGCCCAAACTTTCATCGCAGATTCCTGAACTATTCTGTAAGCTTCTTCTCTAGATATTCCTTTTGATACTAATTTTAGTAATACAGTTTGAGAAAAAATTAAACCTCGTGTGAGATTTAAATTTCGGATCATATTTTCGGGGTAGATGATTAGCTGAGATACAAGTTTTACCATTAAATCAAGCATATAATCCAATGCAATACAACTATCAGGAACTATTATTCTCTCAACAGAAGAATGCGAAATATCTCTTTCATGCCAAAGTGCAACATTTTCAATAGCCGCGATTGAATTGCTTCTCAATACTCTGGCTAATCCTGTCACTCTTTCACTAATTATCGGATTACGTTTATGAGGCATAGCTGAAGAGCCCTTTTGTCCTTTAGTAAAATATTCCTCAGCTTCAAGTACTTCTGTCCGCTGCAAATGTCTTATCTCGATTGAAATTTTTTCTAATGTTGCTCCGATGATTGCAAGTGTTGTAAGGAATTCAGCATGTCTATCTCGTTGAATAACTTGAGTGGAAACAGATGCAGCCTTCAATCCCATCTTATTACAAACATATTCTTCAACTTTTGGTGAAAGATGTTCAAATGTTCCTACTGCTCCCGAGATTTGTCCTACACTAATAACTTCGATAGCTTTTTTCAGTCTCTCAATATTTCGTTTTGTTTCTTCAAACCATAATGCAAACTTCAATCCCATCGAAGTTGGTTCAGCATGAATACCATGAGATCTACCTATGCAGACAGAATATTTGTGTTCGATTGCCCGCTTCTTTAAAGCTTCTTTAAGTTGATAAAGTCTTTTAAGCAGCAGCTCTCCGGATTTTTTCATCTGAAAGGACAAAGTTGTATCTAAAATATCCGAGGAAGTCATTCCATAATGGATATGTCTTGATTCTGGTCCAACATACTCAGCCACATTAGTAAGAAAAGCAATTACATCGTGCTTTGTCGTTTCTTCAATTTCCAAAATTCTTTTTACATCAAAATCCGCTTTTTGTTTAATAATGTCTACATCTGTCTTAGAAATTTCACCCATCTCGGAACGAGCTTCACACGCCAGTATTTCTATCTGTAACCAGGTATCAAATTTAAATTTGTCTTCCCAGATTTTTCCCATCTCAGGGAGGGTATATCTCTCGATCATAAATTTTTATCCAATTTCATTTTTTTTGTTAGTTCTAAATTATCACGGATTATTTTTACCTCGATTTCCTGTCCGGCTCTGAACTCCTGGAAAACGCCGAAGATAGTTTTCTCATTATTTATTTTATAACCATCAATTTCAGTAATAATATCACCGCTCTTTAATCCTGCATTATCAGCTGGTGTATCCGGTAAAACTTTTGTGATAATCACACCTTTATTACTTTGAAGATTGTAGTAGCGCATAATACCAGCATCAATAGATTGAATGCTCATTCCAATTTGGAATTCTCTATCAATCTTTCCACTCTCTTTAAGTTCAGTAACTATTCTTTTTATTTTATCGATTGGAATAGCAAAGCCAAGTCCGATATTTCCCTGCACGCCGCCGGCAGTATAGATTAGTGTATTCATTCCAATAACCTGAGCAAGAGAATTAACTAAAGCACCACCACTATTTCCGCCATTGATTGCTGCATCTGTTTGGATCATGTTCAGATAATATCTGTCATTGATTGGTTCAAGATTCATTCCTGTTGCGCTAATAACTCCAACTGTCACGGTAGGCTTATCATTTAATTCAAACAATCCAAATGGATTTCCTAACGCAATAACCCATTCACCAATAATTATATCGTTCGAACTTCCAAGTTCAACATAGGGAAGATTTTCTCCTTCTATTTTTAATAAGCAAATATCCGATACCGGGTCAGATCCAACAATTTTTGCCTGATGATGAGAACCATCAGTCATAGTAATCGTTATTTCAGAAGCATTACCGGCAACATGGTCATTCGTAACAATATATCCATCCGGTGAAATTATGTACCCCGACCCCAAACCTTGCACTTTCTGACTTGAATTTCCTCTATTTCCAAAAAACTGTCTGAAAAATGGATCATCAAAAAATGAACTGAATGGATCCCGGTATTGCCTTATTTCTATGACATTTATTCCAACAATAGCAGGGCTAACTTTTTCAACCGTTTCAGTAATGATATTCTTTCGCGAGTTGGTAATTTCATCATTAAATCTTTTGGCTTGTTCAAGTGAAGTAAGTGAAACTTCTGCAGAATTACCGAATGAAAAAAAACTATCCTGAAGTTTTGAATAGAGATAAAGATATGATGACGTAAATACAATCAGGATTACTGAAATTGTTATAATGAAAGTCTTTTGTTTAATCATAATGGTTATTGTTTATTTGAAATTATTTCTTTTAATGGTTCAATATGTTTAATAAAAATTATCAATAATATAGAAGAAGTAAAAAGTATTAATTCATTCACTGTTATTGGCTGCGGATATGCATACACAATGACTTGTTTATAGAAAATTAATGTGGTAACGAATGAAAATAATGTGGCCAATATATTTGCTAACAAAATATCCTTTTTAATGAAATATGTTAGTGACCAGAAAACTATCCAGCTAACGAATAAAACAGGGGATACAATGGAAGTGCCACCAGCTGCTGTTGCCAAGCCTCTACCACCTTTAAATTTTAACCAGGGATTAAAACAATGGCTGAAGATTGCAAACACTAAAGATATACCAGCAAGTACAAATGAAGGTTTGAAGAAAATCAAAACTATGACAATTGACAAAACCCCTTTTATGAAGTCGATAATAAAAACAACTATCCCTAAAGTTTTAGAATTACTCACTTCATATGAATTCATTGCACCCACATTACCTGTGCCCGAAGTTGTTATATCTATGCCTTTAGCTTTTTTTAAGACAATAAAAGCTGTTGGGATTGATCCTAATAAATAACCGATTAAGCAGCTAATTAGATATTGCATAAACACAATTTGTTAAACTGTTACTAAAATAGCGAAAATATTTTTTTTAAGTAGGGAAAAGGAGAGGCAATTATTTTATTTAGTCAATCTAATAAAATGCAATTTTATGGTTTTCGCTAATAAGATTTCCAGATTTATCTTTAAGATTATTGATGATTATTTTGTATGTGGATTGTGGAAAATGTTTTTCTGTAAATAAAACAACAGCTGTATCACCTGGCACGATGCCGACTTTATATATTGCAATCTGTGTAGCCTCATCTTTGTATATTTCATAATTGCTGACATCAAAAATTCCATCCCGCGACATGGGTTCATTGAATTTAACCAGTACTTTGGAGGTATCAGAAGTTTGCTGTGAATAGGTATCTTGCGAATAGGATAGAACCAAAGTGAAAATAATAATTTGAAATAGTTTAAACATAGTATAAGCTGATATAATTTTAATAACTGGTACTATTCCAAACTTATGCCAATCCTAACCTAATACTATTTCAAATAATGCGGTTTTAAATTAAAACTCTTCTCAAATAGGGAGTGAATAAATCTTGTGTAACAGAAAAATACATTTTTGGAAGGATTGAGAAAGAAATTCGAACGATGCTATTTGGAAGGATAAAATACGAAATGGTTTGAGGCGGCGGTCGGATTCGTTCCGATAAAATCGGGGTTGCAGACCTTCCTCCTTAAGCCTGAAAAAAAGGATCAAATCAATCAATCACTCAAAGTTGCGTTGAAGAAAATCAATCTTACCTTTCTTAGCTTTTAACTTCTTTTCACACAATAAAGCATCAGACTTATTTTCAAATTGTTCAAAATGAATTAACTCGAGAGGTCTTCTATGCTTTGTGGATTTAACAAACCCTGAATTATGTTCTGAAAATCTTCTTTGAATATCGGATGTCATACCGATGTATCGTTTATTATCTTTTTTACTTAGAAGAATGTAAACGTAAAACATAAAGGACGATTAGAAAAGTTGAGGCGCCGGTCGGATTCGCCCCGATAAAATCGGGGTTGCAGACCTTTCCCTTAAACTGATAATAACATAGAACAATTTAATTAAATTTGAGGCGCCGGTCGGATTCGAACCGACGAATAAAGGTTTTGCAGACCTTCCCCTTAAGCCACTTGGGTACAGCGCCATAAAAAAAATAAAAGAACTCAGCGCCGGTCGGATTCGCCCCGATTAAAAATCGGGGTTGCAGACCTTCCCCTAAGTCCCGATTTTATCGGGAGTACAGCGCCATATTAAAAAATTAAATAAAATCCACTTTCGTGGATTTAGAGCGGGAAACGGGACTCGAACCCGCGACATCAACCTTGGCAAGGTTGCGCTCTACCAACTGAGCTATTCCCGCAGGCAAATTTTGTAGAACTTAGCTATAAAAACACGGGCGAAATATAATATTGCACGTCCATTTATGCAATATTCAATAAATAAAAAGAACAGTACAAATCTGCGGTATTCAAAAAAATGCACAATAAAATGAGTAGAGACGTTTGTTAAAGCAACTCTACTGAAATAACTAAAAATTTACTTAACCATCATCCCCGATTAAATCGGGATTTCTGATTAAATGATTTCATCATTTAATCATCAACATCTTTTTCATATCTGTAAAAACGGGAATATTGCCTTCTCCGATTACTTCGATTCGGTAGAGATAGATTCCGCTTACAATATCTCCGTAGCCTGTTTCAAATTCTATCTTGCCTTCTGCACTTTGGCGTTCTGTTGCTGTTGGATGGAATAACACTTCATAATATCCTGCACTCTGATATTTGTTTACAAGTACTTTTACCTGTTCTCCAAGTAGATTGTAAACCATTACTTTTACATATCCCGGTGCTTTTAACCTGTATGGAATTGTTGTACTTGGATTAAACGGATTTGGGTAATTCTGTAAAAGATTATAATGCTCTACAACTATTGGAGGTGCTTCCGGTATTCCTGTTATGTTTATGTGTGCTTCTTCACTTGCAGGTGATTGATGATATGCGCTGTCTATTGCTGTTATTTTGTAATAGTAATTGCCTGAAATAAATTTCTGCGGAGGATCATCATAAAAGGTTGTGTCTGATAATACTGCAATTATTTTTGTTGTGTCATAAATAAAGTCCGGAACAGTATCACGATAAACCCTGTAACGGAAAAGATCTGCTTCTGTGTTCTTATTCCATTTAAGATGAACAAGACCTGAATCCATTGATGCAGTTAAGTTTCTTGGTGGTTTTGGTGCAAGATCCTGGTAAGTATAGCTTTCTCCCAAAGGACCGCCAAACATACCAATATCACTTCTGCTTCCATCAACATCAAGAATTGATGGATCACCTTTATCTATTGCAGGTGAATATTTTTGAAGATGAAAATCATAATTACCATTTGCAGTTGGTATTGTGTCGTTTACAAACATTGGATCTGCAACAATATCACTATCTCCAATTGACAACTCCCTGAATATTGATTCTACATTTTCCCAAAATAAATTATAATTCTTATTACTGGCAGCATATCTAGACTTTATATCGCTGTGTTATTGTTTGATAGAATTATATTATTTATTAAATAACAGTTTCTAATCCAATATGCACATCTTAAACCCAATCCAGTCTAATATGACTAATACATTATTTTTAATATATACCGATCTATCATGTCATCTGTGTAATTATATATTGATCTCTAAATCCACATATTAAATTATTATTTATATAATACCTTTCTTGGTATTCCTGTAAAATATTCCGTAACCAGTATGATTATATTCATTATAAATATATTATATTGTTGGTGAATGTACGGTATTCTACCAGAATGCAATGACTACACTAATTGCCTATTGAATCTATCACTTATCTAAAGATAATTATACAATTGAAATATTGTTATCAACTTCATCCAAAAAGATTCAATTCTCTAGTAACATTATTTATGATCAGTTATCTACTATTAAATCGCCACCGACAATACGTACTCCATCTCCAGCTTCATTATGATTACAATTTTTTACTTCAAAATACAATGAGTGTAATAACATGACTCTGCTTGTAATAAGTTTGTCCCTTTACCGATAAATTTAAAATCTTTAATATTTCCACTTGTATTAAATGTAATTGTATAATCAGCCCAAGTCCTGTCCCATCAATCACAGTACTATCCATACTACTGCCAATTAAACTAATTGTGTGTTTATTACAAGGTTTTCTTTGTAAACACCATTAGCCACGTAAACAGTATCGCCATCAACACAAATGTTAATGCACTTTTGTATGCTGTCTGCGGCAGTTTGCCAGCTTGTGTAGGGCGGTGTGCTTGTGCCGGTTTTGCTTACGTAACGGATAGTCGCTTGCGCTTCAATGTAAAATGTACAATTTACAATGTACAATGAAAGACAGAAGGAGAAAGAAAAATTTTAATTTCATTTTGGTTTTATCCCAAAAGACATTTTTGTTTATTGAAACTTAAAAATAAATTGAGGCGAGATGCGAGAGTTTTTTTTCAAGATAAAAGATTAAAGGAAAAAGATAAAAGAGAAATTGGATTGGTTTAAAAATAGATTCCCGCCTAAAGCGGGAATGACATGAAAATAATTTCAATTTATCATCTAAGAGATCCCGAAACTGAGTTCGGGATGACAAGGCAGTAATTAAGACTTATCAGATTTTTTTACATCGTCATCAGTTTTTTTGATTTCTTCTTCAACATCTTTTAAGGATTTTTTGAATTCCTTCATACCTTTGCCCAAGCCTTGAGCAAGTTCCGGAATTTTCTTTGCACCAAATAACAACAGTATTACAAGTACAATCAGTATTATTTCGCCTGCGCCTAAATTGCCAAACATAACATCACCTTTAGTTTAATATATAATTAGCTATCGATTTAAAAATTTGCTGCCCATCAGTTCTGCCAAGAGTTGGATCGCAAGCTCTTTCAGGATGAGGCATCATTCCCATTACATTACCGTTTTTGTTTACTATACCTGCAATGTTCAATTGAGAACCATTTGGATTATTTTCATCGCTTACATTTCCATCTTCATCAGAATATCTAAAAAGAATTTGCCTGTAAGTTTCAAGTTCTTTTAACAAATCAATATCAGCAAAATAATTTCCTTCACCGTGGGCGATAGGAATTTTTAATGCTTTGGTAGCTTCACTAATCTCAGCAGAAAATATTGTTTCTCTATTTTCAGTTTTAAGATAAACATCTTTACAAGCAAACTTAAGGGAATTATTGCGTATCATAACTCCGGGCAACAATCCTGCTTCCAGAAGGATTTGAAATCCATTACAGATACCAATTACAATTCCGCCTTTATTTGCAAAACTGATAACTGAATTCATAATCGGTGAAAATCTTGCAATTGCTCCTGTGCGAAGATAATCACCGTAAGAAAATCCACCCGGCAAAAGAATAACACTGCTTTGTTTTAAGATCTGTATCCTTATGCCAGAGAAATTCCACATCATAACTAAGAACTTTGCGTAAAGAATAATAGGCATCGTGATCGCAATTTGATCCCGGGAAAACTACCACTCCAAATTTCAAATTCATTTTACTTCTTCAAGTTTAAATTCAAAATCTTCCATAATAGGATTTGAAAGAAGCTTGGAGCAGTAAAGATTTACTTCCTTTTCTGCTTCATTACGATCTGAAAGATCAACATCAAACTCAATTAGTTTTCCGATGCGTGTGCTTTTGATATTGGTAATGCCAAGATGCTTTGCACCTTTTTCAACTGCAACACCTTGTGGATCCAAAATAGATGGTCTGCGTTTTATTAGAACTGTAGCTTTAAACACTTTTTACTCAGGTTTTTTATTTGAGAAATACTTAAAAATCTGACGAAAAATACCAAATGCAATCATGAAAACAAAAATGAAAAACAATCCTTTAACATTGTAGAGAATTAAAACTACAAGCGCAATTAAATAGGCAACATAAATAAGCGGATTCTTTTTCATTTCACCAATAGAAAACTTTGGGAGTGTATCGTACTTTACTTTACTTACCATCAGAAATGATACAAGTAAAACCATGGGGATAATAAAAATCTTGAGTTCTTCAGGATATCCATCATTATAAAAGGATAAGTATGAAACAGACTATTGCAAGTGCGGCAGAGGGAATTGGCAATCCTGTAAAGTATGATTTATCAAATCCAACAAGCTGAACGTTAAATCTTGCTAATCTAAATCCGCCGGCAATCATTGGAAGTGAACTTATTATCACACCAAAAGTCTCAAACTGATGAAAATAAGTCGTGTAAAGCAGAAATGAAGGAGCTGCACCGAAGCTGATAACATCTGATAGTGAATCTAATTCAACACCAAGTTCACTGCTGGATTTTGTAAGGCGAGCCATAAACCCATCAAGCGTATCAAATATCGCAGCAATAATTATTAACCAGCCCGCGTAAGTATAATTTCCCTGGCTTGCGTTGATAATCGAAAAAAAACCGCTGAACATGTTCATAGCGGTAAATAAATTCGGTATTACAGAAGGTGTAATTCTAAAACGATTCATTCATTAATATTCAAATAGAATTGTTTCTCCGGCAGTAACATTGTCGTCTTTTTTAACTTTTACCTGCCACTCAACGGGAACAATTATATCAACACGACTTCCAAATTTAATCATACCGAACCGATTTCCAATGTTTACGGAGTCTCCAACTTTCAAATCGCTTACAATTCTTCTTGCAACAAATCCTGCAATTTGAGTAAAGAATACTTTTCCGGCAGGGTTTGTAATTCCAATTTCATTTCTTTCATTTCTTTCTGAGGCTTTATCTTCAAAGGCTGCCAGATACTCACCCCTAATATATTTTACGTATTCTACTTTACCGGAAATTGGAATTCTGTTTACATGAACATTTAGCGGAGACATAAATATGGAAACTAATTTAGCTTTACCATTGATGAATTTATCTTCTAATACTTCCTTCACAAATAGAATTCTTCCATCGGCAGGAGACACAACAATATTTACTTTGTTAGGAACTGTTCGTTTAGGATCACGAAAAAAGTTTAAGGTAAATAAAATTAAACAAACTGAGAGAAGAATTAACGGAATTCTAATAAAGTTGTTATTTACTAAAATGCTTATAACTATCAGAACAAAAATTACAATAAACACAATACCGATAGTATTGTAGCCGTACTTAGTAAACATTAATTAACGCTCGCAATATTGAAAAGATGTTCGGTATATTTTTTTACTTCTGCGGCAGTTGAAAGTTTGTATGGATTTGTCCATTTAACTGATTCATCTTTTGGAAATATTTTCAAACTTGCAGGAGAAAAATCTCCAATAAGTGTAACTTTATCTTCATGTTTTCCAAAATGGCAGCATACTTCAGCTAAAATTTCGTTTCTTCTTTCAAAAAATGATTTTAATACCGCATTAAATCTTTGAGCATATTCTTGTAATCAATTTCATATCTTCAGGATTGCACAAATCGAAAGCTATTAGATGACTTTCACTAATCAAGCTCTCTTTTCCACATCCATAATGAAACTCAAAGATTGGCAGATTTAGGGCAGTGCCTTCTTTCATCCCAAAAATTTTAGAATTTCTTTTGTCTGCAGTATTGAGGATTTTTATTCTGAATGCATATTCCTGATAAGTAGAAAACTTTAAGGCACTTTCACCATCTTTTCTTAAAAAGGCTGTGGGGATGTGATATTCTTTTAGATAATCGAAGAAAAACGCATTAGTTAATGCAACTTTTTTTCCAATATCCTTAACTTTTACTTTTTTATCATCATTTATTATATAACTATCATGATATTCAATCAACTGATAATTCCCTTCATCAAAAGGAATATCATTTCGTTTAAAAGTTTCTATCATTTAGCCTCTATTCTTGATTTTTAGTTACCAAAATACAGGGCAGAAATTAGGCATATTAAATGTATAAAGTCAATCGTTTATATTATATTTGACAGCGAATAAATAGAAAAATCAATTATAAGGAGAGTTATATGAAAGGCGGAATGCAAGGAATGCTTAAACAAGTGCAAAAAATGCAGGCTGAGATGCAACGCGTTCAGGGTGAACTTGGAAATATGACCGTTATCGAAGAGGCTGGTGGAGGAATGATTAAAGCTAAAGCTAATGGAATGAAAGAGTTGATTTCTATCGAAATTGATCCACAAGTGATAAATTCTGAAGAAAAAGAGATTTTAGAGGATTTAGTGGTAGCTGCGGTTAATAAAGCTCTTCAATCAGCAAACAAAATGGCTGAAGATGAAATGGCAAAAGTTACAAAAGGAATGATTCCTCCCGGCTTAAACATTCCAGGATTTTAAAATTGCAGATAGCGGAACCTCTATTAATCGCAATTGAAGAATTGAGCAAACTTCCAGGTATCGGGAGAAAAACTGCACAAAGATTAGCGTTACACATTTTGAAGAATGATCAGGAATCGGTTGATAGATTTATTAAGGCGATTGCTGATCTGAAAACAAAATTACATTTCTGCTCAAGGTGTTTTAATCTTACGGAAGAAGATCTTTGTGAAATTTGTAAAAGTGTAAAGCGTGATGCTACAAAAATCTGTATTGTTGAAGAAGCAAGTGATGTTATCGCAATTGAAAAAACAAATGAGTACAACGGACTATATCACGTTCTCGGAGGAGTTCTTTCTCCGCTTTCCGGAATAAATGCAAACGATTTAAAGATTAAAGAATTACTAGTAAGATTTGAAAAAGAAAATATTCAGGAAATTATTCTTGCAATAAATCCGGACACTGAAGGAGAGACTACCTCACTTTATCTTGCCCGATTAATAAAACCGTTAAATATAAAGGTTACAAGAATTGCAAGAGGAATTCCGATTGGTGGTGATTTAGAATTTGCTGATGAAGCTACGATTGGGCGTGCAATGCTAAACAGAAGTGAATTATGAAATCTGAGTGGTTTAAAGATTGGTTTAATACTCAGGAATATTTAGATGTATATCAGCACCGTAATGAAAGTGACGCAGAGACACATATAAAACTTATTCTGGAAAATGTTCAAATATCATCCAAAGCAAATATTCTTGATATGGCTTGCGGTGCAGGAAGGCATGCAATAATTCTTGCTAGAAAAGATTTTAATATTACAGCTGTTGATCTTAGTGAGAATCTCTTATCCATAGCAAAGAAAACAGCAGCATGAAGAAAATTTATCAATCAATTTTATTCATTCGGATATCCGTAATTTCAATACCAGCAGAAAAGTTTAATCTTGTTCTAAATTTATTTACGAGCTTTGGATACTTTGAAACTGATGAAGAAAATTATGCAGTCCTGCAAAAGGCTTATGATCTTTTAGAAGATAGGGGATATTTTGTTTTGGATTTCTTTAATTCACAATTTCTGCAGCAAAATCTTATTGAATTTTCCGAAGAAAATTTGAGTGGTGCTCAAATTCATCAATACAGAAAAATTAAAGACAACCGGGTGATTAAGAAGATTGCCATCACTAAAGATGGAAACCTAAGTACATTTGAAGAATCCGTTAGAATGTTTACTAAAGATGAATTATTTAACACTATCACAAAAATTGGATTTGATATTTACAATACATTTGGTGATTTTTTTGGTAACGAATTTGATGATTTTAGATCACCACGTATAATATTATTTTGTAAAAAATGAAAAAGTACTTTTTAATAACAATTACCCTGATCTCATTTACAGCCTGTGATCTTTTTACCACAAGAGAAGCTGAAAAGCCTGATCAATCAAGATCAAACTTTCAACCACCTGTGGAACCGGCGATTGTTGTTAGTAATTTGAAAAATTCTCTTTCCGATAAGAATATAGAAAATTATATTTCTTGTTTTGTTGATACCATATTCTCACAACGTACGTTTAATTTTTCAGCTTCAAGTGAGGCTATATCACTATATCAGATATTTTTGCAAGGCTGGGGTTTGAACGAAGAAAAAAGATATTTAAGTGGTGCAATAAACAAAGTACCAAAAGATTTTCCGATTACTCTTACCCTTACAAATGAAAATTACAGCAGTCTAAGTGGCGACTCCTTAATTTATACTTCAACTTATTTTCTGAGTCTTCCTGTACTCTCAGGCGATCCTACTCCAGCCAACTACGCAGGTAATTTGCAATTCAATATGCTGCGTGATTCACGTTCAGAGTGGGTGATTTATTATTGGAAGGATACCAAAAGTCAGACATTGCCAAGTTGGAGCGAATTAAAAGGAAGCTTTTATTAAAAAAAAAAATATCATATTGTCTTTATTTTTTATTTTGATCTTGGGATGTACAAATCCCTTTGCCCCAAAACTGGATGAAAACTTTCAGGATTCAAAACCACCCGTTTCTGATCAAACTGATTTAGAAGGAGTGTTCCAAAATTTTCAATATGCATATACATTTAGAGATACGACAATTTACAGTGGTTTAATAACTAGCGATTTCACTTTTACATACCGAGATTATGACCAGGGATTTGATGTTACATGGGGCAGGGATGAGGAAATGCGAACAACTTATGGTCTATTTCAGAATGCTCAGAGATTAGATTTGATTTGGAATAATATAATTCTAATAACTCAGGATACATTAAGTGCAAATATTGTGAGAAGTTTTAATTTTACCATTACATTTAATCCAACGGATGTAGTAAGAGTTGATGGCAGAGTTAATCTTACAATTAAGAAAGACATCGCAACAAAAAAATGGCGTATAAGTAGATGGATAGATGAGTCAAATTTTTAGAAAAAGAAATTACAAATGATGATTATATTTTGGTTTAAAGAAGCCCTCAAATTAATAGGAAGATCGAAGTTTTCTTTTTTACTTGCACTGGTTTCAATAACACTATCTGTTATTCTAATCACTTTATCATTTTTTATAATAAGATTCTCAAATCACTTTGAAGAACAACTCAAAAGCAATATTGTAATAAGTGTATTTATTAAAGAAAATGTTTCTGATGCTGAAATTGAAAAGATTAACCTTGAATTATCACAAGTAGATTTTCTCAAAACATCAGAGTATATAGATAAAGAGAAAGCTGCCGATTTATTTATAAAAGAGACCGGGGATGATTTTAGAAAAATTCTTGATTATAATCCCTTACCTGCATCTTTTAATTTGAAATTAAAAAGTGAATTCGCAAACAAAGACTCAATTAAAAAAATCATTAAAAACGTTTCAGGACTTTACTGGGTTGATGAAGTTATTTTTAGACAAGACTTCTATCAAAAAATTTTAAGTTACATAGATCAAGCTAAGATTTATGTTTTTACCTTAACCGGATTAATATTTTTAATTTCACTTTATCTTGTTTACAGCACTGTTAGATTAATCCTAAATTCTAAATATTCTGAACTGGAAACTATGAAATTTGTTGGGGCAAAATTATCGACTATTAAAATGCCAATTATTTTGAATAGTGCAATCACTGGTCTATTTGCTGGGATCATTTCATTAGGTGTAATCTGGACTGCTTATTTTTATTTAAAAGGGTATCTAATATCTATAGATCAGGTTGTTCATAACAAAATTGATTTTGTTATATTAATTCTAATTCTGGGTCCGGTTATTGGAATTTTAGTAACTATACTATCTTTAAGAAAAATTTCTCTTAAGATATAGATGCATACGGCTAACATTTCTAAAATTGTAATTGAATCATTAACTTTGCACCACTTAAAACAATTTTGGTTAAAGCTTGACTATTAAAATATTATCTCTTTTATTGTTCATATTTATTTTCTGTACTGAAAGTTTTGCACAAATCTTACCAACTTACCCGGAAAGATCTTTTAGCACTTTGAGCGATACCTCTTTCTCGCAATTTAAATCCATGCAGGCATCAGAAGGATTTATTAATCCTGAAGAATATATGGTGGGACCTGGAGATGATATTTTTATTTCTATTAGCGGGATTGAAGAAAGAAATTTTAATCTGCTAATTAACCATGAAGGATTTCTTTACATTCCAAGAGTTGGTGTTGTTGATTTACGAAATAAGAATCTCGAAGAAACAAAAAAAATTATCGAATCCAAATTAAATGAAAATTTTAAGAATGTAGATATTTATATCGGATTGGGTGAAGTTAGGAAAATAAAAGTATCACTTGTTGGAAATGTTAACAAACAATCAACATTTATACTAACTTCAAATTCAAGAGTGTTGGATTTGTTTAAAAGTTCAATGGGGTTAACCTCTACATCAGATTTTCGTAACATAAAAATAATTTCCAAAGACAGCACTATTAAACATTGCGACTACCTTGCTTTTTTAAGATTAGGCGATTTTAAACAGAATCCATATTTAAAGGATGGCGATGTTGTTATTGTCGATAAAGTTGATAAAACAGTTTTTGTAAATGGTCAGGTTAAATATCCCGCAACTTATGAGTACAGAGCAGAAGAAACCTTAAAAGATCTTATAGATCTTGCAGGCGGTCTTACTATATAAAGCAAAAAAAGATTCTATCGAGGTTGTAAGTTTTTCTGATGATGGAAAATCACAATTCAGCAAATATTATTCTTATGATTATATTAACACTAATCCAATCAAATTAAAACATAGCGATCAAGTTATTATTAGAGAAATAAGTGAATACTTTGATGAACAATGGATTAATTTAAATGGCCAGGTAAAATATCCGGGTTTATATAAGATTATTAAAAACACAAACGACACTTTCAGAAATTATTAATGCAAGCCGGTGGGTTTCTCGAAGACGCTTCTTTAGTGGATGCTACACTATATCGAGCCATTGCAGATACATCTGCTGACCCTGAATTTGAGAGAATAAAAATAATTCCACGTGTTGATATGACTGATGATGAATATGATTATCTAAAAGCAAAATCAAGACAGCGTTACGGAAAAGTAGTTGTCGATTTTAATGCTTTGTTTGAGAATAACCAATTAAGTGAAGATGTAGTACTTAAAAGACAGGATATTATTAATGTTCCGGAAAAGAAAAATTATATAACATTAATTGGGCAAGTTGTAAATCCGGGTAACATCATTTACAATCCTAATTTATCAGTTGAGGATTATATTCAGTTAGCTGGTGGATTCAGCTGGCGTGCAATAGAAGGTGATGTGAGAGTGATAAAAGTTAACACTGGTGAATGGGTTGATGCCGATGATATTGATAAATTAGATCCAGGCGATACTATTTGGATATTAGAAGATCCCCCGGGACCAAAGTTCTGGGATGTATTCACAACGTCGCTTGCTGTACTTGGACAGATTGCAGCTGTAATTGCAGCAACAGTAGCAGTAATAATTGCGTCGAGGTAGATGATGAACTGGCATGAGATTGTAAATTTGGTACTTGTAAATTTTCGTACAATATTTAAAGTAACAGTTATTTCCACAATCTTTTTATTTTTGATTTTAATGTTGTTTTATCCAAGAACTTACCAGTCTACGGTTTCAATTTTGCCACCAGAGGAAGAAAATAATTTAGGCGGATTTGGATCATTGCTAAGCAAAGGAGATTTTTCTAGCATTCTTACCGGTGGTATGTCATCAGCAAGTTCTCAACTTTTTGTTGAGATATTAAAGAGCCGAAGTGCTGCTTTATATGTAGTAAAAAAAATGAATCTTATCGAGTTTCTAAATGCTGAAGATAATATCGAAGCAGCAGAAAAGTTACAAGATAGACTTAATACAGATATATCCAAGGAAGGTATTATTAGTATAAATGTAAGTGTTAAATCAAAATTCATTCCACTTATTTTTGATGATACTGACTCGCTGAAAAAGTTGGCAGCAAGAATTTCCAATACATATATTGAAGCACTTGATTCTATCAATAAAGAGAAGCTGTCATCTAAAGCAAAGAACGCTAGAAGATATATGGAAATTCAAATTAATGAAACAAGAAAAATGCTAGATTCCGCAGAAGTAGCATTGAAGAATTTCCAAAGCAAGAATAAAATGATTGCATTACCAGAGCAGGTAAAAGCAGCTATTGAGGCTACAGCAGAAATTAAATCTGAAATTGTTAAAACCGAAATTGAATTAGGTCTGATAAAATCGGATGTAATGCAAAATAATAAATTATTAGTTTCTCTAAATAAAAAATTGTCAGAATTGAAGGATCAATATTCTAAATTTTCAACAGGAGATCAGGATTATCTGTTAGCATTTAACGATCTTCCTGCTTTGGGTAAAGAACTTGCAGGTCTGTTAAGAGAAGTAAGAATTCAAAACGAAGTTTACATCCTCTTACAACAGCAATTTTATAAAGAAAAAATTTTAGAGAACAAAGATATTCCAACAATACAGATTTTGGATGAAGCTTTACCGCCTAAAAAAGCAACAGCTCCAAGAATTATATATTCAACTTTAATCGGAGCAATATTTTTCTTTATATTAATTTCTCTGTTTGTGGTGATAAAAAATAAAAATTTAGATCTAAGAGTTTCTTAATAATTCCTTTTTATCTACTCAATCATTTAAAATATTTTATGTGTCCAATTTGTCAAAGTAATGATTTTTGTATTATCGGAAATCCTTTCATTAGTTTAAAAGCAGAAAAAATTATCAGAAGAGATTACAAAGTCGTGAAGTGCAGTAATTGTGATTTATATTATGTTGATCCCAAAATTGATTTTTCCGATGATGAATGGAAGTATCTATATGATGAAAACTATTTTGGAGAAAAAAGCGACTGGTACACAAAGAAAAGAAAAATTGATAGTAAAAACCGTTTAGAAAATATTAAACAATATGCTGGTGATAAAATTGAGAATTTTCTTGATATCGGATGTGGTGAAGGATACAGCCTGATTGAGGCTGAAAGCAGAGGGTGGAATGCTTATGGCATTGATATAACTGATCACAGAATTACAAATGCAAAAAAAGAAACAATTAAATTCATCAATAATGATTTACATCATTCAAGGCTTCAAAGTGATTTTTTTGATGCTGTGTATTTGGACTCAGTATTGGAACATGTTGTAAATCCTATAGAATATTTAATGGAAATTTTTAGAATTCTTAAAAAAGGAGGGATGCTTTATTTAGGAGTGCCAAATGAAGACTCACTCTTCAATGATATTAGAAAAATTGCATATCAAATTAGTAGTAAAAATTTAACTGAAAAAATAAAACCATTTCAATCACCATATCATATTAATGGGTTTACTAAGGGGTCACTAAATTATGGTTTACAAAAAACTGGATTTAAAAGTTGTAAAACTGAGAAATTTTGCTTGTCGTGTCGAATTTATGAAATCAAAACCATTTACAAGGGAGTATTTTCTCTTGTTGTCCATTCTGCCTGTCTATCTTTTAGCAGTTCCATTAAGAAGAGAAGCATATCTTGAAGCTTATGTGCAAAAGTAATTTTACTACATAATGAGCATCCCTGCCAATAAATATTCCAGTTCATTTATGAACATTCTTTGAAGATTTTATGAATCACAAAATCTATAATGCTTTACAAGAAATTGATTTATACGATTATCTTAAAATTATTAAGGACAGATTCTTTAAAAGTGAAATTGAAAAAATAAATGAACAAAGAAGATTCAATTTTTATTCTCAATTAATTAAGAAAGGTGATCTGTGTTTTGATATTGGTGCAAATTATGGTAATCGTACTGAAATATTTTTGAAGTTGAATGCAAAAGTTATTGCGGTTGAACCTCAACCAAAACCTTTAATGTTTCTTAGAAGAAAATTTAAGCATAAAATTATTATTGAAGATAAAGCCCTTGGTGCTCGGCCATCGAAATCAAATTTATTTATAAGTACTGCGTCGACTCTAACCTCTATGTCCGAAGAGTGGATAGCTAAAGTTAGGAATGAAAGATTTAAACAAGCCAATTGGAATAATAAAATTGAGGTTGAAGTAATAACTCTTGATGCTCTCATTAATAAACATGGTAAACCTGATTTCTGTAAAATTGATGTTGAAGGATATGAGTTTGAAGTATTAAAAGGTCTTACGCAGCCAATTGGTATTATTTCTTTTGAATTCACGATCCCAGAGTTTGTCGAGAGAGCAATTGAGTGCATTAATTATTTGAGTAATTTAGGTGAAATGAATTGCAATTATTCACCTGGAGAAACGTTGATGTTAGCTCTTGAAAAGTGGATACCTCCTGTCGATTTCATCGAGTTATTTAAAACACTTCCTTCCAAAGGAATAATTGACGGCGATATCTATATAAATTTCCTTAATAGGAAATGAAGGTAAATAGAAAAATAGCCTCTTCAATCGCAGGCGCTTCTTTAGTTCTAACTATTTTAGGAATCTTTAGTAAAGGAATTGGACTTGTTCGCGAAGTCATCTATGCAAACAATTTTGGCTTAAGCTCGGAGTTTGATCTTTTTCTTTCCAGCGTTGCATTTCCAAATGTTATTAATACTGCAGTCATTTATCTTTGTCAGCATTACTTTGTCCCAAGTTACAACAAAATAAAAAAAAATCTGAGTCAGCAGGCATTGATTTTTTTAATTATACTTTTTGGTGGTTTGTAGTTGGTAGCATAATCGTAGCAATTATCCTATATATCTTTTCAGGATTCTTATTCCATTCATATTTAGCTTCAATTTCTCTTGAGAAGCAGCAAATGGGAATTAAAATTTTCACATTATTCTTAATTACAATACCGATCAATGCTGGGATGTCTGTAATAATGGCTTATCAACAAGCAAAATTTAAATTTGTTAATCCTGCTGTTTCTTTAATTGTATTAAACATTTCGGTAATAATTTTAATTCTTCTGTTTTCAGATTTATTTGCAATTCTTATTCTGCCAATTAGCTTTGTTATTGCATACATAGTTGCATTTATTTTTCTCTTAATTTTTGTTAGAGATAATGTAAGATTCACTTTTACAAAAATTTTTAAGGTAAGATATAAGTTATCAGAAATGAATATCTTAATTTCTTTAATAATTATTGAAGGTTTATCCCTATCTTACACCTAATTGACCGATATTTTATTGGTGATGTTTCTGTCGGTGGAATTTCCGCATTGAATTTTGCTTTTGTGATATTTTCTTTGCCAATCTCACTTTTTTCTATACCTCTAATCACTACAATGTTTTCAAAATTTTCTAGCTCTCCTCAAACTTTGAATGTGATTTTAAAAATTCGTTAAATATAAATCTTTTTATAATGATTCCTTTTATGTTTATTTTTTTTTTTTGGGGTGATTATTTTCTTTATCTCTTTTATGAACGAGGTAAATTTACTTCTGCTAATACTCATTAACTTATTCTGCTCTTCAATATTATTCATTTAGTCTTGTTTTTCTATCGACTTATTTTTTAATTGTAAAAATATTGTATAGCCTTAACCGATATTTATTTGTGCTAATAATTTCAATTATTGCATTTTTTTAAAGTTTTTATTAAATATTTATTTTATAGATCTTTCAACAAGATGGATTAGCTCTATCAACGTCAATAGTTTTTACTTTTCTTTGCATTTCGAGCTTATTATTTTTAATAATAAAAATCGGTGATTGGGCGAAGCCTATTATAATTCTTAATTTATTTTATCATAAATCGATTTATTGCTTATCTGATTTCTTATTTATCTCTAACTTTATAAATTCCCCAATAATCAATTTTAATATCCTTAATATCTGATTATTTATATTTATTTATACTATTAATTCATTTATTCTTAATGACAATGAATTTAGAATTATTTCTAGTACTATTTTTAATATTTTGAGGAAATAATCAATTCTATGACTCAAAGTTCACTTTTTGATTTTTATAAAAACTTCTTCTTACTATTTTTATTAAGAATAAAATTGGATGTGTTGCCTAATAGTAATAATTATTTTTTAACAATTTCGCTTGGGTTGGCAATAGTATTTTCATTTTTTTCATTTAACCCACTTATACCTTTTGTAATTATCCTACTTTTTCTCCGGTATATTCCATGAAACGATTATATTAAGTATAATTATTATTAGCTTTTTATCTATAACAGGGGAATTTTTCGAAAATTTTAGAACATATATTACTTTGTTCTCGAGTGCATTTTTATTCCTATTATTCTGAAAGAATATGGGTTTCAATTCAAACGATTCCCAAAAGTTCCAAAAGCAATTTTATTATTTCTCACTTTACTGATTTTTACTTTATTAATCTCCACAGTCTTCTCCCAAAATTTCAATATAAGTCTCATCGCTTCTATTAGAATGTTACTATTTCTATTCATCTTATATATATACTTTTCACTACTTAATTATGAACAAAACATCAAAGGATATATATATTCAATTTTAGTAGTTGTAATAATAATTGGGAATCCGATGCTTATTGATTTATATAATCTCGGTTTAAAAAATTATTTTATTCGTATTCTTTTTACCGATAAATTTGATTTAATTACGAGTCGAGGATACACAGAATTAACCATTTTATTTATTAGTATATCCCTTATTTCATCAATGTTTTTTATGAACGGATTTTATAAAATTATTATAAATTGTTTTTAATAGTATTATTATTCTTTAATATTATTATCCTTATTTTGGCTAATTCTAGGGGTGGGATAGTGGCTGGAATTATCAGCATAAGTTTTAGTTTGTTCATCTTAATGCGGTCTATGTTTATCAAATCATTTGTTGGAGTATTCGGATTATTTGTTTTTTTGAAATTATTTATTCCTGAAATAAATGAAGCGGTTAATTTTTATATGAGATGGGAAACTGTAAGCGATAGGGAAGTATATGGCAGATGGGTCTAGATGTAATAAATGATCATCCGGAATTGGTATTGGTCCGGATATTTTTGACAAAGTTTTTCTTTAATTATGCACCTTCAAATATATTAATTATTTTAGATCCGATGTTTTGCAGATTGGAAAACCTCATCCCCACAATTTTTTCTTCTATTTTATGGCCGAAAACGGAATACTGGGATTAATTACTTCAATTACCTTTTTTATTCTATTCTTTTATTTTGCCTTTAAAACCATCAGACTAACAGAATATCAATAGAGATTATTACATACTTTTCAGTAGCCATAACCGGAATAGGTATTGGTTTGTTTTTTAGGTCATTCATTGAAGTTTCAGGATATCTGCTATATGGATATATAACTGCAGATTTGCCATTTTGGTTAATGTTTGCTGTCCTAATTTCAATCCACCAAAAATATTTAATGATTCATAATATCAAAAATTGACTAACAAAAGTTTAATATGACATTTAAGGAACTAAAAAATTATTATAACAAAATATTAGTTTTTTATTCGCCCGAGAAGGCTGGATATTCGAATCTCCCTAACTCCCTGTTCAATATTTGAAAAACCTGAAAAGTTGGGAAGGTATTATCTTAGATTTTAGCTCAAAAATATTTTATCCCGGTGTCCTTTTTCAAATGATGGAATTCCTTTATATAGTTTTCAAGGAAGAGAATCCATTATTCATCCTACGGTTGTAACGCAGTACGCATTTGGAGTATACGAAAAATTGTATCAAGAGAATTTTGCTGACAGTAATTTAAAAGATAAATTCCTTAGAATGGCTAAATGGCTTGAAACTAATAGTGTTGATGTAAAGGGAGGAAAAGGGTGGTGATGTTAATATCGAATATCATCCTGAATATAAATTGGGTAATCCCTGGATATCTGCAATGGCGCAAGGGCAAGCAATTTCTGTATTAACACGAGCATCTCTTTTAGACGGAAGCAAGAATTATGAACAACTTGCTTTAGAGGCATTAGGCCCGTTTAATTTTGAAGTTAAAGATGGTGGATTAATTAATTATTTCAATTCAATATCTGTGTTTGAAGAATGTCCTACTCCCAACAAACCCATGGTCGTATTAAATGGATTTATTTTTGCATTATTTGGATTAAACGATTTGATTCTGTTAAATGGGAGTGAAACCGCTAAGCAGCTTTTCGCCAAAGGAATCGATTCGTTGAATAAAATTTTACCTTTTTTCGATATTAAGCACTGGACACAATATTATCTCTTCGACTATCCACATAATTACTATTCCTCATTCACTTATCATATATTGGTAACTGAGCAATTAAAGGCACTTTATCATTTGACAGGTGATATCAACATCCTTAAATATGCCATGAAGAGTGGGCATGGATATTCAAAAAGTTATATAAATAGAACTCGTGCACTGATTAAAAAAGTGACATCTTCTCATAAATTAAGTAATTAAAGTAAATAAAAATTGTGGAAATTACAGAGAAGCTTAATAGGTATAAAATTATTTCTAATGTAATTAAGAATTTCACAAAACTATTCTTTTTTGCTATCAGAAGATTTAATCAAATTTTATACAATTAAAGATGGCAATATCGTTGTAATCTGTTTACTTAAACTGGGTGATAGTGTGTTTACTATTCCAGCAATAAGAGAAATCCAAAATTATTATAAAAAAAAAATTGTAATAATTTGTTTTCCTGAATCAATTCCTATTTTCAAGTTAGCTTTAGCCAGAATTTCTTTCTCTCCTATTGATCATAAAAATTTTTTATTTAATGAACGAATTGCTAATTGGAATGCCAGGAAAGTATTAAAGGCATCTAATCCTGAAATTATTTTTGATCTAAATGGTGTTATGACCTCTGCAACTTTGATCTTTACATCAAGAGCAAAATTAATAATTGGTATGGCAAGAGAACAGTTTAGTACGATTTATGATATTTATATTCCTAAGAAACGCGCACACCATTTGATGGATATATATTTAGACACTATCGCTCCTCTCATTCCAAATATTGATAGAGAGTTAATTAAAAATTTTTCCACAAACGATATTCACGATAGAAATATACTTATTCATCCTTTTGCAGGTTGGAAAGCAAAGGAATGGAACTTAAGAAAATTTATTGAACTTGGTAGAATTCTATCAAAAAAATATTATGTTTCAATGGTAGCCCCAATGAAAAGTATTGGAGAAGACATTGTAAAGGAAATTGAAGGAATCGGTATAACTTTCATTGGGACTATGTCCGTAGAAGATTTGATTATTCAAATCAACGAATGTTCAGTGTTGATAGGCAATGATTCTGGACCTATTCACATTGCAGATCTTTTAGGAAAACCAACATTTTGTATTTATGGTCCAACAAATCCAAAATTTTCAGAACCTCCAGGAAATCATCACGGATATTGTAAAATTGAAATTAATTGCACTCCCTCAGCAGATGAAGAGTTTTGTTTTACATATGGTGGTAGATATGGTTGTCCTGCTTTTGAATGTATGACTACGTTATCAGTTACCAGAGTTGAAAAAGAAATATTGCTTTTTCTTGATAAGATTTTTGAAAATAAAAGAATTGAATCTCATTGAAAATCATCTTAAATATAAAAGTATACAAGTTTATTTCGATTCAAACCAAATTTTGTTTGTATTAATTGTTAAATTTATTCTAACTGCAATAAACTAATTCTCAGCGTTCATATTAATTGAATTATCAGGAACTAAGATTTAACATTAGCTTAACTGACGAAATAAAAACTTGCATGAATAATTAAGTTTATGTTTGACCACAAAAATTAAAAGAGTTTTAATAAATTATGTGCGGTATATTTTCAGCAATTTCATTAGGTAATCCATTTGATAGAGAAGTTTTAATAATTTTAAAAAGGCTACCGATCTAGTTTCATATCGAGGCCCAGATGCCGCAGGTTATAGAACATTTCAAAATAAAGATAATTTAACTGAAAATTCATTTGATATTTTTTTTAGGGCATCGCCGTCTTTCTATAATTGATTTGAGTGAAGACGGAAATCGGCCCATGGAAAATAATGGTGTATCCATTATTTATAATGGGGAGATATTTAATTACCTCGAATTAAGAGAGAGAGTTTTTGAAAAGAAATAATGTTTTATTTAAAACAAATAGTGATACCGAAGTTATTTTTGTAAAGATTTATGAAATTTACGGTTTGCAAGGTTTTAGTAAATTCAATGGAATGTGGGCATTTATAATTTATGACTCTAATAAAAATTTAATAATTGCAAGTCGAGATAGATATTCTATTAAGCCGCTATTTTGGAACCGAGTTGGTGACAAATTTTTTTTTGCAAGTGAGATTAAACAATTACTACGATTTCTGCCGCAATTAGAAATAAACAAAAAAACTGTTAGTCTATACCTTTTACAGGGCCTAATGGATAATAGTTCAGAGACTTTTTTTAGTGGAATAGAACAATTACAAATCAAAGTCAAATCTGATCGTTAAAATTGACCACTGGGAAAATTTCTAAAGCACAATATTGGGATTATGAGCTCAAGACTATTCAGGAGAGAAATATTACTGAAAGTTTCATGGAGTTATTTTATGATTCTGTCAGAATGCGATTGAGAAGTGATGTTGAGTTAGGAGCTTTATTGAGCGGAGGCCTCGATTCTTCTGCAATTTCAATAGCCGCTAGAGAAATGACTGGTGACCATTTCAAAACTTTCACAATAGTTTCAGATGATAAAAAATCTAATGAGGAGCGATTTGCCGACATTGTGACAATGTCTAAATCGATAAAAAATAAAAAATTGTTTTTAGGAAGTTCAACTGTTAAAGGAAATTTTGATAAAGTTATATATCATCAAGATGAGCCTTTTGCCAGCTTTTCTGTTATTGCTCAGTATTCAATTTTAGAAAAAATAAAAAAAGAAACCGATATCATTGTTGTACTGAGTGGACAGGGAGGTGACGAAGTACTTATGGGCTATCTTAGATACTTCTTTTACTATCTAAGGATATTGTATTCCTCAAAAAAATATATCGAATTACTGAAAGAGGTATTTGCCTCAATAATTTACAGAACAATGATAATGCAATGGAAAATATCATCTGCAAAACGATATTTACCTAGCATTATTTACATAGGATAAAAAATTTCTTCTATTCAATTCTGAACTGGTAAAAACTTGGGAACATTCAAGTTTGATTGAATCTCAGAAAAACGATATTGATAAATTTTCCGTTCCGATTTTAGCTCGTTATGAAGATAGAAATTCGATGGCTCACTCAATAGAGACAAGACTACCATTTTTAGATCATAGACTTGTTGAATTTTTATTAAGCATTGATGTTAAATTTAAGTTAAAAAATGGATGGAATTAGTATTTACTAAGAAAATCATTTACTGAAATGCCCAATGAAATCAGATGGAGAAGAGATAAAAAGGGATTTACAGTTCCACAAGAACTCAGATAAAAAATGATTTCAGAGAAGATATTATTACAAACTTTAAATAAATTGAGCTTAATGAAGCTGGGATTATACGTGATGATCATTTTATTGAATATTACAATGAATATTTATCGGGTAGCAAAAGATTAGTAACATTTTGATATTTCAAGAATTTATATCACTGAAAAATGGATGAGAAATTATTTTAGTTAATTTTCAAACAATCCTTTTTTATTTTATTTCAAAGTCCTAACATTTTTTAGGTTGATATTTGCCCGAAGAACTAGGGCCTTTGTAGAAGAAGACTCGACTAAGACAATAAATAAAAGAATAGCCAAAATTTTAACATTATTTTTAGGCTTAATATCTAGTTTAGATTTTCTATAATTTTAATGAGTTTTTTTGCTCTTACATTTAATACTAAATGTCTTTCTTATTCTCTCTATGCATTCTAAAGACTGACTAGGGTTATATCCTCTTAATATCTCTCTAACACTGGTGGAGATATTTTCAAAATTTTCAAAGTCCTTAATTATTTTTCAACCCACAGTTTCCTACAACTTCTGGTAGCGAGTAGCTATCACTCACAATCGGTATACACCCAAATTGCATTGCTTCAGCAACTGAACACCCAAATGACTCATGTTTAGAAAATTGGATATAAATTTTAGCTGATTCCAATAACTCGATAAATTTATTTTCCATAAAATTTAAATGTGCATGAAGAACCACATTATTTGGAATATCTACATGAATACTATTTAGCACTAATGTCCCGATCAAATGAAATTCAATTTTAGGTAATTCCTCGGCCAATCTGAAAAGTCTATCGATCCCTTTTCTGGTATAACTCAAATCATCAATAAAACCAATAGTTAGAATGATATCTTTTTTATTATCCAGATTAATTTGTTCAAAATCTTCAAATCCGTGATAAATCATTTCAATTTTTGAAACATCGATTTTACAATTCTGAATGATTTCATTTTGATTTGAGTTTGATACTGCCAGGACTTTATTAGATAAATTTAATATTGATTTTACAATCAATGATTTCCATTTTGATCCCATTGATCCAGATTCAACTTTTGCAACATCAAATCCACCAGCTACAGTTACTATCTTTTTTCGATAAATTTTAGCTATTAAAGCAGGGAAAAAAAATCGAATGCTTGCAAACCAGAGGAAAATAATATCGTGTGATTTAATTAGCTTAAAAATGTCAATGAAAGAGCGTTCGTTACTTTTGCAAAATGTAACTTTATATTTTGACTGTAAAATTTTTATATCTCTTAATACAAAAGTGCTTTGGTTAACCGCAAATAAAAGGATATTCATAGGTGAAAATAATATTAAATGTGAATAAAATTGTTTTTAGATAAGTTAAAAAACTTAATTATCTTTACTTAAACTTTTATCTAATTATTAAGAATGATTCTCGCAGAATTATACTATAAAATCCGAAAAAAGCCAGTTCCATATTACGCTAAGTATCCAATATGGTTAATCGTCTGGAAACCAATTAGGAAATTTATCAATGTGGTAATAATACCTAATGTTCCTTTCGCAAATATAAGGATATTTTTGTACCGTTATTTTGTCGGTTACCAAATAGGTAAAAACGTTTTCATTGGTATGAAGTGCTACCTCGATGATTTAGAACCTCAAAGTACAATTATAGAAGATAATGTTGTTGTATCATACGGTTGTTATTTCGCTCTACATGGAATCAATCAAAAGCACACATTTATCAAGATAAAAAAAGGAGCTTATTTAGGTATGCGGGCAACTATAATCGCTGGTAATGAAGGAATAACGATCGGTGAGAACACTTTTGTTGGAGCCGCTTCATTAGTAAACAAAAGTTTGCCGGATAACGTTAAGGCTGTTGGAGTTCCAGCGAAAATCTTGGAAGTGTAAATCAGATATTTAATAATCTTGAAATCCTAGAATTCAAATATTATAATTCAAATCAAATTATTAATAAATTAATCAAAGTTATTGCTTGAAAATAATTACTATAGTTGGTGCACGACCTCAATTTATAAAATCTGTTCCAGTCAGTAAAGAACTAAAAAAAAATAATATAGAAGAAGTTGTAATTCACACTGGTCAACACTTTGATCAAAACATGAGTGCTATTTTTTTTGATCAGATGAAAATTTCAAAACCAAATTATGAATTAAATATTAATGGATTAAACATGGGGCTATGACTGGGCAAATGTTAGAAAAAATCGAAGATATATTATATCGTGAAAAGCCCAATTACGTGCTTGTTTATGGTGATACAAACTCAACTCTTGCTGGAGCATTAGCTGCATCAAAACTTGATATTAAGTTGATTCATGTTGAGGCTGGTTTACGTTCTTTTAATATGAAAATGCCGGAAGAAATAAATCGAATTGTGACTGATCGTTTAAGTTCGTACCTGTTTTGTCCTACTGATGCTGCAATTAATAATCTTCAAAGAGAGGGGTTTGATTCATTCGAATGTAAAATTATTAAAAGTGGCGATGTCATGCAGGATGCAGTAAAAATGTTTAAGCAGTTTGCTCAAAGCCCAAATGTAGATATACCAAATGATTTTATTTTGTGTACAATTCACCGACAAGAAAATACCGATGATAAAGTAAAACTTAAATCGATCTTAGAATCTTTAAATTTTATTGCAAAGGAACGTAAAATAATTATGCCTATTCATCCTCGCACTAGATTAAAAATTTTGCAGTATAATCTTAATTCTACAGTTAATACTAATTTATTATTAACTGATCCAGTTGGTTATTTAGATATGTTATATCTCCTAAAGAATTGTTCTTTAGTTATAACAGATAGTGGAGGTCTTCAAAAAGAAGCCTTTTTTTTCCATAAGTTGTGCCTAACGTTACGAACAGAAACGGAGTGGACCGAGCTGGTTGAAAATGGATTTAATTTTATTTGCGGTACAGACTTTGATTTGATTATTGAGAATTATAAAAATGCATTTAAAGCAAATCCTAATTTCAATATTAATCTTTATGGCAATGGTACTGCCTCAAAGCTTATTGTAGACGAAATCTATAAATGAACATTCTTGTAATAAATCATTATGCTGGTGCACCATCATTAGGTATGGAATACCGGCACTATTATCTTGCAAGAGAATGGCAAAGATCAGGTCATAAGGTTTTGATTGTAACTGCATCATATACTCACCTTAGATCTAAGCAATTCCATTTAAATAAAAAGGTGGAAAAGATTAACGTAGAAGGTGTTTGTTATATAGTTATTAAAACTCCAGCATATGAAGGGAATAATTACAAAAGAATTTTAAATATTCTAACTTTTGTTTTTAGATTGAAAAGAAATTGGGGAAAGATTGCTAAAGAGTTTAAGCCTGAGATTGTAATCACTTCTTCAACTTACTGTTTTGATATCTACTCCTCACGAAAAATTGCACTCCTTTCTGGAGCAAAACTTGTGTTCGAAGTGCACGACTTATGGCCTCTATCTCCAATGGAATTGGGTAAAATCTCTAAATGGCATCCATATATTAACTTAATGCAAAGAGCAGAGGATTATGCTTATAAGAATTCAGATAAAGTAGTTTCAATACTTCCCAAAACTCTTGTTTACATGACTTGACATGGATTGAGATCAGATAAGTTTGTTTATATCCCAAATGGAATCTGTGTTGACGAATGGAAAGCCGATCATGAAATACCTATCGAGATCTCAGATTTAATAGTTGGCCTGAGAAAACAGAAAAAGATTATTATCGGATACGCTGGAAATCATGGGATTGCTAATGCTTTGGATGTTCTTGTGGATGCTATGAAAATATTAGAACAAGAGAATGTAGTATTATTATTAATCGGTAGAGGCCAGGAAAAACAGAATCTACTTAACCGAGTACAGGAACAGGGTATTAATAATGTTTATTTTATTTCTGCAGTGCCAAAGACAATCATTCCATCATTACTTGATAAGCTCGATATACTGTATATTGGATTACAGAATCAGCCCGTTTTTCGTTTTGGAATTAGTCCAAATAAATTAATTGATTATATGATGGCTGGTAAACCAATTATTCAAGCAATAAAAGCAGGCAATGATATGGTCGTTGAAGCAGGGTGTGGCATATCAATAGAACCAGAAAATACTGAAGCAATAGTTAAAGGAGTTCGGAATTTAATTATGCATTATTCTGAAAGCTTGGAAGCCATGGGAAATCGTGGGAAAGAATATTGTATTAAAAACCATGATTACAAGGTTTTAGCTAATAAATTTTTAGTAGCACTTAGTTAAATCATAAATCTATTCATTGACGATTCAATGATCTCTGAAACATATAAAGCTGAAATTGCATTTATATTGAAATGCCATCCAAATAATATCTTCCTTTATTGGAAAGGAAGAATCGCACTTTACGCCTTTTTAAAATCTCTAAAACTCCAGAATGAAGACGAAGTAATAATCCCTGCTTTTACCTGTGTTGTTGTTCCTAACGCGATAATGTATGCTGGATTAAAACCGGTTTATGTTGATATTTCAAATAAAACATACGACATGGATATAACTCTCATTGAAAAGTCAATTACAACTCGAACTAAAGTTATCATTTGTCAAAATACATTTGGACTATCTTCCAATATTCTTGAAATACTTAATTTGGCAAAGAAATATAATTTATTTACAATCGAAGACTGCACTCATGGATTTGGGGGATATTATGAGGGCAAACCAAATGGCTCTTATTGTGATGCCGCATTTTATTCTACTCAATGGAATAAACCATTTTCGACTGGTATTGGAGGGTTTTTAGTCATTAATAATAATAAGCTTCTGGATAACCTTAAGACATTGGAACAAGAAAAAGTAAAACCTTCATTTCAAGAGAAGATTGTACTTTTATTATTATTGATTTTTAGGCATTTATTTGTAAACCGTTTTACTCAATCAATACTAGTAAATTTTTATAGGCTTTTAAGTAATAATAATTTAATTGTTGGATCAAACCAGGGTAGCGAGCTGAACTCTACAAAAATGCCAAAGAATTATTTTAAAGATATTTCTTTCGTTCAGGTTTTTGTGGGAAATATCAGACTAAAAAGATTAAAACATATCAACTTGATACGGAAAAAAAATGCTAAAGACTACACTGCTATATTAAAAAAAAATAATAAGTCTTATGTTTATGAATCGCTTGAAGAAAACCATCTTTTTTTGAAATATCCATTGATCGTCAAAGACAGAACACAGTTTTTTGAGATTGCCGTAAAGCAAAGAGTGATCATTGGCGATTGGTTTTTATCACCACTCCATCCAATAACTGGTAATTTGGATAAATGGGGTTTTTACAATGAATGTTATCCTATTGCGGGTGTGGTTTCTAAAAAAATTGTTAACTTACCAACGGAAGTTAAAGATAATTCGGTTATAATTAGTTTTCTTAAGAATAATATGAGTTTAATTGAGTGAAAGAGACCTTATTACATACCATTTTATCTTTTTTTTTGATTAGTAATTGTTTATTTTTTTATAAATGAAGTTCAATCAAAAATCAGGTTGGCGTTTTGAAAAATTAAATATATTATTATCTTTGACTTCATTTTTGTAAATAATCGGCAAATTTTCAATATGTAATTTTTACTTGCCATATCTATTTATTAAATTTACTTATCGATTGCGAGAATATCATAATAGCGTATGAATAAAGACTACTTACTTTTTCACAAGCCATTTATTTCGGAAGATGAAATAGACGAAATGGTTGATACATTACGTTCTGGCTGGCTAAGCATGGGGCCAAAGACTATTAGATTCGAAGAAGAATTTAATAATTATATCGGCTCAAAAAGATCGGTTGCCGTTAGCTCTTGGACTGCAGCTGGACATCTAACTCTGGAGGCATTTGGTATTCAGAAGGGTGATGAAGTGATTGTTCCTACTATGACTTTTCCTGCAACCGCTGAAATAGTATGCTACTTTGGTGCCATACCAGTAATAGTTGATGTTGATGAGGATACTTTAAATATTTCACTTAATGAAATTGAAAAAGCCATAACCCCTAAAACTAAAGCAATTATTCCTGTTCACTATGGCGGACAACCTTGTGACTTAGATGAAATACATGAGATTGCAAAAGCACATAATCTAAAAGTTTTGGAAGATGCTGCTCATTCATTACCTGCCACTTATAAGGGTAAAAAAATTGGAACGTTGTCCGATGTGACATGTTTCAGCTTTTATGCTACTAAAACTTTATCCACAGGTGAAGGCGGTATGATTTGTACAAACGATGAAGAAATTGCAGAGCGTTGTGCGATCATGCGTTTGCATGGAATTAATAGAGATGCTTGGAGGAGATATAGCGAATCAGGGTCATGGTATTATGAAGTTGTTGCCCCCGGTTATAAATACAACTTTACAGATTTACAAGCCTCGCTCGGGTTACCTCAATTAAAAAAGGTAGATACGATGTGGGAATGGCGAAGAAAAATTGCTTCAAGGTATTTCGAAGGATTAAAAGATCTTAATCTCATTACACTACCAACAGTTAAGAACGATCGTGAATCTTCCTGGCATTTATTTCCTGTAAGATTAAATCTTGAGATGTTAACGAAAAATCGATCACAGATTATTGATGAATTGAAAAATCATAATATTGGTGTTGGCGTACATTTTATGCCCGTTCATCAACACCTTTATTATAGTGAAACATTTAAATTAGATGATAAAAATTATCCTGTTGCTTCTGCAGCCTTTCCACGATTAATGTCTCTTCCTATCTATCCTGGCATGACTAATGAAAGCGTGGAAAAAGTAATAAACAATCTAACTGATATACTGAATAATTTTAGAAGATAAATTTTCCTTCTATGGGAAAACAGGGAAGTTTTATTAAAAGGTTTTCTGATATTCTTATCAGTGCATTTTCACTCATTATTACCTCACCTGTCTTTTTAATAACAGCTATTGCCATTAAAATAGAATCTAAAGGTCCTGTATTTTTTTTGCATGAAAGAACTGGATTAAATGGAGCACCATTTAAAATGATTAAGTTTAGAGGTATGATTGATAATGCACTTCATTACGGTCCCGAAATAACTCAACTCAATGATCATCGAATAACAAGAGTTGGAAAGTTTTTAAGAAGAACCAGTATAGATGAACTTCCACAATTAATTAATGTGATTAAGGGTGAAATGAGTGTCATAGGTCCGCGACCCGAAATTACTAGTATTACAAGTGAATACACTGAGTCACAGAAACGAGTTTTTAATTTTCTTCCAGGTATTACAGGTATCTCACAAATTAATGGAAGACAAACCTTGACGCCTGAACAAAGAACTGAAATGGAAATCAAATACTATTCCAATGAAACTTTTCTGGGGGATCTTAAAATCTTTTTTATAACTTTTTGGGTAATCGTCAGTAATGAAGGAAATATTTGAGCACTGGTCTTTCAATCCATAAATGCTTTTTCTAATTCCTTTTTTTTTACCCTTGCTTGACTTGCACCTAAAATTTAACTTCTACATTAAATCCAATATATTATTTACTCGGGAAACCAGTTATGAATAGTTATCGCGCTAATTTTTTATTCGCATTATTGATTTCTGTATTTTGTTACACTACTATCATTGGACAGGATTTTAATGTATTAGAGTCTGATGAAAACCACCTAATAATAGAATTCAATTTTAGTAGCAAGTTTGGAGTAAGTGATATTTTAATTGATGGAATAAAGTTTACTTCTATTAAAGATATTAGTTACCCGCTTCAAAAACCGGGTGATCCGTTTTTACCGACAAGGTTTTACCAAATTGGCATTCCACAAAATACAAAAGCAGTAGCAAGAATAATTGATGTAGAAAGAGAAGTTTATAACGATAAGTTTATTATATCCACTCCAGATTCTATTAACCAGCCATTCAGTGAACTTAGATATAATCAGGAAGTGTATGGCGAAAACTTATTATTTCCACTAGAGTCATCATCGATAAATTCTGACGCAGTTTTTAGATTTATTAAAATTGCATCTTTATCAGTAGCACCATTTCAGTTCAATCCTGTTCAACGGACTTTAATATTTAATAAAAGGCTAATTGTAAGAGTTGATTTTGTAAATGACCAAACATTTACAGATGTTTTAGTACCAATTGCGGATAAAATGTCTGAAAATATTGTTAAAACAGATTTAATTAACCTCATGAAGCAATAACCTTTTTAGGCAAGATTCAATCAAATCGAAATTCCCCACAAGAAAAGTACTGGTATGATCCAAATAAGGATTTTTACAAGATATATCTTAATGAAAAAGGAGTTTACAGGATTACTTATGACCAACTTATAAATACAGGTATCTCGCCATCGAGCGGTATACAAGATGGTAACTTAGAGATTTATAATAATGGTGTTTCTTTACCAATAGATATTGTAGATGTGCAAAATGACAGTGTCTTTAACTCGGGTGATTTTTTTCAGTTTATTGGATCAGAGATGGCTCCAACACCTTATGCGGGTCAGAATATATATAACAAATCGAATGTATATTGGTTCTCTTACCAAGCAGATAGCGTTAATTCATATATATCAAAAAATGGATATCCAACTAATACCTGGCCTAAGGTAATTAGTAATCAAAATACGATTCATTATGAAAAAGACCTGATATTTGAAAGATTAGGATATGCCTCCAACAATCTTGAAAGGGATTACTGGTTTTGGGATAAATCTGAATTTAGGGGAGGAAACCAAACGTACATTTTTAATTATGAAATTAATCACATTGACAGCAATATTAACACAACATTACCGCAAGCAAGGGTTAGACTAAATGTAACAGGCATTAATTTAATTAATTGTTCACCCGGCCATAGTGGTTATATAAAATTTAATAGTCAGAAAATTGGAAATTTTACTTACCCTGGCTCTTCTCAACAAAATTATACCTTTGAGAAAGATTTTGTTTTCGGATTTGGTTCTGAAATTGTTGATGATAGTATTCATTACAGATGGGGTTATAATTATTTTGAAATTGGTATTGATAGTCCATCTTGTTTAACCTCTGGAGACGATATAAATAGAATTAATTGGGTTGAATTTGATTATTGGAGATACAATAGGGTAAATGGCCAGAACTATATTTTCAAGAGTCCACCGAACCAAAATGGAAGATTTAATTTTTATATATGGCAGTGGGATGCAGATAATATGAAGGTCTACATTCCGCAAAGATCCAAAATGATAACGAATCCATTCATTACAAATGATCTTGACAAGGGAGTTTACTTTGTTGATACAGCTATTACAAGAACAGAATATTTTTTAGTTTCTGAAGACTCTTATCTAAGTCCTGATTCAATTAAAAAGGATAGTTCTTCAGATCTTCGCAATACGCACAATGAAGCCGACTATATAATCATTTCTCATCCTGATTTTTTTGAAGTTGCTCAAAGACTTGCTGATTATAGAAGAAATAATATTCAAGGAATTAATAATGCTAGAACAAAAGTAGTGAATATTTACGATGTTTATGATGAATTTTCATATGGTTTAATGGATCCATATGCATTGCAATATTTTACGAAATATGCTTTTGAAAACTATCAAAATCCAGCCCCTTCTTATATAGTGCTTTTGGGTGATATGAGTTTTGATTATAGAGGTATATATGAAAATAGTCGGCCAAATTTTATTCCTTCTATCCCATATCAATCTACAATTTATGGTCAAGCTCCAAGTGATAACAATATCGTAACAGTGGCAGGTAATGATATGGTTCCAGACCTTGCGACTGGGCGTATATCATGCGAATCGATTGAAGAAGCAAACTTACTGGTTGATAAAATTATTAATTACCCTGCTGATATTGGTAAAGAATGGAAACAAAATGTTTTATTATTATCATCCGGTTTATCGGCAGAAGATGAAAATAATTATAAATTCAACGATAGAAATATGTTCTTAGCAAATAATTATATTGATCCGGCTGGAATCAAGTCTACTAAAGTTTTCAGATATCCGAATAAACCGGAATATATTCAGTATCAAGGAGATGGTCCAGATATTAGAAGAGAAATAGATAATGGATCTGTAATAGTCAATTATTATGGTCATGGTGGCGGGGAACAATGGGATCTTGTTTTTACAAATGATGATATATTAGCTCTAAATAATGGCGGTAGACTTCCATTTGTAGTTAGTGTAACTTGCTATACTGCACATTATGATAACCAGGAGATATTTGGAGAAATATTTAACTCAATTCCTGGTAAAGGAAGTATTGCTTTTTTCGGAAGTTCCGGCGTAACGTTTTGGCCAACTACTGCAGTAATTAATCAGGATTTATTTAAAGAGATTTTCAACGAAAAACAATATGTTATTGGAGATGCGATATTAAAAGCAAAAGCAAATCCTGGTTACGGTACAATGTTGGCATTGCTAACCTTGCTTGGAGACCCTGCCTTGGAATTAGCCTTGCCATATAATGCTGATTTTGTAATTAAACCTTCAAATCTTTCCATTTATCCATTTAATCCCCTGGTAGATGATACTGTGAAAGTTCTATTAAAAATTAGAAATCTTGGAAGATCATTTGGTGAAGATTCAGTCAAAGTGGAACTCTATTATAATTTAATTTCAGATTCAACTTTAGTTGGAGTTAACAAACTTGGTAGTTTTGGTGAAGAGGACTCCACATTCTTTACATGGATACCAAAAGAAGATGGATTGATAAATCTTATAGCAGTTATTAATGGAGATCAAGCCGTCATAGAAGACGATTATGCAGACAATACTGCATTAAATGGATTTGCAGTTTTCAGCGTTGATAAGCCAAAAATTCTTAAACCCCTAAACTATATTTATACACAAGAAAATAATATAGATTTTATTTTAGTAGATGTTGGGAATTATGTTGGACAAAACTTTAGTTACAAAATTCAGATTGATACCTCATACGATATGAGTTCGAATTACATTATAACGTCACCAATACTTTATCCGGAGAAGGGCTTAGTAAAATGGATAACGCCGGAATTAGCAGCCAATCAATATTTTTGGAAGGCTTTTATATACTCTGATCAGGATACTAATTCAAGTGACATTCAAACTTTCTCAATTTCTTCCATTTCAGGAAATGGTTTTTTATCCCATTCCACCCAGCTTAAAACTTTTATAAATGAGAATATTTTATTTTCGGACTTAAAGAATGGTTTACTTTTAAATACTGAACTATTACCACCTCGTCCTGGTGAGAGGAGACTTTTAGACTCCATTCTTACTGTTAATATAAGCCCCGATACAACTGAAATCACCACATGCACCACTGATGGGACTTACCTATATTTTGGAGAACTTACTTACTATCGACAGGGTAGAAAATCTAATATTTATAAGGTTGGGACAGGTTTGAATGGGTCAATTAAAGGACAAAATTATGGAATAATTCCTAATGTTGAGGCTGCGATAAAAAATCAAATATTTTATCATAGTGATGGATTTCTGTACATCGCTACCGGGGACGATTCAACACTCTTAAGAGTTAATGTCTTAATCTGGAGATACATTAAGGGTATTAATTCCTGGGAAGCTCTTACCTTCTGAGGATGGATTACTTAAAAATGGTGGATTTTATCTTTGTTCTGATGGTAATTATGTTTATAATCTTTCTCCTGGTTATGGCGATAATAGAAATAAACATGTGGTAAGAATTCTTGATCCGGCAAATGGTTGGACTCAAGTTGGGAATGATATAAGTATGCTTGGTGCATCTGAATATGGTTTTACAAGTTTTTATATTTCTGACGGATATCTGACGACTTATGAGGCCTTTAATAGCGGCTATTATAGGCGTTATAGACTTATTGATGGATTTTTTGAAGAAGAATATCTTCCGTTTCCTAACTTATTAAATATGTACACTTATACTTATGACTGGACAAACAATTTTTTGTATTGTGGGTTATTCTTACCTAATAACGTTCAATATGATTTTGGATTTTTAAAATTTGCGGGTACCTATAAAGAAGCTTCAGGATCTATTAGTTCCACAGAAATAGGACCGGCTCGTGATTGGAAGGATTTGTCATTTGTAATGGAAGATTCCGGTTCTTTGGGAATTTATAGTATGAATTTATATGGTAAAAATAGTGCTGGTGGATGGGATACACTTCGTACAAATGTTCCCTCTTATCTTGATTTAGCAAATATCAATGCAGAAGATTATAAATTTCTTAAAATAAAGATAGAATTACAGGACTCCTCATTCGGACAAAATGAACCGTTAGTTTTTAAATCCTTAAAACTAAATTATGATGCATTTCCAGAATTTAATCTGTACCCCGGTGAAGTTTTGTTCAATTCTGATTCATTATTACAGGGCTTTCCGGTTGAAATGAGTTTTAAGGTTGAAAATATTGGATATACCCAGTCAGATAGTCTAAAATTAGATTTTTACAATAATGTTGAAGACACGATATTTTACAGCACTGTCGTTAATGTTCCAGCTGATTCATTTGCAACTATTACTAAAACTATCTCTACAAACAGTTTATTGTACTCTGCTCCAGTTTCCCCAATTAATGTGGGCGTTGTTGCCACTTCATCAATTCCAGAGTATTACACTTTCAACAATTCAAGTAATGGCAATTTTAATGTAATCAGAGACTCTGCAAATCCTTCATTCAATATTACATTTGATGGGAGAGAGTTAATTGATGGAGATATAATTTCTTCTGAACCTGAGGTTGTTATAACTTTAGAGGATAATAGTCCTTTACCAATTGATAGTACTTATTTTACTCTCGTCCATACTCATTTTAATATTCCAAAAATACTAAATGTTCCTGGACCGGATGTTACTTTTGAATATACACCTTATCCTAATTCCAAAGCGGTTGTAACCTGGAAACCAAAACTTGAAGATGGTAAACACATTCTGGAAGTTTTGGCAAAGGATGCCTCAGGTAATTTTTTCGATACTACTTCTTCGCGTTCTGTGTTTAACGTTTTTAACAATCCCGATTTGTTACAGGTTTTCAATTATCCAAATCCATTTAAAGACAATACTCATTTTACTTTCGAATTAAGAGGTGTTACAGTACCTCAGGAATTAAAAATTAAGATATTTACTGTGGCAGGAAGATTGATAAGAATAATCAATGTCCCTATATCGAGTCTTCAAATTGGATTCAATAAAATTCTGTGGGATGGGCGTGATGAAGATGGCGATGAAATTGCGAACGGTCTATATTTCTATAAAATTATTTCTAAACACGGAGATGAAGTTAAAACGGTTACACAAAAGCTTGCAAAAGTTAAATAGTCATTTTTCCGGTTTTATTTTATATTAAATTATTACTTAGGAGTTAATAAGATGTGTGGTATTGTTGGATATATCGGTGAAAAGAATTGTGTTCCAATTTTAATTAATGGTCTAAAAAGGCTTGAATACAGAGGCTATGATTCTGCCGGTATTGGTATAATTGATAATCATAAGTCTTTAGTAATTAAGAATAAAGGGAAAGTCTCGTTACTTGAAGATAAAGTTGAAGATTTAAATATTTCTTCTAAAATAGGGATTGGACATACTCGTTGGGCAACACATGGTATACCTAACGAAATAAATGCACACCCGCATTGCAACGAAGACAATACGATTTTTCTAATCCATAATGGAATCATTGAAAATTATCAGGTCTTGAAAAAAGGATTAATAAACTTTGGATATAAATTTAATAGTGATACAGATTCCGAAGTACTTGTTCATCTTATAGACAATTTTATAAAAAAAGGTTATGATCTTACAAAATCTGTTCAGCTCGCACTTCACGAAGTTGAAGGCACATATGGATTGGCAATAGTTTATAGTAATGAACCCGATAAAATTATCGCTGCAAGAAAAGGATCTCCTTTAGTGGTTGGAATTGGTGAAGGTGAAAATTTTATAGCATCCGATGTATCTGCAATATTAGCTCACACCAAGCAAGTAATATATCTTGAAGATGGTGAAATCGCCGTCATCAAAAAAGATAGTTTTAATGCGATGACGATTCATGATGATGAAATTGAAAAAGAGATTCATGAAATTACCATGTCTCTCGAAGAAATTGATCGGGGCGGTTATGCACATTTTATGCTTAAAGAAATTATGGAACAACCCGAATCTTTAAGAAATTCAATTCGCGGAAGAATATTAGATGAGGAGGGCAGTTCTGTACTTGGAGGATTAACTGATGTTGTGAATAAATTAGTTAATTCAAAGCGCATCATTATTACTGCTTGTGGAACATCCTGGCATGCAGCTTTAGTTGGTGAATATATGTTTGAACAGTTTTGTAGAATTCCTACTGAGGTAGAGTATGCGTCTGAGTTTAGATATAGAAATCCAATAATCGAAAAAGATGATGCTATATTTTTTATCTCGCAAAGTGGTGAAACAGCTGATACACTTGCCGCTGTACGTGAAGCTAAAATGAAAGGTGCTCTTGTTCTAGGAATTTGTAATGCTGTTGGTAGTTCAATTGCACGAGAGACAAATGCGGGAGTTTATACTCATGCTGGTCCTGAAATAGGTGTTGCTTCAACAAAAGCATTTACATCACAGTTAACAGTATTAGCATTAATTGCTCTTCTCATTGCTAGAAGAAAGAATTTAAGTCGCGTGGATGGTAAGCAAATTGCTGACGAATTAAGATCACTACCAGAAAAAATAGAGAGCATATTACAATTAAGTGGTCAAATTGAGACGATAGCTGAAGAATTTAAAGATGCCACAAATTTCTTATATCTGGGTCGTGGTTACAATTTTCCTGTAGCTTTAGAAGGCGCATTAAAACTAAAAGAAATTTCTTATATCCATGCTGAGGGTTATCCGGCAGCAGAAATGAAACATGGACCAATTGCACTAATAGACGAAAATATGCCTGTTGTTTTTATTGCGCCAAAAGATTCTACATATGAAAAAATAATCAGCAATATTCAGGAAGTTAAAGCTCGTGGCGGGCGAACAATTGCAATTGCAAGTGAAGACGATAATGATATAGACCAACTAGTTGATTATTCAATAAAAATTCCTCATACAATCAGGATGTTGATGCCAATCCTGACAGTTATTCCTCTACAATTACTTGCTTATCACATAGCTGTAAAGAAAGGATTAAATGTTGATCAACCCAGGAATCTCGCCAAGAGTGTAACGGTTGAATAACTATATTTAATTTCTCTTCAGTGTTTGTGTTTTTGCAAAAAATCCATATTTTTACGCACTAAATTTTAGAGGGCAGGTAGCTCAGTCGGTAGAGCAATGGACTGAAAATCCATGTGTCGGCGGTTCAATTCCGTCCCTGCCCACATCTCTTAAGAGGCATAACCGGTGCCTCTTTTTTTTATAGCCTTTTAAACTATATTTTTAATAAAGTTTTAATTTTATAAGGTTCATGTTATAATGAAATCATTCTGTCCATTATGCAACAATTCTGAATCGCAAAAAATTGGAAGGGGTAAAACAAACTCAATTTCCAATAAACTGATTGATAAAGAATATGAAGTTGTCAAATGTAAAAATTGCCAATTTTATTATGTTACCCCAAAGATCTCATTTAATGATGAGCAATGGGCAGAACTTTACAATTCAGAATATTTTAATAACCAATCCGATTGGCTAATAAAAAAAAGAGCACAAGAACTTACAAAGAGGTTGAATAAAGCAAGTAGTTTTATTTCTTCTTCCAAAAAATTAAAAATGTTGGATATTGGAGCCGGAGAAGGAAACGTACTGATTGAAGGTTTGAAACGTGATTGGGATGTTACAGGTATTGATATTGTTGATAACAGATTAACTCTGGCAAAAGATCCAAAAATAAGTTTTATGAAAGCCAGGTTTCTTGAACAAGATTTTTCAGAAGATACTTTTGATATTATTTATTTGGATTCCGTTCTTGAGCATGTTTTGTATCCAAAAGAATATTTATTAAAAGCTAGGAAGTTGTTAAAGAAGGGTGGAATTATCTACATAGGTGTTCCAAATGAAGACTGTCTATTCAACGACATCAGAAAGATTATTTTTTATTTTATAGGAAGAAAGAAAATCTCAACTAAAATTAAGCCATTCGACTCACCATATCACGTCGTTGGTTTTAATATTAACTCGCTTAAATTTATGTTCAATAAAACCAATTTACATATAAAGTATTTAAGAAATTTTGGAAGAAAATTTGATTTTTTAAATAGTAGCCCGACTAATAAAGCGTTCTGGATTTCGCTTATTTTTCTATTGCCAATCGAATTTATCGGAAAATGGATTGGAAGGGATATATACTTTGAAGTTTATTTGACGAAAGAGTAATTACTTAGAATTCTCTCTCTGGTTTATTTTTTTAATGTAAAATTCTAAGAGTTAATTTGAAAATTAATTTATTGAATTCCGCAATAACCCTGCATATATTTGAACAATAACAAATCAGGTTTATGATGAAAGAAAAAGTTATCCTTCAGACGAATTTTCCAAAACTTAATTTTGTTAAAAGCGGTAAAGTTAGAGACATTTATGATCTTGGAGAATATTTTTTAATTATTTCCACAGATAGATTATCAGCATTCGACGTGATAATGGGACAGGGGATACCATTTAAAGGTAAAGTTCTTACAAAGATTTCTGAGTTTTGGTTTAATTATTCAAAAGATATTATTAAAAATCATCTCGTTTCAACAGATGTTAACAAATTTCCCAAAGAATGTTTGGAGTATGCAGAGGATTTGAAAGGCAGAAGTATGTTAGTGCAAAAAGCAGATGTTGTCCAAATCGAAAGTGTTGTACGTGGTTACATCACCGGTTCAGGCTGGGTTGATTATAAAAAGAGAGGTGAAGTTTGCGGTATAAAGCTTCCCATAGGTCTTGTGGAGTCAGAAAAATTTCCCGAACCATTATTTACCCCGGCAACAAAGGCTGAGATTGGTTTGCACGATGAGAATATTTCTGAAGGGAAAGCAAAAGAAATAGCCGGGTTCGAGACGATAGAATTTATGAAAAGAAAGACTATTGAAATTTATAAAAACGCCGTTGAATTCGCCTTAAGTAAGGGGATTATTATTGCAGATACTAAAATGGAATTCGGAAAAATAGGGAATGAAATAATTCTTGTTGATGAATTGTTGACTCCAGATTCCTCAAGATTCTGGCCTTTTGATAAATATGAAAAAGGGAAATCTCAGGAAAGTTATGATAAACAATTTGTTCGAGATTATTTAATTTCAATCAAATTCAATAAACAGCCACCACCTCCTCCGTTACCTCATGATATTATTCAAAAAACGAGTGAAAAATATTTAGAAGCCTTGGAAAAACTTACCGGGGAAAGAATTTCCTAAATGATCCCAATTAAAATAAAGGTTATTGATAAAAAAGATTTACAAATAGTATGGGATAATGGAAAGGAAGACTTACTAAACCTGAGACAATTAAGAAAATTATGTCCTTGTGCAACTTGTTTATCAGAGAGAGATAAACAAAGTGAAAGGTTTATCCCCTTGTTTTCTGAAAGTCAAGTAACTATTAAATCGATAAACCAAGTTGGAAATTATGCTATACAGATTACCTGGAACGATGGACATAATTCAGGTATTTATGAGTATTATTTTTTAGAAAATTTTTCTGAGAAAACAACGGTTCAAAAATGACCCTTCCAAATCAATTAACAATTCTCAGAATAATTCTCACACCCATATTCTTATATCTTTTTTTGTCAAAAGACCCTTTATTAATACAAATTTCCCTTCTTGTTTTTTTTATCGCGGCTTTAACTGATTGGTATGATGGGTGGCTTGCCAGAAAATTTAATTACATAACAGATTGGGGAAAATTTTGGGATCCGCTGGCAGACAAAATTCTTACTTCGACTGCATTCATTGGATTTGTACTTGTAGGATTACTGCCGTTCTGGATGGTTTTGCTAACTGTCATTCGAGATTTAATTGTAACTCTTCTTCGTATATATGCTGCAAGCAGAGGGTACAATTTTATAACAAGTTATTACGCCAAATGGAAGACAGTTCTTCAAATGGTTTTTCTCTATTATCTGTTACTCCTTTATGTTGGATTAAATTCAAAAGAAATTTATTCTGGAAATGAAAACTTTTTTGCGTATTTGTCAAATGAACAGTTTATTTATTCAACAATGCTTGTAATAACGATAATCACTGTTCACTCTGGAGCAGCATACCTGATTAAAAATAAACAGCTTATAGAAAAACTTTTTAATGAAACCAATAAGCTTGTTTGAAAAATTAATTGGCTCAGGATTTTTTACGGGATACATTCCTGTTGCATCCGGAACGTTTGGCAGTTTAGTTGCAATTTTTATCTATTTGATACCAGGATTTGAACAACTTCATATTATACTTCCGGCTATTGTAATATTATTTACATATGGAGTTTACGTATCATCCAAATTTGAAAAAGTTTATGGTGATGATCCTTCGCAATGTACAGTTGATGAAGTTGTCGGTACCTGGATATCACTTATTGCAATTCCAAAATCAGTTTTACTCATACTAACTTCTTTCTTTATTTGGCGTGCTTTAGATATTATTAAACCATTTCCTGCACGGGGATCAGAAAAACTTCCTGGTGGATGGGGAATTATGATTGATGATGTTATTTCAGGATTTTATTCTCTAATCCTTGTTCATTTAATTGTATACACATTTGGAGTTTATTAACAATGAAAGCTTATCTTATTTCAATCGGAGATGAATTATTAATTGGACAAACGATTAATACCAATGTTGCATTTATCGGCAATCTCCTGTCTGAAAATAATATATCAATAATCAAATCAACTGTTATCAGTGATGATCACAAAGCTATTCTAAATGAATTTGAGTCCGCTTCATCAAACGCAGATATAATCATTTGCACAGGAGGCCTTGGACCTACTCACGATGATGTTACAAGGAACGCCGTTGTTGATTACTTTAATACCAAATTGGTATTTAACAACGAAGTTCTGGAAGATATAAAAAGTATGCTGGCAAAAAGAGGCAGAGAATTAAAAAAGAATAACGAAGACCAGGCTTATGTTCCTAAAATCGCATCTATAATTAGAAATGAAAATGGCACAGCTCCTGGTTATTGGATTGAGAAAGAAAATAAAATTTTTATTGTGATGCCAGGTGTACCCTTTGAGATGAAAGCAATGATGAATAATTATGTCATCCCAAACTTGCTAAAAAAAATTGGTGAACCAATAGAATTTATAAAAACAATTACTTTACAGACTACAGGATTACCAGAATCTATTTTAGCGGGGAGATTAGGCGATATTAATGAACTATTGAACAAAGCTAAATTAGCCTTTCTGCCAAATCAATACGGAGTAAGGTTAAGGATAACTGTAGTTGAAAAAGAAGAAGAGCTTGCAATTAATCATCTGTATGAGATTGAACAAAAAATTAGAAGTAAAGTTGGCAGATATATTTATGGAAGAGGGGATGAAAACTTAGAAGAAGTTGTCGGTAGATTATTAAAAGAAAGAGAACTTCGTATTTCTTTGGCTGAATCCTGCACTGGCGGAGCATTAGCAGATCGAATAACAAATATAAATGGAAGCAGCATTTATTTTGAAAGGGGGGTTGTAACATACAGTAACGCCGCAAAAGTTGAACTTCTAAAAGTTGATGAAGATATAATGTTAGAAAATGGAGCTGTATCTGCCGAGGTAGCAATGCAAATGGCTGAAGGAATAAAATCTATTAGCGGTACAGATATCGGAGTTGCAATAACAGGTATTATGGGTCCGACGGGTGCGGTTAACGGCAAACCTGTTGGTACTGTTTTTATTGGTTATAGTGATAATAAAGTTTGTACTGCTAAAAGATTTCAATTTGGTGAAGACCGTATTTTGAACAAAAATCGTGCAACACAGGCAGCACTTGAGATGATCAGACGTAATTTATTGGGAATTTCTATTGAAGAATAGACTGTTTGTTTCCTTAAACCTCCCAAATTCAATTTCGGAGCAAATGATCTCTATTCGTGATTCTGTATCGAATTATGAAAATGTAAATTGGGAACCAAAAGAGAAACTTCATGTCACTTTAAAATTTATAGGTGATGTTTCATCTGAAATTACAAATGAAGTTTCAAATGATTTGGTATTTATAGAAAAATATTCGTTGATTAAATGTTCATTCACAAAGTTTGGATTTTATTACCGGTATAATAAACCAATAATTCTTTGGGCCGGATTAGAGACCGATGTTATATTATATAAGTTGGTAGCTGAGCTAAATGAAAAATTTAAAGATTTTAATATTCCTGTCGAACCAAAAAAATTTAATCCGCACATTACTTTGTTAAGAATTAAAAATGATCTCGGAATTAACTTTGTTAACAACTTCAAAAATTTTACTTTTAAACCAATACTTTTTAATGCTAATTCAGTTACGCTTTATAAAAGTATTTTGTACCCTGAAGGATCTAAATATTATGAAATTAAAAATTATAAACTTAAAGAATTGGAGATGTGATGGCTTCTGATAGAGAACAAAAACTAAAAATTATTGATGAGGCAATTGCCGGCATCGAAAAAACTTACGGCAAAGGATCAATAATGAAGCTAGGGGATGGAGTAGTCAATGATATTGAAGCTATTCCAACTGGCGCTCTTTCCTTAGATATTGCGCTTGGAATAGGCGGAATACCAAGAGGTAGAGTAACTGAAGTTTATGGTCCTGAATCAAGCGGCAAAACAACACTTTGTCTTCATATAATTGCAGAAGCTCAAAAAATGGGTGGACTTGCAGCCTTTATTGATGCAGAACATGCTCTTGATGTTAATTATGCAAAACGCCTTGGAGTTGATACTGCAAATCTTCTAATCTCACAACCAGATTTTGGTGAACAAGCATTAGAAATAACTGACACTTTGGTTCGAAGCAATGCTTTGGATATTATCGTTATAGATTCAGTTGCAGCATTAGTACCGCGTTCTGAAATTGAAGGTGAAATGGGTGACGCAACAATGGCAGTTCAAGCAAGGTTAATGTCGCAGGCATTAAGAAAATTAACAGGTGCCATATCAAAATCAAAAACATCTGTTGTTTTTATAAATCAACTAAGAAGTAAAATTGGAGTAATGTTTGGAAATCCTGAAACCACTACAGGTGGAAATGCACTGAAGTTTTATGCATCCGTCAGGATTGATATAAGAAGAATTGCCGCTATAAAAGATGGTGAAAATGTTATCGGTAATCGGACTAAAGTAAAAATTGTTAAGAGTAAAGTCGCCCCGCCATTTAAGCAAACCGAGTTTGATATTTTATACAACGAAGGGATTAGTAAAACAGGTGATATTATTGATATGGCAACTGAACTTGGAATAATTAAAAAGGGCGGCGCCTGGTTTACATATGGTGAGGACAGAATTCAGGGAAGAGAACAATTCAAACAAAAACTTAATGAGTTTCCGGATATTTATAAAAGTCTTGAAAGAGAAATAAAAACTAAACTTGGTTTGCCAGGATTTAAAACCGAATCTGTTTCAGAAGAGAAATCAGAGGAAAAACCAAAAGGTAAAAAGAAGTAACGTAGAATTTGAACTTCTAAATGATAATTAATAGAGTAGTTAGAAAAGATGAAAAGAATGTTGCGATATATTTTGAAAATAATGAAAAATTAATTTTATCTGAAGATACTTTTTATAGTAGCGGGCTAAGAAAAGGTGATGAAGTTTCTGAAGACCGCTATTCTTTTTTTATCGAACAAAATATTCTTTATCATATAAAACAACGTGCTCTATCCTTTCTTTCCAGACGATTCCATTCTGAAAAAGAACTGTTCTTAAAACTTAAATCTAAATCCTACGATGAAAGATTGATTAAAATCGTTTTGAATGATTTGAAGTCAAAATCATTTATTGATGATAAATATTTTGCTAAACTTTTTATCGAAGAAAAGCTAGTTGGGAAAAAATGGGGAATGAATAAAATACGTACAGCATTATTTAGCAAAGGAATATCTTCAGCAATAGTGGATGAATTGAGTAGAGAATTTAATAATACGATCGATAGTTATGAGTTAGCTAATCAACTTGCAGAAAAGAAAATAATTCAGCTAAGAAAACGTGTTAGCGATGAAAGTCAGTTACATCAAAAAATAGTTTCATTCCTAATCAGCAGGGGTTTTGATTATGAGATTGCAAAAGAAGTTTGTAACAAGCTTATCAAGATGGATTCCGATTAGTTGGTTTTAAATCTTGTTTTAGTTTTAATAGATAATTTTTAATCTCTACACTATCCATTTTATCTACTGCTTCCTCAAAAGTAAACCACTTACGTTTACGTAAATTTTTTTCCGGATAATCTTTTAGTTCTTTTGTTACCTCCATTGAAAACACTTTGATTAAGGAAATTTCATTTTTCTTTTTTAATTCAAATGCTCCAAGCTCAAGAGTCTCATTTTCGCCAATTACCCCTGCTTCTTCATAAGCTTCCTTTTTAGCAGATTCAAATGCTGATAGATTAAATTCAATATAGCCTTTGGGGAAAATCCATTTTTGTTTTTTAATGGATGTAATTAGCAAAAGTTCTAACTCACCGTTAATTATTCTATAAGGAATTACACACGATTTAAGTGGAATATTTTCTGTGCCAATGCTTTCTTCCAATTACTCTCCATCAGTATTCTTATTAGTAATAACAAATGTAATGATATTATTCAAAGATTTGAAGTAATATAAAAATTACTTTGTATACAGATATAGTGTTTTGAAAATGTAAAATGAAATTATTAATCAAGTTGAAATTAATTCTTATTGAAAATATGACAACCAATCTTTAACTTCATATTAAAGAATAACAGGATTCCGAAATGAACGAAAAAGAAAAGAACCCGCAAATTATTTCTGCTTACGAAAAAGCAGCTGAAGAAGGAATTGATCCAAGATGCATTCCGCAAAAGTTGGATAAACCAGTTCCCGAGCATGATGAAATTGTATACCCGCATTATTCTAAAGAAGAGCAAGAAAATTGGAAGTTTCTTTACAATCGTCAAATGAAATTTTTACCTGGCAGAGCCTGTGAAGAGTATATTGAAGGAGCTGGCAAACTAAATCTTTCAGCAAATAAAATCCCTTATTTAAAAGAGCCTAAGCCACATTTTTTATAAATCAACAGGATGGAAAGTTGCACGTGTACCGGGTTTAATTCACGAACAAAATTTTTTTGAACTGCTTCGAAGAAAAGTATTTCCATCTACTGACTACATTCGTGGAAAAGCAGAACTTGATTATACACCAGCACCAGACTTATTCCATGATATTTTTGGGCACATGCCTTTACTGATTAATAAAAGTTTTGCATCATTCTATCAGATGTTCGGTGAAGCCGCACTAAAAGCTGAAGGCATGAATAGAAAATATTTGGAAACATTCCACTGGTTTACCGTTGAGTTTGGGTTGATCAGAAAACCTGAAGGTATGAGAATTTATGGGGCCGGAATTGTTTCATCACATGGGGAAGTACAAAGTGCGTTGTCCGGAAATGTTGAAGTGAAAGAATTCGACCCTGATAAAATTGTTGTGCAGGAATATGATGTCTGGCACTTGCAGCCAATCTTATTTGCAATAAGTTCATTTGAACAACTTGAAAACGGTTTTAAGGAATGGACTAAGAAAGCCGGATTGTTATAGACTCAAATGAAACTATTTTTAATCATAGTTGTTTTTTGTATCAACACTAGGATTAATTTCTTGAAAGTACTTTACCTTTTGGGTAACTTAAATCAGAAAAACTAAAAGCTTTCAGATAATTTTATAACTAAATACATTAAGGAGATAATTATGGCCCTTAAAGTTGGCGACAAAGCACCAAATTTTACATTATTTAATCAGGATGGTGAAGCAATATCATTGAGTGATTACAAAGGGAAAAATGTTGTTGTACTGTTTTTCCCGGCAGCAAATACGGGTGCTTGCACAAAAGAGTTATGTACTTTTAGAGATGAGTTTAAAGTATATGAAAAATTAAATGCACAAGTATTAGGAATTAGTACCGATACTCATTTTTCATTAAAAATGTTTCATGAAAAAAATAATTATAATTTTCCACTTGCTAAGTGATTTTAATAAAAAAGTAATTCCTGTTTACGATGTTGTATTGGATGTTTTTGTACCCGGCAAATTTGATTACTTAAATACTGCAAAACGTGCTGCATTTGTAGTCGATGAAACAGGAAACATAAAACATATTGAAGTGCTCGCAAACGCCGGTGATCAGCCAAACTTTGAAGCAATTAAAAAAGCACTTGAATAAATAATTCGGAGAATAGATTAATGTTAGAAGCAGGTAAAAAAGCTCCGGATTTTTCATTGTTCAATCAAGATGAAAAAAAAATATCTTTAAAAGATTATTTTGGAAAAAAGGTGATACTTTACTTTTATCCTAAGGACGATACATCAGGATGTACGAAAGAAGCATGTAGTTTTAGAGATAACATTCCTAAGTTTTCAAAAACTGATGCGGTAATTCTTGGTATCAGCCCGGATTCTGTTAAATCCCATAAAAAATTTTCAGAGAAGTATAAACTGCCATTTAATCTTCTTGCAGATGAAGACAAAAAAGTAATTGAGCTGTATGGTGTTTGGAAAGAGAAAAGTATGTATGGTAGAAAGTATATGGGAGTTGAACGAACGACTTTTATTATTGATGGAAAAGGAAAGATTAAAATGATTTTTAATAAAGTAAAAGTTGATGGACATGAAAATGAAGTTCTAGAAGCTTTGAAAGATTAGTATGATTTATTTAACCCGAAGAGAAACCTTTGCTGCGGCGCATAGATTGTTCAGAGAAGGTTTGAGTAATGAAGAAAACTTCAAATTATTTGGCAAGTGCAGCAATCCAAATTGGCACGGACACAATTATACTTTAGAAGTCGTAGTTGCTGGAAATGTCGATCCTGCTACAGGTTTTGTTATTGATTTGAAAAAATTAAAATCTATTATTCATGAGCATGTTATTAGCAAGGTAGATCATAAAAATCTTAACCTTGATACAGATTTTATGAAAGGATTAAATCCAACCTCTGAAAATATTGTTGTTGCAATCTGGGATCAGTTAAAGAATAAAATTCCTGCTGGTAAGCTTTATTCAGTAAAGCTTTACGAAACCGAAAATAATTATTTTGAATATCGAGGAGAATGATCTTGGATACAGAGAAAATCAAAACGCTAATTAATAATTTACTTTTAGAGATCGGAGAAGATCCAAGACGTGAAGGTCTGATTAGCACACCAAAACGGGTTGCTGAAGCATATGAGTTTCTTACAAGTGGCTATAACCAGAATATTGAAGAAGTTATTAACGAGGCGATCTTTATTGAAAAATATGATGAAATGGTTTTAGTTAAAAACATTGATTTTTACAGTATGTGCGAGCATCATATGTTGCCATTTTACGGCAAAGTACACGTAGCCTACATCCCAAACGGAAAGATTGTTGGTCTTAGTAAAATTCCCAGGATAGTCGAAGTTTTTGCAAGAAGATTACAGGTGCAGGAAAGAATGACGCAGCAAATTGCTGACACACTCGACAAATATCTTCAACCGGTTGGCGTTGGTGTAGTTTCTGAAGCTTACCATATGTGTATGATGATGCGTGGCGTTGAGAAACAAAATTCTTCAGCAACTTCTAGTGCTATGCATGGCGTTTTTAAAGATGATGCAAGAACAAGATCAGAATTTCTAACTCTTATTACGAACAAAAATTTATGATTAAAGAAAAACCTGGAATCTGGATTACAGGTGCAAGCTCAGGCATTGGGAAATCAACGGCTATTGAGTTTGCAAAAACCGGTGCAAAAGTTTTTGTTTCGGGAAGAAGGATTTCTGAACTTGAAAGAATTAACACGGAGCTTGAAAGTGAAAAACTTTCTGTTGATATTTTTCCTTGCAATGTTGCATCACAAACAAACGTTGATCAAACAGTAAAAAAAATATTAGTAAATTCTAAAATTGATTGTCTCATTAACAATGCCGGGATTACATCCTTTAAACTTGCAGAAGATAACTCAATCAATGAAATCAATGATATCATTAATACAAATCTTTTGGGTTCAATATACACTATCAAAGCTGTTCTTCCGCAGATGATTACTAACGGTGGCGGAACTATAATTAATATTCTTTCTGCAGTAACAAAAAAAGTTTTTATAAAAAGCAGTGCTTACTCTGCCTCAAAATTGGGATTACTTGGCTATACTAATTCTTTACGTGAAGAAGTTAGAAAATATAACATTAAGGTTATAAATATAATTCCAGGCGCAACCTCAACCTCAATTTGGTCTAAAGAAATGCGAGAACAATTTTCAGAAAGAATGATGTCAAGCGATGATATCGCACGAGTGTTGGTATGGGCTTTTCTTCAAAAAGAAAATTTAGTCACCGAAGAAATTGTTTTAAGGCCTATTGAGGGTGATTTATAAAAAAAGCCGGGTGACCGGCTTTTTAATTATTAACTAATCGATTTGTTCACGCATTCGATCCTTAAACCTGTTTTTCATGTGCCCGATTTTATCTTGTGTCTCCATCCATATCTTTCTTTGGTTCGCATCAAGGTTATCATACACATCCATTTGATGATTAACTCTTGCCAAAGCCATTTCATTTTTTATCGCGCTAATTTCTTTTGTAATCCTGATCATTTCGCTGCGAGACATTTTATCACTGGATCTGATTTTTCTCATTTCTAATTCTTTCAATTCAAGATCAGCTCTCAATTTTATCATTACCTCTTCGTGAGATAATCTTAGACTTTCTATTCTATTTTCTTGTTCCTCGGTTAAATTTAACTTCTCTTTCATCTCCATTCGAAATTCTTTTCCATTCCTATGTTCTCTTTTTTGCGAAAACATTTCCTGGTTAACACAGGTAAACAAAAATAGTACCGATAGAACAACAATTAGAGTTTTCATACTTTAATCCTTTCTAAGTTTTATTTGATTTTGTTCTTTTGACAACTTAGAATTACTTTTGGTTTAAAGTAAAACCGTTAAACCATTTTTAATCCTGAATTGTCTAAGGAATTGATAAAACAAAACTATATGCACGAATTAAATAACGATTTTGAACTAATTAGGAGTTTCGTTGATGGTAATGAATCTGCATTTAATCGTTTGGCTGTTAAATACCAGGAAAAAATTTACTGGCATGCAAGACGTATGTCCGGAAACCATTTAGATGCCGATGAAATTGTGCAGGAAGTTTTACTTGTTCTTTATAATAAATTAAAAACATTTGAGTTTAAGTCATCTTTATATACCTGGATTTATACAATTACAAATACAAGAAGCATAAATTATCTAAAGAAAAGAAGCATAAGAAACTTTTTTAGTCTTGATGAAGTAACTAACAAAAGAAGTAATGAAAAAGATATTATTGATCATCTTGAATCGAAACAAAAATTAGAAAAAGTTGAAAATGCATTGCAAAAACTTCCAATCAAACAAAGAGAGGTATTTATTATGCGGAATTATGATGAACTGAGTTATGAAGAAATATCTAATATAACCGGAAAATCAGTTGGAGCATTAAAGGCAAACCATTTTCACGCATTGAACAAAATGAAGGAACTTCTAAAAAATGAAAAATAATGAAGAAAAATTTTTTCTTTATCTGAATGACAGAATGAGTTCTCAGGAGAAAAAAATATTTGAAGATGACTTGAAGAAATCTGATGAACTTAATTATGAGTTTGAAGAATATAAAAATCTAGCACATTCTATCAACGAAACTAAGAATATCGAAGTAAATAAAGATTATTCTGAGTCAATAGTTCCTAATTTTCGCAGCAGATTAGAGAGGACGGATGAGAGAAAATCATATATAAATTTGAAATACATTTTTGCATCATTAGTGATAATTATTACCGGCTATATTTTTATATCACAATTTAACGGTGAGAATAAGCAAGAACTCCAACAAGTATTAGCTGATCTATCCGATGATGAATTAAATTTGATTGCGAACTGATTTTTATGCTTCAGATGATCTTACAAAAAATATCACTGATATTTCCTCGCAAAAATTAGATTCCATTTATACTGAAAATCTGAAAACCAGTTTAACTGAATCAATTGGTGATATCAACTCAAATGTTATATTAAGTAAAAATAATGTTACAGATATTGATCAATATCTCTCGGATAATGATATCGAATTAATTTATTCTCAACTAATTCAAAAGAAAATTTTATAGGAGGAAAGTGTGAACAAAGTTATAATAACAGCGCTCGTCTTGATTATATTAGCATCAATTTCCTATCCACAGAAAATGAGGGAAAAGATGATGAAGAATAAAGGTAAACTTGAGCAGTTGGAAAAAGTTAAATTAATAGAAGCCTTAGACTTAGATGAAGAGACTGCAATAAGATTTTTTGCAAGACGTAAGGATTCAAGGAATGAAATAGATTATCTTGAGAAAAAATCTGATGATTTATTATTTAAGTTAGAAAGTTCATTTCAATCAAATGAAAAAAATCAAGAAGAAAAACAAAGGCAAATGATCTCAGAGTTTCTTAAAACGAGTGAATCTATAGAATCCAAGAGAAATCAATTCATAAGCTCACTAAAAGATATTTTAACCACAGAACAAATTTCTAAGTTGATAGTTTTCGAAAAAAGATTTAGAGATGAAATAAGAAATGTTCTTTTAGATAAAAGACATCCATAGTCTCAATCTTTTTATTTTTAACTCATGGGAAAGTGTTGATTTTCTTAACACATAGATATAATTTGTCACGTCAATTTTGCGGAAGTGGTGAAATTGGTAGACACGCTATCTTGAGGGGGTAGTGCCTTAATTGGTATACGGGTTCAAGTCCCGTCTTCCGCACTTATAAAACTAATAATTAACTCCCCTTTACCGGGAGTTTTTTATTTTATGTTTGTTGAACTTTAAAAAAAAATCTTCAACAATGAACTTTCTTTAGGCTCTATGTCCAATTTACTTCTTATCTGAATTTCCTTCTTACTTATTATAATTAATAAATTTTAATTTGTAGAATATTATTTATGATCTATTTGGCATTGTAGGGTTTTCAAACAACGATTACCTTAAAAAACGTCATTTTTTTTAATACTTTTCTTTAGAAGATTGCTATATTTACTTAAGTGGCTTGATTTTATGAAAATCTGAAGTAATATTTGCCATAGAATTTAGAAGTTTATCTAAAATCAACGATTTAATCCTTTTTTGAGGATTTTTGAATATTTGATTATTGACTTTCTTTTTAATCAAATTCTTTGTGAAGGAATGTGTATGCTAAAGTTCTTATTTCTGTTAACATTATTTATAAGTATTCCTATCGTTGTTGCCCAATCGACTTCCGAAAAGTTTAATGAAGCAATCTCTGCATTTCATAGTGAACAGTATGCTCAATCCAATAGATTATTTGAAGAATTTTTTAATGAGTATAAAATAATAGATGAAGCTTATTCGACCGCAAAGTATTATTCAGCAGAATCTCTGCTCAAACTTGGAAGGAAAGATGAAGCGGCGATAGGCTTTGAATTTTTATCACGAACATACTTATGGTCAAATTATCGAGATAAGGCTTTATATAATCTCGGATTGATATACTACAACTCAAGTAAATATGAATTATGCCGTAACCGCTTAAAACTTTTACTTAATGATTACCCCGAAAGTGATTTTTTCGGTAACAGTCTATACTGGATTGGTGAATCATACTCTGCAGAGAATAAACCAGAAGAAGCTATACAATTTTTGGAAGAAGCCGTTGCAGATAAAAGAAATAAGAAGTTCGCCGATTATACAATATATACTCTAGCAAATTCTTATGAAAAAATTGGTGATTATAATAGCGCTGTAAAATATTATGATCAACTGCTTACTTACCATAAAAATTCCACTCTTGCGACTTCATCACAAATAAGGATAGGAATCTGTTATTTCAAATTGAAGGATTATCAATCATCTATTATTGAACTTAAAAGTCCAACACTAATAAATCTTTCAGATGACATGTATTCTGAAAGCATTTATCTGCTTGCAACTTCATATTATCGTGTTGGTGAGTATAATGATGCAGAGAAAAGTTATACGGAGGTGTTACAAAAATTTCCTCAGGCAAAATATGCTCGTGATGCCAAGTATGGATTAGCATGGACGTATTTCCAACAGAAAAAGTACGATGATGCATTCGCTCGATTTGATGAGTTATCGATTGTTTCAGACTCGCTTGGTATCAAATCTCTTTTCTGGAAAGGTGAATGTAAAAGGTATCTTGGAAAAAATAATGAAGCTAATTCCATCTACAAAGAATTTTTAGAAAAATATCCTGATGATAAACTCGCTCAGGAGGTCCAATATCAGCTTGGTGTGGTTTATTTTAATGCCAATAACACAGATCTCGCAACAAGATATTTGATTTCTGCCAATGCTTCCCAGGATAGTGCTTTAAGAGGGAAATCTTTTGCGATGCTCGGTGAAATAGAATTAAATAAGGGTAATCATAAAGCTGCAAAAAATTATTTTGAGATTGTTCTTGAGAATAAAGGTGCTGAAAAGTCTTTATATGACCGTGCTTTATTAGGTATTGGTATTGCATTATACCATCTCAATGATAATAAAACCGCCCTTAAATATTTAAATGAATTAGATAATTCTAATCCAAACTTTGAAACACAAAAATTAAACTTCTTTATTGCAGAAAACTATTTTGCAACCGGAGAGTATAAAGAAGCTATTAATAGATACAATAATGCTGATGGTGAAGATGCAGAAATAAACTCTCAAACACTTTATGGAAAGGGCTATAGCTATTTTAACACTGGTGATTATGAAAATGCTGCTTATCAGTTTTCTGATTATGTTAAAAAGATATCCAAAGAATAAAAGAGTTACTGATGCTAAGTTACGATTAGCAGATAGTTACTTTGGTAGTAAAAATTATTCTGCCGCAAGCCGAGTTTATCAGGAATTATTTTCGTCAGATGCTAAACAGAGTACAAATCCTTATGCACGCTATCAATATGCTCAGGCACTATATAAATCTGGTAAAACAGAAGATGCAATAAATGAGTTTATGGAAATTCAGAATAAGTTTCCAACTTCAGAGTATGCAGAGGTCTCACTTTATACAATAGGATGGATTTATTTTCAAAAAAAAGAATATTCAAAATCCATTACTCAATACAATTATGTGATCATAAAGTATCCAAAAACAAAACTGGAACCGATAATTTATTATTCCATTGGTGATGCACACTTTAATATGGAAAAATATGATTCTGCAATTGTAAATTATGAAAAAGTTTTATCTAATTTTCCTTCATCACAGTATGTTTTCGATGCTGTAAATGGAATTCAATACAGCTATGTAGCAAAAGGAACACCCTGTAAAAGCTGTAGTATTTCTTGGTGAATTTGTTTCAAAAAACCCAGGCTTAAGCTACGCTGATCAACTAATGTTTAAGAAAGGGGAAATTTATTATAGTTTGAAACAGTACGACAAAGCAATATTTGAGTACAAGAATTTCACTGTCAGCATATCCTACCAGCAAACTTGTTGCTGACGCATATTATTGGATTGGGAAGAGTTCTGAAAACCTTGGGCAAAAAGAAGAAGCTATATTGAACTTTGAGAAAGTTTTCAAAAACTATAAAACTTCTGAACTTGCTTCAGCATCTGTGCTTGAGATTGGAAATATCTATCGTTCACAGAAAAATTTTAACAGTGCAATTATTATTTACAATAGTGGAATTTCTGAACTCAAAAAATCTGCTAAAATCCCGGAGTTCCAATATAATAAAGGAATTACATTTCTCGAGATGAGTAATTTTCAGGAAGCATATTCCGTATTTGAAGAAGTTGTAACGTATTACCCTCAAACGATTTTTGCAGATAAATCAAAAATTGAGTTGGCTTTAATCGATATAGCTGCTGGTAGATTTACGACAGCTGAGCAATATTTAAATACATTAGCTGAAAAAAGGACAGACGAGTTAGGTGCAAAGTCACAATATTATCTTGGTCAATCTTTATACGATCAGGGGAAATATAATGAGGCAATAACATCTTTGGTTAGAGTTAGAACTGTTTATTCAGGCTACGAAGAATGGCTGGTGAGATCCTATCTATTATTAGGTGATTGCTATGTTAAATTAAATGATAAACGTAATGCTGCCGAAATGTATCGGGCTGTGGTTGCTAAATATAGTGGTACTCAAATCGGGGATGAAGCGCTTCAAAAACTTAGGAAAATACAATGAAGCTTAAAATATTTTTAATATCCGCTTTATTAATTTTTAGTGCTCAAGCTCAGGATGAAAATCCAAAAAATCCAAATGTGGAACTACCGGATTTTGTAATAACCGGACACAGTTCATTAAATCTCAAAAAGATGGATAAAATAAAACCGGATTTTGTATCCTCTATTAATGAAGATTTTGTCAAACCAACTTATTCACCCGAAGAACTTGAGATTGGAAGTTTTTCAAATCCACTAAAAAGTGATATGAGTTTTTTAAATGATGTAAGGTTTTATAAAGGTAACATTGCTGCAGGAATTGGGTTTGTACACAATTCCAACAGTATCTGCAAATTATGCTCATCCTTTTACTAATGGAATTATCGAGGGAATGTTTAGTGGAGGTTTTATAAGAGCATATGAGAATAACAGCGAAAGATCTCACGCAAGACTAGGATTTAATTTTACATATTGGTCTGATATTAATGGAGAAGTATTACCGGGAACACAATTTAACGTAAATGGTAACTATGGCACTACAAGTTTTAAGTTTTTTGCTTCTAATAATCCTGAGGAAAAAAGAAGCTTGAACTATGGAAAAATTGAAGTTGATATAAAAAATGATTTTGGCAAAAATTTTCTGTTTGGATTAAACTTGACAGACAATGTTACAAACATTTCCCAGGAAATCTTTAAAGAGAACAATCTACGTTTTAAAGGGGAAGCATTGTTAAAACTTGCAGTTGTTAATGTCGGTGCTGCGATTGACTATCGCAAACATTCAATTTCAAATGTGCATGGTGATAACGCAGGTAAGCAGTTTCTATTATTGCGCCCAACTGCCGGATTGTTTTTTACTAAATTAATTAAAGGAACGGTCGGTTTAACATTTTCTCAAGGAGCAGGAAATACTTACAGTGCAATTTATGGCTCAGTGGCAATTAAGCTAGATAAAAATATTACTTTGTTTGGTGAGTTTGCCCCAACAGCAGAGTTTATAAGTCCGGGCAGTTTAGTAGTACAAAACAACTACTTAAATGTATATAGTTCCAGAAGTGTCTATTGGGAGAGAAATAATGCATTAACCGCATCAGTTAAATATGAGTTTGATAAATATTTTCAGATTGATGGTGGTTTAAAATATTTTTCATCGGAAAATTTTCCATACTTTGGTTCAGCTTATGATTCAGGAAAATTCGATTTACATTATGCGGATATGAAAAGTATTACCCCTTATGCTAACTTTTTATTTTATCTCGGACCTTTTGGTGAGTTGTACAGTACAATTGAGTTATCGGATATTAGAGATGTCGATGGAAATCAAATTCCTTATCTGCCAGTACTTAAGCTTAACGCCGCTTATAGTTACAAGTTCGCAAATGGTTTCACATCAATTGTAAAATTAGATTATCAATCAAAACGATATGCAGATATTGAGAATAAAATTTCTATTGGAGATTATTTTGATTTAGGATTGTCATTTATATATTCATTCCAGCCGAATCTCGATTTAACTTTGGATATTAATAATCTTTTTAACCAAAAATACTATAACTGGTATGGATATAGAGAGATTCCATTAAATATACTAATTGGAGTTAACTATCGCTTATAGTTATCAAAAAGAAAAACTAAATGAATAAAGCAGAGATTAATAAGAAAGATCTCAAAAAATGTTGGCGTACCTGATACCGATGCCAAAATATTTTTTGAATTATTTTTAAAGAGAATTTCTGCCAATGTTAGTGTTGGACAATCAATCCTTGTTAATGATTTTGGTTATTTTCATTTAATTAAAGGTAGCATTAAAAAACCAATTTTTAGCTTTAATGATAATCAAGTTCTTGAAGAACATGTTGAACTTGTACTTTTTTCTGAAGATAAAAATCTGAGAAAATCTGATACGAAAGGATTGGTTTTTAACATTCCTTTTTTTGATGAAGAAGATTATCATCCAATCGATTCAAGTTTCAGTCTAAGTATTGGCAAACCATTAATTCCTTTACGCGGTGTTCCATTTGATAGCATATACATCCCAACTTCTGGTTATGAATACAGAAGATTACTCGAATCGAAAGTTGAAAAGTTGATAGCTGCTTCGGTTATTGCTGATTCTGAAGAAGATTTTCCAACTCTTGTAATTGATGCCCGTTCATATAATTCAAGTCAGGTTCAGCTTCAATGGAGTGATACAATTGAAACAGAATCAATTGATCGATCTACAGAGCAAAAAGTTGATCGTGTTGAGACTGAAATCAGTGAATATCAGAAACAAGCTAATGAGTTAAAAAATATAGCATGGAATTTTGGTGAAGACCTTTCCCAGCAGATTGAAGCCGAATCCATTTTAGATATTACAGACGAAAGAATTAATCTCAATTTAATCCCAAAAAATCTTGCTGAAAAAAATGAAAAAACAATTTCGGATAATGATTTTGGAGTTAATAACAAAAAAGGTGAAGAAGAAATTTTAATTCCTGAAAAAGTGATTGACGATGAACCGGAGTTTGTCGAAGAGACACCTTCAGAAGATTCATCACAAAAATTAAATGAACTATTAGAAAGTGAATCGAAACCTCTTGAATTTTTTGAAGAAGAACTTGTTGATGAAACTTTAAACGAAGCTGTTTTCGATAAAAATGATGAAATTATAATTGATGATAAATTTGAAGAAGTAAAACCTAATATCATTGGGGACATTAAGATTGATGATGAAATTTCTGATGAAGAATTCTGGAAAAGCACTTCCAAATATTTTGAGCCTTTCAAGCCAGGAACTGAAAAACGAATTGAAGAGAATTTTACTGAAAGTGATTCGATTACTATCAATTCTGGTGATTTTGATTCCAGGGAAAATGCACCATTCAATCTGACCAAACCTGCAGAGGACAGTATGAGTGTTGCTATTCCAACGCAGGATAAAGTTACTAATGAGATTGTTGAAAAGAGTAAAAAAAGATACAAAGATGAAATTAATAATGAATCTAAAGTAAATATTGGGTTGAAAAAAGTAAAAGAACGAAACCCTGACTATTTTGAATCGGAGAAAAAAAGAAATTTAATTCCATTTCTAATCTTTCCAATTTTAATAATTGTTATTTCTGCTGCATTATACTGGTATTTGGAGTTTTATAAGAAAAATGAGGTGACTGTAAAACCGAAGCCGATTGTTCTAAAATCTGACGATGCAAAAATCATTGCACGTAATTTTGATTTTCCGATTACTTATCCTTATTTACCTAAGGTAAACCAAACAACAATCTCAGAAACTGTTTCTCCAAAAATCGAAGAACAAAAAATAACGGCCAATACAATTGAAGATCAAAAAAATGATTTGAAGAAACCCGAAGAAAAGAAAACTGAAAAAGAAAATCCCAAACAAAAAATTACTGAATCAAATGAACCTGTTAAATCTTTACCACCAATGGGTAAATCACTAAATGTTGGTAACAATATTTATAAATATGGAAATCAATTTATGGTACAGGTTGCTTCCTTCAGATCAATTTCAATTTCAGAAAATGAGGCGGGTAAATACAGGAACAAAGGTTACAATGCTTTGGTAGAAACAGCTGAAATTCCTGAACGTGGCGTTTGGTATCGGGTACGAGTTGGGAATTTCTCAACTAAAGAAGAAGCACAAGATTTTATTAAAAAAAATATTCGCTAATTCATAAACAAAAGGTTAATTATGAATCTCTTAGATATGTTCTTTAAAGGCGGCGTTGTAATGTGGCCTATACTTCTCTGTTCAATTTTAGGATTAGCTGTTGTTGTAGACCGCTTTATAGTACTTAGGAAAGCCAGAATAAATGTACCTGCCTTTATGGTAAGGATGAGAGGGTTTATAAAAAAGAGAGATATTTCCGGAGCAATAAGTCATTGTATGGAGGAAAAATCTCCTATCTCAAATATTGTTCGAAAAGGATTGATGAAATACAGATACGGACATGAGAGAGTAAAGGACGCCATTGAAAACGCAGGTAGCCAGGAAATAAATAAACTTGAAAAAGGATTAAATGTTCTTGCAACGATTGCTGGTGTTGCCCCATTGTTAGGATTTTTAGGAACCGTTACTGGAATGATATCTGCTTTTATGACTGTGCAGGAATTACAAGGTGCTGTTGGACCAAGCGATTTAGCAGGTGGAATCTGGGAAGCACTTATCACAACTGCTTATGGATTGTTTGTTGGAATTCCTGCTCTTGCTATATACAATTATTTTTTAGGTAATGTAAAAAAGCTTGTTGGGGAAATGGAAACTGTTGCAAACGATGTTGTGGATGTAATTCAGGAAGGAAGAGAAGGGGAAAAAGAAGATGAAGAAATTGAATTTGAGGTATAGGTAATAAAATGAAATTTAAAATGTCTTCAGAACCTTTAAGTGTATTTAGCTATTCCTCACTTACAGATATTGTAATGTTATTACTCATATTCTTTTTGCTTTCATCACAATTCATCAACCAGTCTGGAGTTAAAGTAAAATTGCCTGGTTCAAAAATGAGTCCCGAATCAGTTCAGTCCCAATTAGTAGTTACTGTAACTGAGGCAGGAGTAATTTATGCAGGCAATAAAGAAGTGGGAATTGCTCAGCTTTCTTCAGAATTATCATTACTAAAATCTTCAACCGCTGATGATAATCTTATTATTATGGCTGATAAAACCGTTACAATAGAGATACTGATAAAAGTAATTGATGCCGCAAAGGCTGCCGGAATTGAAAAGTTTACAATTCAAACTGAAAAAGAAAAACGGGATAAGGAATGAATCTTTCTTACAATAACATCAGAAATATTTCTTACTCAAGCTCAATAGTATTTCACATACTTCTATTGCTTTTGGCTTTGCTTATAAACTTTGCCCTGGACTCCAAAACCAGAGAATTCATAGAATTATCTTTTGGTGAAGGAGGTTTTGGTAATCCAGGAGGATCTCAAGGTATAGCTATGGAAGAATCTGGAGGAAGTACGTTGACAGAAGAAACAGTTATCCAAAAAACTGAAAATAAAATACCTGAAGTTAAAGAAGTCGAATTACCAAAATCTAAAACTACGTCGCAGGATAATATTATCAATCCTGTTGACAAAACTAAAGAAATTAAAAAAGAAAAGACGGATGAAAAAACTGAAGAAGGTAATTCAAACACTAAAGGAACCGGACAAGGAAGCTTGGGACAGGGTGAAGGTGGGGCTGGTTTTGATATTCAGTGGGGTGGAAATGGTACCAGAAAAATTTATAGCTATATAATTCCAGATTATCCTGAGGGTGTTAATAAAGAAATTGATATAAGATTGAAGTTTACAATAAAGCCGGATGGAACTGTTGGTTCGATTTTTCTTTTAACTAAAGCTGATACTCGATTGGAAAATGCTGCTATTAATTCATTATGGCAGTGGAGATTTGAACCTTTAACTGCAAATCAGGGTCAGGGTGATCAATCTGCAATTATAGTTTTTCCGTACCGTTTACAGTAGGTGCTTCTTTATAGTAGAACTTATAAAAAAAGTATTCTGCAATTGTTAATAGACTAAGAGCAAATGTGTCCCTGTCAAATTGCATTCCCAAACCTTTCGGTTCCATAACAAGTTTTGCGATCATCCCGGTAATCGTCCAGCCAACTGCAAATAATATTGCAATAAGTGCAATATTTAAAAATCCTGCCGAGAGATTTTCATCCTGCCATTTTTTTGTAAAGATAACTAAACTAAAAAGAAAGTGAACGAAAAAAATGAATGCTGTAATCATAGCCCTGAATTTCCCTCCCGTGATTTGCGATTTGTTAGACTCATTCCAAGTGCCCCGCCAATCATTCCAAAAATTGAATTTACTATAAAATTACTTGATAGGATCATCGCCAGATAAATTAATGAGAAACCATTTTTTTCAATTTCTTTAGCAACGGTCTTAATTAATTTAAGTGAATCATCAACCATTGGACCCAAATCCCATTGGCGCATAATTATTTCGGTTTGAGGAAGCGCTTCGATAAAATCGTTGGACTTGGTGAAGAAAGTTATTAGCATTTCAAATGCTGTAATAAATAGAGTAGCAAAAAATCCAGTCAAAAATCCAAATCCTAAAGATTTACCTAAAGATACTTTTTCATTTGAAGGAGTAATTTTTTTATCGAGTAGAATTGATATCGCTGCAGCAGCCGGAACCAAAAGGCAACAGCTAAAATTTTTTATTCCAGGAACGGTTGAAAGAACTGCAGCACCAAATCCGCAAACAAGAGTAGGTAAATATTTTTTATATGTCATTATTATTTTTTTGTTTGTCAAAAAGTAAATATTCTAACGCACTTAAAATATATAGAAATATGCTGGAACCGAAAAGTATACCAGTTGAGGCAGCAATGAATTTATTATATGGATAAATTCCGATTGAGTAGAATAATACATCAAACAACATAGGAATTGACAAGAGATAGAGAAATTTGGTTTTGAATTTTAATTTAATGTTTAGTATCAAAATCACAACTGCACTGATTAACGCTCCAAAATAAATTCCGGTGCAACGAGTACATACTAAAAAAGGAATATTGTGACAGATAAAAGATTTGTGAACATCCTGATGGCAAATATTTGAGTATAACATTTTCTGAAAAGGATAAATTGAATTAAGCGATTTGAGATTTAAGCAGGGAGAAATAATTCCAGTGATCCAAACCAATAAGAATATTAATAATATAATTCTAAGAAATTTACTTTTAGCTTTAATTGAAGAAATCAAAATGATTCAACTTAAGGATTGAAAATCATTATTGTCTTTTCGGTTAGAATATATAATTTGTTATTGATCATAATTGCAGAAACAATTTCGGTTATATCAAAATCTGAAAGTGAGATCTTATTTAGCTTTGCATCAGCAAGCTTAAGAGAACTGTAATATATCTCATCTCTTGTGCATACAACCATTTGATCGAATAATATTCTAATACTTCTGAGAGCCTCTCCAACATTAAATCTGGAAATTCCATTCCCATATTGATCAAAAACGACAATTTCATTTCCATCGACTACAAAAATATTATTAAAAGAATTGATGGCTAATTGGGTTGGGTGCATCAGCTGATATTTACCTGCATCAAAACCGCCAAAATTTATGATGAAGTTACCGAAAATATCAAACTTCATAATTCTTTTATTTTCGGATTCAATAAAATACAAATCACCCTGGTTGGATGTAGCACAACTTATCGGATATCTAAATTGTTCTTCTGGATTCTCGATATCTTCAGTGTTCAGGGATGAAAGGTAATTAAGATTTTTATCAAATCTTTTTATTGAATTATTATTTTTATCTGCTATATATATTGTTAAAGGATCAGCGAACACATCTGAAGGATCATCAAATGAGTTTTCATCCCAGCCATAACCGCCAAATGTTTTTAAATCAGTACCCAATGTATCTAACATTATTATTTCATCTTTACCAGAATCGCAGACATAAATCAATCCATTAGCAGTAATATAAAATGATGAAGCTCTTTCAAATTTTCCAATGGATTGATAAAATTCAAAAGTCTGTGCGACTACAAATGATTGAATAAAAACAAGAGTGATAATTATTTTATGCATTATTATTTATTCTAATTACAACGTTAAAATAAGTTAAGATTCTCATCAATCTCAAGTAAGTTCGGTTTCGCCAAACGGATTGCATTTAGAAACAGATTCAGATATATTTGGCGTCGAAAATGATGAATTAATTGTCCCGTGGTGTAATTGGCAACACGTCTGACTCTGGATCAGAAGAGTTCAGGTTCGAAACCTGACGGGACAACAAGATAATGTACAATGAACAATTTAGGATGTACAGCTATATACATTGATAATTGAACATTGTACATTTTTAATAATAGCTATTACATTGGCGCGTTCGTCTAGTGGCTTAGGACACCGCCCTCTCAAGGCGGGGATCACGGGTTCGAATCCCGTACGCGCTACTAAACAATCCTAAATCTCACCCATTTTCGATGAAGAAGTTATTGTGTTTTATGCTTATATCCTGATAAGTGTTAAAGATTCTACATTTTACTATGGTTCAACTAAGAATTTACAAGAGAGATTAAAAGCGCATAATTCAGGCAAAGTTAGATATACTAAAGGACATCTGCCTTACAAAATTCATTATCAAGAAACTTTCGAAACGAATGCAGAAGCTTTATCGAGAGAAAGATTTTTTAAATCTATCGATGGCTATAATTGGTTGAAATCTAAAGGGATTATTTGATAACGAAGGATCAAGGGTTCTCCCAAAGGGATGGCTATGCCAGAATCCCGTATGCGCTACAAAACAAATGCTAGAATTTTCCCGTTTCATTGTTTGTTTATCAGTTCACTGGTTAACAAGCTTTTAAAATATCCCAGTGTATCCCCAATCTCATTTGTATGTGCTAAACTATCAACTATAAGCTGCCTTGATATCAACCCGGCATCAAGCGAGATATAATCAATAAATATCAAATTATAAAAAAGTGGGTGAGTACTTTCCATCCCAATTGAGTAACATGGGTAAGTACCTGAAGAAACAGTTAGCATCATTAACTCTTTGATGACTCGATCTCTTTGAAATGGAGTGGAAAGTTCTGACCATCTACTGCCTATTATTACAGGGTATTTTAAAACATAACGCGGAGAATCATAGAAAAAAATTGAGTCAATGTTAAAGATTGAGTTTTCTAAATTGAATAACTCCGGCATTGTGATATTATTTAATATCATTTTTAGAAAATCATTCTGCTGACTTACATTGACTTTAGGTAAAATTGGTTGACTACTTCCGGCATTTGAATAAGCGATTGCATATAACCCTTGATCATTGTTCAGATACCACATCTTTTGAATATTTTGTTGTGAACTTAAATCATAGGAAATGAATTGAATTAAATTATTATAATTGCCAACAGTATCATTAAGTTTTACTATTTTTACAACAGTAGTATCAGAAAAAACGAGAGTAGAGTCTGACAGGTTTCCCAGGGAATCATAGAATTGTTCATACATTTTAGTACTGTAAGTCCAGGATTTGTTTAATTCTGTCGGATATTTTTTTTGGTTGGTTGGAGGTATTAAATCCTCAGTGCAATTAATAAGGATTAACAGCGGAAAAATAGTAACGAACGTTTTAAACTTTTTCATTTGTCCACCTTATATATTTTGAGTCGAATGCCTATTTTTCAGTATTCAAATTAGCAAATGTTTATAATAAGTGAAACGCTATAATTATCACATTTTTGTTTGTGAGAACAAAAGACCAGATGGGCATCCGAAAGGATGCTGTGCTAATAAGGGCAGTGCTGAAATACGCGAGCACTTCAAAAGTCGTTTAAAAGAACTTGGTTTACAAGCAAATGTTAGAGCGAATTCAGCAGGATGTTTAGATTCGTGTGAGTTTGGAGTTTCAGTTGTGGTATATCCTGAACAAATTTGGTATGGTGCTGTAACTAAAAATGATGTTGAAGAAATTATTCAATCTCATATTATAAATAATAATCCAGTTCAACGGCTTAAAATAACTCATCCACGATATAATCAAGATGCCGGTAAAGAGTAATAAAGATTTTGCCAAAAAGGTTTTCGATATTCTAAAAAAAGAATATCCCAAAGCTAAACCTGCACTTGAGTATTCCAATCCATTTGAGCTGCTGATCTCCACAATTCTCTCAGCACAATGTACAGATGAAAGAGTTAATCTTGTTACTAAAGTGCTTTTTAAGAAATATAAAAATCCTAAAGACTTTGTTAACCTTAGAACTGAAGAATTAGAAAAAGAAATTTTCTCTACCGGATTTTATAAACAAAAAACTAAAAGTATAAAAGCTTGTTGTGAAGAATTAATAAATAATCACAATGGCAAAGTTCCAGCTGATTTTGATGAACTTGTAAAGCTGCCCGGTGTTGGAAGAAAAACTGCCTCCGTTATAGCCGGTAATGCATTTGGGATTCCTGCAATAGCAGTTGATACTCATGTTAAAAGATTATCCAATCTGCTCGGTTTTATCGATTCACAAAATCCCGATAAAATAGAAATTAGGTTAAAAGAACTATTACCCGAAAGTTATTGGATTAATTCATCACATTGGCTAGCAACACACGGAAGAAAAGTTTGCATTGCCAATAGACCTAAATGTAATGAATGTGTGATTGGTGATTTGTGTCCGAGTCATTTATTAGTTATGAATAAAAAGAAATAAATATGGATATTAATCGAAATCGCGAGCAATGTATTAGTATTTTAAAAGAATACACCAAAAACGAAAGCCTGATTAAACATGCTTACGCTGTAGAAACCTGTGTGCGGGCTTACGCAGAAAAATTTAATGAAGATATTGAGTATTGGAGTAATGTAGCTCTGCTTCATGATTTTGATTACGAAAAATTCCCAACTGCGGAAGAACATCCTTTTAAAGGAGCAGAGATTTTAAGGGAAAAAGGATTTGATGAAAAATTTATTAGTGCAATACTTTCACATGCTGATTACAGTGGAGTGCCAAGAGATACATTGCTGAAAAAAGTTTTATTCGCTTGTGATGAATTAGCAGGATTTATAACTGCAGTAACATATGTACGTCCTTCAAAATCAATTGATGAAGTTGAAGTAAGTTCGGTAAAAAAGAAAATGAAAGATAAAGCATTTGCCCGCGCTGTAAATCGTGATGATATTTTTAATGGAGCAAAAGAATTAAATATTCCACTCGAAGAACATATTCAGTTTTGTGTTGATGCGATGAAAAAAAATAAAGAGTTACTTGGATTTTGAAAATTGGCGATGTGGTAGAAAATTTTCGATTGTACGATCAGTTTAATAATGAATTTGATCTATACAAAAACTTGGATCAAAGTGTTCTTTTAGTATTTTATCCAAAAGATAATACACCGGTTTGTACGGCGCAATTGGTCGATTACGCGTTGATTCAAAAAGAATTAATATCAATTGGGATTAAAATCGTTGGAATTAATATTGATCCTGTTAAATCTCATAATTCATTCTGCTTTAATAACAATATAAATTTTCCGGTTTTAAGCGATTCCGAAAAAACAGTAAGTAAATACTATGGTGCTCTAAATCTAATTGGTAAGAATAAACGCAAATTGGTTTTAATTGGAAAAGACAAAAGAATTAAATATATAAAGTCCACATTGCCAATGTTTTTCATTCATTCTGTCCATTTGCTGAATAAAATGAGTAAAATGCAACTCTTATAACGACTTGACTATTTGATAAATAGATACCATTTTTGACTAAAAATTAGGAGAAACTTTAGAGATTCTTGCTACAGTACTAGACCGAATTAGATTTTTATAAATAATAAACAATTTATTTCATTGAAATGAAAAGCAAGATCTCAATATTACTGTTTCTCATCGCTGCAATCTTTCTGCATTCTCAGAGCGATGTTAAAATCATTTCTTCCGATTTCAATTCAGTTGTTCTTGAGTATTCACCGTTTTACTTAGATACTTCAATTATAAAAATCGGTGGTTCTGAATTCAGGAAATCAGAAATCTTCCTTGGCACAATTTCAAATGTAAATGATTGGGGTTCACCAGCAGTACCAGAACGAATAATAAATGTTGGTGTTCCTTCCGAATATGGAAATAATATTGAAGTACTTTCTTCGATGTATAAAGAAATTACAGGAAAATTATTACCTATTCCATATCCTGTATTTGATACTCTATCTTTTTCTAATGAGTATAAACAAAATGAAAATTACTATTCCTATCAATCTGTTGAAGATTTGGTTACGTTTGGTGAATTTGGATTAGTGAGGGATGTTGGATCTCAGACCATAAGCATATTACCGGTAAAGTATGATGCTGCACGAAATAAAATAAAACTCTATACAAAAATAATTTTCAAAATAAATTTCAGTAAGCAAGGGATTACTTCAAATAAACCGGCTGATGATATGCTTGATGGAGTTCTTATCAATTATGAAGTTGCAAAATACTGGAACACACAATCGGGAGATAAAAGACAGAAAAAAGTTACTGTGAATAACAGTGTTCTCGCAACAGGTAAATGGATTAAATTTGAGGCACCCGAAGAAGGTATTTATAAAATAAGCAAATCTGATCTTTCGCTTTATGGAATCGATCCAAATACTGTCGATCCAAGAACAATCAAGATTTACAATAATGGTGGGAGAATACTTCCAGAAAGTATCGCGACAACTCGACCAATTGATTTAGTGGAAAACGCAATTATTGTGAGTGGAGAAACGGATGGAATATTTAACGATGGGGATTACATCCTATTTTATGGAAGGGGAAGCAGTTTTTGGGATTATGATTCCGATGGATTTACAATTAACAGATATAATCATTCTTATTCACTTAAAAATTATTTCTGGATTACTTCAGGTGGTGCTAACGGTAAAAGAATGAATGAAAAACCGGGTTTAATTACTACTCCAACTCTTAATCAAAATACAACCGTTGCCTATAATGATTGGGAAGTTGATAGAATTAATTTAGGTAAAAGCGGTCGTCAGTTCTTGGGTGATGATTTCTCCCAATCAGTAACTAATCGATCTTATTTAAACAAGCTAGATGGTAGAATTAATACTTCTCCGGTTGTTTATAATTTTAGATTTGTCGTTGGATCGCCTTCTGGATTTACATTAAGCATCACTGAAAATGGAAGTCAACTATATAATCAAAATGTTAATGGCTATGGACAATCGGATTATATCGCCGGCATAAGTCATATTGGTTCAATGACCTTCAACGGTGATTTAGTTGACAATAGAAGTGTTCTAAATTTTAATGTTATTCCATCAAGCGTTACTTCAATTGGATATTTAGATTATTTTACAATCAAATACGAAAAAGATCTAAAAGCCTTCAATGATAACCTTTTATTCTTTTCAGATCCTGCGGGGGGAATTATTGAATACGCACTTCATGATTTTACATCTTCTAATATTAAAGTACTTGATGTTACTGATTATTCAGATGTTAAACTTATTACAAATTTTTCAATGCTTAGCGGGAGTGAATGTAGATTCCAATTCGATGAAAGTGCTGCACGACGATCCAAATATTATGCTGTTGGCAGTGACGTTTTTAAATCACCTGTAAATCCTGTTGAAGTTCAGAATTCAAATCTTAGAGGCGAAGACGTTGGTGCAAAATTTATTATTGTAACCCATAAGGATTTTCGTGAAGCTGCCAACAATCTTAAAAATTATAAAGAAAATCAAGCTCCGGTAACTATATCAACTTACGTAGCAGATATTGATCAGATTTATAACGAATTTTCGTGTGGTGCAATTGACCCCGCAGCATTGAGAGATTATTTGAACTATACATTTGATAATTGGCAGATAAAACCTCAATATGTTCTATTGTTCGGAAAAGGCACTTACGATTATAAAAACATTGAGGGATATGGCGATAACTTTGTACCCACTTGGCAGTCTGTTGAATCATTAGCATTGATAAATTCCTACACTACCGATGATTTTTTTGGGAGAGTTTCTGGAGCAGACAGTAAAGTTGATTTAGCCTTGGGCAGAATCACCTGTTCAAATTTGACGGAAGCCAATAACATTGTAAATAAAATTATTAATTATGAACTAAATCAGAATCGTGGTAATTGGAGAAATTTAATAACACTTGTATCTGATGATGGATGGAAATCAGATGGAACATATGAAGGATCAATGCATACTGCTCCATCAGAAAATTTATCAAATACCTATTTCCCTAAATCCTTTGATTTTAATAAAATATACAGCGCGGCTTATCCTGATGTAATCACTGGGCAAGGTAGAAGAAAACCACAGGTTAATCAGGCTATAATTGATGGTATCAATCAGGGTACATTATTTTTAAACTATTTTGGACACGGAAGTCCTGAACTCTGGGCACATGAAATAATTTTTGAGAAAAGTGTAAATCTTCCTCAATTATTAAATGATAAATTCTTCTTTTTGCTGGCGGCAACTTGTGATTTTGGTTATTTCGATATTCCAAACTATCAAAGTTCTGCAGAAGCTCTAATGTTTTTACCTAATACAGGCGCGATTGGCAGTTATACTGCTTCAAGATTAGTTTATGCGGGTTCGAATGAAATATTAAGTTATAAATTTATAACTAAATTATTTCAAGCCCCCAGAGATACACTTAATTTAAGTATTCCGGTCGGTAAAGCTGTATTCAATGTTAAGCAGGAGTTATTTCAAGTCAATGATCAAAAGTATCATATTCTTGGAGATCCAACTTTAAGATTATTAGTTCCGCAATATTCAGCAGTAATAGATTCAATAAATGGACAAACTTTAACAACAAATGTTCAAATAAAGGCATTAAGTAATACCCGTCTTGATGGCGAAGTGATTAGACCCGATAATACTTCCTGGGCTGACTTTAATGGTGAAGGTATTTTAACTTTTTTTGATTCTGAAAGACGAATTTTATTAGAGTCCATAGGGGATTACCCTGTTATTATGCAAGGGGGAATTATATTTAAGGGGCGCGTATCGATTAATAATGGAAAATTTTCTGCTGATTTTGTTGTTCCAAAAGATATTTCATATGAAAATAAAAATGGAAAGATAATTTTCTACTTCCTTAATAATTCAGCAGATGGACTTGGTTATACAAATAGAATTATTGTTGGTGGAACAGATAGTTCTGTTGCTAATGATGGTAAGGGTCCTGATATTGAAGTATATTTTGATGATATTGCTTATAATAATGGTTATCTGGTTAACAAAAATCCTAATCTTATTGTAAAACTTTCTGATGAAACCGGTTTAAATACAACAGGTACAGGTGTTGGTCATAAATTAGAAGGGATATTAAATCAGCAGCTTACAAATCCAATTGACTTTACCAATTATTTTATAGGTGATTTGGATGCTGGCGGAAAATCAGGCAGTATAAATTATAAATTCTATTCTCTCGAGAATGGAGATCAGCAGCTTCTTGTAAAGGCCTGGGATGTATTCAATAATTTTTCGGAACAGAACACATTCTTTACGGTTGTTGATGGGGGTGACCTGGTAGTTAGAGATTTATACAATTACCCAAATCCTTTTAGGGATCGAACTCAGTTTACCTTTCAACAGAATTTGTCCAAACCGATTGATGTTAAGATAAAAATTTTCACTATTGCCGGAAGATTAATAAATGAAATTGAACACTTTAATATCAATGACAGATTTGTTGTTATTGATTGGGACGGAAGAGATGCTGATGGTGATCAATTGGCAAATGGTACTTATCTCTATAAACTGATTGTCAAATCCGTTGACGGTGAGTTTAATAAAAGTATACTTGGAAAACTTGCGGTTATTAAATAATCCGCACTAAAAAAATGTGTTTCATATAGATATTCTTATTTATATTTAACACTTAACATAAAATTGAAATAATAAATTAATCTTATTTATCTCGGAGAATAAAAAATGAAAATAGTACTCAGACTTATGATGATAACCATGCTCTTTGTGGTTTTAGCCAGAGTATCGTATGCACAGGGTGAAGCGGGTGTTCCATTCTTATTACTTGCACCAGATTCGCGCGCTGGAGGCATAGGTGAGTCCGGTGGTGGATTGGCTGACAATTCTTCTGCTATATTCTGGAATCCGGCTGGAATAGCCTTTTTAACCGGTACAGAAGTGAGTATTACTCACAGTAACTGGCTGCCTCAATTCAATCTTGATTTGTTTTATGATTATCTGACATATAGGCAATATTTTGAAGATCTCAGCGGAAGTGTTACAGCAAGTATTACTTATATGAACTTTGGAGAATTTGTTCAAACAGGGGAAACAGATCCTACTCCAATTGGTACTTTTAGATCTTTTGATGCTGCTCTTACTTTAGGTTATGCTACAAAAATTGATCCTGATTGGGGATTGGGATTAAACTTCAGATTGATTCATAGTCGGCTATCACCTGAAATTAGCGTTGGTCAGCAAAAAGGCTCTGGAAGCGCTACCAGTATAAGCTTTGATCTTGCTGCTATGTGGCGACCCGTAAATTTTGTTCTTCCACTTATTGATGAAAACATCGGTGGAAAATTTAGTCTTGGTGTTAATCTTAGTAACCTTGGCCCTAAAATTTATTATCTTCAAAAAGCCCAGGCTGATCCTATACCAACCAATTTCCGTTTAGGTTTTGCATATAAAGTTCTTGATGATGAATTTAATAGTCTTATCTATACACTGGATTTTAGTAAACTTCTTGTAAACAGAACTGTAACGCAAGTAACTGATACAACAACTGTAACTGAATCCGACGAATGGTACCAGGCTATTTTTACTGCCTGGGGTAATGAATCTTTTAGTGAAGAACTAAGAGATATTGTCACATCGATGGGTCTTGAGTATTGGTACGGAACCCCTGGTGATTTTCTTTTTGCACTTCGTACAGGATTTTTCTATGAAGATCCGTCATATGGCAATAGAAAATTTGTGACTTTTGGTGCAGGCATTAGATATGACATTTATGGCTTTGATTTTAGCTATATAACAACTTCAGTATTCAAAGGCGGAGAGAATCATCCGCTTTCGGATACTTTAAGATTTACGGTCCTAATCGGCTGGGGTGCTGTTCCTGAATCAACAAGAGGATTACCGAGGGGGATCTAATTTTTTATGAAGAATAATCTTCTAACGCTTTTAATATTATTCATAACATTGGGCAGTTTATCTGCCCAAAGTTTTATTGGAAAATTAAATCCAAATCCAATTCAAAATAATACTATTCTTGAAGATGATACTGTTAAAATTTTAGCAGTGATGGTTAATTTTCAGGAAGATAAAGATGGGGCCACTTTTGGAAATGGAAAAATGGGTTCAATCTATACTCAAAATTATGGTAGTAACATTTTAGATCCATTACCTCACGATAGAGATTATTTTGAATCTCACCTTTCTTTTGTTAGAAATTATTTCCAGAAAGTATCCAGGGGAAAGGTTAGTGTTTTGTTCACAATACTTCCCGATACTTTTTCTGTTTCAAAAACAATGAGAAATTATTCGCCAAATCCCGGTTCGGATGATTTTACTCCGATGGGACAGTATGCTGAGGAAGTTTGGACCAAAGCAGATCAGATATATCCAGGATTAAACTTTTCTGAATATAATCTTTTCGTGATTTTTCATGCAGGGGTTGGTCGGGATATATCATTGCCCGGTAGCATTGGCAATGAAAGAGATTTACCTTCAGTTTATCTTAGTGAAAATTCTCTAAAAAATATTTTCGGACAGTCATTTAATGGTTTTCCTGTTTCGAACGGGTCTTTTAACATAAAGAACTCAATGATTATTCCTGAAACTGAAAGCAGGGAATTAGAAACTATAACAGGGAAATTTTTATTTGAGATCACTATAAATGGATTATTAGTTGCCAGTGTCGCCAGTCATTTAGGGTTGCCAGATCTCTTCGATACGGAAACAGGTTTGAGCGCTATCGGAAGATTTGGTTTGATGGATGGGCAATCTATTTTTGCTTACAATGGATGCTTTCCTCCAGAACCATCAGCTTGGGAAAAAATTTATCTCGGCTGGGTTGAACCGATAGAAATCTCAAAAGAAAATTATAAAATAAATCTCACTGCAAATTTGTCGGCAACTTTAAGTGACACTGTTATTTTAAAAGTACCTCTAAATTCATCAGAGTATTATTTGATTGAAAACAGGCAGAGAGATGTTTCTTCAGATGGTGCTAGGCTAATTTATAAATCCGGTGGAAATATAATCAACAGAACATTCTTTAAAGATACTTCAGGATTTTATAGTTACGATACTGACTCATTGTCGGGTGTAATGCTTGATGTTGATGAATTTGATTGGGCTTTACCTGGAAATGGAATTGTCATTTGGCACATTGATGAAAATGTTATAAATGAAAAACTTGCAGAAAATAAAATCAATACAGATAAAACCAAACGTGGAGTTGATGTTGAAGAGGCTGATGGTGTTCAGGATATTGGTGAAAAGTTTATAACAATTTTTGGTGATGAAGTTATTGGTGAGGGAACTGAACAAGATTTTTGGTTTAGTGGAAACAAAGCATCATTATTTAAAAACAAGTTTGCAAAAGATACACGACCCGATACCAAGACAAATTCAGGTGCAAACAGTTTAATTACAATAAAAAATTTTTCTGCAATTGCAAATAAAATGAGTTTTAATATTGAGTATGGTGATTCGATAATAAAACCACTATTCGCGGCTAATAATTTTCCTATAATGGCCCAAAGTATAACTTCGATAGATTCTGATAATTATTTGTTCGCAATAAATTCGGATTCAATGTTAATCATCTCTAACGGAGATTCTATCATTCAATCCATTAGTAGATTCTCTGATTTTAAACCCGCTTCTTTCAGATTTGGAAACATTTCATATCTCATTGGTGTAAAATTAAATAATCCGGCTCAGCAATTTCCAACGAGTATAAAGTTTTGGATGTACGATGGAAATTCCTATTCTTCCGGGATTACGAATCTTCCCAATATCATAACAACAGGACCGGTTATCGAGAAGACTATAACTGAAAACTATGAAGTTTTATTCGGTACTGCTGATGGCAGGATTTTAATATATGATTATGATTCTCTTCTAAACCGAAACTCTATTCCTAAAAGGGAAGTTATTGTTGATGAAGGTGCTAAAATAGTTCAGATAGCTATTAATGGCTCCAAAATTTTTGCTATTGGAAGCAAACTAGATAATAATAATAAATATGATCTGGTTTATAACGATGGAAACATAATAAAATTTTACGATGAGAAATTAATAAGATTAGCAACAACAGTTGATGGTCAACCTAGGCAAGTTTCGATCATATCATCTGAAAAATCCGGCCAGCATTTTTTCTACGTCACAATTCGCGATCAAATTATAGCTACCTTTAATGCTCCCACTTTTGAAGCAGCAAAATCATTTTCATTAGCCGATTTAAAAAATGATGGTAATAATTATCTAATCACCAATGACGGAAATAAATTATTTGCCTATAATCTTAATGGAACTTTAGCCGATAATTTTCCATTTGAGATTAATGATGGAGATGAATTTGAAGGAATTCCACTTAGTGCTGACATTGAAGGTGATTTAAAATCCGAAATAATTTCTTTTACTAAAAATGGTGAAATTTTTGCTTTTGATGGTGGAACAGGAAAACCTGTTGATGGTTTTCCAATTTCATTTGGATCTAAATTAAATTCTGATGCCATCCTTTTTGTGGCTGGAAACAAAATTGCTTTGGCTGGTATTGATTCCTCAAATACTTTTAGTGGATGGACAATTTCTTCTACCTCATCACGAATCGATTGGGCTGAAATGTTTGGAAATAATAATAACTCTTCGTTCCTGCCTAAAGCTCGTGAAACTGAAAAAAATAATTCATTCTTTCCCACATCGCGGGCGTACAATTATCCAAATCCAGTTTATAATGGACAGACTGCAATAAGGTATTATGTAAATGAAGATTCTAAAATCAACATAAAGGTTTTTGATCTTGCTGGCGATTTTGTTGCTGAGCTTAATGATGACGCACAAGGTGGAATGGATAATGAAACAGTATGGAATGTTGAAAATATTCAAAGCGGTGTTTACTTAACCAGGATTGAAGCTGCGGGTGTTAGCGGAAAAACTGAATCTGTTGTTATTAAAATAGCTGTAGTTAAATAATTTCTTTTTCATCTCAAATAATCTATTTATGAAATTATTATTCTCTTTCTTTTTATTTGCATTTAGCACAAATCTTCTTGCCCAGTTCACAGAATTTCATCCAGAGCTCGATTGGTATACAATTAAGGGTAAACATGTAGAAGTCCACTTTCATGAAGGTGCTGAGCGGACTGCACAAGTAATATTAAAAATTGCAGATGAAGTCTGGGATCCAATATGCTCCTTCTACGGATATGAACCGGATAAGGTTCATTATGTTGTAAAAGATATTGATGATTACTCAAACGGCGCTACTTACTTTTTTGATAATAAAATTGAAATCTGGACCAGTGCATTAGATTTTGATTTGCGTGGTGCACACAACTGGTTAAGAAATGTCATCTCTCACGAGTTTACTCACATGGTTCAGATTCAATCAGCTATGAAGTTGACCCGCAGTTTTCCTGCATTTTTCTTACAGATTCTTACTTACGAAGATGAACGAAGACCTGATATTCTCTATGGATTTCCGAATGTTGTTGTTTCATATCCACTTGCAACAATAAATGTTCCTGCATGGTTTGCAGAGGGCACCGCACAATATATGCGTAAAGAATTTAATTATGATTACTGGGATTCGCATCGTGATATGATTTTACGCTCTTATGCTTTGGATAATAATATGTTAACCTGGAATGAAATGGGTGTGTTTGGCAAAACAAGCTTGGGTAATGAATCAGTTTACAATTCCGGTTTTGCTTTAACAAAATATATTGCTCAAAAGTATGGCGAAGATAAGCTGGGTGATGTTACCAAAGCGCTTGGTAATTTTGGAACTTTTACTATCGATGCAGCTTTTGAAAAAGTTTTAGGTAAAGATGGTAATGAAATTTATGATGAATGGAGCAATTTTCTAAAAAACGATTACCGGAAGCGGAGTGAAAAAGTTTTATCGAACCTAATTGCCGGTGAGCAAATTGCAAAAGAAGGCTTTGGAAACTTCTATCCAATCTTTTCTAAGGATGGGAAAAAGGTCTATTACATTTCAAATAAGTCATCAGATTATTTTGGTCCGGCAGGAATATATGGGTATGATCTAGAAACTAAAGAAGAAAAAAGTATTGCTGGCGGAGTTCGTTCTACATTTTCATTTATTCCGGGACAGAATAAAATTGTATATGCAAAGATCTCTGAAGACAATAAAAACTCGTACAATGTTCACGATCTTTTTATATATGATATCGATGCAGAAGATGAGACGCGTATAACTTATAATATGAGAGCAAATAATCCATCTATTTCGAACGATGGGAAAAAAATAGTTTTTCTTTTTCAGAAAGATGGAACCACAAATCTTGGTACAACTGATATTGATGGAAAGAATTTTAAACGACTAACCTTTTTCGAAAATGGGGAACAGGTTTACAATCCAAAATTTTCACCGGATGATTCTTATATCGTTTTTGATTATTCTTATGCGAATACAAGAGATATAGCCAAAGTTAATAATGAAGGCGGGAATGTTGAATTTATTATAGCAACAGATAAAGATGAAAGAAATCCTGATTTTGATAAAGATGGAAAACTGATTTATGCATCTGATGAAACAGGAATTTATAATCTCTATCAATTTGATTTTTCATCAAAAAGTAAAAAGCAATTAACAAATGTACTTGGCGGTGCGTTTATGCCAAACACTTCTGATAATGGTGAAATTGTTTACTCAGGTTATACTTCAAGCGGATATAAAATTTTTAAGATTGACTCCAGCGATCAACAAAGAGTTATTCCCGGCAACAACTATCTGCGATTAGATAATCCTCCTTTAGATACAGACAAACCGCTTGGAAATATTAATGATTTTAATATTTCATCGCTTAAAAATTACGAAGACAAAAACATTAAAGGATTGGATAAGGAAAAATATTCAGGTGCATTTTCACGTTTAACTTTTTTCCCCTTTTTAAGATTTGATAATTACAATACCGGGAATACTATTCTCGAAAAATTTAAACCCGGTGTCTTTGTAACTTCAAATGATATGCTTAATCGTTATTCACTATTTGCGGGCGGTTCGATTAATGCGAGAATGGAGAGAGATTTATTTTTAATTTTCGATTTTCGAAACAAATTGCCTCTTATCAGTTTGATAGGATTAAAACCGGAATTATCACTTGAGCTTTATAGCATAAGTAGAAAAGCCTCAGATATCGATTTACCGATCGGTGAAGGGTATGAGGATTCATTAGGTCAAATGGTTTATGATCAGATAGTTCAAGCTAATGTAACTTATAATCTTTTTGAAGTTGATATAATTGCCCGGCACAGATTATTTACAAGAGATCAAAATCTTCAATTAAAATTTGCATACAGTTCTTATACCGCAGCATTAGAAAGTTTTATATATTATAATTATAATAATGGGAGCTATCAATTAAATCCTACCTTTAAGGACAATTATTTTATTGGAAGAAATTTTGAAGCTAAATTTACCTGGCATTCTATTCTACCAACTAAGGATGATGAAATAAATCCAATAGGTTTTGATATTAACGCTACCTACAATTATGAATTCAATGATTTTAATGAAGAAGGGAATTACACTGCTGAGGATGGATTATTAAAACCTCAATATTCAAACTTTAATTTCCATAGAGTAGAGTTTAAAACCGGATTATATCTTCCGATTTTTAATTCGCATACTTTTAATACAACAATCAGGCTTGGTTCAATTCTTGGGCCTGAACAACCAGACTTCTTTGATTTCTATCTTGGCGGATTATTAGGAATGAAGGCATATCCTTTTTATGCTGTTAGTGGAAATGAAATTGCCTGGTTAAACTTTACTTATCGGTTTCCATTATTCAGAAACATTGATACTAAAATCGGTCATCTTTACATAGATAAAATATTTCTTTCTTTCAATGGTGATTTTGGAAATGCCTGGAATGGTGATTTACCATCTCTTAACGAATTTAAAAAAGGTGTTGGTGCAGAATTAAGAATTCAGCTTAACTCATATTATCTCTTTCCAACCAGTATTTTCTTAAATGCTTCTTATGGATTTGATGAATTTACCAGAAAAGTAAATGGCGTTGATATTAAATATGGTAAAGAGTGGAATTTCTATGGAGGAATTCTATTCGGATTTGAAATACTTAACTTTAATAAATCTTCAAGACAAAGATAAAACGGAGAAATAAATGAAGTTCGTTAAATCAATTGTTATTACTGCTGTTTTTACTTCGTTGGCTTTTTCTCAGCAAACAGGCGAACAAATTATTTTGACAGGTAATTTATCATTGGATTCCAAAACCACACTTAATGATTATTATGAAAATGCAACACCGCAATTCCAGTTGTCTGATGGCAATAATAAAAAATCTCCATTACTTGCAGGTTTACTCTCAGCTGTTATTCCCGGTGCGGGTGAATTTTATGCCGAATCTTATTGGAAGGCCGGAATATTTGCCGCTATTGAAGCCGCAGCTATCACTGTTGCCATAATCTATAATAATAAAGGTGATAAAGCAACTGACGAGTTCAAAGTATTTGCAAATGAAAATTGGAGTGCCAGACGTTATGCCGAATGGCTGAATACATACCGCGTTGAATTAGGAATAACGAATGATCCAATTGATCTTGCTCGTGTGGATAACAAAGATTATTCACAGTTAAATGCAAACGAAAGGCAGGTAAATGTTGGTGGTAAAGCTTTTTCTCATCAGTTGCCGCCTTTTGGCGATCAGCAATATTATGAACTGATTGGAAAGTATCACCAATTCAACCACGGTTGGTCGGATAGTGATGAAAATTCACCGGAATGGCTTAATAATATTTCACCATATTTTATCAGTTATGCTGATATGCATATTAAACCTGACAATATTTATCGTGTAGCCAATACAGCAGTAATTGGATTATATGTAAATCACTTATTAAGTGCTTTAGATGCAGTTTGGACTGCAGCACAATTTAATAAAGATATAGCATTAAAGGTTAGATTAGAAAGTATACAGTTAACTGATCACGCAGAGTTTATTCCAACATTGTTTTTAACTTATAATTTTTAAGCAATAAAAAGGCTATCTTAAAAGTTGTATAGATAAGTGTCATTCCCGTGAAAACGGGAATCCAGTACCCCTAAAACAAAATGGATTCCCACTTTCGTGGGAATGACAATCAAGTAATTTTTTCTTTCGAGACAGCCTCCTTTTAAACACTAAAATAGTTTTCTTAACTAATAAATCCCTTTTCATTCCCAAATCATATTTCTGTATTTTTCTTATATGAAATTACCATTAATAGCAATTGTTGGAAGACCTAACGTTGGCAAATCAACACTTTTTAATCGATTGATTGGAAAGAGAGAAGCAATTGTTGATGATAAAAGCGGAGTTACACGCGATAGAAATTATGGCGAGGGTGATTGGAGCGGAAAAAGATTTAGATTAATCGATACGGGCGGATATGTTCCGGATTCTTCAGATTTATTTGAAGTAGCTATTCGTGAACAAGTTGAGGTTGCAATCGAGGAAGCTGATTCAATTATCTTTTTGGTAGATGTTAAAAATGGGGTAAACCCAATTGATAAAGAAATTGTTAGTATGCTTCGTCAATCAAATAAAAAATATTTCCTTGTAGTCAATAAAGTTGATGCTCAAATTCATGCAGCTGGTGCAAGCGAATTCTACTCGCTGGGTGTTGATATGGTTTATGATATTTCTGCACTTAGTGGAAGAAGAACCGGTGATTTACTAGATGACATAACAAAGGATTTTCCAACTGATGATTTAATTGAGGAAGACAGACGATTAAAAATTGCAATTGTTGGAAGACCGAATGTTGGCAAATCCTCTCTTACGAATGCACTGCTGGGGCAGGAGAGAAGTATTGTTACGGAAATTCCTGGCACAACTCGCGATAGTCTTGATTCTGTTCTTAAGTATTACGGTGAAGAAATTATTTTAATTGATACTGCCGGTCTCCGAAAGAAAAAGAAAGTTGAAGAAAGTATCGAGTTTTTTTCGAACATCCGGACGTTCAAAGCAATTAGTGAGAGTGATGTAACGGTTTTAATGCTTGATGCGAAAACAGGATTTGAAAAACAAGATCAAAAAATTATTGATGAAGTGGTTCGTTGGAGAAAAGGTTTAATTATCGCAATTAATAAATGGGATTTGATAGAAAAAGAAACAAATACTGCCAGAGAGTTTGAACTTGAAATCAAAAATAATTTAGGCACTGTTGATTTTGCACCACTCATTTTCATTTCTGCCTTAACTAAGCAAAGAATTTATAAACTAGTAGATCTTTGCAAAAAAGTTCAAGTTGAAAGAACTAAGAAAATTCCAACATCGGAGCTGAACGATGCAATCCTTGCAGAGATTGAAAAAAATCCTCCGCCGTCATCACCAACAGGTAAAGAAGTTAGGATTAAATTTGTTAATCAAGTCGGTGATTATTATCCCATCTTTCTTTTTTTTAGCAATTCTCCTAATCATATTCCTGATAACTACAGGAGATTTTTAGAAAGGACAATTAGGAGGATTTTTGGATTTGAAGGGGTTCCCATAACTGTAAGTTTTAGACAAAAGTAAATTTATCAAAATATATGACAAAAAATTTTTATTTAGTTGAACATCCTTTAATAAAACGAGATGTAACAATCCTTCGTGATAAAAACACTGATTCAGAAACTTTTCGTGCTGCCCTTCAAAGAGTTTCGAATTTACTTGCTGCAGAAACATCCAAAGAATTTTCGCTTACAAAAATTGAAGTTGAAACTCCGCTTGAAAAAACCGAGGGCAGTAAATTGACCAATGAAGTAATACTTGTTCCGGTTCTACGAGCAGGATTAGGGATGGTAAACGGATTTTTGCAAATAATTCCTGAAGCAAAAGTAGGGCACATTGGTTTGCAAAGAGATGAAGAAACTCTAAAACCTATTGAGTATTACTATAAGGTTCCAAAGTATTTGGAATTTGCCGAAGTTGTAATGTTGGATCCAATGTTGGCTACCGGCGGCAGTGCATCTGAAGCATTAAAGTATTTGAAGCAAGAGAGGTGCGAAAAATCTAGTTTTTGCTTGTCTTGTTGCCGCACCGGAAGGAATTGCAAAAATAGAGTCTGAACATCCGGATGTGAAAATATTTGCTGCTGCATTGGATAGAGAGCTTAATAATAAAGGTTATATTCTACCGGGGCTTGGTGATGCAGGTGATAGAACATTTGGTACCCTTTAATAAAAAAATATTTTTCTTACTGGTAACGCTCATCTTTTTCTCCAGAACTAATGCACAGGTTTACCCTGATAAGTCAGTTCACAATATCTTAAAATCTGGTATTAGATTAATTGTTGATCAAAAGTATGATGAAGCTGAAAAGCTATTTGATCAGCTAGATAAAACAAGAAAAGATATCCCACTTGGTAAAATTTATCTTGCAGCGGTTAGCATTGCAAGATCGTATGATTACGAGCTGCCCTTTGACCACAAACTCATAACGAAAAATTTGGAAGGCGCAAAAAGGATTTCTGAAAGATTAATCAATAAAGACGAGACAAATATTTGGAACCATTATTTTTTGGCATTGACTGAAGGATACATTGCTTACTATGATGCTCTTCGTGAAAGCTGGCTTCAGGCTTTTTCCACTGGGTTGAGTTCAGTTTCTGCATTCGAATACTGCCTTGCAATTGATAAAAATTTTTACGAAGCACTAATAGCCATCGGCAGTTACAAGTTTTGGAAAAGTAAAAAAATTGAATTTATAAATTGGCTTCCATTCATTGATGATGAGAAAGAACTTGGTATCCAATATTTAAGAGATGCGGTAAAATACTCAGGTTATAATTCTCGTCTGGCTATTAATTCATTAATTTGGATATACATTGAGCAAGAAGATTATACTGAAGCAATCAAAGTTGCAGAATTAGCGCTAAAAAACCACCCGCAATCAAGAGTATTCAAATGGGGACTAGCAAGATCTTATGAAAGTATTGATCCACAAAAATCTGTCGAACTTTATACGGAAATTTTAAATTCATATCCCAAGAATCTTAAATCGAATAAAATAAATGAAGTAACACTTAAGCATATTATTGCCCAGCAATTGGACAAGATTAATAAGAATGATGAAGCTGTTAAATTATGCACTGAAATCCTTTCCATTAAGGATTATTCGGATTATGAATTAGAACAAGTTCAGAGTAGGCTTGAAAGAGTTAGACAACTAAGACAAGAGCTCCTTATTAAGTAATTTTTTCCTTACTACCTTTTCCTATCCCTTTAACTAATCATTTAAAAAAACTAAATTGTTTATAGTTTTTAAATTGTATCCTTTATAACTAAAACAATGGCATTAAGTAATCCGAAATATCAAAAAATGTTAGACAACCTGATCCGGATTTCTAAAATAAATCTACCGGTTGTAAATGAAGCACTAATCTCCAAAGCATTCGAGTTAAGTCTTGAGGCACATAAAAATGATTTACGTGCATCTGGTGAACCCTATTTCACTCATCCTTATGAAGTTGCCATGATTGTAGCTGAAGAGTTTCCGTTGGATGATATAACTATAGTATGTGCTATTTTACATGATGTTGTTGAAGATACTGAATACACAGTTGATTTTATGACTCGAGAGTTTGGTAAGGAAGTTTCAGAAATCATTGATGGTGTAACAAAGATAAGTGGGATCTTTCGAGGACACGAAATTACCAAGGCTGAAAATTATCGTAAGCTTTTACTTTCAATGGTCAAAGATGTCCGAGTTATACTTGTTAAGTTTGCTGATCGTCTGCATAATATGCGCACTCTGGAATTTGTTAATCCTGATAAGCAAAGAAGAATTGCACAAGAAACTTTAGAAATTTATGCTCCTTTCGCACACCGCTTCGGATTAGGAAGAGTTAAATGGGAGCTTGAAGATCTCTCATTCAAGTATCTTAACCGCGAAGCTTATGAAGAGCTTGCCAGAAAATTAAAAGCTAAAAGAAAAGATCGTGAATCTTACATAAAGAAATTTTCTGAACCAATAGTAAAGAAGCTTAACGAAGAGAAATTAAAATATGAATTGAACGGGAGAGCAAAACATCTATACAGCATTTACAGAAAGATGGTAAGACGTAATAAACCTTTTGAAGAGATTTATGATCTTTTTGCAATCAGAATTATTTTGGATACCCAAAATAGGAATGAATGTTATACAACTCTGGGTGTTTTAAATCAAATATACTTGCCTGTTCCTGATCGATTTAAGGACTATATCTCTATCCCAAAAACAAATAATTATCAATCAATTCACACAACTGTGGTGGGACCAGAAGGTAGATTGGTTGAAATACAGATACGTACAAAGCAAATGCATGAGATAGCAGAGAGGGGAGTAGCGGCGCATTGGCGTTATAAGGAAAACAAAACTGCAAGTGATGGTGAACTTGAAGTTTGGGTAAATTGGATTAGAGATATTTTTGAAAATGCATCCAAAGATGATCAGAAAAAAGAATTGCTGGAAAGCTTTAAACTAAATCTTTACCAGGATGAGATTTATGTATTTACTCCAAAAGGTGATTTAAGAAGATTGCCAGTCGGTTCGACTACTGTTGATTTTGCTTTTGATATTCATAGTAAAGTTGGATTTCATTGTATAGGTGCCAAAATAGATGGAAAGATTGTACCGCTCGATACACAATTACACAGCGGTGATCAGGTTGAAATTATCAGTTCAAAAAATCAACATCCGAATAAAAACTGGATTAAGTTTGTTAAGACCCAAAAAGCCAAAAACGAAATAAGGAAATGGCTTAATAAGGAGGAGCAAGCTATTGTTGACAGCGGAACAGAAATCTGGGAAAAGAAAATCAAGAAAATGAAATTATCATTTACTCCAGATGATGTGTTAAAAATTGCACACGCAAACAAATTCGATAATTCAAGACAGTTCATAAAAGCGATTGCTCAAGGAACAATAAATGTTGATGAAGTTTTGACAGCTACTACACAAAAAGATGAGAAGGAATTTGAAAAAGAAGTAGAGTTTAAAAAGTTTGCAAACGTTGCTAGGAATGATATCGGTGGTATTTTAGTTGATGGAAAAAAATCTGGAATAATGTACACTTATGCCAAGTGCTGCAATCCAATTCCCGGTGATCCAGTAATTGGATATATAACTGTTGGTGAGGGAATAAAAATACACCGTAAAACTTGTGTAAACTTAATTTCGCTCTCGACCTCAGATTCCAGCAAACTCGTTAGTGTGCAATGGCCTGAAGCTGAAGGTTCGTTGTTTGTTGCGGGAATGACAATCCGTGGTAAAGATAGGCCCGGTATTCTGAATGACATTTCACATTCAATTGTTACTTACCAAAACACAAATATTAAATCTATTAACATAAACACAAGCGATTCAATTTTTGAAGGCAGTGTTACTTTATATGTAAGCAATATCGACCATTTGAATAGGATGATTGAAAGATTAAAGAGGGTTGCCGGTGTCTATTCTGTTGAAAGATTTGAAAGTATTTAATGTTTGAGGAGCATGAAACCCGGATCATGGGCATAGATTTCGGTCTTAAAAGAATAGGTATAGCACTTTCAGATTCATTAAAAGTATTTGCATATGCACATACTACAATTTTAAATAACTGGGAATACATTTGTTGAACTAGAGAAAATTATCAAAGAAAAAAAAATAATTAAAATAGTTCTTGGAATTCCGAATGAAAATTATGTTTCTAAGACTTCTGTAGTAAATGATATTGAAAAGTTTAAGAAAACTTTGGAAAAAAAATTCTTTCTTACCAGTTATTTTTGGGATGAAACATATACTTCGTCAATTGCACAGCAAAGAATTTTAGAATCAGTAAATAAGAAACAAAAAAGAAAAAATAAAGATCTGTTAGATATGCATTCAGCTGCAATAATTCTTCAAGAATATCTAGACTTGATTAAATTGGTTGACGGATTGACTTTGCTTCGTATACCGACTATTTTTTCTTATCAAATATTTTCTTGGGAGCATGCTATGGCTTTGGAATCTTTAGGAATTGTTGAAATAAGCAGTGTTTCTGCTTCCTTAAAAACTTTGGAAGGCATTCAAAAAGAGAAGAATATTAAATTAGTTGGAAAACAGATTTTAGGTGATGGAATAGTTACGCTTTTTGTTAAGGGCGATCTGGGAGCAATTAAAAGTGCGTTATCATTTGGTACAGATGCTTTAGTTTCAAATAATGAATTTAGAAGTGTACACATCATTCCTTTGCCGCATTCGGAGTTGCTTTCAAAATTTGGAATAGGGAAAAAATAAATATGTCAAATTCAGTAGGCCTAATCGAATCAAAAGGTTTAGTTGCTTTGATTGAAGCAACAGATGTAATCCTAAAAAATTCTCCAGTAAAATTTCTTGGAATCCATAAATTAGAAAATGGTTTAGTTTCTATTGCAATAAGTGGGAATTCAGATTATGTTAGAGCTGCTATCGATTCTGGGACAGATGCAGGAAGGAAAGTTGGGGAAATTTATTCTTCTTCAGTAATTGATAATCCAACAAAAGAGTTGCTTGAACTTTTCAGTGAATTATTTTCTGAAAGTTTATCAGCAAACATTTATGCAAAAGGGACTAAAAAGGTATTTGTTTCGTCAAAAATTCTTGAAATGAAAAAAGATAATCATGATGTATCAAATGACACTAATTTGGATGAAACTAAAATTAAGGATGATTATCGAAGGGAAAAATCGAAACCACTCTTAGCTACAAAAAATCTGAGAGCAACAAGAATTAGAACTCCAAAAGAAAAAAGCAGTAACAATATCCAGATCATTTCTGAAGAGGTTGTTACTAAAAAAGACGATATAAAACCTAAAATTGTAACTGAAATCAAACCAGAAATTAAAACTAAGGAAAATGAAAGGTCCATAGAATTTCCTAAATCAATGACTACAATTGAGAGGCTAAGGAATGAAGCTTTAGGTTTAACGAAGAAGAGATCAGAAAATATTGGTAATGTCAAGCCAGAAGATAAAAAAAATGCCATCAGAAAGACTTTGAAAGAATTAAATGTCAGAACTTCATGTGGATTTTGATACCATAAATAAGATGAACGTTCACAAACTTAGAAACCATGCTAGAAGTTTTAGTAATTTCCCAATTAAAGGCAGAGAAATCTCACGAGCTAATAGAGATGAGTTAATTGCTTTTTTTAAAACAATTAGTTCTTAAAATATCCTAGAAGAAACATTGAAAAATAAAATAAGTATAACAATTTTCTCACTAATATTTTCAATCCTTATATGGGGTTCTATTACTTTATCTGAGCAATATTATTCATATAAAGAATTTAATATTAAGGTAATCAATCAACCGATTGGATATACTTGTAGTATTATTAATCCTCCTAATGTCTATGTTAAAATCAAAGGACAAGGCTGGCAGATTCTTTCACTAATTGTCGGAAATAAATCAGATTATTTTGTTTCAGCCGATAATGACAGCGGTAATATAAAATTAGATCCTATTAACGAGGTAAATGAAAATACCTGGATTGGTTCAAAATTTAATGTACTTGAAATCACTCCGAAAATCGTTTCATTTTATGTTGAGAAAATGAGATTTAAAAAATTAAAGGTTGAGCCAAATACAGATATTACTTTTAGTGATGGGTATGGTTTAGCTTCTAAAATAAAAATTTATCCTGATTCTATTATGATTGCAGGACCTCAGACGATTTTAGAAAATAAATCTTCTATTAAGACAGATTTAGTTTCACTTTCTTCACTCGATAGTAAGATAAAAATCCTTGCTGACATCGAAAATATTCAGGGAATACAAACTGAAATAAACAAGGTCGAATTAACTTTTGACATTCAAAGAATTGTTGAAAAATCATTTAAAGATATTAGAGTGGAAATAACGGACATACCGGATGATCGAGACATCGTTTTAATTCCTAATACAATCGAATGCAGTTTAAGAGGCGGTATCAATATCCTCGGAAAAATAACTCCAAAACAGATAAGTGCTTCAGTTAAATACAGCGATATTGTTTACGATACTTTGGGAAATATACTTCCAATAGTTAATATGCCTGAAAACACTCAACTTATATATATTAAACCATCAAAATTGAGCTACGTAATTAAAAAATTTGAATAATAAAGTAATCTCAACTTATCTTAAAAAGATCTTAGAATAATATGTTTATAACTTTTGAAGGAATCGATTTCTGCGGAAAATCCACCCAGGTTGAATTGTTAAAAAATTATCTAATTGGTATTAATAAAAAAGTTCATTTGATTCGTGAACCCGGAGGTACAGAAATATCTGAAAAGATCAGAGAAATTCTTCTGGATAAAAAAAATAATGCTATGGTAATGGAAACCGAAATATTTTTGTTTTCAGCAAGCCGGGCACAATTAGTTAAGGAAGTAATTCGTCCTTATTTACAAAAAGGATATTATGTGATTTCAGATCGTTTCCATGATTCTTCAACAGCATATCAAGGTTATGGACGTGGTTTACCCGTTGATTCTATTTTGAAAATTCATAATCTTGCAATCGGTGACACAATTCCAGACATAACATTTTTTATCGATATTCCGAATGAAGTTGCTTTCCAAAGGAAAGCAAAAAACACACACTTGGACCTTGATAGAATAGAAATATCAGATGATTTATTTTTTGAACGGGTAAGGGCAGGGTATCTCTTGTTAGCAGAAAAAGATAAACGATTTAGAATTATAGATGGCACACAAAGTATAGAAAAAATTAATGAACTTATAATAAATGAAATTAGATCTTTGGAAGGATTAATATAAATGAAGAAACTAAGAATAATATTTTTTTCATCACTTGCATTGATGATAGTTTTTACTTTTGGTTTTATTCTGCATAACGGCGATATATATTTTGAGATTAGTAAAAACATCGAATTATTTGGTAAGGTATATAAGGAAATTTCATTTAATTATGTAGATGATATCGATCCTCAGGAGTTTATGCGTGCAGGGATAAAGGGTATGCTGAGCAAACTTGATCCTTACACCGTTTTTATCGATGAAAAAAATCAAGATAATATTGATTTGCTAACTAATGGAAAATATGGCGGGGTAGGTATTTCAATCGGAGTTAGAAATGATAAAGTAACTGTACTCGAAATTCTTGATGGTTACGCAGCTCAAAAACAAGGATTAAGAATTGGGGATGTTATAACAAAAATTGGGGAAAGTATAGTTACACCTGAAAAAATAGATGAAATATCTTCACTTGTAAAAGGTGAACCCGGCACTTCAGTTCAAATAAAAGTACTTAGATCGAACGAACCCGATACATTGATATTCAATTTAATTCGCGAAGAAGTAATTATTAAAAACCTTTCATTCGCTGATTTTTATCCTGAAAATTCGAATAATGTTTACCTGAAACTAACTAATTTCAGCCGTTCGGCCAGCGATGAGGTAAGAAGTGCTTTGATACAATTAAAGAATAAAAAAGAAATTAAATCAATTATATTGGATTTACGTGGAAATCCTGGAGGATTGTTAGATATTGCCGTAGATATTTGTAATAAGTTTTTAAAGAAGGATCTGCTTATTGTTTCAACTAAAGGTAGAGAGATTAGTAGTGAGAAAAAATATTATGCAATCGAAGAACCTTTAGCGGAAAAAGAAAAATTAATTATACTAATCAATGGCAGTAGTGCATCTGCTTCGGAAATTGTTGCAGGGGCAATCCAGGATCACGATAGAGGTGCTATCCTCGGCACACAATCTTTTGGTAAAGGCTTAGTTCAAACGATTACACCATTAAGTTTTAATACCTCATTAAAGATTACGACTGCGAAATATTTTACTCCAAGCGGAAGATGCATTCAGAGAATTGACTATTCCAAAGACAATGATGTTATACCTGTTTCTGATTCCATTAAAAAAGACATTTTTTCAACAGATAATAAAAGAATTGTATTTAGCGCCGGTGGAATTACACCGGATACTATAGTAAAAAATGTTTCCGAAAGCGATTTGTTAAAGGACCTGCTGGCCAAAGGAATGATATTTAATTTTGCTGATTATTACTATTATAACAATGAAAAATCTGATTTTAGTAAACTGAATGATGATAAAATAATGGCAGAGTTCAAACATTATTTAATAAATTCAAAATATCAATATGAATCAGATCTTGGAAAAAAAATTGCTGAAGTTATAAAGCATTTAAAGGATAACCATAATTCGGAAAAAATGAAAAATACTCTTGAAAAACTTAAAATTGAAATAAATGAAATGTTTGAAATTGAATTTAAAGAGAACATTGATGAGATCCTTAAAAGTTTGAAGGTTGAACTTGCCATTAGATACAATGGAACTGATGGTGGAATGAAGGAAAAATTAAAACACGATGAACAGTTTACGACAGCTCTAAATATTTTGTTGAACGATGCAGTTTATTCAAAACTTTTAAATAACAAAATTAAAAACTAGCATATTCTAAGATTTTAAAGGAATTAATCGATTCTCATTAGATCTAGGATTTTTATAAAGTTAATCCTGCATTAAATGTTCATGGTTTAATAGTACTAAAACTCCAACCCATTCACACTCAAGGAATTTAAAGTTAGATTATCTCCAAATTCTTTTTTTCTAAATATTGTAGAATAAAAGAAATACAAATGAAGGCCGTTATTGAAAACGCGAGTCTCTTCAGATTCCTTGTTACTGGTAGTGCAGTTTTGCATACTTCTTAGTTAGCTAATGCATTTATTCTTTACCAGGTTCTAAAAGCTAGTTATAAGCAGTAAATTTTAAGCAGAATAGGTCTGTTTTAAAATTTAAAAACTTTTTTTTGTAATTAATTAGAATCGTTTGATTTATAATCATTAATCCATAATTTTAGCCCGTCAATTGATAAATATTTTTAAATATAACGCAGGGAAGACCTTCTTTCTCCCTGATAATCCGCTCATTTTAATCTAAATAATTGTAATAAATCTTACAGGTCATTCCTGTATTATTACATAATTTTTTTGTATAAAGTAGAAAAAGAGAAATGGATGAAAAAATCTTTTCTGGATTATATTTTTAGAAACAGATTACCTGTTACATTGTTTGTAGTTATTGCATCATTTGTGTTTACATATTACATCTCAAGAGCCGAAAGAGATGGCATTGGTTATACTCCTGAGCAGCCAATTGCCTATTCACATAAGCTCCATGCTGGAGAGATGAAGATTGATTGCCAATACTGTCATGTTGGGGTTGAGAAATCAAGACACGCAATGGTTCCTGCTGTAGCTACTTGTATGAATTGTCACACTGTTGCTCGAAAAGACAAACCCGAAATTATCAAACTAGCAGAATATTATCGTGATGGAAAACCACTTCAGTGGAAACGTATTCACAAAGTTCCGGACTATGCTTATTTCAATCACTCAGTGCATGTTAACAAAGGTATTGATTGTACCGCATGTCATGGTGAAATTACTCAAATGGAAAAAGTCGGTCAGATGAATTCGCTTACAATGGGAAGTTGTTTAAATTGTCATCGTAATGCTCATGATAAGTTCCCTGAACTTAAAGATAAAATAAAAGCTGGACCTGAATACTGCTCCGCTTGTCACAGATAATGAAAAATTAGAAATTATTAAACAAGATTTATATGAATAGAAAAAAGTTTTTTACCTCAGTTTCATTGGGCGCAGTTGGATTTGCGATCTACAACTCATTCCCCATGAAATACTTTTCTAAAAAATCAAATAACCCACACAGCACAGTAAGAGTTAAATTAAATCCTCTTGCAGTGAGTAGAAATCAAAAGGGTAATAAGAATGTCTGATATTAAATCCGATAACATAGAAAATATGGAAAATGAACTTCAGCCAAATTATTGGAGAAGTTTTGAAGCTCTGTATAATGATCCAGCAGTGATTGAAGCTAAAGGACACGAGTTTAAAGAAGGCGTAACTGATGATTTTTTTGCAACTGGTATGTCCAATCTTTCCAGAAGAAAATTTTTAGCATTGCTTGGTGCCTCTGCTGCGATAGCCGGAACAGCTTGTACAGATTATCGTGATAAAGGTGAGATTGTTCCTTACAATATCAAACCTGAAGAAATTACAGTTGGTAAACCAAATTTTTATGCTTCCACCTGTACAGCCTGTACAAATGCTTGTGGTATTTTAATTAAAACCCGAGAAGGAAGACCAATAAAAGTTGATGGAAATCCAGATCATCCTGTAAGCAAGGGAAAGATTTGTGCAAAAGGACAAGCTAATATTCTAAATCTATATGATCCTGAGAGATTAAAAACTCCATTGATTGGCAGAAATTCTACTTTTAATGATGTAAGCTGGAAAAATGCGGATTCAGAAATCATTAATGTCTTAACATCTGCAAATGAAAAAGAAATTGCTATAATCACAAATACTCTAAATTCTCCAACTACATTAAAAGTTCTTGAAGATTTTAAAGTTAAATATCCAACCACAAAAGTTTATTCTTACAGTTTATTTAATGATGATATTAAAAACGCAGCCTGGCAAAAAACTTTTGGTTCAGGAAAATATCCACTAGTAAAATGGAATGAAGCAAAAGTAATTGTTTCATTGGAATCAGATTTTCTTGGAGTTGATGGAAATAAAATTGAAAACTCAAGATTATTTGCTGAAGGCAGAGATGTTGAAACAAAATCTTTTAACAGACTTTATTGTATTGATAGTACTTTAACCATAACAGGCAACAATGCTGATTATAGATTAAGATTAAGACCTGAAGCTCAATTTGAATTTGTAATGAGTATCATGAATGAATTAAGCAGCAAAGGTGCTTTAAATCTATCTATAAACACTTCTGGTTATTCTTTAAGCGGATTTGCCAGCAAAACATAACTTAAAGAAAAAAGTTTTAGATCAATTAGTAAAGGATTTAGCTTCCAATAAAGGTAAAGCAATTGTTGATGCTGGAAGTTCTTTATCAGAAAATGTTCACATTGCAGTTAATCTTTTAAATGAAGCACTTGGGAACTCTGAAATGTTTCGAAGTGATTCTTCCATAAATACCTTTATAGAAAATTCATCTGTTCAGGAAATTGAATCGCTTATTCAAAAAATGAATGATGGAAATGTTGCTGCAGTAATTCATTTTGATTGCAATCCGGTTTATCATCTTGCTCAGGATTTTGGATACAAAAAATGCATTAAGCAAAGTTGGATTAGTTGTAACACTTTCTGAGAGAGAAAATGAAACAACATTTGTAAGCAAATATGTTCTTCCAATCAACCACAATTTTGAAAGTTGGGGAGATGCAAAAACACGAACAGGAGTGATTTCACTTCAACAACCAGTTATCGCTCCATTAAAATCCACAAGACAAAAAGAAGCAATCTTACTTACATGGATAGATGGTAAATCAGATTCGTTTAATGAAACTTTGTATCACGAATATTTAATGAAGAATTGGGAAACATCAGTTTATCCTGAACTAAATTCTAGATTGGATTTTAAAAGATTCTGGTTTGGCGCATTACACGATGGAATTGTTTTAACAAATGAATCTCCAAATGTTACTCGATCATTAAATAATGGTGCTGCAGGTTTGTTATCTGCAAGTGTTGCTGAAAAAGGATTTACAGTTCTGATAAAAGAAAATTATAATGTCGCTGATGGCAGTTTTTCACATAATGGCTGGATGCAGGAATTACCACACCCTGTTTCAAAAATTAGTTGGGATAATTATGCCTGCGCTATCCGAAAAAACATGTAAAGATTTAGGAGTTAAAAATAATGATTTAATCGAAGTTAAAGTAGGAAATCGTAAACTTTCACTTCCGGTTTTTATGCAAGCAGGAACTGCTGATGAGGTAATTATAATCGAATCAGGTTTTGGACGTACAAATTCTGGAACTATCGCAAACGAAGCTGGATTTAATTCAAATCTTTTATTATCAAAATCAACAAATTATTCTCCTTGGATTTATTCAGGTGTTCGAAGTAACTAAAAATGGTGATACTTATGAATTAGCATCATCTCAGGAACATCACGCTTTTGATGAGGCTCTTATTCAGGATTTACACAAATCAAGAAATATAATTCAAGAAGCCACAGTTGCGGGTTATCTAAAAAATCCTCACATAATAAAAGAAAAACATCATGGTGAGTTAGCCAGTGTTTATGATCCTCATCCATATACCGGTGTTAAATGGGGTATGTCTATTGATTTAAATAAATGCACGGGATGCGGTGATTGTGTTGTTGCTTGTAATGTAGAGAATAATATTCCAGTTGTTGGAAAAGATCAGGTACTTAAAAGCAGGGAAATGCAATGGCTTAGAATTGACAGATATTACTCAGGTAGTGCTGATGAACCAAATGTGAGCCTACAACCGATGCTTTGCCAGCATTGTGATCAGGCACCCTGTGAAAATGTTTGTCCTGTTGTTGCAACAACTCATAGTCCTGATGGCTTAAATCAAATGACCTATAACAGATGTGTTGGTACTCGCTATTGTTCAAACAACTGTCCTTATAAAGTAAGAAGATTTAACTTTTTTAATTTCAGAGATCACTTTAAAGATAGCTTCCAGGAAAATCCAATACTTGCGTTAATGCATAATCCGGAAGTAACAATTCGTTCACGCGGAGTTATGGAAAAATGTACATTCTGCGTACAAAGAATTTCAGAAGCTAAAGCTGATGCAACACATGAAAAAAGAAATTTAAAGGGTGCTGATGTTACCACAGCCTGCCAGGATTCGTGCGGGACAAACGCCATACAATTTGGTGACATAAACGATAAAGAATCAGAATTTTATAAATATAGAAATCACGAGCTTGGTTATTATGTTCTTGAGGAATTAAATATTAAACCTAATGTAACATATATAGCTAAACTTAGAAACATCCACTCGGAGGAAGTATAGTGAATATCGATTACTCCCAGGAAGCGCCTGCAGTAGCCGGAAGGTTAACACTAGCTCAGATTGAAGAGCTAGTAGCAAAACCGATGGATACGAAGCCTGATCGTAAATACTTAATTGCGCTTTCCATCTCCTTAACAGCTTTGATGATTGGAGCGATTTCTCTGGGCCTAACTTTCTATTATGGAACAGGACTCTGGGGAAATAATCAACCAGTTGGATGGGCTTTTGACATTGTAAACTTTGTATTCTGGGTTGGTATTGGTCATGCTGGCACTCTAATTTCTGCAATTCTATTTTTACTTAGACAAAAATGGCGTACAGGAATTGCAAGATTTGCAGAGGCAATGACGATCTTTGCTGTAATGTGTGCCGGAATTTTTCCAGCTATACATACTGGTAGGCCATGGATGGATGGCTATTTATTCCCTTATCCCAATCAGCATGGTTTGTGGGTTAATTTTACATCACCCTTACTGTGGGATGTGTTTGCTGTATCAACATATTTCACCGTTTCATTTGTTTTCTGGTATGTTGGCCTAATACCTGATTTTGCTACATTAAGAGACAGAACTACTTCAAAAATTAAAAAAACAATATATTCAATTTTCTCATTAGGGTGGAGACACTCCAACAGACATTGGACGCATTACGAAAAAGCATATATGTTACTTGCTGGATTTGCTACACCTCTTGTGCTTTCTGTTCATACGATAGTCAGCTTTGATTTTGCAGTATCAATAATTCCTGGTTGGCACACTACAATATTCCCACCTTACTTTGTGGCTGGTGCAATATTTTCCGGATTTGCTATGGTTGTTACAGTATTAGTATTTGTTCGAAAGATATTCGATCTTCAGCACATTATTACTCTAGACCATCTCGAAAAGATGAATAAAGTAATATTAGCCACCGGAATGATGGTTGGTTATGCCTATGCAATGGAATTTTTTATTGCTTGGTACAGTGGGGTTCAAGTCGAAACATTTGTATTTATTAACAGAGCTCTTGGTCCTTATGCCTGGGCTTACTGGATTATGGTAAGTTGCAACGTCATTTTCCCACAGTTTTTCTGGATAAAAAAATTCAGAAGATCAATACCTGTAATGATGGTAATAGTAATTTTAGTAAATGTTGGAATGTGGTTTGAAAGATTTGTTATCACAGTTACCTCCTTAAACAGAGATTTTCTTCCATCAAGTTGGGCTTATTATACGCCCACCTTCTTTGATGCCGGAATTTTGATTGGAAGTTTTGGTTTATTCTTTACGCTTGTAATTCTATTTACTAAATCTTTACCGGTAGTTTCAATTTCTGAAGTAAAAGCGGTAGCTGATGGTGCCCAACCTACTTACCACGGAGGTGATCATCATGCATAACGATAAAAAACTCTTTGGTATTTCTGCAACTTTTAAAACTCCGAATGAAATCATTGATGCAGCTAAAAAAGTATCCAGCGCTGGTTATAAACAATTTGATGTAAATACACCATATCCAGTTCATGGTATGGATAGTGCGATGAATATAAAGTCATCCAAGCTTGGCTTTGTTACATTAATAATGGGATTAAATGGAGCAGTTATTGCTTTGCTTTTTATGTACTGGAGTATGGCAGTCGATTATCCTTTGGTAATAGGCGGTAAACCATTTTTTGCTTTTCCGGCATTAGTACCGATTACTTTTGAGGTTACAGTTTTACTCGCAACATTATCTACCGTTATTGCAATGATCGCATTGTTCTTCAGGCTGCCTGATAATAAACATCCTTTGCATGATACTGAATATATGAAAAGTGTTTCTGGAGATAAATTTGGTATTGTAATAGAGGCCTCTGATGAAATGTTTAAACAGACTGAAGTTGAAAATTTCTTAAAAAGTTTAACTCCTCTCAACATTGAATATATTTATTTTCCTCCTGAAGAAAGTTACCCGATTTTTCAACCAAAATTTTTATTGTTTTTATTAAGTATCGCGATTAGTTGTTTCGGGCGGAACTTATTTTACATTAAATAAACTGATGTATATGACTCCATTTAATTGGATGATGGATCAGGAAAAACTTACTCCGCAAAAGGGAAGTGAGTTATTTACAGATGGATACGGAATGCGGAATCCTGTTGAGGGATCTGTTGCAAAAGGATTCATCCCATATCCTTATAAAGGTCAAACTAATCCTGTAGAAGTTTTATCAAATCCATTTTTGCCTACAAAAGAAAATATTGCTTTAGGCAAAGCAAAGTATTTTACGTATTGCACTCCTTGTCACGGAGATTTTGGAGATGGTGATAGCAGATTAAGAGGACAATTTCCAAATCCCCCAACATTACATTCAAAACGAGCAAGAGAATTTAGTGATGGTATGATATATCATATAATTACAAACGGACAAAACGTTATGCCTTCATATGAATCTCAAATAACAAGGGATGAGAGATGGGCAATAGTAAACTATGTTAGAGTTTTACAGCGCGCAAAAAATGCTAGCGATGCTGATTTAATTGATATGAACAAGGAGGCTGGTAGCAATGTCGCAAACTGATTTTCATTACCAGAAAAAAGAACTTCCTTCCAGTCTATCGAAACTTGGTGTTTTACTTTTTGCTATTGGAGCAGTTCTTGGCCTTATTGCTTTCTTTGTAGACAGGGAACGAGCAATATTTAACTACCTGATTACTTATATGATGATATTAAGTATTGGTCTAGGTTCTTTGTTTATTGTGGCTCTGGAATATATTGCCGGCGCTGACTGGAGTACACCAATAAGAAGAATTCCTGAATTCTTTTCAAGACTTCTACCATTACTTTTTATTCTTGTTATTCCTTTATTAGTGTTTAATCATGATCTTTTTCATTGGGCACATGAAGAAGCCATTGTTGATGATAAAATTTTAAAGGAAAAGCACCATATCTTAACATTACATTTTTTGTTATTAGAACTTTTGTGTTTATTGGTTCATGGAGCTTATTCTACTGGATGCTGACCAGAAATTCGAGAAAGCAAGATTCAACAAAAGATCAGACACTTACAAAAAAGAATATTAAATTGTCCGCCATTTTCATTCCGGTTTTTGCATTGAGTTTAACATTTACAGCTATAGACTTTATGATGAGCCTTGAACCTCACTGGTTTTCAACAATATTTGGAGTTTATTTCTTTGCAGGAACAGTTGTGGCTGCTTTATCAGCAATTACAATTGCAGTTATATTATTAAAAGAGAAGGGTTATTTCAGTCCGTGGATGAATGATGATCACTTATTCAGTTTAGGTGCATTGTTGTTCGCATTTATCAACTTCTGGGCATACATAGCATTCTCTCAGTTTTTATTGATTTGGTATGCTGATCTTCCTGAGGAAACATTTTGGTACTTAATACGCTGGGAAGGCGGATGGGTATTTTTCTCAATAGTATTAATAATAGCTCATTTTGCAGTTCCATATTTCGCATTGTTAACTCAACCATCAAAAAAAGATCCTAAAAGATTGAAGTTTATAGCCATCTGGCTTCTCGTAGCACATTTCATTGATTTATTCTGGTTAATAATGCCGAATATGAAATCGATGAAGAATGGTTATGTATTTAGCTGGATTGATTTTGTATTTCCAATTGCCGGAGTTGGATTAGTGATATTAGTTTTTGTAATGAGTTCTAAAAAGGATAACCTGATACCAATTGGTGACCCAAAATTAAAAAGAGGAATTGATTTTCATCTCTAATTAAAATTTGAGATATAAGGTTTTATATGAAAGAAATTTTAGACGGAATAAAAAGTAAAACTGAACAGGCAACTAAAAAATCCTGGTGCTAAATTCGGAGCGTTGTATATCTACGTGCTCTGTAATCAGGTTTAGCTATTGGAATTTATTACGTAAACAATCTTGAAAACATTTCAAGACAAAGTGTTCCTCCGGTTTTAAAAGATACAACTGTTGTTACAGATTTAGTTGTAAAGAATGCGACAAACCATTCCACCAATTGATATCAAAACTGTAAGTCAATCCACTCCTGAACTACTTACTGAAGGTGAAAAGATTTATAAAACAAATTGTGTATCCTGTCATGGTGAGAATGGCGCCGGAGGTGGACCTGGTTCTATGGGATTAAATCCTGCTCCAAGAAACTTTACATCAAAAGACAATTGGAAAAACGGAACTAAACTTTCTAATATCTATACAACATTGCAGGAAGGTTTACTTCCTAGTGCAATGATTGCGTATGATTTTCTTTTGCCTCGTGAAAGATTTGCAGTTGCACATTATATTAGAACTAATTTTATTCCTACTCCTGATACCGATTCTGAAGCTGATTTACTAGCACTTGAAGCAACTTATAATTTATCAGGTGGATTGCAGCTTCCAGCACAAATACCGGTTAAAAGTGCCAGCTTTTTATTTGTAAGTGAAAATCAAACTGCTAATACTAAGATTGATTCAACAATCTCATCGTTAAAAAAATATCAATAGAAAATGGTTATAATGTCTTTTTCAAAAGTTGTTAAAAATAAAAAAGTTGCTTTATCATTTCTCGTTAATAAACTCCAGTTGGAAACAGAATGAATCAGCATTTTGTAAATCTTGTTGTTAATAATGTGAATCAAAATGGATTTAATGGTTCAGTATTTAATCTTAAAAATGACGAATGGAATTCTCTTTATAGCTTAATGTTAAAATTGATTTAAATTTTGTTTTTATGAAAATATTATTCGTTTCGATTATCATTTTGGCTTTTTCAATTGTTACAAAAGCTGATGATAAAAAAATAGAAGTTGGAATTGATGAACAACTTGGCAAATCAATTCCTTTGCAAGAATTCTTTGTTGATGAAAATGGAAATAAGGTTCAACTAAAAGATTTATTTACAAAACCGACTGTTCTTTCTTTTGTTTACTATAATTGTCCAGGTATCTGTAGTCCTTTATTGATGGAGGTTGCTGATATTATCAATAAATCTGAACTTGTTGCTGGAGTCGATTACAACATTGTTTCGATAAGCATGGATGAACTCGAAACTCCAAAAGATGCGATGGAAAGAAAACAAACGTTCTTTAAAACACTTGATAAAAATATTCCTCCAGAAAGCTGGAAATTTTTAACAGGGGACAGTGCAACAATTAAAAAAGTTGCTGATGCGGCAGGTTTTTACTTCAAACGAAATGGAAAAGATTTTTTGCACGCAGGTGCTTTTATTTTTGTGGATAACAACGGAAAGATTTGCAGGTATCTTTTCCCAAGTTATTCTGAAAAAAGAGGATTTGGAATTTTACCTTTTGATTTTAAAATGTCAGTTATTGAAACATCAGAAGGAAAAATTTCACCAACAATGGCAAAGGTTTTACAGTTCTGTTTTAGTTATGATCCTGAAGGACAAACTTATGTTCTTAACTTTACAAGAATATTTGGCGCAGGCATTTTAATAATTATAGGAATATTTGTTATCGTTTACTTGAGAGTTAAACCAAAAAAAGATTTTATTAAAGCGAGGTAATTTTATAAATGAGTGAAGCAATTGCAGTTCCTAAAAACGGAAAGCAGCCCAGCTATCTGGATTATCAAGGTAAGCATAAAGGTTTACTTGGCTGGATTCTTTCCACTGATCATAAAAGAATAGGAATACTATATTTAGTTGCGATCATTTCTTTCTTTTTAGTGGGAATGACTTTTGGATTTCTGATGCGACTAGAATTAATCGCACCTGGCCAAACAATTATGGATGCACAAACATATAATTCATTCTTTACACTCCACGGCGTGATAATGATTTTCTTGTTTGTGATTCCTGGAATTCCTGCAATCTTCGGAAACTTTTTTCTTCCAATTTTAATTGGAGCTAAAGATGTTGCCTTTCCAAGATTAAATTTAATGTCGTGGTATTTATATATCATAGGTGGATTGCTTGCTGTGATATCTATTATAATGCCGGGCGGGCCTATGGATACTGGCTGGACCTTTTATATCCCTTATAGCGTAAGAACAGGCACTAATGTAAGCTTAGCACTTTTTGCAGCATTTGTTCTTGGCTTCTCTTCAATACTAACTGGTTTAAATTTTGTAACAACAGTTCATCGATTACGTGCACCAGGAATGGATTGGTTTAAATTGCCTTTGTCTATTTGGTCAATTTATTCAACCGCCTGGGTTCAGGTTTTAGCAACTCCAATTATCGGAATTACTTTAATTCTCGTGATTGTTGAAAGAGCATTCGGAGTTGGATTATTTGATCCTGCACTTGGTGGTGATCCGGTTTTATTCCAGCATTTATTTTGGATTTACTCCCATCCGGCAGTTTATATTATGATTCTTCCTGCTATGGGTGTGGTTTCAGAAATTATTCCAGTGTTTGCACGAAGAACAATCTTTGGATATAAATTTATTGCACTTTCAAGTGTTGCCATTGCATTATTCGGGTCACTTGTTTGGGCTCATCACATGTTTACTGCAGGAATGAGCAACACTGGACAGTTTATATTCTCATTATTAACTATGATTGTTGCTATTCCTAGTGCTATAAAAGTTTTTAACTGGACGGCAACTCTTTACAAAGGATCAATTGAACTTGCAGCACCAATGTTGTATGTATTAGCTTTCATCTTCCAGTTTTCAATCGGCGGATTAACAGGTGTTATGCAGGGAGTTTTATCAATAGATATTATGATTCACGATACCTCTTTTATAGTTGCACATTTTCATTATGTAATGTTTGGAGGAACAGGATTTGGTCTCTTTGCTGCACTTCATTACTGGTTCCCAAAAATGTTTGGTAAAATGTACAGTGAAAAAACTGCTAAAGTAGCTTTCTGGCATCTGTTTGTTGGATTTAACACTTTGTACTTTCCAATGTTTATTATGGGCTGGTTAGGAATGCCAAGAAGATATTTTGATTATCTGCCTGAATTTCAAATCTATCATTTAATATCCACTATTGGCTCATGGATTTTGATAGCAGGTGTTTTAATAATGATCACAAATCTTGTTAAAGCTTTGCTGAGTAAAAATAGAATTACTGATAAAAATCCCTGGGGCGGAGAAACACTTGAATGGCAGATTGATACTCCGCCTATTCATGAAAACTTTTATGAAATTCCGACCGTGCATGAAGCACCTTACGAATACAAACAAAATGAAACTGATACTCTAAAATCTCAGGAGGTAAAGTGAGTTCTCAAGAACATGCCGTAGCTCACGTTCATCGAGATGATATTGGAGCCAGAATGGGAATGTGGTTATTCCTCTTTACAGAATTAATATTGTTTGGAGGTATGTTTATCCTTTATTCTGTTTATCGCTATAAATTTCCTGATGCATTTCATCTTGCTGCCAAAGAGTTAAATACCATTGTAGGAACTTTTAATACCGCAATCCTGCTAACAAGTTCTTTAACAATGGCTTTATCAATTACAGCAATACAAAGAAAACAAAAAGCATTGTCAATCTTTTTCCAGTTTATCACTATAGTTTTAGCACTTGGATTTATGGTTAATAAGTATTTTGAGTGGACTGCAAAATTTCATCACGGAATATATCCTGGTTCAGAAACACTACTTGCTAAACCTGCTGGTGAAATTGTTTTCTTTGGTTTGTATTATGTGATGACCGGTTTACACGGATTGCACGTTATAATCGGAATGGTTTTAATCGCTGTGATGATGAGGTTTACTTCAACCGGTGTTATTAAAAGTGATAGTTATGTTAAACTTGAATCAGCAGGATTGTATTGGCACTTAGTTGATATAATCTGGATTTTCTTGTTCCCATTATTCTATCTGATTACATAAGATTTTTAAGGTATTTAAATGGAAAATAATCACGAAGAACATATAGAACACACAGAGCACAATCACGGATATGGTGTTTATATACTCGTGTGGATGGCTTTAATGGCTCTCACTGGTGTAACGGTTGCTGTTGCAGGCATCAACTTTGGCGGAATAACGATTGCAACTGCATTAGTAATAGCTTCAATTAAAACTTACTTGGTGCTAACAATTTTTATGCACTTAAGAAGTGAAAGTAAAACTTTTAGAGTTTTTGTTGGAGTTGCTTTATTGTTTCTGATAATCTCATTTATTTTATTATTCTCTGATTATTCTTTTATCGTAAGGAATTAAATATGTTTAACGGTGCATCCAATTTTTCACATAATGTTGATGCGGTTTTTCTTTTTACTCTTATTGTGTCAATCTTCTTTCTTGTTCTTATAACTGGACTGATGATTTATTTTGTTATTAAGTATAATCGTAAAAGAAATCCTAAAGCAACAAATGTGCACGGCAACATGGGATTAGAAATCGCGTGGACTGTAATTCCTACAATATTAGTTTTAATAATGTTTTGGTATGGCTGGATGGGATATTCAGATATGTCTGAGGCTCCAAAAGATTCTCTAAATATTAATGTTACCGCACAAATGTGGAAGTGGGGATTTAAGTATGAGAACGGAAAAATGGCTGATTCGTTATACGTTCCTGTTAACAAAGCAATAAAACTAAATCTTACATCTTTGGATGTTAATCACGCATTCTATATTCCTAAATTCAGAATAAAAAAAGATGTTTATCCAAATCAACAAAGAAGTGTTTGGTTTAAAGCTGAAGAAGTTGGGAAATTTGATATTGCTTGTGCAGAGTATTGCGGATTGAATCACTCGTATATGTATAATAAAATAAATGTTATGACTGAAAAGGATTTTAATAAATGGTTAGCTACTGGTGTAAATTCGGATTCTTTGGCTGTTAAAGATTCAACAACTACAAGTTATGAGCAATTAAATATTGAAAAATAAATTTCAAATATTTGCTGAGATAACTAAACTTAGAATTACAATCTTTGTAACTGTAACAACTATGTTTGGTTTTATTGCTGCTACTGGTTCAATTAATTCTCAGATTATTTTACCTGCAATTGGAATCTTACTTTTAGCTTGTGGTTCTGCTGCATTAAATCATTACCAGGAAAGAAAAACTGATGTGTTAATGGAACGAACTAAAAATCGTCCTATTCCATCTGGTAAAATTTCTGCTAAATCTACATTACAACTTTCAGTTGCATTAGTTGTTTTAGGATCTATCTTACTCTTTATCGGGAGTGGACTTTTAGCTTTATCACTTGGGTTGCTAAATCTCATTTGGTACAATGTAGTTTATACTCCGCTTAAAGAAAGTTTCGCCACTTGCAATTATTCCAGGATCATTGTTGGTGCAATTCCACCCGTTGTAGGCTGGGTTGCTGGCGGTGGAAGTATTTTAGATCCTCAGATAATTTTAATTTCATTTTTCTTTTTCATCTGGCAGATTCCGCACTTTTGGTTACTGTTAATGGTTCTTGATAAAGATTATCAAAAAGCTGGATTCCCAACATTAACACAAATTTTTAATCAGCAGCAATTAGGAAGAATTACTTTTATGTGGATAATTGCAACAGGTGTAACCGGATTGCTTCTTCCGCTATTTCCAAATTTCAAATAATCAATTTGTTAATTACAGCCTTTTTATTGCTGCATTATTGTTAGCATTTAAATCGATAAACTTACTGCAACAAACACATGAAACATCTGCTTTCAGATTTGCTTTTAGAAGCATCAACTACTTTGCTTTATTCGTTGTGTTAGTTGTATCAATTGATAAACTTTTTGTTTCATAAATCAAAACAAAGTGAACTGATATGGATTTTTTAGATAAATTAGTTTTACCACAATCCGCTGAACACATAGAATTACTTCACTATATGCTGGTATTAGTTCTTGCGTTATTTGTTCCCTTCATCAGCATAATTTTCGGGGGGACATTTGCTTCAATCCATTATGGAAAAAAGTTCAGAAGGACTAAAACTCTCTATTATAAAAAATTTTCAAAAGATATTATTGAATACGTTACGGTAAATAATGGCGTTGGTTTGATTTTAGGACTTGTTCCACTTCTTGCAGCTATACTTATTTTTGCACAACTTTTACATACAGCACAAATACAAACAGTAAGTTTTCTTGCTTTGTCTTTTGCTTTTTTACTTGTTGGCCTGTTTATGATCTATACTTATCGCTATTCGATGGTGCTAAGTAATGTTTTTGATTCAGTAAACTTGAACACTAACACAGATAAAGATGCTGAAGAAGATTATAGAAAAATAAAAGCAAAATCATCTTACTTGAGTCTGAATTATGGTAAATCAGGTTTAGTAATACTTTTTATCGGTATTTGGTTTTATGTTGCTGCTATTACATCTGCTACTACATTTTCTAGCTGGAATTTTCCAGGATTTATTACATCTTTAGCAGCACCAAAAGTTCTTTTGAATTTATTAATCTTTATTGCATTTGCGTTTACGCTAACAAACGCAGCAATATTATTTATTCATCTTTATTGGAAAGATTCTAAAAAAGATGAAGATGCTGCTTATACAAAATTTGTAAAAGATACTGCCGCTAAAGCCGGATTAAAGGCATCAATTGTATTACCAATACTAATTGCAATAAATTTATTTTCTTTCCCCGAAACTAATTTATCTGGTTCAATTTTCGTTTATGCAGTTGTAAGTATCTTATTGATATTTCTTGCTTACCACTTCTTTTATATGATCCAGATAAAAAATGATTATAGATTTGGTTCGTTGATTTTCTTTGTTCTAATTTTGGCATCGGTTGCATTTATTATTAAAGACCAGAAAGCTATGACCAATGCAACAAAATCTCATTCATTGGTTTTAAGTACAGAGTACGACAAAATACTTGCTGAACTAAAAGGAGAGGGAACTGTGGCAGTTATAATGGTAAAGAACTTTATGATGTTAGATGTGCAAGCTGTCATAAATTTGATCAAAAACTTGTTGGGCCGCCTCACTTTGAAGTATTACCAAAATATGTTGGTAAGGAAGCACAGTTGGTTGCCTTCATAAGAAATCCGGTAAAAGTTGATCCTGCATATCCTCCAATGCCAAATCCAGGCTTAAAACCACAGGAAGCGGATGCAATAGCTAAATATCTGTTAGAAGAGTTTGCTAAGAAGAAATAGTACTTTATTTGTTTAGTTGAAAGAATTAGTAATTATATTTCGCTTGAAAATTTAATTTACTATAGTTAATTCCTGAAGTACATAAGAAAAAATATTTAAATAACTTGTTTTATTAAATTATGAGGAAATAATGTTAAGAAGAGTTTATACAATTATCTTTACAGTCACTTTGTTTTTTGCGACAATTGGATTTTCGCAAACATATCAGGGACCATCTCAAGGTAGTGTCAATTCAGGTGCAATAGTTAATATTAATTCATTCCCTGACTTCCCAATTTCGGATGATACAACACTTATAATTCGTGGGGAAATGAAAATAGATGGTGATATTAAACCATTAATGATAGAATCTAATGGAAGAGAAATCTTTCCAAATTCATATACTGAAGATATGAATGTTAATGATAATCCTCTCGGGATTGGTGACAACACACTACTTCTACAAAAGTACAATGTTGCTTTATCTAACGAAGTTATTCCGCCAGATCCAACTATTGCTGTTGGACCAAATCATGTAATGGTACTAACTAACAATGGGATTGGTATTAGAATTTATGATAAACAAGGCACGCTTCTCAAATCAATTAGTTCTAATGCATTTTGGTCTGCTGTTTGGCCCCAACAAGATGGTGATCCTCAGATATTGTATGATCATTATGCCAACAGATGGTTTATGCTTTTTATGCAGTATGACCCTACTGCATTAACTGCGGGTAACCTAATAGCCTATTCAGATGATGATGATCCATTAGGTACCTGGTACATTTATAGATTAAATACAAAATTGCACGGTACTGTGGCCTCTAATACCTGGGGTGATTACCCACAAATTGGTTTTGATGAACAGGCAATTTACATTATGACAAGATGTTTTCCATTTGGAGGTGGAAGCCCCCATACAAAGATTAGAATAATTTCTAAAGCAGAACTTTACGCAAGTAATGCAGGTCCATTAACTTATAATGATATTTGGGATATTTATGATTCCACATTACCAGTTGCTCTGAGATATCCAGATATTATTCATCCATCATTCCAATATTCACCAGTTGGAGAACATTATTTCCTATATGCATACAGGGGTGGTGGAAATTTCTATTCATTGTACAAGCTCTCAAATCCTATTACTTCTCCAGTACTTACAAGAGTAAATATTAGTGTACCTTTTTTTGGCAACACTCCGAATGCTAATCAATTAGGAGGCGGCACTCCCATCGAATCAAATGGCAGCCATATAAAAACTGCACCTGTTTTACGGGATGGATTTTTATATGCAACTCATTCTATACAGAATAGCGTCTACCCTTTTTATTCAAGCATTAAATATGTTAAAATAAATGTATCAACAAACACTGTTGTTGAAAGCGCGGAATTAGGTGCCAACCACTATTTTTATATTTATCCTGCTATTGCTGTCGATAAAGATGGAAATATCGGTATTACTTGTTCACGCTCAGCAGATAACGAATACATTGGATCCTATTTTGTCACCCGTAGATTTAGTGATCCAGCTGGTCTGAGTAATTCATTTACATTACAACCGGGTCTCGGCAATTATAATATTGTTGCAAATGAAAGAAACAGATGGGGAGATTATTTGGGTGCATTTATTGATCCTGCAGATGAATACAGTTTTTGGATGATTTCGGAGTATGCATCAGGAACCAATGCTTATGCCTGTGCAGTTGGCCAGGTTAGATTACATCCTTTCACTGGAGTATATTCTTATGTAAGTGATTCAACCTTAAATTTTGGAAATGCGGAAGTAGGACAATCAGGTGATACTCTCTCTGTGATATTAGCTAATTATGGCGAGGATGATTTTATAATTTCAGACATACCTTCATCAACAGGTGATTTTCATTTAGTTTCTACTCATTCTTTCCCAATAACTATACCTACCTTCGATTCGGTAACTGTAAAATTTCAGTTCAGGCCGACTTCTGAAGGACAGCAAGATACTTTATATTCAATTACCAGTAACTCAACTACATTAACTGGAATTTCTCTAAGTGGTTTTGGATTTGTTATTAATCCAGCCGCAGAAAATAATATGTTTGCTATTTCCGGAAGTCAAAATTCTGGCAATTTTGTATTAATAGATAAATTGACCGGACAAGGAACTAATATTGGTCCTACAGCCTACAACGATTTTGTAGGGTTAACAATACACCCGACAACACATATTGTATATGCATTAAGGGTGCCTTCTGCAAATTTAGCAGAGATTTATCGGATTAATGCTCCACTAGGTAATTCTTATAAACTTTTAAGTTTGCCTTTAGAGAATTTGCATTCAATAGCATTTGACAAAGATTCAGTCCTTTGGGCAATTCAAAGAAGCGGAGAATTATTCACAGTTAACTTGGATAGTGGTATCTACTCTTATGTTTCTACGGTACCAGTCGAAAGAGTTACAATGGCATTTGATCCAATTACAAATGAATTGTATGGAAGTGTTAGAAGTACAACTGCACCCAAAGATCTTATTATTAAAATAAATCCTTTTACGGGGGATACAACATTAATTGGTTCTACAGGCTTTAATGTTAACACTACAGAAATTGCTTTTGATGAATATGGTGAATTGTATGGAATTAAAGGAATCGGAGCAGTGGCATTGAGTGACTTTTTTAAAATAGATAAGACAACTGGAGTGGGAACTATTATTGGATCAATTGGCTATAAAGATATAAGAGGACTAGCATATAGTTTAGGGGAACCAAACTAATATTAAAACGGAAAATTTGAATTTCCCTTATACTTTTTCTCTTGACCAAAACTATCCAAACCCATTTAATCCAAGCACACAGATTAAATTTTCTTTACCGGTAAATGCTAATGTTAAGATTACCGTTTATAATTTATTGGGACAAACTGTACGAGAATTAATTAACAATGATATGAATACTGGTTTCCATTCGGTTCAATGGAATTCTGATGATGCCTCGGGTAAGAAGGTAAGCAGTGGTATTTACTTCTATGAACTAAATGCTAATGGAGTTGATGGTGCAAAGTTCAATCAGGTTAGAAAAATGATTCTAATAAAGTAATATTAGATTTAATATCGTTAATAAGCCGGATTTTTTTACGAATCCGGCTTTTTTATCTAAGTCATTTAAAATAGTCCGGATCATTTTCAGGATCGATCTCCTCAGCTTCATTCATATTAAACATACTGGTCAGCATATCTTTAAACTGAAAACCTGATTCTAATCTTAACTTACTCAATTGAGAATATTCTGACAAACCGTGCAGGATGAATTCCATAAATAATAATGATAAGTTTTCATCTGCATCCGGCTTATACTGATCTACAATTTTTTGTAAACCAGGTACACTGGTTAGTATTTTCTCATAGCTTTGGTTTGAAGCGTTACAGAGAATATCAACAGAATTGTTTTTTGAAAACCATAAAATTATTTCATTATATGAATTTTGTTCTCTTTTCTTTTAAACAATTCCGGATTAGGGAAGTTTTTTTCAAAAACACTTTTAATAGCTTTACCTATTAATATATTTGCAACTTTAGCAGGTCCTTCTTGTTCACCCTCATAAACCAGCTCAACCTTTCCGGTAATTGCAGGGATCACTCCAACTAGATCACTAATTCTGCTGTAAACTTTAGTTTCATTGTTGATAATCTTCCTTCTCTCGGCAAAACTTATCAGATTTTCATATGCAGAGATTGTGAGTCTTGCAGAGACACCACTTTTTTCGTCCACATAGTCACTGGATCTTGCTTCGATTGCAATTTGCTCAATTATCTCCTTAATAATTGGAAATATAACAACAGAAGAATCTTGTTCTTTCGTTATCCTTGCTTCCTGCTCAGTAATCTTTTGAGAAACGACAATCGACCTGGGGTAATGAGTTAATATTTGGCTGTCAATTCTATCTTTTAATGGAGTTACTATAGCACCTCTGTTTGTATAGTCTTCCGGGTTAGCAGTAAATATAAACTGTATATCCAGCGGAAGTCTAATTTTAAATCCTCTGATTTGGATATCGTTCTCTTGTAAAATGTTGAATAAAGAGACTTGTATTCGAGCTTGTAAGTCCGGCAGCTCATTTATAACAAAAATAGATCTGTGTGATCGTGGAATTAAGCCAAAGTGAATTACTCTTTCATCAGAGTAGGGAAGTTTAAGGGTAGCGGCTTTGATCGGATCGACATCACCGATAAGGTCTGAAACGCTTACATCGGGTGTAGCAAGTTTTTCATTATATCTTTCAGACCGATGCATCCATATAATTGCGGTATCATCTCCAGAATCGACAATCTTTTTCTTTGATTCATTAGTAATCGGATTGAAAGGATCTTCATTTAAATCGCTTCCATCAATTACAGGAATAAATTCATCCAATAAATTCACGAGTAATCGGGCAATTCGGGTTTTGGCTTGTCCTCTTAAGCCCAAAAACAAAATATTATGCCTGGATAAAATTGAAGTCTGAAGTTCCGGTAAAACTGTTTCATCATATCCATAAATGCCTTTAAATGGATCAGTATTATCTCTTTAAAGCAATAATCAGATTATCTCGTAGTTCATCTTTTATAGATTTTGATTTGTAACCTGATTTTTTCAGATCACCAAGCTTTTTAATTTTAGAAATATCAATCATAATTAATCTACCTTACTCTTTTTTTTCTGTTTCTTATATAGTCCTCGAAAACAAAATCTCCTAAGCCTGAAAGATTGCTGTAAAATGCTCTTCCATTATTAGTTTTTGTAAATTCACGAACAAACTGCTGAAGATAGGGATCTCGGGCAATCATAAAAGTTGTAATAGCAATTTCCATTCTTCTAAACTTTGCAGCCTGGTCTAAAGTCTTGTTAAGTATTTTGCGATCCAAACCAAAACTATTTTTATAATATCTGGCACCCTCTTTAAGACAAGTGGGTTTACCATCGGTTATCATAAAAATCTGTTTATTATTTGTTTTCCTTCTCCTCAATATATCACCGGCAAGTTCTAAACCTGCAACTGTGTTTGTATGATAAGGACCAACTTCAAGATATGGTAAGTCCTTAATACTAATTGACCATGCATCGTTCCCAAATACAATTATATCCAGAGTATCTTTGGGATATTTTGTAGTTATTAATTCTGATAGAGCCATGGCCACTTTTTTAGCTGGTGTAATTCTATCTTCCCCGTATAGAATCATTGAGTGGGAAATATCAATCATCAAGACTGTAGATGTTATTGTTTTGTAGTCCCTCTCTTCAACTTCAAGATCATTTTCAGTTAAATTAAACTCATCAATACCATGAGCTATTTGAGCATTTCTGATAGAATCTGTCATATCGATTTGTTCCATCAGATCTCCAAATAAGTACTGTCTTTTTTCAGATGTCTGTTCATCACCCTGACCCGGTATGAAAGTTCTGTGACTTCCTTTCATCGATTTTTTTAGTTTTCCAAATATTTCTTCAAGAGCCTGCTTTCGAATTGTCCTTTCAGCTTTTGAAGTAGGCACAAAATTTATTCCGCTTTCATTCTGTTCAATAAAATTATTTTTCTTCAAATCATCGATAAAATCACCCATTCCGTATTGGTTATCAGTTAAGCTGTATTTTCGGTCGAGGTTGTTCATCCAGCTAATCGCCTCATTAACGTCACCTGAGGCTATAGTCAACAACTGCAGAAATACTTTTAGTAGATTATCAAAGGTTGATTTCTGATTTTCACTCGAAGAATTGTATTTAGTAAATCTATATCCGATCATATCTTTGTAACAATTATTAATTTAATATGGTTCAGTTGGAGCAGGAATTAATTGTGGTTGTAGATAATAAAAATCTTTAAAAGCTAAAAGGACTTATTTATTACTTAATTTTTTAATAAGATTATTAACTCTTACATCATTTTTGTTTAATTGTGCGGCATTTCTATAGTAACGTAATGCAAGCCCTTCGTTTTTATCTTTCAAATATGCGTCTGCAATTGCAACCAAAATATGAAAGGACTGCGGGTAAAATTTGATAAACTCTTTAAGGTAAGTGATTGCATCTGAAATCTTATTTAACTCAATTAGATCATTTGCAAAATAGATACCTTCTTTTTCATTTAAAGTAAAAAAGGGCTGCTCGTTCCTATAAATATCTTTAAATCTTTGAATTGAGCTATCAATTCCTGTAGTAAGATATGTTTTCATAAGGTCATCAGATAATGTTTTTGAAGGTGCTGATATTATTCCTGATGAAATGAATTCTAATATTTCTTTTGCAGGTGTGTTAAGATTACGGTCTCTAATATTTATTAGTGTAACAGAAGCATTCTTTAATTTTGGATTGATAATCAGCATTGAGCTAAAACCTGTTCCAGCGCCCATATGTGAAATGTATTTCAAAGTATCACTTTCGTACTCCAGTGAAAATCCTAATCCATAGTCTATTTCTTTACCGTTTTTTAGTTTTGTTTTCCTGGTCATCATTTCCATTGTTGATCGCTTAAGCAGTCTATTTTCCAGTAATGCATTTGAGAATTGTAGTAAATCTTCAACAGTCGAGAGCAAACCGCCACCTGCCACTTTGTTGCTTAAATCCGCAAGAGGCGCGTTTATAAATTTTCGTTCAGCATTTTTTTCATATCCTTTTGCTCTGTTAGGAATAATCTCACGTTGATTATCAATTCTTGTAAGTTTCATTTCAGCAGGCAAAAAAACATTATTTTTAAGATAGTCATCAAAACTTGTTTTAGTTACTTTTTCTATAATAGCTGCTAATAGCATATAATCTAACGAAGTGTATTCATATTTTGTTCCGGGTTCAAAGTTCAATGAATCGTATTCAAATACCTTAATTGCTTCATCAATTGATGAATAAAATTTCTTACTATCAAACTCTCCTTCTCTATAATTTCTTATTCCAGACGTATGATTTAGCAATTGCCTAATAGTGAACTTCCATTTTTTTTCAGGAAAGTCTGGTAGGTAAGATCTTACATCTTTATCCAGACCAATCAACCCCTTTTCCCATAACTGTAAGATTGCCACAGCAGTAATGGATTTGCTGATTGAAGCTATTCGATAAACTGAATGTTTATTGGTCTCAATATTGTTCTCTAAATCTGAAAATCCAGTAGTTCTTTGCCATACAATTCTTCCGTCCTGTAATAAACCAGCGGAAATTGACGGAACATTTTTGATTTTGATGTATTCAGATAAATAATCATCTAATACTGTATTTCTTTCTTGAGCTAATGATAATTGGCTGGAGAAGTATATCAGATAAAAAAACAGAAACTGTATAATAGTTTTTGAGCTCATTTTATTATTGAAAAGATATTTAAACTAAATTGCTTATATAAAAAAGGGCTGATAAATCAGCCCTGAGGTACTACTTTATGGGAATTCGTTTTTCAATTATGCTGTCAACAATCCTATATTCTTTAGCTTCTTCAGCTGATAAAAAATAATCCCTGTCACAATCCCTTGCAATTTCTTCTATAGATTTATCGGTGTGATGAGCAAGTATTTTATATAGAGTGTCACGAGTTTTTACTAATTCTTTTGCATGAATTTCAACATCGGTAACTTGTCCACCAATACCTTGTGTCCAGGGTTGATGAATCATAATTTTAGAATTAGGGAGTGAAGAGCGTTTTCCTTTTGCACCTCCTGCTAATAAAACTGCACCCATACTTGCAGCCATACCAACGCAAATCGTGGCGACATCCGGTTTTATAAATTTCATGGTATCATAAATTGCTAAACCTGATGTAACGCTGCCGCCAGGTGAATTAATGTACATATTAATATCTTTTTCTGAGTCTTCAGCTTCAAGGAAAATAAGCTGTGCAATAGTTAAACTTGCAATGTGATCATCAACTGCTGTACCGAGAAAAATAATTCGCTCTCTAAGTAAACGGGAATAGATATCCATTCCTCTTTCACCTCTCCCTGTTTGTTCAATAACATAGGGAACGAGCTGGTTAAATATTTCAATATTCTTACTCATTTACTGCCTCGTGTTTATTCTTTAATTTATCTGGATGAACTTTGTTAATATTATTGTTTGATTTGAGAAAATCAAAGAGCTTCTGGTCTAATAACCGTTCTGTTTGATTCGAATTTTTGTAATAGTTTATCAACTTATCTATCGGGATACTCGTTTTTTCTGATTCTTTTTCAGCCATGATTTTCAATTCATCATCGTTTACAGTAATATTTTCATTTTTCTGAATTTCATTTTTAATCAGGTACCACTTCACCTCAGACTCAGCTGATTTTAATAATCTTTTTCTTGTCTCATCTTTATTAAAAGGGTATTTAGATTTTTTTGCTCGTTCTTCTTCACTTTTAACGTACTCCTCAAGAATATTATTTACCAATGTTGTCGGCGGTACAAAATCATTGTTCTTAATTATCTCATTTACAAACTTGCCTCGAATTAATTCCTCGCTTTTTTGATCTAAGTAATTTTGAATGTCTTTTTTTATTTCTATTTTCAGATCAGATTCAGTTGATACCTTATCTTTAGTAACCTTTTTTATTAATTCCTCATTTAACTCGGGAAGTACAATTCTTTTAATTCCTAAGATCCTAACCTGATAATTATATACCTGTTTATGTGATTCCTCAGTCCCATCTTCTAATTTATGATTGTGTTCATCCTTAAAAGAAAAGCTAAATGATTCCCCGACTTTTTTCCCTTTTGCATTTGTAACTAATTCATTAGAGATACCATCAGCAGTCAAATCAATCTGCATCTTTTCTGTTTTCGAATCTGTTAATTTCTCACCATCCTTTTCAACAAGTACTATTTCAGTATCGATAATGAAATTTTGATCTGTGATTAAATCTGCTTCTTCTGTTGTTTTATTTGATTTTAGAATATAATCTATTTCCTTTAAAACTTCTTCATCAGTCACTACAAAATCCGGTACATCAAAAGTAATCCCTTTATAATCCTTTACATTAATAACCGGAATGCTTTCGTACTTTACTTTGAAAGACAAATTCTTATCTGGTTCGAATTTAATATCGGTCATCGTTGGTTGACCGATTGGTTTTAATTGTTTTTCTTCAGCTACTTTCCAGAAAATTTTATTGGCTATTTTTTCTGAGGCTTCATATTCTAAGGCATCACCGTACATTTTTTTGAGCATTGCTGGTGGAACTTTCCCTTTTCTGAAACCAGGCAACTGGATGTTTTTAGAATGTTTTTTTACTTCTTCTTCTATTTCTTTTTTGATTTCATCGTACTGCAGATTAATCTCAACTTCTTTTTCGGAAGAACTTAATTCAACAACATTGTATTCCATTTAAACACTATCCTCAACTAATTTTTTGATATGAAATGAAGTGCGAGAACGGGGACTCGAACCCCGACACCTCACGGTACTAGATCCTAAGTCTAGCGCGTCTGCCAAATTCCGCCATTCTCGCAAATTGATAATTTGGAGGTTTTTCAACATGCTAAATAAAGTTAAAAGAACTAACGTAACAAACAGTAAATAAACGATTTAAGTTTAAAAATTTGTTTGTAAATATAACCTTACGCGTTTTGTTTACCAAATACAGCTATCTTCCCTTATGACAAATTACAATCTGCTTAGAGACTTAGGACACATAATAGCAGAATTTGTTATTTTTACCTCACAATAATTTCGAAATTATCATTCACTTTTAAAGGATACCCTAATGGGGTTCAACTACGTCCAATTTACAAGTGCTGGTGCTGAAAAAAAAATAAATGAAGATGCAATAGAAACGGCTATAATAGATGATGGTTATTTAGCATTATTATGTGATGGAGTTGGCGGTGATTTTGGTGGTGAATTGGCCGCAAGGATTGCAATTAAATCGGCGCTTTATTTTTTTAGTGAATCTAAAAACAAAAATTACCTTGAACGAATAAAACAATCTATTGAGGAATCAAACAGTTTTGTCTTTAGTCATTCTTCATCCGCTTCAGACTTACAAAACATGGCGACAACTTTAGAGATATTATTTGTAAAAGGAAATGTTGCATACTGGGGGCACATAGGTGATTCACGTATTTATCATTTGAAATCGAAAAAATTACATCAATTGACAAAAGATCATTCATTGGTTCAAAAGCTATTGGATGAAGGCTTTATTACTCACAAGCAAGCGGCCTCGCATTCGCAAAAAAATGTAATAATGAAGGCTCTGGGAGATAGTAAATTTGTCGAACCTGATATAAGCAAAATTTTGATTAATGATTCAGGATTGAAAAGATTTTTTATTTGCTCAGATGGCATTTCAAATCTTATAACTAATAGTGAATTAGAAGAATTTTTAAACTTACCTGAACTCGAAGAGATAAAAAATAAATTAATTAAGATCATAAAAATTCGAGGCGCATTTGATGATTATTCATTTATTATAGTTGACGTAATCAAATGATCGGAAGAAAGCTGCAGAATTATAAAATTCTTTCCTTGCTTGGCGAAGGCGGGATGGGTTCTGTATATAAGGCTTTTGATGTTAAGCTGGAAAGATATGCTGCTCTAAAAATTCTCAATCTTAAATCCACCCATAACTCTACTTTTATAGAACGATTTAAAAGAGAAGCAAGAAATCAAGCTAAACTAATGCATCCAAACATAGTATCGGTTTTCGGTTTTGTTGAAGAAAAAGATGTGTTGGGAATCGCTATGGAATATATAGAAGGTGATACGCTCGAAAGCATTATCCGTAATAATGGAAGAATTCAATTTGGTTATGCACTGGAATTGATGGAACAAATTTTAACGGGAATTGAATCTGCACATCAGCAAGGATTTATTCACAGAGATTTAAAGCCCTCAAACATTATTCTTGATCTGAAAGGAAACCCGAAGATAATGGATTTCGGAATTTCTAAATCAATCGAGGAGTTGAAATCAATAACACAACATAACGCCAGACCAGGCACAATATTATATATGAGTCCGGAACAACTAAGTGGAAATGCAATTACAATAAATAGTGATCTTTATGCTCTTGGTATAACATTTTATGAAATGCTTGCGGGTGTGCATCCATACAGTTCACAGACTATTTATGAGATAATAGAATCTCATGTAAATAAAATTCCGGCGAGGGTAAATTCGCTTATTCCATCAATTCCCATAGAAGCAGATGATTTAATTTTAAAAGCCTTGGGCAAAGCTCAGGGAAATAATTTTATGAATGCATCTGAATTTAAGGCTGGTATAATAAGTCTTAAGCAGGTTCAGCCTCTAAATGAAAATTATGCGTATCAATCGGTTCAAGATTACAAAGTAGCCGAATATGAACGAAAGAAGAAAACTTCAAGTGGGTTTCAAAGATTAAGTAACATTTTATTATTTATCCTTTTTATTGGTTTAGCAATAATCGTTTTTAATGTTGTTAAATCTGTTATCAATGAAGAGAAAAATAAGGAAGGAGTAAATTCGTTAAATTATACTCAAGATTATTCAAAAAACCCTAATTATTTGCAAAGCACTGATTGGGATCATATAAAGTTAGGTACTGAGAATAATCTGAATGCAATTTATTTTGCGGATGATTATAATGGTCTAATAGCAGGAGATTCTAGTTTAATCCTTCAATCATCAGATGGCGGGTTAAACTGGAAAAAAATTAGCAACAAGTACAAAAATGATTTTTATTCTATCAACATTAACGATGATAAAACTTTTATAGGAGGTTCATTAGGATTTCTTGGTCATCTTAATTCCAAAAATGAATTAGTGCAAATACCAACAAATACTTCTGCCTCGCTTTTCAAAATATTATTTATAAGCAGTAATACCGGATTTGTAGTTGGAAGTAATGGTTTAATATTGCGTACTAACGATGGTGGGGTAAGCTGGAAGAAAATTGATAGTGGGGTTTCAAATAATTTATTTAGCATTAGTTTTTCTGATTCCAAAAATGGTGTAATTGTTGGTTGGGGAGGTACTATTTTAAAAACTATTGATGCTGGACTTTCCTGGAAAAAACACATTGTTAATTTTAGTTCTTATTTAAAAGATGTTCTATTTGTAAATGAATTTTTAGGTCTAATAGTCGGTGGTGAAGGCAAGATTTTAAGAACAGAGGATGGCGGTGCAGATTGGGATGAAATTGATTTAAACTCTGATGCGGGCCTGTATAAAATTCATTTTAATAATAATGGTGAAGCAATCATCCTTACAAACAGAGGAGATATATTTCTTTCCAACGATTCTGGAAAGAATTGGCTTAAGAAATATATTGGACAGCCCGTAATCTTAAATGACATTCAACAATTGAATTCCGGCAATTTTATTGTTACCGCGAATAATGGAAATATTTTTAAGAGTAAAATAAATCCGAAATAAATTATTAATCTAAAATAATACAACCAGCTGGTTGGTAAACTAAAATAATCTGTAGATAATTAATTAAATATTTACTCAATGTATTTATTATGATAATAAAAGGACAATCCACTTTTAGCCGAAGTTTCTACTTGTTTGGATTATTAGTGTTATCAATTAATTTAACTCTATTAAGATTTCCACTCACCGGCACTTTTGGATATGAATTTGCTGCAGTAAATGGGTTACTTCTGGTTATCATTGCAGGCATATTCACTTTAATTTCCATCTCAAAATCAGATTATCACTTCCTCAATTTATTTTTTCAGCTCTTTCTTTTTGTTTTAATACCCTTGGTGATAATAATTATTAAATCTGTGTTAACAATGTTTTGTTCCTTTTGGGATGGATTATTATTTTATCTATTGATAGTCATTACTTCATCAGTTTTTGGGGTTGCGCTTGCTTTTCTAATCGATCTTAACCTAAAACGATTAAGAAAAACTGTTTTTTTATTTACAATTTTTATAATTGCCGTAATACCCATTCTTGAAATCTATTTTCTTCCGCAAGTTTATTTTTACTCTCCATTGATTGGGTACTTCCCAGGTAATATTTATGATGAAGGTTTAAGTCCTGATTTGAAATTATTTATACATCAACTTTTAGTTGTTGCTTTTTCGGGTACGATTTTATTTTCAATAATTCATTTTTCCAGATTAGTCTCAAACCATAAGGTCATATTTATTGTAATTGTTTTAATTATTGTGGGCGCATTCCAATATCTATCTCCCGATATCGGATTTAATACATCCTACTCAAAGTTGAATAAGAAGTTATACAAAATGTCTTCTGATCCAGTATTCTATCTTCATTACGATGAACTAAGCTTTGATGAAGTAAAATATATTACATATAACATTATGTACTATTATCGAGAATTAGAAAAAGTATTAAAAGTAAAACCATCCAAACAAATTGATATTTATTTATTCAATAATAGGCAACAAAAGAAAGAATTATTTGGTGCAGGTAATGCTGATGTTGCAAAACCATGGCAATACTCAATATACTTAAGTGCTGATTCCTGGGAACGAACTCTGAAACACGAGCTTGTTCATATATTTTCAGCCGAGTTTGGAACCGGTCCATTTAAACTTGCTTCAGGATTTAATCCAGCACTAATAGAAGGAATAGCAGAAGCGATCGAAGGCACAACAGATGATATCTCCCTAAAAGAATTTACAGCATTGGCATATAATCACAATCATGAAATAGATCTGAATTCACTTTTTTCTGGATTTAATTTTTTTAAATCTAATTCATCACTGGCATATACATATAGTGGAGCCTTCATTCAATTCTTAATAGAAAAATTTGGAATTAATAAAGTAAAAGACTTTTATACTAATGGAGATTTTAGTTCGGCATTTAACTCTGATTTAAATTCAAATCAAATACAATTTCAAAAGAGATTAAAAGACTCTCCTTTTGGTAATCAGGCAATGGCTGACTATTATTTTGGAAGATTGTCAATCCTGCAAAAAATTTGCCCAAGATATATTGCAGATAGACTTGGTGATGCTTACGAATATATGAATAGTGGTCAACTGAACGATGCAGAAAAATTGTTTAAAGAAATAAATTCTAAGTCAACAAATTATTCAGCTCTAATTGGCTTATCTGAAATTTATTTACAACAGGAAAAAATACCAAAAGCAGTTAACATTCTAGCCAAAAATCTTAACAAATTTGATCGAACACCATATTATTATAATCTTAAGTTCAGATTAGCTGATTTATTTTCATTGAAGAATAAAAATGATTCAGCAAAGTTTTATTATGAGAGTATAATAAACGAAAATCCACATCACGATTTGCTCTTACTTTCGAACGTTAGAATGAGTTTGTTGGAAAAAAAATTACTAAATGATTATTTGAAAGCTAATGATTCAACTATGTTCAGATTGATTATTCAACTTAATGATTCAACTTATAATTACAATTCAATTCCAGTAATGATTAATTTAGCACAGAGATTGAAATTAAATTATGATGAATTCATTAAAGAGTTTAATAAAACATTTATTGTCGATAACTTAGAAAGCAGTTATGCTGCGTTTTAATCTTTCTCAATATATGCTGGCTAATCTTGATTTTGTAAATGGAAGAAAATATGCTGCGCTAAGTTTAAGATACAAAAACAAAAATCCTTTTTATGAAGTGATGAACGAAAATTATGAAAAGGCAAACTCATTTTATATCGATATTAAAAATGTTACTAGTCTAAATTATAGAAGACCAAATGTGCCAATAGATGAATTCGACAAATAAAATATTATTTACTGACAAAATATTTAACTTAAGAGTTATAAAAACTATCTCCGAAATTGCGGATGCTGAAAATAAAAAAGTATTTGCAGTTGGTGGATTTGTACGTGATATAATTCTCGGCAGAGAAAGAAATGATCTTGATGTACTTGTTATTGGCAGCGGAGTTGAGTTTGCAAAATCAGTTGCTGATAAACTTAGGATTAAGAATGTAAACTATTTTAATAATTTTGGTACTGCCCATTTCAATTTTGATAATATGAGTATAGAATTTGTCGGTGCGAGAAAAGAATCCTATGATAGAAATACTCGAAAGCCAATTGTGGAAGATGGATCGTTTGAAGACGATATTTCAAGACGCGATTTTACGATTAAATACTCTTGCTATCTCACTAAATAAAAAAGACTTTGGAAAATTGATTGATATCTACGACGGATATAATCATATAAATTATCAGATAATTAAAACACCGCTAGATCCAAAAAAGACTTTTGATGATGATCCACTTAGAATAATGCGTGCTTTTCGTTTTGCTTCTCAATTAAATTTTAAAGTTGATGAAAGCATAATTATTGCCTCAAAAGAAATGAGAAAAAGGTTATCGATTGTTTCGCAGGAAAGAATTTCAGATGAATTTCTAAAAATTATTGCATCACCAAAACCTTCAATCGGATTGAAACTACTTTTTGATTCAGGTGTACTTGAAATTGTTTTTCCTGAAATATCAGTAATGGCAGGAGTTGATCAAAGAAAAGATTATCATCATAAAGATGTTTTTCTTCATACACTTCAGGTTGTGGATAACATTTCTAGTGAAACTAATAATATTTGGTTACGTTTTGCTGCACTTGTTCATGATATTGCAAAACCTCCAACCAAAAAATTTGTTGAGGGAATCGGCTGGACTTTTCACGGGCACGAAGAACTTGGTGCAAGAATGATGAAAAAAATATTTCATCGGATGAAGTTACCACTTGCATCAACTTGAGTATATTCAAAAGCTTGTTCGTTTACATTTAAGACCGATCGCACTTGCTAAAGAAGAAGTAACTGATTCAGCGATTAGAAGATTTGTTGTAAGTGCCGGTGAAGATTTGGAGGATTTAATAACTTTATGCCGTGCAGATATTACAAGTAAAAATCCATAAAAGGTTGAAAAGTATCTTGATAATTACGAACGAGTTATGCAAAAAGTACGGGATGTAAAAGAAAGAGATAAACTAAAAGAGTTTCAATCTCCAGTAAGGGGAGATGAGATTATGCAAATCTGTAATCTTAAACCATCGAGAAAAGTGGGAGATATAAAAACGGCAATCGAAGAAGCAATTCTTGATGGAAAGATTGGAAATAATTATGAAGAAGCCTATCAATATCTTCTAATGATAAAGGATCAGTACTTAAATAATTGAAAACCAATCTTATAACTTGTATTGAATTCCAACAAAATATCTTTTCTCTTCTTTAATTGCTCTATCACTTTGCACACCAAAGGAAATATTGATTGGAATCTGTGATTGCAAAGTTTTAACTTTATCATGAACGGAAAGGTTTTTTACGAGCAACGAATTGCCTGGAATAACAGCAGTAGTATCTTCCGTTGGCTTTTCTTTTTTATTTTTAAGTAATGCATAAACTACAATTCCGACTAATACTGCACCTCCAACCACATATAAAAAGGTATTGTCCTTAGAATCAACACTTGAATTTGTGTTTCCTGAACCTCCACCAGGAACTTCAAATGATTTATGAAGCTGTTGGGAAAACGTATTGTTAATATGAATTGATGTCAATAAAAAAAGCGTAAATATTAATAAGAATTTATTTTTCATGGTTAATTTTCTCGTAATTGTTTTTATCTAATTAAAAGATAATCGAAATTGAATTTGCTTGCAACCTATTTTTAGGAGAGTTTTTATACGATTCTTCATCCATAATTTGATTTATATCACTACCGTAGATGTAATTATTTTACCATCCGTAAATAAAGTAAACTTATTCGTTACGTTTACGCTATTTTTGGGGTAGCTAAAATTACAAAACAAATTATATCTTTAAGTATACTTTTAATTTTAGTTTGAATATTAAATCCAACAACCGGAGTAATAAATGAAATTTTTCATAATCCCAATTTTACTATTAATTAGCACCAGTGCTGTTTTTCCGCAGACTGAATTGACACTTGATCAGGCAATTAGACTTGCATTGCAAAAAAACAGCGGTTTAATTCAACAGGAAAATGAATTATCAAGAAGTGAATCCAGCCTTGATGCTGCCTATGGAAATTTTTTACCAGATTTAGGAGCATACGGAAGTTGGGACTGGCGAAAAAATAAAAGTGATGCAGTTTCTAATGATTCTAGAACATATTCCGTTGGTGCAAGTTCACGTATAGTTTTATTTGATGGACTTTCAAACTTTGCAAATTTGTCCAGAAGTAAGAATAACGTTGAGTCTGTTAAATTATCAATTGAACAGAAAAAACAGGAAGTAGTTTTTCAAACAATAAATCTATATTACTCAATTGTAGAAGCGGATCAACTTCTAAAAGTTAGGGAAGAAGATGTAAAGCAGCAGCAAAAAAATCTGGAAACAATTGAAGAAAGAAACCGGCTTGGTTCTGTTACTAAAGCTGATGTATATCAGCAGCAAGTTCAATTAGGAAATGCTGAATTACAGGTAATTCAACAAAAAAATATTTTGGAAACATCAAAGAGTAATTTGCTTTTCTATTTAGGATTAGATGTGCTGCAAAATTATACTTACTCAGATAAGTTGACTGAGAAAGAATTAAATATCCTGGAGACAGATATTAATACAGATTATGATAGAATAAATGAGCTTGTGAGTAAAGCTCTTGAAAATCGAAGAGATTATCTTGCTCAAAAACTGACATTGGACTCTTATCAGGATAATCTGACAATCGCTCAATCAGGTCACTTACCTAGTCTTACTGGAAATCTTGGGTATGGAACATCCGCAGATATACCCGGAGATCTATTCGAATCGCAAACTTATACGGCTGGTTTAACTTTAAATATTCCAATCTTTTCAGGATTTGCCACTCAAAATGCAATCCAAAGTGCTGAGGTTGATGTAATGAATTATGAATTACAAGTAAAGGATAGTGAACGATTGATAAAACAAAATCTGCAAAAATCTTTTCTTGATCTTGATGCCGCTAAAAAAGGATTACTTGTTACTGAAAAAAATGTAAAAGCCGCTGAAGAAAACTTAAAGATCGAACAGGAAAAATATAATCTTGGAGCTGGTAAATTGCTTGATGTATTGATTGCAAATACTTCCTATCAGAATGCAAAAACAAATTATATAAACGCGCAGTTTTATTATATCAGGTTAAGCGAAGAATTAAAGTATAATCTTGGTGTTTTGGATTATGCTCAATACGAATAAATTTTAATTATAGGAGAATATCTGAAATGGCTAACGGAAAAAAGAAAAAATCGAAAAAGAAATTATTCATATTTGGCGGGATTGGTTTACTTATTGTTATTCTTTTAGTTGTTGCCTTTATTGGCGGTAACAAAGAAGAAATAGTATCTGTACAAACTGAAAAAGTGGAAAAGAGAACTATCACCCAAACTGTTGCGGCAACAGGAAAGATAAATCCTGAATTTAAAGTTGTTATTAATCCTGAGGTAACCGGTGAAATAATTCAATTGCCAGTTCAGGAAGGTGATCGTGTAAAAAAAGGTGATCTGCTAATAAAAATTAAAGGCGATCAATACGTTGCTCAAAACGAAAGATTGGAAGCCAATCTTCAATCAGCTAAAGCAAATCTAAAAATGAGAGAGGCAGAACTGACCAAAGTTGAACTTGATTATAATCGGATTAAAGAACTTTATAGCAAGGGGTTATCGAGTGATTCTGAATTAGAAACGGCTAAATCTAATTATTTATCAACAAAAGCATCTTATCAGGCAGCCGAGGCAAATGTTGCACAGAGTGAAGCTTCATTAAAAGAAATTATGGATCAAATTTCCAAAACCGCAATTCGATCTCCAATGGATGGTGTAGTTACTAAACTTAATGTCGAACTTGGTGAAAGAGTTTTTGGCGCAGGCTTTAGTATGGGATCAGATATAATGACAATTTCTGATCTTAGTAATATCGAAGCGGTTGTTGAAGTTGATGAAAATGATGTTGTTTTGGTTTCAATTGGTGATACTGCAACAATAAAAGTAGATGCCTTTAAAGATCAGGAATTTAAAGGTTTAGTTTCTGAAATTGGCAATAGTGCAAACACGAGTGGTCTCGGTACTCAAGAAGAGGTTGTTAATTTTGAAGTGAAGATAAAATTGATAGATCCAAAAAATACTTTAAGACCGGGAATGTCCTGTACAGCCGATATCGAGACTGAGACTATCGGAAATATTTTGAGTGTTCCGATTCAGAGCGTTACTACAAGATCAGGCGGTCCTATGAATGGTGAACAAATGACATCAGGCGGCGAAGGTGAAGGAGATGATTTTCAACAGGTTAAAGAAGTAAAGAAAGAAAAAATAAATAAACCCAAGGAAGTTGTGTTTCTTATTAAGAATGGTAAAGCAAAAATGGTTGAAGTTGAAACTGGGCTAAGCGATGATAATTATATTTCTGTTCTGAAAGGATTAGATGGCGGTGAAGAAGTTGTATCAGGAAGTTATAAAGCAATTTCACGAGAGTTAAATGATGGTTTACAAGTTAGGGTGGAAGAAAAAAAATCTAACATAACTAAAAAATAAATCCGGTAAATACTAATGAACATAATTAATATAGAACACATTGCAAAAGTATATCAGGTTGGATCTGAAGAAGTCCATGCATTGCGCGATGTTTCATTAAAGATAGATAAAAATGAATATGTTGCAATAATGGGTCCCTCTGGATCAGGAAAATCTACTTTGATGAATATGCTTGGATGTCTGGATACACCCACTGCTGGTATTTATGACTTTAAAGCTGTTAGTGTAAGTGAAATGACTGATAATGAACTTGCTCGAATTCGTAATAAAGAAATTGGATTTGTTTTCCAAACATTTAATCTGCTTGCAAGATCTGATGCAGTTCATAATGTAGAACTTCCATTGATCTACGCTGGAATTGGTAGTACTGAAAGAAGAGAAAGAGCTAAACAAGCATTGATTGATGTTGGTTTAGAGGATAGAATGTATCATAAACCTAATGAACTTTCCGGAGGACAAAGACAAAGAGTTGCTATTGCACGCGCTTTGGTGTCTAAACCGGCAATAATTCTTGCTGATGAACCAACAGGAAATCTTGATTCAAAAACCGGTGAAGAGATAATGGGCTTATTTCACGAAATCCACGAAAAAGGTAATACAATTATTCTTGTAACTCACGAAGAATATATAGCAGAACATGCACTTAGAATAATAAGATTAAAAGATGGTTTGGTTGAAAAAGATGAAAATGTTGAACGAAGATTTGTTCCAAAAGTAAAGGCATCCTTGGTTTAATGAATAGTAAATTAGCGAGTTAAATATGTCTCCAATATTTTTTGAATTGAATGAAGGGTTAGCAATTGCATGGCGTGCAATAAGAGCTAATAAAATTAGAGCAGCATTAACAATGCTTGGAATTTTCATTGGCATTACCGCAGTAGTATTAATGTCGACAGCCATAAAAGGAATTGATAACTCATTTAAAAATGGAATAAGTGCTCTTGGTTCTGATGTTTTATATGTTGATAAATGGGCATGGTTTTCAAACGATGAGTGGTGGAGAATGCGTAACCGCAGAAATATTGATATGGATGATTTTAATAAATTTAAAGAGACTGCCAGACTTCCGATTGCGGTTGCACCGGTTACTAATAGTGTGCAAACAATCAAATATAACGATAGAAAAGTTGAGAATATTTTTCTGAATGGTTCAAATGCCGACTATGTTAAGACTACAAACTTTACTTTTGATCAGGGTAGATTTTATTCTGAGATTGAAAGTAATGCTTCCAGAAATGTAGCGGTTGTTGGAAGTGAAATAAGTTCAAAACTTTTTCCGAAAGGCGATGCTTTAGATAAAACAATAAAAATTGGTGGAACTAGTTATAAGATTGTTGGAGTTCTTGCCGAACAGGGTAGTGTTGTTCTTGGGCCGTGGAATCCTGACAATCAGGTATTTATTCCTATCGGAACAATATTTAAGAATTTTTTATCAAGACATTTTCAAACTGTAACTATTAATGTGCGTGCACCAAATCCAAATATGGTTGAGGAGACTAAAGCAGAAGCCGAAGGAATAATGCGAAAGATTCGGGGATTAAGTTATGATCAGCCAAATGACTTTTCGATCAATCAGCAAGAAGGATTACAAGAGCAATATGATTCAGTTGTGGGTGTAATTCAAATAGCAGGATTATTTATTACAGGATTATCGTTGTTTGTTGGGGCAATCGGAATTATGAATATTATGTTTGTTTCGGTTAAAGAAAGAACCAGAGAAATTGGATTAAGAAAAGCGATTGGCGCAAAACGCAGAACAATAATGGCACAGTTTCTTTTAGAATCCTCTGTTATTTGTTTACTTGGTGGACTAATTGGATTGATAGCAGCCATTCTGTTGAGTTTAATGTTAAATCAATTTTTCCCTACAGCTATCCAATATGATGTTGTAATTATCGCAATAATAATCTCATTAATAACTGGAATATTATCCGGCCTGGCTCCAGCTTATACAGCAGCAAAAATGGACCCGGTTGATGCATTGAGGTATGAATAAATGAAGATTAATCAAATACTCGCAATCTCGCTTCAGTCATTAAAAAGCAATAGGCTAAGAACTGCACTTACAATTCTTGGAGTTGTTGTAGGAATATTTTCTATAATCGTAATAATGACTATTCTTACTATGCTTCAAAACAGTATCAACGATGGATTATCCAGCTTGGGTAAAAATACTTTTCAGATACAAAAGAATGATGCAGTATTTGGTGGAGGTGGCCATCGAAGAAATGATCGTAATCGGGAGGATTTGACAATTGAAGACGCGAAACGATTAAAAGAAATGCTTACTCAGGCCCAATACATAGGGGTTGAACAATGGCAAGGTGGAAAAGTTGCTAAGTTTGGAAATAGGGAAACAAATCCGAATCTTTCAATCGCAGGGATTACTACTGATGCAATGAAAACAAACAACTGGAATGTTGAGGAAGGAAGAGATTTTCGTGAAGATGATATTAATTATTCCTCAAACGTTTGTTTAGTTTTTTATCCTATAGTAGAAAAATTATTTCCTAATATTGATCCCATAGGTCAAAGCATTCGCGTTGATGGCAAGCCTTTGAAAGTTGTTGGTATAATCGAAAAACAATCTTCTTTATTTGGTCAAAGCAGAGATAATTATATTTTAATTCCAATTACAACCTGGCAATCTATGTATGGAAGATATGGTCGATCTGTGAATATAACGGTAATGTCTTACAGCAAGGAAGATTATAATGAAATTATTGAAGCAGCTACTGGTCATATGAGAACAATAAGAAAAGTTGCTCCCGGTGATCCAAATGATTTTTATATCTTTAGTAACGAGTCTATGATTAGTGAAATTAATAAAATTACTGATCCGATTAAAATTATCGCTTTAGCAATCTCTCTTATTGCTTTAATTGCTGCAGGAGTAGGAATCATGAATATAATGTTAGTTTCGGTTACAGAAAGAACGAGAGAGATAGGAATAAGAAAAGCACTTGGAGCAAAAAAAATCTGGATTCTAATTCAATTTCTATTTGAAGCAATAATACTTTGTATGTTAGGTGGATTTATTGGAATTCTTATCGGTGTTGGAGTTGGTAATTTAGTTGGAGGTTTAATCAATGCACAAAGTGCAATTCCATGGGGTTGGGTGTTTATCGGATTAACTATATGTGTTGCAGTTGGAGTTATTTTTGGAACTTATCCAGCTTACAAAGCTTCTAACCTCGATCCGATTGAAGCATTGAGATATGAATAATTGGTGTCCTGAAATTTTGGAATTGTGTTATTCTCTCTGTGTAGCTCAGTGACTTCTTTGTGTTTCTCCGTGAAATGGATTAAAGAATCCTTCAATGAGTTCCAATGAAATCACACAGAGACCACAGAGAAAAAATGTACTAAAAATTTAAATCAATCTGTAAACTAAATCTATTATCAAGATTTCCGATAATCTCATTATCCCCGGAACTTAGAAAACTTTCATCTGGTTTGTAAGTTTCAGAATATTTTGCAGAGATTGTAAGCAATTGAAGCAGATTATACTTTACAATTACGTACCATCTAATTCCTGTGCCATACATTGCTAAGTTGGGCATTACACCAAGCAAATCATTTTCAAATTCATAAATCGCGGAGTTAAACGAATCTGTTTGAAAGAAAACTATTCTGCCATAGAGGTTTAGATTATTTCTTGGAATAAATCTTACATCCTGAAAAAACAACAACCCATCTTCTTTTATTCCTGCATCTTTAATGAAGAAATGATTGTATTCGATTCTGGTTTTTAATCTTAAATATTTTGAGAAGTTGTAAACAAATTCGGTTCTGATAATTTGTTTTAACCTTCTTACAATTTCTTCATCAACATCGATTAATTCAGTTATTTCTTTATTTTCATATTTATAACGTAGCCTAATTTCAAACTTAGCTATTGGTGATGAAGCAAAATCGAATAACAATTCATTACCTTCGCTGGAGAGCGAGTTTTCACTTGTACGAAATGGAAATTTAAAAATATCATAATAAAGATTTAGTATGCCGAAAGGTGTCTTCCATTTTATTCCTGAATAGATTCCAATTTCATTACTAATTTTACCTGATCGCTCACTGAACCCAAATCCATAAAGATTATTGTAGTTACGAGGATAATTTCTAACTGATGAAGTAAAAATAAAATTATTGCCTGTGGAGATCTGGATTCCATTGATTGAAGCCACAGAAGTTCCATCATAACTTGCTTCACCAAAGAAATTGATATTGGAAAAGTTTAAATCATAATATGTGGATAAATAATTAAAATTATCACCGCTTAAATCATAAATGGATGAAGATGCAAAATTCCTATCAAAAGAGGCGTTGTAATAAATTACTCCAACATTCATCTTACCGAGAAATTTATAATCTAAAACTCCTCCAATAAGTTTTGATTTTGCTGCACCTTTCTTATTCAATTCACTTTCAAAACGATGAAGTCCCGTTTGTCCGACTGAAGTTATTTTGCCTGTAATAGAATCAACTGTTGCATCAAATGTATTATTTGAATAAAAAGCTGTTAAACTAAAATCTTCAAACGTAACTCTTGATGCTGCACCTCTGAAGAATCTATATTCTGCTGCGCTCGTATAAGGTCTAAGATAACGTGATTTTTTCTTTACCGGAAAAACTGCATCTGCCCCTTTTGAGAAACCGAATGGACTCCATAATGCAAGTCCCTGTCCGAATTCTAAAACATAATCTCCTGCAACAAAGTTTTTTAGGAATCCAATATCTTTTACCTGCAGATGAAAAGAAGTAAAATCCGTAAAAGACAATTCACCGGCATCCTTTTCAGTTAAAAATCCTGCCTGATAATTTTTATCATAGCTATAAAATAAACGGTTATAAGATTTTAATTTCGATCCTTCATATTTACCACTTTCAAATCCATCGCGTGTTTGAATATCATTTGTAAATCTGCTTCGCAACGAAAATTTTGATCTATTAAAAAACGATTCTGACGAGGTAACAAATTCTTTGTATTGTTCAACATCTTCTTTTGGTTTTGATGTTTTGATGATTGGTAAAATGCTTTCGATTAATGATTTATCTAATTCGCGTATGGCAAATAGTTCGGTTGGAGAAAAAAAGTACCCGAATTTATTTCTGTATTCAATAATTCTTTGTGCGGATTGACCATCCATATTAGGTAATTTGCTCAATTCAATAACATCTGCAGTATTTAAATCAATTGGATTTTGAATCAAATCTTCAAATACATCTACAACTTCGTCACTATCAGTTTCTTCATCCGGTTCAATTAACATATTATCAAGAGCATCTTCCATTATTATTGAAGAACTATCTAATTGAGCATAGATGAAATTGAATAGATTGAAAAATATTAAGAGTGAACCGAAGATGATTTTCACATTATTCCAGTCCCAAATATTTTTTTATCGTCGTGTTACGATTTTCATCGCGCCCAAAACTTATTATTACTCCTGCCTGATGGGTTAAACCTAGATAATTATGTGTAAACATCGCATAATCTAAACTGAACATAGAATAGTTAATACCAATCCCGGCACTGTACTTTGATGGTTCATTTGCAAAACCTGTGCGAATTGAAATGTATTCTATAATATCATAGTTAATACCGAATTGAAATGCCGCTTTGTATTTAATATCTTTTTCCAATGCAAAGTTTACTGTTAATTCATCAATAACATCATAAGACAATCCTGTATTAAAAATCATTGGTATCTGATCATCTTCATCACCAAAAGTTGCGCGGTTAATATTGTGGATGGCAAAACCTAATCTAAAATTATTTGTGATGTATGCTAATCCACCAAGATTAAAAAATATTGCACCATCATTTCCATAATTTTTAATAGAGACAGTTTGATAATTGACTGCAACTCCAGCAAAGAACTTATTCTGAAAGTTATACGAATAGCCAAGAATAAATTTTGATTCGCGGTAAAGATCAAATCCGTAACTCATTCCACCAATAGAAAAAGATCCGACTGATGTTGGTTCATGGTAAGCAACATAGCCATTTGCTAATTCTGATAAGCCAAAAGGAGCAGGCGAGTAATAAATCCCGACTTCTCTCCAATTCATTTGAGATAATCCTGCAGGATTATTGAACAAACTGAATACATCATTGCATAAAGCAACATCTGAGTTGGAAAGTGAAATTTGTTTGGCGCCCGGGTTGTACTGAGAATATGCACTTATTGTTATTGTGCAAATTATTATAATTGTATATGAAAGTTTCATAATATTTGATAGTTGGGTGTTCGAGTATATCTAAATTTCTATATTAAATCAATAAAAATTTTAGCAGGAAACCTTGATGCGTAATATCTTAATATTAGTTTTAATTCCATTTACATTATCGTTTTCACAAGAACTTAATTGTAAAGTTACGGTAAATTATGAAGGCTTGGCAGTTAATAATCGTGAACTGCTGGTAGATTTTGGATCGGTGATCGAATCGTATATGAACACGACACAATTTACAAGCGAAACCTGGGATGGACAAAAAATTGATTGTTCGCTTACAATATTTTTTACTGGCGCATCAAGTGAAACTGATTACTCAGCTCAAGTAGTTGTCGTATCAATGCGACCGGTATTCAAATCAACAAGGCAAACACCAATGTTAACTATAAGTGATGCTAATTGGTCATTTAGATACGTTCCAAATCAAGCTTTATATGCAAACCAATCTACCTTTGATCCGTTAACAAGCTTCTTAGATTTTTATGCTAACATTATTATTGGATTTGATTGGGAAACCTGGGCTGATCTTGGTGGAACTCCATATTTTAAAAAAGCATTTGATATCTTAAATCTAAGCGTAAGAAATCCATATAATAAAGGCTGGGAACAAAGTAGCGCTTCTTACAGCAAATGGGGTTTGTGCAACGATTTATTAAATGATAAATATCGGGCATTCAGAGAAGCATTTTTTGTCTATCATTATGGTGTTGATGAGTTTCAGGTAAGAAAAAAAGAAGCAATGGATAAAATAGCCGGACTTGTAAATGTTTTAGGTGAGATGCAAACGAAAGTTGGTATTAATACCAGCGTTTTAATTAAACAGTTTTTTGATACTAAGAATGGTGAGATAATTGATTTGTTAAAAGATTACCCTGATTATAAAATATTTGATCGATTGAAGAAAATTGATCCGCCTCATGCCGCTAAGTATGATGAGATGTTAAAATAAAATTTTAAATAGAATCTATTCAAGTTCAATTGAAATAATCTTGTCATCTTCCGTGATGTTATAAACAACATCCAATCCTTCTATTACTTTTGCAAATAAAGTATATCTGCTATCAAGATGAGGATAACTGCCTTGCATAATGAAGAACTGTGAGCTTTCAGTATCTTTTCCTGCACTCGCCATTCCAACATAACCAATTCCAAAATCTGTATCGGAAAATTCTGAAACTAATATCATAACCTGGTCCGCCCCAACCGGTTGCAGTTGGATCGCCAGCCTGAATTACAAAGCCAGGAACAACCCGATGAAAAGTAATTTCGTTATAAAACTTTTTATCTGCAAGCATACAGAAATTTGCAACAGAAATTGGAGCTATTTCAGAGTTAAACTTTATGGTTACATCACCTTTAGTGGTTTTAATGATGGCTCGGTAATATTTAAATGCGTAACCCCAAATATCTTCAAACTTATCAAGTTCTTTAAAACCAATCTGCCTTTTACCAGTTTTTGCTGCAACAAATTTTCTAGTGGAATAAAGTTTTGATGATTTAACTTTTTCAATCATCGATTCATAAAAATCTTTGTCAATCTTTTCTGATAGATTTACTAATGACATTGTAGCTTCAAGAAAATCTGGATTGTCATTGTACTTATCAAATTGATTATAGATTATTTCTTTTAATTGCTTTGAGTTTTTCGAAATGAAAATAGAATCTACTCCATCGGCCGCAATGGAGATGAGAGGAGCACTACTGTTAGAATTTAATGCTAATAAAATTATCCTTTCATAATCTATGCTGTCTCTAATTTCATCTTTTATTTTAACTATTTCTTCTAATGCTTGCATCTGCCAGGAAACAGCTGAAGACGACATATAAAGTTCAATAAGTTTTTTTAGAGCAAGTTTATTTTTAAAATTTTTCGCATAAAATTGCATAAAGTATTTGCTCGAGATGTGGTATTTGCCCAATAATGCTTGGTGTTCCTCAAATCCACCAAACATATCAAATCTGCTTAGGAAAAGTTCCCCTCTAAAACCTAAAGATTTTGTTGAATCAATTAGTAATGAATCAATCTTACCCTTGATAATATATTTTTAATGAGTCATTCAGAAATTCTTTCATATTTCTTATAGAAATGGCTGATTGTAATGAAACATTTGGATTTACATCATTTAACAATTTTATATAATAATCTAAAATATTTTTTCAGGTTGATTCAGAATCAACTTCAATGGAAATTCAATACTTTTGTTAAACCAATGTGAATGTATTGTATTAATGCAGAGTTAGAATCTATAAATGAAGTTCAGATTATCTTTAGTAACTTGTCAATATTTTGTTAACATTCATCAAAACAACTTTAATGGTTGTATACTCTTCATCCCAGTATTTGACATAATCAGAATTTGAAATAATTTTTGATATTTGCGCATCACTCAAATTGTTGTTTCTATATCTTGCCAATACAAATAACGCTTGTCCTACTCTTGCTTTTGGTAGAAAGTTGATGAGTTATTTCAGTTTCTAAGATTGACCTTGCATCATCATTTCTTATTCCCCTAATTTGAAATTGAAGAATAGCTTCCGAAATCCCTTCATAAGGGAAAATTGGTCCATCAAATGAATTATAAAATTCCACAAGTTTTTTGAGATCTTTATCAGTTCCAATCTTACCTATTGCAAAAAATATTTTTGGATACTGGTCGGGTAGGGGAGAAGAATGTAAATATTTCCATAAAAAATTTATTGATTGATCGCAGGTTCCAATCTGAGCAAGTGCAAAACAAACTTCACTTCCATATTTCATCAAATTTAATTTTAATAATTCCGAAACGAAGGAAGTATCTTCACTTTGTGCGATGCTTAATATTCCGGCCCTAATTTTATAATTGGTAGTTGAAGCGAGATATTGTTTAATGATATGTTTTTCAAAACTTCTTTCATAAGTAGTTTTGATGAGATCATACATTGTGGAATCATATTGAGCAATTAAGAAATTAGTTAATAATAAAACACTAATGAGGATTCGCATTTAATACTCAATTATTTTATAATTATTCTATAGGATTTCTTTCTGCCAGATTCTGTAAGTTTTATATAATTCGGCACCCATTACCGTTGCCCCTCGATTCATCATATCGTTATCTTCAAGTATCCAGCTTGCCTCGCCTAAGTCAATTCCCACATCATGTGCACGATTTACAATTTCCCAATAGAAAACTGCATCCAAACCTTTTCTCTGTTGCTCAGGAATTAATCCAAGAGTAATAATTCTAGCCCATTTAATTTCTTTCTTTTTAGTAAACAATTTTAGAAAGTTAAATGGAAGCAATCTGCCGTTCATTTGTTTAAAGATATAATTGTAATCAAGCATAACAAGGGCAAAACCGATTAATTGATTATCAATCTCGCCAAACAAAACAAGTGAAGGTTCTACAAGTTGTTTTAATTCTTTAGCCATAGCATCAATCTGTGCATCACTCATTGGAATAAATCCCCAATTAGGAGCCCAGGCTTTGTTATAAACATATTTAACTTTCTCTAATTCCTTAGCAAAATTTTTCATATCAAGATGGGATATTATAAGTTTATAACGATCGCGGGCCAGTTGCTGAACTCGTTTCAACTTCTCAGAAGCCATCACTTTATGATTTTCAAGTTTGTAAGCATTAAGATCTTTTGCTTTTGTCATCCCATAATTTGCACAAAGATCTATATAATATTGTGGATTGTAAGTCATAAGTAATCTTGGCGAATCTTCAAAACCTGAAAGAAGCATTCCATATTCATCATTACTGGATGGATTAGCGGGACCTAACATTCTGGTTAACCCTTTTTCTTTAATCCATTTTCCTGCTTGATCAAAAAGAGCATCTGCAACTTGCTGATCGTTTACGCATTCAAAAAAACCAAAGAACCCCGAATTGTCATTATGGTACTTTAAGTGCACATCATTTTTTATAGCTGCTATTCTTCCAACAATTTCACCATTTCTTTCTGCAATAAAATAATCTGCTTCAGCATTTTTAAAGAAAGGATTTTTTTCTTTGCTTAATATAGTTTTCCTTTCCATAATAAGCGGTGGTACCCAATGTGGATCATTCTTATAAAAATTCCATTGGCATTTAATAAAAGTATTCAGATCAGATTTTGATTCTACTTTTTTAATTTTTATTTCTTGCATTGTTAATCCAATATAAAAAAAGCATACTCGTCTGAGTATGCTTTTATAAAAAATACTTAAATATTAAATAAGTCCTATTTGTTTTCCAGCCTTTTCAAAAACAAAAAGGATTTCATCAAGATGTTCTTTTTCATGTGTTGCCATGTAACTTGTTCGCATCATTTGTCTTCCTTCAGGAACTCCTGGTGAGATAAATACATTAACAAAAACTCCATTATCATAAAGTAATTTCCACATCTGGAAAGCTAAGGAATCGTCTCCAACGATGACAGGAACAATTGCGGTTCTTCCAGCGATTACATTAAAACCTTTTGCAATGAGATTCTTTCGCATATAGTTTGCATTGTCAACAAGCTTAATAACGCGTTCTGGTTCAGCTTCTAAAATATCAAGTGCTGCTAAAGCCGACGCAACAGAGGCAGGAGTAGGTGATGCACTGAAAATTAAAGCTGGTGAAAAATGTTTAAGAAAATTAATTACTCTTTCTGATCCGGAAACAAATCCACCCAAAGATGCAAATGTTTTACTAAATGTACCCATAGTAAGATCAACCTCTTTCTCAAGGTTAAACTCACTTGCGGTACCTCTTCCACCTTTACCGATAACTCCAACCGAATGTGCATCATCAATCATAATTCTTGCGCCAAAAGTTCTTGCTATTTCAATTAAGCGTGGAAGATTAACAATTTCTCCGCCTGTACTGAACACTCCATCGGATACAATTAATTTACCGGATTCTGGTGGAAGTTTTGAGATGGTTCTTTCAAGATCATCCATGTCATTGTGTTTATATCTTGCTAATCCGCCCATAGCTCCTTTAGTCATTAAAGTGCCAGCAACAATGCAAGCATGATTATCTTTATCGGAAATAACAAAATCATTTCTTTGCACAAGAGTTGGTATAACACCTTGTGCCGTTTGATAACCTGTACTGAAAAGAAGAACAGCTTCAGCATTAAAAAATTTGGCTAATCTTTTTTCTAATTCGATGTGTAAATCTAATGTACCGGTTAAATATCTTGAGCCAGAGCAGCCTGTTCCATATTTTTCAACTGCTTTGATCGCAGCTTCTTTAACTCTTGGATGACCGGTTAATCCAAGATAATTGTTGGATCCTGCCATAATAACTCTTTTCCCCTCAATCTGAACAACTGGTCCCTCATTTTCTTCAATTGGTCTGAAATAAGGATAGACCCCCATAGCTTTAACTTCGTCTGCACGTGTAAATTCGTAGCACTTATTAAAAATATCCAAAAATTCCTCCTGAACTGATGTGTGTTAACAAAACTGATTCGACTTTTTATTAAATTGCGCGCAAAATTTATAGCTAATTAGCCTTAAAAACAAATAAACACAATTATGCAAACTCAAGAAATAGCAGTAGTTACAGGCGCAAATGGTTTTGTTGGAAGTCATCTTGTTGATAATCTATTAGAGAAGGGATTTACGGTAAGATGTATTGTTAGAAAATCCAGTAATCTTAAATGGCTGGATGGAAAAAATTTAGAAATTTTTGATAGCGGTCTTTTTGATAAAGATGGATTAAGAAAAGCATTTAAGGATGCTAACTATATTTTTCACGTTGCCGGAGTGGTAAAATCAAAAACAAAAGAGGGTTACTTTAAAGGAAATGTTGACACAACAAGAAATCTTCTTGAAGTTGCACTCGAAAATAAATCAGCAATAAAGAGATTTTTAGTGGTTAGCAGCCAAACTGTTGTCGGTCCGTCAATTCGTGGTAAAATTGTAAACGAATTAACTGAATGTAATCCGATTACAACTTATGGAAGAAGTAAGCTTGAAGAAGAAAAATTAGTTTTATCATATAAGGACAAATTGCCAATTACCATCTGCAGAGCACCTGCAGTTTACGGTGAACGCGATACTGAGATATTCATTTACTTTCAAGCGTTTAATCGAGGACTTACAACTACAATCGGATTAAATAAAAAAGAATTAAGTCTTATTCATGTTGCTGATTTGGTTGAAGGATTTTATTTAGCAGCGTTAAGCGAAAAATCAATAGGTGAAATCTATTTCATCAGTTCAGAAAAGTTTTATACCTGGCAGGAAATAAATTCGATAACTGCAAAAATTCTTAACAAGAAACCTATTATCATCAAAGTACCCCATTCTTTAGTTTACACAATTGCATCTATTGCCCAATTGATTGCAGTTTTTAGCAAGCAACCAGCGACTTTAAACATAGAAAAGGCTAAAGACATTACTCAACAATACTGGACTTGCGACACTTCTAAAGCGATGAAAGATTTTGGATACAAACAAAAAATTTCTATCGAAGATGGAATAAAACGTACGTGCGATTGGTATAAAGAAATGAAATGGATTTAGTTAATTAAACTTTTAATTATCTAAAGCACCTTCAGTAATCCAGGTTCTTATCCCTTGTCGTTGATTTGCATTAAAAGGCCTGCTATATCCAATAGGCGGCATTGGCTGAATTGGTGGTCTGTTTCCCTCAATGGCCCAAATTATTCTACTATTATCAGGATTGCCGGGGAAAATTACTGTAAGATCTGAAGTAGCAGCCGAATAAGTGGTTAAATCCAGCCCACCATCAGGATTTGTTGCATTATGACAGGAAATACACTTAACCTGGAAAACAGGATAGATGTGCTGAGAAAAACTTACATTTTTATCAGGAATTATTTTATTATCAACATCCTGAACTGTCAATGTGTCATCGCAGGAAATTATAGTTAATAGGATAAAAAATATTGAAACAAATTTTTGCATAACCATTATTATTTTAGTATAAAATTATAATTAGAACAAGAACAATAAAAGTCATTATTAAATAACCAGTCGCGTAAATAATTTTAATTGATTCTCGTATCAAACATAATTATTTTTACAATAGGTTTTTGGGGCTATAGCTCAGCTTGGGAGAGCGTCCCGATTCCATCGGGAAGGTCAACGGTTCATTATAATTTATATTAAATATTTGGGGCTATAGCTCAGTTGGGAGAGCGCTTGAATGGCATTCAAGAGGTCAGCGGTTCGATCCCGCTTAGCTCCACAAACAACTCTCTCTGAATTCATTTTGGAAAAGTACTTCGTTTATATTCTTCAAAGTATCAAATCGAATAAATACTACATTGGTCAAACTAACGATCTTGAGAAAAGATTGTTCTACCATAACTCAGGATATTCGAAATCTACTAAAGGTGGAATCCCTTGGAAATTAGTTTATAAAGAAGTGTATAATAGTAGAGCAGAAGCAATGAAAAGAGAAAAACTATTAAAGTCATATAAAAATAAATCATACATAGAAAATATTATTCAAAGCCGATAGCGTCCCGATGATAATCGGGAAGGTCAGCGGTTCTCCCAAAGGGATTCCTTCGGAAGATCCCGCTTAGCTCCACTTATAAACCCGCTTCATTGCGGGTTTTTGATTTTAAATCTCATATAAGCTGAACAAAATTATTTCTTAATCCAGACAATCAAATTTTAATCTTTGATAAGAATCAGTATTTTGCCATCGATGAATTTATTACCCGTTAACAGCTATTATAAAAAAATACTTAAGGTAGGTTTACCTGCGATTGCCGGTTTATCCACTCAAATGGTAGTCTCTCTTGTCGATACTGCGATGGTGGGCAGATTGGAAGGTGCTACTTATGCTCTTGCTGCAATGGGAATTGGTGTTCTTGCAACATGGGCGTTAGTAAGTTTTTTCTCGAGTCTGGCGACAGGCACACACGTTATTGTGGCAAGAAGATTCGGACAGGGTAATTTTATTGAGTGTGGCAATACTTTAAATAATTCTTTAATAATTTCACTTCTGATTGGAGTTGTTGTTGCCCTAATAGGAGTATTTCTAAGCAGACCAATTGCTGATTTTTTCGCATCAGATGATACTGTGGGATATTATGCTTCAGAATATCTTTTCTACAGATTTTTAGGAATCCCATTCTTTCTTATTTCTGTTTCGTATCGTGGTTTTTTCTTTGGTATCAGCAAAACAAAAATCTTTATGATTTCGGGCACCCTCACCAATTTATTTAATATAATTTTTAGTTATATCTTTATTTACGGTACTTTCGGATTACCAGAAATGGGATTAGCGGGCTCTGGATTAGGTGCCACAATTGCAACATTCAGCGATGTAGTTTTTTATTTAATAATTATGCTGCTGCCATCATACAGAAAAAAATTCCAGAATTTTAAACACTTTAAGATTGATAAAGAAATAATTAAAGGTATCTATAAAATCTCGATACCAGTTTCTTTCCAGAATGTATTTGTACTTATTGGATTTTTAAGTTTTGTTGCAATAACGGGAATTATAGGCACTGAAGAACAAGCGGCAACTCAAGCTATAACATCAACACTCTTTATTTCATTTCTTCCATTGTTCGGGTTTGGAATTGCAGTACAAACTTTAGTTGGAAATAATTTAGGCGCAGGAAAATTTAATCTTGCAAAAATATATGGTTTTGAAACAGCAAAAGTTGCAACTATTTACACAATTCTGCTTGGTATAATTTTTATCTCGATCCCACAATATGTTTTACTAATTGTTACGAATGATTGGGGCATTATTAATTTCGCTTCACCTGCTTTACGAATTGCCGGATTTGCTCAAATATTTTATGCAACGGGAGTCGTGCTTGCTAATGCGCTGCAAGCCGGAGGAAGAACTGTATTTGTAATGAAATCAGAAGTAGTTACTAATCTGTTTATTTTTGTCCCTCTCGCTTACTTATTTGGTGTTGTGTTAGACATGGGTTTAATGGGTGCCTGGTTAGCACTTCCGATTTATGTAATAATTTATTCTTCTTCAATATTTTATAAATATAACTCACCTGATTGGCACATTGAAATCCCTATGAAACTTAATTAATCTTTTAGACTTAAATATCCTATAAAAGCAATAATTAAAAAGATTGATCCCGTAAATAAAAACGAAAATGAAAAGCCAATAGTTGCACCTGCAAATCCACCTAAAAGCGGACCAATAAGATTTCCCAATATCTGAAAACTTGAACCAATTCCCATTACTCCACCACGTCTATCTTTAGTGATGTTTTGACTTATACTGGTAAATAATAAAGGCATTAGTGCACCGTATCCAAATCCCAATACTGTTCTAACGGGAATTAAATAGTATGGATTAGAAATGGTAAAGTGCAGTATGTACATTGAACCCGTCATTAATGATGCAATGGTTATACATTTTTGTAATCCGATTTTCTCAACTTGTTTTCCCCACCAGTATGCTGATACAATTGAAAATACTCCAACAATACTGTAAAGTGCTCCGGTAATTGTTGGAAGATAATTTTTATTAATATTTAAAGTTTCTACATATAGAACAAAAATTGGACGGACAAATGAGATTCCAAGAGCAGTCAGCATTATCAGGGATGAGGGGATCAAGAATTTTTTATTTGACAAAACATATTTCCAATTATCTATCAGCCCGGTATTCTCTTTGGACTGATCCCGTTTATCTTCTTTAACAAAAAAGATAATTGCAAAGCCAACAAGAAATAATAAACCTGCAACAACAAAAAAAACTGCACGGAATGAAAAAAAATCTGCAATTACACCCCCGAGTAATGGTCCCAATACTGTTCCCGCGGCAGTTGAGGATTGTAATATGCCGAGTGCATATCCTGTTCTATTTTCCGGAGTGTTTGACGCGATTAGTGCCATAGCTGCTGGTAAAAAGCCACTCAATCCGCCCTGAAGCATCCTTCCAATAAAAAGTTGACTAATATCCTGAGAAAAGCCGATCAATATTTGGGCAATTGCTAATCCGAAAGTAGCACGAATGGTCATTATTTTTCTACCATATTTATCGCCTAGGTTTCCCCAAACAGATGAAAGAAAGAGTGAGACAAAAAATGGTCCGGCAAAAACTAATCCGCTCCACTTAGAAGTTTCTTCAATCGAAGTTACTCCCAAATCTCTTACAAAAAGTGGTAGAAAAGGTACTATAGAACTCATGCCAACCATTGCAAGAAATTGGCATACCCACATTATATAAAGATTTTTCTTCCAGTTAATCATATTTTATTCTAAATAAAATTTAATAAAAAAAACAGCTTGAATGAATTATGGGGTGGATTTGTTTGTGTTGCGAAAAAACTTTATAAAAATGCTTGACAATCCATATTATTGCGGATATATTAGCACTGTGAAAATGAAATTATCAACAATAATTGTTACTTTTCTAATTATAGCGACGGTTTATGCCGGCGCCTATATCGAATATTTTCATGGAAGAAGTGAATCCGAAGATGTGCGACTTGAGTGGCAAACGGGCGAAGAATCAAATCTCCAAAAGTTTGTTATCGAAAGAAAGACCCCACAAAGTTCATTCACAGAGATAGCTATCATAAATCCCAAAGGCAGCAATTCATATTATTCATTTATTGACCTGAATGCTTACAAAACAAATGATATAATTTTTGTTTACCGCCTTAAAATTGTTGATAATAACGGTCAGGTTACTTACTCACATGAAACCACAGTTTCCCATAGTATCTCAGGTGTTAAAAGAACCTGGGGCAGTATCAAGGCGATGTTCAGATAATTTGTAGTGAAGTTAACTTTTCTTATCAAACCTAACAAAAGTTTTCTCTTTCCAACATCTTTCAATTCAAAATTTTTTCTAATATCTCTTTCACTTATTATTTTTGCCTGTTCTTCAACAAAACGATTTTCAATTGAAAAAAATTCGGACTTTGATTATTCCAAATCAATAAGAGTACTACTTACAGAGGCATCGGATGAGTTGACAATAAAAGTTGATTCTGAACTTTATTTAACAGACAAATCAGAAATGATTGCGGAAATTAAATCGGGTAATACTCTAAAATTTGTAACCCAATCAAAATCATTGTTACTTAAAATATCTGATAAAGAATTTAAATCTGATTACTTTTTTCTAAATCCAACAGCCGAAGGAAACTCTGTTGAAATAAATGGTAAAAAATATCGAGGTACAATAAAAATCTTCATCAATAATTATCAAATCAAATCCGTAAACCAAATTAGTCTTGAGGATTATGTAAAAGGAGTGATGACCAAAGAGATGCCGCTGGGTAACGGAAATGAAAATTATGCAGCACTAAAAGCATTTTCAATTTGTGCAAGAACTTATGCTTATAACAAAATTAAAGAGGACAAAGATTTTTTTGATATTTATCCTGATACACGAGATCAGGTTTATGGCGGTGTTGATGGTGAAACAGACATAACAAATAAAATAGTAGATGAGACAAAAGGGCAATTGCTATTTTATGATCATGAACCAGCTGTGATGTTTTATCATTCAACTTGTGGCGGTTATACTGAAGACGCAAAAAATGTCTTTACCCAGGAAGATATTCCTTACTTGAAGAGCATTAAAGATGGGAATGAACCATATTGTAAAATATCACCCAGATATGAATGGATTGAAAATTACAACGAGGAAATTTTTATTGATCGCCTATTTACTGCTAAATTAATTGAAAATAAAGATTACGAACTTTCAAATGCAAAAGTCAGATCAAGGTTTGAATCCGGAAGAGTGAATGAGTTTGAAATAACTTTACGTAAAAGTAACGGTGAAGAATTATCTGTTATGCTTATTGGTAATAGAATGCGGAGTCTAATTAAAAGCAGTGATGGTAAATCAATTCTTAGAAGTAACGATTTTGATATTAAGGTTGATCAGAATAAGAATATGATTATTAGTGGAAAGGGAAGCGGGCATGGTGTTGGACTTTGTCAATGGGGAGCAATTGGGCAATCAAAACTAGGCTTTGACTATCAAGAAATTTTAAATCATTATTTCCCAGGCACAATTATAAAAAGTATTTATGATTAATTCTTCAATACCAATTTTTCTTGCTTCAAAATCTCCAAGACGCAGAAAGTTGTTAAAACAACTAGGCCTAAAATTTAAATCTTTTAGTGTAGAAATGGATGAAATCATTCGCCCATATGAAAAGCCATCCGGAACTGTTCTACGCTTATCCAGAGAGAAACTTAATCTTGCCAGAGAAAAAATTAAAAATGGAATAATTATTACTGCTGATACAATAGTTGTTCTTAATAAAAAAGTCCTTGGAAAGCCAGTCAACAAAAAAGATGCGTTTAGAATTTTAAAGATGCTAAGTGACAAAACTCATATTGTATATACAGGTTATTCAATCTTCAATTCAATCAATAAAAAAACCATCTCAGAGTATGAAAAGACAAAGGTAACATTTCGCAAACTGACTGATTTAGAAATCTTAGAATATATTGAAGGGGGAAGCCCAATGGATAAAGCCGGTGCCTATGGAATACAGGATGACTTTGGTGCAGTTTTTATAAAAAAAATTGATGGTTGTTACTATAATGTAGTAGGGTTACCGCTTGCAAAACTTTATCACGCACTTCTAAGGATTTTATAGTGCTAAAAAAAATTCGAAGTCGGATTTTTATTTCAATTGCTTTTGCTGCAATTATTTATATTGGGCTCACTATATATGTTGATTACGAAAAAGTATTTAATTCTTTTAAAAACTTTAACTGGATTTTATTACCAATCTTACTTCTGCTCTCAATAGGAAATTATTTAAGCAGATTTTTAAAATGGGAATATTATTTAAGAGTTATTGATGTCAGACTTATTAGAATAGATTCATTTTCAATTTTTATGTCTGGTTTAGTTATGAGCGTAACTCCGGGAAAAATGGGGGAACTATTAAAATCATACCTGGTTAAACAAGTTAGCAACACACCGATTAGCAAGACGGCACCAATTATATTGGCCGAACGGATTACTGATTTTCTTTCTTTAACATTTCTTGCTTTAATTGGGGCTTACTATTATAGCTATGGAAAAAGCATCACTATTATAATCGGAACAATTCTTCTTGTTGGATTAGTTATTATCTCTAGCAGAAAAACTTTTGAAACTATCATCTCCGTTCTTTCGAAAATTGATTTTATTGCAAGGCATATCAATAAAATTTCTATTGCTTATGAATCATCTTCAAAGTTACTCTCATTTAAACCATTGATTTCTATGACTTTGCTAAGCATAGTTTCCTGGGGCTTTGAATGTTTTGGTTATTATCTCATTCTAACTAATTTTGAAACCCAAATAGAAGTACTTTGGGCTTTCTTTGGTTACAGTTTTGCAACAATTATCGGCGCTGTTTCAATGCTTCCTGGTGGATTAGGAGTTACTGAGGGTTCTCTAACATTAATGTTAATTCAAAAAGGTCTCTTGGAAAATGATGCCATCGCTTCCACCTTTATTGTACGTGCAGTAACTTTATGGTTTGCGTTATTAGTTGGTGCAGTAAGCCTAGTATTTTATCAAAAGAGATTCGGAAATATTATTATAGATTCAAATAATGTATTAAAGGAGAAATAATGAAAAAATTTAAAAAAATTGTTGTTCCTGAAACCGGTGAAAAGATTACCGTTAAAGACGGAAAACTTCAAATCCCGGATAATCCAATTATTGCTTTTATTGAAGGCGATGGTACCGGACCTGATATCTGGAATGCTTCTAAGCGAGTTTTGGATGCTGCAGTTGAAAAAGCATATTCCGGTAAAAAGAAAATTGCCTGGATGGAAATCTTTGCAGGTGAAAAATCTGTAAAACTTTATGGTAAAAATACCTGGCTGCCTGATGAAACAGTTGAAGCAGTTAGAGAATATATAATTGCCATTAAAGGTCCCCTAACAACACCTATCGGTGGTGGAATAAGAAGTTTGAATGTTGCTTTACGCCAACTTCTTGATCTTTATGCTTGTGTGAGGCCGGTAAAGTATTTCCGAGGTGTTCCAAGTCCAATGAAACGTCCACAGGATTTAGATATAGTTATATTTAGAGAAAACACCGAAGATGTTTATGCAGGAATTGAATTTGAAATCCGGTACCAAGGAAGCAGAATCGATTAGAAAGTCTATTCAAAAATTATCCGGTAAAAACATTAGAATAAATTCCGGAATTGGAATTAAACCAATAAGTGAAATTGGTACAAAAAGATTAGTTAAAAAAGCTATTCAGTATGCAGTTGATAACAAACGTGATAGCGTTACAATAGTGCACAAAGGTAATATTATGAAGTTTACTGAAGGTGCGTTTAAAGAGTGGGGTTATCAGATAGCAATTAGTGAGTTTAGAGACAAAATTATTACTGAAGATGAATTGTGGAGTAATTATGCTGGTAAAATGCCCACCGGAAAAATATTGATCAAAGATAGAATAGCTGATAGTATCTTCCAGCAATTGCTTCTAAGACCATCTGAATACAGTGTACTTGCAACACCAAATTTGAATGGTGATTATTTATCTGATGCAGCTGCGGCACAAGTTGGAGGATTAGGAATTGCACCCGGAGCAAATATGAGCAATGATGTTGCTATTTTTGAAGCAACTCACGGAACAGCTCCAAAATATGCAGGATTGGATAAGGTAAACCCTGGCTCGGTTATTTTATCTGGCGTTATGATGCTTGAATTATCTTGGATGGAAAAAGGCAGCAAAGTTTGTTGAATCATCAATTAAAAAAGACAATAAAATCTAAGGTTGTCACATATGACTTTGCACGATTGATGAAAGGTGCAAAAGAAGTTAAAACTTCAGAATTTGCTTCTGCTCTCATCGAAAATATGTAATTGAATTTTGGAAGGATTTTGTTGAAATATAATCATCGAAATCCTTCTTTACTTGAATGTAATTTCTAATTTTCCTTGATTTTAGAATGCCCAATTGATATATTTTGACAGGTAATTTATTAATGAAAGGAGTTTGAAATGGCACGTGATAATAATCTGGCTAAGGGTTTCTTAATAGGATTTTTGGCTGGCGGTGCTGTCGGAGCGATAGTTGCTCTACTTACGGCTCCCAAAAGTGGTAAAGAATTAAGAGCCGATATCAAAATGAAATCTGAAGAATATCTTGACGAAGCTGAGAAATATCTTGCGGAAGCTAAAGACAAAGCACGAGAATTGATTAATGAAGGTAAGAAAAAATCTGAAAAATTAATTCACGATGCAAGATCAAAGTCCGATGACATTATGAAGGATGCTGAAAAAGTTTTTAAAGATGCAAAAGTAAAAACAACCGAAGCTTTTCAGGCAGGCAAAGAAAAGATTGAAACAGAAGCCGAAAGAATTAAATCTTCAGTAAAAGCTGGATTAGATGCTTATAAGGAAGCTAAGAATTCATAAAGTTTTATTATGGATATAGTACAAATACTTACGATAGTACTAATTGTTTCAGCCTCTGCACTTTGTATTGCACTGATTTTCTATTTGAATAAAATTGTAAAATCAGTGCAATCTGTTAATAATGATATTCATGAACTTTCTGCCAATCTTAAGCCGCTTATACAATCAACTCTTGAACTTTCTGATAATCTGAATAAAATTACTTCCGACGCGAAAGACCAATTAAAAATTTCGAGATCTATTATTAGTGATTTTAGAGAGCGTGCTGATAAAATTTTAAGCATTGAAAATAAAATCCGAAGCGGCGTTGAAGATGCAGTTATGCCGTTTGTAAAAAACCTGCACGCTATCGGTATAGGATTTGAATCATTTTGGAGAAACTTCAAAAATAAGTAATCGTTTTTATTCTCACCTTTAATTTGTTAGGAGGAATTCCCTTGAAAGAGTACGGACCTGAATCAATACGAAATATTGCATTAATTGGACACGGTGGAAGCGGTAAAACTTCTCTATCCGAAATTATTTTATATACCGCAGGAGAAATAAATAGAATTGGTAATGTTCTTGAAGGCAATACTGTGTCAGATTATTCTTCAAACGAAATTGAAAAACAGATTTCCATTTCTACTTCTCTAATTCACTTAGAGTGGAATAGTAAAAAAATTAATATTTTAGACACCCCCGGGTATTCGGATTTTGTTGGCGATGTTAAATCTGCAATGAAAGTTTGCGATACTGCAGTTATGGTTTTAAAATCTGCTGAAGGAGTTGAAGTTGGTTCTGAAGTTAGCGGAAAATTTGTTGATGAATTTAAATTACCATCCGCGATTATTATAAATAAAGTTGATAATGAACATTCTACCTTTCACGAAACAGTTGAAAAATCCAAGCAAAGATTAACAAATGGGGCTATCGTCATTACTTTTCCCGCAGCTGAAGGAATAAATTTTAAAACAGTTATCGATGTTTTACGAATGAAATCCTTCACTTACTCAGATGCTGGTTCAAAAAAAGTTTCCGAAGGAGAAATACCAACCGAACTGAAATCCAGGGCTGAAGGATTTCGAACTCAGCTTATTGAAAAGATAGCTGAAACAAATGAAGATTTAATGAATAAGTATTTTGAGAATGGTTCATTATCTGATACTGAAATTGAAAAAGGACTTAAAGAGGCTATTCTTGTCAGAAGTTTAACACCTGTATTTGCAGTTTCAGCTGTTAAAGCTATTGGAATAAATAACTTTTTAGATTTTGTATCTTCTTATTTCCCTTCACCTTTTGATAGAGGTGGTGAAGAAGCAACATTGGCAGGTAAGAAAGAAAAAATTAAAATTAAACCCGATCCAAATGGAGAACCGGTTTTGTTCATCTTTAAAACTCTGGCTGAGCAGCATGTTGGTGAGCTTTCACTATTTAAGGTTTATTCCGGAAGTGTAAAGGCTGGATTGGATTTGTTAAATGAATCCAATAGTAAAACAGAAAGGTTAAGTCAATTATCAGTTTTAAATGGTAGAAACAGAAAAGATGTTGCACTTGTTTCCGCAGGAGACTTTGGTGCTGTGGTAAAGTTAAAAGATACTCACACGAACAATACTCTGGCATCAAAAAATTTATCTGTAATTATTAATCCAATCGAATTTCCTGAAGCTGTTATTCGAAGTGCAATTATTCCAAAAGCTAAAGGCGATGAAGATAAGATTGCATCAGGTTTGCATTCACTACATGAAGAAGATCCGTCATTCTTTGTAAAGTTTGATCCTGAGATCTCTCAAACAATAATTTCCGGACAAGGTGAGTTGCAACTTGCACTTGCAGCTAAAAGATTAAAAGAAAGATATAAAGTTGATGTAGATCTTGTTGAACCGAAAATTCCATACAGAGAAACCATTAAGGGAAGAGTTGATGATGTTGAATATAAACACAAGAAACAATCAGGCGGCAGAGGGCAATATGGTCATGTTCACTTCAAGATGGAACCACTGCCTCGTGGAACCGGTTTTGAATTTGTGAATGCAATCGTTGGTGGTGTAGTTCCAGGTAGATTTATCCCTGCCGTTGAAAAAGGAATAATAGAAACTATGTCTAAAGGTGTTCTATCTGGTAACCCTGTGGTTGATGTTAAAACAACTTTACACTTTGGTTCATATCACGATGTTGACTCTGATGAAATGTCTTTTAAGCTAGCCGCTACTCAATGCTTTAAGAAAGGATTCTTAGAATGCAGACCTTGCTTACTTGAACCGATTTATGAAGTTGAGGTGATTGTACCTGATGAATATATGGGTGATGTAATGGGCGATATATCCAGCAGGCGTGGTAAGATTTTAGGAATGGATTCTGACGGACATTTCCAGATAATAAAAGCGAATGTCCCGTTGTCAGAGCTTTATAGATATTCTTCGCAGCTAAGAAGTTTAACTCAAGGTCGTGGTGTTCATAAGCGCAAATTCTCGTATTATGAAGAAGTACCAAAAGAAGTTGAACAAAAAGTTATTGATGAATACAATAAATCCCGTGAAGAGGAAAAGTAATTTTAAGGCGGAACAAGTTTCCGCCTTTTTAATTTAAGGATTATGATGGAAAAATTATGGTCGCCTTGGCGTTCTAAATACATTGAATCATTTAAAAGTGATAAGACTAAATCTGAATGTATTTTTTGTGAAATGCTGGAGTTAAATCCCAATGATACCAGTAATTTGCTTATCGATAATGGAAGAAGAACAATTACGGTTTTAAATCTTTATCCATACAATAATGGACATTTAATGATTGTTCCTAAAAGCCACACGAGTGAATTTTCAGGACTAAATCCTGAGGAAATTTCGGAATGTTTTCAAAAATTACAATTAGCTGAAAAGGCTATTAAAAAAACTTTGAATCCTAATGGATTTAATATCGGGGCAAATATTGGAAGAGTTGCTGGAGCTGGTATTGAAGATCATATTCACTTTCATATCGTACCAAGATGGAGCGGTGATTCTAATTTTATGCCTGTAATTGGTGATGTGAAAGTTATTTCACAAGATCTTGCAGAAACTAAATCAAAATTACTCAAAGCATATTCAGAACTAATTAATAATCAATGATAGTTTTATTAAAATTTAAATAAAGGACTTGTTTGAAAGAATTAATTTTATTGTTTGCAATTTTATTAACAATTTTTGCTTGTAAGCAAAAAGAAGAAAATCAATTATCCAGTGCGCTCGTACTTCGTGATGGGCTTTTGTATGAGGATACAAAATCAGCAAAACCATATTCCGGTAGACATAAATCGCGTATGAAAGATATGAAGATAGAATATGAAGTGGTAAATGGTATCCGTGAAGGAGATTTTATTATATACTTTCCAAATGATAAAAAACAATTGGAGGGAAAAATGAAAAACAATAAGAATAATGGTTTGTGGAAATACTATTATCCAGACGGTTCGCTTCAAACTTCGGGATTTTATAATCAAGATGTACCTGATAGTATATGGGTGTGGTATTACAATAATGGAAAAGTTTCCGAAGAAGGCAAGTATAAAAACGGTGTAAGAGATGGAGAATGGAAAAGTTATGATTCGACTAGGAAGACTTGGTATTGTAAGATTTTATAAGAATGATAAACTAATAGATTCTGTAAAGGTTAATTAGCCAATTGAGTTCGATAAGATTTGGGACATGCAGTTGGAAATATGAATCGTGGAAAGGATTGATTTATCCTGAAATAGAAAAATTTAATTATTTAAAAGAATATTCAAATCATTTTAATACCGTCGAAATAGATCAGTGGTTTTGGTCGCTGTTCGCTCCCTCAAAAGCTACACTTCCTCAAAGAAAAGTCGTTACTGAATACAAAAATTCTGTTCCTGAGGGTTTCCTGTTTACAATAAAAGTACCAAACTCATTAACTTTAACACACTATTACCGAAAGAATAAATCAGAAGACCTTATAAAAAATCCCTACTTCCTTTCAGCAGATTTATTCAGACAATTTATTGAATCTATTAAACCATTGCACAACCAAATCGGATGTTTGATATTTCAATTTGAATATCTGAATAAAGATAAAATGGCATCCCAAAGTTTATTTCAGAATTTGATTTATGAATTTTTTATAAAATTAACCGGTACACAATTACCAATTGGAATTGAAATAAGAAATCCCAACTATCTTAATAAAAGTTTTTTTGAATTGTTGGAACAATTAAAAATAATTCCGGTTCTGCTTGAAGGTTATTATATGCCTTCCTCTATAGAAACATGTAACAAGTTTAAAGCTAACTTTAACGGAACAGTTGTTTTTAGATTGCACGGACCTGATAGAACAGGAATCGAAAAGTTAAGCAACGAAAAGTGGAATCAGATTTATATTGACAGAACTAAAGAGCTTGAAAAACTTTCTGAGTTATTTGCCGACTTATTGAATCGTAAACTCGATTTGTTCATCAATGTAAATAATCATTTTGAAGGATCTGCGCCAATCACAATTCAAAAACTTAAAAAAATGTTGAATGTTTAATACCAATTTGACTTCTTGATTTAGGAAAGATTAAATGCTATTTTTGAGCGCTTAAAGTTTGGGCTCATAGCTCAGTTGGTTAGAGCATCTGACTCATAATCAGAGGGTCGGTGGTTCAAGTCCATCTGGGCCCACGCAAAAAGGCTGATAATCAAACGATTTCAGCCTTTTTTATTTTTGTTAATACTTTTCCACACTTTGTCTGCAATTTCAAAATTGAATTACATTAAAATTATATCAAATCTCTTTTATAAAGAATCCGCCATAATCGGAAGAGAAAATTATCTTAACTCGGCTGTATTAATACCAATAGTCTCAATTGATGGGAGAGAAAATGTCCTTTTCCAGAAGCGTTCTCAAACAGTTAGACAACCGGGAGAGGTTAGCTTTCCAGGCGGGCATTTTGATGAGGACAAAGACAGAGATTTTTTATCGACCGCAATTAGAGAAACCTGTGAAGAACTCGGGATCACTAAACAGCAAATTTCAGTTCTTGGAAAGCTTGGAACTCTCGTTGCACCAATGGGAGTAGTAGTTGAAGCATATATTGGAATTCTAAATATTAATTCGATGGATGAATTAGTTATTGACAAAAAAGAAGTTGAAAAAGTTTTTCTTGTTCCAATTGATTTTTTTATAATGAATAATCCTTCTGAGTATTTAACTCGACTTGAACTACACCCATCTATAATTAAAGAAAATGGCGACAAAGAAGAATTACTACCCGTAAAGGATTTGGGTTTGCCTGATCAGTATGCTTTGCCGTGGAGACACGGTAAACACCGGGTTTTGGTTTACCAGAACGCCGAAGAAATTATTTGGGGTATTACTGCAGAACTGATTTATGAATTATCAAAAAGATTAAAAGAAAAAATTGATCAATAATTACAAACATATTATATGGGATTGGAACGGTACACTTCTGGACGATGTGGATTTTTGCAGAAGAATTATAAATAGAATTCTAGTTGAAAATAGTTTGCCGGAACTATCCTTAAATAAGTACAGAGAGATTTTTACTTTTCCTGTTGAAGATTATTACAAAACCGCAGGATTAGATTTTTCCAAAACTTCCTTTGAAGTACTTGGTAAAGATTTTATGGAAGAGTATGAAGAAAAAAAACTTTCCTGTTCGTTACAAGAAAATTCGCTGGAAATATTATCTGATATTCACAAAAAAGGGATTGGGCAATCTGTCCTTTCAGCTTATTTACACGATAATCTGGTGAGCATTCTTAACCATTATAACCTTACACAATATTTTGAAAATGTAATTGGGTTGGATAATATTTATGCAGGCAGTAAAACTCATCTTGGGTTAATATTGATTAAACAATTGAATTTACCCGGAAATGAAATTTTATTTATCGGCGATACTTTGCACGATGCAGAAGTTGCTGAAGCAATGGGAGTAAATTGTATCTTAATAGCGAATGGTCACCAGGTTAAAGAAAAGTTGATGGTTAATGCTAATAATGTTTTAAATAATATTTTTGAGATTAAAGAACTTCTGGGGCTCTAAATATTTTATTCATAGGATAACAAAAGTTAAATAAAATTGATTTGTACCTACACATATTAAAAAACTATTCCTTTATAATCATACTTCTTTTATTCATAGCTTCTTCAAGTGAGTTAAAATATCCAACTCTAACTCTGTACCATGTGCCATCAAGTTCTGGTAGTTCGGCTATTACCACAAATGCATCAAGGCCACTGGATTTTAAATTCTGAATTTCTTCATTAGCCTTTTCTCTTGTTCTAAATGATGAAACCTGGAAACAATACACGTATCCATCGGTAAAAACCATATTACCAACATTTCTTTCAGCAGCAGGATTATATTTCCTTGTTTGTATGAAGTCAGGTTTTTTTTCCACCTCCTTATCAGTTTTTACAGGCGGAATTGGCTCGCTAATATTTTGTACATTTTCATCCGATATTAATATGATTGCAACTCTTCTATTTAATGCTCTTCCGGTTTCGTTTGAATTATCAGCCACCGGAAAATCCGGACCGTAACCATTAATAAACAATCTTGATCTGTCAATTCCATTACTTATAAAATAATTATATACAGATTGTGCCCTTTGTTTTGATAGTTCAATATTCTTGTTATAATTCCCCGTATTATCTGTGTGCCCTTCAATCTTCCATTTTGTATCGGGATAGTCTCTCATTACCATCAAGACTTTTTCAAGTTCAGGGTAAGCAACATTTAGAAGTACGGCTTTTCCTAATTCAAAATTAACCCCACCGCTTAAAATAAATTCAGTCTTTTGAATTGGTTCATAAACTTTTTCATCGATCGGGCAGCCCCACTTATTAACTTCTGTTCCAACCGGAGTATTCGGGCATAAATCTTTAAAATCAGGTATTCCATCATTATCACTGTCTTCAGGACATCCACGGTCATCAACTTGAACGCCTTTTGGAGTATCTCTGCATAAATCCAGATAATCTGGAATTCCATCTTTATCTGCATCTACTGGACAGCCGTTAACATCAACAGGAATATTTACAGGAGTGTTGGGACAATCATCAGCATAATCCGGAACATTATCATTATCTGCATCAATAGGACAGCCAAAATCATCAACTGTTACCAATGGCGGCGTATCAGGGCATTGATCAAATTGATCACGAATACCATCACCATCTGTATCCTTAACACCGCCGAAATAATATGAAAATCCGGCTAATGCATGAAAGTAAATATCATTGTCTGTTCCGAGTTCATAACCATCAAGTTTATCGGTATTAACGTAATTTATTCCTGCGTTTAAATTAAATCCAAAATCTTCAGAAAATAAAAATCTTATACCTGCTTCACCTATTAGCATTATCTCGTTTGGACTATATGGATTACCTAGCGGATCTAATTTAATTCCATCTTTATTTTTGGGTTCAAAATAAAGGTAAGATACTCCGCCGAATATATAAGGAAGAAATGATTCTGAAATTGCATACGTGTAAGTAGCACCACCACCAAATGAATATATTAGGGTTCGAAAGTTTTCAATGTTGATTAATTCAGGCTTTGAACTTGCATAACCATCACCCGTTATGTATCCAGTTCCACCAAATACTTTAAAACCAAGTGTGCCACTAGATAGTGTCGGTAAGTAATAATCAAATGATGCACGAGTAACATAATCAATACCGTCGTTTTTAAAATCAGTTCGACTATATGTTATCCCTCCTTCAATTGTTAATGCAAATTTACCCGAAAATGGATGAAATACTTTTAGGTCATAGTTTGATTGGGATATTAATTGTACTGTCAAAACCAAAAAAATGAATACGAAATATTTACTTTTCATTTTGAAGTATCTCCTCTGCAATTAGAGTAAATTCAGAAATATTGTTTACCTTAAAATAATGTAATTGAAAATGAATTGTTACTGCCAATTAAAAAAAGTAGTTATCTGCTAAGATCTTCATCCATTATACTAGAATAGATAATAAAGTTTTTAATCATTAAATTGCAGATGTATTCGCAAGAGATATCGGCACTACTCTTTATCCTTTTCTTAAAGGTGAATATAGAGTTGAAGAATCTTTTTCATTGCTGCGTTAGCTGAGTTAAATGCCCAGATAATAGAACCGCCTTTTTTGCCAGCACTTAAATCGCCAGTCAAAAATAAGCCAGGAATAGTTGTTTCATATCCTTCCTTTAAAATAGGGTCAGGCCCGTCAAACTCTATCCCAATTAGCCTTAGAAAATTTTCTGGAGTGCTTCCACCAAGTGCATAAACTACAAAATCAAATGTTTCACTTTCATTTTCTAAAAAGATTACTTTTGGTTTTCTATTATCATCTTCAATAGAAGTGATGTTAGAGTTTAACTTTAGTTTAATTTTAATTTGAGCAGAGAGAGTATTGATACTTTCAAGGTTAATGGTGTTCATCCTATTGAATTGTGGTTTGCGATAACTTATTGTTACATCATTATCTAATTGAGATAGAAACTGGCAATACTCAGAAGCTGAATCGCCACCCCCAACAACAAGTACTTTACTGTTTTTAATTTCTTTTGATGTTACATCAAACAAGGTTCTCTCATTTAGTGATAATGGAATTTTGTACTCAGGTTTGTTTGGTTTACCAAGAATTCCAACTGCAATCACAACAACTTTGGCTTCATAGGTATTTTTATCGGTGTAAATAACAAATTTCTGTTCAGTTTTTTCCTGGTGGATTTTATAAACTGTTTCTGAGTAATGAACATTTAGATTATGATCTTCAATCGATTTATCAAGATAAGAAATAGTTTCGTGCTTGGATGAATCAGCTAAACACATAACTCCTGTGCAAGCAGCTGTAAATCCTTTGAAGTTAGCTGTAACTAATTTGTTATCCGGATAATATTTTTTAATAGTGAATGAATGCTCTTCAGCTTTTTCTAAGATCAAAATTTTCTCAGTAGAAATTCCAGCATTTATAGCTTCAACTGCCATACTAATCCCAGCAGGACCAGCCCCAATGATAATAATTTCTTTCATATTTCTCCTTTATCTGTGAGATACAAATTATTCTGAATATAGCATAAGTGGAAATTAGAAAAGATTTGGGACAATTTGGAATAGTAAGAATTATGAATTAAAAGATTTAAGTAGTTGATCCAATAGAATTTATAATCATCAATTCTTAATTAAGTTAGATTGGTTTTTTTAGGCTCACTCTTTATATTTGGCAATCATTTTTCAAAGAAAAAAAGCTGAAATAATGCAGAAAATCAGAATTAGTGACCTCGGAAAATTCGTAGGGCAGGAAGTTACCCTTCAAGGCTGGCTATTCAACAAAAGATCAAGCGGCAAAATTAAATTTATAATTCTTCGTGATGGCTCAGGTTATCTTCAATGTGTTTACTTTAAAGGCAATTTAACCGAGGAAATTTTTGATAAAGCTGATAAGATTGGGCAGGAATCATCAATTGAAGTAACCGGAAAAGTAAAGGAAGAACCTCGAGCACCGGGTGGTTATGAACTTGATGCTACAGATCTAAAAGTAATTTCAGAAGCTCACGATTATCCAATCACACCCAAAGATCATGGAATAGAATTTTTACTTGATAATAGACATTTATGGTTACGTTCAAGCAAGCAAGTTGCTATAATGAAAATCCGTCATCGAATTGTTAAAGCAATTCGTGATTTCTATGATGAACGTGGTTTTACTTTAATGGATCCACCAATTCTAACTCCAAATGCTGTTGAAGGAACATCCACACTTTTTGAAACTCCGTATTTTGATTTGGGCAATGCCTATCTAACTCAATCTGGGCAGCTTTATGCTGAAGCTGGAGCAATGGCACTTGGCAAAGTTTATACTTTTGGTCCGACTTTTCGCGCCGAAAAATCAAAAACAAGAAGACACTTAACTGAATTCTGGATGGTTGAACCTGAAGTTGCTTTCAATGATTTGAATGACAATATGGATCTTGCAGAAGAATTTTTAGAATATATCGTTCAAACAATTCTTACAGAAAGATCAGAAGAATTAAAAGTTCTTGAACGTGATGTTACAAAATTGCAAAATGTAAAACGTCCTTTCCCTCGCGTCCATTATGATGAAGCCATTGAGATTTTAAAAAGAACGGTATTGATATTAAGTGGGGAGATGATATTACAGGTGCTGATGAAACAATTGTTTCTGCTCAATATGATAGGCCTATTATGGTTCATCATTATCCTGCTGAAATAAAAGCATTTTATATGAAGCGTGATCCAAGTGCCCCGAAATATGCTCTTGCAGTTGATGTGCTTGCACCGGAAGGTTATGGTGAAATTATTGGTGGTAGTCAAAGAGAAGATAATTTAGATTTTCTTTTAGAAAGAATAAAAGAACACAATCTTCCCCAAAGTGCATTTGAGTGGTATTTAGATTTAAGAAGATTTGGCTCGGTACCTCATTCAGGTTTTGGCTTAGGATTGGAAAGAACGGTAAGTTGGATATGCGGATTGGATCATTTACGAGAAGCTATTCCATTCCCAAGGATGATTTATCGTAATACTCCTTAGCAATTAACAATGTACAATTCATAATGTACAATTAACGATTAGAAAATTTTTATATGACCTTAGATGTAATTTTATTTTTTGTTTTTGGAATCGTTGCTGCAGTTACAGCTGTTATAATGATAACCAGAAGTAATGCAGTAATCGCAGCATTATTCCTAGTGTTAAATTTTGCTGCTCTTGCAGGATTGTATCTTACATTAAACGCACAGTTTATTGCAGTAACACAAATTATTGTATACGCTGGTGCGATTATGGTACTATTTCTTTTTGTATTGATGTTATTGCGTCCAGAAAATGAAAAGAAATTTTTAGAATTAAATCCAAAAATTAAAATCTTTGCTTTGATAGTTGCTTTTGTTGTGTTTGCTCAACTTGCCTACATAATATTTTTTGCAAGGCCTTCGCAAAATATGTCTAAAGATTTAGCAAAAAGTGTTGAAGCCGGTACAATTGAAGCTATTGGAAGAGAATTATTTACAAATTATATCGTTCCATTTGAAGCAGCAGGATTTTTGTTACTTGCAGCAACAATTGGGGCATTAGTTTTAGCAAAAAAGAAGTTTGATTAATTATGACAATCACAATTGAATACTATTTAATTCTTAGTGCTTTTATGTTTTTTGTTGGTGTAGCCGGCGTACTTACAAGAAGAAATGCTATCATAGTTTTTATGAGTATCGAGTTAATGCTTAACTCTGCGAACCTAACATTAGTTGCATTCTCATCTTACTTAGGTAATTCAATTGGCCAATTATTCGTTTTCTTTGTGATGACAGTTGCTGCTGCAGAAGCTGCAGTAGGACTTGCAATTATAATTGCAATTTTCCGCAACAAGCTTACAGTTAACATTGATGAAATAAATATTCTTAAATGGTAAAAATCAGAGTTTAATTTTAATAGTATGAGAGAATTAATTTACTTAACTGTTGTTCTTCCATTTGTTGGATTTTTAATCAATGGAATATTTGGCAGCAGGATTAAGAATGAAAAACTAATTGGTGCAATTGGCAGTGGTGTAATCGGAATTTCTTTTCTGATTGCACTTGGTGCATTCTTTGAGACTCTTGGATTACCGGTTGAGCAAAGACAAAAAATAGTAACATTATTTAGCTGGCTAACAGTTGGCAATCTTGATGTAAGCTTTGCTTATCAGGTTGATCAACTTTCTCTTGTTATGTCTTTGATTGTAACTGGCGTAGGATTTTTAATCCACGTTTACTCAATTGGTTATATGCACGGCGATAAATCATTCTGGAGATTTTTCACTTACCTTAACCTTTTCATATTTGCAATGATGAATCTAATTCTTGCGGATAATTTTGTGCTTCTATTTTTAGGTTGGGAAGGTGTTGGTCTTTGTTCATATCTTCTTATCGGCTTTTGGTATGATAGAAAATTTGAAAAATCTACGACATCTGATGCTGCTAAAAAAGCATTTGTTGTAAACAGAATTGGTGATTTTGGATTCTTACTTGGAATGTTTTTAATCTACATGACTTTTGGAAGTCTAAACTTTAATGAAGTTTTTTCTCGAGCAGTTTCATTTGATGTTTCAACTGCAACGTTTGGTTTTATATCAATATTTTTATTCATCGGTGCAACAGGAAAGTCTGCACAGATTCCGTTATTCGTTTGGTTACCCGATGCGATGGCTGGTCCAACGCCAGTTTCAGCACTTATCCATGCTGCTACAATGGTTACGGCTGGAGTTTATATGGTGGCAAGAACTTCAATCATCTTTGCAAGTGCGCCGGATATTTTAATGGTTGTTGCAATAATAGGAGCATTAACCGCATTCTTTGCGGCTACAATTGGTATCGTACAAAATGATATTAAAAAAGTTTTAGCATATTCAACTGTATCGCAGCTTGGTTATATGTTTCTTGCGATGGGAGTTGGAGCTTTTAGTGCTGGAATATTTCACGTAATGACTCATGCATTTTTTAAAGCACTTTTATTTCTTGGTGCTGGTTCTGTTATTCATGCAATGCATCACGAGCAGGATATCCAAAAGTATGGTGGATTAAAAAAATATATGCCTCGTACTTATCTAACATTTTTAGTTGCTGCTCTTGCAATCTCTGGAATTCCGCCTCTTTCAGGATTTTTTAGCAAGGATGAAATTCTTTGGTACTCGTACGCAAATGGTAATTTATTCTTCTGGATACTTGGTGCCGGCACTGCAATGATGACAGCCTTTTATATGTTCCGTCTTTACATCCTTACATTTGAGGGAACTTCAAGATTTGGGCATGATAAACATCCACACGAATCTCCGGCAGTGATGACAATACCATTAATTATACTAGCAGTTTTAGCTGCAATTGGCGGATTTATCGGAATACCAGAAATCTTTTCAGGAGAACATGGAAATCAATTCCACAACTTCTTAGCGCCATTGTTTAAAGATGCTGATAGAAAGCTTGCGACATATAATATGCATTCGCATTTTGAAGAAATTTTATTGATGGTTTTATCAGTCGCTTTTGCAGTCGGTGCAATAATGTTTGCTAGATATGTTTACTTAAAGAAACCATCTATTGCAGTTAATAATTCACAAAAATTTAAAGGTTTATACAATCTTACTTTGGAATAAATATTTTGTTGATGAAGCATACGATGCTGCAGTCGTAAATCCAATCCTACAAACATCCAGATCCTTCTTATGGAAGATTGCTGATAATAAAATTATTGATGGTGTTGTAAATGGTTCAGCAAAAATTATAGATGTTATTTCAATCAACATAAGAAAATTACAAACCGGTGTGGCTCAGTTTTATGCATTAGTGATGGTGCTGGGAATTGTTGCTGCTTTCTTCTGGATAATTTTAAGTTTATAAAATGGAACAAAACTCGTTGTTAACATATTTAATTTTAATTCCTCTCATCGGATCATTCTTGATTTTATTTATCAAGAAGGATCAAGCCAAATTTTATTCGGTATGCTGCTCTCGGAATATCAACAATTGCTTTCTTACTTTCGCTTTTAATTTATTTTCAGTTTGATTCAGCAAACTCAGATTTTCAATTCATAAATAAAATTGAGTGGATAAAAGGATTAAACATTCATTACCACGTTGGTGTTGATGGAATGTCTTTGCTTCTTGTTTTGTTAACAACTTTTTTAACTCCACTAACTTTAATTTCAAGCTGGTCAAGTATCGAAAATAAAGTAAAAGAATTTACATTTTTCTTTTTGATGCTTGAAGTTGGAATGCTTGGTGTTTTCATTTCGCTTGATTTATTCCTCTTCTACATTTTCTGGGAAGCAATGTTAATTCCAATGTATTTTATAATTGGAATCTGGGGAGGAAAAGAAAGAGTTTACGCAGCAATCAAATTTTTTATATACACGATGTTTGGCAGTTTGTTAATGCTTGTTGCAATTGTGTGGCTTGCTGTTTATGCGATTGGTTCGCTTGGATATTTTACAACAAACTTAATTGAGCTTTATTCAGTAGCACCACAAATTCCTATGAACATTCAAATCTGGATGTTCTTAGCATTTGCATTTAGCTTTGCAATTAAAGTTCCATTGTTTCCTTTGCACACCTGGTTACCCGATGCACACGTACAAGCTCCAACTGCTGGTTCAGTAATCCTTGCTGGAGTTTTACTCAAAATGGGAACTTACGGATTGCTAAGATTTAATCTTCCACTTTTCCCAGAAGCATCAATTATCGCTGCACCATTACATTTCTGTACTTGCAGTAATCGGAATTATTTATGGTGCACTCGTTGCGATGGTTCAAACAGATGTTAAAAAACTTGTTGCGTATTCATCCGTCTCACACTTAGGATTTGTTGTCCTTGGTATTTTTGCGATGACACAGGAATCAATTCAAGGTGCAGTCATTCAAATGATAAATCATGGATTGTCAACCGGAGCATTATTCCTTTTAGTTGGCGTCATATACGAAAGAACACACACACGAGAAATTGCTGACTACGGTGGAATTGCAAAACTAGTTCCAATATTTTCATTTGCATTAATGTTTGCCTCACTTTCATCGGTTGGATTACCAGGATTAAACGGATTTATAGGTGAGTTTTTAATTTTGCTCGGTTCATTTCAATCACCGGTTTTACATAGCTGGTGGTTTACGGTATTTGCTGCAAGTGGAGTAATCTTTGCTGCAGTTTATTTATTGTGGATGTATCAGCGAGTAGTTTTCGGTGAAGTAAAAAATCCAAAGCTTGATGGGTTAAAAGATATGAACGCAAGAGAAATTTTTGTTCTTGCCCCAATTTTTATACTTATAGTTTGGATTGGAATTTATCCAACTACATTCTTGAAAGTTTCTGATAAATCAACTGCAAAAGTTGTTAAAGCAAATTTATCATCCGGTTAAAAGTTAGTCCAGTTGAACTTGGTTTAAATCAATCATCTAAATAAGAAGTTAAAAGATAAGATTACAATGTTTATATACTTTTCAAGAATTTTTTAATGTAATACCAATAATAATTATTGCGTCCGGCATTGTAATATCTCTGTTAATTGAAATGTATTCTAAGAAGAGTGAATCAATTCTTCCCTGGTTTTCGGTGCTTATGTTTTTAGCCGCTGGATTACATTCGCTTTATTACACCAAAGATGTATCTATCATTCTTCAAAGTATGCTTGCAACTGGCGGAAACGTTAATATCTTCCATGCCATGTTTACATTAGGTGCAGCAGTTGTAACTTTACTATCTATAGATTACATTAAAAAATACGGTACATATTTCGGTGAGTACTATATCATCCTTCAAACTTCTGTTTTAGGTATGATGTTAATGGCTGCCGCAAAAGATTTATTTGTAATCTTTCTTGGTTTGGAAATTATGTCCGTTTCGTTTTACATACTTGCTGGAATGAACCGTAAAAAAGCTGGTGCAAATGAAGCATCACTTAAATATTTTTTACTTGGTGCATTTGCTACTGGATTTATTGTATACGGAATCGCATTAATTTACGGCAGCGCTCAAACAACTTCCATCGATTTTATAACTTCTAATTTTACTCAACTATCTAAGAACCTCTTATTTATATCTGGAGTACTTCTTTTCTTAATTGGATTTTCATTTAAGATTGCCGCATTTCCATTTCATATGTGGGTACCGGATGTTTATGAGGGTTCTCCAACGACCGTTGCAGCATTATTTTCAACTGGTGGAAAAGCAGCAGCATTTAGTGCAATCATAGCAACACTATTTGCATTATTTAACGGACCAAACGGAAATTTATTTACTCCATATCTTGCAGTAATTTCAGTGCTATCCATGTTCTATGGTAGCATAGTTGCAATAGCACAAACCAACATTAAGAGAATGTTAGCATACTCATCAATATCGCATGCTGGTTATCTTGCAATTGGCTTAGCTGCAGGAAATCATGATGCTGTTGCAGGAGTTATTTTTTATTTAGCTGCTTACACATTTATGAACCTTGGAGCCTTCGGAATAATTTCTCTGCTGGAAGGAAAAGATGAAACAAATCTTGATATTAATTCTTATTCGGGATTAGGAAACAGAAAACCTTTTTTGGCTGCGCTACTTTCAGTCTTAATGTTTTCACTTGCAGGGTTGCCACCCTTCGGCGGATTTTTTGGTAAGTATTATATCTTTGTTGCGGCTATTAAATCTCAATTAACCTGGCTTGCAATTCTTGGAGTTTTATCCAGTGCAATTAGTGTTTATTTTTATTTGCGTATCGTTGTTTTGATGTACTTTAAACCTTCAGAAAATGATTTTGTAATTGAAACTAATAACAATGCGATGCTCGCAATTGTTTTTTCAGTCCTTCTTGTAATATTACTGGGAATCTTTCCCGGTACGTTAATAGATTTGGTAACAAAGTTTATTTGAAATTAAAAGGGATTTGATTCCCTTTTTTTATTATAAAGAAATTATATGATACCACTTTATAACACATCTCAAATTCGTAATCTTGATGCATTCGCAATAAAAAATTTAAATGTTCCAGGAATTGTTCTGATGGAAAATGCAGCAATAGGTATTTTATCAATCCATTTTAGAACGAATTGACAATATTAATTGTGTTGGAATTGTTTGTGGTAAAGGTAATAATGGTGGCGATGGTTATGCAGTTGCAAGACATTTTTCTAATGCTGGATTCGATATTAAAGTAATATCCATAGGAACAGAGAGTGATTTAAGTGAAGATTGCAGAACAAATTTAAGTATTTTAAAAAATCTTTCTGCTCAAAGGAAAAATCTTAGAATAAAATATTATAAATCAGTAAAAGATATAAACTGGCTAAAAGAGTGCGATGTAATTGTAGATGCAATTCTTGGCAGTGGATTTACTGGGGAACTGAAAGAACCATATTCATCAATATTAAAATTATTGAATAAAATCGCAGCATTTAAATGTGCAGTTGATGTTCCAACAGGATTAAACGCTGATACTGGTTTTGGTGAAATCGTTTTCAGTTCAGACTTAACAACTACACTTGGTGAATTTAAAAAGGGTTTATTCATTGGTAATGGTTATGAATTTTGCGGTGAAGTTGAACTAAAGGAAATAGGAATTGGAAAAGATTATTTTAATCATATTAACCCAGATACTTACTTAATAGAACCGGAAGATGCTTTTTATTCTCTACCGAAAAGAAAAAAAACAGTTCATAAATATTCAGCTGGAAAAGTATTGTCAATTGCAGGTTCTTATAAATATCCAGGTGCAGCCACTTTAACGTCTCAATCAGCTTTAATTTCAGGAGCTGGTGCTTCAATCCTTGCAATTCCAGAAGGCGCAAAAAAACTTATCCACAAAAATTTGCTTGAAGTTGTAGTTGAATCCTATGGAAATGAAAAATCAAAATATTTTGATGAAGAAGCTTTAAATACATTACATCCAAAAATAAGATGGGCAGATGTTGTTGCAATCGGACCAGGTTTGGGCAGGGAAGAAGAAACAGTAAAAGCAGTAAAAGAGTTTTTACTACAACAAAAATTTAAATTTGCAGTTATTGATGCTGATGCTTTATTTGGACTTAATAAATCATTTCTTGAGAAAGTTAATCTTAAAAACTGCATTCTTACTCCACATCTCGGAGAGTTTTCTCAAATGATTGAGGTTGATCCTAACTTGATTAAAAAGGATATTTTAAGTTATGGAAGAGACTTTGCAGTTGAAAATAAATGTATTTTAGTATTAAAAGGTGCACCAACAATCGTATTTAATCGAGCTGGAGAAGCATTCATAAATACTGCAGGAAACAGCGGGATGGCCAAATTTGGTACTGGTGATGTTCTAACTGGAATTATTGCTGGACTATTATCACAAAACAAAAACCTAGAATCAGCAGCGATTTCAGGAGTTTATTTACATAGCTTATCAGCAGATTTACTTCTTAAAGAGAAGTCAATCTTAAATTACCTTGCTTCAGATATTATGAATAATTATCCTTCTGTCGTAAAATTTTTAGAGGAAAGTATTGTTTAAATATATTGAAGAGCATAAAGTGTATTTTGTCTATATCCCACTAGTTATTTATTGGATAATATTACTCACACTAACTTCATTACCTTCAGGAATGGCAATAACTGTTGATGTAAGTGATAAATTAAATCATTTTGGGGCTTATGGATTGCTTAGCGTGTTATTATTTCTGACATTAACCTTTCAAATGAAGTATCCTTTTCTTAAGAAGAATGCAAATTGGTTAACTGTTCTTATAGCATCTGGCTATGGTATATTAGATGAATTACATCAAATGCTTGTGCCTGGTAGAAGTGCGGAATTTTTAGATTGGCTTGCAGATTTTACAGGTTCATTTCTCGGTGTTTTAATTATACAATGGTTGTTAAAAAAATATTATAATCTGGCTTTTCAAAAAAAATAAATATGATTTCGGATAATCTTGAAATTATATTGTAAACAGTAATTAAATTTATTTTAAAATTGTTCTTATTCCTTTATTAAAAAGATTTCCTTGAAATGGTGACCAAGAATAAAAAAAGCAAATCTGTTTTTCGAATATCAATAATTATTCTCACTGTCATTTTAAATCTTGTATTTTTGTACTCCATTAAATATCAGAATCAACATTTAACCCTAAAAAATTTTACTTTAGATAATTTTGGCAATTCGGCCAACTTATTAGTAAGTGTTTTATTAATATCAGGAATTTTAATAACTATATTTCTTCAATCAATTACCTTTGACTATAAATCTTTCATTCCTTTTTTTGTATTAAATCAGGTTATACTAATTTCTCTTTACACTTCATCAATTATCCCACTGCCTTTTAATAAAATTTATTATCTCGGTCAGAATGGAAATCAGTTATTTATTGCTCTTTTGTTCACACTTTATTTTTTTACATACCTGGTTGTGTTTTTTATTATCTGGCTAAATATCTTTAACACAAAAAGTGTTATCATACTTCGGTCAATGTTTAACTCAGCACTTTTAATGCTGCTATTTTTAATATTTGTTTTTCTTTTTATCATACAAAAAGGAAATGGTTTCAAAGATTTTGTTATAAAAGCCGAAAATAATATTGGCGTGGTATTAGGTGCAGCGGTTTGGTCAAATAACAAACCCAGTCCTTCACTTGCAGGACGCGTTGACAAAGCACTAAGTTTGTATAAACGAAATGTAATATCCAAAATTTATTTAACAGGCAGTAATGCACCTGGAGAATTAAGTGAAGCCGAGACAGCTTTGAATTATATCATGACCAAAGGTGTGAATAAATCAGATATATTTTTTGAAAAAAAAACAACTTCCACCAATGAACAAATCGAATATATCAGAAAAGAAATATTAGTAAATAATTATCGTAAGGTAATTGTCATATCGGATAGCTATCATTTAGTCAGGGTTTTAGAAATATGTAGATTTCATAATATTCTTGTTCAGGTTGTGCCTTCTGATTTAGCTCAAAGTTTTGAACAGGCACTTTATAATAATTTTCGAGAAGCGTTAGCATTAACCGTATTTTGGTTTTTTGCAATATAGAAGATAAAGGAGTATCAATGTCCGCTGTTTTTAAGAGGAGGATTGTCAGAGAAAAAGTTTTGCAGATTTTATATGCATTCGAGATCAATAATGAGAATCTTATGGCATTAATGAGTACTTTATTAGCAGAAGTAAATGATGAAAATGACAAAAAGTTTGGTGAAGAGCTAGTTAATCGTGTTTTAATTCACAAAAAAGAACTTGATGATAAAATTCAGGAAAGAGTAAGTAATTGGGAGATGAGCCGTATTGCACTTATCGATAAACTTTTACTTAGAATAGCTATTTGTGAAATTTTATATTTCCCGGATATTCCGCCTAAGGTATCAATAAACGAAGTGATTGAAATAGCTAAAGAGTTTAGTACAGCCGGGAGTGGTAAATTTATAAACGGAATTCTTGATGCAATTTTATCTGAAGAAAAGTCTGCCGGTAAAATAAATAAATCCGGCAGGGGATTAGTTGATGAAACCGTTTCGAAAATTCGTCCTAAAAAACCAAATGAATAATAAAAAGAAAATATTCATATGGTCTCTTTTTGATTTTGCAAATACTTCATTTTCAATTGTTGTAGTTACATTTCTCTACGCTGTATACTTTAAAAAAGTTGTTGCACAAGGTCAACCAATTGGTGATCTATACTGGTCTTTGGGTACAAGCGTTGCTATGATTATAACTGCGATAATTTCTCCTATACTTGGTGCGATTGCTGATTACTCAGCTGGTAAAAAAAGATTTTTACTTTTTTTTACTCTTTTATGTATCGCTGGAACGACTTCACTCTTTTTTGTTGGAAGTGGTAATGTTTTTTGGGGAATAACATTATTTATTTTGGCTAATGTTGGATTTGAAGCAGGATTAGTTTTTTACGATTCTTTTCTGCCTGAAATTACTGAACCAAAAAATTATGGCAGAGTAAGCGGATATGGATTTGCAATGGGATATCTTGGTTCACTTGCAACACTTGCAATAATTTATCCTTTCATCCAGGCAGAAATGATAAAAGAATCTTTTCCTGTTGCAGCACTTTTCTTTTTCATTTTCTCATTACCGCTTTTTATCTTCTTAAAGGATAATCGTAAAAAGGTTATTGAGCACGAATCGTACTATAAGATTGGTATAACAAGGGTTTGGAATACTTTATCTCATCTTAGAAACTATAAAAACCTTGCAACTTTTTTACTCGCATATTTTTTTTATATCGAAGGTGTTAACACAATAATATTCTTCTCAGGAAATTATGCAAGCACCACTCTTGGTTTTTCAGAAACTGAATTACTGATTTTCTTTCTTACTGTTCAAACAACTGCAATCGCAGGATCAGTCATACTTGGGATAGTGGCAGATTCAATCGGACAGAAAAAAACTATAATTATTACTTTGTTTATGTGGTTGATTACAGTTGTTATTGCTTTTTTAGTACATGATAAAAATGGCTTTTATATAGTCGGTCTAATCGCTGGTGCTGCAATGGGTTCAAGTCAATCCACAAGCAGAAGTTTGATGAGCAAGCTTACTCCGCCAGAAAAGAAAACTGAATTTTTTGGTTTTTATTCTTTGTTCGGTAAAAGCTCAGCTGTAATTGGTCCATTAGTTTTTGGATTAGTTAGTTTTATTTCAGGTGATCAACGTTTAGCAATATTTTCAATCGGATTTTTCTTCCTGGTTGGATTATTAATTCTATTGAAGGTTGAAGATCCTGAATTAAAAACCAATTAGGTTTTGACTAAGCTATTAAATAAACATCTATTCTGAAACATCCAGATTTATAATTTTATTAGTTTAAGTGCTGCTTGCTTCAAAACCTCATCTTTCTTTGCAAAACACACACGGATAAGCTTTTCATTGCTGCCTTTTTTATAAAAAGGAGAAAGTGGAATAACTGCAACACCAATTTCTTTTGTAAGATATTCCGAAAACTCAAAATCATTTTTCTTTGAAATGTTTGAGTAGTCTAGTAACTGGAAATAAGTCCCATCGCATTTTCTTAAAATAAATTTAGAGTCTTTAATCAAATTTTGAAATAAATCTCGTTTATCCTGATAAAAATTTCTCAGTGAATAAATATTATTCTCATTCTTCATAAATTCAGATATTGCCAACTGAACAGGTGTATTTACCGCAAACACGATGAACTGATGAATCTTTCTGAATTCCGAAGTCAATGATTCAGGAGCACAGCAATAACCAATCTTCCAACCTGTAGTGTGAAATGTTTTTCCGAATGAAGAGATAACAAAACTTCTTTTCGCAAGCTCATCGTATCTGGCAAAACTATGATGCTTATTTCCGTCAAAGATAATATGTTCATAAACTTCATCGCTTATAAGAAATATGTTTTTATCTTTTACAATCTTTTGAAGTTGAGAGATATCTTCTTCAGTTAAAATTGCTCCGGTTGGGTTATGCGGAGAGTTGATAACAATACATTTTGTTTTTTCTGATATAGAACTTTCAACTTCATTCCACGGAATACTAAAATCAGTTTGATTAAGTCTGATGCAAATAGAAATTCCTCCATTGGTTCTAATTGCTGGAATGTAGGAATCGTAAGCCGGTTCAAATATGATTACCTCATCACCCGGATTAATAATTGTGGCGAAAGCAGCATACAAAGCCTGTGTTGCGCCGGCAGTAATTGTTATTTCTTTTTCAAAGTCGTACGATCTTCCATAATCCCGTAAAACTTTTTTCAGAAATCTCTTTTCTAAGTTCTATTGTCCCTGGCATGGGTGCATATTGATTGAACCCATTTTTCATAAAATAATTTACCAAATCAATAAGCTGATCCGAACAATTAAAATCAGGAAAACCCTGTGATAAATTTATTGCCTTAAAATCATTAGCCATTTTTGACATAGTTGCAAATATGCTAGTGCCAACATCTGGCAATTTTGATTTTATATTAATTGGGCTTGCCATATCGTATTAATTTATTTTATATGTTTCATTGGATGGTCTAAGATTATCATACAAACGTTTTAACTGCTCATAAGCATACTGATTTCCTCGTTGAGCTGCATTTCGATAATACTTAACAGCATTTGGTAAGTTCTTTTTTACACCAATTCCGTTTTCATAACAATAACCCAACGTAAATTGCGCGAGTATCGATCCTTTTTTTTCAAAATTTTCAAGGTTTGAAATTTCATTCATTAATATAGTATTTGAATCAAATATTTTTGAAGTAATAATCCTAAGTTCGGCTTCATGGTTTCCAAAAGATTCAGCTAGTTTCCAATATTCTAATCCCTTTTGCTTATCAATGTTCACATATTTGCCGGTGTAATAATTAAAGCCGAGTTCAATCATTGCAGGAATATGATTTTGAGCTGCGGTTTTTTGCAATAGGGTAATTGCATCTTTTTCCGTCAAACGATTATCATAGCCAAGTTTTTGTAAACCGTACCAGACAAATTGGGCAGTTGGATCACCAAGCAGAACAGCATCGTTTAAAATATTATAGAAATCTTTTTCGCGTATTAGTTGCCAAAGTAAAAATGCTGATCGTGGTGAATCTAAAATGGTTGCACGAATATAATACTCAGCAGCCAATAATTTATTTTTGCTAACAAAATTACCCTGCTGATAAAGTCTACCTAAAATTGTCTGTGCTTCGTGGCTCCCATTCTCAGCAAGATTGCGAAGTAAATTAATTTTTGATTCATAGAAGAATGATGATATTGATGAATCATTTTTTATTGAAAGGGAATCTTGAATAATTGAAATGTCTAGATGTTTTAAATCTGAGATTAAAATTTCGTCAGAAATATTCTTAACAGTATCAGAATGTGAATCAAAATCAATAAAAACTAATCCTAATGAAGGTTGAATATTTGAATCATCGTTATCATCTTTAAAAGTATTTGTCGTTGTTAAAACAAATTTATTCTGTTCAACAGAATCTTTGAATTCAGGAGTAACTTTCGACGATAATTCTTTCAGAACTTCTTTTGCAGGTTCATAGCCACCATTAACAGATTTTTTTATCCAGTAATAAGATTTATTCCAGTCTCTTGGTATAATTAAATTATCTGTGTGCAAAATACCCACAACATATTGGGCCTGGCTCATACCGGATTCAGCTGCGGATAAAAAATTTTCATAGGCACTAAATGGATTCCATTCCGTACCCCAACCATTCATAAGCATAATTCCATAGTTATATTGCGCCGATGTTAGCTTTTGTGAAGCTGCTTTTTTAATCCAGTAAACTGCTGTTGCAGTATCAATAGCAATTCCTTCACCAGTTAATAAACGTAATCCAAGTTCGTGTTGTGCAAGCGGGTCACCACCATTTGCAATTTGAACCAGTTTAAATTGTTGAAGTAACTGATAAGATAAATCCGGTTGATAGAAATATGGATTGTTTCTGTATGGCCTGTTTTTCTTAAAGGCAAGACTTTTTGTCGTATCTTGGGGTAATAGCTCAGTCGGTAATAAAAAGAACATATAACTATTATTAAAGCAATATTGATTTTTAATTGCAATAGTTTCTCAGGATATTATTTAATTGATATAACATTAGACGTAAAATTATTCTATAATTGTGTATAAAAAATATAGATTCTTTGTACAAATAGTTAATGATTTTCTTTTCTAATTAAAAGCATAATCATGATAGACAAAATTAAAAGCATCGCTTTTCCTTTAATCATATTCATCCTTTCCCTGGTAATCATACCCGTATTGATTCCTGATTTCCATCCTTTTGGGGGACTGCATATTACACGGGATAAGCAAGTTATAGTTGATGAATCAATAAAATATCTTAATAAGATAGGTGTTAAATATGATAAGAGTAAATTGAAACTTGATCTTAAATCAAACAATAAACTATCCCGGTGGATTAACTCTGAACACAAGATAAATGAAGCCAACAAAATTATAAAAAAAGATGGTACTGCTTATTATTGGCGCGTAAGCCAAAATTTTGACGATGATGAAAATGCTGTTACTGTATCATCCAATTCATCTGAGAATGTTAATAGAAGTAAAACAAAGTTTTATTTAAACATATTGGATGATGGAAAGATAGTAGCGTTTAATCATAACCAATCAGATTCTACTATTAAAAAATCAATTACTCTGGAAGAAGCCAAAAAAGTATCGATGGATTTTATACAAAATCTGAGAGATGATATTTATTTTGCAGATGATACAACACAAACGAAAAATAGTGCGGCAAAAAACATTTTTTACTTTAATGGGGCAGAGACAATTGATAAAAGCGGACGGGTTGACTATAACTTAAACTGGAAAACAAATGTTGACGATGAATTAAACTATAGTCTGAAAACTCAAATAGTTGGTGAAAAGGTATCAAGCTTTGAAATTCAAGTTATAGTTCCGGATGAAACTAAAGATGAAGCAGCAGATATCTTTGAGATGGCTTCAACAATTTTGCTTATTCTGCTAATTCTGATCTCAGTAAGCATTGTTGGGTTTAAACGATTTCGCGCGTATGAAGTTGGATTTAAGCATGCAATAGCTTTTGGAATATTTGTCTTGTTTTCATTTGTTATAAAAGAGTTTCTTGAACAGGTAAATAATCTCCAGTTCAATGTTATTTTGGGATTAAGTTTAGGTGGAATTTTTATAGCGGGTGCAGCAGTTATTCTTTGGGCTGTCAGCGAAACTTTATTCAGGGAAATCTGGAATCCGAAGTTTCTTTCTTTGGACTTAATTTATCACAGAAAGGTTGTTCATTCCGTTGTTGGAAAATCTTTGATAAATTCTATCTCCTTTGGATTTGGGTTAACTGCTTTATTTTTTGTTTTACTTTTCCTTATAAGCGATTATTCAACTGTTACATTTACAGGTGAAAATTTTATATCGCAATCTCATATAACTTCGAATCTTCCTCTGCTAAATGTTTTCTTTGGTGTATTTAATTCGTACGGACTTTTAGCAGTTGGATTTTTGATGTTTCTTACCGCTGCTGTTAAAAGATATATTAATAACGATACAGTATTTATTGTCGTTTGCGGTCTAACCTGGGCTTTACTCGTTCCTTCAAATGTCAATCCATTAACGACAGGCATCCCCATAAATTTTATAATTGGAGTTTTGCTCAGTACAATTCTTATCAGGTATGATCTCCTTTCAACTTTACTATCATTTTTACTTTTTAAGTTTTTAATAAAAGTAACTGAGTTTTCTTTTTTACAGGAAGCAGGACTATTAAACCAATGGTATTTATGTATTGCAATATGTTTTGGATTTATTATTGCAGGCATACTGATGGTTTTGAGAAAAGATAAGTTTACAGATTACGATTCAATCACACCGAAGTTTGTTGAAAATATTACGGAACGGCAAAGGCTAAAACGTGAACTTGATGTTGCGCGGCATGTTCAAATGAGTTTTTTACCAAAAGAAAATCCTGTCTTAGCTGGAATTGATATTGCTTCCACTTGTATTCCGGCGTTTGAAGTTGGCGGGGATTATTATGATTTTATTCACTTGGGCAAAGATAAACTGGGAATAATTATTGGCGATGTATCCGGCAAAGGAACACAAGCCGCTTTTTATATGACCTTAACAAAGGGATTTTTAAAAGCACTTGCTAAACAAACTGAATCACCTTCTGAAGTGCTGACAAAAATGAATGAATTATTTTATGAAAACGTTGAAAGAGGAAGATTCATTTCAATGATTTATGCGATTGTTGATTTGAAAGAAATGAAAATTAAAATTGCGCGTGCAGGGCATAATCCAATTATCTTTCACGATGAAGTTGGAAATATAAATTTAATTAATCCTGATGGCATAGCTTTAGGGCTGGAAAAAGGACCGCTTTTTAGCAAAGTAATTACGGAGCACGAAGAAAATCTTAATCCGGGTAAGATCTTTATTTTTTATACAGATGGTTTTTCTGAAGCTGTAAATAAAAAAGGTGAAGAGTACGGATTAGAAAGAATGTTTGATATTGCAAGAAATAATAATCAAAATTCTGCAAACCAATTGCAGGATAAAATGATTGAAGATATTAACAAATTTATAGGAAAAGCAAAGCAGCACGATGATATGACTATGGTGATACTAAAAATAAAATAATAAAGTTCGTTTTACCGCCAAATCAGATTGGATATATTAGACGGTAAGTCTATATTTCAAGGCAAAAAAAAGTAAAATGTCATCAAGAAAAAAAGTTAAGCTAATCTTTGTTACAGGCGGGGTAGTTTCGTCATTGGGCAAAGGAATTACAGCCTCTTCACTTGGTCTTCTTCTTAAACAACGCGGCTACAGAGTCACAATTCAAAAATTTGATCCGTATATAAATGTTGATCCCGGAACTATGAGCCCTTTCCAGCATGGAGAAGTTTATGTAACCGATGATGGTGCGGAAACAGATTTGGATCTTGGTCACTATGAGCGCTTTATGGATGTAAATATGACTCGTGCCAACAATACAACTACCGGTCAGGTTTACAATGAAGTAATTACCAAAGAAAGGCGCGGTGATTTTTTAGGTGCGACTGTACAGGTAATTCCGCATATAACAGATGAAATAAAAAACCGTATGCTAAAGCTGAGTGAGCTTGGCGAATACGATATTATCATTAGCGAGATTGGCGGAACGGTTGGTGATATTGAAAGTCTTCCGTTTATTGAAGCGATGAGACAATTAATGCTTCAATTTGGCAGAGCAAATACTATGAGTATTCACGTAACGCTTGTTCCTTATATTGCTTCTGCAGGAGAAGTAAAAACAAAACCTACACAGCATAGTGTAAAAAATCTGCTTGAACTTGGAATACAACCGGATGTTTTAATTTGCCGATCAGAAAAAAAATTGACTAGAGATCTGCGGGATAAGATCGCTCTCTTCTGCAATGTTGATTCTAAGGCTGTTATTTCTGCTTATGATTGCTCATCGATATATGAAGTCCCATTGGTGTTATACAAAGAAAAATTTGATCAGATTGTGTTAGAAAGATTACATCTGCCCGATAAAAAGATTAACCTTGAAAATTGGGAACAATTTGTTGAGAGCGTAAAAAATCCTGCCGAAAAAGTTGAGATAGCTCTTTGCGGTAAATACACGGAGCACATGGATGCTTATAAAAGTATAATGGAATCTTTTGTTCATGCCGGAGCAGAAAATAATTGTAAAGTTGTTGTTCGCAAGATTAGTGCTGAAACTTTGGAAACTGAATCTCCCGAAAAATTATTTGATGGTGTAAGTGGAATACTTGTTCCCGGCGGATTTGGAGAGAGAGGCATTGAAGGAAAAATAAAAGCTGTTCAATATGCGCGTGAAAATGATATTCCCTTTTTAGGTATTTGTTTGGGAATGCAATGTGCAGTTATTGAATTTGCAAGAAATGTTTGTGGAATCAAGAATGCTCACAGTTCAGAGTTTAAAAAAAATAAGTTTAGTGTTATTGATTTAATGCCTGATCAAAAAAATATAAAAAATATGGGCGCAACTATGCGGCTTGGTGCCTATCCTTGCAGCATTAAAGATAAAACTCAAACAATGAGAGCTTATCAAACTAATTTTATTTCTGAAAGACACAGACACAGATACGAAGTTAATAATAAATTCAGAAGTATTTTAACAGAAAATGGTTTAGTACTTTCAGGATTATCTCCCGATAGAGAATTGGTTGAGATGATTGAACTGCCTGATAAACGTTGGTTTGTTGCGTGCCAGTTTCATCCTGAGTTGAAATCAAGAGCAACAAAAGCTCATCCATTGTTCAGAGATTTTGTGAAAGCTTCTTTAGAATTATCTTTGTTAAAAAAGTAAAATATCTATTTTAAACTTAATATGAAGACCGTTGGATTACTTTCAATTATTTTAATTTGTCTGACATTAAATGTCAATTCTCAGCAAATAACTGATAAGCAAATTCAGGTTGGTTTATCAAAGATTTATAATTTTAATTGGGAAGAAGGCTTTAAGGTCTTTAATTCTATTATTAAAAAAGTTCCAACCGATCCGAGAGGATATCATTACAAATCTTTAATATTTCTTTGGTACTACCTTGGCAATCTAAATGAAACAAATTTAGATTCCTTCATTTATTTCTCTGATAGATCGCTTGAATTAGCAGAAGCAAAGAAAAAAGAAAAACCTTCTTCAGAACTTAGTTATTTAATTGGATCAATTTATTATAATAAATCAATCGCTGAAGCAAGAAGCGGTAATTATCTGCAAGCATTGTGGACGAGCAACCAGATGAAATCAAATTTCGAAGATGCAGTTAAACTTAAAAAAGATTTTTATGATGCGTTTCTTGGTTTAGGTCTATATAATTTTGCACTTTCACAAATTCCATCCACATTAGAGTGGGCTGCCAATCTTGTGGGAATTACTGCAGATAAAGAGTTAGGGTTGGATTATGTTAAGAAGACTGTTCAGAAAGGAAGGCTTTCAAAAGTAGATGCACAATATTATTTATCCCAATTATATTCACGTGTTATAGTTGATCATCCGGCTGCAAAAGAATTGCTGAGTAATCTCGTAAAAAGATATCCAAAAAATTTATTATTTAATTTTTCTCTCGCCTGGGTGGAACATGAATTGAATGATATTAACAATGCTGAAAAGCATTTAAGGTTTGTTATCAACGCAAAAGATAGTTTGTATCCTTTTGTAGTTTCCAATTCGAATTATCTTCTGGGTAATGTGTTTTTTTCACGTAATCAGTTTGATTCTGCAAAAGTCTATTACCAGAATTATTTAATATCAGCGATCAATGATGACTATAAAGGATATACCAATTTTCGTATTGGATTATGTCTTGAGTTAACCGGTAATAGAAAAGAAGCAATAAAGTTTTATGACAAGTCCTCGGATGGTAATTCTGATATCGAAGAAGATTTATATGCTGAAAGAAAGGGAGGAGAATTTGAGGGAAGAAAGCTAACTTCATATGAGATAAGACTAATTAAATTATCGAACTTAATTAAACAAAATAAACTTTCTATATCAAAAGACTCATTGCAAAATTTCATCCGACTAACAAAAATTAGTAATGAATTAAAAGCTGAAGCTATGTTATATCTTTCAGAAATTTGTTATTTGCAGAGGGACTATAAAGAGTCGTTAGATTATGCAGTAAATTGTATAAAAACCGAAATAGAGAAAGAAAAATGGGTTCATGCTTATGCTTATTATATGGGTGCCTGGAATAGTTATCAACAGAAAAAGTATGTTGATGCAAAATTATTCCTGCTGCAGATTGATAATTTAGAGGAATTTGATTTTAGGAATTCATTAGAAAATAAAATTTACTCATTACAAAGACTGTTGCCCGAAGAAAGCAATAAATAATTTATTTTCATCATTTCTTTCATTGCTTCTTTTTTGTTGATTAACTAATTTTCGCCAACATTTCAGGTATTTTTAATTGAAAATTGCAGTTTTTGTTTCTGGCAGAGGTTCAAATCTAAAAGCTATCTTAAATTATCCTGATTTAAAAAATCTGATGGAAATCGTTGCTGTTTTAAGTGATAAATCAGACTGTAAAGCATTTGAAATAGCAAAAGAGTATGGAATAAAATCTTTTTCTGTTGGTGATGGAGCAGAGAAAATTAAGCAAATGGAAATCACTACGCATCTTAAAAAACTTGAAGTTGGTTTAGTTGTTTTGGCTGGTTATTTAAAGACTTATACCATCAGATTTGATCGAAAATTTTGAAAACCGGATAATAAATATTCATCCGGCGTTGCTTCCATCATTTGGCGGAAAAGGAATGTACGGGATACATGTTCATAAAGCAGTATTTGATTCTTCAGCAAAGGTAAGCGGAGCGACGGTGCATATTGTTGATAAAACATACGACACGGGAAAAATAGTTGCACAAAAATGTGTTGATATCTCTGATGTTAAATCACCGGAAGAAATTGCTGAAAGAGTTTTAAAGATTGAGCATCAAATTTTGCCTGAAGTTGTAAAGGCATTTGCAGAAAATAAAATTAGGTTTGAATCCGATAGAGTTGTAATTATAAACTAAGAGGTTGCCTCATAAGTTGAGTTATATGTCATTCCCATGAAAACGGGAATCCAAAATCCAAAATAAAATATCGATTCCCACTTTCGTGGGAATGACAGCTTGTATCTTTAACGTATAAGACAATCTCATTCAACAGGAAATTGAAATTGAAAAAATTAGCATTACTAAGTGTATCCGATAAGACAAAAATAACAGATTTCGCAAAAGGTTTAGTTTATAATAACTACGAGATAATTGCCACAGGTAATACAGCAAAAGTTCTTTTAGAAAATAATATTAATGTTACAGAAATAAGTTCTATTACAGGATTTCCCGAAATATTTGATGGAAGGGTAAAAACATTACATCCCAAAATTTTTGGTGGAATTCTATTCAGACGTGATAACGATTCAGACATCAAAGAAGCAGATGTAAATGAAATTGAAGCGATTGATATTGTTTGCGTAAATCTTTATCCATTTGTCAGAACTGCCTCAAATCCAAAATCAACATTGGATGAAGTAATTGAAAATATTGACATTGGCGGGCCGAGTTTAGTTAGAGCAGCTGCCAAGAATTATAAGTTTGTGTCCATTCTAACAAACCCGGAGCAATATGATTCGTTTCTTGAAGAGTTAAACACAGGAAATGTTTCTGAAGTGACAAAAAAGAAATTAGCAGTAGCGGCTTATTCTCATACTTCAGATTATGATACCCATATTGCAAATTATTTAGAAAATAAATTCTCTTTTGAACCTACTCATATTCGTGTTAATGAAAAAGTAAGCCAATCTTTACGCTATGGTGAAAATCCCCATCAGAGTGCAAGTATTTATGGGAGCTTTGATGAGTATTTCGAAGTATTCCACGGTAAGGAAATATCCTACAACAATATTTTAGATTTAGTTGCTGCAGTTGAACTTTGCGAAGATCTCGGAGAAATATCCTGCACAATAATAAAACACAATAATCCTGCGGGTGCGGCTATTGGTAAGAATTCATTTGAAGCGTATATTCGAGCATTAAAATGCGATCCTGTTTCCTCATTTGGTGGAATTGTGGCTTTCAATAAAGAAGTTGATATTGAAACGGCTGTAGAATTAAATAAGATTTTTTTAGAAATAATCTGTGCTCCTTCATTCAGTGATGGAGCTTTAGAAATCTTAAAAAAGAAAAAAGATAGAAGACTGGTACTTCAGAAAAAATCTGTTTTAGTAGAAGCAAAAACTTTCCGTTCAATACCTGGTGGAGTTCTAGTACAAGATGCTGATTCAATTTTATTAAAAGAAGATGAATTAAGAATTGTTACAGATAAGAAACCATCGAAAGAAGAATTAGAAGATCTTAAATTTGCATGGAAGATTTCAAAGCATACAAAATCCAATGCAATTGTTTATGTTAAAGATAAAGCAACGCTGGGTGTTGGTGCAGGACAAATGTCAAGAATCGATTCTGCGAAAATTGCTATTATGAAAGCTAAAGAACACGGATTAAATTTATCAGGTTCTGTTGCAGCATCGGATGCATTTTTTCCTTTTGCAGATGGCTTAATTGAAATTATAAAATGCGGCGCGGTTTCTGTAATTCAACCTGGCGGATCAGTTCGTGATCAGGAAGTGATTGATGCTGCAAATCAAAATAAAATTTCGATGGTATTTACCGGAATAAGGCACTTTAAACATTAAGAGGAACAATGGGTATATTTGATTTTTTCTCAAACGATATTGCAATTGATTTAGGAACAGCAAACACACTTATCTATGTGAAAGGTAAGGGAATTGTTTTGAATGAACCTTCTATCGTTGCTTTTGATAAAAATTCCAAACGCATTATTGCTTTAGGTAATAAAGCGAAAGAAATGCAGGGAAGGGAACACAAAGAAATAAAAGTTACTCGTCCTATGCGTGATGGAGTTATTGCAGATTTTGAAATTGCGGAAGGAATGATTCGTGCTTTTATAAAACGAGTACACGGCGGTAGGGTTATGACTAGCAGAAGAGTAATCGTTGCCGTGCCTAGTGGAGTTACTGAAGTAGAAAAAAGAGCAGTTAGAGATAGTGCTGAACATGCCGGTGCAAAAGAAGTTCACTTAATCGCCGAGCCAATGGCTGCTGCAATCGGAATTGGAATTGATGTTGAAGCTCCGGTTGGAAATATGATCATAGATATTGGCGGTGGTACAACTGAAATTGCAGTTATTGCTTTATCTGGTATCGTAAATGAAGAGTCTATTCGTATTGCTGGGGATGAAATGAATTATGCAATAATGCAGTTCTTCAAAAAAAATCATAATATCCTAATTGGTGAAAGAACTGCAGAAGCGATAAAATGTGAAGTCGGTTCGGCTGTGCCATTAAAAGAAGAAATTACAATTCAGGTAAAGGGCAGAGATTTAGTTGGCGGTATTCCTAAAACAACTGAAGTAAGTTCGGTCGAAATTCGTGAAGCACTTAGTGAAGCTGTTGTTCAGATAGTTGATGCAGTAAGACAAACCCTCGAAAGAACTCCGCCGGAACTTTCTGCTGATATATTAGATAGAGGAGTAATGATCACAGGTGGTGGTGCACTTTTAAAAGGATTAGATGAACGAATCAGGATGGAAACAAACCTTCCGGTTCATGTTGCAGAAGACCCTCTTACAGCAGTGGTGCGTGGTGCTGGTAAAGTAATTGATAATCTTAACCATTATTCTAAGGTATTAATTCGTAACAGAAGATATTGATGATAAGATTTTTTGTATCGACCTGGGAAAATTTTAAAGAGTATATTGTCTTAGTAATTTTATTAATTGCCAGCCTAATTCTGCTTTCTCAAAACAGTTCTCAGGGGATACAAAGAGTGCGTTCTATTGCATTTGGAACCTTCGCTTCAGTCACTTCAATCTTTACAGATTTTTTTAATGTCAGTAGCCTAAAAAATGAAAATGAAAATCTACGCAGAACAAATGCTGAGCTGATGTTACAATTAAGCAGGTTAAGAGAGTATGGTATCGTAAATGAAGATTTAAAAAGTTTGCTAGCTCTAAAAGATTCTTCAAATTTTCCTCTTATTCCTGCAACAATTGTTTCTAAATCATTATCTAAATCTCAGGGGACAATAACCATTAACGCCGGGAAAATTCAAAACGTTAAAATTGGTATGCCTGTAATTACGGATAAAGGTTTGCTTGGTATTATTTACAATGTAGCAGATAACTATTCGATTGCAAGGACATTGAACAATATTGACCTTAAAGTTACTGTTAAAAGTGAACGTACAAGAGAAAATGCCATAATGAAATGGAATGGTAATTGGCTAGTGATGGTAAATGTTCCCAAAACTTATGATCTTAAAAAGGGCGATAGAATTGTTACTTCCGAAATCAGTTCGATAATTCCATTTCCACTACCGGTTGGCGTTGTGTATGAGATTGGCAATGTTGAAATGGGAATTTTTAATGAAGTCAAAGTCCAGCCTTTTGTTGATTTTCAAAAAGTAGAAAACTTATTCATTCTTGGTATAGTAAAAAGTAAAGAGATCGATAACATTGAATTTAATTTTCTAAACAAACAATGATCAAGCAGCATTACTTTTTTTCTATAATCTTGTTTTTCCCATTATTATTAATCCAAACTACGATAATACCCTTTTTAGCTATTGGTAATGTAATCCCTGATTTGATTTTGATACTTCTTGTTTTTTACTCCATCACTCAAGGACAGATTTATGGATCTGTTTTAGGTTTTATTTATGGTTTTTTGTTTGATATTATTACAGGAAGTTTATTAGGTAGTACTATGATTGCGAAAACATTAGCTGGATTTACTGCTGGATATTTTTCATCGGAAAATAAAAAGGATCAGAACTTAGTTGCCTACAATTTTTCTCTAATTGTCCTTCTATCATCATTTGTTGATTCTACTGTGAATGCTTTTTTTTCATCGATAAATTTTACAACAAATATTTTTATGATATTCTTTCAGCATGCGCTTTTGCCATCAATATATTCAGCATCAATAGCTTTATTGGCAATGATATTTTATCCTAAAAGGAAAATATTTTGAAATCTGAATACTTTGCTTCCATAAATCGTAGAACTTTTATTTACGCGTTTGTTATAATTCTATTTTGTGTCCTCTTCTTCAGACTATTTCAAATGCAAATTTTAAATCAAGAATCCTATGAAGAAAAGTCCGCGGATAATAGCATTAAAGCGATTGAACAAACTCCTTTTCGAGGAGTGTTTTATGATAGAAATTTAAAAGTGATGGTGGATAATATTCCGGCATATACATTAAGAATTACTCCAGCTGATTATGATCAAAAACTAAATCCGCTGCTTGATAAAATATTAGACGCTGATTCAGGATTTGTCGCTTCGATATTGAAGAAAAATAGAATCTACTCAAAGTATATTCCGATTAGAATTAAACGTGGGATTGGATTTGAAATTGTATCATGGCTGGAAGAAAATGAAGAAAATTTACCCGGTATTGATTATGTAGTTGAGATGCAACGCGGTTATCCTATTGGTATCAAAGGGTCGCACTCATTTGGATATACAAAAGAAATTTCTCCAAATCAATTAAATGTAGAAAAAGATTATTACATCCCCGGCGATTATGTTGGGCACAATGGCATTGAAAAGGAGTACGAAAAAGATTTACGAGGTATAAAGGGATTTAATTATGTTCTCGTAAATTCAAAGCGTAAAGAAATTGGTAAATATAAAGAGGGAACTGTTGACAAGAACTCGATAAAGGGAAGAGATCTCGTTTTATCTTATGATGCTGATGTGCAAAAAGTTGCAGAAGAACAAATGATTGGAAAGTGTGGGGCTATTGTTGCTATCGAACCAAAAACAGGAGAGATATTAGCTTTAGTTAGCGCCCCTGATTATGATCTTAATCAGTTCTCATATGTTACATCAAAGGAATTCTTACAGGAGCTTTACAAAAATCCTGATAAACCTTCCTTTAATCGGGCTACAATGTCAGTAAAGCCACCTGGTTCTACATTTAAAATGCTTGCAGCTATTGCTGCATTAGATTTAGGGATTATAACAACATCAACAACTATCAACTGCGGTGGTGGATTTACTTTTGGGAGGTTCTTCAAATGTCATGGTAATCATGGTTCAGTGAATGTTGTGCATGCAATTGAAAAATCTTGCAACAGTTTTTTTTATCATTTGATTTACAAAATTGGATTGGATAATTGGAAAAAGTATGCACTAAAATTTGGTTTTTCATATAAAACACGAATCGATATCGGTGAAGAATCTGCTGGATTTATTCCGGGCGAAGATTATTATATAAAAATGTATGGCGAAAAGTGGCCTAGAAGTATTATGGCAAGTTTGGGAATTGGACAGGGCGAAGTTAACGTTACACCAATACAACTAGCTCAGTATGTAGCATTGATTGCTAACAATGGTAGTTCATTTCAGCCGCACATTGTAAAAGGTTATCTTGATGATGTCACAAAACAAATTGTGCCATATAAATTTAATGAAATTAAAACTGGCATTAAAAAAGAAGTTTTTGATATCGTTAAAGAAGGAATGTTTCTAGTTGTAAACGGTTCAGGTACTGCAACACATATTAAAATGTCAGATCTAAATATTGCCGGTAAAACTGGAACTGCACAAAATCCTCACGGAAAAGATCATGCATTATTTGTTTGCTATGCTCCTGCAGAAGATCCCAAAATTGCAATAGCTGTTGTAATTGAGAATATTGGATTTGGTGGAACACACGCAGCTCCAATAGCTAAAGCGATGATTGAGGCGTATCTAAAAAAAGAATCACTCAAAAACGACAAGGAAAAGGTTCAGGAAAATCAAACTATTGCCGGGGTAAATATTGAGGATTGATTATAAACTAAGTGATAAATTTGATTTTGGAATCTTTATTCCGGTTTCAATATTAATCGCGATAGGTTTATCAGCTATTTACAGTTCAACTTTCAATCATCCAACTGCGAGTGGAAATTTTGAACGGCAGTTAATTTGGGGTTTAGTTGCCATTATTCTATTCTTTGTTACTTACTCTTTGCCTACGAATACTTTCAGAACGATCGCCACTCCAACTTATTTGTTTTCGTTATTGCTGCTTATTGTTGTAATTGTAGTAGGTAGGAGAGTATCAGGTGCAAAAAGCTGGTTAGATTTAGGGCCATTTGGTTTTCAACCATCAGAGTTTGCTAAAATAGGAACCATATTTGCGATGTCGGCTTTTCTAAGTAGAAAAAACACCGATATTGATTCATTTAAGGATATTTTAATTTCCTTATCTATTGGCCTCATTCCTGTTATGCTTATCCTTTTAGAACCAGATATGGGTACAGCCATTGTTTTTTTGAGTATGATTTTGATATTAATATTCTGGAAGGGTATAAGCTTATTTGGATTATTCATTGTGTTATCTCCGGGATTTGTGGCAATCTCAGCGCTGTTTGGTTTTTATTATTTCATTGGTTCGTTACTTCTGGTTATAGTTACAATATTACTTTTTCGTAAAGATATTTTTTTTAGTGCTTCTATCTTTGCATTAAATCTTGCTGCTGGATTCTTTGCAGATTATTTATATAATGCTTTAAGTCCGCATCAACAGAAAAGGATTCAATCGTTTATCGATCCAAATACTGATCCGCTTGGAGCCGGCTACAACACGATACAAGCTAAAGTTGCAATTGGTTCGGGTGGATTATTTGGTAAAGGATTTCTCCACGGTAATCAGACTCAGCTTCAATATATTCCTGAACAATGGACAGACTTCATTTATTGTGTTATTGGAGAGGAGTTTGGCTTCATTGGATCGATGATAGTTTTAATATTATTTCTTTATTTATTCTTAAGAATATTGAAAATTGCATCTCAAACCAAAGATGAATTTTTGAGCTTAACTCTAATTGGAATTTTATCAGTTTATTTAATTCATTATCTGATTAATATCGGAATGGTTGTTGGAATTTTGCCGGTAATTGGTATTCCGCTCCCTTTTGTAAGTTATGGCGGAAGTTCTCTTTTAGTAAATATGTTTATGCTCGGAATAATTGCAAACGTTTTTCGTAATCGAAAAAATTATACTTAAAAAGATTATGACTTCACAAGAAAAAATTACTGCAAAAAATAATGAAGGAAAATTCATCTGTGTCGGATTGGATACAGATGTTTCTAAAATACCTTTGTTCTTACAAAATGACATTGATGGAGTTTTCAAATTCAATCAATCCATTATTGAAGCAACCAAAGAGTTTGCGGCGGCATACAAAATCAACTTTGCCTTCTATGAACAAACGGGCTCTGAAGGGATGAATGAACTTGAAAGAACTGTCGAATTAATTCCAACAGATATCCTTTCAATAGCAGATGCTAAACGTGGAGACATCGGAAATACTTCGAAAATGTACGCGAAATCTATATATGAACATTTTGGATTTGATGCGGTAACATTACACCCGTATATGGGCAAAGATTCTTTGCAGCCTTTTTTAGATTATGCTGATAAAATGAATTATGTTTTAGTATTAACATCAAATCCAGGGGCAAATGATTTTGAAAAACTAAAGTTAGATGAGGGCAGATTTGTTTATCAGAAAGTTTTGAAAACTGTTAATGAGTGGAATGACAAAAATAATTGCGGAATCGTTTTTGGTGCCACCAATATTGATGAATTGAAATCTAATCTTAAAGATTTTAGTAAGTTATCAGTTCTACTGCCGGGTGTTGGCGCACAAGGAGGAAGCCTGGAAGATGTTTGCACTGCTTTTAAAGGAAGTCATCGAAAGAATTTTTTAGTTAATGTTAGCCGTGGAATTATTTACAAAAGCAGTAATGCCGATTTTGCGGAAGCTGCAAGACAAGAAATTATTTTGATGAATAAAATTTGTTTGATCAACAAGTAATTACCCAGCAGTTCCAAATAATTACTTTCGTGTATTGGTGCTCGACTATTTCTATTTAGATATAATAAAAAAAATAATAGATTTGAAATGAGGATTCTATAATGAAAACTCAGCCAAAATCATAAAATGAAAATATTAGTTAAATCGTAGAAATAATTTGAAAATTAATTCTAAAATTTCAGAAGAACTCATCTATAAAATCTGGGAAGAAAAACGGTTTAATACTTCTCTTGCAACTGCCGAAGGATTATCCATTGAAGTTATTGATTGCGGCGTTAGAAATACCGATGAAGCGGGACCCGATTACCACCATACACGAATTAGAATTGGTAACATAACTTTTACGGGCGATGTTGAAATTGATACGTTTCATTCGGATTGGAAAAATCATGGTCATAATATAAATCAGCGTTATAATAGTACAATTTTACATGTTGTGCTCTCTAATGATTCATCTTATCCTTTTGTTGTTACCCAAAATGGTAGAAAAGTTCCAACACTTGAGTTAAAGCAGCATCTGACTTCCTCAATAAATGAAAATCTTCAACAGGATTTAATTACTGTAAAATCCGAAGAAGAAATTAAAATGCCTTGCGCACAAATAAACAACAAAGTTGATCGCAGAGATAAATTAAGTCTGATCAAAAATCTTGGTTTACTTAGGTTTAGAAAAAAATGTGAAAAAAATATTGAGCGTCTTAAAGAACTGATTATACTTGATGAATTAAATCTTAAAGAGCCAAAAGTTTATCACGATTTTAGCAAAGAAATCAGCGAAAGAAAATTTACTCAAAAAGATTTTGAACAGATTAAATATTGGCAGCAACTATTTTATGAAGAAGTGTTTGAGGCACTTGGTTACTCTAAAAACAAAGATGCAATGTTAAAGTTGAGTAAATCTGCTGATATAAAATTATTTAAATCAATTGAAAATCTTACACTAGAAAAAATTGAGAGTATCCTATTTCATGTAAGTGGATTATTTCCTGCAGTAACAGAAATCTCCAGCGAAGAAACTTCTGAATATATGAGGAAAAGTTTGGACATCTGGAGTTCCCTAAAAGATAAATATGATTCTGGCATACTTAATAAAAATGAATGGAATTTCTTCAAACTTAGACCTCAAAACTTTCCAACAATAAGAATTGCAGCAGGTGCCAGGCTTCTCGAACGGATCATCATAAGAGAACAATTTATAAAAATTGTTAATTATTTTAATCAGTTTTCAGATCTAAATAAACTTATTACAAAACTTCGTAATGAAATGATAATAAGCGGTGAAGGATATTGGTCCTCTCACTACAATTTTAATAAAGAAGCAAAGACAAGATTAAACTATTTTATTGGTCTTGGTAGAGCTGATGAAATAATCATAAACATTATACTACCTATTTATTCGGTCTATTTTGAAATCGAAAATAAAAAGGAATTATCTCAAAAAGTCCTGGAAATATTTCTTAACTTTTATCAAAAGGAAGGGAATCATCTTGTCGATCAGGTTAATGATACATTGGGATTTAAAAATGAAAAATACCGTAGTGTTTATTACCAGGGCATGATAGAGCTTTTTAGAAATTACTGCATTAAGAAAAAATGTTTAGAATGTGAAATTGGGAAGAAAGTTTTTAATTAATTGTTTTGAGTCAATCTCTTGATGTCATCTCTTAATTTTGCTGCTCTTTCGAATTCTTCACTTTCTAAAGCCTCTCGCAGTTTATTCTGTAATGCTGCAAGTTGTGCCTCTTTGGATAAAATTTTTTTATCTGGTTCTAAATCACTGATACTTCCAAATTCCGGGATATCAGATTCTTCTGAAGGAATAAAGGCTGCTGCGTTCATAACATTTTCCTTAACATAGATAGGAGCCTCAGTACGTACGGCTAAAGCTATTGCATCACTTGGGCGAGCATCAATTTCATTTGTTAATCCGGATGCTTCCAAAATTATTTTAGCATAAAAAGTATTCTCTCTTAATTCGCTAACAATTATCTCAACAACATTTGCTCCAAGATTATCTATGAATGTTTTTAATAAATCATGGGTTAACGGTCTGGGCGGTTTAATACCTTCCATCTCAAGGGCAATAGCTTGTGCTTCAAATGCTCCAATTATAATTGGTAGCCTGCGAGAACCTTCAACTTCCTTTAGCAAAATTGCATATGCGCCGCCAGTAGAAGGATTAGTTGATAAACCTAAAATCTCACATTGAACTTTATCCAAACCATTAACCTGTTATTTTATGATTTAATTTTTTTTATTTCTTCAGTTAATACCGGAAGTATTTCGAAAATATCTCCCGCAATTCCGTAATCAGCTACACTGAAAATGGGTGCGTCTTTATCCTTGTTGATGGCAACTATATACTTCGAAGAAGACATTCCTGCCAGATGTTGAATAGCACCCGAAATTCCACAAGCTACATAAAGAGAAGGAGATACAGTTTTTCCAGTTTGTCCAACTTGTTCACGATGAGGTCTCCAACCTGCATCGACAACCGCTCTGGAAGCTCCAACAGCGGCGCCAAGCGCGTCAGCTAAGGATTCAATAAGATTAAAGTTTTCCGGACCTTTCATGCCTCTGCCGCCTGAAACAATTATATCAGCTTCGGCAACATCTAATTTACCTTCTGATTTTTTAATAGATACAACTTTTGATTTTAGATTTGGAGAGCTAATTTCTATTGTCTCGATGGCTGCATTTTCATTTCCTGATGTCTCTACTTTAAAGACATTTGGTCTTATCGTAAAAACTTTTACATCTGAATTTAATTTTACTTTTATAAAGGCTTTTCCGGCATATACAGGCCGAGTCGCGGTTACTTCACCGGATTCAACAGATAAATTAACACAATCAACAATGCAGCCCGAGTTAAGCTTAACTGCTAACCTTGGAGCAATATCATTACCAAAAGAAGTATTGCCTACAATTAGACAAACTGCATTGGCTGCTTTTGCAAAATTACTAATTGCTTCTGTGTAGCCGCTTGATGAATAATTCAGAAAATCAGCATTCTTTAAATGAGTGACTTTTGAAATTCCATACTTAGAAATGTCATTTAAATTCACTATCTCAGAACCTGCGACCACAGCTTCAGCTTCAATATTTAATTCTTTTGCTAATTTTACAGCAACACTTACTACTTCAAAAGATACTTTCTTTAGTGAACCTTCTCTCTGTTCTAAAACTGCTAAAATCTTATTTGCCATATTTTTACCTATATAACCTTTGCTTCTTCTCTTAATAATTTAACTAATTCGGGAACAGCAGAACTATCAACACCCAAAATTCTTCCCGGTTGTTTCGAAGGTGGAAGATTCATATCGATAACTTCAGTAAAGTTTGTTGATGGAGCAGCGGGTTTTTCTGTTATATTTTTTTTCTTTGCCGACATAATTCCTTTTAGAGAGGCATATCTTGGTTCGTTTAATCCTTTTTGCGCTGTAATAACTGCTGGCAACTCCGTCTCAACAACTTCTTTTCCGCCTTCAATTTCGCGCTCAGCAGTTATTTTGTTCCCTTCTAATTTAAAATCAACAACTACAGGAATACAATTGTAACCAAGCATCTCGGCTACAATTTGTCCGGTTATTGAGTTATCATAATCCACAGATTGCTTACCACAGAAAACAAGTTCACATCCAAGTGATTTTATTTCATCAGCAAGTGCAGTTGCAATTCCAAAAGAGTCTCTTTGATTATTATCTTTAAGTAATATTCCTTCATCAACACCCATAGCTAATGCTTTACGCAGTGTTTCTTTGTTTGTATCACCTCCAACACTCATAACATATACCAATGAATCGCCACCAATTTTTTCTTTAGTTTTTAATGCTTCTTCCACAGCATATTCATCGTAAGGATTAATAATGTAGGTAACACCAGATTGATCAATAGATTTTCTATCTGATCCGATTTTAATACGAGTAGCAGTGTCCGGTACATGGCTGACACATATTGCTATTTTCACTTAACCTCCGTAAAATTCTTAGTATTTGATACAAAAATATAAAGAGACAGTTTTCTAAAATCAATTATTGTTATGGTTATTCTTGGAGATTGGTTTATAATTATAAGGTTATCTGTATTTATTTATTCTTTTATAAAAAAAATCTATTAGTTATCTTTTAGCTATGGAATTAGAACCCAATGAATCCGAACAAAATGAGATAGTAACTGAAACAACATCGGATACTGATTTATCTTCTAGAGTAGTGCTTTACAACGATGATTGGCATACATTTGATGAAGTTATTGCCCAACTTATTATTGCTGTTAAATGTACATATGACCAGGCGCGAGGATTTGCGTTTGAAGTTCATGTAAAAGGGAAAGCGATTGTTTTTAATGGATCACTTAATGAATGTCTTAAAGTATCTACAGTCTTAGAGGAAATCGCACTACATACTCAAATTCTTACTTAACCAAAAATCAGATGCCCAATTTTTATTTATTTTCACATTTCGAGCAAGAGCAATATTGGTAAATCTCTTCATAACCATAATCAATTGATAGTTCATCGCCAGCACTTATATTTGAAATAGCAAATAAAAATAAATTTCCCTTTTCGTCATCATCAATATCACAATTGTAGTTGCAGGAGTGATTTAAATATCTAAGCTGGGAATGATTTGAAACATCTACGTATTCATCATCATTTTTGTAAAAGATATATACATTACCTTCATCTTCTCTTTTAATACATTCATCAGAGTTAATTAATTCTCCAAGTATCAAAGAAACTTTTTGACCAGTTTTAATATTGACTCTGGCAAAAAGACCATTGCCATGCACCGCTGATCTTTTTACGATCATATAATCAATTTTCAATTTATAACACATCCAATTAATGTTTTAATAATTAATTATAAACATAATTAAAAAAAATGACTTGAAGAACTTGCGCTTAATCTTATATTATATTAAAGGCACTTCAACAGAATCTTGTTAATGTTGATCCACTATTTATTACCAGATATTACCAAAGGTGAACACTATTACGCTGTATTGTATAATTACAGCGCACCAAAAAAGAAATTGCTGCATTAGTAAATGAATTATATGAACACCGGAGAATGATGCACAAAATGGAATCAAAGAACTTTGATCATTTAAAAGAAAATGCTTTTAGTTAAAGAGTTTAATCTGTAATTACCGAGAAATTGTCCTGAGTTTATCCTCAAAATGAACTCCGTTATTTTTCATTAAAATAAACCTTAGCATATTACATCGAATTTTTTGTTTGTCTTTATTAATTATTCTTTCAATATTGCAATAGAAAATAATCATTTTTCGGAGTTTATATGCGACACTTTTTTTACTTCTTGGTTTTTTTATTTGTCACACCTTGCCTAGTCCTACAAGCACAAAATACACATACTTATATTGGTGTTGAATCTTGCGTAATGTGTCATAAAACAGAGAAACAAGGTAATCAGTTTTCTATTTGGCAAAACAGCAGACATTCCAAAGCTTTTGAAACTTTAAAAACAGAAAAAGCTAATCAGATTGCAAAAGAAAAAGGATTTTTGAAACCTGCAGCCGAAACATGGGAATGCTTAAAATGCCATGTTACCGGCTATAATTTGGATGCATCTCTTCTAGGGAAAAAATTTAAGATAGAAGATGGTGTTCAGTGCGAGACCTGCCATGGTCCCGGATCAAATTATAAAGATATGAAAGTGATGAAAGACAAAGATTTATCTATAAAGAATGGTCTAATTATGCATGAAAAAATTGAAAGTTTCTGCATCGGATGTCATAATGCTGAAAGTCCGACTTTTGTTGATATAAAAGTAGAAGAAGCCTGGCAAAAAATTAAACACAATATTCCTGAGACAAAAAATTAATTTTAACATAGTATAATTCTATAGAAAACTAAATGAAAAAATTAATAATATTTTTGGTATTTGGAGCAGCGGTTTCTATCACAGCACAAAATATCAACGGTCGCTTCTCAAGTTCACTTTATTCATTCGAAAGATACGATTCCGCTAAACTCTTCTGAGAATTATTGGAGAGCATACGAAATGCTGAATCTTAATTTAAATTATGATAAAATATCTATAAGATCATATCTAAACTTTGAAACAGATGTGATGACAGAGTTGAAAACCGATCCAAGGTTAAGATTTTATAATCTCTATTTCGAAGCACGTGAAATTTTAAATTTAGCAACCATTCGATTGGGAAGGCAGCCAATTATAAATAGTGTTGCCGGTGGTGTATATGATGGTGCGTCTCTTACACTAAAGAAAAACGATTTTAAACTAAATGCTTATTTCGGTGGAAATGTTCCTGCTTATCAAAAGTTGGAGATCATAGAGAATTTTGAGGAAAATCTTCTTTACGGTGGAAAGTTAACAACTACAATAACTCCAAACTTTCAAGTTGGTTTAGGCTATATAAATAAGAATTTAAAATCGATTAAATATACTGCTGATAGACTTGATCCAAATCTTAATCCAATTCAGGTTGATATTGAAAACAAATCTAATCAATATGAATTTGTAACTGGTGATATTAATTACAATCAAAAAGGATTAGTTTCAATATTTACTCGAGCTGATTATGATTTAAATTTCAATCAACTTTCAAAATTTGAATTTGATGCAAGAACAGATGCTATAGAAAATTGGGCGATTAATGTGTACTACAACTATCGCCAACCAAAAATAAGATACAACTCAATCTTTGCTGTGTTTGATTATGGAAATACACACGAGATTGAAATCGGTGCTGATTATAAGATCAACAGTATGTTTACTGTAATGGGTAAATTCGGAAATGTTCAGTACAAATCAGAAAATTCTCAAAGAGTTGGCATTGGATTGGCAACAGCTTATGGAAATATCAATTACAGAAAAACCTTTGGTTATGCAGGCGAATTAGATGCTATTTCACTTTATACCGGATATACATTTTTTGAAGGATTATTCACTCCTTCAGTCGGATTATCATACACAAATTATAAATTAAATCCTGGTGATGCGGCAAACGATATAACTACATTATTGGTGGGGGCTAATATTCGGCCGTTCCATGTACTTTCATTTGATTTACAAGGACAGTATATGGACAACAAAATTTATAAGAATGATCTAAGATTATTCCTCAAATTAAATTATTGGTTTAACTTAAACATCTAACATTCTAACAATGCAAAAATTTAAAATCGCATACCTGTTTATATTATTGGGAATGGTTGTTGTCCTTTTAATTGGAGCGATGAGTTCTGTAAAAGATGATAATCCAACTTCAAACGAGGGGAGAATAAAATTTTCCCATAAGTTACATAAGGAATTAACGGATTGTCAATCCTGCCACTCTGCAGTAAAAGAAAGTGTAAGTTTAAAAGATCCGCTTTTCCCAAATCATGACAATTGCTCTGCATGTCACGAGGTTGATAATGATGAGGAATGCTCAACCTGTCATTATGGCGATAATTATGAAGCCTTGGTTAAGAAAAAATCTGAATTGATATTTAATCATAAACTTCATCTGTCCAATCCTGATGTTAATTGCGAATCATGTCATCAAGGCTTAAGTGAGGTTGATTTTAGCTGGCAATCATCAGGTGCAAATCCACCGATGGAAACATGCTATAGCTGCCATAATGATAAAACCGTCGCATCAAATGCTTGTGAATCCTGCCACATCTCAACAGTAAACTTACTGCCACAGGATCATAAAGTTGTTAGCTTTACAAAAACTCATAAATTTGCAGCACAACAGTTTAATGCTAACTGTGCAATGTGTCACGATAATCAGAGTTGTGAAGATTGCCATGTTGCTACCACTGGAATTACAGAAGCAAATAAAATGGATGATTTTTATCAACCATATTATCCAAGCAACTTTAAAGATGGTGCAAAGCAACAAGCAATAACACGCGTTCACGAATTGAACTATCGTTTTATTCATGGGATTGATTCCAAAGGTAAAACTTCTGAATGCCAGACTTGCCATCAGATAGAAACATTCTGTTCAGAATGTCATCAAGCTGATAATGAGGATTTCGCATTTAGCGGGATTGTTCCTTCATCGCATTTGAAAAATACTTTCTTTACTCTTGGGGTCGGAACTGGTGGTGGTGATCATGCCACTTTAGCCCGAAGAGATATTGAATCATGCATTTCTTGTCACGATGTTAACGGCGCTGATCCCACTTGCATAAAATGTCACCTTGATAGTGATGGAATTAAAGGGACAAATCCAAGAACTCATCCAACCGGATTTATGAAAGATGAGAAGGGCGATTGGCATAACGATCATTCTTCAGTTTGTTATAATTGTCATACAAGCTTTTCACCTCAATCTCAAGCAGGTTTAGGTTTCTGTGGCTATTGCCATAGTAGTAAAGTAGGAGATTAAAATGAAATATTTACGGAAAAAATAATGAAGAGTATAATTTTATTTTTTGCTATTACCATTAGTACATTGTCAATCCTTAGTTGTAGTGAGCTAAAAGAAGATCTCACTACTACAAGTCCTAATTTATCAGTACATAAAGAAGGATTTACGAATCCAGCTTCACCAAACTTTCATGCAAATGTTTTTGTTGGCATTAATGCTCAGACTTTTTCAGATTGTGCTCAATGTCATGCAAGTAATTTTAGTGGTGGAATTACTAAAGCAGCATGTACGAATTGTCATAGTTCTATTAATGTTCATCAAGATGGAATTCTCAATCCGCATTCTCCTGATTTTCATGGTAAATTTATTGCTTCTAATTTGGGATGGGACTCTAGAGAATGCGGCACTTGTCATAGCTCTGATTATTCAGGTGGCATTGCTTCACCATCTTGTTTAAATTGTCATACCAGTGAAAATGGCCCGGAAGCTTGTAATACCTGTCATGGTGATTTCAGCGATCCAACCAAAATAGCTCCTCCAAGGGCATTAAATGGCAGCTTAGAAACAACTTATGCTGGGGTTGGTGCTCATAATGCACATCTTTATGATAATAATTTAGGAAGTGAAATTCCATGTTTAACCTGTCACAATATTTCACAATCTGTATATACTGCTGGGCATTTGGGAACAGATGGAAAGGCTGAAATAAATTTTAGTGGATTATCCAATAAAGGTGGTGTTAATCCTAATTATAGTTTTACAAACAATACATGCTCGGATACATACTGTCACGGAAATTTTGTTTTTTATAAAGACTCATCTAATTATGCTTTTGCTTATACTGCCGCGACAATGGTTGGCAGCAATTTTAGTCCAAAATGGAATCAGGCTGATGGCACACAAGCACAATGTGGTTCATGCCATGGATTACCTCCTGTTGGACATACAGCAGCCGAATTAAATACTTGTGTAAATTGCCATCAAGGTGTTATAAATGCGCAAGGCGAGATTATTGATCCTTCAAAGCATATAAACGGGGTAAAAAACGTTTTTGGAAATTAAAAATCGAAATAAATTGATTTAAATTGAAAGCCGCTCCATTTTCTGAGCGGCTTTTTTATAATATATTTATTTTGGTAATCTTTGTCATGTCAGAGGTTATCGGTATAACAGTAGTTAAAATTTATTTTGCGGAAAGGGAGGGATTTTCAGCCAAAGGCTGATGAGCCTAAGGCTCAGAACCCTCGATTATATCCCTTAAAATTTCATCTAAAAGTTTCCTTCCCTGACCGGATTTTAGGTATGATTCACGTCTCCTTGCATCTGAAAGAGTAACAAAACTTTCTTTATAGATTAAAGACCAAGGAATACCACCTCTGGTAAATTGAGATTTTCCAGCGTTATGTTCTCTCAATCTTTTCTCGATATTAGCGGTTGAGCCAATATATCTTTTATTAAGAGTGTTGCTGAATAAAACATAGGTGAAATACATAATCAACAATATTTATTTTGCGGAAAGGGAGGGATTTGAACCCTCGATATCAGTTTCCCGATATAACGGTTTTCGAGACCGCCGCATTCAGCCGCTCTGCCACCTTTCCTTTGATTTTGCTTAAAGTTCGAAGCTATAATTTTATGATTTAATAAAAAATGAATCAGTAATAATCTTAATATCAAATTTTTTTCACAACTAATTTAGCAAAAAGAACTCAGAAACGGAGTTTAAATATGTTTCTTTGTCAAGGGGAAAAGAGACAGTTCTATTTCTACATTTCGATGTGATTTGAGAACCTGACTGTGGAATTAGTAACAGCCTTAAATTAGACTAGATGCCATTTTCTCAAGATTTGTTAACAATAAAGATTAAGCCTTATGTTATTAAAACTAAGATTTATGTTAACTAATCTTTCATGAACTTTATAATATTATTGCAAATTGGTTAGTTCAATTTGGAGTTTCAATCTCAACAGCATCAAAGTTACTAAGTCACACTGATCTCCGGACCATTGAGATCTATATACGGTTGAGATAAGAAGATTTAAAATATGTAGTTAACAATCTGAATAGAATATTTTAGATTCCAAATCGTTTTAATTTTTTAATACTTTTTGGGCTATATTTTATTATCAAAACTGTAAATAATATACCACATAAATCTGCAATCATATCCAATATATTAGAAGAACGATTTGGCATACTCAACTGGATTATTTCAATTACCGCTCCAATGAACAGAGCAAATAATATTGTTAAGCCCGTTCGATGTTTTTTTAAGAACCATATTTTATCTTGATAGGTTAAAACAAAATAGATTACATAGCTCAACAAACTAAAAAAAGCATAATGTGTGAGCTTATCAAGAGCGATAGCTTTTTCAGAAGGATCTAATAGCATTATAATTACTATGAAAACAATCATAGGATAAAAAATAATTAAGAATGTAGAGAAAAGATAAGCTCTATTTTTTATGAATAAATTTAACATAATGCAGAATATATAGTCTAATATGGATGTAATGTTTAATTATATAAAAGATTTATTTTGAATTTGTACATCTTATAATTAAGTGGAAATAAAATTACTCTTTAACGAACGCACATCAGAAAAGGCACTATTATTTTAAATCCGATAAAATGAAATGGAAAGTGTTTCCAAGATTGGCGCATTCGACCACTCTGCCACCTTTCTAAGAATTACAAAGCAAAATTACTAAAATAATTTTTATAAGCAGTTAAAAAATCAAAATTGTTTTGTGGAGTGAATGTGATTCGATATATTTGAAACGTTAATTCGGAGAGGTGCAAGAGTGGCTGAATTGGCTACCCTGGAAAGGTAGTGTACTCGCAAGGGTACCGTGGGTTCGAATCCCACCCTCTCCGCTCAGATAATTACTTTCCTATCACAACAACTTCACAATTCTTAACTAAAAAATGTTAGACTTAATTAAAACAATTGATTATTTTTAACTGCGTTTGATTTTAATATAGAGTCACGTATAACAACACTTCGAAAAATTTCTATTCAAAAATGCTGAGTTGGTGGGGAAAGCCGATTTAAATTAAAGATTAAAATTCAAGATTATTATTATGCATGAAAAAAATTCAATGAACGTAATTATGAAGAACGTGTAAAAATATATTTTCAAATCCGTGAACACTTTCAACTGTGGGTGATTTCTTACCCAGTTGATGAGTGATGAAATGACAATTAAATATTAGGAGGCTAATATGGTATTTGATGTAATAAAGTTGATGTTGCCGGCATTAAAGGATTTCCTGAGTTACAGGAAAGATAAAAAAAATGAAATTTATAACGCAGTTGAAACGATTCAGAGAGCAGCAAACAGGACCAGATTTATTCTAGGTTCAGATAATTTCCAACCCAACAGACCTAATGCCGAACTATCTGATTTATGGGTCAATGCTGCAGCTGCAGTAAGGGACCTTGACAGAGACTTATATGAACGATTATTAGAGAAGTCCGGCTACTGGTCGGACCCGAGAATGTGGGATATGCAAATGGTAGCAAATTCAAGGATTTATATTGATGATATTATTGAGGATTCAAATAGATTTCTAAAAGAACTTTCAGAAAAGGATAAATGATAATTATCATTTTTTATAGTCATATATGTTCCAGTGTAAAATAGAATTATGTTATAGTTTATTATTACAGAAAATAAATGAAAGACTAATTTATTATAGGGAGGTATTATTATGAGTGAATTATCATCCATAAATTACTCTAGGTTATGGGTCATCCCTCTTTCAAATTCAGATAATCTAGAATGGCTGGATAATAAAAATTTCAGTAAAGTAAAGTATAATCCTAAAAAGATAAAAATCACTCCTGGCTACTTTTCTAAAGATATTTTATTTGCTGTATCAAAAAAATATCCGAAATATGAAATCAAAGAGCTAAAAAAATTCTCAAGTGAAATACGTCAGTTCATCAACTTAAGAACCGGAGATTCAATAATTGCGAGAGCCGGAAAAAGAAAAGTAGTGAAAATGGGTCTTATTAGTTCAGTAGAATGGAAGACTATCGGCGAAAATTATATTGAGATTAGTATTGAATGGTTTGACGAAATCCACCAGAGAGAATTCGATAAAGATATTTTTGATGAGAAAGCAGATATTCAAAAAGTAAATAAAAAAATGTTAAGAGATCTTCATCTTTTTTTTGTAATTGCTAAACTGGTTTATCGCAAAGGTCCTCCAAGTAAAGTTTATTATATCAAATATAATCAAAAAATGCAGAGGCCATCTGAATCAGAATTAAATTTGGAAGAAGATTATGAAATAACAAAAGAAGATAAGGGAGGTGAAGTATCTTTATTTTTTGGCACAAACAGAAATAGAACAAATTCAGACGATGTAAATGAATACTTCGGAGATAAACTTGATAAATTGACATTCGGATATTGTAAAGTAAGTATTCCTAAAGGTCATAAGCAGGGTGAAATTGAAAAACCTTTCAAATTTTTATTTATTGAATTTTCTGAAAATCCTGAAAAACATATTGTATTAAAAAAAATACAAGAATATGAGGAAGCTGAGTTTCTAACTAAACTATCGAATGATATTAAAACATTACCAGAGAAATCAGCTTTGATCTTTATTCATGGATATAATACGTCTTATGCAGAAGCGGCAAAAAGAACAGCACAAATAGCATGGGATATACCATTCACTGGTCTTGCTGGCTTTTTTAGCTGGCCGTCTTCCGGAAACTCCTTAGCTTATTTCAAAGACATAGAAAATGCAGATTCTAGTGTGCCTGACTTAGAGAATTTTATAGAAAAAATTATCTCTCTTCCGGATATAGAAAAGCTACATTTAATTGCTCATAGTATGGGCAACAGACTACTAACTTTTACGCTAAACAACTTATCAGATAAACCTTCGGTTAAATCCAGATTAAGTATTATCAATCAAATAGTTTTAGGTTCACCAGATATAGATCAGAATGTCTTTAAAAAGAATATACTGCCTAAGTTTAAGAATATAGGAATTCAACGGACTTTATATTCATCAGATAAAGATAAAGCTCTCGATTTATCTCAGGATTTACGAGGTGGCTTAGCTCGTTTGGGAGATGCCGGAGACGCATTATTTGTTGATGATGGAATAGATACGATTGATGCCTCTAACGTGAAATCAAATCTTTTGGGTCATTCCTACATTTTCGATACAAAAGAACTTTTATCAGATTTATATTATTTACTTGGTAAAGGACTAAAACCAAAGGAACGCAGGCTAAGAGAAATTAAGAAGAAAAACATAATATATTGGTTGTTCCCGGAATGAGTGCAGTTAAAAAGAAAAATATTAAATACAAACAAGTTCTCTTACTCACACAACTGCGGGATACACTCTTACCTAAGTTGATGAGTGGAGAAATTAGAACGAGATAAAAGGAAATTCTATGAAGGATGAAGAAATTCAGGAATTGTCGGAAGTTATACAAAGCGCTAACATAAACTTCCTGTTTGGTGCTGGTGTTTCGACACCTTTTCTACCAATTTTAGGTAATATTGAAAAAGCTCTAAATGAGGCAAAAGATAATACCGAAAGGGAAAAGCAATATAAGTTATATATTAAAAATGTGATGCTTCCAAATAAATTAGTAGTAAGGAAAAAAGTCGGACGTAATATTGATTATAAAGTGACCTCCAACGCCTATGAAGAATTTTTTCTGAAACTGACTGAAATAATTTCTAAACGAAAATCGACATTATTGAGTAAGCAAGTCAATGTGTTTACTTCAAATATTGATATTCTAATCGAGATAACTTTAGATAAAATCAAGTTGTTATATAATGATGGTTTTACTGGTAGATTTAGACCTATATTCGGCTTATCAAATTTCAAAAGATCAACATTTCAAAGAAGTCTACATTTTGATAACATCTCTGAAATTCCAATGTACAACATTGTTAAATTGCACGGTTCGCTTAGTTGGATAAAAAATAATTTAAGTGACCAAATCAATTTCTCAAAAACACTTTCACACTTATCAGATGACCTACTAACAAAAACAGGTGTCGAATTTAAAAACAAATATAAGAGCATTCTTGTTGTTAATCCCGAAGAGACTAAACATTTAGAAAGTGTATTAAACGTTTATTATTATGAACTTCTTAGAATGTACTCGAGTGAATTAGAAAAGGAAAATGCATTGTTGTTTATTTTGGGTTTCTCTATGAATGATAAACATATTCAAGAGATTACCGTAAGAGCAGCAAAATCAAATCCTACTCTAAGAATATTTATGTGTTGCTCAAAAAAAGAAAAGGCAATTATGAGCAGTCGACTCGATACAAAAAACCTTTTAAATATTAAAGTCATAATTCCTGAGGATACTACTGATTTCTTTACCTTAGATTACTTCCGTACCAAAGTACTTGAAAAAATAAATATTTGAGAAAGATTCTTGGATGGCTAATAATAATTTTATAATGAATGATGCTTTGATAAAGGATTCTATATTCATTATTGGTAGTGTATGGTCTGTTGATGGGAGAAAAGTAAAAGTAAAAGTTAATAAAGACAAAAACCTATCACATCTATCTTACAAAGGTAAGATAATTAAAAATGTTTCTGTTGGGAGTTATATAAAAATTTCTAAGGGATTCATTGAAATTATTGGTAGAGTTGAAGGTGAATATATTACAAAAGAAAAGCAATTTAATGAGATCTATAATCGGGATGACCTAAAAATTGCCAGATTCCTTGAAGTATCGTTGTTTGGTCACTTCGAGAAAGGAATTTTTAGGCAAGGGATTAAAGAAATGCCATTGATTGATAATGAATGTTATCTTTTGGATAGAGAGGAGTTTAATAAATTACATCAGTTCTTTAAGGAAAATGAGAAAACAATAAAAATAGGTAATCTCACGGAGGAGCCATCACAAGATATTAGGCTAAGTATACCAAAATTATTTGCAAGTCACATTGGAATTTTTGGAAACACTGGTAGTGGAAAATCTAATACACTAGCAAGAATCTATTCTGAATTGTTTTCAGTAAATAAATCAAATGCAAAATTTTTTAGAAATTCTCATTTTATTCTATTTGACTTTAATGGGGAGTATACTAGAATAAATCTTATTACAGAGAAAAAAAATATTTTCCATTTATCTACACGCTCCTTAACAGGTAATAAGTATCCTATAGAACAAAAGAATATTGAACGATTAGAAATCATATCCGTTTTATTAGATGCGACGGAAAAGACCCAAAAACCATTTCTAAATCGTGCGTTAAAAAATGAATATTTGGACAAAGATTTTGAATCAAGATCAATAGAAAGCGTAGAAAAATTAGTAAAAGATATTTTACAAAAGGGTGACCCAAACTTATCTGTTACGATATTTACCGAGTTATTTACACATCTAAAAGTATTAATTACTGAAGCCCCAGCCAATTATTTTCAAAATATTGAGTCGCCTTGAAAGTGGAATGCTAAAGTTTCACTCTTCTCATTCAACTTATTATACGAGCAATCCTTTAGTTTATGCTAATGCTGATTTGAATCGCATTATGAATTCTATTTTTGGAAATATGAGTAATTTAAAAATCGATTCAACAAATTTTGGGAAAATAAAATTCAAAATACTTAATCAATATTATCACGAAATAGTTAATGGTTATTCCAATCAAGAACATCTTAGACCACTGATAGGTCGAATGTTTAAGAAATTTGAAATGTTAGAAAAATTGATTGTAATTCAGGATAGTATAAAAACTAAGAAGAAAAAAAACCTGGAAGTTGTCGACTTAAAAGATGTCAACATCGAAATGAAAAAAACTCTACCATTGATCATAGCGAAACAGCTTTATGACAGACACAAGGAAAGTGGGAATTTTGATAAAAGTTCACTTCACATAATTATTGATGAAGCACATAATATACTTTCGACTGAATCCGAACGGGAAAGTGAAACTTGGAAAGATTATCGATTAGAAACATTTGAAGAGTTAATTAAGGAGGGGCGAAAATTTAGCACTTTCCTTACTATTTGTAGTCAGAGACCATATGATATTTCGCCAACAATTATTTCACAATTACATAATTATTTTATTCATAGATTGATAAATGACCTGGATATAAGAGCCATTGAGAGGACCATTGCTTATCTTGATAAATTGTCTTTTGAATCAATCCCAATTTTATCAGTTGGAAGTTGTTTCGTTGCTGGATTAGCAGCTG
>CAVOPZ010000019.1:0-303736 GCA_963698205.1 uncultured Ignavibacteriaceae bacterium | reverse complement strand
TTAGTAAGTTAAAAAAAATTCTACTTCGTCTCTGTACTTTATTAGACAGGGTAGGGTAAGGTAAAAATTAGTACAACAATCGTCATTCTCGAAAATGATGGCATCCGTATAATCCCTTTTTGTGTTCTTTGCACGAAATTCTTTGTGAACTTTGTGGTAAAAAAAGTTTAAGAAGTAAGAGATCACCCTTACGGGGTTTTACAATCGGGGAAGATATCTTGGTATTACAAACATCCCATCCCTTTGGGATTAAAAATTAACCCCTCATTTTAATTTGTATTAATCGTACTGCTCAGCTGCTTCATCCCAGCCAAAGATTTGGGTTAAAACCCGGGGTGGGGGATTGGTCTCATCATTTCCCCTAACTAAAGTTAGGGGCTATAAAAAAAATCCACTATCCATTAAAATTATTCATCTCTTCTAGTTTCTAACGTCTTTCATTTCACGTCTAGTGTTTCTCGTCTTACATCTTAACGTTTCCCATATGGTTAAAAATTTAGTGCTGCTTCCCATTCGGAAGAGAATCCTCTCTCATTAATTAACTTGTTCAGAAAGCTGTAATCGATTAAATCACTGGAATTAGTAAGCATTGATTTAATATCCGATAAATGCTTTTGAACATTTCCTTCTTTATAAAATTCCAGTTTCTTAATAATCACATACTCAGGTGGTGCTATATTAATTTTACTTCCGGCAAAATAAATTTGCTTACTATTCTGCATTGCCCAAAGCTGCAATTCTGAGTTGCACATCAGGTAAATATCTGCTTTAAACGCGGTCTCGTGGTGAATCAGATTAAAATGACCCCTTGCACTTCTGTTCATTTCGGTTCTAATAACTTCTTCAGGCGGGCAGTAAAATTGATCTGAAGGAAAAGCTTTTAAGAAAATATCAATATTTACATTATTAAGATTTATAACCAGGTCGATATCGTGTGTCACTCTCGGATCACCATATACGATAGATGCTACGGATCCGGTAACAAAATATGGGATTTGATACTTACCAAGTATATCAATGTAAAGTGCAAAAAGATTAAGATCTTGCATACAAAAATATTCTTTTTACTTTCTCTCTTATTTCTTTTTCAGTCAATTCAGGATGAAATTTTCTAAGTGATTCTGTTTTTAGTTCTTTTGCAGCATAATAAAGATTAAGAGATAGAAACAATTTTTTTTCCGGTGTCAATTCTTTTATGTAATTTTTCATAAATAATTTATCAACTGTCTCTATTAAAATTTACTCATTAGTGATTAAAAGTTCAAATTAGTTTGAAAATTAAGAACAATTGTTATGCTTATATTAAGGTACCCCCTGGTATTGTTAATATGGGTGCTAACAAGTTTTATGTCATTTCGATTAAGTAAGTTATTCTCCCATCTCACTTTTCACGCCTTCGTTTCACTTTTTTCAAAAAATCAGATGTAACAGATCACCCATGCTGGATTTTAGAATTGAAGATGATATATAGGAATTAAAAACATTCCATCCCTCTGGGATTAAAAATTAACCCCTCAATTTAATTTGTATTAATCGTACTGCTCAGCTGCTTCATCCCAGCCAAAGATTTGTGTTAAAACCCGGGGTGGGGGATTGGTCTCATCATTTCCCCTAACTAAAGTAAGGGGCTATAAAAAAAATCCAGTATCCATTAAAATTATTCATCTCTTCTAGTTTCTAACGTCTTTCATTTCACGTCTAGCGTTTCTCGTCTTACTTATCTGTGCCATCTGTGGTAAAATGTTTTTATTTCCTTTCCTTATTTTGGGTTAAAACCCGGATGGCGGATTGGTCTCATCATTTCCCCTAACTAAAGTTAGGGGCTATAAAAAAAATCATTATTCAAGATTCGTTATTCCTTGTTCAATATTCATCACTGCCAGGTAATCTATAATTTCAAATAGAACATTCATCATTTCCCCTCATCCATCTATCATTTTCCATCTTGTCTCTGACCTCTCGCTTCTCACGCCCTCAATAACTTGAAATACTTTTTAACATCGTCTTTAAAAATGAAATACAAACTGCTGAAGATGAAGCTGAAAAACATAATAGTTATTAAAGATGACAACCTTTTGGGTCCTGCTTTTTTTACAGGATTATTTGCATACTCTTTAATATTTAAAACAGGTGCATCTTTTATTTTATCAATTTTTGCAATTTCAAGCTGCTTGGTCAGCTCTACAAAAACAGTCTGGAGAATTTCCACATTGCGCATTAATCTTCCCTGTTCCAAAAGAAGGTTGGGGGATTGAGCAGTAATCCTGTTTTGTTCTCTGAATTTCTTTAACATGTTTTCTGCGTTAGTCAGAGAATCTTTTACCTGCCCGGTTCTTTTTTCGAGGTAAAAACTCTGTTCGGTTGCATTTGATTTGCGCTGAGTGCGGATATAAAGATCTAAAGACTGAGCCAGCTTGTTAGATACATCTGCAGATAATTGTGCTTCCGGCATTGTTACAGTAACGCTTAAAATTTTAGTCATCCTGTCAACTATCGGTTGTTACTCTGCTTTTAGTCAGAATTTCATAAAGTATAAGAAAATTTTTTCTCTTTTGTATCGCAGGATTATCATCTGCTTCGCTTATTTCAAAATACTTAATCAGGTTAACTGAATCAGAAAATTCCTCTGTCTTATATTTTGCATAAATCACATTTTGAAGGACAGTTTCACTTGAGATTAAGTTCTGATAAATCTCTGTTGCGGAAACTTCTCCAACTTTTACTCCTGCCAGAGAAGCCAGACCGCTAAGCTGGCTAAGCATATTAGATTTACTGCCGTATTCGGGCAATATGGTAACCGTGCTTTCGTAGTAAGGTTTTGCTAAAAATGAATAGATACGCGAGTGCAAGAATCAGGATTGAAAAATTTACTATTGCTAATTTCTTCCGCTTAGCCCATAGCCGTTTAGTAAATGGCCTGACTTTTTCAACAAACGCTTTAAACTTTTCTTCAAATGTTCTATTGTCTTCAGGTTCTGAATCTTCAGCCTGGTCTGATGTTTTTTCTGACATTATTTGATTCTAATATATTTTTATAGAAATAATACTTATTATTTTCGGCAGCGAAAGCTCTTGTTACACTTCGACTGGCAAAGTGTGAATTGTTTTAAATGTCAGCCTTCGATAAAATCAGTCTGACAATTATTTTTATTTAAGATTTCTCCTGGATTCCCGTTTTCACGGGAATGACATATCATAAATCAAATATTGTCACGGAATGGTCTCCCGATTCATCGGGACAGGCTGTGACATCCGAGGAAAGATTTCTCACCCGATTATCATCGGGATTCGAAATGACAACGATTCACATATTCCATTACCCATTAACCGTAACCCATTACCTATATAACTTATTTAATCTGTGCCGCCAGCACAATTATAGTTACTGCACTTACAACTATTGTAAATATATCTTTTATATTAGTCCAAAGTTCAGTGTCCGAAGTATCCGGCGGCGGCGGCGGTTCTTTTGTAACAGTTATAACCGAGCCATCATAAACGGTTGGGTTACCGGTAAACCAGCCAAAACCAACCTTATTTGTTTCGCCGTTTGCTTTAGTATATAAAATATAATTGGAGCTGTCAGTTTCACCGCCTGCATTATCAATATAGTCCTTAACGCTGTAACCTTCCAGGAATTTATATAATCCCGGAATTGTTAACTTCACCAGTAACAAAAACAGTATTTGGCTTTCTGGGTACAAATATTTCATCGCTGTTATTTAATATTACATCCTGATCTTCATCTTCATCTGTATATAATTTTTCAATATCAAGTATAAGCCGCTTGCCATTACGTGTAAAAATTGAACCGTAAAGGAATGCTTCTGTGGTAGGTCCGCCGGCTTTTCTGATAAGCTCTAATAAATTTTCAGATTTTTTTTCAAGTACATATGTGCCGGGATAATTCACTTCTCCAATAATCCTTACGACTCTCTGGGGTACGTAATTAGGATTTTTTCTTACAACTACAATGTCTTTATGCTGTAAATAAAAATCTGATCTAGCTGAATCAGATTGATCTAAATTTGATTTAGTAAAAAACAGTGGTAATGGAACAGTAAAAGTTTCTGAGATTTTCTCACCCTGATAACCACCAGGTCTTATTCTGTTAACATATACTTCAGTTCTTAAAGATTGCTCGTTAAATCCTTGTGCCTGCAATATAAGATCCATAACAGTCATATTGGAGTTTAACGGGAATTTACCGGGGCTGTTTACTTCTCCTTCAATGGTTACATATTTGTCTAATACTTTTTCCACGCTGGAGCTGTAAATATAAATATTATCACCAGGCTGCAGCTGCATATTAAAAGACTGATCACGAAGAAGTTTTTCAAGATCAAAAGGAATAATACGGGTTGTTACACCATCAGGGTTTACGCGAATCAGATCACCTCTTAAAGTAAAAGCTCTTCCTCTGAAAAAGGGATCCTGTAAACCGCCGGCTCTGAATACCATATCATACAATGTTAAACTATCTGCATAGGGAAGAGTAACATTTTGCTTAACGTACCCCGAGATAGAAACGTTTTTTCTATCAACAAGCTCATAAATGGAATAAATTTTTACCTGGTCGCGCGGCTCTAAAGAAATATTGTTATCTAAATCACCTGATAATGCTTTGCCAAGATCAACTGAGATAAACTCGTGACTTTCATCAGGTCTTGTTCTCATAATATCGGCTTTGCCAAAATATGTTTCGGGCAAAACACCTTCAGCTCTTTTAATAAGTTCACTTAATGTTTTTACTGTGCTGTATTCATAAGTGCCGGGGCGGTAAACTGAACCGTCAATCCGAACAAAATTTTCTAATTTATTTAAGATAGGGAAGACAGTTATGATATCCTTATCGTATAATTGTATATCAGATCTTTTACTTAGCACAGATCCTAAATCAGCATCAATATATTCTCTATCCAGCGTGTTCTTAACTCTTTTTTCAAAAGGGATAATTCTGTTTATCTGCAGTCTTCCTGTATAAGCGGTTGCATTCAACCCTCCGGCAAATTCAATTAATTTCTGAAGGTTTTCGCCATCCTTTAATTCATAAATTGCCGATCTGAACACTTCTCCATAAATTGATACTGTTTTTTTTCTTGGCGGAATAAATATCATATCATTGTTTTGCAGTCTTACATCACCAATCAGTTGTCCTTTTAATATGTAATCGTAGATATCTACGGTTGTTAGAACTTTATTGTTTCTAATAACTCTTATATCTCTTAAACTTCCGGATGTTAATGGTCCACCGACTGAATAAAGTGCATTAAAGACGGTTGCAAAACTGCTTATGTTATATCCGCCCGGCTGTGCAACTTCACCGGTTACAAAAATTTTAATCGGCTTAAGTTTACTGAGCGAAACATCTAAAAATATAGTTGGAGGCTCGCTGGTAAGCCCTTCATAAAATTTGGATAGATATGCAGTAAGTTTGTTTTGTAAAGATTCGTATGTTATCCCGGAAACAAAAATTTGTCCCGCAGTGGGGATAAAAACATTGCCCTGTCCATCAACTACTAATTGGTATTGAAATTCTACGGCACCCCATATAGATAAACGCAGGTTATCTCCGGGACCTATTAAATAACCGGGATCAACCGGGCCAATTTCAGATGGTTCAAAAGATGACGGAATATTCTTGAAAAGATTATATCCAAAATATTCCAATCCGCCTTCTGTAGGTGCAAGCGATCTATCAACTTTAATTTCGTCTTTAGGAACAGTTGTTTGTTCTCCGGGTGAAATAATAACATTTGTTACATTTTTTGTTGAACTGTCTGGTGCGTTGGTAATGTTAGTAACCGTTGGAGCAGTGGGGATGGTAGTGCCGCCGATTATATAGGTAGATATAAAAGAATCGTAATCCATTCCATATTGTTTAGCAAGGCGTCTTGCATCATCCTCAGTCATATTTCTTTTACTTAATTCTTCTTTAACGTCTTTTGTCGTGGTTATTCCTTCTTGCTTAAGTTTTTGCTGTATCTGCAGTTCAGTTTGTGAAAACAAGAAGCTGGTTATGCTGAATAATAGTAAAAGAAAAAAAGTATTTTTTAACCGATACATAGATTACCCTGATGAATTAAACTAAAATGAATTCGTTTTGCAATAGCAAAATATAAAATATTTAAGTAAAAATTGTATTTATTTTAATTCTGTCCAACAAGTTCATTCTTTTTAAGTTAGAAATGACAGGATTTAACATAATTATTTATTGGGTATATCAATTGTTCTTTTTATTCTCAATCAGTCAACTAAGTATGCATAAGTAAGGCAGTAAACGGTTTAATGATCATATTTTCTTTACCAACAAAGGGTTCATTGGCGTAATAGAAAAATATTAGCAGAAGTGTTTTTATAAATAAGTTTATTGCAAAAAAAAGGGTGTCCGGAGACACCCTTTAATAAATAAATGAGAGCAGAACTATTTAGTTCTGGTGAACTCAATTCTTCTGTTCTTCTGCTTGCCTTCTTTGGTTTTGTTGTCAGAAACAGGTTTATCTTCGCCATAACCCTTGGTGGATATTCTATTGGCATCGATACCTTTGCCTACCAACCAGGTTTTAACAGCGTCCGCTCTTCCTTGAGAGAGTTTCAAATTGCTCTTTGCACTGCCATCGCTATCGGTATGTCCGCTTATTTCAACAGATATATCCTGATAGGTTGTCAGAGTTTTAAGAGCTTTCATCAAAGTATTTTCTGATTCAGCTTTAATAGTAGTTTTGTTAACATCAAAGGTGATACCTTCAAGCACGATTGGCACACCAATTTTAACTACATCATCATCAGCAACAAGAGGATCAGTACCGCGTTTAACTTCTGTGTAGTCATCAACTGTACCGGCATCTGTATCTTTCTTTAAAGGATTGGTCTTATATTTTAAGACTTCTTCAGAATCAGATAAACCTTCACCGTCCGTATCAGCTTTTAATGGATCGGTTTTGTATTTGTTGATTTCTTCTGCATCAGTTAATCCGTCTTTATCAGTATCAGCAAGTAATGGATTTGTTTTGTATTTCATTACTTCATCACCATCATTCAATCCTTCTTTATCTGTATCCATAGCTAAAGGATCTGTCTTGTACTGGTTTACTTCCTCTGCATCATTCAAACCATCACCATCTGTATCAACGATAAGAGGATTGGTTTTAGTGGTTTTAACTTCTTCAGAATCACTTAAGCCGTCACCGTCTGTATCAACTTTTAATGGATCAGTTTTTAGTGTCAGATATTCTTCACCGTCATTCAAACCGTCACCGTCTGTATCAGGATTTTTAGGATCTGTGCCGATTTTAACTTCGTCACATTTTCCAATTCCGTCATTATCTTTATCAGACTTGCAGTTTTCACCGGTAAAGCTTAAGCCCAATGATGCATTAAAATAAGCATCCCAAAGATCATCCTTACCAGATCGATATGCATCAAGATCATAGGTAGAGGATAATGCTCCGCCTAATGCAAAATCTAATAGTACTCTTTCACCAAGCGCAAATTCAGCACCAATACCAGCAGGAACAATTGCAACCCAGCCATCTGGTTCAGTAACTGTACCTGGCTGAACAGCAGTTGGCCAGGATGGTTTTGTATCAACCGTAAAATTCATTACTCCGCCGCCAACATAAAAGTATGGATTCCATCCTTTAAGATCAAAAGGATGAACTCTAAATCTTAAATGAATTGGAATAATTGTAGTTTCGTAATCACCCAATGTTTTAACATTTGCATCATCAAAGTATGCTTTACCTGCGTATTTGCCATAACCAGCGTTAATAGATAGTTCTAAGGCTTTGGTTAATTCAAAACCAAAGAAAGCCTCACCGAGCCAGGAAGCTTTGAACCAATCAAATGAAGTATTGTCATTTCCACTGAATCCTAAATTTGCGAACTCATTTTCTGGAAATAATATACTTCCGCGAACACCGAATTTTGTTCCCCAATCCTTAAATTGTGCATAGTTAGGTTGAGTCATTGCAACCAAACCAAGCAATACAAACAAGTAGATTAGTTTTTTCATTTTTTCCTCAATTTGTTTTTGTAATAGTGTGTTAAAGAATCTCCACAAATAAAGTTCTTATTTCTTAAGAATTTATAACAAAAGATATAATATTTTTGAGCAAAGACAAAGTGAATATTAGAAAAAATATTTATTCTGTTAAGTATTCACAGGTTGCAGGAATTTCAGGTCTAACCAAAAGAACTTCTTCTTTTAGAAGCGAAACCTGACCAACCGGCATTCCCTTACGTTTTACGACATATTTTTTGAGAGTAAATGAAACAGGAACAATTCCAGCAGTTTTTGCTTTGCTGTGATACGCAGCAAGTGATGCAGTTTTATTTAGGATGGTCTTCGGAACCGGCTCTTTAGTGTTTTCAACTTTTAGTACAACATGCGATCCCGAAACAGACCTGGCATGAAACCAAAAGTCGTTTTGTTTTGCAAATTTTGTGGTCAGTAAATCATTGTTCTGAGAATCTTTACCCACATAAACATGATACTTGTTTTCAATTAAGTAATGCTTAAACTTATCGGATAATTCGTCTTCAGGTTTTGATTTGACGGTATTTTTGATGTTTAATTCTTTCATAATCGAACTTATTTCTTCAAAGGTGTTGTGTTTCAATAAAATTTGCTGGTATGATTTTAACTTTTCGAATTCTTTTTTACTATCAGAGTAGAATCTTTTTGATTTTTCAAAATTGATTTTACTATCCCGGGCTTTTTCAAAATACTTATCAGCATTTTTTTGCGGAGATAATTTACTATCCAATTTAATTTTGATTCTTTTAATTGGAGCAATTGTCTCATAAATATCATCCAGTTCGATTTCGGAATTACCAATCGTAATATTGTTTAAATTAATGAGCAATAGATTTGCAATTTTATTATACTCAACCTCTTGTGAGCCTTTCTCAATAACCGTTATCAGTTTATTTAATTTTAAGGAAAGTCTTTTTAACTCTTTATCAATAAATGCATTTATTTTTTTTAAGTCATTATGCTTTTCCTCAAATTGATACTTCCTTGTCAAGTAATGATTGAATGCAATTACAATACTTTCAAATGTTTCTTTTTTTAATCCGGAAAATATCTTTAAAAGAACTAAAACCGATGTGTACTTCATTAGATAGATCATCAATAAAGACTGCAGGTTCATCAGACGAAATATTATTTAAAACCGATAGCAATACATCTGCATCTTCCTGATTCCCAGCTTTTCTTGCATTAACCTCTTTTTCAATTTCTCGACCAATAAAACGCAGATTAGTTCTGAGATCACCAATATTTTTTCCTGTGATCGAATCTAAATCAGGTAAATTAAAATTATTTATAAATTTTTTTCCTGAAAACTCGGCTAAGAATTGTGCTAGAATTTCTTTATCCTCATTCTTAAAAGATTGTATATTTTTTTCTAATGTATAAAAAAGGTTGGTATATTTTCCCCTTATTGCAAATAATAAATCACCTTTTTCAGTAACTATCTTTATTATCCTGTCATCAGAAGCTATTAGAACAGAAATGATAGTTTTACCGGCGAGTTCATCAAAAAAAGTAATTGTATTTTTCTTTGCTCTAGAATATCGGTTTCTAATATTAAGATAGGGTTCGCTGTGATTTACAGAAATTTCCAGAAATGTATCTTCATCATCAAATAAATGTAAGATTAATCGATCCTTTTCCTGTGAGAAAATGCTCAGGATTTTCTTACCAGAAATAAGTGAATTTAACTCAAGAGTTAACCTGTTTAGATAATAATAGCTTTTGTACATAAAATAATTCTGTTCTCAGATTGTAATCTAATTATATTATTTCAAAAAGATGTTGATAAGTGAATTTGAAGTTTGTTAAAAATTTTCACTATTGATATATTTGAATCAATGAAAAATCTGATCGAATATCCATTTGTAAAAAAAATTCTTATCGGATTAGGAATTCTAATTGCATTAATCCTCATATTAGATTTTATATTGCTGCCTCTGTATGTTAGCGGAACAGAGACTCATGTTCCAAATGTAGTTGGAATGACTCAAGAAGAAGCTTTTAATGCTTTAGAGGATGCTGATTTTGATCCTCAAATAGCAGACACTTCTTTTGGTGTATCGCTTCCGCCAGGAAGAATATTTTTACAAAAACCTGAAGCAGGTAAAATTGTTAAAGAGGGAAGAACAATATATTTATTTTTAAGCGGGGGTGAACAAATTATTTCTGTTCCATTACTAAAAGGCAAATCAGTCAGAGATTCAAGATTGGCGTTGGAAAGAATTGGATTGAAACTCGGGGATATTGAAGAAGTGCCATCAACTCATCCTAAGGATATGGTATTTGATCAACAATTTGCAGAAGGAACCAGATTAGCAAAAGGACAAAGTGTTGGAATATCCGTCAGTATCGGTAAAGGTGCTGGAAACATTGTAGTTCCTGATCTTATCGGTAAATCTTTAACAGAGGCAAAGAAAATTTTATCAGACAGTACTTTAGTGGTAGGAAAAATTAACTATCAAATATCAAGTTCACTTTTACCCAATACGGTACTTGATCAATATCCGGCACCGGGAAACAAATTAAACTCAGGTAATTCCGTTGATTTGTTTATCACAAAAGAAGGTACCATAGAAGATCGTATAGAATTCCCAAATTAGAATTAAGTGAGACAGTAATGAAAATCCTAGCACCATCAATATTATCCGCTGATCTTTCAAATCTCGCACAGCAAATTCGTTTGGTAGAAATGAGCGGCGCAGACTGGATTCACTGTGATATTATGGATGGTCATTTCGTTCCAAATATTACATTTGGTCCTGTTCTTGTTCAGGCAGCAAAAAAGTGCACTAAGCTTCCGATTGATGTTCATTTAATGATTAAAAATCCTGATAAGTTCTTAGAGGATTTTCGTAAAGCAGGTGCCGATATTATTTCAGTCCATTTTGAAGAAGTTGTTCATTTAAACAGAACTATTAACCGGATAAAACAATTAGGCGCAAAAGCTGGTGTGGTTATTAATCCAGCTACTCCGGTTTCATCGTTAAAAGACATAGCTGAGTATATCGATTTACTTTTAATTATGACTGTTAATCCCGGTTTTGGTGGACAAAGTTTTATCTCAAACTCCGAACGAAGAATTGCCGAAGCTGTTGAATTAAGAAAATCGCTTGATGCTAATTTTCTAATTGAAGTTGATGGCGGAATAAATAGCAAAACAATTAAATCAGTTTTAAAAGCAGGCTGTGATGTTTTTGTTGCAGGCTCATCCATCTTTCATTCTGATAATATCTCTGCATCAACAACTGAGTTAAAAAATTTAATCACTGTTTAAATAATTCTTTTACAATTGATTTTATTGAGCGGCTTTGAACCGCTTTTTTTGTTGAAGAAAGTTTGATAAAAATTTAGCAATTATTTAATGTCAAAAATATCTGCATATAAATTTGGTAGTCAATCGATTTCATTCGATGTTCCTAAAGTAATGGGAATATTAAATGTTACTCCCGATAGCTTTTCCGATGGAGGCAAATACTTTTCTGAAAACTCAGCGGTTGATTATGCTTTAAATATGATTGATGATGGTGCTGATATTATAGATATTGGAGGCGAGTCTACAAGACCGGGTTCAGATCCAGTCAGTTTAGAAGATGAGTTGCAAAGGACTATTCCAGTCATTAAGCGATTAGTTGAGATCAAAAAAAGTCTAATCATTTCGATTGATACCACAAAAAGGGAAGTTGCACGGCAAGCATTGGATTCCGGCGCCAGTATAGTTAATGATATCAGCGGATTAACTTCTGATGAGAAAATGATTGATGTTGTTAAAAGTTATAATGCAGGAATTATAATCATGCACATAAAAGGCAATCCTAAAACAATGCAGGAAAATCCTAACTACATTGATGTCGTTAATGAAGTAAAAGATTTTCTTTCTCAACAAAGTTATAAGGCTAAACAAAATGGCATTGATAAGATTATTATCGATCCAGGTATCGGATTTGGAAAAAGAGTTGAAGATAATTTTGAGTTGATTAAAAGATTAGAAGAATTTCAATCAATTGGTTTTCCTGTTATGATTGGATTATCCAGAAAATCTTTTTTAGGAAAAACTCTTGGTTTAAATGTTAATGAAAGAGACATCCCAACTGTGATAATGGAAACCGCATCCGTGCTCAAGTCTGCCAGAATAATTCGTACACACAATGTAAAATATTGCACTCAAATGGTTAAATTAGTTTCACACATTCTACAAGCTAATGATTGATTTATTTAAAATAGGTTTTCTTACCATAACACTTTCAGATGTAATTGATATTGCAATAGTGTCATTCATCTTTTACAAGTTATATACAATCTTGCGCGGCACTGTAGCGGCTCAGATATTTCTCGGGTTGTTAATAATAATCTTAGTTTCATTTTTAGCACAAGTACTTAATTTTAGAGCTGTAAGTTGGCTGTTAAGATTGATAACAGACATTTGGGTAATCGCATTTGTAATATTATTCCAACCAGAAATCAGAAGATTATTGGTTATACTTGCGCGAAATCCGTTCTTCAAAGTTTTTGTAAAATCAGAATCACACGAAGTTGCAGATATAGTTACGGAATCCGCATTTGAATTATCTCAACACCAACACGGAGCATTGATTGTGATAATCAAATCATCGGGTATTAGAGGATTTGCTGAAACAGGTGAAATCCTAAACGCAAGAATCAGTGTTCCACTGCTTACATCAATATTTTATCCAAGATCTCCGCTTCATGACGGAGCGGTTATCATAAATAAAAATTTAATAGAAGCTGCAAGATGTACTTTGCCATTTTCTCAACAGACATCTGTGAACGGAGAAAGAATTGGTATGCGGCATAAAGCAGGGCTTGGGATTTCTGAGCAGGCTGATGTTCTTAGTGTTATTGTATCAGAAGAAACAGGAAGCATTTCAATTGCTGAAAATGGTGAGCTTACAAAAGGTTTATCAAAAGATGCTCTGAAGCGAAGATTGAACACGGCATTAAAGGGAGTTGAGAAAAAAGGATGGAAGGGTTTTATTGAGCAGCTTAAATCCCAAAAGTAAAATTTGTGCTGTTATTCCTTTTTATAATGAAAAAGATTTTATCCTGAATGTTGTTCGTGAAACTTTGAATTATGTTGATGAGATTATAGCCGTTAACGATGGTTCAACTGACTTATCGGAAAAACAGATTGTTAATTTAGAAAATGTATATGTCTTAAATTTAAAATCAAATACGGGAAAAGGAAGAGCGCTACAGGTTGGTTTTGATGAATGTGTTAAAAATAATTATGACATTATCATAACGATTGATGGAGATAATCAACATGACCCAAAATATATCTCCAAATTAATTGAAATTTTAAACAATTTTGATATCGCAATCGGAAACCGATTAATGGACACCAAATCTATGCCATTGCAGCGTATAGTTAGTAATAGGTTAACTTCCTTTTTGTTGTCAATCAAAACCGGTCAAAAAATTCTGGATAGTCAATGCGGTTTTAGAGCCTATAAAAAAGAGGTCCTACAAAATGTTCGGTCAATTTATTCTGGTTATGAAGCAGAAAGTGAAATATTGATATATGCCGCAAGAAAAGGCTTCAAAATCGGGTTTGTCGGTATCCCAACATTGTATGGCGAAGAAAAAAGTAAAATGAATCCAATTGGAGCAATCATCGGATTTATTAAAGTACTTTTTAAATAGGGCTATTATGAAACGGAAATGGGAAATTGAAAAACTCAAAGAATCAAAGCAGCTTAAAAGGTCAGCGAACCTGATTTTAAAAAACCGTATCGAGAGTTTATTATTTTATACAGATAAGTATTTCAATAATCAGAGTGTTGAGAATTTACATGATGTAAGAATTGCATTAAGACGAGTACGATATTCGATGGAGTTGTTTATAGTATGTTATGATAAAAAAGTCTTTCTTAAATTTTATAACAGGGTTCAGTCACTACAGGATCTTTCAGGAGCCGTACGAGATGTAGATATAACTACCGAGAATATCAATTCTTTAATTGCTGAGAATCAGATAAAGATTGAATTAGGATTTTTAAATAAAACGAGTGAGAAAAAAAATCAACTTGAGGAAAAGTTTAAATTAGAGTTAATGAAATTTACTTTGAACAAAACCTATAAAGATTTTTTAAAAATAATTTCTTGAGAGAGGAGACAGCCATGAAACTTAGATACTTTGGTCATTCGGCTTTTCAAATCACAACAAATTCCCGCATAAAAATTTTAATCGATCCATTTTTGGATGATAATCCTGTAAGTCCGGTAAAGTCAAAAGATGTTGACGCCAAGTTTATTATTCTAACTCATGGGCATGGCGACCATGTTGGTGATGGATTAAAAATTGGTAAAAGATGTAATTCACTTTTCATTTGTGTTAATGAACTTGCTGAATGGGTAAAATCAAAAGGACTTAACGCACATAATATGCATATTGGCGGAGCACATAATTTTGATTTTGGCAAAGTAAAATTCACTATTGCACATCACGGTTCGTTAACTCCTGATAATCAATACGCAGGTGAGGCTTCGGGTGTTTTGGTTACTGTTGATGGTAAAACTATTTATCATACCGGAGATACAGGCCTATTTTACGATATGAAATTAATAGGTGATATGAATCCAATTGACTATATGCTTCTTCCAATTGGTGATAATTATACGATGGGAATTAAAGATGCAGTTAAAGCGGTTGAATTAGCAAATCCCAAAACAGCAATACCGATACATTACAATACATTTCCGGTAATTAATTCTGACCCAAATGAATTTAAGAAATTGGTTGAGGCAAGAGGAGTAAATTGCAAGGTAATGAGTTTTGGTGAAGAGATAGAATTATAGTTTTAACTGTTTCTATAAAGCTCTCATTCAATTATCTTTAAATTCAATTTTTAATAAATCTATTAGATGGCAAAAATAATTTCTATAGCAAATCAGAAAGGTGGAGTAGGGAAGACAACTACTACCATCAATTTATCCTCGTTGCTTGCTGCTGCCGAAAAACGCACTTTACTTGTGGACATTGATCCTCAATCAAATTCATCATCAGGATTAAGTGTAACAAACCATAACCCCTCTGTTTATGAAGTCCTTATTGGTACGAAAAATATTAGTGAAGTTATTATAAATACTTTTATGCCATTTCTGGATATGCTTCCCTCAAACATAAATCTTGTTGGAGCTGAAATAGAAATGGTAGATATTGAGAATCGCGAAACTCTTCTAAAGCGTGCACTTATTGAGATTAAAGATAAATATGATTATATCCTGATTGATTGTCCGCCTTCTTTAGGTCTTCTGACATTGAACTCACTTACAGCATCGAATACTGTTTTGATACCTGTTCAATGTGAATACTTTGCTTTGGAAGGCTTGGGGCAGCTTCTTAATACTATCAACATTGTTAAAAAACATTATAATAAAGATCTTGCAATTGAAGGCGTATTGTTAACCATGTTTGATACGAGGTTGAGATTATCACACCAGGTTGCAGAAGAAGTAAGAAAATATTTTGGTGAAAAGGTTTATAAAACAGTAATAAACCGAAATGTTAGAATTTCTGAGGCTCCAAGCTATGGAAAGCCCATTATACTTTACGATGCCATATCAAGTGGTGCGCAGAATTATATGGCATTGGCCTCTGAATTATTAGAAATGAATTCCGATATAAAGACTAACTAATGATATGAGTAAAATGAAATCAAGTTTAGGCAGAGGATTGGATGCGCTCATCAATCCAAACAGATTTAACGAAACGGAAGAAAATAAATCTCCTGATTATTCAAACGTAAAGTTTGATGATGGAAAACAAGTGGATATTCTTGCTAAGATCGCTATTGATTTTATCTCTCCAAATCCTTTCCAACCAAGAATGAATTTTGATCCTATCACACTTGAAGAATTAAAAAAATCAATTATCGCAAATGGTTTGATTCAACCGATTACGGTGAGAAGAATTACTGGCAATCAATATCAGTTAGTTTCAGGTGAAAGAAGATTACGTGCATACGCTGATATCGGCTATAAAGAAATTCCGGCTTATATAATAAAGGTTGATTCTGATGAAATAATGTTAGCATTAGCCTTGATTGAAAATATTCAAAGAGAGACTCTTAACCCAATCGAGGTTAGCAAAGCTTACAAAAGATTGATGGATGAATGTCATCTTACACAGGAACTAATTGCTGATAGGGTGGGTAAAGATAGAACTACAATAGCAAATTCGATAAGACTTCTTAAACTCCCTGAGAAAATTCAAAATTGTTTGGTGGATGAGAGCATAACTGCAGGTCACGCAAGAGCTTTGATTAATCTTCCGGCAGAAGAATTACAGCTTTATGCACTTGAAAGAATATTGGTGGAAAATCTATCTGTTAGAAAAGTGGAATCACTAGTTAAAAAACTTATAAGTGAAGGTATTCCCAATAAAAAAACATTCACCATAAGGACAAAGAAAGCAATAGACTCTAATGTAAACGATTTTGAGGATAAGCTTAGAAAAATATTTGGAACAAAAGTAAAGTGTAGACAAAACAAAAAAGGCGGGGGTGAAATTATTATTGAATTTTTCTCCAACGATGAATTAGAAAGATTGTTTGAACTTTTTGAAATCATTGATAATAAATACAATTAAGATACTATCTTTTATCTTTTTTCTCACATTCAGTTTATTTGCCCAACAGGATACAATTGAAATTAAAGATACCTCGACAGCAAACTCAGATATTTTTGTGATGCAAAAATCACCCTGGGGCGCAGTTGCTAGAAGTGCTATTATTCCAGGCTGGGGACAAATATATAATGAATCCTACTGGAAAGCTCCAGTTGTTTGGGGAGTGATGGGCTGGTTTGTTTACGCCTGGATTGATAACAATAACAAATATAAAGACTATGGTAATCTTTACTTGAGATATGGGGATAATTCTGTGATTGACTACAAACAATATCGAGATTTTTACAGAGATCAGCGTGATGAGTTTGCTATTTACTTGGTGTTAACATACTTCCTAAACCTCGTTGATGCTTATGTTGATGCACATCTTTTTGATTTTAGTGTCGATGAAAATTTTATGACCGGAACTAAGATGCTGAACCTCAGAGTAAATTTTTAATTAGGTTATTTTATGCTTTTTGAAAACACAAAATGTAAAAAATGCAGTCATGTTAATCCGCCCTATAAGTATATCTGCGAGGATTGCAAGTCCTTTCTTAGAGAAAGAGTTGTTAATCTTGATCTATGGGATACAATTCTAAAAATCATTGAAGAACCTTTAGTAGCATTCAAACAAATTATTTTTGCTGAGCACAAAAACTTTATTCTTCTTCTTACATTTTTATTAGGTGTGAAAAATCTAATTATCTCGCGCTTTATTTCTGTACCTCAACTGGGATTAAATGGGGCAACTACTTCATTCCTGCTTAGCTTAATGTTGTCTATTATTTTTTCGATTATTCCAGTTTTACTTTTAACTGCATCTCAAGTAAAAATATATAAAATGAAAGGAATCAGATTAAGATTTAAAGATATTTATTCAGTTAATATTTATGCTTTTATCCCATACATTTTTGGTCTAATTTTTATATTTCCTGTTGAATTAACAGTGCTAGGTGGAGATATATTTTCTAATAATCCATATTCATTTGAAATAAAACCGGTTATCTCCTACGCGTTAATTTTTATTGAGTTTGTCGTCTTGGTTTGGTCATTTATTCTAGTTTACAAAAACATATCAATGGTTAATCCATCACGATCATTTTCAGTATTACTCACATCATTCTTCTTTTTACTTTGGGCTTTCACAGTTTATCTTTCATCGCAGATTATCTTTACTGTTTAATACTCTTTTTAATTCCCGTTATTTATTTATTTTAATCCATCACCTCATTTTAAAAGATTGGAATATTAATGACAATTAAAACAGATGTTCTCGTAATTGGCAGTGGTATTGCTGGATTATTTGCTGCACTTAAAATATCAGAGTTTGCTGATGTTGTGCTCGTAACCAAGAAAAACAAAGCTGAATCAAACACTAATTATGCACAGGGAGGTATAGCCTCAGTTATTGATCCTAATGATTCTTTTGAAAAGCACGTGCAAGATACATTAATTGCAGGTGCTGGATTGTGTAATAAAAAAGCAGTTGAATCAATGGTTAAAGAAGGACCTGAGAGAATTAATGATTTGATAGAGATTGGAACTCAATTTACAAAGAAAGGTACTTCCTTTGATCTTGCACGCGAAGGCGGGCATTCAATGTCAAGGATTCTTCATACAAAGGATTTAACAGGACAAGAAATTGAACGTGCATTAATTCATTCTGTTGAAGGAAAAAAGAATATTCAAATATTTGAAAATGCAATTGCCATTGATCTTTTAACCGAGCACAATTTATCAAGAAAAAAAAATATGTTTTCTGAAAATAAAAACTGCTGGGGTGCTTATATTCTAGATTCTTCAAGCAATAATGTATTTAAAATTACTTCAAAAGCTACTGTATTGGCTACTGGTGGACTAGGACAAGTTTACCTTCATACTACTAATCCATCAATTGCTACAGGTGACGGATTTGCAATGGCTTACCGTGCTGGAGCTGAGATGGGAAATATGGAGTTTGTTCAATTTCACCCAACCTCTTTTTATAATTTAAAAGCAGGGACTAATAAGGATGATCATGCATTTTTAATTTCTGAAGCCGTAAGGGGCTTTGGTGGTCTTTTACGAACAAGAGATGGTAATCTATTCATGCAGAATTATGATGCAAGAAAAGAATTAGCTCCAAGAGATGTTGTTGCAAGAGCTATAGACAATGAATTAAAAAAACGTGGGGAAGATTTCGTTTGCTTGGATTTAACTCATAAGAATATTGATAAGGTTAAAGATCACTTTCCCAATATTTTCAAAACCTGCTTAATGTATGGAATTAATATAACAAAAGATTTTATACCCGTTGTACCCGCAGCACATTATGCTTGCGGCGGTATTATCGTAAATTTGAATGGGGAAAGTTCACTTCGTGGATTATTCGCATGTGGTGAAGTGACGATGACTGGTGTTCACGGAGCAAACAGACTTGCCAGTAATTCTTTATTAGAAGCCCTAGTCTATGCTCATAGTTGTACTAATTCTATTAAAGTATTTCTGGACAATTATAAAATTATTGTTCCAGAGTTATTAGACTGGGATGATTCCGGTACTTTATCCCAAGATGAAAGAGTATTAATTACTCATACCTTAAATGAGGTTAAACAAACAATGTGGGATTATGTAGGAATTGTTCGTTCAAATTTAAGACTTCAAAGAGCATCTTCTAGAATTAAAAATATTTTTGAAGAAACCGAGGAACTATACAAAAAAACAAAAATATTTAGTGAGATTTTAGAATTGAGAAATATTGTTGCGTGCTCCCACCTTATAATTGACTCAGCAAAATTGAGAAAGGAAAGCAGGGGTTTACACTATAATTTAGATTATCCTGAAAAATTTCCTGATGATATAGCAAATAACACAATTATCAAAAACTATTAAGAATATTATGATTACTATAATACTATGTGCTTATATACTATAAAAGTTTACTATTTAATGAATTATATTCTTTAGTTAAATATTAATAGAGGTTACTAATTTAAAATAAATGGAAAATTTATTATCTACTTTAATATGGTGAATATTAGAAAGAAAATGAGTTGGAGGTAAAAAAACTGTAGTATCTAGATTATATTTTAAAAAATAATCAAAATTTTCATTTATTAAAGTTAAATAATTTCAACTTCATAATGATTTTTGATTTCGATCAATTTGAATTCTTAAAATGAAAGTTAAATTTTTTTTATTTATTTTTGTTTTAAACTTTGAGTACAAGATGAAAAATTTTTCAGCAATATCAAAAATGCTTGCAGTGCTATCTCTTATCGCTACTTCAATTTGGATTGGATCATATTTGAGCAGGTTGTTCATGGTTTATCAATTTTTTGAGGGTCCTAATCTCATTCTTAAAAATTATATAAATGAAAACAATATAGATGGAATATTATTTTCATTACTGCCTGCTATTGTAGTGCATTTTGTCTCCTTTATTATTATGATCGTAGCAACGATTCTATTTTATCTTACCTCAAAAGTAAGTTTAAGGTTTAATGGTTGGTTGTTTATAATTCTGATTGCAGTTCTTATTTTATTGCCATTTGAGATTTATCTTATGTTAATAGATTATAACGTTATGCTTGCACTAAATAGTGGAGCATTTGATTCAACTCAAATTATACAAATGTTAAAGCATAGGATAACAGATCTTAGCAGCTTTTCAATTGTTGCATTACTAACTTATTCATCATTTTATTACTTTATCGTTTTTCAGCCACTAACAAAAAATGTCGATCCTACTTTATGAAATTGAAAGAAAAAGAATTTGAAGAAATCATTCAGGATTTAAGATCAATTGCAAGCCAATTGGGAGCAACTGTTAGATTTGAAAAAGGAGATTTTAAAGGTGGCTATTGCTTACTTAACGAGAACAAAGTGATTGTAATCAACAAAAATGCAAATCTTCAGCGAAAAGCTATGATTCTTTCTAGTGCTTTGAAGGATTTGGGTGTAGATGAAATATATTTAAATCCAAAACTACGCGAAATGATTGAGGAAATGAGAGACAATAAATGAAAATCCTAGTAATCAATGGTCCTAATTTGAATATGATCTCTAATAGAGATAAAACTCAATATTCTGAATTAAATATTGAACAAATTATTACTTTGCTTGAGAAAGAATTTCCAGAAATGGAGTTCACTTCATTTCAAACTAATATTGAAGGCGAATTAGTTACGAAGATCCAACAAACAGAATTGGGATTTGATGGTTTGATAATAAACCCTGGTGCATATGCTCATACGTCTATTGCAATTATGGATGCACTTGAGATCTGCAGAGTACCAAAGATTGAAGTTCATTTATCACATCTCGCAAATAGAGAAGAATACAGGCAAAACCTATTAACTGCCAAAAATACAAATGGTTATATATCTGGATTCAAAGAAAACAGTTACTTGGCGGCCGCTTACTTGTTAAAAAAATTAATTTCAAGTTAGATGGTAAAAATAAGTTTACTAAAATTGATTAAATCGCCAAAAGAGATATACTTTAAAATCAATTAACTTAGTTTAATTGACTAATCTTTTATTTAATTAAGTCTATAAAGTTGATATTAATGGATAGATTAGTTATTTTCGATTAAACAATTTTAAGAAGCCAATGAAGGATTTGTCAATAAAAAAGCTTTACTATTCAATAAGTGAAGTAAGTAAAATTACAAATATAGAACAATATGTTCTCAGATATTGGGAAACTGAGTTTGAACAGCTAAAACCTCAAAAGAACAGAGCGGGAAACAGAATATATACAAACAAAGAAATTCAGTTAATTCTCCATATAAAAACTTTATTAAGAGAACGTAAATACACTATTGAGGGTGCTAAAAAGATAATGGAAAATTATGCGCCTGAGAAAGTGCTTCAGACTACAGATCAAGACAAAGAAATAATCGAATTAAGTGGCCCTCAAAATAACAGAAGAGAAAAAACAACACTGCAAAATGATCTTGAGGAAGTCAAAAGAGTACTCGAGCTCTTAGTTTCTAAATTATAAAATTCGGAACGTGGCGCAGTCCGGTAGCGTACTTGAATGGGGTTCAAGGGGTCGCGGGTTCAAATCCCGCCGTTCCGACAAATTCTTTTATCAAACAGTTGAGTTTGTAATTAAGCTCTTTATTATATAGCATAGTTGAAAGTTTAATTTGTTAACTAATCCGACTCGAATCAAATATCTCTTCGTAAGTTATTATAACGATATATTTTTGTTAATTCTCTATAGTTGCAAAGTGTGAAATTATTGTTTACTAGCCGTTTATCTTCTAACTCATGAATCCTAACAAATTTCTACAGGAATCTTTTTCTGTATTAAAATTATCTAAAGTACAGTATATTTTAAACAAGTAATTAATTCTTCATAAAAATTGAAAACTCTTATTAATATAACAGAAAAAATATTTTGAGAATATAGGATGAGTATAATTTTTCATTCACGAAAATTTTGGATTGAACTCCTTTTCACCATTGTCGTTTTTCTCATGCAAAATTTGTATGGTCAGAGTGAGAATATCGTAAAACTTTCAGTGGTTGGTAAATCTATAAAGATTAATCAGGGAGAACAGGTTTCAGTTAATCTATCAATCTCAGTAAATCCTACGTGGCATATCAATTCCAATAAACCGAATGATGATTTTTTAATTCCAAGTGAAATTACAGCTAATGGTAAAGGAGTAAAATTAATTAGTGTAACATATCCAAAGGCACATGAATTAAAATTATCTTTTTCTGAAGAACCTGTTTCTGTTTACGAAGGCACTGTAAACGCAAAACTATCTCTCAGAGCCAATCAAGATGCACTAACTGGGAAACAAGTGATGTTAATTACACTGGATTACCAGGCATGCAATGATGTTTCCTGTTTGCCACCAAACACTACAACAACCGAATTTGAACTAGAAGTGATTAAAAAAGAAATCTCATCAGAAGTCAACGATCAATTAGAGTCACTCAAGATTGAACAATCCAATACCAACGCAAATCAAAATAACATTATACAGCTGAACGAGCAACATCCTTCAGATAAAAATGTTAAAAATGATAAATCTAATTCTGGAAGAAAAGATGATGGAACAATTGCATCAACTCTTGAAAGCAGCGGGTTGTTATTAAGTCTTATTTTTGTGTTTCTTGCAGGACTTGCATTAAATCTTACTCCTTGTGTTTATCCTTTAATACCAATCACTATTGGTTACTTCGGAGGGCAAGCTGAAGGAAAAACGAGCCGATTAGTTATGCTTGGGATTCTTTATATGCTCGGAATGGCATTAACATATTCTGTAGTTGGCGTCATAACCTCACTTAGCGGTGCTGTGTTTGGTACGTTGCTCCAAAATCCAATTGTGATTATTGCTATTGTAATTTTATTCGTTGCTTTAGCTTTAAGCCAGTTTGGCGTATACGAATTTAAACTGCCTGATTCCTGGGTTGCAAAAGCAGGAGGTGCAAAAGGTGGTGGTTTCGGTGCCTTCTTTATGGGATTAACAATGGGAATTGTTGCTGCTCCTTGTATTGGTCCTTTTGTTCTTGGGCTTGTTACTTATGTTGCAGCTAAAGGTGATCCGCTTTATGGATTTTTGATGTTCTTTGTACTTGCCCTTGGTTTAGGTTTTCCATACTTACTTCTTGCAATCTTTTCAGGTAAAATAAAAAGTTTACCAAGAGCAGGATTATGGATGGAAGGTGTTAAGCATATATTCGGTTTCTTATTAATCGGAATGGCATTTTATTTTCTGGATCCTGTACTACCTAAAACCATTCAAGGTTATTTACTTCCAATATTTGGAGTACTAGCAGCGTTAATACTTCTTTTTATAGATAAAACGGCTAACAATGCAAAAGGATTTAGAATTTTTAAAACTGTTTTTTCAGTAATAATTCTTGCTGTCTCTATTTACACATTAATCCCAAAAGACAAACTTGAACCTGAATGGAAAAAATTCAGTATTAAAAATTATGAAGCATCATTAAAGAGCAATGAAAAGATGGTTATAGACTTCTATGCCGATTGGTGTATCCCTTGTAAGGAACTTGACGCATTAACTTTTTCTGATTCAAGAGTTATAGATAAGCTTGACAGTTTTACAGTCTATAAAGTTGATATGACAAAAAATGATGAAACAAACGAGCAGTTGAGAAAAAGATTTAATGTAATTGGTATGCCAACAGTTCTGATAATTGATTCTAAGGGAAATGAGATAAAAAGATTGACCGGTTTTGTTAATGCTGATGAGTTTTTGTCATATATCAAAAATATTGAGTAACATTATATTTAATATAAGAGGATAGACCAAATACTTATTTATTTAGAATTTTAATTTGCGTGGATTTGTAATTTTAGCGGGAGTTTAATCGCTAATTATTTTATATTTTCTTTCCCACTTGTCTAATTTATTATTGGCAAATCTATTGTTTCCTGCTCAGTGTCTTGAGTAAAAAGATATAAATTTTAATTAAATTTAACCTTAATAAGTTCAATTATTTAATATATCACGTGAATAGAAATACATTAATTAAAATATCTATTGCCTTACTCGTTATCGCAATGCTTTTTATATTTAATGCCGTTCCGCATAGTATTGATTCAACATTCACTTCTATCTTTAGTCGAATTTCTGGAGAAAGAAGTCCAGATTCATCAATAATTATAATTCAGATCACATCAGAAGATATTGAACAGCTTGGACCTTGGCCAATAAAAAGAAGTTACTACGCTTTGCTGATTAATAATCTTACTTCGAACGGCGTTAATAAAATTGGAATTGAAGTTTTTTTAACATCTAAGTTTGCATCTCAAGCTATTTATGATAATGTACTTCATAAAGAAATTAATAAAGCCAATAATGTGATTTTAAGTTCTTTAGCTGGTAGTCTTAATGGAAATAAGAATATTTTTATAACTGATTCACTCAGTTTGCCAAGCCCTAAGCTTCTTGATGAAAGTATATCAACCGGTCATATTAATTTTATACAAAATGATGGGATTAAAATTCCATTAGAAATCCAAAATCAAGGTCTAAAAGAAAAAGCATTTTGTCTAAAACTATCCGGGAGTAATCAAGACTATCCTGCTGAAATAAAAATTAACTTCATTTCTTCGTGGAAAAAATTTACTAATTACTCTTTAGTAGAATTTTTTCAGCTCGTACAATCACAGGATCAACTTCTCAAATCATTTAAGGGCAAAACAGTTATAGTCGGAATAAGTGATCCGCAATTGTCTTCAGTATTTGTTTCTGATTTTGATCAACAATTACCGGGCGTGGCGCTTCATGCATTTGCTTTGGATAATCTTATTAATAAAAGATATTTAAATGATAATTACTATTTAATATCCTCAATTATATTAGCTTTAACTTGTTTACTTATTCTTTTACTTCTCAAAAAACGTTTAAAGGTTATAAAAGATTTTTTAATAATTGTCGTGATCTTTTTCATCACGGTTTATTTTCTTAACAGGTATTTGTATTTGGAGTTGGCTTATTCATTCATTTTACTTCCATTAACCTTTGTATTCTTTACAAATATTTTATTAAGACTTTTAGAAAAAAGAGATGAGTTAACGGGTTATTTTAATGAAGCTGAATTACTCAAGAGACTATTAGCTAATAAGGAGAAAGAATTACTCTCTCTCCAAAACGAATTAAATCTTTCTTCTGAACAATACTCGAGTCAACTTTTGGAGAAGATTAAAGACCTAAAAAGCAATATAGAGAAGCTGAAAGAAAATGAAGACGATAAAAAGATTGCGGAAATAAAACCTGAACTGGATGGAGTAAATTTTCATGGTATAGTTTATAAATCAAACCAAATGAAAAGTATTGTTGAGTTGATTCAAAAAGCCTCACCAACTGATGCATCAATTTTAATAACTGGTGAAAGTGGAACAGGAAAAGAATTAGTTGCTCAAGCAGTCCATATATTAAGTAAACGAAATAATGAAAAATTTGTAGCTGTAAACTGTGCAGCGTTAACTGAATCCTTGTTAGAAAGCGAATTGTTTGGTCATGTTAAAGGCGCATTTACAGGTGCAGTTTCTGATAAGGTGGGCAAGTTTGAATCAGCAAATAAAGGTACAATATTTTTAGATGAAATTGGTGAGACGTCAGAAAACTTTCAGGTAAAATTATTACGAGTGGTACAATCAGGTGAGTATGATAAAGTAGGTTCAGTTAGCTCCTCAACAGCTGATGTAAGAGTAATCTCTGCAACTAATAAAGAACTTAAACAGCTTATAACTGAAAAGAAGTTTCGTGAAGATTTATTTTATAGGTTAAATGTTATAAATATTCACCTTCCAGCTTTACGAGAAAGGAAAGAAGACATTGAACCAATTACAAGATATTTTTTGCAAAGTGATATTAAAAAATACCAGATATCGCTTGCAGTCTTAAAAGCTTTGAATGAGTATTATTGGAGAGGAAACGTAAGGGAACTTGAATCAGTAATCAGAAGAGCCAAAGTCTTTTGTGATGCATCTGAAAGGAATTTAATACAGTTAAATGATTTACCTGATGAATTAATAAAAAGTATAAAATTAAGTTTTGAAGATTTGGTAATTGAATCTTTAAGGAATAAAAACTTTTCTCATTCCTCGATAAATGAAACAGCAAAAGAATTAGGAAATGTAAATAGAACTTTGGTTGCAGAAAATTTCAGAGGGTTATCATTAAAGATTTTAGTTGAGAATAATTTTGATGAATTAAAAACCACTCAGATAATAGCTAATAGCGATAATACTGAAGTGTCTGAAAAAGTAAAATCAAAATTAGATACATGGCTTTCAAATATCAGAAAGGATATAGAACTAACGAAGTCTAATAATTTTGATGAAGTGAAGTCAAAAATAAGTTCAAAGTATAAAAACTTACCTCAAAAATATCATGCTTATCTTGATGAAGTGATTAAGAATATTTTATATAACCAATAAAGGCTTATCACTTAATCAATTTCTTACCAATCTCATCTAATTTTTCTTTAATATAAGAATTTTGCTCACCACTAAGCTGCAAAGATTTCATGTCGTTAAACTCATCATACGCTTCTTCATAAAGTCCGCGATTATATAACAGATCTGCAAAATAAATTCTGTTACCGGAATCTTTTTTTGTTTCAGGATATTTTCTAAATATTTCTTTTGCCGCAACAATGGCTGATTCTTTCATTTCATTTTCTGCAAGTTGCTTTGCACCATTCAAACGTTTTATACCAAAGTCGTTTGACTTAATTGTTTTTAAAGTTTCTCCCGTTATTTTATCTCCGTATACACCAGTATTATCCGATTTGTCATTCCTTTTTTTCATAGGAGTATCCATAACATCTTCCATAGCTAATGCCAGAATCAGTTCATCCAAACTCATCTTTTTAATATTGGCAACTGAAATGGCTGAAGATTCTTTTAAGGTAAAGCTGATATCGTTTCCTTTAATCTTGACGTACGAATTTTTATCCGTGCTTATAATAGAGTTTGAATTTATTATTGTATTTGTTTTTACATCCTGCCAAGAATTTGAATTGCCGGAAAGGATTTTAACAGTCCCGCTAAGTTTTACAACTTCAAATGTTTGTGAGTATGCTGTCGTAAAATTAAAAAGTAAAAATAAAATTATCGTTTTCATATATGCACCTTAGTTATCATTAATAAATATCTATTATTTCAATTTCGCCCTTTATCAATCCGAAATTATTGATTGCTTCATCTTGAAATTTATCCGATGCAATTGACCATGCAGTTTCAAAATCGGATAGGGAAGTGGTCTCAACAGGAATCCAAACTTCGTCAATACCGTTTTCATTTTTTCGGATGAAATATTTTGTATCGTTTTCCGTAATCAAATTTGCCTGCTGCGGAGAAAGTTTTGAGTTAAACATCAGGTTGACATGGCTTAGCTTACTATTAGATTTATAATCGACCAGAGCAGTTTCAATTCCTATACTTTCGAGTAACGAACTGTAACAGACACTCAAATCATCGCAGTCACCGCCCTTTAATTCCAATGTTTGTTTTGGATACTGAACATACTCAAAAGTAGCTCGCGGATCGGAGGTATAAGTAAGGTTTTCTATAAAAGAATTAAATAGAATTTTTGCTTTATAAAAATCAGATGTTGCATTTATTAAAGTATCAATTTCTGATTTGTATTTTGATAAAATCGCTTTGGAATAATTAACTGAAAAATCGAGATCACGTTTAATAAAATATTTTAAGTTATGGACATTTCCATCCCAGGCATTTATTCCATTTACTAAAACAGCTTTTTGGTATTCGTCATCAAAATCATCATTAGCTGTCATCAGATAAAAATTTGCATAAGTTATTTCAGGATTAACACCTGAATAGTTTTCAGAGATGACAGTATAAAAATCAATTTCTGTTGTATCGTTAGGCAAAATAGAAATTACTGGAGATTGAATTTTCACTTCATTGATTCCGCTGATCAGAATAGCAGGTTTAACATCAATTTTTTCATTGGTAAGATTTAACACCTTGGCTGTTGCGATAGGCATATCAACATATCTATCTGCAAGTGAGGGATAAATATTTTGTTTTATTTCAACATCGATGAATTTAACCCGCTGTTCAACTAAAGTATTTAATTTGAAATTTGTAGTTAATAGAAGTTTATTAAAACTAAAGCGGTTATTTATGATATTTGAAATACTATTTTCCTTAAAATCAGAATAACTGCCGGTAGATTGTCTATCGGAAAAGTAGTTAACCCAGCTTAAAGAAACATCGAAGTATTTTGAAATAAATATTGCAGATGGAATTATTCCCGCAAAGAATGGATTTTGTTCCTTATCATGAAATGCTGAAAATGAAAATCCTAGTTTGACACTTTTTATTGGAAACAAAGTGGAAAATCCTGCAACTAAAGAATTATTTGTTTCATAGATAAGATTGAGGTTAATATCTTCGGCAGGGAAGTAGTTGAATCCAGCTAAAAAAGATTTATCTGTTTTTAAAGCAAAATCTTTATTCTCATCATTTTGGATTTCGCTTTTAAGAGTTAAAAGATTTATCGATGCAAAATTGAATGTAAAATTTTTATTCGGTTTCCACACTAATCCAAAATCTGTTTTCCAAAAATCAGAATTGTCTTCTTCAATCTCTTTTGCAAAATAGGGAATTTCAGAATAAACGATTGTTACATTTTCTTTAGTAAAATCCTGTTTAAAATATTTTAGATTGATTCCGGCAGATATTTCATTACTAAATTTGTATGAATATCCGGCACCAAATAATTCTTTGTATAAATATTTGGATTCAAGATTAACAGGTTCAGTAGTAGTATCAATTACCGTTAAACCAGATTTAAAAATGAATTCTTTCTGATAGCCCGGAGTATATCTTAAGGAAATGAAATGATTTCCAAATGATTTTGCTGCCGTTACCTGGTACAAATTAGTTGATACAGAAGAAGCAAACTCTCCACCATAAGTAAAAGAAAATCCCCAATCTTTTATAACAGAGTAATTGGAAGGATTATACTCAAAAGAATTTAATGAAGAAAAAGATTCATTTGATATTCCAGTCAAACCGTTTATTCCAAAAGAGGATTGGGCTGATATGGAATTCAGTGATAACATAACTAATCCAATTATTAAAATTCTTCTCAAGGAATCTCAACAATTATTGTATGAATACTTTGAGAACTTACATAAAGATCAGTGTTTTGAACCTGGACAAGCTGATCATACTTCCTGATAAACGAGATAGTAATTTTATTGAATTTGTTTTTTGGTATATTTTTCAAGAGAGAAGCCGGGATGTTAAAATTTCCGTCATCCTTTGTTCGTATTCTATAAAAGGGAAAATTTTGCTGATTTGAATTTCTGATTCCGCCAATAATAATAGAAAAATTATTTGACGCTTCTCCGTTCCAGTTCAGTTCAGCCCTAAATTTATTTTGTTCATTTTGCTCAACAAGCCTAACATAACCCGTAACTTCTGTAGGTGTAGGGATATCAAAATTTGAATTCTGTCCACCAAAATATGGATTATATGAAAAAGCTATGCTAGAATTATATGGATAAATAAATGGATCATAAATTGGTCTTCCATCAATATTTAAAAGTTCATATTTCTTCCCAAGTAAGCTGTCAATCGGATTTCCTAATTCTTTAATTCGAACTCTATAATTCGTTAATCGTGCCTGAATATCATTGAATTTTATTATACCCGGAGTAATAGTCCTATATCCAAGTAACACACCGCGTGGCGATCTCACAGGTCTTGATTTATCAAAAATAATAGTTAGTGCAGAAGAAATATTAATTGTGGCATTATCTTTTGTTAATTTTATTCCACTAACTGAGATAATACTAGCGAAATTTTTTCTATCCTCAATAAATCCGCTTGTATCAGATCCATTTGAGTAATATTCATCATTAATGTCTTTTCCCAAAATCTCAACATCAAATGTTTCCTCATCTTCAATGAGTTCTGTTGGTCCTGGTTTATCACAACCAGAATAAATAAATCCAAACAAAACAACTATGTATAAAAAATATTTTTTCATCGCTTTTAACTTACTATTACTTGTTTGTTTTTTCAATTTAATAAACAATAAACAAACCCAATTTCTTAGAGAAATTGGGTTTGTCAACTTCAACTTTTTAAGTTATGGTTTTACAAAATAAGGCACACCCCAGGATTCCATTTCAACCGGAGTTGAATCATCGTAAATAACTTGCCTTGGCATAGCATTTACGATTGCGTGAAAGAATCCCGGAAACTGATGAGTTCTGAAAGTTTGTTCATAAACTTTTTCGTAAATGTTGCCATTTTGTGTTGATGAAATCAGCTGGAATTTCTTTTTTGCTTTATGCATTCCATTTTTGTCTCCGCCAAAAGTTAGAGTTACAAAATCTGTATCTGCATAGGCCGATGATAATTCGACTCTAAGAAGAACATCTGCACCTTTATTAATTACCGGTACATGATGCCATCTCCACCACCAACCCCAATGTCTTACAAGGTAATAATCATTAGGAGAGTTGATGACAAGAGTATCACCATTTGGTAAAAATGCTGTAAATCTAGTTATATCAATATTCGGACTTTGTGTTCCACCTTCCGGTAATGATATAGCTGCAATTCGCCAGTTTCTTCTTGGAAATTGCGTGTTGGCGATTTTAACAAAAATTACATTTCTTGTAACAACAGATGTAAATGCTTTAGTTATTAATGTATCTGGATTAATTGCATTTGGATCGAAAGAGCCTTTTATATATAAAGTGCCTTCAAATGTTTTTGTGATGTACCCGTATGCAGTGTCCCCTTGAAAATCTATGGAAATGGTCCTATTAACCAATCTCAATTTATGACCGACTCTGAATGGATAAAACTCGGTGTTTATTTTACCAAGAATTTCCATTTCGCCTTCTTCATTATAACTTGGTTCAAAAGACATTAAGACTGAATCTTCATCTGCAAGTTTGTCGAGAGCTTGTCTATCTGTTGTGATCTCATCTTCAGATTGAACAGTCATATCGTCCTGGCAGCCGACGAAAAAAGTTAAAAAAGCCAGAAGCAGCAAGGGAAGAAAGAATTTCTTCACGAATTCTGAGGTTATCATTAGTATCTCCTATTGTTTGTTTGTGAATTTTATTTACGAACTTCTGTGGAGGATTAATGAAGAATTGTGCCAGCAGCAATTTTGTAAAATTTCTTTGATTTTGATCTGTTTTTAAACTCTTCAGGCAAATTAACTTGCATGGAAATCCTACTTATTTGCATGGAAAAAGTATATCAGGCAAATGGGATCAAGTTTTTGTTAGATGCTTTTTTTTTGTTGTAAGTATTACCGGTTCATTATTTGAGTATTGTTAAGAAATGTTATTATTAAACTTTTCCAACTCCTCCCATCTTGCATACAGTTTTTTTACATTCTCCTTTGCTGATTCTAACTTTCGATTCAATTCATTAGTCTGTGAAGCATACTTTTCGTAAAAGTCAGGGGAGGAGAATATATTTTCGATTTGTTCAACTTCTGCTTCAGCAAGCACTATTTTTTCTTCAATCTTTTCCAGTTCCAATTTATCTTTATAACTAATCCGCCGCGGCGGATTGGATTTTGGTTTTACTCTTGTATCTACTTTTTCTACTTTTGGTTTTGATTGATCAATATCTTTATCGCGATTCTTTTTCTTTTCGATATAAAAATCGTAATCACCTTCGCTGTAGTAAATTTCACCATTGCCTTCCAAAGCTAAAATTCCGTCACACACGCGATTTAGAAAATACCTGTCGTGGCTGACTATCATCACGCAGCCTTCAAAAGATATAAGTGCTTCTTCCAGTATTCTTAATGTCGGCAGGTCAAGATCATTTGTTGGTTCATCGAGCATAAGGAAATTACCACCGTTACACAAAATCTTTGCAAGTGTTAACCTGCTTTTTTCTCCGCCGGATAATCTTCCAACAAGTGTATTAATTCTATCATCACTAAAAAGAAATCTCCTAAGATAAGTCCAGATACTTAGCTGTTGTTTTCCAAACTTAACTGTTTCACTTCCTTCACCGATTGCTCTGATAACAGTATCTTCATCGTTCAACAATATTCTTGCCTGATCCACATAATTAAACTGTGTCGTTTCACCAATTTCAATAATTCCGAGAAGTAGGAGAAACTGATCCAAGAATAATTTTTAACAGAGTAGTTTTACCAACACCATTTTGTCCAACAACTACCAATTTTTCTTCCCGGTTCAAAGATGAAATTAAAATTCTGAAACAATAAATTCTCACCGAGTTTAATTCCAACATTTTTAAACTCTAAAACTTTTTTCCCCAATCTTTCTGCAGGCGGAATAATTAAATCAACATCAAGTTCAACTTCATAATCATTTTGAGCGGCGACCTCGTTATAATTATCAATTCTGCTTTTAGCTTTTGTTCTGCGTGCTTTAGGTCCGCGTTTTATCCAGTCAAGTTCACGCCTGAGAAACATCTGGCGTTTACGCTCTTCAACTTCTTTAATTGCACGTCGTTCTGCTTTATTAACTAAGTACCCGGTATAATTTCCCTGATGAACATAAAATTTTCCTGATGATAATTCCACTATTCGGTTTGCAATTCTATCCAGGAAATAACGATCGTGAGTTACGAAAATGCAAGTTCCATTATACGATGAAAGAAAATTCTCAAGCCATTCAATCGATTTTGTATCAAGATGGTTTGTAGGTTCATCCAGTATAAGTAAATCAGGTTTTGATATTAAAGCTCTGCAAAGTGCAACCCGTCTTTTTTCACCACCGGAAAGTGAAGGAATCTCTCTCTCGCCATTTGGAGCATCCAGTGAATTGATAAGAATATTAATCCTTTTATCCAGATTCCAGGAATCAAGTCGTAATATTTTTTCTTCAAGATTATGTTTTTTGGGTGAATCGAATGGAGTATGTTCGTACTGTTTTATAAGATTCAATTCAGATTGAGCACCTTCAAGAATATTATCATAAACATTTTTAGTTTCATCTAATAGTAAATTCCTGGGACAAAAAACCGATTACTAGATCTTTTTTCTTCGTAACCTTACCAGAATCCTGGGGCATCAATCCTGAAATAATTTTTAGAAAAGTAGATTTTCCCGCGCCGTTTTTTCCTACTAAACCAATACGATCACCTTCGTGAACAGTCAGCGAAGCTTTATCAAGAATAACTTGCTCACCAAAATGCACCTCAAGCTCAAGTGCTGATAAAATAACAGGGGTAATGTTTAGAGACATTCTTTTCTTTATGTAATCAATTGAAAATAATTATCGGTCCTAAAATAGGGAATCGCTACTTGTTTATTTGCTGGCCAGGATATTTTGTTCTGATCTTGTATAACGAGTTGGTTTCTACTTCGGTTAAATAAAGTGTTTTATAATCTTCATCTCCAAACTCAACGTTTGTTGGTTTAGTTCCGGGAGTTTCAATTTTTTGCAATAATTTTCCATCCGGAGAAAAAATATAAACTGCTTTTCCACCAAAGTGGGAAACATAAAGATTTCCTTTTATATCAAACTCATTTCCATCGGGATCGCCACCGGGCATTACGGCAAAAACTTCTTTGTTACTCAATCGATTGTCTTTAGTTATTTCATATCGTAATACTCTGTTAAAGACAGATTCACATACATAAAGTTTGTTGTCAATCGGAGAAATATTTATTCCATTTGGAAAAGCTAGACTGTCTTCCAATAAAATTACTTCCTTTGTTTTTGCATCCACTAAGAATATTCTGCCATCCAAAATATTTTTATCGTAACTGTTCGGATCAGTAAAATATAAATTGCCAAATAAATCAAATGTCAAATCATTTGGGCGATTAAACCTTTTTCCATAATATCCATCTGCATAAACTTCAATTTTATTTTTATCATCAATTTTCAGAATTTTTCCTTTACCATATTCACATGCATATAAGTTTCCCTGACTATCAAAAGTTAATCCGTTAGTTTTCTCAATTAGTAAAGAATCATCCATTTTTGAAATGAAAGTATCTTTAATGCCATCAGAAAATATTGTAATCCAACCTCCATAGCAATTTGAAAGGTAGATTGATGACTTACCATCGTAAGCTGGACCTTCTGGAAAACTTAATCCATCAGCAACTATTATCCATTTTTCGTTTTCATCTATTATCTGAGATAATATTCTCTCATTCGAAATAAACAGAATAATCAATGTTAAAAACATAGTCCATATATATTTGTTCATTGTTTATCCTAAATTCTTTTTATCAAATCCTTCTTTATGCCGACTCAAATTTATAAATTTTAATTGTTAATATTTAATATCTTCTTTAAATGTGGAACTATGAAAAATAAAATTATAAAATTCTTTTTAGTATTTATATTTTCAATCTCAATAACTCAAGCTCAGTCAGAACAAAAGTTTGCTAATTTAGGTGATCTAGAACTTGTAAGCGGGAAAGTTATTGAGAATTGTATTACAGGTTATAGAACTTTTGGAAAGATTAATGAAGATTCAAGTAATGTTATAATTTTTCCAACCTGGTTTGAAGGTGCAACAAATGACATCGCGCGATTGGTTCAGAAGTATAATTTTTTAGATACCACAAAATATTTTATTATCGCGATTGATGCATTAGGAAATGGAGTATCGTGTTCACCTTCAAACTATAATGTTTATATGATAAAATCATTTCCGGAAATTACTATTAGAGATATGGTCAACGCACAATACAAATTGGTCACAGAAATTTTTCGGATAAAACATTTGTTTGCAGCAGTTGGTGGTTCTCTTGGAGCAATGCAGGTTTTGGAATGGTCTGTTGCTTATCCTGATTATGTTTCAAAAATAATTGCTTATGTCGGAACACCAAAAATGAGCAGTTATGATTTACTTTGGATGAATACTCAGTTAAGTATCATTGAAACGGGAAAACGATATGCGATTTCTGAACAGGAAACCAGAAAATCGTTAGCGATGATTATGGCTGGTTTGGCAAGAACACCGGAATATGTGATTGAAAAAACTAAACCGGATGAGTTCAAAAATTATCTTTTGAGTTTCGAGAAAGAATACTCACAATCTTTTACACTCGAAGATTACCTATTTCAGCTAAAAGCTATGATAAATCATGATATTTCATTAGAGTTTAATGGATCGATTGAAGAAGCCGTAAAAAGTATTAATAGCAAAATTGTTTATGATAATTTCCGAAAATGATTTACTAGTTAATCCCACTGAAGCAAAAAGGTTTGCAAAACTTACAAATGCTAAGACACTTATCCTCTATAACAATTGCGGACATCTTGCTGTTAGTTGTGAAATTTATAGATGCAAGGAAGAGATCGATAAATTTTTAAGTGAGTAGTTCCGTAATCAATGTGGAGGCCACTTATAAAGTGGACTCCACATTATTCTTTGGATATTTCCCAATCAGCTTATTAATAAAGCGATGAAATTTATGAATTGATTTCACTGGTTCGACAAACATCAAAATGCATTCGCCATATACAACATTTATTTTTTTTTCTTTACAAAACTGTATTGCTGAATTAGATTGTGAGCCTTGCTGCATCCAAACATTTTTAATGCCCAAATCGTGTGCTGACAGCAAAAGTGCTTCTGTCTCTGAGGGTGGAACAATGGTAATAATGCCATCAATTTGCTTGTCAATTTGAAAAAGCGAATTGTACAACTTAATGTTATTTGAGAATCCTCCTATTCTGTTTACGGCATATACCGTGTATCCATTATCTTTTAAATGATTATAAATTGCTGCCCCAAAACCTTCACCTTTTCTAGATACTCCTATAATTGCAATGTTTTTTAATTTAAGAAATGATTTTATTGATTCGCTTTTCATTGTGTCTTTTTCCTATGAGATTTCTGTTGCAAAAATACAAATTATTCTTCATAAAATGCCCATAGAATGTTCTTCATTTTCATTACGATGTATATGATTTTCATTTCATAAAATATCATCATTTACTTAACTTTGTCTGCAATTTATTTCAAACAAAATTTTAAAAAAAATGAATTACGAAGAAGATAAACCAATTTCTTATTGTGGAATTTTTGGAATCTACGGTAACGCAACCGCTTCAGTTCAAGCTTATTACGGTTTACATGCTCTTCAGCATCGTGGACAAGAAGCAAGCGGAATTGTTACCCGATCTTTTAATGGAGATAATAAAGCACATTTTAATATTATTAAAGGTGAAGGATTAGTTTCAGAAGTATTCGCAGATCATAACCTGCTAACAGATGTTCTTGTTGGAAATGCAGCTATCGGACATAACAGGTATTCAACTACAGGCTCTACAAAATCCAGAAAAAACATACAACCATTTATGGTTAATTATAGAATGGGGAATCTTGCTATCGGGCATAATGGAAATCTTACAAATGCAAAGGAATTAAGAGAAGAACTCGTGAATGAAGGAGCGATCTTTCAAACCACAAGTGATACTGAAGTTATTCTCCATCTTATCGCCCGCAGTAAACTTGATAACCAGGTAGAACAGATAATGGAAGCGCTTCAAAAAATTGAAGGAGCTTATTGTGTCGTTATCCTTACTGATGATAAATTAATTGCAGCACGTGATCCACTTGGATTTCGACCCTTGTCAATTGGAAAATTAGATGATTCATTTCTCGTAGCTTCCGAAACCTGTGCATTTGATATTCAACCTGCTGAGTTTATAAGAGAAGTAGAACCGGGAGAATTAATAGTTATCGATGATGAATCAATTAGAAATAATCAAATTAAATCCTTTAGAATAAATGGTGATCCGCAGCCAAAAAAACATTGCGTGTTTGAGTATATATATTTTTCTCGTCCCGATAGTTTCATCTTCGGCCACAATGTTGATAAAATGCGAAGAAGATTAGGGAAGGAACTTGCAAAAGCACATCCTGTTACAGATCCAGACGGCGATAGAGTTTATGTTATAAGTGTTCCAGATAGTTCTAACACCACTGCTTTAGGCTACACAAGAGAATTAGAGAAACAGGGAATTGATGCTCGTCTTGAAATTGGTTTGATAAGAAGTCACTATATCGGACGTACTTTTATTCAGCCGGGACAATCAAACCGTGAAACCGGAGTTAGAATAAAATTTAACATTGTAAAAGGTGTTCTTGAAGGAAGAACAATTGTTGTAGTTGATGACTCAATTGTGCGCGGTACTACATCAAAGCAGTTAGTTCATTTGTTAAGGGAAGCAAATCCAAAATCAATTCATTTAAGAATTTCATCACCACCAATTATGTTTCCATGTTTTTACGGAATGGATTTTCCGAGTAAGGAAGAGTTGATCGCCTCAAGGTTAAATGGCAATATAGAAGAGATAAAAAAATATCTTGAAGTAGATAGCTTGGAATACTTAACTATCGATGAGACGTTGGAAGCAGTTTCCGAAGCAGGTAAAGAAAACTTTTGTACTGCCTGTTTCTCAGGGAAATATCCAACAAATGTAGATATCCACTTCAAGAAGGAGATGTATGAAGTTTAATCGGGTTCTTGTTCTCGCCTCATTATTTTTTATAACCATCCCAACATTTGCACAAACAACATATTTTATAAAATATAAAAGTAATGTGCCTATAAGTGTTGTTGATTCAAATATAAGCGAACAGAAATTTTCTAATGCTATTGGAGATAGACCTGTTTCAATTCCTTCATTCAATGTAAATTATCTAGCAAAAGGTTTGGGCAGGGGAGATGGAATCCTGGGAAGAATTGTTAAAGTTCAATTCTCAGAAAGTGTTGACGAATCAAATTTGAATGCTCTTCTCTCCTCTGATCCGGAAATTGAATACATCCAAAAATCCACCACATACACAATGGATTTAATTCCAAATGATAGTTTATTATCCCAACAATGGGCATTAGAAAAAATAAAAGCATTTGATGCCTGGGATATAACAACAGGTGCAGATACAGTATTACTTGGCATTATCGATACTGGAATTGATTATAATCATCCGGATCTTACTAACAAGATCTTCATCAATCCCGGAGAAATTGGAGGGAATAAATCGAATAATGGAATTGATGATGATGGAAATGGATTTATTGACGACTACCGTGGCTGGGATTTTACCGATAGAGTTGGATTTCCGTTTGATTCTACTGGAGGAGATTATTTAGGCTGGGATAACAATCCTTACGATGACCAGGGACATGGAACTTATATTTCCGGTATCGCAGGAGCAGAATCGAATAATCTATTTGGAATAGCTGGTGCAGCGCCAAATATTAAAATGTTAAATATGCGTGCCTTTGATCCTGGCGGATATGGCGAAGAGGACGATGTAGCTGCAGCAATACTATATGCAGTTCAAATGCGTTGTAAAGTAATAAATATGAGTTTTGGTGATAATGCTTTTTCTTATGTGCTTCGTGATGTAATACGATATGCGTATTCTCAAAATGTTGTTTTAGTAGCAAGTGCAGGTAACTCGGGCTCTAGTGACCCGCATTATCCTTCAGGATATTCTGAAGTTATTTGTGTTGGTAATTCCACTGAACAGGATTATGTTGCTGGTAGCTCAAACTTTGGTTCAACTATCGATCTTGTTGCTCCGGGTTCATTAGTTATGACAACAGCAAGAGATTTCGGATATGCTATTATAAGCGGAACATCAGCTTCGGCGCCATTTGTTTCTGCTGCTGCTTCTTTAATCTTATCAAAACAGAATTTTACAAATGAAGAAACAAAACAAATATTAAAATCAACATCAGATGACATAGGTGAGTCAGGCTGGGATTTAAGAAGTGGCGCAGGAAGATTAAATTTATTCAAAGCTCTTTCAGTAACTGCGCCTTCAATAATAAAGTTTAATTTTCCCACTCAAGATTTTGCTACATTGGGTGATAGCATTGTTGTTAACGCAACTGTACTTTCTCCTTACTTTACCAACTACTCCCTTGAAGTTGGAAAGGGATTTAATCCAACCGAATGGGAAAGTCTAATTGATGATGCTCAGAACCAGTTTGCTAATTTGGAAATATTTGATTTGGATGTTTCAGGTTACGCAGATACCGTTTATACATTAAGATTAATTGTTAATCAAACTAATGGTAGAACTCTTGAAGAACGAATTAACTTCCATATTGATAGAACATCACCGATAAGCAGATTTAGTTTCGGTTATTCCAGCGTATTACGGCGATAAGACTACTGTGCTGGCAGCTTTGTATACTAACGAACCTTGTGTAGTGAGAATGTTCTATAGAATTTATGGGGAAACAGATTACAATTACGTTACATTAGATGGTTTTACAATAAATAACCAATTTGTAAAATCCCTTACATTATGGATTTATCCCGAAGGATCTTGTTACGCAAAATACGTTGTATGAAATCAATTTTGAAGCTGAAAACCTCGTTGGATTAAAAACACAAGTTAAAGATGGTGTAAACAATTATATTCTGGCAACTACTTTTAACACTGAGCTGTCTTCTGAAAATAAATTACCATTTACACTTGAACCGGGAAGTCTTTTCGAATATCCCTTAAATTTAACTTCCTCAAGCAATACAAATATAATATTGAGAACAAATACAAATCCCAAAGTTTCATCAATATATCAATTCCAGGATAGTTCATTTATTTTAGTGGATTCATTGCAAGACAAAATTGTTAAAGATTTTGGTGATTTTAATAATAACGGTTTAACCGATTTGTTAACATACTTTGTTCGTGATGGTTACATCGATGAGCAAACTTCTCAGAATTCAACTTCATTCAATCAAAAATATGCAAACACCGGCGGCAATTTCTGGCCTATTTTAGCTAAAGATATTGATGCTGATGGGATAACTGAAGTATTATCTGTTTTCAACGACTCAACGATAGATGTGTGGGAAGTGCAATCCGATTTATCTCTAACCAAAATAGTTTCTCTAAGTAATTTCACTCCAGCAAAGTATGGTGGGAATATCATTAATTCCCCAAATGCAGTTATTGCAGATATCGATGGAGATGGAGTTAATGAAATATGGATGGTAGATCAGGATGGAGATATTTTTAGTTATAAAATAACAGGTAACAATCAGTTCGTTCAGCAATATTTGATCCCAACTGAATTCTTAGGTTCTTCAGCTTTTCTAACCAGTGGTGACTTTGATGGTGACGGAAAAGATGAACTTGCTGTGATGCTTCATTCGCGTGACGAATTCGGATATTGCGCCGTATTATAGATTGGTAATTCTTAATTTAGCAGGAAGTAACCTCAATTTTTTATTAGATCAAGGGCTCATCGATGCTTCAACAGAATTCAACAACACATTTAGGAGTTCAGAGAATAGTCTTAGGTTTAATGATATTGATAACGACGGAAGTGATGAACTTATTTTATTTGTATTCCCGTATGCATATATAATTAAATACGATCTAATCGAAAATAAAATTGTCGCTTACAAAGAGAATATAAATTCTAATTCCATTTTTATCGGAGATCTGAACAATAACGGAATAAATGAAATCGCATTTCCAAATAATAACGAAATTGAATTTTATGAGTTTGCAATTTCAAGTAGAGCAAATCCTCCCCACAATATATCTGGGTTCAGTATTACTAATTCAAGAATTCAATTAAATTGGAATGGAAACGTCAGTCAGTACTATATATATAAAGGAATTGCGATTGATAATTTAATTAAAGTGGATTCAACGTACTCACCTGAATATGAAGATCTTAATGTTGAACCAAATAAAAGTTACTATTATGCAATCCAGGCTTATGATCCATTTAAACCTGAACCGTTATCAACTTTGAGTGAAGTGATTGAAGTTTTTTCACACGCTCCTGCAAAACCTGATACAGCATTTAGTAACAGCAACAGGAGTGTAATAGTAAAATTCACTGAAAAAATGAAAAACACTGTTGAAAATCTTCAATCATTTATGATACCAACTGCAGGTTATCCGAATTCAATTTCTCCAAATACTCAGTACTCATATTTACTCTCATTTAATCAAAATTTACCAGATGGAGAATTGAAAGTAATCATTAAAAATATTAAAGATTTCTATAACTCACCGATTGTTACAGACACTTTAACTTTCTTAGTCGCACCAACTCCCGATATTCGTACTTTTTATATTACATCTTTTGTGATTGTGAACTCATATAAGATTAAACTCAGCTTTAACTTTGCCGTTGATGAAACTTCTGCGATGAATGTAAATAATTACAGTTTTGAACCTGAAAATAAAGTGAGTTCGGTTACTGTTGATCCAAATGATTCTAAAACAATTTATCTGGATTTAAGTAATCATAAACCGGTCGGTTCGATAGGGAAGGAATATGTTTTAAGGATTAACAATCTGCTATCGGATGGATTTAGTGGAAACATACCAATAAACAGCGGAGCAGGCAGTTACGTTGTACTAACTTCGTTCGCAAAAGACCTCTCTGAGGTTTATGTCTATCCAAATCCAACAAAAGCGGGAGCGGAAAAAATTACATTCGCAAATCTTCCGCAAAGGGCTAAGATAACAATATGGTCCATTGATGGAATTTTGGTAAATGAAATTGAAGAAACAGATGGGAATGGTGGAGTTGATTACAACTTAACCGATTTAAGCGGTAATCTAATCTCCACAGGAGTTTATATTTATCGTATTGTACAACTTGATGATTCACGGAATGAAGGAGAAGAGAAACTTGGTAAGTTTGCAATCGTAAGATGAAATACAGCAGCAAAGAAATATTTACAATTTCTAACGGAATTAGTTTTCTAAGGTTTCTTTTAATAATTCCATTATGGTTTTTGTTAGATAATTACGAATCGCAAACTATTAGATATATTACTTTTGCACTATGCAGTTTTGCCGCTGTAACCGATGTGCTCGATGGTTATCTAGCAAGAAAATTAAATCATGTTACTGAAGTCGGAAAGATTATTGATCCACTGGCTGATAAAGCGGCAATGGCTGTAATTGTTGTAAAGCTATTTATTATTGGTGAAATATCCGCTTTCTTTTTCTTTACAATAATAATCCGGGATCTAATAATATTTATCGGTGGTATTTTTGTTTCTAAAAAACTTGGCAGAGTTCTTCCCTCAAATAAGCTAGGTAAGCTTACAGTTTTATTTATTGGCTTTGTTGTACTGCTTATTTTAATTGGTATTGATAGAAAAAACTTTTATTATTTATTTATCTACTACTCGAGTATCATATTAATGTTCACTTCACTGTCAGCTTACATTTATAGAGCAATGGAGTTTATAAAGAAAAAGAATAATGAGTCTATTTAAAAACTTTAACTTCGGTAAATTAAAAGATGGTTTAAGCAAAACTCGCGAAAAGATATTTAATTCGATTACTGAAACCATTACAGGCAAAGTCGTAATTGATGAAATGACATTAGATCGGATTGAAGAAATTCTTTTGAGTTCTGATATTGGATTTGATACAACTGAAAAACTTATTGAATCAGTAAAACGCAATCTTAAAACTGAAAAAGATCGTTCAAGTGAAAATATTATTAAGATTATTAAAGAAGAATTGACGACGGTAATAAGTTTTGCAAAATCCAAAGGAAGAGGAATTTCGAATTCAAAACCTTTTATAATATTAATTGTTGGAGTCAACGGAGTAGGGAAGACTACAACAATTGGAAAATTAGCTAACAACTACAAAAAGATTGATAAAAAAGTGATTGTAGGAGCAGCGGATACTTTTCGTGCCGCCGCAAATGAACAATTAGAAATTTGGGCTCAAAGAGCTGAAGTCGATCTCATCCAAAATGCTAAAGGTACTGATCCATCATCTGTAGTATTTGAGACTGTTAAAAAAGCTATTGATGAGAATTTTGATATTGTTCTCATAGATACTGCCGGACGACTTCATAATAAAACCAATCTTATGAAGGAACTTGATAAAATAAGGCGAGTAATAAAAAAACTAATTCCAGATGCTCCACATGAAACTCTGTTAATTCTAGATGGTAATACTGGGCAAAATGCTCTCATTCAAGCTGATGAGTTTTCTAAAGTTACAGATATCACAGGATTAGTAATCACAAAACTAGATGGTACCGCTAAAGGTGGAGTTGTTTTTCAGATTGTTGCAAAACAAAATGTACCAGTTAGGTTTATTGGTGTTGGAGAAGGTATCGATGACTTACTTGAATTTGATTCTGAAGCATTTGTAGAAGCTATATTTAATTAATTATTACTAAGATATATTAAGATAATATACTGGCTACAGAAAGAGTTTGTTAGATCCAATCAGTTTTATAACCCAAGCAGATAAGATGAGAATAATAAAAATTAAAATTGAGTAGCATTCGGAAATTTAAATGAAACAGATTATAACTAAGATAAAAAATCTAATTTTAGTTGAGCTAAATAATAAAACTCAAATAAGTTGCTATTAGAAAAAGAGAATAAGTTAGTTTACATAATATACATTATCGGACAATAATATTACTTTAATTTATACCGGCCTTTATAAAACTCAAACATCTTTTATTCATCTCTAACATTCCGACTCAAAGCTATTGACTATACTTATAAAATCCTTCTCCAGACTTTCTTCCTAATTTATTTGCCGCTACCATTTTTTTTAGTAATGGACAAGGCCTGTATTTGGGATCATTAAATCCTTGATATAAAACATTCATTATTGCAAGGCATACATCTAACCCAATAAAATCTGCAAGAGTTAAGGGTCCCATTGGATGTGCCATCCCTAGTTTCATAACTGAATCAATAGCCTCTTTTGAAGCTACGCCTTCCATAAGTGCGAAGACAGCTTCGTTTATCATAGGCATTAAAACACGGTTCGATATAAAACCAGGAAAATCAAAAACTTCAACCGGTTCTTTATCCAATTTTAAAGTTAGATTTTTAATTATCTCATAAGTATTATCAGAAGTAGAATAACCACGTATTATTTCAACTAATTTCATCACAGGTACAGGATTCATAAAGTGCATACCAATAAATTTATCTGGTCTACATACAGCAGATAATTCAGTAATCGAAATCGACGAAGTATTGGATGCAAAGATACAATCATGATTAATTTGATTTCTAACTGTTTAAAAATAGTAAGTTTAACGTCTTTATTCTCAAATATAGCTTCGATAATAAGATTGATATCTGAAGGAACATTTTCGACTCCGATAACTTTATTAATTTTACTTAGAGTTTGTCGCTTTTCATCCTCTGTTATTACTTGTTTCTTAAGTTGTCTATCAAGATTTCCTGATATTATATTCATTGCTCGTTTATATAAATCTTCATCCATTTCAGTTAAATAGACTTCAAATCCTTTCATCGCAAATACGTGCGCAATGCCATTCCCCATTGTTCCACCACCAATTACCGCGACTTTTCTTATTTCCATTTTGTCACTCCTGTTTAAATTATGTTTTTCACGATTAAGGCAGAAGCTTCACCTCCGCCAATACATAAAGCAGCTATGCCATATTCAGTATTTCGTTTTTTCATTTCATGAATAAGAGTTACTAGTATTCTTGCACCACTTGCACCAATTGGATGTCCAAGAGCCACAGCGCCGCCGTTGACATTAACATTCTCACCTGTTAATCCCAATAATTTATTAACTGCTAAAGAAACCACGGCAAATGCCTCGTTTATTTCGAAAAGGTCTATATCCGAAATACTTAGTCCTGATTTTTTTAATACTTTATTAATTGCGTCAGCAGGAGCGGTTGTAAATTCAATTGGAGCTTTAGCCGCAGAACTCTGTGCAATAATTTCTACAAGGGGTTTTAAGCCAAGAGCTATTGCTCTTTCTTCACTCATAATAAGTAATGCTGCTGCTCCATCATTAATACTTGATGCATTTGCTGCAGTTACAACACCATTTTTGTCAAATACTGGTTTAAGCATTGGAATTTTATCGAACTTAACTTTCGGTGGTTCTTCATCTTTATCAACAACAACCTCTCCGGTTTTGGAGGATATTTTTAACGGAAAAATTTCATCTTTAAATCTCCCAGAATTGCCAGCTTCTATGGCTCTTTTGTAAGACTCAACGGCAAATGAATCTAACTCTTCACGTGTTAAAGAAAAATTTATAGCACAAGACTCCGCACAGCTACCCATGTGAATATTATTATAAACGTCCCAAAGTCCATCTAATACAATTGAATCTTTTATGTCTCCATGACCCAGTCTGTAACCATTTCTTGCATTTGGTAAAATGTAAGGAGCATTACTCATGCTTTCTTGTCCACCAGCAATAATGATTTCAGCATCTCCAAGTAATATTGCTTGTTGTGCTAACATAACAGCTTTTAAGCCGCTGCCGCACATTTTATTTATTGTCAAACACTCGGTTTTAGTAGGAAGTCCGGCAAGAATTGATGCTTGTCTTGCAGGAGCCTGCCCCTGACCAGCCGTTAAGACATTACCCATAATAACTTCATCAATTAATGCTGGATTAATTTTTGAATCTTCAATCACAGCTTTGATTGCAAAACTACCAAGTTGTCCAGCAGTAAAATTGGAAAGGACTCCATTAAAAGAACCAATAACAGTTCTTTTTGCAGAAACAATTACTATCTTTTTCATAAGATCCTTTTAGATGTTAGATTAATATTCGCTTCAAAAATAAAGAAATAATAAGAAAGATTCTGTTTAGAAAATATTTAATTTGCTGAAGTCAGCTGGGCAAGTTGAAAAATAATATTATTTACGGCTACATGCAGATTGATATTATTTCTGAATGATGAAGAAAGTCTATCTAAATTTTGAGTTACTCCTTGTAAATCTGTACTTGGAAATTTAGAACAAAATTTTTGTAAAGTTTCAATGTGCTTTGAATAAAAGAAGTTGGACTTATTATTGAATCTAAATTTTTGAAAATCATTTAACCACAAGAGAATCATTCTAATAATTAATTTGGCCTTAGTTTGGTCAGATTCAGAAATAACATCCTCAAATTCTAATAAAGCAGATTGATATTTTTTACCAAATGAGTAACGCAAAATTCTAATTGTTTTTTCTCTCAGCTCTTCAAAATCGCTTTCAATAAGAGAAATTGCTTCGTGAATAGAACCTCCTGAAAAAGGTGCTACATCTGAGGCGAGGTTTTCCGAAATACGAAATTTATTTATTAGTATTTCTTTAACTATTTGTGTAGGAAGAGGTTGAAAATTCACTTTCCAGCAACGTGATCTGATTGTTTCTCTTAACTTCTCTGGGGATGATGTGCAAAGAATAAAGATCACCCCATCTGGCGGTTCCTCTAAATTTTTCAGTAGTGCATTTTGAGATTCTTCATTCATAAGATGAGCTTGGGAAATTAATATCACTCTGTAGTTGACATCATCATAGTTTAAAGATAAAAACTTTTTAATATCTCTTATGCTGCTAATCTTTATAAAATTTGAACGTGGAATAGTTGGTTTGTAAAACGGATTTTCTGATTTTTTTTTAAATTCTAAGTTTATCAGTTCAACATCGTCCTCACTAAGTTTTTCGTAAGGATCACTTTGATCAGTTTCATTTTTCCCGCGCGGCAATGGAAGTATGTATTTTATATATGGTTCAGATAAATTTTGTATCGATGAGGTTATTTTTGCACTATTTAATCCTTCTGATAATAAAGTATTTAAGGCTTTTGTAAAAGCCAGTGCTGCATTTTCCTTACCCACGCCAGCTTCACCAGTAAATAGGAATGCATGCGGTATATTTCTATTATAAATGAGATTTGATAAAATTAATTTAACTCTATCGTTGCCTAATATTTCATCAAGATAATTGCTCATAAAAAAAGGCGCTTAAGGCGCCTAAAATCATTCATCCTCATCATTATAGAAAAAGTCTTCATCAGATGGATAATCAGGCCAGATATCTTCAATAGATTCATAAGGCTCATCAGAATCTTCAAGCTCTTTCAGATTCTCCATAACTTCATAAGGAGCACCAATCCGCTCAGCGTATTCTATTAATTCATCTTTAGTTGCAGGCCACGGAGCATCATCAAGAAAAGATGCAAGTTCAACTGTCCAAATCATTTAGCAAAATCCCTCTGCAATTTTTAATTACTGTTTTATTTATTCAAAATAATTGTATTCATCAAAAAAGAAATCCGAAGGATTCAAGTTTTGACCATTGTGTAATACTTCATAGTGTAAGTGAGGACCAGAAGACAAACCGGAAGAACCTGATTTAGCAATTACTTGTCCCCTATTAACATTCGTTCCTTCCTGAACCAGAGAACTTGAAAGATGTGCATAAATTGTGTGATAGCCAAAACCATGATCAATTTCTACTGTTAAACCATAACCACCTTTCAAACCCACAAAAATAACTTTACCTTTTCCAGAGGCTTTAACCTTGGTACCAATGTTATTAATAATATCTATCCCTGAATGCATTTTATTTATGTGCAGTACGGGATGAAATCGCATTCCAAAACTTTCACTACTGTATTGACCTTCGGTCGGAACAATTGCAGGAATACTTTCAAAAAGTTTTCTGTTACTTTTTAATTTTGAAGCAATCTCTTCAAATTCTGATTTTTCAAACTGAAATCTTCTTATCACCTTTTCAGCGACCATCATTGCATCAGAGACGTCACTATTACCTAAACTTGAATATAATGAATTTATAAAATCGGTCCCACCAACACCAAGTTTTAGTTCTTCAGGACTTATTGGTTTCAAATTTGCCACTAGTTTTAAATTGCTACTTATTTCCGAAAGACTATCCAACTCCTGCTCTAATTTAAGATATTGTCCGGATAGAGAAATAACAGTAGTCTTTAACTGTTCATTCTCTTTTTTAAGTGATTCTAAATTATTGTCAGTATTTGAAAGATTGGAGATCAGATAAATTGCTGCGTATAATAGAGAACTGCACAACGTAACAGAAATAATAAAAACCGCTATAGCTTTTTCTTTGAAGTGCTTTATTTCAAGGAAGTTAAGGCTCTTTTCTGAGAAATAATATAATTTTTTCATAAATTGTGGTGCAACATAAAGATTTAGGCTTGTTTTGTCAACATCAGAAACGATCAAATATCATTCAAAATCGTGCTCAAAATAATCAACTCCCCTATTATCCAAATTAGATTTGTTTTTTATTCGCTCACTTAGCCTATCCTGAAAGATTTTAGCAGCATCGTGACCATAATGTTTAAGCAAATAATTTAAACTAATCACTTCCGAAATAACGGTAATATTTTTTCCTGGTATAATAGGAAGTTTTATGTAAGGTATATCTACATCCATAATAGAAACAAAACTGTCATCCAATCCAGTTCTTGTGTATTCAGTATTTACATCCCATGCCTCAAGTTCTACAACGATTTCCAATCTTTTTTGATATCTAATAGCTCTTATCCCAAACATACTTTGAATATCAATTATTCCAAGCCCTCTAATTTCCATAAACTTTTGCCCTAATTCAGTCCCTGATCCCATAAGAATCCCCTCCCCTTTTTTAGTTAAAATAATTACATCATCTGCAACAAGTCTATGACCGCGTTCTATTAAATCTAAAGCAACTTCACTTTTTCCAATACTTGATTTACCGCTAAACATTAAACCTACACCATAAACATCTACAAAAGATCCATGTAAGGTAATTCTAGGTGAAAACTGATCATCTAAAAAATCACTTAGCAAATAAACCAATTTGGTTGTTGAGTAACTTGTATTAAAGAGAGGGACTTTATTCTCATTGGCTTTTTGTAAAAGTATAGGAAGTGGTTTGTTATCATCAGTCAATATTATGCAAGGAATATTGAATTTAAATATTCTGTCCAATGATGCTTTGATTTTCTCAGAACTTAATTGTTCTAAGTACCTCATTTCAGTATTGCCAAAAACTTGAACACGCAGATAAGAAAACAAATCAACAAATCCAGCTAGAGCTAAGCCAGGCCTATGTAAATTTTGATCAAATATTTTCTTTTCAAAATCATTATTTTCAGTTAGCAATTGAAGCTTACAAATGCTTTTTGCATTTTTGTAAAGAAATCCAATATTGATAAATTCTTTACGCGAAATAGAATTCTTATCTATCTTTATCATCTGGTCTTTGTTGCCTTTTTGATTTTATTCTTTCTAATTGTCTTCTTAATTTTTCTGTTGTAGAAATAATTGAAGTTTTAAAATCTTCGGTTTCATCTGCTGCATTCAGTGTTTGACCGGGAATATTTAAAACAACCTCAGCTTTTTTAATGCTATTTTGACTGTTTTGAAAACTAAGTATAACATCGGCACCTATTATCTCATCATTAAATTTATCAAGAGAGGATAGTTCATCTTTGATGAACTCTTTAAGGGTATCGTGTGCTTTAAATTTGCGTGCAGTTATTTGAATATTCATTTTATCCTCCGTTACTTATGATTTTGGATGTGATTTTTTATAAGTAGATTTTAATCGTTCTATACTAACGTGCGTATAAATTTGTGTAGTTGATAAATTCTCGTGCCCTAATATCTCTTTTACTGCTCTTAAATCGGCGCCGTTATCAAGCATATGTGTAGCTGCACTATGTCTAAGAATGTGAGGACTTTTCTTTTTTATGTCTGATACTTTAGACAAGTATTTATTTACAATTCTATGAACTAATCTTGGATAAAGTTTATCATTTTTTTTGGTGCGAATCAAGTAATCGTTTTTTCGATTTGCAGGGTTTTTTTCTAAATATTCCTTTAAAACAGGTAGAGATTTATCTCCTAAAGGGACTATTCGCATTTTTTTGCCTTTTCCTAAAACCCTTATTTGCATTTTTTCTACGTTAACATCTCCATACTTCAAATCACAAAGTTCACTAACTCTAAGTGCACACCCGTATAGCATTTCAAAAATAATTTTTATCAATTCAGGCTTTTCATCTGCTTCATCCGCTAAATTATATAATCCGGTAATAAGATCTGATGAAACAACCTCAGGAAGCTTTTTAATTGTTTTTGGATTTTTAATAAATGATGCCGGATTTTGATTTAAGAGGTCATATTGAAATAAAAATTTAAAGACGCTTCTAATTGCAGCAAGTTTTCTGGTAATTGACCTTTTATCCAGATCTTTATCACTTAATACCATAAGATAAGATTTAAGAAATCTTTCTGATATTTTTTCTATTTCTCGCCTATCATTTTGCTTGCAATAAGAAATAAATTCATTAAGATCGGTTCTATATGCCCTTATTGTATTTTTAGAATATCTACTGATATTTTCAATATCTAAAAGATACTTATTTACTGCATCATCTATATTCATTAAGCTCTATATAATTAGAGTATAACTATTTACGCATCTAACTTGTTTTTAGAAATATACGATCCGCTTTTATTTCTTTTAATTGGGATCAAATGAGGTTTTTACTTAATATCTTTAATTCTGTTCACAATAAAATAAATTTAAAGTTAGAAAGCAATTTATTTTCCATTCGTTTCATAATTTTTTTATCATTTATAAGCTGATCATCAAATCCAAGGAGATGTAAAACTCCATGAATCACTAGTCGGGCAATCTCTTCGTAAAATGAAACTTTAAATTTTCGTGAATTTATTTGAGCATCATCAACAGAAATAATAATTTCACCATCAATATTTTTTATTTCAGATGAGTAACAGAATGTTATTATATCCGTGGTAAAATCATGGTCAAGGTATATTTTATTTATAGCTTTTATTTCTTCATTAGAAATGAAATTTATTTCCAAGTTGGATATATTAAAATTTAAATCTCTGCTCAGTCTATTAACTAAAAGATGAACCTTCCTTTTATCAATCGCCTTTGATGAATCGAAGATATGTAAATTTTTCAATGAGAAGTCTTTTATTTACTTAAATTTTTATTGAGTGAATCAATTGTTATCTGAGTGTATTTCATATATCGTGAAGCGGATACTTCAATATCATCTATTTCATCTTTAGTAAGGTCTCTAACAATTTTTGCAGGAACACCAGCAACCAATTTACCCCTTGGCACTATGAAATTAGGTTTAACCACTGAACCAGCAGCAACCATTGCATTTTCTTCAACAATAGCACCATCAAGCACAATTGCACCAATTCCAATCAAACAAAGATCTTTTAAAGTGCAGCCGTGCAATTTTACAGAATGACCGATAGTAACTTTGCTGCCAATGTTTAATGGAAATTTACCATTAGTAACATGGAGCATTGAACAATCCTGTATATTCGTCATTTCTCCAATTTTGATATAATGTACATCTCCACGAATCACGCAATTGTACCAAACACTTGAATGTGCACCAATTTTTACATCGCCAATTATCTTTACTCCGGAAGCAAGAAAAACTGATTGATCTATTGCAGGATATAAATCTAAATAAGGAAAAATTTTTATTTCATTATCATTAAAAACTAATCTTTGTATCTTGGCGGCATCCATCCTTTAGGCTTCCAATATTTTAGTTCAAGTGTAATACTGCCAATAATAACCTGCATTTTTGCTATTATAGGAATTGCTCGTTCATCATTAGAAAACCATCCTTCAAAATATCCAGTTAAACCAAATATACCTCTAAATTCAGTTTCTCCATCAAGACGCACACAATCGATGTCATAATCAACGGCATCGATATCCATATCTTCACTTTCTTTATAAAAGTTTATATAAGTTTTCTCATACTTTTCATTAATAAAAACAGGTGCATTAACTTTTTTTTGCTGACCGGTTCTCATTCTTGCAAAATAAAAAAGTGAAAGTCCATCCTGATATTCACGATCATATGAGGTTATAGAATCCTTCCAAATATGGTTGGTTCTCTCTCTTCCTTTGATAATATGAATATTTTTTTTATTTCTGTCAAAAAAATACTTAGTGTAAGTTGTGTCTTCGGCTAGAATCGAACCTTTGAAATAACGGGATGTCTGGTTTTTATCAAACTTAGTTTCATAAATCTGATGCAGATTGACAAAAGGAATTCCCTCATAGGAGTCTATGTAAGCAATTGCGTTGTAGAGCGTGTCATTTCCATCTACAATTTCTTTGATCACTTTTAATCTTATTTCACCAATCTCAAATGCAAGGTATTTGACGACATAAGTAATTTCTTCACCAACAATAATTTTTTTTTGCACTGAGTAGTTAACATTATTGCCGGTGGATATATTAAATCCCAAAAATAATAGTGCTAAGGATAATGCTAATATAATTAAAGCGTTTTTCACTTTAGTTTTGCTAAATTATTTGCTTCACCAAATAGGGTTTTAGATTTTAAGAACTGTTCATCCGTTTTTAGAAGAACTGAATACCAGCCTTCATTCTTCCAATAGTTTCTGGCGATTTGTGCTTTTAATCTTGCAGTTATATAATCTTTATCTTTCTCATACTCTTCTTGATTAAAATTAACATCTTTTGATTTTGCATAATCGTTAAAACTTTTAAGCATGGTATCTGATATTTCAAATTCTTTTTCAAATAAAACAAGATCATCTTTAAACTTTTTCTTAATTGATTCACCATTTTTATCAAGATAGCTAAGGATAAAAGTATAGAACGAATTTTTTCTTAATAAATTCTGAGTATAGCTGGTAAGCGATCCTAATTTTATAATATAATCTGGGGTTATTCCGCCGCCGCCATATACAATTCTGCCCATATTTGTCTTATATTCAGGTCGTGCAGAATCCTGCTCTGAAGTATGATTTAAATTATTACCCTCAGTTTCTTCTTCTTCTGCAATTTGGGAATAATAGTCTTCTTTATTTTTTTTATTCTTGTAATCTCTTTGAATCAGTCTTCCACTTGGAGTAAAGTATTGAGAAATTGTAAGACGTAAAGCCGAATTATCTGATAATTCAAATTGTCTTTGAACCAATCCCTTACCAAATGATGATTCTCCGACAATCAAACCCCTGTCCCAATCCTGTACCGCACCAGAAACAATTTCACTTGCTGATGCACTTCCTTTATTTATTAAAATTATAAGTGGAATATTTTCAAACTTAGATGGCTCTGAAGCAAAATATTCTTCATCAAATTCTTTTCTTCTTCCTTCAGTATAAACTATTTTCTTTTTACCACTGATAAATAAATCACTAATCTTAACTGCTTGATTTAAATAACCGCCAGGATTTCCCCGAAGGTCTAAAATGAGCTGCGTCATGCCTTTGCTGTTCAAATCATCAAGTGCTTGAGTTAATTCATCATAGGTTGTTTCAGAAAATCTGGATACACTTACATAACCAGTATTTTCATCAATCATAATATGAGTATCAACTGAGTAAAGTGGAATTTTATCTCTGACAATATTGAAGTCTAATTGTTGTGAAGATCCAGATCTTATTATAGTAACTTTAACTTCAGAACCAGCTTTACCTCTAAGCTTTTTTCTGACTTCATCATTGGTAATACCGATTGCAGACTTATCCTCAATTTTTATGATTCTGTCTCCGGATAAAATACCCAATGCTTCACTTGGACCACCAGCAATTGCTGAAACAACAATAAGTGTATCATTTACAATTTGAAATTCAATTCCTATTCCTTCAAAATCTCCACGAAATGATTCTTCAACTTCACTGAATTCTTTAGGTGGAATATAAATTGAATGCGGGTCAAGTTCATTTAACATTCCGTTGATTGCAAATTCAACTAATTTCTGTGTATCAACTTCTTCTACATAATACTTTTCAGTAAACGTGAGAACATCATTAAACTTACTGATGCTATCTCTAAGATTATCATCCGAAAAAGCTTTATTGAGAAAAACTCCAAGTACTATTCCCACTACAGCAGTGAACAACAGGTATGGAAACTTGACCGATTTAAAGGTCATTTAATATCTCCGTTTCAATTTTTAATAACTTAAATAACAATTTTTTAGGAAGAACATAAGCCAAAATTTATTCCTCGATTTAGTTTTTTGCTTCTGGTTTCATTTGGGGGAAAAAGATAACGTCGCGAATAGAAGGCTGATTGGTTAGTAACATCACTATCCTATCAATTCCTACTCCAAGGCCGGCAGTTGGCGGCATACCAAATTCTAATGCACGTATAAAATCTTCATCAATCTGATGCGCTTCTTCATCACCTTCTTCCCTCAATTTAACCTGACCCTCAAATCTATTTCTTTGATCGATTGGATCGTTTAACTCTGAAAAAGCATTACAAATTTCCCGGCCAAAAACGTAACCTTCAAATCTCTCAACAACACCTTCTTTTGTGCGATGTTTTTTTGCTAGCGGAGATAATTCCAATGGATAATCAATTATAAAAGTTGGTTGAATCAATTCAGGTTCAACTGATGCACTAAATAACTCATCAATAAATTTTGCGCGTGAATGGATCGAGTCTGAATCAATACCAAATTTTTTTGAAGCTGTTTTAAGTTCATCGATTGAACATAGCAAAACATTTAATCCTGTCTTTTCTTCAATTGCTTCTATCATTGATAATCTCTTCCATGGTGCTTTGAAGTTTATCTGTGTGCCATCTACAATAAAATCGAAAGTGCCAAAAACAGAATTGCAAACGTGCTCAAACATTTTTTCAACATATTCCATCATCCAATTGTAATCTTTATAAGGAACATAAAGTTCCATCATCGTGAATTCAGGATTGTGCGAACGATCCATTCCTTCATTTCTAAAATCTTTAGATATTTCATATACACCATTAAATCCGCCGACAATTAATCTTTTAAGATAAAGCTCATCCGCAATTCTAAGATAAAGTTTAGTATCCAGTGCATTGTGATGCGTTTCAAAAGGTCTTGCCGCTGCACCACCATAAAGAGGCTGCAGAATAGGGGTTTCAACTTCCAGATATCCACTTGCGTCTAGATAGTTTCTTATAGCAGATACAATTTTGCTTCGTTTAATAAAAACATCTTTTATATCCGGATTAACAATTAAATCTACATATCTCTTTCTGTAACGCAATTCCTTATCAGCAAACTGATCATGAATAACCTTATTTCCCTGCTCATCAATAACTTCTTTTGCGATAGGAAGAGGTTGTAAAGATTTACTTAAAAGTTTTAATTCTTGTGTGTGGACAGAAATTTCACCGGTTTTAGTCCTGAAGACAAATCCTTTAATTCCAACAATATCACCAATATCCATAAGCTTAAAAGCATCGTAGGATTCACCAATTTCATCCTTCTTAAGATAAATCTGAATTCTTCCCATATGATCTTGTATGTGCGCAAAGGAGGCTTTACCCATTCGTCTGATTGCCATAATTCTTCCAGCTATCTTAACGGTCACATCGCTTCCATCAACAAAATTATTTTTTATACTTTGAGAATCAAAATCAATATCGAATGAATAGGCAAATGCTTCAATTCCCATTTTGTTTAGCTCATCAAGTTCTTCGTGGCGTCTCTTAATTAAATCATTTACTGTTGGCTGAGCATTATTTTCCAAAATTATTTTCTCCTGAATTTTGTTAATCTTAAACAGACGAGATCCTGAATATTTTCTGCCAGTTTAACTGGTACGCTAAAATTGTTTGCAATCATAGAAAATGCAATTGGTTCATTATCACCTGTAACAGCATAACCGGACAAACTTCTTACGTAACTAATATAGCCCGTTTTACCTCTAACTACATTTTCTGCTGTAGTATTTTTAATGCGTTTTCCCAAGGTACCATCTACACCAGCTATTGGCAGTGAGTTATAAAAATCTGCATAAACTTTTTTATTAGAATATATATACTTTAATAAATCAACAATTTGCCTTGGCGTAACCATATTTAGATACGATAAACCACTGCCATCGACCATAATAATATTGTCTGGATTTAAACCAATATCTATAAATACTTCTTTGGCTGCTGCTACACCATTAACAACTGAACCAAGACCAAGTTTTTCTAAACCAATAGTTTTTAATAGCTGTTCAGCAAAAAAATTCTGACTTCCTTTATTTATAACTTTAATTATCTCACTAAGTTTTTCTGAATAACTTACAAATAAAAGTTTAAGTTCTTCTCTATTTATGGTTCTCTCATACTCATCAATATCTATTGAATATCCATTGACTCTTATTCCTCTTCTTTCAAGCCGATTTAAAAATACCATCATTGCAAACTGTGTTGGATTTTGAATTGTAGCATAAGTGAGAACACTATCTGAATCTTTTCTGAATTTACCCGACAAAGTAATAACATTTGTTCCTCTTTCACGCACAACCTCAATACTTGTTTTTTCCGTTCCAATAACTGGTTTAATATGATTTAGTAATACAATATTTCTAAGTGATGGATTAGATTTTACAATAACAGAATCCAATTTTAGATCGTACTTTACTGTTATATCGATACAGTTATCATTGAAAGAAATCGCTGATGATTGAGCAGAATACCAATCAGTTTCATAATCCCATGACCAGCCATTACCCAATCCTACATCATCAAAAAGATTATCATCGCCAACTATATTTCCTTTAATATTTGTAATGCCAAGATTTAATAGTGAATCTATCCATGTATCAAAAACATAATATATATCGTTATTATAAAATCTACCTGAAATAGTTGGATCGCCTCTGCCCTGAATAATAAGATCGCCGTAAAGAGTTGAACCCGATTGATATCCGTTTATAAAAATATTTGTAGAAAACCTGTAATCACTTCCAAGAATCAACAATCCAGCAGCCGTTGTAAAGAGTTTAAGATTTGAAGCAGGAACGAAAAATTTATCTTCATTCCTTTTGTAAAAATACTCGCCATTGTCTAATGACTGAATGACAACTCCCCAATTTGCATTTCTAAAACTCATATCGTCAAAGATATCGTCAAGTTGGTCATTCAATTCTGCTATAGTTGAGTATGAATATAAATTAAGAGAATCCTTTGTGATTTTTTTTAATTCTTGTGCCCCTATTTGTGCAGTAAATAGGATTAGAATGATTATAAGTGTTTTTATTTTATTTAGATAATTTTTGTAATTCATCTTTTGTTAACTTTCTGTATGACCCAATCGGGATATCAGGTACAATTCCGGCAAAACTACTTCTATGTAATTTTTCCACCGTATAATTAATTGTTGAAAACATTTTCTTTACAAAGTGATTTCTTCCTTCGGTACAGTGCACGACAATATTTTTTCTGTCTTTTTTCTTTCCAAATTTAATTGCGTTAAAAGTGCCTCTTGTACCTTGGATAAAAACACCCTTCAATAGGGTTTTTTCATCTTCCAGGCTCAGTTCTTTGTCAAGTTTAACTTCATACTCACGAATAATATTATTCCTCGGATGAAGTAATTTTTGTGCAAACTCACCATCATTAGTTAAAATAAGGACACCAGTTGTATTAAAATCAAGTCTTCCGACCGGAAAAATTTTTTGTTTTACTTTGATGAGATCTGTAACTGTCATCCTTTTTTTGTCATCATCAGTCGTGGTTACAACACCCTTAGGTTTGTTAAGCAAAAAGTAAACGTGCTCTTCCGGTTTTATCCTTTCGCCATCAACAGAAACTACATCTTTATCAATATCGATTGTAAAAGCTAGGGTAGAAACGGTCTTATTATTTACTGTGACTCTACCTTGCAAAATCAATTCTTCCGCTTTTCTGCGTGAAGTTACCCCACTATCAGCAATAAATTTATTCAGTCGTGTCATTGTTTTCTTCTGAATTTTCTAGTTCCTTTTCAAGAGAATCTTCAACAAGATTCATCATAATTCTATTTTTTTGTTCGATGAAATCTTCGTCCTTCATTATCTCTTCTATCTCGCGGGGTTTGGGAAGATCACTTAAATTATACAGACCAAAATATTTTAAGAACTCTGTGGTAGTACCATAGAATAATGGTCTTCCAATTGTTTCTGCCCTGCCTGTAATTGTAATAAGGTTCTTTTCTAATAGTGTGGTAAGTATATAATCTGAATTTACTCCCCGAATTTGCTCCAATTCCGGTTTAGTAACGGGCTGCTTATAAGCTATAATTGCAAGAGTTTCAAGAGCTGCCTGGCTTAATCTTCTTTTTGATTTCTCAGATGAAAGAAAGCCAACATACTTTGCATTGATTTCTGTTGTGGCAAATAAAAATCCATTAGCAATTTTTTTAATTCTAAATCCGCTTTCATCCGACTCATATTTTTTATTCAATCCATCAACAACTAAATGGATATCTGATTCTGTTATTTCAGTTTCTTCACCATCAATTCCTTTTATAGCGCGAATAATTTCATTTTCAGAAATAGGTTCATCAGATGAAAATATTAAAGCTTCAATTATCGAGATATAGGTTTTATCCATTTGCTATTCCATAAATAATAAAATCATTAAATTTTTTCGATCCTCTAATTCCGATTTTTTCCATTTTAGTTAATTCGAGTAATGCTACAAAGGTAATAACAATTCTTATTTTTTCTTTCATTCCATGAACTAAACTTAAAAAATGAATCTCCCCTTTTTCAGAAACTCGGTTTAGAATGTATTGTATTTGCTCATCAATTGAGACGTTTATTTTTTGTATCTCATGAATTACCGGAGATTTTATCCCTTCGATAGCTTTTTTAAATGCTTTTGCTAAATCATAAATGGAAACATTTTTTAAAAGAATTTCAAATTCAGGTGGTGATTCGATTGCATCTGCAGAAAAACTTCCCCTGGAACTTAATTTTCTTTGGTTTGATTCAAAGAAAGTAAGATCTTCTGCAACTTCTTTGTACTTTTTATATTCAAGTAAAGCTCTAATAAGTTCAGCACGCGGATCGATCTCTTCACCTCGTTCATCAACCTCTCTAGGCAGTAACATCCTTACTTTAATATGCATTAGTGTTGATGCCATTAAAATAAAATCACCGGCAACTTCAAGATCCATAAGTTTAATTAGATTTACATATTCTAAAAATTCACTTGTAATTTGTGATATAGGAATATCATAAATATTCAGTTCATCTCTCTTAATAAAGAAGAGAAGTAAATCTAAGGGACCTTCAAATTGATCTAATTTTATTTTATACATTAACCTAACTTCATTTTATCATGCACTTCACTCATTGTCTCTTCTGCAACTTTTCTTCCGCGTAATTCCCCATCATGTAAAATTTCTTTCACTTCATCAATTCTCGATTCATAATATTTTCGCTTTTCGATTATTGGTTTAAGAAAGGTCGATATCTTGGATGCGCAATTCATCTTGCAATCAAAACATCCTAACTCACCGCTTCTGCATCCTATCTCAATTTCTTTAATCTCTTCGGGATTAAATTTTTTGTGATACGAAAAGACTAAACAAATATCGGGATTTCCTGGATCACCTTTTCTGACTTTATTAATATCAGTTACAGCTTTTTTTAATCGACTTTTAACCTCTTCTGGTTCATCGGATAAAAGAATTGTATTTCCTAAAGACTTACTCATCTTTGCATTACCATCCAACCCTGGAAGTCTGGAAAACTTTGTAAGCAATGCTTCTGGTTCAGGAAAAACATTTCCATAATGATTATTAAATCTTCTTGCTATCTCTCTGGAAATTTCTATATGTGGTACTTGATCTTCCCCTACAGGAACAAATTCACCTTTATAAAGCAAGATATCAGATGTCTGCAAAACGGGATAACCCAAATGGCCATAAATAACATTTTCAATATTTAAATCTCTAACCTGGTCTTTTAGAGTTGGGTTTCTTTCAAGCCTGTTAACTGTAATTAACATGCCAAAAATTAAACTTAGTTCAGCATGTTGTTTTATTTGTGATTGACGAAACATTGGATTCTTAACTGGATCAAGTCCGCAGGCAAGCCAGTCAATTAACATATCAATCGAGTTTTGATAGACATCTGAAGTATCGAGATCAGTTGTTAGAACATGATAATCTGCAATTAGATGAAAACTTTCGTATTCATCCTGAAGTCTAATCCAATTTTCAAGTGCACCCACAAAATGACCGATATGTAATTTACCGGTTGGACGCATTCCGCTTAATATTCTTTTTTTTGTCATTTCTTAATAAGATTATGAAAATTTACAGAGAAAGATAACAATATTGTGTTTAATTTTCAGGAGAGGTATAGATAAGGTTTCCATCGCTCATCAAGCCTGCCAACAGCATTTTTTATAAATAAAATATGACTAGGTTTAAATGGTCGGAAAATCATATCCATATTAGCTTCTTCCGGGGTTCTGTCACCTTTTCGGTTATTACAAGTTGTGCAGGCAGTAACAAGATTTTCCCAGATTTCACCACCGCCTCGTGCTCTTGGATAAACATGATCTACAGTTAGTGGAATATCAGACCTTCCACAATAAGCACATTTAAATGAATCTCTTCTTAAAATATTTTTTCTTGTAAGTACAACATTTTTATATGGCAATTTGATAAATCTGCTTATTCGGATAACGCTTGGCCAAGGAAAAGTTGAGGTAACTGAATGTAAAGATTTTCGATCATCTGTTATAATTGTTTCAGCTTTTTTCAAATAAATTAATATAAAGGCTTTACGTATAGAACAGATAGATAATGGTTCGTAGCTTTGATTTAGAACTAATACTTTTGAATTAAGTTTTCCATTTGTGGGTAATGAGCGTTCGAAGACATACACCTCTAAATTTGAGTTTTTGATTTCTTAACTAAATAACCTCTAATTAAAATTCTAAGTATAAATATTACAATCATAAATACTAAAAGTGGCATATATAAAGACATAGGTACTTTATCAAAAATAAGTAAAACGGCCGCTACCACCGCTAATGCTATTGTAACATAATTAAATATTTTATACCAGTTTTTTTGCATTATTTATTTTTATTTCTGGCTTAAACTAACAATTAGATTGGTTTTTTTCAATTATAATATAGGAGAAATTTAGCCCGGATTAAGAGACTTTATAAATAATTGCAACACAGGTTACATAGTTATCAGAATGGCTTAATGATATTTTTATGTCTTTATCATCTGACATAAATTCTTTTAGTTTTCCTATAAATTTAACAACGGGTAACCCATTAGGTTCATTAATAATTTCCATACTTTTCCAGGTGGCATCTTTTTCCCAACCGCTTGCAAGAGCTTTATAGATAGCTTCTTTCGCGGCAAATCTTGCTGCAAGATGCTGATACTTATTATGTTTGGCTAAACAATAATCTAATTCATTCTGCGTGTAGATTTTATTTAGAAAAGCATCTCCGAATGTATCAATACTTTTTTTGACTCTTTCTATTTCTATAATATCTATACCTATTCCGATTACCATATATTTAATACCAATTAATATCCAACTGCAGCACCATAACCACGTGGATCTGTTGCACCATAAAATATTTGGTTATACGAATCGAACATAATTCCTTCTGTTCTGCCTAAAATTCTAATATCTCCTATTATATGTCCCATATTCTGTAATGACCGAATACCATCTAAACTTAATCCAAAAGGTTCATAATTAATTACATCAGGCAGCCATTGATGATGAATTCGGGGCATATCAATGGCTTGCTGAATATCCATACTGAAATCCAAAACATTCATAATTACTTGTAATACAACTGTTGAAATAGTAGATCCACCGGGAGAACCAACAATTAGAAATGGGTTATCCTCTTTAAGCACGATTGTAGGCGACATAGAGCTTAACATGCGTTTGCCGGGTTCGATCTTATTCGCTTCACTACCAATTAATCCAAATTGATTTGGAGCACCAGGTTTTGAACTAAAATCATCCATCTCATTATTAAGTAAAAAGCCTGCACCATCTACAACGATACCTGAACCATATGAAGAGTTTAATGTTGTAGTAGTGCTAACAGCATTTCCAAATTTATCAATTACTGAATAATGGGTTGTTTCTTGGCTCTCATTAAACCCCAAATTTTTCCCTGGTAAAATTTCCGATGAGGAAGTAGCAACAGAATCAATTTTATTAAATATTTCTCTCGCATATTTTTTCGATAGAAGCCAATCGATCGGTACATTAAAAAAATCCGGGTCACCGATGTACTTAGAACGATCAGCGAAAGCATACTTCATTGCCATAACCAGTTTATGAATATATTGACTGCTTCCCCATTCTTCTTGTTTGAACGAATAGTTTTCTAATATATTCAACATTTGGAGTAAAGTAACACCGCCACCGCTTGGCGGACCCATTGTTACGATTTTATACCCTCTATAATCCGTTGTTATAGGCACTCGTTCAACAGGATTGTAACTAGCTAAATCTTCTAATGAAATATATCCATTATCAGAAATAATTTGCTTAATTATAAGTTCTGCAGTCTCGCCCTTGTAAAATCCATCAACTCCCTTTTCTTTTATTAGCTGTAAGGTCTTAGCCAAATCCTTTTGGACGAACAAATCTCCCTCTTCATAAACTTTGCCGTCTTGAGAAAAGATTTTTTTAGAAGAAGGATATTTATCTAAATAACCAAATTCATATTCAAAAGATTTTGCAAGATGATATTCGAGTTCAAATCCATTCATTGCTAAGTCTATAGCTGGCTGGATGACATCTTGAAGAGTTAGTGTTCCGTAATTTTCTAAAGCATAAATCAATCCGGCAACACTACCTGGTACACCTGAAGAAGTGGCACCTTCCTGACTTTTATCAGGAAGGAAGTTGCCTAATGAATCCTGAAATATTAATTCATTTACTGAATAAGGAGCTTTTTCTCTGTAATCTATAGTTGTATTAGTCCCGTCCTGCAAATGTATAACCATAAAGCCGCCACCGCCTATGTTTCCAGCGGATGGATATGTAACTGATAACGCAAATCCGACTGCCACTGCGGCATCAATTGCATTTCCGCCTTTCTTTAAAATTTCTATACCTACTTGTGTAGCCAAATCACTGGCAGAAACAACCATCCCATTTTTACCACGAACAGGATCTTTCGAATCAGCAAAAAGATTTGTCGAAGAAAGGAGAAGAATTAAAAAAAGTAGTGCGGTTCTAGAAAATGTTTGCATCAACATTAATCCCGTCGTTCTTAAGCTGATCTATCAACAATGATGTTAATTCATTAACCTGCTGCAAAGTTTTCTTTTAAATCATTTATCATTGTTTCATCGTACAGAAGTTTGCCCACATTATTCTGTTGGTTAATCGTTTCTTTTGTCAGATTATTCAAATCGGAAAGAAGTGTATCGCTTTTTTGAAAAACAGTTTTAAGTTCTGTAAAAAGTTGATTTATATTTTCTTTATTACTTGTAAGAAGATCGTTACTATTTTTAGTTAGTTCGACTGCATTTTTTGTTAAAGATCTTAAATCACTTCGGTTATCAGTTAACATCCCATTTAATTTATCTGTTAGTGAATTAAGATTTGATAGAGATTGCTTGACGTCCGAACTTAATTTTTCATCTGTAAGATATTTGTTAATTGAATTTAAGGCTATTCTTACATCCTTTAGGACAGTAACAAAATCATCCTGAACAGAACCAAGCAAAGACATTACAGATGGGATATCAGCGAAGAAGGTTCCACTTGCAACAGTATTATAATTAAATAATTCGTTAGACGACCCAGGAAATACTTCTATCTTTTTCCCTCCCATTAAATCAAGCATTGAAATTGCGAATGATACATCTTTTTTAAGTTCAACGTCATTCTCGATTGACAATTCAACCAGGACATTGTTTGGCTCTATCTTCATTTCCTTAACATAACCTTTTTTTAAGCCATTAATCGTAACCTCGTCGCCAATCTCAAGTCCTGCAACATTATTAAATCTTACTTTTACAAGCTTCTGATTAGAAGATAATGAAATATTTTTTGCCCATCCCAAAATCCAGATGAAGATTAAAATTCCAACAAGTACTGTTAGTCCTACTTTAATTTCTGTCTTTCGTTCGTTACGCATAAAACTCTTTCTAAATTTATTGTCCGAACACTAAAGAAAATATTTTATGGTTTTAAAATACTAATTATCTTAAGCATTATAAGAAATAGTTTAATTAATTTTTGATATAGATATCGTCAGGATTTCGGGCAAATTGCCAATCTTTAGAAATGATACTGCACTGCTAAAGTTTAATAACACGGCACTATTTGGTGACAAGTTAACAGAAATTTTGGACACTGGTTCTAGAATATTGTCTATCTAATATTCTTTGTGGAAAATTTTTAACAATAAAAAGATATATACAACCATATAAGTTTTGTTAAAGTTTGGGCTCAAGAATATTTCTGTTAAAAAAAATACTGCTTCTGAGTTACAAAAAAATGCTTTTCCCAGAAGCAGTATAATATTAATTCGACTTTCGCAGCTCAGTCAAATACTGTAATTGCCTGACCTACTAATTCAAACTAAAAAGGTAAATCATCATTATTATCTATTTGCGGAATCTCATTTACAGTACCCGAATCCGATGTATTGCCATCAGAGTAATTTGCACCACCTTCACCTGAACTTTCCAGCGGAATTATTCTTTCAGAAATAACATCCGTTGAATATCTTTTAATTCCTTCTTTATCTGTGTATTCTCTCTTTGTTAATCTGCCTTCCACGTAAACCTTGCGACCCTTTTTTAAATTTTCTTTCATAAAATCAGAAAGATTAAAAACTGTTACATTGTGCCAGGTGGTCTCATTTACCCAATTACCATCTTTTCCTTTGTAACCATTTGTTGTTGCCATAGAAAAACTTGATACAGAAACATTGGAAGAAGTAAAACGAGTTTCGACATCTCGCCCCAAATTTCCGATAAGCATTATTTTATTTAATGAAAAAGCCATACCAGCCTCCAGTCTAAGGGATAATTATAATTATTAATAACCGATTAATTTCGGACTTAATTTAAACTTTGTTAGGTAAACATTCCATAGTCTTAAATCAGATTTAAATACCTACACGTAAAGTGGTTACGTAATTATTACCGCCGAAATGTGAATAATTTTTGTCATTCAAGTTGAATTCAAGAAAGTAACAATAGTCCTTCATATCGTTAAATATTGAAGTCTTTGTGTGTATCAGATTTCTCATAATAGAACAAAAATTCATATACCAGTTACAGATTAAGATTAAAAATCTTGTAATCTTTGGCTTGAAACTTGAATAATGACAGATAAATTATTAAAAAATTAGAAAATAAATGAATACCGGTCAAACAATGTTAGCTATGGGCGCAATGATGTTACTATCATTTTTAGTACTCAGATTTAATACTATTCATCTTACATCGGCTCAAGCTTCATATAATTCTAAATTCGGAATCGTTGCAACCTCATTAGCAAATTCACTTATAGAAGAAGCTAAAGATAAAGCTTATGATGAAGTTGCACTTGATACAACAAAAGTAATCGCATCAGCAAGTGATTTTTCAACCACCTTAGGTAAAGATGGAACAGAGGCTTATCCGGCTTTTGATGATTTTGATGATTATCATGATCTTTATTATCCCGATACCCTTTCACTCAAAAATCCCCAAACAGGAAAAGCAACCAAATTTGAAATTCGTTCAAAAGTAGAATATGTGAGCGATGCAAATCCTGATGTTAAATCAGGTTCAAAACAGTACCATAAGAAAATGACCGTTTCTGTTTTTAGCTCTGCTATGATGGATACGGTTAAAATAACAACAATATTTAGTTATTGGTCATTATTGGATTAAGTATCAGGTAGAATGCAATGGGTTACACAACAATTTTAGATATAGTCGGAGCTACCATTATTGGTGGTATTCTTTTACTCAACCTCTTAGGTCTCAATCAAAACATTTACCAGGTAGACAATGCGACAGGTCATGATGTAAATCTTCAGGTTGAAGTTGTGAATGTTGCGAATATTGTCGATGGCGATTTTAATAAGATTGGTTATTGTGCTAATCCTATAAATATGAATGATAAACCAAAAGTTACTTTGGCTGATACTTCATCAATTAAAATAGTTTTTGATGTGGATAAAGATGGTGATTATGATACCGTTTATTACTATGTAAGTGCTACCAGTGTTTTAAGCGGGACTCCAAATCCCAGAGACAGAATTTTGTACAGAAAAGTGAATTCTGATCTCCCTTTTATAGTTAGCAATAACATTACTGAATTTAAATTTCAATATCTTGACGCATTATATACGAATTTATCAACTCCTGTAGCTTCACCCGGATTAGCAACTTATATAAAAATATCATTTAGAGTAGAAGATCCATTTGCTTATGATCAAAAATACACTGAAGCATTTTGGCGCAGATTAACTGTGACAGCAAAAAATTTAAAAGAAACTAAAGAGGATTATTATGGGCGGCAAAGTCTCAATTATATTGGTTATGATGTTTAGCGCACTGTTTGCATTATTTGGAAGAAACATCTTACGAAACAGCGTTAATGTGACAGAAAATTTTTCTGGCTATTATAGCGTCACAAGGGCTCAAAGTATAGCTATTAGCGGCGCTAATATGGCTATAAATAAATTATTTCTGGATAAAAACTGGAAAGCCGGTTTTAACAATCTAGCTTTTGCTTACGGAAGCATTAATGTTAAAATTGATACTTTCGGCTGGGATGACAGAAAAATAACTTCAACTGGAACATACAATGGAGTTACAAAGAAAGTAGAGATTCTTTTAGAACCAGAAAATTTTGCAATGTTTGGAAACTTCTACAATGTTTTTGGAAATGTGTGGGCTGCCACCGGCGATACTTTCAACGGAAGATTTCATGCAAATGATTGGATTAATTGTTACGGCGATCCTGTCTTTATGGGCGCTGCAACCACTACTAAGGGCGTTAAATTATATGATAAGTTTTCTCACCCTGAATTTCATGGTGGTACTAAAGTAACACCGACAATACCAATAGAATTTGATACTGCTGCCATTCGCACAGCAGCATACGATAATGGCAAAATATTCAGAGATACAACAAATAAAGGTAAAGCAACATACGTTGATTTAAATTTTCTTTCAAATGGTAATGTTGCATACAAATTAAAAATAGGTTCAGGAAGTTGGACAACTGTTAAGACAGTACCTCTAACTACATTAGCACCAAATGGGGTGATTTATGTTGAAAAAGGTAACATAATAGTTCAAGGTACCTTAAATGGTAGGGCAACAATTGTTGCCTCGCAAAAGGGTACCGATGTAAATTTGGGGCAAATCCAAATAGCAAACACTATTCAGTACGAAAAAAATCCACTTACAGATCCATCTTGTGATGATATGTTAGGAATGGTTGCTGAAAATCAAGTAAGAGTCTTATTTGATAACTCGAGAGGAAATATAAATATACATGGATCAATTTTTTCACAAAAGGATGGTTTGGTTATTGATAACTATAGTAGTTATACAAAAGCGTATAATATGAATCTCGTTGGTGGAGTGATTGGGCAAAAAGTACAACCAACAGCGGTATATAAACTAATCAATGGTAAATATGTGCCCGTTAATGGATATAGTTATGTTCACAAATATGACAACAGATTTTTAAAGGTCAGACCACCTTATTTCCCAAGTACAAAATTTTATAGAGTTGTTAGCTGGTACGAAGAATAAATTTAATTGTTTCTAATACACTTAAAAAAGGCTGCTTAATCATGGCAGCCTTTATTATTTCTACTTATTTACCGTAACAATCCAGGCATCAACAAATTCCGGCAGCTTCCACAAATTATTGCGCACTTCCTCTGCTTCTGTTCTTGATTTGAAGAAAGGTATAATCTGAACTAAATGTAGTTTTAAACTTTCACTATATACAACACTGCATTTATAATTTGTTTTAGTTCTACCTGTCTCAGCAAAAGTCTGTGCTTTTTCTTCACTACTATATGCTCCAATCTGTACAACGTAATAAGAAGAAGTAGTGTTTGGATACTCCCCCGTTTTTGGAGGATCGATTGTTTTTTCTTCAGGAACTTCATCAAAAATGTAAATTTGTTTTTCATTCTCAGTGTTTGGCTGTGAAGCAGAACAACCAAAAAAAAGTTTTGCAGATAGAATAATAGTTACGATTAAAAAATATTTCTTCATAGTTGAGCCTTAATTTGTTTTTCAAAAATTATAAAAAAAAGGGATGGTAAACCATCCCTTTAAAGAACCTAACTATATTTCTAAAATAATAAATGATCAAAAGCTTCGATAGGAATAATTGGATAGCCATCTCTATAGGCTAATTTACTCATAAGGAAAAAGCTTCCTGGAATTGAGCTAACATCAACTAATGGAATATTTGCACCAAATTTTGTATTTATCGCTTTAATAAATTCATTTGCAACAATTCCGTGCGCCTGGCTGGATGGATGAACGCCATCAAGACTAAATAAGCCTCCGGAAACATAAGTAGTTTTGAAATTAATTCCATTAACATTTTTTCCAGCTATAAATTCATTAAATACTGAATTGATATTTACCAATGCAGATGGAATTCCTTGCTGATTTAATGAACCTACAATATTTGAAATTATTGTATTAAATGCCGTAACCGCATTATTAGCGGTAGTTATTTCATCTTGATCTAACACTAACGGATCTGGAAAAGGATTTTGTGGATCGAAACCAAATAATTTTGTTGTATCAACTCCAAGTGGTAAAGGAATATTTAGATCTCTATAAAACTTACCTGTTGGTTTCCCTAACAACGGAGCATAAGAAGATCCTTTAAGTGTAATAAGAGTGGCTGCTTGTAGTAATGCAGCTGAGTCTGCAAATCCTATTTTGTACGGAAGCAATCCTCCTAAATTTGTTCCACCTTCATGACTAGCATAAATCAAACCAGTTGCTGGTAATCCAGCAGCTTGCTGCATCAATCTTATCTGCCACCATTTTACCAATGGATTAGATGCAACCTGTGGTCCTACTGTAGTAAAAAATGGAATTGCAGCAACATTTGGAATGTTACCAATTGCGACTCCAAAATTTGCACTTGCTTGAGTTTTAAATTGTGCTAACCCTTGAGCTATCCCGCCAAATAATGGTCCAAATTGTGTTGTTGGATCAGTTGGAGTGGCTGGCGATGTACCACCACTTGTTGCATAACCCAATACATCATTATTACCAATCCATATTGTAATAAACGTTGGTGCCAGCGAAAGGGCTTGCTCTATTTGTGTAGTTCCTTTACCTCTAAGAATCACATCAAAATATGGATTTGGAGTGTTTGAGAAAACAAAGGATGCACATGTAGTAGAATTTTTTGCATAAAGCACATCATAAAGTAAAGCACCAGGTATACCTAAATTATTGTAAGGTGCTGGATAATTTGAATTTAATAATGATCCAGAAGATTGATTATAGTAAATCGTAAAAGGCGATAAACTTTGTATTTCCATTCTTCCGCCTAAACCAGGATCTGAGACATAGGGAATTTCGTATGGTGTACCTACTCGTTGAGCAATCAAATTGCCATAGCAGTACATTTGTCCACTTTGATAAATTGTACCGCTCTGGTAGCCGGCGGTGATGCTATTACCTATGGAAACGAATCTGCTAAAATTAGCTGTACCACTGGTGCTATTTTTAATTGGGGCATCTATCTCATTAAAATCATTACAACCAGCAATTAGTAATGCTGCAAGTAATAGTGGGCTAATTAATCTAAAATTTATTTTCATATTATCATTTCCTCCTTACAAACTGTAAATAAAGCTGAGTGAAAAAATATTGGCTATTGAATTGTATGTACCATTAAATTTTGAGCCTCCGGGAGTATAAACCTGAGTTGAATTATCAACAGTCAATTCTTTAGCTCTTATAAATAAGTAAGATCCAACAATATTTAATTTTTCAAAAAGTTGAGCATCAATACCGAAGCTAAATCCAAGTCTGTCAGAATCCGCAAGAGATGGATTCAGGTTTTCAGGATCGACAGGCATTTTATCAAAATAAACACCGCCCATAAAAGTTACTTGATCATTGAATTTATATGCAGTACCAAATCTTAAAATATAAGAATCTTTATATAATCTTGGGCTTGCAATATCGGTAAATGCAACATTCTCAAAATCAACTGCTAAAGTATCGTAACTTGACCACCCAACAAACTGATACTCGGCACTTAATTTAATTTTGCTGGTAACATCTACTGCGATACCAACAGCTAAATTTTGAGGAGTGGTAAGTTCAGCAGTAATGTTTCCTGAAGGCAACTGGCTAGCGAACAGGCTTGGAGCTGTCGTAGTTGCAGTACCTTCAAATTCATACTTCATTTCGCTCATATAAGAAGCTCCAAATGTAAAAAAACTAACAGGTTTAAACATTAAACCAGCATTAAATCCGAATGATGCATTATCATTTCCTTCAAGCTCAACAAAAGCATCAGGTGCAAATAAACTAGAGATAGGACTCTTTCTGGTGATCGTAACTTCCGCAAGTCCGTATTGGAAACCTGCACTCAGAGACAGGGATTCAAAAAGTTTATAACTTATAACGGGTGAAAGTAGATAAATTCTTAATCCGGTTTCAATTGCAAGATATTTTCCTGGCCAATCTTCATCCCATGTTGTACCTAACCCAAAGGGCTGAGTAAAACCAAAACCGGCAGCAATCTTTTCACTAAATGAATGTGATACAAAAAAGTGTGTTGGAAAAAATACTCTGTTTTCTGCCCGATATTTTTCAACAGATGGTGAAACTCCCCGAAAAGTTGTTTGTGGAGCAATAAGATGAGAACTCAACATAAAGTTTGTTCCCTTAAGTTGAGTGAGACCTGCGGCATTCCAATAAACGGCAGATGGATCATTAGCAACGGCAGTAAACGCACCACCCATTGCAACTGCTTTCGCGCCTCTGATATTCAACTGAAAACCGCCAGCAAATAAGTTAGCAGTAATCAGTAGTGATGATACGAGAAATAGTAAAAGTCGAGATTTCAATGCTCTCCTCCTGATGAAGTTATTGATAAGTATTTGCCTAAAATTAGCAATTTTTAGTAAATAACAAATTATTTAATAGTAAATAATGGAATATTTTTTTCGATCGGTTTACCCTGTTCAACAAATATCTTATATACGATTCCATCTATATTTGCCTTGATTTCATTTTCCATTTTCATTGCTTCTAAAATCATCACAGTTTCACCTTTGATAATCTTATCTCCCTCCTTCTTTAATATTTTTACAACTAAACCTGGCATTGGTGATTTAATGGTTGTTTGGTGGTTAGAACTGATTTGAGATTCTGATAAAAGTTGAAAAGCTTTTTCCTGCAATGAAGTTTTAATGTTTACCTCAATATTTTGATTGTTCATAAAAATATTTAGGTCTTCCTCTTTCATATCTAATATAAAAGCTTCAAAGATTTTATTGTCTATTTTAAGAATATATCTTGAATCCACCGATTCAATTAAATGGTATTTCAATTCCTTCTCATCAATCGCAATAGTATTATTATTCAATATTCTAAGATATTTTTTTTTATTGTTTAACCTTATAACATATTCACTCATAATTTTGCTCCCACCAATTATTAGTTTGTATAGTCGAGGTAGAATTGAATGTATTTTTTTGTTTGGATTTTATCAACGCAGCAAAAACACTAGCAGCAAGTTCTAAATCTTCGTTTGTCTTTTTTAATTCTATTTTAATATTATCAAAATTTAAATTGTCTAAGAAAATTAATATCATACTTGCCTGAAGAAAATTCTTGTCTATTAATTATATAATTCAAAAAATTAATGTTGGTGATTATCCCCGCAATTTGCATCTCAGATAAAGCTCTTTTCATGCGATGTATACTTTTTTCTTTATTCTTATCCCAACAAATAATTTTTGCAATCATTGGATCATAATAAACAGATATTTCGGAACCGGCAGAAAATCCCGAGTCAACCCTGACTCCAATTCCATTTGGTTCTTTGTAACCTAATATCCTGCCTGTTGAAGGAAGAAAATTATTGGTTGAGTCTTCCGAATAAATTCTACACTCTAAAGCATAGCCATTAATTTTAATATCATTTTGTTCAAATGAAATTTTGTTTCCGGCAGCAATTGAAATTTGTTCACGTAACAAATCAATTCCTGATATCATTTCGGTGACAGGATGTTCGACTTGTATACGAGTATTCATTTCCAAGAAATAAAATTCTTTCTTTGAGTTCATCAAGAATTCAATCGTACCTGCATTAAAATAATTACAAGCTTTTGCAGCTTTAATTGCAGCAGTTGTTATTTTTTCACGGGTAATATCATCGACAAAAGATGAGGGAGCCTCTTCAATTATTTTTTGGTGTCTTCTTTGGATGGAACATTCACGCTCAAACAAATGGCGGTAGTTACCGTGTTTATCCGCGATAATTTGAACCTCGATATGTTTTGGCTTTTCTATAAATTTTTCAATATAAATGTCATCATTTGCAAAAGCTTTTAATGCTTCGCGTTTAGTAGCTTCAAAAGCTGATTTAAATTCATCCTTAGAAGAAACTTTACGCATTCCTTTTCCACCGCCGCCGGCAGAAGCTTTTAACAGTATCGGAAATCCTATCTTCTCGGCAAAAGCAATCCCTTCCTCAAGTTTTTTGATAGCTTCTAAGGAACCAGGAACAACCGGAACACCATGCTTTGTCATTAATGTTCTTGCTGCCGTTTTACTTCCCATCATTTTAACTGATGAAGATGATGGACCGATAAAAGTTATTCCACTTTTTTCTACTTGTTCAATGAATGAAGAATTTTCGGAAAGGAAACCATAACCGGGATGAATTGCATCTGCTCCAATACTCTTTGCAAGTTCAATAATTTTATTTTGATTTAGATATGATTCTGAAGCAATCGATTCACCAATACAATATGCTTCATCAGCCATTCTTGTATGAAGAGAAGTTATGTCAGCATCAGAATAAACTGCAGCGGATTTTATACCAAGCTCTTGACAAGCTTTGATTACCCTTACAGCAATTTCTCCTCTGTTGGCAATAAGAATTTTGTTAAACAATTAGGCTCCTAGATTAATTCTGCTATAGTAATACCTTCACCGCCAAATTCGATAGCGGCAAAGTAATATTCTTTAATCTTCTCATGTTGTTTTAAAATGTCCCAGACGGTTTTTTTTAGAACGCCTGTCCCCTTTCCATGCAATATTTCAACACGATTCAAAGAGGCCTGGTAAGCTTCATCCAAAAATTTAATAATCTTAAACTCAGCATCCTCAGGTTTTTCACCTCTAATGTCTAATCTAAAATTTGCTTGAGAAATTTGGAATGATGGATAATCAGAACTCTTTTCTATTCTCTTTTCTTTAGTTTGGAAAAGATCAACAAGCTTAACCTGCATTTTAATTGAACCTGATAAAATTGTTGCTTTTCCTTTTGTATGATTTATTTGCAAAATTTTTCCTACTGTGGATGAATTATTAATCCCAACAAAATCTCCGACGGCAAAATCCTTATTTTCAGTTACCTTTTCATCATTTTCTATAAAAATATTTTTATTATCAGATTTTAACTCTTCGATCATTTTTTTCGAATCATGGATGACGCTTTTACTCGCATTTGATTCGCGTAAATCTTTAATCACTTTCTCAATTTTCTTATTTACATTGTCAAGATAAACTTCACCCTCGCTCTTAACTTTTTTTAATATTTCTTTCTTCTCTTTCTCAATTTTTTCATAACTTTTTTTATAGAGTTCTGATAATCCTGCCAATCTGGAATTTTCGATTTCAAGTTCATTTAATTTTTTATTCAGCTTATTTGATTTTTCTTCAAGCTCAGATAAGAAATTTTCAAGATTGTGTTTATCGGAATCAATATTTTCTTTAGCTCTATCGAGAACATCATCGCTCAAGCCTGTTCGTTTCGCAATCTCAAAAGCATAACTGCTGCCTGGAATTCCAAGATTAAACTTATAAGTCGGAGATAAATTTGAATGATCAAATTCCATCGCCGCATTTTGCATTCCATTAATGTTGTAAGCAAAAACTTTCAAACTTCCGTGATGTGTGGATGCAAAAACAGTTGAACCCCTTTCCAGCAATGTTTGCAGAATGGCTGCAGCTAAAGCAGATCCTTCAGCAGGATCAGTCCCGGTTCCGATTTCATCAAGTAGAATTAGAGAATTCAGAGCAGCATTATCAATAATGTTTTTTAAATTTTTCAAGTGTGAGCTAAATGTTGATAGATCATCCTCGATGGATTGCTGATCTCCAATATCAATTAATATATTATCAAACACTTGAAGGTTTGAATTTGAGTTGACAGGAATATGTATCCCAGATTGAAGCATTAAGTTTAATATACCGATAGTTTTTAAAACAACTGTTTTCCCTCCAGCATTTGGACCCGTAATAATGACCACTTTATCATTATTCAGTTCAAAACTTAATGGAACAGTATTTTTCCTTCCCAATTTTTTTAATAATAGCGGATGACGAGCATCTGAAATGTAAATCGGTTTATTATTATCAACTTGTGGAAAGGCTCCAATAATTTCAGTTGAGTATTTTGCCCGTGCAAATATTGAATCAATGTAAGCAATAGTTTTAAGTGCAGCTCTCAGCCGCTCGCTTGATTGACCAATCATTCTGGTAAGTTCTTTTAATATTCTTTCAATCTCCCTGCGCTCGGCAAATGAAAGGGAAATTATATCATTGTTTAAATCAAGGGTTTCTTCCGGTTCGATGTAAACTGTTTGGCCTGTTGCAGATTCTGAATGAATAAACCCACGGATGTGTCTTTTATGTTCAGACTTAATAGGGATAACCATTCGTCCATCACGCAGAGTAAGATAATCTTCACGAACAATATCATCTTCTTTAAGATTTTTAATTATTCGATTTATAGATTTTACAAGCTCATTCCTTTTAGAAATAATTTCTTTTCTGATTTGCAAAAGATCTGCACTGGCATTTTCTTTTACTTCACCTTGATCAGAAATTATCTTTTCAATCTGGTATTCAAAAAGTTTATCTGAAAACAAATCTTTGAGTTTATCAGTTAATCGTGATTCCGTTACTAGTTCATTCTTCAAAAATTGTTGAACCAGACGCGAAGTCTTTGCAAGCTTAAGTATGTCTAAAACTCTGTGACTGGACAGAATTGACCCTTCAATTTTACATTCTGATAAAGGCTGATTTAAATCAGGAATAAAATCAATTGGTGGGTGACCTGCTTTGTTTAGAATTTCTTTTGCTTCACTTACAAGCGTACATTCATTTACTATAAATTCAATATTAGAAGTGGGATAAATTTTTAAGACAAGATTTTTGCCATTTTCAGTAACACAGTATTTAGAAACCTGGTTTAGAATTTTTTCAAATTCTAATTTTTCTAAAACCAGTTCATCAATCATTGTATAGTATCTTTTTGGTTGATATAATCTTTAATTACATCTTCAGTACTTGGTGTATAATCTTTTAGAAGGTTTATCGAAAATGGAATTACTCCATAAGTGTATTTGTACAGTTTAGAATTTTCTTGGGTTTTTTTGTCAGGGAAATCAAAAATATTTGCAAGAAGAAATAAAGCACTTAAAAAAAACAATAATTGGATTACTCCTATAAATCCACCGATAAGTTGATTAATAAGATTGTTTACTTTATCAAATGGATGGATAACACGTTTTAATATCGTTGTAACAATCATTATCATAATAAAGAGTAATAGCCCTGCCATTATTTCTGCCATATAAAACTCTATGCCAAAAATTGATTCGATCAGTCTTCCCACAAATGATGAAAACAAAACGGCACAGATTACAGCGGTTATAAAGCCGATTATTCCTATTAGCTTTCTAACAAAACCATCTTTAAAACCGAGCAGGAATCCGATGGCAATTGCAATAATTATAACTATATCAATATAGCTCAATTTGATACCAAAATATTTTCAACAATACTCTTTACTAATTTCCCATCAGCTTTACCTTTTAATTCCTTCATCACAATAGGCATAAGCTTGGGAAAATCTTCTTTTGTTTTTGCGCCAATCTCAGTCGCAATTCTAAGTACTTCACTTATAATTTCATTTTCATCCATTTGCTTTGGAAGATATTCCGTAAGGATTTTAAGTTCGGCTTCTTCAGCATCAGCAAGATCATTTCTGCCAGCATTACGGAACTGCTCAATTGAATCTTTTCTTTTTTTAGCTGCAGTACTCAACATTTTAATTTCGTCTTCCGATGTCAATTCTTTATTGGCGCCACTTTTTTCAAATTCTAAAATTAGCGCTCTAATAGAACGAACAACCGAAAGTCTGGTCTTATCACCTGACTTCATTGCACTCTTTTAAATCCTGGTTTATTTTTTCACTCAAACTCATGAATTTTCCTATTTACTCTTAGATTTTAAAAACTCTTAAACGATTTTATTTACTTTAGAATTTTAATCTGAAATAAATTTTTAATCAAATTATTTTTTAAATAATTTAATTATTAAACCTCTTTTTAAGTTCAATAATGTTTCCGGATACAAAATTATGATTTAGAAAAAGTGAATATACAAGTTCTCCGATTTCTTCAGGCTTCATCCATAATTCATAATTTGCATTTTTCATATACTCACGATTTGCCGGTGTATCAATAATAAAAGGTGCGATTGCATTTACTGATAGATTTATCTCATCGCCTTCCAGAGACAAAGCTTTTACTAAATAGTTTAATGCTGATTTGGAAGCTCCATAAGCAAATTTTAGTCCTTCCGGATGATTACCTGTATAAGCTGAAGTGAAACAGATTGATCCGCTGTAACTTTTTTTAACAAGTAATGAAAAATATTTGGCTATAAAGAAGTTGGTTTTGAGATTCATATTCATCATTCTGTCAAAGTCAACTTCTTCGGTTTCCCACACAGATGTTCCTCCGTAAAAACCGCCAATAGTGGAGTATAAAAATAATTGTGTTTTCTTATCTGTTTTCACATTGTATAAAGAAGCCATTACATTTTCTTCTATACTTAAATCTTTAACTAAGTGCTGTTCAATTTTTGAATCTGTATATTTTTGATCAAACTTGAAATCAAATAAATATACTTCATCGAATTCCCTTGAGATTAAGGTTTTTGTAACACCTTTCCCGAGTGCACCATCCGCCCCAAAAATAATTAGCTTCTTATCCACATTTACCTTCTTCTAAAAATAAATTTAGCTGTAACCGGGAAATGATCACTGTAACCACCAAGATATCTTGAACCTCCATATGTTGGGAAAGGCGCACCCTGAAATTTACCCGTCCTTGTAACCATTAGATAGGGTTTGTAAACTTCAAATGAGTTACAAACATATTTTATCTCTTCTGCAAATAAAAGTTCTTTTGAAATTATTATCTGATCAAGCATATTATAATCATCTTTGTATTTATAGCTTCCTGAACCATCGAACCAGGCTTTATAAGAAAGGTTGAATAAATCAGTTTCTAAATCTTCGTGCAATTTCTGATGGTCTACAGAATCACAAAAGAATGGTGCAGCTTTTAAATTTTCAGTTATTGATATGTTTGTTGGTTCATCATTAAAATCGCCCACAATGATAATTTTGCTATTTTTATTTTTAGCGAAAAGTAATTCAATCTCAGTCCTTAAAGTTTTTGCAGCTGTTATTCTTTTTGGCTCAGATTCTTCTTCCCCGCTTCTTCGTGATGGCCAATGATTAACGAAGAAATGAAGTGTATCCCGTTGTTGAAATAAAAATGTTCCGTATAAAATAAGTCTTGTAATAGATCCATCAGCAAGATTAACATTTAATCCCCTGAGATCAATCATTTTTAATATTTTGGAGTTATAAATAATTCCATTATCAATTCCTCTACCATCTTGAGATTCCAGATATCCAACTCTATAAAATTTATCTTTCAGATATTTGTTAAGCATAGAATCCAGTAAATCTTGATGTTCAACTTCGCAAACACCAAGTAAATCTGGTCCGTTATTATTGTTCATTGAACGAATGACCCTTGCCAGGTTATAAAATTTTTTATCTAATCTATCCGCACTCCATTCTTTTTCAGAGCCGATAACAAACTCTTCATCATCGGTTTTAGGATCGTCTATTGTGTCAAAAAGATTTTCAAGATTCCAATGTGCAACAAAAAGTGTATCCTTTTTATTCTGCGCACAAGCAAAGTTGGATAGAGTAATTACAATTAATAAAAGGCCAAGTAGTTTTTTCATTCTGTTCCGGGTAATAAAGTAAATTTAAATTTCAATTCTTGTTACTACACCGTGCAATCTATTGTATGGAAAATCAAAATAGCTTATCCAATTGGGTGCTATTTTCTTAAGAACAATAAATAGCTTTAGTAATAATTTATTTGTTTTTATTTCTTCAGCTCCATAGAAGATAGCTTTTTCATTAAATCCCCACACTTTAAATAACTTGGGTAGATCCGGAACTTCCATATATCCATAAAGTATTCTTACAGAAAACAATCCCGGTGTAATTTCTTCGTTTCGATCTAATTTAACACCATACGGCTGATCAGTGTTTTCAACTGAAACAAGTACATTTTTTTCATACATAATTCCTGTTCTAAACATACAATGCAGAATATAAGGTGAAACTGAATTTGTACTTTTAGTAAAGAAAAGTGCCTCACCTTTAACAAAATTTCCGGTTTGATAAATTTGTTTAAAACTTTCTGTAAAAACATCAAGTGTAACTGAACGCAAATATTTTCGCATCCTGCTCATTCCAGAAATCCATAACAAAATAATCAACAGGGTAATCGTAGCTATAACGATAGACCAGTAGCCTCCATATGGAATTTTGTGCGTAACGGCGAAAAGATATATAAAGGTAATTACCAGAACTATAGAACTCAAAGCCATCTTTAAATATTCTTTTCTGTTTTTTAATATCATTGTTATGAAAATAGAACTTATAAACATTGTGGCTGTAACCGCCAATCCGTAAGCTGCAGCAAGATTTGAGGATTCTTTAAATAGAAAGATCATAAAAATTACTGCTGCCAACAAAATCCAGTTTACCGATGGAATATAAATTTGTGATCGAAGTTCTGTTGAGGTGTATTTGATCTTCATTAAGGGAAATATTCCAAGATTTATACCCTGAAATATTAATGACATAACAGCACTTATCATTGCTTGTGAAGCAATTACTGTAGCAAGTAATGTCAAAATTAAAAAAGGTACATAAAAAACTTCAGAAAAGGTACTGACAAGTTTAAATAAAACTTGCTTAGTATCGTTGTGTTCTAAAATATAGGCGCCTTGACCAAAGTAGTTAATAATCAGTGCAAAAAATACAAACGACCATGCTTGTCTGATAGGCTTACCGCCTAAATGTCCCATATCTGCATATAAAGCTTCACCACCTGTGGCACAAAGAATTACTTCACTTAAAATGAAAAATCCCGCAAATCCATTATGGATAAAGAATTCAATCGCATAAACAGGATTAAATGCTAAAAATATTTTGGGTGTGTGCAATAAATAAAATAATCCTGATAAAAATAAGGCAATAAACCACAGCAGCATGATTGGACCAAATGAGGTTGCAACCTTAGTTGTTCCTTTGTACTGGATGGCAAATAATAAAATTGTTATTAGGGTAGTTATAATTAAAATGGTTTCTAAACTAATCTTTTCTAAACCAGGAATAAGTTTTAATCCCTCTACAGCAGATAAAATACTAATTGCCGGAGTTATTACGCCATCGCCCAAAAGTAATGATACTCCAATATAACCGAGGAAAGTTATAAACCCGAATTTCCTGCCCTTTTTTAAGGTTGATACTAAAATTTCTTTTAATACAATTATTCCACCTTCACCACGGATACTTAAACTCATGGCTAACCAGGCATATTGAATGGTTACAAGTGAAATAAGCGTCCAGAAAATTAATGAGAGAACTCCAAAAACATTTTCTTTTGATGGTAATGTTAGGGTAAAGATTATTGTAAGAGTGTAAATAGGACTTGTCCCGATATCCCCGAAAACTATCCCCATAGCCTTTATAATATTTTTTACGGTACTCTGGTCAGTGGTTTTCATTTATCAAACTTTATTTGCTGATTTAAAAATTAAGCAAATAGTTAATGGTTCCTTTCGAATGATTTTACGCCGTAAAAATATATTAAACTAATAACGATATGAAATGATTACTATAATTATTTTACTTCAATCTTTAATAACTAATCTTTATTTTCTGCAAGTATTTTTAATATCATTCAAAACGTTTATATGAAAAATAAAAAATTTGTTATAATCGATGCGATGGCTCTTGCGTATCGTGCCTATTTTGCTTTCATTAACAGACCATTAACTAACAGCAAAGGTGAATCAACTTCTGCTGTTTATGGTTTTTTATCACAATTGATTAAGGTAATTGAGGATCATAGACCAGATTACCTTGCCGTTGCTTTTGATTCAAAAGAAAAGACCTTTAGACACGAAAAATATGAATTGTACAAATCATCGCGGCAAGCCATGCCTGATGATATGATTCCACAATTACAGCGAATTAAGGATATTGTACTTGCTCTTAACATTCCTTTATACATTTTACCTCGTTACGAAGCAGATGATATTATAGGAACTGCCGTTAAGAAAGCTGAAGAAAATGGTTTACTTTCTTTTGCTATTACACCGGATAAAGATTATTTCCAGTTGATTACTGATAAAGTAAAAGTGGTTAGACCGGGCAAAATGTCGGATGAAGCAATTCTTTATGATAAACAAAAAGTTATTGAGGAATTAGGATTTGAACCGAAATATATGGTTGATTATTTAGCACTTGTGGGTGATAGCAGTGATGATATTCCGGGAGTTGCTGGTATTGGTCCAAAAGGTGCTGTTCCTTTAATAGATAAATATGGCACAATTGAAAATATCTATAAACATATTGATGAAATTGATAAAGCGGGCATAAAAAAGAAATTGGAAGAAAGTAAAGAAAATGCATTTCTCTCAAAAGATCTTGCAACAATTTACTGTGATGTTCCAATAGATTTTGATTTTGAGCATGCAAAATTTTCTGATCCTGATTTTGATAAGGTAAAAGAAATTTTTCTTGAGCTTGAATTTAAAGCACTTTATGCAAAGCTGATTAAAAATTATCAAACAAATGTGTCTGTTGAAGAAAAGCAACCGATTAAAATTGAAGACTCTTCTTCATTAATAAATACATTTGATACTAAAAAAGTCAAATATCATCTCATCACCAAAGAAAAAGATGCAAAAGATCTTGCCGCAAAACTTGGCAAAACTGATATTTTTGTTTTCGATACCGAAACAGATAATCTTAACACATTCGATGTAAATCTAGTCGGAGCATCATTTTGTATAAAAGCAAATGAAGCATTTTTCATAGCTGTAAATCCCTTTAGCAATGAATCCGGATTGTTTGAAAACAAATTCTCAGACCGTTTATCAGTTGATTCATTTAAAAAAATCTTTAAACCAATCTTTGAAAATAAGGGAATACAGAAAGTTTGTCAGAATGCGAAATATGATATAGCTGTTTTGCGAAGTATTGGAATTGAGGTTAGTAATTTTTATTTCGATACAATGCTTGCCAGCTATGTTCTTGATCCCGATCAGAAACATGGAATGGATGATCTGTCTGAAAAATATCTTGATTATAAACCTATTCCATTATCAGATTTGATTGGACAGAAAAAAGATCCCGCAAAGATTTTTGAGGTTGATTTACAATCCTTATCCAATTACTCTGCTGAAGATGCGGATGTGACGTATAAGTTATATACTAAATTAGACAATGAATTAAAGAAAGAAGGAATAGAAAAAGTTGCTTACGATATTGAGTTTCCGCTCGTACCTGTTCTAGCGGATATGGAATATGAAGGAATTAAAATTGATATGGCAGCTTTAAAATCATTTAGTAAAGAATTACAGGTATTATTAGAAAATTATACTTCTGAGATTTTCAAAGTTGCAGGAACCGAGTTTAATATCAATTCACCAAAACAGCTGCAGGAAATACTTTTTACAAAACTTAATCTTGCAAAAGGAAGAAAAACAAAAACTGGTTTTTCAACTGACGCTCGTTCACTTGAATATCTTCGTGGCGAGCATGAGATCATTGAGTACATTTTAAATTATCGTCAGGCTTCAAAACTAAAATCAACTTATGCGGATTCACTTCCAAATCTAATAAATAAAAAAACCGGAAGAGTGCATACAAGTTTCAATCAAACCATCGCCTCTACAGGAAGACTATCGAGTAATGATCCTAATCTTCAGAACATTCCTATTAGAACTGAGATGGGAAAAGAAATTCGAAAGGCATTCGTACCACGCGATAAACATTATAAAATCTTAAGTGCAGATTACAGTCAGATAGAATTAAGAATAATGGCTTCTATATGCAGCGATGAGGGTTTGATTAAAGCATTCAGCGAAGGCGAAGATATTCACAGGAGTACTGCGGCTTTAGTTTTCAAAGTTAAACCAAAAGATGTTACACCCGACATGAGGCGAAAAGCAAAAGAAGTTAACTTTGGGATTCTCTACGGAATTGGCCCATTTGGATTAAAGACACGATTAGGTGTTACACAAGCACACGCCAAAGAGATAATTGAAACCTACTTTAGAACCTTTAAACGCGTAAGAGAATTTATGGAGAATTCTGTTCGCTTTGCGCAGGAAAAAGGTTATGCCGAAACTTTAATGGGTAGACGAAGGTATCTTAAAAATATTAATAGCAACAACAGAGTTGTAAGACAATTTGAAGAAAGAGTAGCGATTAATATGCCGATTCAAGGTACAGCTGCAGATATGATTAAGCTTGCAATGATTAACATTCATAATGAATTGAAAAAAAGAAAATCAAAAACTAAAATGATTCTCCAGGTTCACGATGAATTACTTTTTGATGCCCATAAAGATGAAATTGAAAAACTATTACCTATTATTAAAAAGTTAATGGAAAAAGCATTGCCATTAAAAGTCCCTGTTGTTGTTGATGCAGGCAGTGGAGACAATTGGTTGGATGCGCATTAAAAATTTAGTTAAGGTTCAGGACGAATATTTTAAAAGATTTGAATGAAGATAAATCCAACTGAAATAAAAAAAATATTATTAATTAAACCACGTGGAATTGGTGATATAGTTCTTTCCACAATAGTATTGGAAAACCTGCATAATTATTTTTCCGGTGTTAAGATCGATTATCTTACAGAGCATTTTGCAAAGTATTCTGTGTTGTATAATGCATTAGTGCATAAAGTTTTAGTAATGCATAAAACAGAATTCGTATTAAAAACTGCCCTGAAAATTCGCAAAGAAAAGTATGATATGGTTATCGATTTATGGTCAAATCCACGCAGTGCACAAGTTACGTTTTTATCTCAGGTAAAACATCGGGTTGGCTTTGCTTATCGAGGAAGAAAATATGCTTACAATATTTTAGGCACTTCTGAGAAAGGTGAACATCACTCGGCAGAACATAATCTTGAGCTACTCAAAGCAATTAGTGTCCCAATTATTTCGAAAAATATCCACTATACAGTTCGTGATTCTGATAGGTCCTTTGCAGATAATTTCTTCAATGAGAATATCAAAGAGAATAAATTAATCTTTGGGATAATACCCTCAGGAAGCTGGGATTCAAAACGTTGCACAAAATCTAAATGGCTGGAGATTTGTAACGCAGCTATTAAATCATTTAAGTGTAAAGTTCTAGTCCTGTGGGGCCCCGGTGATGAAAGTGATGCTGAATTTATTAAAAATAATCTTGGTGACCAATGTTACACTGCACCAAAATCAAATTTGCTTCAATTGGGTGCTTTAATTTCAAAATGTGATGTTATAATTTCTAACGATTCAGGACCTATGCATATAGCTGCCGCAATAGGAGTTCCTACGATTGGATTATTTGGACCGACAAATCCACGAGGACATCGTCCATATTCCTTGAATTCCGATTATGTAATAAACGACAAACTTGATTGTATTTGTTGCGACAAACTAATCTGCCCTCTCCAACATGAGTGTATGACTGAATTAAATACCGCAGACGTAATTGCGAAAATCAATTCACTACTAAATAAATACAAAACGATATGATTATTTAGCAGGAATATTATTCATTTAAACATTGTACATGATATATTTGAAGTGTGATTTAATTATTTCTTTGCATACAGTTTCCGTAAATGAAATTTGTAATTATTTTCAGATTTATTTGAACAATCATCTTTGTAAAATTCAATGGAAAAACAATTAACTATCCCAACTTGTAAGAACTTTACTGGTTACAAACCTTGTTATCCTGACCATAATTGTTGGGAAAACGGCTGTAAAGAAAATGTAGCCATTGGTAAAAAAATATTAATAATTAATCTTGATGCAATGGGTGATGTGCTTATGACAACGGCACAGTTACCGGCTATTAAAAGAAAATTTCCTGATTCAACTATTTATTGGGTAACATTAAAGATTTCTGTACCTCTTCTTTACCATAATCAATATATAGATAAAGTTTTTAGTTATGATACTGAAACCATTTCAATATTAAGTCAAATTGAGTTTGATATTGTAATGAATGTTGATAAATCCCAAAGATCCTGTGCTTTGTTAAATTCTACTAATGCTAAGATTAAGTTGGGATTTGGACTTAATCGAAACGGAATAATTATACCCGTAAATGAGGGCGCAAATTACAATTATAATTTAGGAATGGATGATCAATTAAAATTCAAAGTTAATCAGAGAACGGGTCAGGATTACCTTGCAGAAACATTTGAACTTGATTACAGTCGCGATAATTACATTTTTAATTTTAATACAGAAGAGCTGCGATTTATTGAAGATTATAAAAGAGATAGCCGTTTAAGGGATTCAGATAAAATAATTGGCTTTAATACCGGATGTTCTAATCTTTATCCAAACAAAAAAATGTCTGTCGGTCAACATATATTTCTTATCAATAAACTTCTGGCTAAACGAAAATATAGAGTCATGCTGCTCGGTGGGCCAGAAGACACTGAAAGAAATAAAGAAATTGCCGATTATTTCCGGGGACGAATAATCAATACACCAACTAAGGAAGGTGTAAGAAGGGGCGCTTGTTACGAGTCTATTCCACAGGTTATAATCACAGGTGATTCTTTCGGAATGCATCTTGCAATTGCACTAAATAAATATGTAGTTGCATGGTTTGGAGTGAGCTGTTGGTCTGAAATTGATTTATACGATAGAGGTGTAAAAATTTATCAGGAAGATCTGTTCTGCTCTCCTTGTTGGAAAAAACAATGTCCATATGACTTAGAATGTATAAAGAATCTTGATTTAAATAGAATTATTAGCGAGGTGGATAAATTTTATGAAGATTATGATAAAGTAAAGATACAAGAAAGAGATAATCCATTTGAAAAAGCTAGAAAAATAAAACGACCATTAGTACTTGATGGTGCAATGGGTAGTATTCTTCAAGAAAAAAAACTTACTTCAAATAAAAGAATTTGGAGTGCTACGGCTAATGATGATTCGCAGAATGAAGTTATCGCTCTTCATAAAGACTATATTAGAGCCGGTGCTGACATAATTACCACAAATACATTCAGAACAAATCCATATTCTCTTATTTCATCAGGTATTACAGATGTAGTTGGAAGTGTTTTGAAGGCTGTTAATCTGGCGAAATACGCTCGTGGAAAGTCAGCGGTTCTTATTGCAGGTTCAAATCCTCCGACAGAAGATTGTTACCAGGTTGAAAGAACGATTTCCCAAAAGGATTTAGAATGGAATCACAAAGTACATATTGATGCTTTGATGGAAAGCGGATGTGATTTTATAATGAATGAAACTCAAAGTCATTTTGATGAAATCAAATTTATTGCAAAATATTGTGGTGAAAATAGTATCCCTTTTGTAATGAATTTCTTTTTTATTGATAAACCAAAACTTCTATCTGGAGAAAATCTTTCTGATGCTATTGAATACGTTCTTAAATATCATCCACTTGCCCTTGGTTTTAATTGTATAACTTTTGAAGCATTGGAAAATGCATTAGTCAGATTGAAATCAGATTTGAATTGGGGATTTTATGTTAATTGCGGAAGTAGCAAATTCACAGATGGTAAAATTGAATGTGCAATTACTCCTATAGAATATGCTAAGCAAGCAAAAACATATCTAAAATATCAACCATCGTTTATTGGTTCCTGTTGTGGCTCATCTCCTGAACACACAAAAAGAATAAAGACCCTAGTTGATGAATAAAATAGTAGTAAAATCACCAGCAAAGATTAATATCGGTCTTAATGTAATTAATAAAAGAGATGATGGATTTCACAATATAGAAACAATTTTTTATCCACTGAATCTTTTTGACGAGATAGAAATTATTCAATCCAAGAAGTTTACTTTTAAAAGTAATGATTCAAATTTAAATAAGGATAAATCCAATCTCATTATCAGAGCGAAAAAACTTTTAGAGGAAAAGTTAAATATCCAGCTTTCCATTGAAATATATTTAAATAAAAATATTCCAATTGGTGCCGGACTTGGCGGCGGCAGTTCTAATGCAGCAGCTACGATGATTGCTCTTACTAAACTTTTTAATCTTCAAATCGATACAAAACATCTTTTTCGTTTAGCTCTACAATTAGGCTCTGATGTCCCATTTTTCTTAAATCCTGTTACCTCTTTTGCTGAATCTCGTGGTGAAGTCCTTGTACCAATTAATTTAAAGCTAAAAAAGTATTTGGTTATTGTAAATCCTGGAATTCATATTTCCACTAAATGGGCATTTGGACTAATAACACCAATTCAACCAAAAATAAGTCTGCAAGTACCGATAAGAAAATCACCTGTCGAGATTGGAGAATTGATGAGTATTGCATCAAATGATTTTGAGAAAATTGTATTCAATCATTTTCCTGAAATAAGGGAAATAAAAGATAAGATGCTTGAATTTAATGCTGTTTTTTCTATGATGACTGGAACAGGTTCGACAGTTTGGGGTATCTTTGATGATGAAGAGGCTGCAAATAAAACAGAACTATATTTTAAAGGCAAAAATTATTTTACATACATTCAGCAGCCTACTTAACTGCACCTTCAGCAAATTCTACTGTTCCCTTGGTAGCATTTAAGTTAATTTTTAATCCAAATGGAATTGTTATAAAATCTTTTATGTGCCCATGCGGGAAAGTATAAATTGATGGTATTTTTAAAGTGCCGAGATAATCAGAAATAACTTCACCAAGAGTTAAAGTTTTTTTGTTAGGATCGTGTTCATGGCAATCAACAAATCTTCCAAGAATGATACCTCTGACTTTTTTCAATGTCCCCGAAAGTCTAAGTTGATTTAACATTCTATCAACTCTATAAGGCAATTCGCCAATATCTTCAATCATTAAAATTTTTCCTGTGAGATTTGGGAAATATTCTGTACCAAGTAATGCAGCAAATACAGCCAAGTTGCCACCAATCAATCTACCTGAAGCACTTCCCTTTTGAAGATATGGAAGTTTTTGATTTTCAGGGTATTTCAACTTTCCTAATTTTTTGTTAGAAGTTATCGTTGCCCAAAAATGTTCATTGGTAAATGAACTAACTTCATCGTGAAAATCGACTGTAACCATGGGTCCGGCAAAAGTTATCAAACCAGCCTTTTCCAAAAACGCCATTTGAAGTGCAGTTATTTCACTATATCCGACAAATATTTTAGGATTATTTTTTACTAAACGGTAATCAATCTTATCCAACAATCTAAAAGCACCATAACCACCCCGGAGTGTAAAAATAGCCTTTACAGATTTATCTTTGAACATTGAATGTAAATCATCAACCCTTTCCTTGTCCGTGCCTGCAAGATAACCATGATTTTTTCCGACATTTGCTCCAACTTTAACCCGATAACCTAAACTCTCAAGGTATTTAACTCCATTCTCGATTCTGGATAACTCATCGGGTGAAGAAGCCGGAGAAATTAATCCAATAATATCATTCTTGCCAAGCTTTTTAGGTTTTTGAAGCAACATGCTGATTCCTTTTTTTGACTTTTAATATTAGCAAGTTACAGAAACATTAAAATTAGCACAACCTGAGTTTGAAGTATAAATCGAGTTTTACGTCTTATTTATTGACCTTTTGAATTATGACATATATCACGATAGATATGGGTCTTTTATTTAAGTTTTTTGCAAATTTGGAGTGTGTTATATTTGAAATAAACATAACTGACGCTTAAAAATATGATTTGATAAAGTTAATGGATTAAGAAACTCAAAAAGATATTAGAATGAATAAACCCAAAATACTATTCATCGGTGGTTCTATGAACCAAACCACCATTATGCATCAAATCTATAAAGAGCTTCCTGAATGTGAAGCTTATTTTACCCCTTATTATGCGAGCGGACCATTATGGGTGTTGACAAAACTGAAACTGCTTGAGTTTACGATAATGGGTGGGACTTTTAAAAGAAAAACTCTTGAGTATATTAAAAATAATAACCTTAGGTTAGATTTTGAGGGTAGAAACAATAATTATGATTTAGTATTTACTTCTCAAGATTTAATAGTACCACGAAACATTAAAAAATTTAAAACCATACTTGTTCAGGAAGGAATGACTGATCCGCCGGATTGGCGATATCACGTTACAAGATTTTTAGGATTGGGACGTTGGTGTGCAAGCACTTCCATGACAGGTTTATCTCATATGTACGATTATTTTTGTGTTGCGTCGGAAGGATTCCGTGAACAGTTTATTGATAGAGGTGTTAATCCAAATAAGATTCGTGTAACAGGCATTCCAAATTTTGATAACTTTGAAAAATTTAGAAATCTTGAATTTGAACATAAAAACTTTGTACTGGTTGCTACTTCCGATGTAAGGGAAACCACAAAGTATGAAAACAGAAAAGAGTTTTTATTAAACGCTAAAAAAATTGCCGGAGATAAGAAAATAATTGTAAAACTTCATCCTAATGAAATAGTAAAAAAACGAACTGCTGAAGTAAATGAATATTTACCGGAAGCATTGGTTTATCACGGAGTTAGCATCGATCCTATGATTGCAAATTGTGATATTTTAGTTACAAGATACTCAAGTACAATATTTCCTGCGCTTGCGTTAGGTAAAGAAGTTTATTGTAATGTTGATCTTAAAGAAATTAAACGATTATTTCCGATTCAGAACTCTGGATCCTCAGCAAAGGCGATTGCTGAGGTCGCAAGAGAATTGCTTGCATCAACAAAACCGGTTGTTAGAGCAAAAGAAAAAAATAAGTATATGGAAGATCTTAAATTAGAAATTAAATATATGCTTAAAGAAAAATTTGTAAGAGCAAAATCAATATTCTAATTGAAGTGAAAAATAAATTAAATATTGTAACTGTAATTCAAGCAAGAACCGCTTCAAGCCGCCTACCAAGTAAAATATTTCTTCCGCTTTCAAATCTTCCATTGCTATATAGGATGTATGAACGAGTAGCAGCTTCAAAATTAAAAGGTACAATTGTTATTGCCACAACTACAGATAAATGCGATGATAAAGTTGAAGAACTTTGCAAGGAATTTCAGATAAATTGTTATCGCGGTCACCCAACTGATTTACTTGATAGGCATTACCAATCAGCAATACTTCTAAAAGCTGATGCTGTAGTAAAGATTCCTTCAGATTGCCCTTTAATCGATCCCAATGTTATTGACAAAGTTTTACAATTCTATTTGGATAATTCTGATAAATATGATTATGTAAGTAACCTTCATCCTGCAACTTATCCTGATGGAAATGATGTTGAGGTTATCAGTTTTGAAGCTTTGAAAAATGCTTGGGAAAATGCAAAACTTGAACTTGAACGTGAACATACTACACCCTACCTCTGGGAAAATCCAGACAAGTTTAGAATTGGTAATGTTGAATGGGAAACCGGTTTAGACTACTCAATGTCCCACAGATTTACAATAGATTATGAAAAAGATTACAATTTCATAAAACAGGTTTATGATGAACTTTATCCAATAAACGATAAATTTACATTAGAAAATATTCTTGATTTGCTCGAGAGAAAACCGGAAATCAAAAAATTAAATGAAGAGTATTGTGGTGTAAACTGGTACCGAAATCATCTTGATGAGTTAAAAACTATTTCTTCAAATCAAACAAAAATTATTTAAATTTTATTATGCCCAACAAAATTGAATTCAATAAAGATTATCCTTCTATTAAAAAGTCTGATGAATATTACAAGATTGCACTTGATTTAATTCCGTGTACAACTCAAACTCTTGCCAAAGGTCCACAGCAAAATGTAAAAGGGGTTGCCCCAAAATATTTGCAGCGTGGAAAAGGTTCGCATGTTTGGGATCTTGATGGAAATGAGTTCATCGATTTTCAAATGGCTATAGGTCCAATATCTTTAGGTTATGCTTATGACAAAGTTGATGAAGCAATTAAGGAACAGTTAAAAGATGGAATTACATTTTCTTTAATGCATCCTCTGGAGGTTGAGGTTGCGGAATTAATTCATAAAGTAGTACCAAATGCAGAGTCAATTCGTTACAGTAAAACTGGAGCTGATGTTACTTCTGCTGCTGTAAGATTAGCCCGAGCATTTACAAAAAGAAATAATGTTTTGTGTTGCGGTTATCACGGCTGGCACGACTGGTACATAGCAGTAACTGATAGAAATAAAGGTATTCCTCAAGCGATTCAGGATATGACCTTTACATTCAATTATAATGATATTCAATCTGTTATTGAATCAATTGATGAAGATACTGCCTGCGTAATTTTAGAACCTTATGTTTTTGAAGAACCAAAAGATAATTTTTTACAGAAACTTCGTGATGTTTGTACAAAGAATGGAACACTATTAATTTTCGATGAAATGTGGAGTGGATTTAGAATTGCATTAGGAGGTGCACAGGAATACTTTTGGCGTTAAGGCTGATCTAGCTTGTTTTTCAAAAGCCGTGGCGAATGGTATGCCTATTTCAATTTTAACAGGAAGAAAAGATGTAATGACTTTGCTTGAACAGGAAGTATTTTTCTTTACGACCTTTGGCGGAGAAGCCCTTTCGTTGGCTGCAGTTAAAGCAACTATAAATGAATTGATAGAAAAAAATGTTCCTGCACAATTAGCAAAGCAAGGTAATAAATTAAAAGTGGGATATAATAAAATCGTATCCGACCTTGGAATGGATTATACAAAGTGTGTAGGATTTGATTGTAGAACTATTATTACTTTTGATGCTTCTGCAGGAAATCCATTGGAGATGAAATCACTAGTTCAGCAGGAAATGATAAAGCGAGGAATTTTGTGGGGTGGTTTTCATAATATGTCATTTTCTCATTCGGATCAAGACATTGATTATACTTTAAATGTTTATATAGAGGTTTTACCCATCCTCAAAAAAGCAGTTGAGGAGAATAATGTTAAAGGATATTTACGAGGTGAACCTGTTGGACCAGTTTTTAGAAAAGTTAGTAATTTTAATATGAAACCAAAGAGGAAATAACTTAATGTCAGTCTGAGCCTGTCGAAGATTGACACAATTTTTTAATATTGGTCACACTTCGACTTCGCTCAGTGTGACAATGGAATTGAATTTATTTATGAACTCATTAGAACTATTCTCACTAAAAAACAAAGTTGCAATCGTAACCGGTGCTCTTGGTTTGATTGGTAAAAATCATTGTATCGCATTATCAGAGGCAGGAGCAAATGTGGTTGCTTGCGATCTAGACGATGAGAGATGTAAAATCTTTGCTTCTTCCCTATCAACAAAATCAATTGGAGTTGGTGTTGATATTACGAATAAATCTTCTGTTGAAAAACTTAGAGATAAGTCATTAAATGAGTTTGATAGGATCGATATTTTGGTTAACAACGCAGCCATAAATGATATGTTTGAAAATCCACAGGCTGCCGCAGAACAATCTATGTTTGAAAATTATCCGCTGGATATGTGGCAGAAATCTCTTGATGTTAATGTAACGGGTACATTTCTATGTTCTCAAATTATCGGAACTGAAATGGCAAAAACAGGTAAAGGAAGCATTATCAATATAGCCTCAACTTATGGATTGGTCGGACCTGATCAGTCAATCTATAAAAAGCCTGATGGCTCACAATCATTTTATAAATCCCCTGCTTATCCTGCAACAAAAGGTGCAATAGTAAATTTCACAAGATTTCTTGCCGCGTATTGGGGTAATAAAGGTGTTCGTGTAAATACCCTTTCTCCGGGTGGAGTTGAAAATAAGCAGGATGAATATTTTGTAAATAATTATTCTGCAAAAACACCTTTGGGCAGAATGGCACTTCCGACTGATTATAAAGGGGCAATAATATTTTTAGCAAGTGACGCTTCATCTTACATGACTGGAGCAAATTTAATAGTTGATGGAGGATGGACCACATGGTAATCGACACAAAATTAAAAGAGAAAAATCTTCACCTTAAAGAAAAAGCAGAAAAAATAAAAGTTATTCTAACTGATGTTGACGGCGTTTTAACTGATACTGGAGTTTATTACGGCCAAAATGGTGAAGCATTCAAAAGATTTTCGATACGTGATGGAATGGGCATCGAACGGCTTAGAAAATACGCGGGTATTGAGACAATTTTTATCACAGGAGAAAATTCTAATACAGTTAAAACCCGTGCTGAAAAACTCAAAATGTCTGAATACTATCTCGGCGTTAATAAGAAAGAGGAAGTTTTAGAAATCATAAAAAAGAAAAATGGATTTGAAAAAGAAGACATCGCCTATATTGGTGATGATTCAAATGATTTTGATGTTATGCAGCTTTGCGGTTTTACTGCTACTCCAAATGATGGAATGAGTTTTATAAAAGATATCGCTGATTATATTTGCGAAACTAAAGCCGGTTATGGCGCTTTTCGTGAGTTTGCAGAATTGATTTTGGCATTTAAGATTAACTCTTAAAAACATTTTGAAAGAAATTTATGAGCAAAAGAGAAATTAAAGTGGGTGCTCGTTTTATTGGTGATGGTCATCCTGTTTTTGTAATAGGAGAAATCGGAATCAATCATAATGGTGATGTTGAAATTGCTAAAAAAATAATTGCGGGCGCTAAACACGCAGGTTGTGATGCAGTTAAATTTCAAAAACGCACTCCGGAAATCTGCACACCAAAAGATCAATGGAATATTGAACGCGACACTCCCTGGGGCAGAATGACTTATATCGATTACAGGCACAAAGTTGAGTTTGGTTTAAAAGAATATTCAGCCATTAATAAGTATTGCAAAGAAATCGGAATGATTTGGTTTGCATCTTGCTGGGATGAAGAAGCAGTTGATTTTATTGAACAATTTAATCCCCCACTTTACAAAACAGCTTCAGCCGCGTTAACAGATTTTATGCTTCTTGAAAAACATAAAAATATAAACAAACCAATAATGATGTCAACTGGAATGTCAACAATTGAGCAAATTGATAAAGCAATTTCCTTTATGGATAAAAATAATTTGATGGTTGCACACGCAACATCTGCTTATCCTTGTCAGAATGAGGAATTAAATCTTAAAATGATCGAAACACTGAAAGCAAAAGTATCCTGATATTCCAATTGGTTATAGTGGACACGAAGTTGGTTTAGCTCCAACTTGGGCTGCTGTTGCGTTGGGAGCTTGTTTTGTCGAGCGTCATATCACTTTAGATCGCGCTATGTGGGGAACTGATCAAGCAGCTTCTGTTGAAGTTGGAGGAATGGAAAGATTAGTTGCTAATATTCGTGATATCGAGAAATCTTTAGGTGATGGAATAAAAAAAGTTTATGATAGTGAACTTGGACAGATTAAAAAATTAAGAAGAGTTAAATGATCAAACACAGTCATTGCGAGTGAGTCATCGAACGAAGCAATCTGATAATTAATTAGATTGCTTCAGTTTCCCTATTGGTATTCCTTCGCAATAACAGTAGTACATTTTTATGCAAGCAAACATCTTTTCAGAAATATTTAATACAATTTACAATTACGTAATTAGTATGTCTTCCGCAGAAATAATTTCAACATCATTAATTATTCTTTCTGCAATAATATTTGTAATTCTAGAAAGAATATTTCCCTACACAAAGGACCAAAAGATTTTGCGTGAAGGTTTCTTTGATGATTTTGCAATGTACACGATTGCTCAAAATTATATTTTAAGTATTCTAATTTTTGGTGTGATAATTAATTTTATCGATAACTCAACAGGAATCTCGCGATTACAAATATTTGCCGAAGTACCAATTTGGGCGCAGTTAATTTTCTTTGTCGTTACACACGATCTTTACATATACTGGATGCATCGGTGGATGCATAAAAATAAATGGCTTTGGAGAATTCACGAAGCCCATCATTCACCAAAAAAAGTTGATTGGCTTTCGGGTTCACGTTCACATCCATTGGAAATTATTTTAAATCAAACAATTGAGTTTGCTCCAATAATTTTACTTGGCTCACCTGTAGAAGTAATTGCATACAAGGGATTGATAAGTGCGGTTTGGGGAATGTACATTCATTGTAATGTAGATATTCGATCCGGCTTTTTACAAAAAATAATTAACGGACCCGAAATGCATCGCTGGCATCATTCCACAGGCAAAGGAAGGAACCGAAACTTTGCAACTAAATTTGCTTTTTGGGATTGGATGTTTGGAACAGCTTACTTACCAGAAACTAAAGCTGATGAATATGGATTAAAGACGTTCTTCCCTGCTCATTACATTTCTCAAACTTTGTTTGCCTTCAGAAGTTTTAAAAAATTAAAAAGAGAAGAAAGCTAGATTATTTAATAACTCTCAATCGCATAAGAACGATATATTAAGTCATATTCCTGCAACCACTCGTTATCAATCGATGGAGTTTCGTTCGCTTTAAATGTTAACTTTTCATTTGTGTTTTCGCTGCTCACAGAATTTTCATTCTGCGGTATTAGCTTACTTAAGTAAGTAAAAAATAAATTACTTTTTTCCATAGTCATCCTTTTTTTTGTAGTAAGATAACTTTTACATTTTACCTGCATATTAAGGAAATGTTATTTTAGTGTTAAGGAATGATTAAGCAATATTCATTAATTTGCTTTTAAAGTGGGATATTTCTGATGTAAGAACTAGGTCTGAAACTGATGATGAGAGAACCAAACTAAGAATAATTTCAACTGTACTGCTGAATAGCGGCACAGTTAAAATATAAAATAATTAGGTATTGATAATTATTAATGAAAACGGAAATATTCCCATTAGCAGCATAATTATTTCAATAAATTCATTTTGCCTGATTTTACTTTTTCTCCAACTTTAATGTTATAAAAATAAACTCCGCTAGAAACATCTAAATTATTTTGATTCTTCCCTTCCCACTTAACAACATAATTTCCGGCAGCAAGTGGTTGATTGACTAATGTTGCAACTAAACTTCCCTGAACATCATAATATTTTTAGCTCAGTATTTTTATTTGTAAGATCGTAAGGAATTGTAAATACGATTAGTGTAGTTGAGTTAAATGGATTTGGGTAATTTGTAATCAACAATTCGGATTGCGGAATAATATTACTATTTGGATTTTCATCAACAGAAGTGATTAAGGATGGACCACTTCCTCTGGAATTACCAGTTGAATCGGCCAAATAAATATTCACCCAATCAGGTCTTAATGCGGATTGCAGATATTGATTATTCCACTCCTCATCTGTTAATCTTAAAAAATCCTCTGTTGTATATTCATAATAACTCATCACAGGGCCAATGAAAGCTGTTTGTACACCATCATTCCATGGCGTGACAAAAACACCAAGATTAATTGGACCTGTCCCAACATGCTTAACCCAACCATAAGGAACTCCATAACAATCTGTCGGAATAGTATGCATATCGGCTACGAGATGATCGCTTTCCATAAGACCAGGATTTGTACTACTGCTGGTTCCACTATATAGAAAGTCATTATAAAATAATCTTGGATACCACCCAAGATATGGACTTTCACCTGAACCGGCGCTGCCATTTTCATAAATCATATTTTGCAAAAAATGGATTTCCTGAGTGTTAAGCAGTACCTGATTTAATTCTTTCTCAGCAATCGTTTTTAAAGTATCCATAACATTTCCAAGGGTACTGAAGTAGGATAATAATATTTTCTTTAGTCCACGGATCAGAAAAATTTATCGATTCAATTTTATTTGCTGCTGTTATAGAAAAATCTTTTAGAGTTTGATAAAACTCCGGAAATGGTTCTACATAACTATATGGAAATGAACATATTGTTCCACCAGTGTAAGATTGTTTTGCATATAAGAGGTTATCGTGTCTTAGCTCAGTCCACGATGAAAGTTGTGTATTCATCTTCTCCTGCCAGAAAGCTGCAGTTTGCATAAATGGAGGAAGAGTTGTTCTGTCTTGCGTCGGATTTAATTTTCTTATAATGTTTAACCAGTTAGAATAAAGATTTGCTTCCCAGAATTCATCATCATAAGAATCTATTAAATATCTTAGTGCTGCAAGATTTGATGAGTAATGATATTCATTTAACTCAGGAATTAATAATTGGGCAGAAGCAGAATTACCAATTGAAAAGAGAACATCTAATAATGATGGAAATAATCTACACACTCTTTGATTGTTATATTTAATTCTATCATATACAACGGTTGCTGTAATGTATGAATCTATTACAAATCTTTGTCCAAATAACATAAATGCTGATGCCGGAACAATGCTATCTGCGTTCATTGGATTTCCAAAAAGTATCTGCGATAAAATAAGTTGATAAGCAAAGCTTTGATTTTTAAGAGTATCCTGAAATTCAACTATCGCTAAACTGTCTAAAAGTTCATCTGCATCAATAAATGAAACAGCATTTTTAATATAACCCAGATTATCTAACGTCACATTATCCTGCTCACCAGCAAATATTTTAATTGTGTTTTCTATTTCCAGGTGAATAACAGTATTGGAAGCATCGATCAATTCCTTTATAAGATATGAATCTATTATCTGTCTTTGCACATCGGCAAAGGTTTGTGGGTCGCACCATCCCATTCCTTGTTTTGGTGCAAGTAAATATAATTCTGTTCTTCCAAGCCACATCATTACTCTAAAGTATTTAGGTAAATCAGCTTCTGAGATTGAACCTGGATCAACATCGTAATGACCTCGTGGCTTAAACTGGCTCCAATCCAGTACTTTACAAGTTTCAGAAAACAATGGATAAGGCTGCATTTGCTCATCATAAATAAGTTGTAGAATTGTATCAATAACTCCGGCATTTTCCGGATAATAGGGACTGACATTTAACTCAAATAATTTTAATGGAACAGTAAGATAAACATCAACATCTTTTAACATAGTCAGCATTTCCGGATTATTTCCATACTTTGTGAAAAGAATATTCTGACCTGAGTGAAGCCCTTGAAGTAATAGTTTAACTTTTTCAATTAAACAACCAAGCTCAGCATCTTTTAGTATTCTATCATAAGAAATATGGAATGCATGAAGAATTGCATCTGTTGATACAAATACCGGAAGATCTTTATGAAATATTTCAAGAAAGGATTGTCCAAAAGAAATCTTTTTCAGCCTTTCTGAAACAACAAATCCGTTTTGTCCTAACAAATCCAACTCGTATGAAGTTAAACCATACTTAAAAGAAATGGAGTCAAGATATCTTGTGTCTGCCAAAGATAGATTCAAATCTCCAATAAAAGTTCCGGCTGGATGCATCTGCAAAAGCTGATCGGGTTCCATATTCTGATGTGTCTGGAGAAATTGCTTGTAAGCTTCAATATTAAAGTTTGATTGGCTATAAGAATATTGAGAAACGTTAATTAGAAGAGCGGCGATGATTAAAATTTTTTTCATTTTCATTTTACTCACCTATTATTTTTAATTAATTTATCAAAAAAAAAAGACAAATACTATTAACAATTATCAATATTTAGCTCTTTTATATTTTGCTGTGTAATTTTTACATATTTTATTTTTAGAATCTAATAATTTTATTTTAATGTTTAATAAAGCCATAGTTAAAATTCCCTGTGCTAATATGATCGCGGGTTTAACTTCTGCTAACCTCGGATCACCGAATTATTTGACAGCTCTCACTCAGCATCAGCATTATATCAATGCTCTTAAGCGGTGTGGTCTTGATGTTAAAATCTTGGATAAAGATGAATTTTTTCCTGATTCAACTTTTGTAGAAGATACTGCCTTGCTTACTCCAAACTGTGCAATAATTACAAATCCTGGTGCTCCTTCTCGCAAGGGCGAGATATTTGAAATTAAAAAAGAGCTGACGGGATTGTACAAAAATATTGAAGAGATCAAAGATCCCGGAACACTGGAAGCTGGAGATGTTATGATGGTTGGCAATCACTATTATATCGGTTTATCTGAAAGAACTAATTCATTTGGCGCAAAGCAATTAATTGAGATCTTAAACAAATATGGATTAACAGGTTCAACCATTTCCTTAGAAAAAGTTCTTCATCTCAAATCAGGGGTTTCATATCTTGAAAATAATAGATTATTAGTATCGGGTGAATTTATTATTAAACCTGAGTTCCATAATTTTAATTTAATTCTGGTTGATGATGACGAAAGTTATGCTGCAAATAGCCTCTGGATAAATGATTATGTTCTGGTTCCGCAAGGTTTTCCAAAAACAAAAAAAGAAATTGAACGATTTGGATATACTACCATAGAAGTGGATGTATCAGAATTCAGGAAGTTAGATGGCGGTCTAAGTTGCTTATCTCTTAGATATTAAAATAAATTTAAAGACTTCAATTTCTCTAATTCTTCAGTTCTTTAATGATTACTAAAGAAAAATATTTTTAAACGATTTTTCATCTAAAAATAGAAAAGCCTCGAAACTTTTACGATCCGAGGCTTTTAAGTGACCCCAAGGGGATTTGAACCCCTGTTACAGCCGTGAAAGGGCTATGTCCTAACCACTAGACGATGGGGCCAATGGAATCAAAACTTAAAACATAAATGGTTGGGTGAGCGATGGGAATTGAACCCACGACCCCCAGGGCCACAACCTGGTGCTCTAACCAACTGAGCTACGCTCACCATTTAAAGAACAAAAATTTTAGTACGCCCGAGTGGACTCGAACCACTGACCCTCAGCTTAGAAGGCTGATGCTCTATCCAATTGAGCTACGGGCGCTCAAATTACACAAAATTACAAATAACGATTAAGTCGGGGCGGCGGGATTCGAACCTGCGACCTCCTGCTCCCAAAGCAGGCGCGATAACCGGACTACGCTACGCCCCGAAACTTATAATTCTTTAAAAACGAGGTGAAAATATATACGAATTTACTCTGAAAAACAATTTTTTGAGATTAATAGAATCCTTAAATTGGGCTTTAACAAATACAAGCTTTTTGTAATGAAATTACCCTTTTTTGTATCGACAAGATATATCTTATCAAATAAGGATTCCAGGTTATTAAATTTAATCTCGGTAATAACAATTGCGGGTATTTCTCTTGGTGTTGCAACGTTAATTATCGCATTAAGTGTCTTAAATGGATTTGAAAATACATTAACACAAAAAATCACCGAGTTTGATTCACATATTAAAATCATTTCTTATAAAGAATCTTTACCTAATTCTGATAATTTCATTGATAAACTGAAAAATAAAATTAGTGATCAGGTTGATTTTATCTCCCCCTATGTTTCCAAATTAGCAATTATTAGTTCAAAGAATCGTAAAGAAGGGATAAATGTTAACGGCATTTTTGCTGGTAAAGGAACTGAAAAACTTAGGTCAAATATCATCTCTGGTAAACTTGATTTAGAAAATTCAAACTCAATCACTCTCGGTAAAACATTAGCAACAAAACTAATGGTAAAGCTCGGAGATAAAGTTACTTTATTTGCCCTGAATAATGATCAGCTTCCATCTCCTACCAATTTACCTAACATCCAAAAATTTTTAGTGACGGGAATTTTTGAGAGTGGTATGGCAGAATATGATAATTTAATCGGTTACACAGGAATGAAATCTGCACAGAATTTATTTTCCATGAATAATGAAATAAACGGCATGGATATAAAATTAAAATCAGTAGATAAAATAGACAGCCTCGCTCAAGTTGTCCGTAAACTATCAAGATATCCCTACCACGTAAGAACAATTTTTGAGATACATAGAAATATTTTTACGTGGATTGAGTTGCAAAAAAAACCTATACCGATAATTTTAGGATTAATTATTATCGTTGCGGTTTTTAATATTATCAGTGCATTGCTTATGCTGGTACTTGAAAAAACTAATGCTGTTGGAGTATTAAAATCTTTGGGTGCCAAGGGATCTGAGATTGTGAAGATATTTATTTACCAGGGAGTTTATCTTACTATAATTGGAATCTTTTCAGGCAATTTGCTTGCATGGACGTTAATGTCAATCCAGTTAAAGTTTGATGTAATTAAAGTTCCATCAAGTGTGTACTTTGTAACAAGGGTTCCAATTGAAATGAGTGCGGATGTTTTTGTTTTAATTTCAGTGATTACACTTGTGCTTTCATTGATCGCTGCAATTGTCCCGAGTTTTTTTGCTTCAAGAATAAATCCGGTAACGGCATTGAGATTTGACTGATGAGTTACGAAAAATTTATAGCCAAAAGATATCTGCTTTCAAAGCACAAGATTAATTTCATCACAATAATTTCTTTTATTTCTATAACCGGAATTACACTAGGAGTTGCTGCGCTTATAGTTGTACTTTCCGTTTTTAATGGATTTGGAAGTCTTGTAACATCTTTCCTCATGAATTTTGATCCGCATGTCAGAGTTGAATATAAAATGGAATCGCGGGAAGATGATTACGTTAAATTGAAACCGTTGCTTGAATCTACACCTGACCTAAAAGCCTTTGCACCTTTTGTAAGCGGAAAAGTATTAGCTTTTAATCAAGGTCTTACAGAAGTAATAACATTGAAAGGAATTGAACTTAAAAACGCTGATGCAATTTATGGAATTAAAGAAAGTATCTTATTTGGTAAAGGTGAGTTGAAAGAAAATGATGAATCTCCTGGGATAATTATCGGCTTACGATTAGCAGACAAACTTCAAGTACTTGTTGATGATACTGTAACGATCATTTCTCCCGCAGGAATAGAAAAAGTAATTACTCAATTTGGAATGCCAAACACTCAAAGGTTTGTAGTGCGTGGAATCTTTTCTTCCCAGAATAATGATTACGATGCGGGATTAGCTTTCTGTTCATTGGATGAAGCTCAGTATTTGCTCGGTTATGGAAGTAGTTACCAGGGTTTTGAAATAAAACTAAATAACTCTGATAACTCATTTAAAGCTAAAGATTTTCTTTCATCAAAACTTGATGAAAATCTTTTTGAAATTAATACCTGGTATGATTTTCACAAAGAACTTTATTCCGTTATGCAGATTGAAAGATGGGTTGCCTACGTTCTACTTTCACTAATTATTGCAGTTGCAACTTTTAATATTCTCGGTTCTCTTTCGATGTCTGTGATAGAAAAGAAAAGAGATATTGGCATTTTACGATCAATGGGTTCTCAGGAAAAATCAATTCTTAAAATATTTATGTATGAAGGAATAATGATTGGATTAATTGGAACAGGATTAGGAGTGCTGCTGGGATATTTCATTTGCTTCCTCCAGTTTCAATACAACATCTATCCTTTAGATCCAACACAGTACAAAATTGATTCGCTTCCGTTAGAATTAAGAATAGGTGACTTTTTTGTTATCACAGGAGTTTCATTACTGCTTTCACTATTTGCATCACTCATTCCGGCAAAAAGAGCAGCTAAAGTTGATGCATTACAAGCTATTAAATGGGAATAAATAATATGAGCATTATTCTAAGCGCAAAAGGACTTTACAAATCTTACCAGTCCAATAAAAAAAATAAACTGGAAGTATTAAAAAATATTTCTGTTGAAATTGAAGAAAATAAAATTTCCGTAATTGTTGGTGCTTCCGGTGCAGGAAAATCAACTTTATTACATTTGCTTGGCGGATTGGACAGACCGGACAATGGAAGCGTTTTTTATGAACAGAAAAATATTTTTGATTTTAATAACGATAAGCTTGCCAAATTCAGGAATGAAAATATGGGATTCGTATTTCAGTTCCATCATTTATTGCCGGAGTTTACTGCAATTGAAAATGTTTCAATTCCACAAATGATAAAAGGAATGAATCTAAAAAAAGCTTTAATCCATTCTAAGGAATTATTAGAAGTGGTTGGATTATCACAACGTACTGAACATAAACCCGCAGAACTTTCCGGCGGTGAGCAGCAAAGAGTTGCTGTTGCACGCGCACTTGCCAACAATCCTAAAATAATTCTTGCAGATGAACCAACCGGTAACCTTGATTCTGCTAACAGTGATTCAATTCATAAACTGTTATTTGAACTTCGAGATAACTTTAAGAAAACATTTGTTATAGTTACTCACAATCCCGAACTGATGAAACTAGCAGATGTTATCTTTGAAATTAAAGATGGCATCATATATCAAAAGAAGTGATCTATTTTTTGTAGAGACGAGGCATGCCTCGTCTTTACTAACTTTAGTTGTTAACGAATCCTTCTGCCCATTACTCTGATATGTTATTTTAAATATATCATTTTCTTAGTTTCTAAATTATCACCAGCTTTAAGTTGGCAGAAATAGATGCCTGATGTTGAATACCGGATACTTGATGCTGGATTAAATTCAACTTCATAACTTGCCTGCAGGTTTTTCTTCATTAACAAGAGTTGCAATTTCATTTCCAAGAATATCATAAACTTTTAATTGCACAAATTGCCTGCTGCCTATCGTGTACTGAATGCTAGTATTTGGATTAAATGGATTTGGGAAGTTTTGATACAAAACAAAATTATTTGGGTTGGTGTTTTCGGTTTGTGTACTTGATGGATATAAGCTTCTGTAAACACCATCTCTCTCAGTACCAGCAAGTAACTCATCATTTGAGTTAAGAATTAGAGCCCTAACATCCAATGTAGTTAATCCTGAATTAATCTGAGTCCAATTCTCTCCGTTATCTTTTGAATAATAAACTCCCTCGGTCGTAGTACCGGCAAAAATATAACCTTGTGAATTTGTGATTAGTGATGAAATATAACTGGCTGTAAAATTTTTATGAATCCAATTGTTTCCCTGATCAGTTGAATAAAATACACCTGCCCCAGATGTACCTGCAATAATATAATTATTTGAACTTATTGTGAGTGCATTAATAAAGTATCCATTTAATCCAATATGAATCCAATTGTCTCCATTGTTTGTTGATTTATATACTCCTCCATAAGTACCAGCATAAATATTATCGTAAGAATCAATTACAAGAGAACTAATTTCCAAGATAGTAAGACCGGAATTAACTTGCGTCCATTCATTTCCATTATCCGTCGAAATATAGACTCCATTATATGTACCAACAAAGATATCATCATTTGAGTTAATGACAAGCGAATTGATCGATTGGTCAGTTAGATAAGTATTTTTTTCAGTCCAATTAACACCGTTATCAGTGGAAAAATAAACACCCCAACCCAACGTTCCAGCAAATATAAATCCATTAGAATTAATTTTAATACAATTAACAGGTCTATCATTTAAACCTAAAAATTCCCAATTCCTTCCATCATCTAATGAATTATACACACCATAATAATTTCCAACAAATAATTGATCGGTCGAATCTTTAGCAAATGTATAACCACTTGCACGACACAAACCTGAATTATATTGGATCCAACTATTTCCATTATCTGTAGAGCAGTAAACTCCGCCTATCAATGTCCCGGTATAAATGTAATCACTTGAATTGACTGCCAGCGAGAAAACCAAAAAAGGATTTAAACCAAAATCTAAATGAGCCCACATCTCTCCATTATTAGTTGAACGATAGACTCCTCCACCGGAAGTGCCTGCAAATAAGATATCATTTGAATTAATAACCAGTGAAGTGACATCAGTATTTGTTAAACGTGAAATAATTTGTGTCCAATTGTCTCCATTATCTGAGGAGCGAAAAACACCGCCACTTCTTATGGACGTAAATATTTGACCACTTGAATTTGTTTTAATCGAACTAATAGCTCCATTTGTTAAGCCTGAATTAATAATGACCCAGTTACTTCCACCATCAGTTGATCGGTAGATTCCTTGAGTATAAGTACCAGCATAGATATAACCACTTGAATCAATCAGTAACGAAGATATATGAGCATTTACTACTCCGATCTCACTCCAATGGATTCCGTCATCTGTTGAACGAAAGACATTTCCGTATACAGTGCCTGCGTAAATATGATCGTTGTGATCAATCGAAAGTGCATAAACACTGTTATTTATTATAGTAATATTTATTTGTGCCCAGTTGTTCCCATCATCAGTCGACCGATAAACAATACCTTTGTCACCATCACATGCAAATATTTGATCGCTTGAATTAGTAACCAGAGAATAAAAAGTTTTATCTTGAAAACCGATATGATTCCAATTATTTCCACCATCGGTTGAGCGATACATCCCATTACCTAAAGTACCGGCAAAAATATACCCGATTGAATTAGTGCTGAGAGAAAAGATTATACCACCATATGGTCCCTCTGATTGCTGCCAGTAGTTTTGTGCATTAAGAGTTACTAGAAAGTTTAAAAGTAACAAAAGAGTAAATTGGGTTTTCATAACGCACCCCTAAATAAATGTGAATAAATATATCTTAAAATTAAATGGTTGAATTCTATAAATCAATAAAATAAGTATTAATCAATTCGACTTCACGCTTTTTCTGAACTCACATTGTTCCTCACCTTTATTTAAAGAGCTTGTCACGAACTTGATTAAATAGAAAAAACGAGGTGGGGTTAAGATATAAAATATTTCTACGATTTATGTTCTAAAATCCAAACAACACCATAAAGCCAACCACTATACAGAAATGTGTATAGTGCTGCAATTAGAACACTTTTAATAAAATTTCTTTTGCATATATAACTTTTAATAAATACTAATCTGACTGCACGGTAAACAATCCAGCTAAAAATAAAAATTAGACCAACCAGAGCAGAACCAAGAGCTACTACTGAAAAGAAGGCAAATACTATTACAAAAATTGTTGCTGGTATCCAGGCTAAGACAGGTATTTCTCCAAATACATCAAGCATTTCAAATGAATCAAATGAAATATTAAGTGTTTTTTTAAATAGTGTAAACTTTGGTGCAATTGGTTTATGCTTAATCTTTGCCCCGACATATAACCCACTTGTAAGAAAAATAAATAACGGTACAGCAACGATAATAATTAAATTTTCAAGCTCATCGTAAACAGATTTTTTTTGCATAAGTACTACAAGGAACCAAACTAAAACAATAGTAAAAATCGAACTCCACACTACTGTTGATAATTTCCAGATTGTTTCGGGAGAATCATCATTTGTGGGTTTAAGTATGTTTCTAAGTTTAGAATTTATTTTCATAAAATATAAGTAAGAATTTCTTAGTTCTTAAATCAATAAAAAGTTTAAGTCAACAAACCTCATAATTTAATCCCCTCTCATTACTAGCACATTGTTGGTGTGAGTTAAAAAACTTATGGAGTAATGGTCACTCCAACACTTAATGAATTGTTATCAATTTCTTCAATATAAAATGGATAACCTATCTTTTGGTCTTCCTCTATTTTTTGCCAATCAGAAATACAGTAATTAAAATTTAAATGGCAATTGTATGGGAGTTCAATAATTCTTTCAATTGGAATTGTTAGTCCGATACCAAACCTGTTTACCGGATGTTGTGGGGAATAATCATAAGTCTTTTTAATCTGCTTTTCGTTTTCTCTACCAAAACTTAGTTGAACAATTTCCATCACACTTATTTCAATTCCATAATTTGGCTGCCATTCTTTAAAAGCATAATCAGAACCTTGAAAAACCGCATCAGCCGATAATTGTAAAGTTATTGGATTAAATCCACTAACATTTTCAAGTTGTAAATTCAGCAGATAACCCAACCCCAATCTTATTTCTTGAAATAAATTGCGTCCTAAATCAGAGATATCATAATGCAATTCACTATTTAAAAGATTCTTAATTTGAAAACCAACTTTAAACTTATCATAATTACTAATCTTAACTTCATTTGGTAATTCATATAACAGCCCTAAATTTATATCAAAAGCAGAAGCAGTATACTCCTTCATAGCGCTTGGATCTATGAACATTCCATATTCGCCAGTTTCATAAAAGTAGTTTACATTTAATCCAGTAGAAAATTGATCGAACAATTTTCTAGCAACGGAAAGTGTATATATATATATTCCAAAACCATTGGAAATTGTTGGAGAAGTAAAAGTTTGAAGAGAAAGAGCGGCAGTTCCTAAGCTATCGGGTAATTGTAAAGCCAAAGCAAAATCATTTAACCTAGCATCATCAATATAAAAAGCAAAACCATGCCCATTAGAATAAAGTACACCGTATCCATTAAAATTAGCAAGACCAGCCACATTGTAGTAAATGGTCTCTGTACCTTCAGCAACACCGGCATAAGCATTGCCAATTCTTATTGCCCTGGTATAATGAGACGTTCCTAATATTTCATAGAAACTCTGGGAAAAAATGTTAATTGATTGAATAAAAAAAAGAAACGTGAAGAAAGCAAAATATTTTTTCATATGACTCCCACTGAAAATATTTGAATTTAAATTACGTATTTGAAATTCATTGTTCCGCCCCAATCACCAAATAATAAACCGGATAAATACTTACATATTATCTAAGCGTATGCAAATCTCACTCGAAACTTAAATCAATAAAAAGTTTTAATCAATTAGTAATTAGGAATTTATACTCTGCTTTTTTGAAGAACATTTTTAATCATCAGATCAATAGATAAGGCAAATAGGATTCCTAAAAGATTAATAATTAAATCCATCTCATCATATACATTAGTCATAACGCCAAAACCATTTAGTACTTCAAACAACTCCACAATCAATAACGCTATCAAAGCGGTAAGCGGTTTATTCATTTTCCATTGTCCGGAATAAAAGCTGATGATATAGTAAACCGCAAATGAAATAGAAAAATTACCAAGATAACTTTTTACAATATCAGGGAAAGGACCATTATAATGAGGTTTTATCAAAAGCAGTAGAACACCAAGAAGTACAAATATTACATTGCGGATTTTTTCGTTTTTAAGCATAACAGTTATAAGGATAGAACATTTTAAATATCGTAACGCTCTTAACTTAGCTTAAAGAAAAGTTTTAATCAATTGGTTTTTATAGTTGAATTGATTCACAATCTCAGGTAAGAAATTATATGGATTCCCGCTTTCGCGGGAATGACAGACAAAGTAGATTACTTCATCTCAATAATATGCCCTCGCAATGACAGAATATGAATCAGACTTTATGAGATAGATAGTCAAACAAAAGACGTACACCAAAACCGGTCATATACTTTTTAGTGTAGCTTCTTGAATCATTATTCGTTGCAGGACCTGCAATATCAAGATGAGTCCAGGAAATATTTTTATCCACAAAATGTTCTAAAAACTTTGCGGCAGTAATTGCACCTGCCCATCGGCTTTTTCCAAGATTAGCTATATCAGCAAAATCGCTCTTAATCATTTCATTAAAATCATCCCACATCGGCATTCGCCAGACACGGTCAAAAGTAGTCATTCCACTTTTATAAAGATTATCCGCCATTGCATCATTTTTGGTAAACATTCCAGCAACAAACTCTCCAAGAGCAACAACGCAAGCTCCGGTAAGTGTCGCTAAATCTATTATCTGGTCCGGTTTTAATTGTGAAGCATAATGTAATGCATCAGCTAAAACAACTCTGCCTTCTGCATCTGTGTCTTCAATCTCAACAGTTTTGCCATTTGAGATTTTAATTATGTCTCCAGGACGAATTGATTCACCTGAAACCATATTTTCTGCAGAAGGAATAATTCCATACAAATGAACAGGCAATTTATTTTTAGCCGCAGCGATTAAAGTTCCAACAACAACAGCAGCACCAGACATATCGGCTTTCATGTCGCCCATATTTTTGGCTGGTTTTAGAGAGATACCACCGGTATCAAATGTAATTCCCTTTCCAACTAAAGCAACTTTTTTTGTTTTATTTTTTTTGTTCTTCTTTGATTTTACAGTTGGTTTATATTCAAGAATAATAAATCTTGGTTTGTTAATACTTCCCTGCCCGATTGCAATCAATCCGCCCATTTTTCTTTTTTGGATTTCAGCTTCATTAAAAACGGTTGATTTTATTCCGTACTGTTTGACTTCTCCCGAAATTCTTTTTGCTAGAATTTCCGGTGTTAAATTATTTGCGGGTTCATTCTGTAAATCTCGCGTAAGATTAACAGCAGAAATTAAATTTTGTGCAATTTTCAATGCACTTTTTAACAGCTTTTCATTACTGGAATAAAAATAAATGTCTAATACTTTCTCTTTGCTTTTCTTGGATTTATACTTTTCGAAAGAATAATTGCCAAGCAAAACTCCTTCGGCAAAAGTTTGATAATAATATTCTTCGGATTCAAAATATTTTTTTACTGCTGAGTAAGCCGGAATAAATATATGAAGGTTCTTTGTTACTTCAGTTCTAAAATTGGAAATGAACTCTGCCAAATGGTTTCTAAAATAATCAGCATCAAACTTTTCATCCAGCTTAACTTTTGAAAGAATAAGTGCATCAGGTTTGCCAGATGCTTTTGTTACGCGGATTACTCCGCCTTCATTTGATAAAAAGTTTTTTCTCTGTAATTCGGAAAATCGTATGTTAAATATTTTTTCAAGATTCGGTAAACTTTTGTCTAATTTTTTATCGTCGATAAGATATTTAAGACTTATTGATAAAGGCTGATAAGAAATTTTTGAACCACCGGATATAAGATTGATCTTGAACATAAATTACACTTTCAGTTATTTAGATAAAGTTCTGCTTTTGAGAGAATTACAGGAATCATATCCTGCATATTATTGGTAAAAAACCTTGCCCCTGCAGCATTAATATGTCCACCGCCGCCGAATTCATTTGCAAGTTTGTTAACTGGAATATTTCCCTTTGAACGGAAACTAACCTTGAACCCATTTTTCAATTCGATAAATAAAATCCCGAGTACCACATTTTCTATAGATAAATTATAATTAACAAAATTTTCTGTATCACTTTCAATTGCTCCAAGTTCCTCAAAATCTTTTTGTGAGATTTTCATATAACCTATTTTATTATCAGCTATCAGATTGATTGAATTTAGCGCCCTACCAAGTAATTTGATTTTGCTAAACTTACTTTGATCATAAAGCTTATCATATACTTGTTCAGGATTTACACCAAGCTTAAGTAACTCGGCAATAATTTTATGAACTTCCGCAGTTGTTCTTTCGAACCTGAAAGAACCTGTATCTGTCATTATCGCTGCATAAATTGGTTCTGCTATTTCAAAATCCAATTCAACAATTTTTGTTTGTTTAATAAAATCATAAAGGATTTGTCCGGTTGCGCAATATTCAGTATCAATAAATTGGTGATCTACAAATTCTTCCGAATCCTGATGATGATCAATGCAAATTTTTAACTTATTTGATTTGCGAAACTCCTTTTCCATTCTAACTGTTCGATCAGCACGATTAAAATCCAAAGCAACTAACACATCAACTTCATTAAAAATATTTATATGCTTCTCTTCATCAAATCTTTGAATGATATTATCTTTATTAAAGAATTCCATATTGTATGGCAAAGAACTATGATTGATTATGATTGATTTCTTTCCAAGTTTTTTTAGAATATTAGAGAATGCAACTTCAGAACCAATTGCATCAGCATCCGGATTAACATGAGTTGTTAACAGGAATGATGAATTGTTGAGAATTATATCTTTTAGTTTTTCAAAATCAATCATAAATCTTACATAAAATAGAAATGGGCTTGAAGCTATTCCAAGCCCATATGAAATAAAATTTTAGTCTTCTCTATTTTCTATCAATTAACTTCCCAGGTATTACCGCCAAAAAGAACTTTTGTTAAATCACCTTCACCTTTTTTCTTTTTAATATCTATAATCTGTTCTTCTAATGCTTGATCATAGGTAGGTTTAAATACTTGTCTGAAAACACCAATTGGAGTTGGGAATCCTGGTGTTTCTGTGAATGATGAAAGAATTGCAGAACGGACATAACTTTCTTCAAACTCCTCATGAATCCATAAGTCATCTTTGGAATATTGTCCGGTTGTTAAATCAACAACACGCGGAGTAAAACCATCAAGCTTAATTCCCTTGTTTCCATCTTTACCAAATACCATTGGTTTGCCTTGTTCAAGAACAAGTACATTATCATCCTTGCTATCCTTTTCGGTAAGAAGTGAAAACGCTCCATCATTAAAAATGTTACAATTCTGGTAAATCTCCAAGAATGCAGTTCCTTTATGCTGACCAACCCTTTTTATCATATCTTGCAAATGCTTTGTATGCCTATCAATCGAACGTGCAACAAATGTAGCTTCGGAGCCTGTTGCAAGCATAGTTGGATTAAATGGATAATCAACACTTCCATATGGAGTTGTTTTAGTTACTTTCCCTTTTTCAGATGTTGGTGAATATTGCCCTTTTGTTAATCCATAAATTCGATTGTTAAACAACAGAATCTTTATATCGATATTTTTTCTGCAAGCATGAATAAAATGGTTTCCACCAATACTCAATAAATCACCATCACCTGTAGCAACCCAAACAGATAATTTTGGATTCGCAAGTTTAACTCCTGTAGCTAAAATAGGTGCTCTACCATGAATACCGTGAAAACCATAAGTATCCATGTAATAAGGAAAACGGCTTGAACATCCAATACCGGAAATCCAAACAACATCTTCTTTTGGAACATCAATTATTTCAGGAAAAGTTCTCTGAACCTGTGCAAGGATTGAATAATCACCGCAGCCTGGACACCATCTAACATCCTGATCAGATGCAAAATCTTTAGCAGTTAACTTTGTCGTTCACTTCAACTTTATTTTCCATTATTTCCTCCGTGTACTTCTTTAATCTTTTCTATTATATCCGATACTCTGAATGGTAATCCTCTTACTACATTGAACTGAATGACATCAGTTAAATACTCGCTTCGTATAAGCTTGGCTAATTGTCCAAGATTTATTTCAGGGACAAGTACTTTATTAAACCTCTTTAAAACCTCACCAGTATTTTTTGGAAAAGGATTGAGATATTGAAAATGTGCTTGAGAGATTTTCATTCCAAGCGCTCTTGATTTAATTACCGCTTCTTTGATAGCGCCATATGTTCCGCCCCAGCCTAAAATTAAAAGTTCACCTTGCTGTTCTCCATCAACTTCAAGATCAGGAATATCATTTTCGATATTCTTTATTTTTTCTGCGCGAAGGCAAATCATTTTATGATGATTATCTGGATCATAGTTTACAGTCCCGTAAATGTGTGCTTTCTCTAGCCCGCCTATTCTATGTTCTAATTCAGGTGTCCCCGGCAAAGCCCAGGGTCTTGCAAGAAATTCATCTCTTAAGTAAGGATAAAATCCCTCTTTTTCAGTTCTGAACTTCACATCAATTTTAGGAAGTGAATCAACACTTGGAATTCGCCAAGGTTCGCTACCGTTTGCAATATAACCATCTGTTAAAAGTATAACAGGTGTCATATATTTTACTGCAATTCTTGAAGCTTCGATAGCCATATAAAAACAATCCCGTGGAGTTTTTGCGGCAAGAACAACAACCGGAGCTTCACCATTTCTTCCTACAACGGCTTGCAGTAAATCTGCTTGTTCAGTTTTTGTTGGTAAGCCAGTACTTGGGCCACCACGCTGAACATTAATGACGATAAGTGGAAGTTCTGTCATAACGGCCAAACCAATTGCTTCGGTCTTTAATGCTAATCCAGGCCCGCTTGTTGTTGTAATAGCAAGATTTCCTGCAAAGGCAGCACCAATAGCAGATGTAACACCAGCGATTTCATCCTCTGCCTGAAATGTTTTAACACCAAAACTTTTAAAGTTACTCAAGTATTGAAGAATTTCTGTTGCAGGTGTAATGGGATATGATCCCAGGTATAACGGTAGTCCGCTCCGAACTGAAGCAGCGAGAAATCCAAATGCCGTCGCTTCGTTCCCTGAAATGTTTCTGTAAATTCCTTTAGGAAGTTTCGCGGATTCGACATCATATCTAGTTGTAAACGCTTCGGTTATTTCACCAAAATTAAATCCTGCATTTAATGCTTTTGTATTAGCATCAACAAACTCTGGATTTTTTTTAAATTTATCTTTTATCCAATCAATTGTATTTTGAATCGGTCTATTGTACAGCCAGTACATCAAACCAAGAGCAAAAAAGTTTTTGCATCTTGCAACTTCCTTGGGCGAAAGTGGGGTTCCCTCTAATGCATTTTCAGTAAGAGTGCTGATTCGAACACCAAAAACCGTATATCCTTCCAATGTTCCATCTTCTAAAGGATTTTTTTCATAATGTGCTAACTTCAAATTCTTTAAATCAAAAGCATCACTGTTAACAATAATTATCCCATTCTTTTTTAGTTCGCCAAGATTCTTTTTTAACGCAGCAGGGTTCATCGCAACCAATACATCAGGTTGATCTCCAGGTGTATGAATATCTTCACTGCTGAAATGTAGCTGGAATCCACTAACGCCGTATATTGTACCAGCTGGAGCCCGAATTTCTGCGGGATAATCCGGAAGTGTATTTAAATCGTTTCCAACAAATGCAGTTGTATCACTAAACTGAGAACCTGTAAGCTGCATTCCATCACCGGAATCACCAGCAAAGCGAACAGTAACTTCACTTAATTGTTGTATTTCTTTTTCTTTAGCCATGTTTCTCTCTTTAAATTAAAATATTTGCCATTCCAAAACTAATAAGACTGTCGTGAATTTACAATTGATTTTTCAAGCACTTTAGTAAATGAAGACTGAATCTCTTTAGCTTTATTTTCTCCAGCCTTGTACAATGGGATATCTTCTTCCGTAACCAAACGCTTTGGAGGAAACACGTAGTGCCGGTGCAGCTTGATTTCTTTTGAACTCATTCAAATCAACCATTTGCAAAACTTTTTTTACAGTTAGCTCATCATCAATAATTTCTTTAATCTCATTATACTCTTTATTTTCTTCAAGATACATCCTTAAAATTTTATCCAAAAGTTCATAAGGTGGTAAAGTATCCTGATCCGTTTGATTTGGTTTAAGTTCTGCAGATGGCGCTTTATTAATAATAGCTCGTGGAATAATCTCTTTATCTTTATTAATATAGTTTGCAATTCTGTAAATATCAGTTTTATAGACATCTGCTATAACAGCAAGTCCACCGCACATATCACCATATAAAGTACAATACCCAACTGCCATTTCGGATTTATTTCCAGTCGTTAGTAAAAGATGACCATGGTCATTTGAATAAGTCATCAAATAAATACCCCTGACTCTTGCTTGCAAATTTTCTTCAGTCAAAGATTTTATATCATTTTTTAAATTATATCTGAATTGGTTTATAATTTCATCAACAACAGGTTGGATACTGATATTATCAGCTTTTATTCCAAGATTTTTAACAAGCAGTTCAGAATCTGTAACACTTCCTGAACTTGAATATTTTGAGGGCATTATAATAACATGAACATTTTCCGCTCCTAATGCATCAACTGCAACACAGGTAACTAAAGCTGAATCCATTCCTCCGCTTAATCCAACCAAAACCTTATTAAATTTTAACTTGTTACAGTATTCTTTTAGGCCAAAAACCAATGACTTATAAACTTCTTCCTCAAATGATTCCTCACATTTTTCAATTGGTACATATTTTCTTTTGGTATCAAACAAGATAAAATCTTCTTCAAAAGATTTTCCAATCTGCACTAAATTTCCATTTGCATCAAAACACATACTTGCGCCATCAAAAATCAAATCTGTCTGTGCCCCAACACAGCAAACATAAGCAAGCGGGAGTTCATCTCTTTTTGTAAGCACCGATAACATTTCTTTTCTTGCTGCACGTTTACCATATGAATAAGGGCTTGCAGAAATATTAATCAGAACAGACGCTTTTTGTTTTAACAATTCCTGAATTGGGTCTTTGCGATATCTTCGCCGATACCAATAATCCGCATCATTCCAAATATCTTCACAAATTGAAATGCCAAGCTTCTCGCCTTTAAAATCAAAAACGGTAACATTTTCTGCCGAATCAAAATATCTCATCTCATCAAAGACATCATAATTCGGAATTAAAGTTTTATGCTGAATAAATTGGATCTTTCCATCAAAACATAAAATTGCCGAGTTGTGAATGTCTGTTCCAATCTTATCATAATCTTCAGAAATTGATCCAAATAGTAAACCCACATTTTTAGTTTGCGAAGCAATTTCTTGTGCAGCCTTATTAACTGTATTTCTAAATTCCTTTTTTTCTACAAGGTCGAGAGGTGGATAACCAACAAGTGAAAGTTCCGGAAAGATTGCAAGTTCTGCTTTTGCCTCAATAGCTTTTTTGTAACCATTAAGAATTTTTTGCTTGTTATATTCAAGATTCCCAATTATTGGATCTATTTGGCAAAGTGCTATTTTCATATAATAATATTTATTTCAAGATTTATTAAAATGTTGCAACTAAAATAAACTATCTTTCAGTTTTTCCAACAAAAGTAAAAATTATTTCCATTCACCGATTCATTCGCCCGACAATAAATTGATTTTCCCTCATTTACCAATCAATTACCGTTAATACCATATAAAAAGCCTTACGTGTAATTGTTGATTATTATTGCAGTGGAAATTATAGACAGAAAGGAGTTCTTAAATGTACAAGAAACTTTATCGTTCGGTAACAGACAAAATGGTTGGCGGGGTTTGCGGAGGTTTAGCAGATTATTTTGCAATTGATCCGGTCATCGTCCGTTTGATTTTTGTGTTAGCAGTAATCTTCGGCGGAAGCGGAATTTTAGCATATATTATTTTGTGGATAATTATTCCCCAAAAACCATATATTATAACACCTTTTAACTCTGAGCAGCAAAAAGGTGATGCTTCTTCATCCACTGAAGAAAAAAAAAATGAAACTGCAGAGTTAAATATGAATGCAATATATAATAAGCCGCAAAACAACAGAAGTATTTATGCAGGTGCTTTCCTAATACTTTTGGGTGGATTATTTCTTTTAGATAATTTTGTTCCGCGTTTTAACTTTGGTGATTTTTGGCCTTTAATTCTTATAGGATTAGGTCTTGCAATAATTCTTAATGCTAAAAATAAAACCGTTAACGAGGTAAGATAATGAAAACATCAAATATTTTTTGGGGAGTATTTTTTATTTCTATCGGTGGTTTAGTTCTGATTGGAAACTTAACTGATTTAAATTTTACGTGGCATTCTGCATGGAAGTTCTGGCCGATGGTATTAGTCTTAATTGGCGTTTCAATATTAGTAAAAAATCAAATTGGAAAAGGTATTGTTGCAGGTTTAGCTGCATTTGTTCTTGCTTTAACTCTTTATGCATCGGTAAGTGCAACCACGAATCTTATTGATGATGATTTTGAAATAAATTTTGGAGATGAAGCCGCAGTTTATGATACAACTTATTATTCTCAGGACTATTCAGATTCTACAAAAACTGCTACACTTAATTTTAGCGCTGGTGCTGGTGGATTTAAAATGCTTACTCCAACAGATAAATTATTAGACTTTAGAACTGAAGGAAACGTAAACAATTATAAGTTGAACAGACAAGACTCAGGTACGCATTCAGAAATTAATTTTGAGATGAAAAATAATCGTATCAAGCTTGGCAACCATAACTATAAAAATTCTGTAGAGATGTCCCTAAACAAAAATCCTGAATGGGAATTAAACTTTGATGTTGGGGCTGCTTCACTGGATTTGGATTTAACTCAGTATATAATAAGTAAAATAGATATCGATATGGGTGCTGCTGCACTTAATATTAAACTCGGCGATCTTGCAGGTGTTACCAGATTTAAAATCGATGCCGGGGCTTCTGATATAGATATTTTAATTCCGGATTCAGTCGGATGTGAAATAAAATCTGATGCAGCATTATCAAGCAGAAACTATGAAGGATTTAACAAGATAAGCAGGGATTTATACCGTACTGATAATTTTAATTCATCACAAAAGAAGATTTATATTGATATAGATTGTGGAGTTTCATCCATAGATGTGAGAAAATATTAAAGTGTGGGGTCAAACTAATAATTGAACTCTACTTCAACTTTTTTATTAAAGCAATATTATTATTAAGGCGATTCATTTGATTCGCCTTTTTTATGACTATACTATAAAAGATATAGATATTTTTTAGAAGAATGGTTAATAAAAAAGTTTAACAATTATTAGTTTTTAAAATCGAATCAGAAATTATCATCCCAATTCCACTAATAACTCGTTCTTTTTTACAAGTATCCCTTCTTTTGGGATAATACGAACAACCCCATCAATTGGACTGTTAACAATATTTTGCATTTTCATTGCTTCAAGAATTAAAAGCTTATCTCCACGCTTAACCTTATCCCCCACTTTAACAAAAACTTTTTGAATTAATCCTGGGAATAAATGCAACGATTCGTTTCTGGTCGATAGGCTTGTAAATCTTTCGATTTATGTATTTCTTTGTTAAGACCGGTTTCATAAACTGAATCATCGATTATAATTGTATTTATTTTATAATTATTCATATTAAAAAGGAGGAATTCCATGTTTTCTAAACGCTCTAACTTCAGATTTATTTGCAGAGACTGTTATAGCATGAATTAAAAACTCTCTTGTTTCAGATGGATTAATTATTGAATCAACATGTACCGTTTGCAGCAGCAATGTACGGATTAGCAAACTTTTCTGTATACTCTAAAACTTTTTGTTTTCGCATTTCATCGGGATCATCCGCACCAGCAATTTCAGCTTTAAATATTATATTTGCCGCACCTTCCGGACCCATCACGGCAATTTCTGCAGAGGGCCAGGCAAACACAAAGTCGGCCCCTAAATGTCTTGAACACATCGCAATGTATCCACCTCCATAAGCTTTTCGCAAGATTACAGTAATCTTAGGAACAGTCGCCTCACTGTAGGCATATAAAATTTTTGCACCATGTCTAATTACACCTGCATGTTCCTGATCAATACCTGGTAAATAACCAGGCAAATCAACAAGAGTAATAAGCGGGATATTGAATGCATCACAATATCTTATAAATCTTGCGGCTTTATCAGATGAATCAACATCAAGAACACCTGCTAAAACAAGCGGTTGATTGCCAACAATTCCAACAGTTTCACCATTCAATCTTGCAAAGCCTATCACGATATTTGCTGCCCAGCTTTTTTGAATTTCAAAAAAATCTGAGTCATCACAAATTGATTTGACAACATCGCGAATATCATACGGTTTTTTGGGATCAAGAGGGATTATATTTTCAACATTATAATTAGATCTTGGAGGTTTTGGGGGTAATGGATCAGCTTTCTTTTTATTATTCCAAGGAATAAATGAAACTAATTTCTTTATTTGTTCAAAGCATTCCAATTCACTCTCTGCAAAGAAGTGGGCATTACCCGTAATCTCAGTGTGAACTTTTGCTCCTCCGAGATCTTCCATCGATATTTCTTCACCAAGAACTGTTTTTATAACTTCAGGTCCGGTAATAAACATCTTTGAAATCTTATCAACAACGAATACAAAATCAGTTAAAGCGGGAGAATAAACTGCTCCACCTGCACAAGGACCGAGAATAACTGATATCTGAGGTATAACACCTGAAGCCAGAGTATTCCGATAAAAAATTTCTCCGTACCCGGCTAATGAATTTACTCCCTCTTGAATTCGTGCACCTCCCGAATCATTAATTCCAATTAATGGAATTCCCATTTTAACCGAGTGATCCATTATTTTTGTAATTTTTCTGGCATGCATTAAACCTAATGAACCACCGGCAACTGTAAAATCTTGAGCAAAAATACAAACTGGATGATTTGATATTGAGCCTGTACCCGTAACAACACCATCAGCAGGTAACAGCTTTTTATCCATACCAAAATCTGCACATTTGTGTTCTACAAATAAATCATATTCATGGAACGAATTACGATCTAATAATTTTGTTATTCTTTCTCTAGCCGGAAGCTTGCCCATAGCTACTTGTTTCTCAATTGCCTTTGATCCACCACCGGTTTGTGCTTTTTCAATACGCTTAAATAAATCTATAATTTTTTGTTTTAGTGACATTATTTATCCAGTAATAATTAATTTTGATATTGTTTCAAAAAATATTTATAGAATCACAAGAGGATATAAATATTAAAAGACTACTTTCAAAAATATAGTTTAAAACACACACAAGCTATATCAAGTTTTGGGTATAATAAATTGAAGACTGATGAGTTAGAAACTGTAGGTTACATTCCGGGCAAAGGATTGTGAATAAAGGTCAATAAATGATAAAATTATTTAATCCGTTTCAACAATTATTTTTTTATTTTTCTGTTAACTCTTTTGTGATTTGGTCTCCATAAATGTTTATCTAATCTTACGTTACCATTTTTATCAAACTCTACCCCTTCACTACGTAATAGCTCTTCCATCAAATTGGGATCACCAAAATGTAATTTACCTGTTAATGCTCCAAAACGATTAACAACTCTGTGTGCCGGAATATCCGGTCCGCAGCCATTTAATGCCCATCCAACTGTTCTTGCGGAAGAACGAATACCACAAGCTTCAGCAATATCTCCGTAAGTGCTAACTTTACCGTAAGGAATTTTCTTTGTTGTGTTATAAACTTTCTTAAAAAAATCATATTTGGATTTATATTTTTTAATGTCAGTTTTATCAATCTTCTTCATTACATTCTTCATCTTTCGACTTTTTTCTTTTATTTTATTATATGAATAATTTTTCATAAGTAAAATCAGGATAAACTTTTATTATGACAAGTTTAAAGAGCAAATTAATAGTCTTCTTGGGATGGTTGAAAGAAATATTCCGCTTCTGTCCTATTCGAAAATCCAAAGCCGATAAAGAAAATTTATTTCTGGTTTGTGGTCATCGAGGCTCACCTGTAAACGAACCTGAAAATACAATTCCTTCTTTTGAACGTGCCTTGCGTGAAGGAGTAAATTCACTTGAAACAGATCTTTGTGTTACTAAAGATAAAGAAGTTATACTTTGGCATGATTGGAATCCTGATGAACTTGTGGCCATCATTCGTGAAAATGGGATAGAGCCTGAAGTTGCTTATAAACCTGATTTCCCTACTCTTTTTAGCGGTTTAAGAAACAAGACAAGTGAAACCACTCTTAATGATTTCAGAAAATACTTCAACTATATTAGAAAAGGTGAGACACAACGCATAAATGCCCATATTCCAACATTAAAAGAATTTATTTATTGGTTAAAAGATAAAACTCAAATCAAATATGTTTTTCTGGACATAAAAATTCCTAAGGATGAGAAGCAATTAATTTTAGTTATTTTAGATCAACTTGACGCATTAGTAAAAGAATTTAATCCGCCCACAAAATTTATTATCGAAACTTTTTTTCCTGAAGTATTGGAAATAGCAAAGAAAAATTATCCAAACCTAAATTACAGTCTTGATGTAGAATTACCGCCGGGATTTATTTTTTTTCCAAGAATTCATAGCGCTATCAAAGTAGCATCAAACAATAAAAATACTGTGGCAATAGTCTTGCGACCAAGACAAATAACCATTGCAAATTGGATGACTTTCCGTCGTGTTATTTGGTATGATGTAAGAAGAAAGCTGCATCTTAATAAAAAACTAGAATCTCACAAAATTGATTTTTTAATCGGTTGTACTATAAATGACAAAAAAGAAATGGAATGCTTAATTAAAAGTGGAATAAATGGTATGCAAACAGATTATCCGAGAAGATTAACTAATCTTGCAAATCAATATGAATTGAGAAGATAATAAAATTATTTTTTCTATTCTGGTTTTTTTATTGTCAAGGATAATTCTATAACAGGTTTATCCGATTCAGGCAAAAAATTCTTATCCCTTTCAATATGAATCACATGTTGCAGACCAGAGCTCTCGATTCCTGTTGCAACTGCATTTGCAACAGCTCCAAGCAGCCCAAACATGCCAAGGGCCGCAGATCTACCCTGATCATTTCTATTACAAGGTATGATCATAACATTTTCATCGTTTTCAGATTTAAAATCAACATAAATATTGCCTAAATAATTTGTTATTTCCGATGCAACTTCGAAAGTAATTTCAGGAAAATCAATACCAATATCTTCTACTTCATTTTTACTAATAAATTTAATACCTGAGACTTTATATTTGCCTTCGTTAATACAATAAGCGAAAGGTTCATTTGGTGACAGGACTAATCTTGCATATTCTTTCGTTGTTAAGTTGAGCAATTCAATTTCGAGTTTATGCGTAACTGCATAATACTCTGGAATACTTCCATAAATCAGCGAACCAGTTGTATCTATTACACCATAAAGAGTATCGTATGGATAAAACCTTACTTCTTCATCACTAAAACCGACATTATCTTGATCAAACGTTACTCCATTTGAATCAATAGAGATCAATTTACCTTTTAATAATTTTGGAGCTTTGGGCATCTTTAAAATATATTTGGTGGTTCTACTATTGAAGAAGCTCCTTTATAATAATTTCCTTCTATCGTTGCAAGGCAACCTTTGTCATCAACATATTTAGTTAATTCTTTATGAGAACACCCAATATTAAAAAGTGATATTCCTAAGATTAAACAACTGGCAAGGATTTTTAAATTCATATTCTCCACCTAATTAAACCATATATATATATTAATTCTTGCACCAAAATCATTTGGTAGCATTTTAGAACCAAGCAATGCTAAAACGTAAGGACCAGCATCAATCGAAACTGAGTTTGAAAATTTGAAACCAATATAAGGCTCTATTGTTGGACCGAAGAAAAAATAATTTTTTTCAAAGCCACCGTAATCAATCTTCTCATTTCCTGATGCTAATTTAAGGGAAGCTCCAATATAAGGACGAGATTCACCGTCAGATAAATAGTACTCTATTGACAATGGAAATGCGGCACTTATTAGAAATCCTTTAAATCCATCACTTAGATTATTAATCTCATAGTAGAGCAGTCCGACCCCATATCCGTAAAAAAATAAATTATTGCTCGAAATTCTTCGATTGTAAGCTACCTGAAATCCAGATTCAATATTTTCTCCGAAGTTGTACATAAAACTGATAGCTTGAGTATTTATTTTCTTTTCAAAAACTTTATCAATTATTACTTCTGAAATTGTTTTAGAATTGAAATCGCTGTTTTGTTTGATCGTATCTATTAAAATTATTGAGTCTTCTGATGTGGTTGTACTAACATTTTGTTTAATATTGCTATTGGTTTGTACAACAACAGAACGACTATCTACAATTTTGCTGCGATTGAAAAAAGCATCTAAACATTCTGTTAATGCATTATCCAAGATTTTTAATGGTTCGCGAGGTGAATTTTTTTCTGCTATATACTTTGAAGCTACTCTAAATAGGACAGAAGAATCATCGTTGATTGGATTTGAAAAACGAAAAGAATATTTAAGTGAATTATCTTGTTCAAATTTCAATTGATCAATAAATAAATTTACAATTTTAGGATTTGGATTCAGTGTGTCGGGTAATAAAGATTGATTAAAATATTGCTGTATATACTTGGCAATTGGAGTTTTAAAATAAAAACTATTATAACCATCGTAACTTTGTATAGACTGAGCATCAAAATTTCTTTGATCCTTCACATTGAATGAAAAATTCTCGAGATTCTCAAAATATTTGCGGGGAGAAATGTTTTCATTTTTGGTAATTTCTCTTGATGGAGAACAATGCGATAATAGCAGGATTGTCGAAAAGACTAACAAATTGAGAAAATACTTTAGAAAGGATTTCATTTCAACGCTTCCCTGCAAAAATGAGTAAGATTTTCTATACAAAACTAAGATATTTTATTAAAGAAAAGAATATCAACTTAATTTAATCTTGTATAACAACCTTAATCTTTTTAATTCTGACTAAATTTTAGCAGAAATGCCTTAATAAATTTATTCAAATCTCCATCCATCACGCCTTGAGTGTCGGATGTTTCCTCATCGGTTCTGTGGTCTTTAACCATATTGTATGGATGAAAAACGTAAGAGCGAATCTGGCTGCCCCATTCAATTTTCATTTTACCTTTTTCAACTTCATCAAGTGCTGCATTTTGTTTTTCCAGTTCAAGTTGATAAAGTTTTGACTTCAACAACTTCATAGCGTTCACACGGTTCTGAGCCTGCGATCTTTCACTCTGACAAGCAGCTACAATTCCGGTAGGAATGTGAGTATAACGAACTGCAGTTTCAACCTTGTTAACATTTTGCCCGCCCTTACCGCCTGAACGATATGTGTCGACTCGAAGATCCGCAGGATTAATTTCAATCTCAATTGTATCATCTGCTTCGGGAATAACAAAAACTGAGGCGAAAGATGTGTGTCTTCTTTTATTCGAATCAAAAGGAGAAATTCTTACCAATCGGTGAACACCATTTTCTGCCTTCAAATAACCATAAGCAAACTCACCTAAAACTTCTACAGTTGCAGATTTAATTCCTGCTCCATCACCTTCAAGCATGTCCAGCAAAGTCATTTTAAAATTATTTTGTTCGCCATATCGTAGATACATTCTAAGCAGCATATCGGCCCAATCCTGCGCTTCAGTTCCACCTGCTCCAGAATGAATAGTTAAAATACAATTTTTATCATCATCTTTTCCGCTGAGCATATTTTTGAATTCAGCTTCTTCAATTGCTTCTCCCAGCGTTGATAGTTCAACATTAATTTCATTATACAAAGATTCATCATTTTCCATTTGTGCAAGCTGAATAAATTCATCAACGCTTTCAGCTTTTTTATTTACCGATTTCCAAAGCTCAACCCAGATTTGTAAGGCTTTTATTTCTTGCAGGATTTTCTGAGCACCCATTTGATCGTTCCAAAAATCCGGTGCTTCAGTTTTTTTATGTAGTTCATCTATCTTTGATTCTTTTATATCAACGTCAAAGATAACTCCGTAAATTGTTTATTCTAATTTTATAATTATTAAGAGATTTTATTTCTTCTTCAAACATTTCAGTAACTCCAATCTAATTAATAATAAATTTTAAAAATCATTTATTTATGCTTCGATGAACTGTACAATTAAATTTCAAGTTCTAATCTTAACAAGGCAGCAGCAAGTGTTTTTCCCTGAGCATCGTGCTTTAATGAAACAGTTCCACCACCGCCAAGAGTATTATGAAGCAGAAAATTTAATGCTCTGATATTTGGCAATTCATATCGTTCAACTTTGCCGTAACAAATTCCTTCGAAATGTTTTTTAACTATTTCGGCTGTCAGATGCTTTTCGATTATCTTATAGCTTTTTTCATCATTAGCAATGATACCAATGTTTGCAGCATCACCTTTATCTCCGCTTCTGCCATGTGCGATTTTTCGTAATTGGATTTTCATTTTCTCTCTCTTAATGCCGAACTTGTTTCGGCATCTTATAGTGTAGGATTTATTTTGTTTTTCAATTTCTCTAAAGTTCCTGAACCAAGATCAGGATAAATCTGAATATAGTTTTTTAACAGGATCCGCAATCTCAGGATACAAATCCTTCCAATCCTTATTCTTCTCTTCGATCAAATTAATCTTCCACTGTCTATGCCAGTTCTTTAATTGCTTTTCTCTTTTTATAGCACTTCCTAAATCATGTTGAGTTTCATAATAAACCAATATATTAACATTGTATCTTTTTGTAAACCCTTCTACAAGTCCGCTTTTATGTTCAAAAACTCTTCTAGCTAAAATATCAGTCATACCAACGTATAAGACTTTAGTTTTGCTTGCCATTATGTATACGAAATAATTCTTCATTTCTATTCATGCCGAACTTTTTTCGGCATCTTATAGTGTAAGCTCGATTTTGTTTATGAATATCTCCAAAGTTCCTGAAATGAATTCAGGATAAACCTTAATGCCGAACTTGTTTCGGTATCTTATAGTGTAAGCTCTATTTTGCTTATCAATATCTCCCAAGACCCTGAAACAAGTTCAGGGATTACTTAAGCTCCAATATTTTTACTTTCGGTTCAACTAATTTCTTTGGCATTAAAGCAGGCCAATATGCCACAACATCTTTGGGTTTTGGACGACCACCTGCAAATCCTGTTACACTTGGTGGACCTGTGAGAATCAATGGTGCAATCTCCTGTCCAAAACGATTTACAGATTGTCTGTCCTGTGCTCTAACTGAGAAACGCAAAACAATTTCATTAATTTTATCTTCATCCAGCAATGGCGCAAGTGTTTCGTGAGTTGCATTGTATCCAACAAACTCAGAACGAATCTCCTCAAACTGTAATCCAAGTTTCTCTAATCTCTTCCGAAGAATTCTATCAGCCTTCTTTGCTTTAGTTAGAGCCTGAGGCCAGGAGTATGTTAATGTTCCTGTTGCGCTGTAACCAGAATGATATGAACATGAAACTTTATAAAATTCTGTTTCCGGTTTTCCTTTCACATTATAAACTCTTACTCTGTCCTTACCAACTTCTTCAAGTTTAATCGAAGTGAAATCTGCGACACAATCCGGAGTGATATATTGCTTCGGATCTCCAATTTCATAAACTAATTGCTCAGCAATTGTATCGAAAGAAACTTTGCCGCCGGTGTTTTCGTGCTTGGTTATAATCACTTCGCCATTTGGATAAGCTTCTGCAATCGGAAAACCTATCTCAGTAAAGTTCTCAATTGATTCCCAATCGCCTAAAAAGTTACCGCCGGTAGCCTGTGCTCCGCATTCGAGAATATGCCCAGCAACAGTTCCTGCAGCCATTAAATCATAATTTTTCATATCCCATCCAAACTCATAAATCATTGGCGCAAGAGTCAAACCTGTATCTGTTACTCTTCCTGTAATGACAACATCCGCACCACGCTTTAATGCTTCAACGATTGGTGCGGCACCGAAGTAAACATTTGCGCTAAGCAGTTTATCTTTTACGAGAGTTATCGGTTCACCAGTTTCCATATTCTTTAGCTCGCAGCCTTTTTGAATTATCTCATCCAGACAGTCTTTTATATCGTCGCCTAGAACAACAGCAACATCAAGCTTGCCAATATCTAGTTTCATTGCAGCTTCAAGAATTGCATCTGCACAAGCAACAGGATTTACACCTCCGCCATTTGTAATAACCTTAATTCCCTTCTTGGAAGTGATAGGAAGAATCTTTTTCATCAGGTCGATTAAATCTGTTGCGTAACCTAGATTGTGATTTCTCTGTTTCTGCTTTTGCAGGATTGACATTGTAACTTCAGCAAGGTAATCCATAACGAGATAGTCAATATCTCCTTTGGTTACCTGGTGGAAAGGTGCGTCTATTAAGTCGCCCCAGAATCCTTGCCCGGACGCTATTCGTATTTTCTCTTTCATAATTATTCTTTATGCTGAACTTGTTTCAGCATCTTTAATTGTTTGCTATAATTTATTTAATGATTTCGCTAAAGACCCTGAACCAAGTTCAGGGTAAATTTCTCAATTAAATCTCCCCAAAAGCCTTGGCCCGAGGCTATTCTTATTTTTTCTTTCATAATCATTTATGCTGAATTTATTTCAGCATCTTTAATTGTTTTCACTTTTTTATTTATTAATATCTCCAAAGTTCCTGAAACAAGTTCAGGATTAAATGCTAAAATTTCAAAGGTAATTTATTAAGAATTACAATAATGATAAAGGGTTAATACACAATCCTTCTTGATGAATTGTGGAGTGATATAAATTGCCGAATAGAACTGGAGTTGAATTTATTAGTGTTTCATTACTGCATCCTTCTAAATGGTTGAACTTTCCAATAAGTAAGACTCCGCCATAACCATTCAAAGGGTCCGTACTGAAAATGTTTTAACCACCAGCCGCTGAATATTATTTGTAAGAAGAAAATACCAATGGTTAGAATTATTCCTTGCCAGACTTCTACCTTACCGAATAATCCAAGTCCGAAAGAGTAGAACAGGAAAAAACAAATGATTGAATGTGATAGATAATTTGTTAATGCCATTCTTCCAACCGGAGCCAGATAAATTTTCAATTTCTCACCTTTACCAGCAGCAATTAAAAGTACTATCCCTGAAACATAACAAAGACCTAACGAGACTCCGCCAAAAGCATGCATAGAAGTAGTCAATAAAGACCATCCGTTTGGTATGCTCGTAATAGTATGTCTGAATCCGATTGCATACAATGAACTGGCAATTAATCCAATGACTAATCCCCACCAGAATAATTTTCTGAAAAATTGTAAATGATTTGTGAAGTTTGTAATTATTCCTTTTCGAGCTGCTAAAAATCCAATTAAAAACATTCCAAGAACAACTGGATAGAAAAATAAAATCGTAGGTAAGAATGTCTGGTATTCCTCAAGCCTGGCATTTATAGTTTCCGAATAAGTACCTGTTGAGTATATGGTACGAACTTTTACAACAAGCTGACGCAACTCCTCAATTCCCCGCTGCATTTCTGTGTCAATAGCAGATTTAGCTTCAGGGTATAGCGAACCCAACCATATTAAGCCAATAAATAATGAAGTTAGAATCGTGGGAACCAGAGCAAGCCATACAGCCCACTTAATAATCTTTTTATCACTTGATTTTCTAAATAGAATAAGAACGAAGCCTAATAGTGCATAATAGATTAATATCTCCCAACCCAAAGTAAAACTACATGTGCGACACCAAATAAAAGTAAAAAGAAAAGCCTTCTGCTATAAACTGGAATTATACTTGAACTGTCTTCCTGTTTTTTATTCATAAACACCCAGAAACCAAATCCGAAAAGCATCGAAAAGATCACATAGAATTTTCCTTCAAAGAAAAATTTAATAAAGGATTCTGCTGCAATATTAACAACAGATGAACCCGGTTTCGCTCCAAGCATCATCTGGGACATCGGTTCATACATCAATGGCATATTTACCATCAGTATTCCGAATATTGCAAAGCCTCGCAGAACATCAATAAGTAAAATTCTTTCTGAACTTTTTAAAGGAGAATATTTTGGATTCATCTTTCCTCCACACAAATAATTGAAAATTTACAGGTTTAAATTAAACACCCGGTTTCTAATCCCAATTAACAAATGGTAAGAAATTAATTTACACTTCGCTTCTTATCCTGCTGAGACTTTGGGGGGTAATCCCAAGATAGGAAGCAATATATTTCTGTGGAATTCGCTGAATAAGATCAGGTTGGTGTTTTAAGATTAGTCTATAAATCTCTGAAGCGGTCATACTAAAAGACTGAATATGCTGCAGGTGTTTATCAACGTACAGGGCCTGAACAGAATATCGCCAAAGCTTATCTCCATACTCATGTTTATCTAAAAATGTTGTCAGATTGGAATACGAAATTCTGAAAAGAGTTGAATCTTCAAAAGTCAATACTTCATAAGGTGTTGGCTGTCTTGTTATGTAAGATAGATAGTCGCAGAAGAATTCTCCCTCAATGCAAAAATCAGTGCAAATGAAATTGGATTTATTCCAGAGTAAAACGCCACCACTTCCTTTAATAATAAGATAGAAATGATTTTCCGTTTCTCCCGGTTTTTTGATCGTTGTTTCTTTCTTTACTTCAATAACCTCACCCAATTCCGAAACTGATTTCCAAAAAGATAAAGGAAATGAATGAAATTGGTCGAAAGCTTTTTTTAATTGTCCTGCTATCATTATAAAACCTGACTGTTTTTAATTATTGAAAAATTTGAAAAATTTTTTTCTGAAACAAGGATTGGGATTGGGTCGGTTAATAATCCGAAAGAATTGGAAACTAAAATCTCGCTAGTAATTTATTAAGAAATGCACAAAAGAAAAAAGCAACTACAAGGTTGTAAATTGATTAAATAAAGTATTTTTATGAGTGTTAGTTCTGATTTATAATTTATTTAATATCGAACTTTGGATTCCTGAAAATGATCTCATTAAGATCGGAGAAAAAAGAAAGAAGATTAAATTCGGTAACAGGAGCATCACCTGGATGCGCACACTGACATCGCAAATCAAAACAGCCTTTAAGACGAGTGTGTTGATTACTATCTATAAGTTGCATTCCTTCAAGAATCCACAGAACAACTGTATCAAAGACCTCTCTCAACTCGCTCAATGAACTAATATTTTGTGGTGCATTAAATTTTTTAAATCGACCCTGATTTTGACTAGCCATTGAAGAAGAAGTAATATTAAAAATTGCAAAGCCTCTCTTCTCTATAAGTCTGTGAATTCTATCGATGGCTGCACACCAACCAAGGACAACAGATGCGCGGTAAAATTCCTTAGAAGCACAATCTATAGCTTCCTTTAAATATGCATTTTCTTCTGGATTTGGCAAATCCAGCAACATCTTCGTGAGTAGAGAAGGATTCTTTATTGTAATTGGATTCATTTGAATAGGAATAATTAAGTCATCACGTAATTTCTTTGTAAGATTTTTAAAACTTCATCATAGCTTGACTTCAAATTATTTGGCGCACTAATTTTTATTAAACGATGAAAATTTTCTGAATAGGATTGAAGTATTTGCTCTTGAAGTGGAGTCATTGCTTCTAACTCGTCAACTAAACCAGAAAACCAAAATGAACCAATTTGTTCCGCTTCATCTCTAATTGAATTTTTAGAATGGTTTTAGCACAGATACTTGACACTTCTTTTTTAAAGTGGTTAGCCGTGTGTGTAATTGCTTTAATGATTCAAGTAAAGTCATTGCAGGTCTTTAATGATTTGCGCTAGCTTTGTTTTGCCATCCGTCGAAAGATTTATGAGAGGATTATTTCTTTCGTAAGATTCAAAGTTGTCAAAGAGGAATTTGTTATTTTTAAAATTCGTAGTAAAATTTGCAGCATCAAAGCACTTTCTTGATTGTGTTTCTTTTCTGACCTCCTCACCGTTAAATTGAAAATCTCCGTTTTGTATTGCATTCTGAAGAGCAAATAATAGTGCAATACGAATTTGACTTTCAGCAGCTTTTGTTGTTTTTAAATCATCATAGAGTGGTTTAATCTCGCCATCCTCTTTATAAAATATTTGATTTATTTGTTCAACCGCTAAATTTTCTTTTTTCATCATTTGCTTAACCTTTACATGCAAATCCCGCTCTTGAATGTCCTCTTGTCGTTTGTCAGAGGGTTTTTCAATTATGTCAATTGGTTTTTCTATTTCTTTTTCAACTTCATCTTTTTCATTTTTTCTTTTTATCTTAGAATGTTGCTGTGATAGAAAATCTGTGAGAAGCAATTCAAAACACTTTTCTTGCAAATTCTCAGGACATTCTTTAGCGATGGTTGCAAACTCAAGGATCTTAGCTTTGATATTAATCTGTGATATCGCACACCTAATTAATTATTAAATTAGTTGTTTAAAATGTCGGTCAACATGCGTAATAAATATGTTGTTGTTATGTGGACCATTATTTACAAAATTTTTGGGAGCAAAACCAATGTTCATTTTGAATTTTTGTTATTGTTGTAAGCCGATGCAACGGGTGGTTCATCTTTCAGGAATAAAGCATTCACCATATCTGTCGTTAGCACATAATACTGCTTGTATACTTCAATATCATAACTAGGAGCTTCTTTGAAAATTATCGGTTGTTGTGTACGATTATGAAGAATTTGATCACAAAAAGCAACAATCTTTGCCTCAAGTGACTCAGGTATATAATCTTTAGTCGGAATGTTTAGCTTTGCAGCCTCTATCCACTCTTTTTTCAGACCACCCAAAATGTGGCATTCAATAGACTCCACAATCTTAGCTATTGTATCAGGCATCAATGAAAAAAGTTGCTTGAAATCTTTTCTATGGGTATTAAATAATTCTGCACCTATCAAAGCGTGGTCTGCAGCATTTGATTTAAGTCTTCCAATATCATGCAACATCACTCCAAAATATACTGCGTCGATATCAACATTTGTACCTCGTGACTGAATGACATTTGAAATTTGCAAAGCTAAATAAGCTCGTGTTCTAGCATGTGCGATATACTCCTCGCTCGCCCCCAAATCTCTGATGAAAGCCATCAATTTTTCATCACGTGATTGGTATTGTGTTTGAATAGGCAGTGCCTTGGTGCTAGAAATCAAACCACATCTTCGCACTTTAACACTTGTAGGTGTCCTCCCAAATCGTTTGTCGATTTCAGTCTCCACTATAGCATAAAAATCTGCTGTCCCTACTTTCATTATGATATTATGTGATTCCAATTGTGATGTAATTGCTCGTACTGCGCCTTGTGTTCCTATGCCATGATTACCAGCAAAAACAATAAACTTATGATTTTTTGAATATGGATTAGTTCCTTTACAAACAAGAGCGTAGTCTTTTGTGAGGATATTGTTTCTGTACTCACTTCGAAAAAGCTCACCGTTTACAATAAGATCGTTGTCTGCAGTGTATGAATAGTCTAGTGATCCTAAAAGAGATGAAAGCAACGCGCGAGTAATTTCATTGACACTCTCACTTCCGAGGGCAACAATATTCTGATTTTCCAATGCTATGTTCTCTGACTCCGAGATTGTAACATCAACCCTACCATTCTTCTTCATAAGTTCTTGTATTTGCTTTGCAGCGTCAGCTTCGTTAGCACTTACCTTCAGAGTATGTCCGGTTTGTTTTCCTGTTAACACTATGAGTGTTTTCTGCCTAGTAAAAGGTACCCAAATTTTGTGAAAAGGTCGGAAAGAAAGCCACGCGACTCCTTTTCGGTAAAGAACAATCAAACCAGCAAAGATTCCAGAAGCTACAATTCCAGATATAACACCTACTAGCAAATCTGTCATTTCATTCCTATCTAACTATCACTTGTAATAATCATTACAGATAACTATTAAAAAATACAATCGGTTATAATATCGGTTTCATTAGACTCACTATATCAACACTGCTTTATACCCATAACAATGCAAACCAGATTTTCCTTCATCCTGTATTTTCCTGAAAACCAGTTTTACTTTTTGCCCTATCTTCAGTTGATCAAAGTTTACATCTGCAATTTGTGTTGTTACTTTTACATTGTCATTAAGTTCAACAATACCAACTGCAAACGGAGTTGTTCCAAAAAATTTATCTGATGCAACTCTGATGATTGTAAATGTTACAAGCTTTCCTTCATCATTTAATCTTACAGTTTCGAACTCCTGCGACTTGCAGTTTGGACAAACAAGCCGTGGTGGAAAACTCACTTCGCCGCATTTCTTGCACTTCCCTGCTTCCAAACGATAACGTTGAGGAATTTCTCGATGATATCTTGGACTAATCATTTTGCCTCCAGATATATTTATTACACAGCTTGCACCGGAACCACCCATATTCTGAGCTAAGCCGATATGTGCATTTTTAACCTGCCGCTTTCCTGCTTGTCCGGTAAGCTGTTCGTATAATTCAATTATTTGTGCTATGCCTGTTGCACCAACAGGATGACCTTTGGATTTCAATCCGCCGCTTGTGTTTAAAGGAGTCTTACCATCAATTGCTGTACGGCCTTCTTCTGCCGCAGGACCACCGCATCCTTTTTCACAGAAGCCGAGATCTTCATAAACAACTGCTTCAGCAATTGTAAAGCAATCGTGAACTTCAGCAAAGTTGATGTCCTTTGGAGTTACTCCTGCCATCTTGTAAGCTTTTTGTGCAGCAGTTACAACTGAGTTTAATGTCGTTAAACTTTTTCGTGAATGTAATGCAATTGTATCAGATGCCTGCGCTGTTCCTTTAACTTTGATGATTGTATCTGTGAACTTCTTTGCAATATCCAACGAACAAAGAATTACTGCTGCACCACCGTCACTCACCGGTGAGCAATCTAACAATCTTAATGGATCAGCAACGAGAGTTGAATTCATTACTTGTTCTAAAGTTACCGGATTTCTGAATTGTGCATTCGGATTGTTCGCACCGTTGCGATGATTCTTTACTGCAATTGCCGCAAGTTGTTCTCTTGTAGTTCCGTATTGATTCATATGAGCATTTGCAATCATCGCATACAAACCAGGAAATGTTACTCCCTGGTAAACTTCATATTCCTGATCGGCTGCAGTTGCAAGTGCATCTGTAACATCTGCGCCGTCGGTCATTTTCTCAACTCCGCCGGCAAGAACAATATCACTTGCACCGGATGCAACTTCAAAATATGCAGCACGAAAAGCTGCACCACCGGATGCACAAGCTGATTCAACTCTTGTTGCCGGGATTGGAGTTTGTCCAAGATAATCTGCAAGTATAGCACCGAGATGTTCCTGACCGACAAACAATCCGCTGCTCATTGAACCAACATACATTGAATCGATGTGATCAACTCCGGCATTCTTGATTGCTTTAGTTGCAGCTTCAACAAAAATATCCTTGATGGATTTTCCCCACAGTTCACCGAACTGTGTCATCCCTATTCCAATTACTGCTACGTCTCTCATAATTAATTTCCTTTTTTATTTTTAATGTGTCATTGCGAGGAGCGAAGCGACGAAGCAATCTCAATTATCAACAACAGATTGCTTCTCCCGACTTCGTCGGGATCGCAATGACAGTAAACTACTCGTTCAAAATAATTTTGCCACGAAACTTGGCGTACTGTCCGTAATCGAGATAGATTTTATCTTTATCAAGCTGATCTCTCAACTTAGGTGCTTTATTCTGCACATCTTTTATTTTATCAGTTACTCGATAAATAAATCCGTCACTGCCAGCACCCGAACCAAATGAAACCATAAATATCAAATCACCGGGAGAAGCAACATCAAGTATTGCAGCTAATCCAGTTGGTGATGAACCGGAATAAGTATTACCCATCCAGGGAACTATCCAACCAACTTCCATCTGCTCTTTTGTAAATCCTAATTGCTTTGCGGCCATCTGCGGAAATTTTCCATTAGGCATATGAAAAACACAATATTTAAAATCTGAAGGTTTCATTTTAGATTTTTCAAGAAGAGCTTTGCCGGCACTTACGAGATGTTTGAAATAAGCCGGTTCACCCGTAAACCTGCCAGCGTGCCTTGGATAAAACTCGTGTTCCCTTCTCCAGAAATCAGGTGAATCCGAAGTGTAAGAATTCGTGAACAAAATCTCTGCAACAACATTTTCTTTTCCCATAATAAATGCTGCACCGCCAGCTGAAGCAGAATATTCAAGTGCATCACCAGGCGCTCCTTGTGATGTATCTGCACCAATGCCCATTGCGTATTTCATTTCATCTGCTTTCACCAAACTGTATGCAACATACATTGCTTCTGTTCCGGCTTTGCATGCAAACTCATAGCTTGCAACGTGAACGTGTGGACCGATTCCCAGTGCATCAATTAAAATTGTGGCAGAAGGTTTAACTGCGTAAGGATGAGATTCAGATCCGATATAAACTGCACCAATTTCCTGTGGATTTATTCCTGCTCGCTTTAAAGCATTTCTTGCTGCTTCAATTGAAATGGTGATTGTGTCTTCATCAAGTCCGGGGACAGTTTTTTCATACAACTGTAAACCGCGTTTAATTACTTCAGGATCTGAGCCCCATTCTTTAGCGATGTTTTCAACTTTTATGCGGTAACGAGGAAGGTATGAACCATAACCAACAATTCCGATCATTTCTTTCTCCATAAATAGTTTTAAAAAAATTTAAAATATTTCTCAAGAAAATCAGATCAACGTACTTTTGTTATCCCATCATCCCTAAAATTAAAATAGTACTGATACTAATGTAATATATTGAATAACTAAGTATCAATAATGCAGAAAAAAAATGAAAATTATTTTTTAATTGTTTTAATTATTTTCTCACTAAGATCATTCAGATCTGCCACCTGATTTATTTGATACCACTCAATCCTTAAATCGGCATTAAACCATGTCATTTGTCGTTTAGCATATCGTCTTGTATTTCTTTTAATCAGATCGATAGCACGATCTAAAGAAATTTCATTATCCAAGTATTGAATTATTTCTTTGTAACCAACAGTATTTAATGAGTTTAACGTTCTACTATAGCCTTTATTAAGTATTGATTTTACTTCATCAACAAGACCTGTTTCCATCATTTCATCAACACGATTTTCAATATTTTGATAAAGCTGTTTTCTATCCCACATCAAACCAATCTGTCTGAAATTAAATTTATTTTTTTTTTCAGAAATTTGATGATGCTGCCAAATTGGTTTTCCCGTTAACCGATATACTTCTAAAGCTCTCATTACACGTTTCCAGTTTTGTGGAAGCATTTTGATCGCACTAACTTCATCAACTTTATTAAGTTCATTATATAGATAAATATTTCCATATTGTTGGCGAAGCTCTAAAAGTTCCATCCTAATCTCTTTATTGGTATCTGCTGATTCTGTTATGCCATCAATTAAAGCCTTAATATATAGGCCTGAACCGCCGACGATTATAGGCAAAGTATTTTTATCTATAAAGTTTGAAATAATATCGCTTGCCCTTGAAGCAAAGACACTCACATTAAAATCATCTTTTGGATCTAACTCATTAATAAAATGATGTTTGACCTTTTCTAAATCTGATTGTGAAGGTTTCGCAGTTCCAATATTTAAAAGTTTATAAACCTGTCTGCTATCTGCCGAAATAATTGATGAATTTATACATTCGGCAATCTCCAAACTTAGTTTTGTTTTGCCGGAACACGTTGGTCCGACAATTACAATTACTTCTTCCAACCTTCTCTTCCGATTAATGGAACAAAAGTAAACTCAGGGATGATTTCTGAATCAAAATCGTTCTCGGAAGTCTTGGTCAGTCTATAAAGCTTTTGTGATATCCTATCACCAACAGGAATAACCATTATTCCTCCGATTGAAAGTTGATCTTTTAATTTCTGAGGAACTGAAGGTGAACCGGCAGTAACTATTATTCCATCAAATGGTGCAAACTCTGACCAACCGATTGTGCCGTCACCATATTTGGCATGAACTCTAATTCCAATTTTATCAAAGAGTTTAGCTGTGCGGTTATGCAAATCAAGATTTCTTTCGATGCTATAAACATCACAACCCATTTCATTTAATATTGCAGCTTGATAACCCGATCCTGTCCCAATTTCAAGAATTTTCATCCCACTCCGATTTATATTCAGTAATTGAGTCATATACGCAACAGTATATGGTTGCGATATTGTTTGGTCAAACCCAATGGGTAAAGCAACATCTTTATAAGCAAAATGCTGAATTGTCTTAGGAATGAATTTCTCTCTCGGAACATTACCAATAGCTTTAATTACTGCTAAGTCAGAAATTCCCTTTTTAGTTAATTCATCAATTAATTCTTCTCTTTGAATCCTGAACATTTATTTATTTATTTTATAAATTGATAAAGCAAAGATAAAATAATAAGTGTAAGTAATTCTACATAACAAATAATAAGTTAAGGTTCTAAATGCTTGAATCCATTTTGGGTGCAATTATAATAATGTTAATGAGAATTTGTGATGTCTCCATAGGTACAATCAGAACAATTCTTGTTGTCCAGGGTAAAAAATACTTCGCCGGTCTGGCAGGAATGGTTGAAGTTCTTATCTGGGTTTTTGCGATACGATATATTTTTCAGAACCTTGACCAAATTCAAAATCTTTTTGGATACGCAATTGGCTTTGGAATCGGTAACATACTGGGGATTACTATCGAACAAAAAATTGGATTAGGATTTGCACAGCTTAATATTATTTCCAGGTTCGATAGTGAAAAGATTACAGAGGCATTAAGGAATGAGAAATATGGGGTAACTGTTCTTCCGGCATACGGTGCTTCAGGCAATGTCTCAATCATACTTGTTATTGTGCCAAGAAAACACCAGAAAAAGATAATAAAATCAGTTGAATCAATCGATCCTCAAGCTTTCATAACAGTTCAGCATTCATTGCCATATAGAGGATTTATTCATGGAGCAAGAAAATAATTCTTTACATAAGTTGACGTTTAATTTTAAAATTGTTAATATATCATTGAAAGTTGAACATTTTTAAAGTTTATTTTTAAATAGCTATTTCGATCTACTTAAATCAACCAAATATCAACTAACTTAATGGAGTGGTTATGTATAAACTTAGTACTTTTCTTTTTGCTCTTTTGTTTTCAATCACCCTTTCCACACAAAGTTATTCTCAAACGCAGTTGTTTTTTGATAACTTTGACTCATATACTGCAGGAAACTTTGTGGCATGTTCAAACCCAACAGTTTGGACAACCTGGAGTAATGCGCCTTGCGGACCAGAGGATGCAGTTGTATCTAGTACATATTCATACAGTGTTTCCAATTCAGCTAAGATAATTCAAAATGATGACTTGGTAAAAGACTTCGGTCCTGCTTACACTTCTGGTAAGTACAAAATTAGCTTCCAGGTTTACATTCCAGCAACAAAAGCCGGTTACTTTAATACATTAGCTACGTTTGCCGGTGGTACGAGTAGTTGGGGAATGGAATGCTATTTTGATGCAGGTGGAGCTGGTAGATTAAATGGCGGTTCTGCTACAGCAGTTACATTTACTTGGCCGGTTGCAACCTGGTTTTTAGTTGAACACGTAGTAGATTTGGATGCTAATCAGTCACAGATGACTATTAATGGTACACTTGTTCATACCTGGCAATGGACATTAGGAGCCAATGGTGCCGGCTGTCCACTAACATTGGATGCAAATGATTTCTTTGGTGCTACTGCTAATGATGAGATGTATTTTGATAATTACGCATTGTACGATATGGCACCTCCCCCTCCTGTTTTCTTTGAGAATTTTGATTCTTATACGGCTGGAAACTTCGTAGCATGTTCAAACCCAACAGTATGGACAACCTGGAGTAATGCTCCTTGCGGGCCTGAGGACGCATTAGTATCAAATACATTTTCATTCAGCAGTCCAAATTCAGCTAAAATACTTCAAAATGATGACTTGGTAAAAGACTTCGGTACTGCTTACACTTCAGGTAAATATAAAATTAGTTTCCAAGTTTATATCCCGGCTACCAAAGCAGGTTACTTTAATACATTAGCTACATTTGCTGGTGCTACAAGTAATTGGGCATTAGAAGTCTATTTTGATGCTGGCGGTGCTGGAAGAGTTAATCCAAACGGCCCTGTTCCCGCAACTTTTAGCTGGACTGCAGGACAATGGAATTTGGTTGAACATGTTGTTGATCTTGATAATGACCTTGGTCAATTCTATTTTAATGGCGTTATGGTTCAAAGCCAACAGTATACTCTCGGGGCATATACGACAGTAGTTCCATTAACTTTAGATGCAAATGATTTCTTTGGTGCCACTGCTAATGATGAGATGTATTTTGATGATTATACATTAGAGAATTTAACTGTGGTTCCTGTTGAACTATCTGCATTTACTGCTAATGTAAATAATGGAAATGTTGTTTTAAATTGGACTACTGAAACAGAACTTAATAATCAAGGATTCGAAATCGAAAGAAGAAGTTCTGAAGGTCAGTTTGTTACAATTGGTCAAGTTCAAGGTAATGGTACAACTACCGAAAGACAACAGTATTCATTCACTGATGCTGGTGTTCTTGAAGGAAGTTATTACTACAGACTAAAACAGGTTGATTTCAATGGTGCCTACGAATATAGCAATGAAATATTCGTTGATGTTCCATTTATTGCTCCATTAGATTTTGCTTTGAATCAGAATTATCCTAACCCATTTAACCCATCGACCAGTATAAACTTTTCACTTGCTGAACCAACATTTGTTAAGTTAGCTGTTTACAACTTACTTGGCGAAGTAGTTCAGGTGCTTAAGAATGAAAATATGACTGCCGGTTCATATAACGTTACATTTGATGCATCTTCACTTCCAAGTGGAATGTATTTGTACAAGATTGAAACTGTACAATTTACAAGTGTTAGAAAAATGATGTTAATGAAATAACATCCTTAGTACTCATATTATTAACAGAGCCGCTTTATGCGGCTCTGTTAATTAATCAAAACATTGATAAAGTTGTATTGATATAATATCTCGCCTAGAAAGACTTCTGTTGTGATTTTGATTGTTATAAAAATTGAGAATTTTTTAACCAAAACTGGGATGCGTCTCCACCCTAGGTGGACTACCAAGCGAAATATTTTTTTATGGAATACACACTACTTGATTTGTTGAAACTAAGAAGATGTTGTATCTTGAATAGGAGCATCTAATTTTTTATTAATTACAATTTAAGGAGAAGCAGTTATGCCAAAACAAATTTCCCCATATCATTCCAAGACTGGAGAGGTATATCATATATATGGAATCTGTGCCTCTGGTGTTGCCATTACAAAAGGGAACAAAGTTTCAGGAAAGGGTAATAAAAAACTTTGTAAAGCGTGCGTTGATATTAGGGCCGGTAAAAGGCCTCGCTAAGAGTAGATTTTAATAAGACAGATTCATTTCCATTTGAATTACCCCAACTTAATAAAATAGGTTGGGGTTTTTATTGATAAATAGTATTTGGATTTATCTCGCGGCCAATTGCCGGAATAGTGGACTGATGAAGAAATCAGCTATAAATCCTAAAATAAATTCTAAACATTTTGCCAGTGCTTCAGGTAAGTGAAGCTGCCCCTCTGCTATTATAACCAGTAACTTAATTTCAGCATGAATATATTATCAGGTCTTATTCCAAAAAGTTTATTCATCGATCGCCCAAAAAGGAAATCTCCATTGGAATCGATGTCTTCCCTGCTTTGAGTCCAAACTAAATAAAGAGTAGAGCCTGGTAAATATTCCCACCGCAATACTGCATTACCGCGCAGGGAAATATAATTGAAGTCAGGATTATTAATGGTTCTTGATTCGGAAGGTCCGTTTCCATCAGGATCGAGAGTAAAAGAAATATTTCCATCTGCAGAAATCGTTTGCTCAATTGTCGAACCATTCTCACCATATTTTACAAAATCATATGATTTGGATTTTGCCAGATATTTAAAATCGCTGTACCTGGCTGAAGCTATGAATGGCTGTAAATAAATCTGAAAGCTAAGTTTAGGATTGATAATCCAATCTGCACGAAAATCTGCTGCAAATGTTGTTTGATCGAGATATGCAAATACGTATCTGTTATTATAAGTTTCTGAAGCCGTGATATCTGAAAATTTACCTACCCATTGTGCTTCTGAAATATCTCTCGAAAATTGTGGGCCAACAGAAAGCGTTAAAGTTGTAAGCGCTTTAAATTCAAAATTTGTATAAAGGGATTGAGAGATACCTGCATCACTGAAACTTGCATAACAGCCTGCATTACCAACCCACCAAACACGATTGTCTGTGTACAGATTAATTTCGAATGATTTACTTTCAAGATTGAGGGTTAATGGTCCTCCTCTTGTTCTTCGTGCATTAAATGTGGATGGATTGTATGTAAATGATGCATTAGCCCCATAATATTCACGCAAGGTAATATAGCTCCCTAATTGATAACCCTGTGAAGTTCTGTTACCACCGAAATCATAACTCACATATGCAGCTGCATTAATCCCTAAATTTTGATAAAAGTCTGTTGGTACATTCCACCTGTAATTAGTAAAAAAATGTGCATTGATAATATCGCTGTAAGCTCCAAATCCTAAATCGTTAACTTCAAATTCCGGACTTATTAATCCGACTGCAGTATTGAAGGTCCACTGTCCCCGGTTTTTGTTTAGCATTAGACGCCCACTGTAGCCGGTTAAAGATATTGCAGAACTATCAACAGAGATATGACTTGCATCGGGACGTTGAAAATAATGTAAGGCACTTCGTTGAAGAGCAATCATTCTTTGTTGATTTCCGCTTACAGTGGACATTGCAGCCCAGCCAGTTAGCACATACGTATTTTCTTCATCCAAAAAAGTCCAGCCATCTGTTGCGAATACAAATGCATTTTTATTTATTGCACTTTGTAGAGATTGATCTTTAAAGAAACGATTTGTAAATGTTGAAAGAAAGCCAATACCCTGTTTACCAGAGTTAAAATCTCTTTGCGCCCTGAAAATTCCGTAGTAAGTTGATGGCTCAACTTCATACTCTGAACGCAGTCCACCAATGTCAATATCCGCAAATTCCCGCTTGGTAAACGCATGGATTGTCCCGATTTTCCAAGAATCATAAACCTGTCCTGAGATTTTTGCAGCACCTAAAATATGAGTACCGTTTGGAATGTCTGCAAAATCATTAGCAGGTACACCGCCTTGTGGTGCTCTGCCTATTCTTCTGCTGTAAAAAATATTTATCCCAGGCCAGTTAAATGAAACATTATTATTTGTTCCTCCACGCCCAAAGCGAAAGATACTTACTCCTTCTGTAAAGAATGGGCGCTTCTCTGTGAACGAATATTCTACATCAGATAGATTTACAATTGCCGGATCAAGTTCAACCTGGCCAAAATCAGGATTTATAGTTCCATTTAGAGTAAGACTGCTTCCAAGCCCGGCTCTAACATCCAAACCAATGCCTATTGGATATTTTTCACCTGAGTTAAATGGATCACCCGGATCACCTTCAATATATTCGGCTCGTCCTGTTACATAGGGTAATACTTCAATTCTTGCAGGCGGTGTAATCCCTTCGATACCAACAAGGTAAGGAAATCGTGATGTAAAGCCGCTCTCGTTTCTTGGTGTATAAGCAAGCATATCTGTTTCAAACCTGCGACTGATAAAGCGTTCAACATTAATTCCCCAAACTTGCGATTCTCCCTCATTAAACCTGAGCTGCGAATAAGGGATTTTCATCTCAATCGACCATCCTTCATCATCGATGTAAGGAACACCTTCCCAAACAGCATCCCACGATAAATCATTAGGCTGTTTCACATCATTTTCAATCAAACCATCCGCAAGAGCACCAGCGGCAGAAACATAGAAAAAATATCCGCTTCTTTTATCGCGGTAAGAGTCAAGGTACAAAACACATCCATCAGAAGGATCACCCCAAATAAAATCTCTTCTTACAAGCCGTGCCATAATAGAATCCGGGTTGCTATCGTAATATTTAGCTGCAAAATAAATTGCTTCATCATCGTAGGCTACCCAGAATTCGGATCTTTGAGAAGGATTCGACCCCTGCTCGGGTTCTTCTTGTTTTAGTTCAACATTACCGGCACGCTGCCAAATTTGTTCTGTTAACTTACCATCAATTACAATTTGTTCGGTCGCTCTAACAGCAACAATTTGTTTATTGGAGGTATTATCACCAGAAGGAAATGCAGTATTTAATGCAAGTAATAATAATAGAATGAGTGATAAAATGTTTTTCATAGTCCTAATTCCAGTTTGTTTGCAGACAATTATATGAAATGCTTTAACTGGATGAGAGCAAAATTTAATCGAAGGTATGAATGAATGATAGACGGATTAAAAATATTTTTTCGGATGAACTGTTTTTTTGACTTATTAATTTTGGAACCAAAGCGATAGAAATTATACAAGCAATTCTTTTTTCTTAAAACGAATGTTTTTACGAAGACCTTGATATTATCCATTAAGTATTTAGATTATTTATGGGACAGCTAATAAACTGGTAATTACGGATTGATTAAACTCAGTAATTATATTAAGTTTACAACATAATTTTTCAATGCACCCGTAGCTTAATTGGATAGAGCATCTGACTACGGATCAGAAGGTTCGGGGTTCGAATCCCTGCGGGTGTACTTACAAGAGCTCGCTTAAACTTTAGCGGGCTTCTTTCGTATGTAGATTTTCATAGTTTAATTTTAAGGTTAAAGTTTGCCGATCATTAAACCCAAACTCTTTACTACTCTTAAAAATTATAACAAGCAACAATTTATTGATGATGCTACTGCAGGAGTAATCGTCGGTATAGTTGCACTACCACTTGCAATTGCTTTTGGGATCGCCTCGGGTGTTACTCCTGAAAAAGGGATTATTACCGCGATAATCGCCGGATTTATTATTTCATTTTTTGGCGGAAGCCGTGTTCAAATCGGCGGACCAACCGGTGCCTTTATCATAATCGTTTATGGAATTGTTCAACAATATGGAACAACCGGACTTGCAATTGCCACGATTATGGCAGGTATTATTTTAGTTATTATGGGATTGGTTAAGTTCGGTTCAATGATAAAATTTATTCCTTATCCCGTGGTTGTTGGATTTACAAGTGGTATTGCTTTGTTAATCTTTTCTACACAAATAAAGGATTTTTTTGGATTGCAGATTCATATAGTACCTTCAGAGTTTCATGAAAAATGGATGGCTTACTTTGAAACTTTTTCAACCATAAATTATAATGTGTTTGGCATTGCAATACTTGCACTGTTAATAATGATTTTCTGGCCAAAGGTTACCCATAGAATTCCAGGTTCACTCATAGCTATAATTATTACAACTATTATTGTATTAGTGTTCAAACTTCCAGTCGACACTATCGGCAGTAGGTTTGGTGAGATACCTTCTGAGCTACCATCACCCAACTTTTATGAAATTAATTTTACAATTATTAAAAATCTAATCGGTCCGGCAACTACCATTGCGATACTCGCAGCTATTGAATCATTACTTTCCGCGGTTGTTGCTGATGGAATGATTGGCGGCAAACATAGAAGTAATATGGAATTAATCGCTCAGGGATTAGCTAACATTATTACCCCTCTATTTGGTGGCATTCCTGCTACGGGCGCAATTGCAAGGACAGCAACTAATATTAAAAACGGAGGAAGAACACCTGTCGCGGGAATCATCCATTCAATTACCCTTTTACTTATTATGCTTTTCTTCGGAAGCTATGCGAAACTCATTCCTATGGCAACATTGGCTTCCATTCTTATAATAGTTGCTTATAATATGAGCGAGTGGCATGCATTTAAATCGTTATTAAAAAGTCCAAAGAGCGATATTACAGTTCTGCTTACAACATTTTTATTAACCGTTATTTTTGATTTAACTATTGCGATTGAAATAGGTATGGTGCTTTCAGTTCTTTTATTTATGAAACGTATGGGAGAAGTTTCTAACGTAAGTGTCATTACACGAGAATTAGAGGATGAAGAAGAGCAGCCTGACCCCAATGCTATTGATAAAAAACAAATTCCTATGGATGTAGAAGTATTTGAAATCAATGGTCCATTTTTCTTTGGCGCGGCAAAGAAATTTAAAGATCAAATGCTTGTTATAGAAAAACCGCCGAAAGTTAGAATTATTCGGATGCGAAACGTTCCAGCGATCGATGCAACCGGCTTACAGACTTTAAAAGAGTTCCATAACGACGCAAAAAAACAAAAAACATACTTAATTCTTTCCGGTGTTCATACTCAACCTCTCTACGCGATGACTCAAGCTGGAATTTTTGATTTGTTCGGATTAGAAAATATCCATGGAAATATTGATGATGCTCTTGACCGCGCACGTGAATTACTTGGTTTACAAAAACTGGGAAGACCAAATGATTTTGTTCCAACTGTTAAGAGGGATGAAAAACTAAGAGAAAAATAAATTTACACAATACAAACAATCAGTCTGTTTGATATTTTTTCTTTCTGCTTCCTTCATAGCTATCTATTTGCAATAGCACCCCTTCCAATTTTCCATTAACTAGAGGAATCCGCCTGGAAGTTTTTAATCCAATGAATTTTCTTAAAGAGGGATCACCGGTATAAATAAATGCAGAAGTACCTTTACATTTTGTTTTAATAAAATCGCCAAGTTCTTTATATAAGTTTTCGACTTCGGTACGTTCACCAAGTCTTATCCCATAAGGTGGATTTGTAATAAGAACTCCATCCTCAAACTGTTGCATATGCTGAAAAGGATGTGCTGATAAAATTATTGATTCTGAATACGGCAGTCTTGATAAATTATCTTTTGCAACTTTTAAAGCAATTTGTGATTTATCACATCCACTAATAATTCCCTTTGGTAAGGTCCTCATTTTGCTGTCAGATTCATCTTTTATTTTTTTCCACAGCGCTTTATTAAAATCCGGTAAATAAAAAAAACCAAAATTCTTTCTTAGCTTCTGAGCGGGAATTCTACAGTAATGCATTAGTGCCTCGCAAATAATTGTTCCGGAGCCGCACATGCAATCCATTAAATGTTTTTCTCCATCCCATTTACTCAATCTAATTATTGCAGCAGCAAGAGTTTCCTGCATTGGTGCTTCACCTGCAAGCAAACGATAACCTCTTTTATGCAATGATTCACCAGAAGTATCCAGACTTAAAACAGCTCTATCTTTTTCGATAAATAAATTAAATCTAACATCAGGAGTAACTGTATCAACATTCGGTCTTTTACCAAACTTTGCACGAAAGTAATCAGCAATTCCGTCTTTCAGAACCTGTGAAGCATAAAGTGAATTATTTATTGTACTTTTAGAAACTGATGAAGTTATTGAAAAGGTCTGATCAACTGAAAAAATCTTTTCCCACTCAACTTGTTCTGCGGTTTTCATTATTGCGTGTGAATTGTTGCAATAAAAAGATTTTAACGGGGCTAATACACGTGATATTGTTCTGGCAGTATAATTTATTCTATAAAGTGTTGAATGATCGGCCTCAAAATAAATTCCACGATAAGCTACTTTTGTATTTTTTGCGCCTAATTCGATTAGTTCCCCTTCACAGATTTCTTCCATCATTCCAGGAACCTGTGCAAAGAAAGTATTATTTTTTTGATACTCGTACATTTATTTTAATCCAATAAAAGTATCTTAAGTTAATATTTATTTCCAAAACAAATATAGCTATGCTCTTATTGGAATAATGGTTAAGATAATTAAAAAGATTACCCGGGCTTTAAATACGAGGATTTCAAACCCGGGCTCTGCCTCCTTTACGGACCAAAATTGTGAATATGCAAATGGAGTATTATAATTTCATAAATATTTTATTTGATATTTTTATAAAATCAATAATTGTGTAGTTATTAATAAATAAATAATTGTGAACAAATGTTATCTAACTTTACTTTTATTGCATCCGTAAATGTTTTTGGACATATAAGAATCTTGAATATTTAATGCCAAAATCGCTTTTATTATTTAGTTTAAAACTTTACTATAACTTTGTTTTGATCACCTGAATAGACTAAACAATATTATAATGACGGAAATAGCTACAAATACAATAGTAGCGTTTATAATTATTGTAAGCCGCTTCTCTCTTTTTTTTAACTTTTCGTAGTCATCGTTCATTTATTTTTCAAACAATTATTTTAGAAGTAACATTTTTTTAGTTTCAACGAATGCACCTGCTTGTAAACGATACAAATACATTCCAGTCACAAGTTCCGCTGCATCGAATTCAATTTCATAACTTCCTGCTGGTTTTTCTTCATTTACTAAAGTAGCAACTTCATTGCCAAGAACATCATACACTTTTAAAGTAACCTGCGAGATGCTGGATACTTGATACTGGATACTGGTAGTTGGATTGAACGGGTTTGGATAATTCTGATCAAGTTTGAAATATGTTGGCAAATCGATCTGGGGATTACCCACAGATGTAATAATTTCAGATAACGGACGCTTCCACAAACCAATGCTTTCAGTTGCGGCAAAGAGATTATCACCTTTTACTGAAAGAGAAAGAACATTTGTTACTGGTAATCCAGTACTAATTGAATTCCAGCTTAAGCCATTGTCGGTTGAATGAAATACCCCTACACCGCTACTGGCTCCGGCAAATAGATTCGTGCCTACGACAGCAAAAGAACGAACGATAGCACCCGTCAAGCCGCCATTATTTGCCGCAGTCCAGTTTGAGCCATTATCGGTAGAACGAAATACACCGCCGCCATAAGTTCCGGCAAAGAGGTTGGTACCACTCACAGCAAGAGAATAAATAAATGTGTTTGTTAAACCATTATTAGCTGCACTCCAGTTTAAGCCATTGTTGGTTGAAATATATACGCCGCCGCCATTGGTTCCTGCAAATATATTTGTGCCGCTAACAGCAAGAGAAAAAATGTTAGTGCTTGGAATTCCATTATTAGCTAAACTCCAGTTTGAACCGTTGTTGGTTGAACGGAAAACAGTGGCAGCCTCTGCAGCAGCAAAGATGTTAGTGTCGCTGACTGCGAAAGCAAGAACGTATGGATTCGTTACTCCGTTATTGGAGGTATTCCAGCTTGCGCCATTATCGGTGGAACGAAAAACACCACCGCCATAAGTCCCGGCAAATAGATTTGTGCCGGAGACAGCAAGAGTTTGAACACGAGAAGTCGTTAAGCCGTTATTAACTGCACTCCAGTTTAATCCATTGTCGGTTGAAATATATATGCCATCAAGATGGGTACCAACAAATAGATTAGTGTTGCTTTCAAGAATAGTATTAACCCTACTACTTGTCAAGCTGGTCTGCACCCATTGGGCATAGGTTAAAGAACAAAAGAAAGATAAGCTTACCACCAAAATTGAAAATTGAGTTTTCATTTCTTACTCCTTAAGATTAATTGTTATTAGAATTGTGTTTTGTTGTTGATTAAGTTTTTAACGAAGCAACATCATTTGCTTTGTCTCTACAAAACTTCCTGCTTGAAGTTTGTAGAAATAAATTCCTGATGATAATTGCGAAGCATTAAAATCTACTACATAACTTCCTGCTGGTTTTTCTTCGTTAACTAATGTGGCTACTTCATTATTGATTTCATCAAATTCTTTCAATAAAACAATAGCTCCTTCAACTTCGCTAAGGCTAAAAATTGAACTTAACCTGTAAGAAATGTGAAACTAATTACATTGAATAAAACAGATGACCGTACTTAAGACGGTCATCTGGAATGTTTATCAATGAAAATTACTTTAACAGAATTAATTTTTTAGTACTGTTAAAATCTTTTGAGCCTGTTGAAGAAACAGCATTTATCCTGTAAAGGTAAACACCGGAAGATAATTCTGTTGCGTTAAAAACTACTTCGTGGTAGCCTGATGATTGTACATCGTTTACTAAAGTTGCAATCTCTTCCCCGAGTAAATTGTAAATTGAAATTACAACTTTGCTCTCGGTTGGAAGTGCATATCTTATCGTTGTGCTGGGATTGAACGGATTAGGATAGTTTTGACTCAAAACAAAATTTTCTGGCGTGATACCTGCCAAATCCTCTATACCTGACCAACCCGTAGAGTCAGCAATAGTTATATCATCTAACAAATATGTATTTCCATATGGTGAGTATGAACCTATCCTAAGAAGAAAATTATTTTGTCTGTAGTTGGATAGTGAGTAGAGATAATTCACATAATTAGCACCACTAAAACTCGGCTGGGCTATTACTGTCCAAGTTAATCCCGCATTATTTGAGGCTTCTATACTCAGTGCACCGGTACCTCCATCAGCTTTTTTAATCCAGAATGAGAGAAAAGGATTTGGCGCATTTGTAAGATTAAGAGTACCTGATAAAGTGAGATAGTTATATGCACCGCCAGAAGGTGGAAGAGCCCAAACCTGCAAACCACTATAAGCATTCGCTGATTTTATACTATACTGACCGGCAATCCAATATTTTTTAGAAGTAGTATCGGTCTCGGCATCATCAAAAATTGGTAAATCAAGCACTTTTGTATTATTATAAATTTCAACGTCATCAAGATGCCATCCATCTAAATTGGTACCGCCATTTGAGACTGTTTTAAATCTTACATATGCTGCATTTAACAATTTAATTGGTGCAATATCAAACTCTTTGGTTTCCCAAAGTGTGCTTGTATTACCAGTAATTCCGGTAATGGTACTCCAGTTTACATTGTCAACTGAATATTCTACTACTCCAAAATCTGCACCGTTTTCAAACGAATACTTACTGTTAAATCTTAAAACAGGTCTTGGTACAGCTAAAGTATTGACCTGCACTATTAATCTTCGGTCAGCATTTTCTGGATAATTACTACTCGGACTATCTTCCATCGCATGCGTAGCACTATGTCCTGGATCGCCGGCATCATCAGTGGTTACTGCCCATGGTAAATCCGATGCCCAGCCAAAAGTATTTTCAAAATCCTGAATAAATGGTGCAGTTTGTGAGATTACGTTAAATGAAGTTGAAAGATCCGCCCTATCTGATCCTTGGTTTATAAGTTCTTGAGTATCTTTTTCATAAATTTTGGCATAATAAATAGTATTTGTAAACGCCAGATCGGTAAGTGTAGTCTCGATAGTTGCTTGCTCAAAAATATCAAAAACTCTTATCTCTGTGCGACTACTTAACGCTGTAGCATTAAAATAATTATTTACTTGATTCTGATCATTGGAAAGTACAACTCTGTAACTACCAAAATCCGGTGCAGTTGATATTCCCCATCTAACTTTCATTCCGTTATTTGTTGGGGTAAGCAATGTTAGTGCTTTGGGAGTTGGAGCGTTATCAATGAGCACATCATCAATATAATAAGAGTTACCGTAAGGTGCATAACAACCAATTCTAATCAGTACATTAGCCTGACGGAAATTACTTAAAGATGTTTCGAACCAAACATATTGTGTCCCACTAAAACTTGGTTGAGACAATACTGTCCAGGTTAAACCGGCGTCATTGGATGCTTCAATGCTTAAAGCTCCTGTTCCGCCGTCAGATTTTTTAATCCAAAATGACAGATATGGATTGGCAGCTGAGGATAAATTCATCTTACCAGCTAACGTTAGATAATTATAACTTCCACCGGAAGGTTTTAATGACCATATTTGTGCACCGCTGTGTGCATTAGCTAATTTTAAGATCAAACCCTCCTGCAACCCAATGGTTTTGTGAAAAGGTATCAACTTCCATGTCATCAAAAAATGGAAATGACTGTGTTTTTGTGTTGTTAAAAATTTCAACATCATCCAGATGCCAACCATCCTGCTGGTTAGCTCCATTTGAGGTGGTTCTGAATCTTATATATCCTATTGATTGCTGTTTAAGCACTCCAACATCAAATTGCCTTGATTCCCATTCTCCTCCGTTATTTCCAGTGAATCCATTCAGATTTGTCCAATTAACATTGTCACTGGATATTTCAACTGAACCAAAATCAGGTCCGTTTTCAAAGGAGTATTTATGATTGAATTTAAGTGCAGGTCTTTGAACACCGGATAGACCAATTTGCAATGTTAATCTGCGGTCAGCATTTACATCATAGTTTCCTTGCGGACTGTCTTCATAAGCATGTGTCGGGCTATGGTTGGGATCTCCGGCATCGTCAGTTGTTACTGCCCATGGAAGATCAGCAACCCAATTGTACGATCCTTCAAAATCTTGAACGAATGGAGTTGTCTGTGAAGTAACATTAAAAGATGTCGAAAGATCAGAACGATCAGATCCCTGGTTAACAAAATTTTGAGTATCCTCTTCATAAACTTTTGCATAATATAAAGTGTTAGAGAAAGTTAGATCAGTTAAAACAGTATCCAATTGAGTCTTAGAAAAAATATCAAACACTTTCGTCTCTGTTCTGCTGCTTAAAGATGGGGTTATATAATAATTATTTACACTATTCGCATCTGTCGATATAATAATTCTGTAAATATAAAAATCTAAAGCTGTAGATTGATTCCAATGCACATTCATTCCATTATCTGTTGGGCTTGATAATATTATCGGTTTTGGAGACGGCGCATTATCAATTAGAAAATCATCAAGATAATATGTACTACCATATGGTGCATAACATCCAATACGAACAAGGGTGTTCGGTTGAAGGAAATTACTTAATGAAACCTGGAACCGAACGTATAATGTTCCGCTAAAAGAAGGTTGACTGATTACGGTCCAATTTGTTCCGCCATCACCTGAGGCTTCAATAGTTAGCGCACCTGTTCCCCCATCAGCTTTCCTTGTCCAGAAAGATAGATAAGGATTTGATGCTGAAGATAAATCCAAGGGGGTTGCTAAAGTTAAGTAGTTATAACTTCCACTAGAAGGTAGCATGGCCCAAACATGAGTGCCACTTTTTGCCGATGCTTGCTGGATTTTATAAATCGTCGTGTCTCTCTGCCAATAAGATGATGAAGCTGTGATATCTTCGACGTCATCAAAAAATGGAAATGAAACATTCACACCGTTTGGAGATTCAATTCCGTTTGATTGCGGAAATGCATAAACTCCCATGAAAATGAACATAAGAAAAAATAAAGATATTGCCTTTTGCATTTTTGCTCCTTTTTTTGTTATAGTTGTGCTAAATATCTATGCAAAATTAGTTTTTTAAGATGGGCTCAACTCTCGTTATTGTGTCTTTGTTCAGCGAATTTGTAGCAATTAGGGCTGAAATCTAAATTAAGAATGCTTAAGTGTCCTAAGTATTGCTTCTATCTAAAAATTCGGATGGCAAACATCCAAACATTTGTTTGAATGCCTTGGTGAAGTGAGATGGACTATTGAATCCGACTTCAAACGCAATTTGTGTTATTGAAAAATGTTTTTCCAAAATCAATCCTGCAGCTTTTTTTAACCTGATTGTCCTTATAAATTCTCCAGTAGATTGTCCGGTAATATTTTGAAGCCTTCTGTGTAATTGACTTCGGCTAAGGAATATCTGTTCTCCAAATTCTTCTGAGTTGAACAAAGGGTTTGATATATGTTTTTCAACAATACTTATTGCATTTTGTAAGAATTCTTGATCAGCTTTATTTGGAGTAATATTATCTGGTTTAAATTTTAAATCTTTACCAAATATTTCACGTAATTTTTTTCTTTGTTCTAAAAGATTTTTAATCCTTATCAGTTAATTCTCGATAACTGAATGGTTTCGTGACATAATCATCTGCACCGGTTTCTAATCCCTCTATTTTACTTTCACCTGATGCTTTTGCTGTCAAAAGTATTACAGGGATGTGTGAAGTTTGCCAATCTGATTTTATTCTTCGACAAAATTCTAAGCCATCCATTTCCGGCATCATCACGTCGCTTATTATGATATCTGGTAAATTATCAAAAGCACTTTCCAAACCTTTTTGTCCATTTTCAGATAAAATGATTGTATAGTTATCTTTCAACAGTTCCCTTAAATAAATTCTAACATCTTCAGAATCTTCTACAATTAAAACTGTGGATTGTACAACAGATTTATCATTTACTCTCTTACCGGTTTCAGCCTCGATCTTTAAATCCTGTTTAATTATTCTATTTTTTTTATCAATAAGTATTTCTTCATCTGGATTTATTAGAGAAAGTGAAGAATCCTCATTAAGTAATTTTTCATTTTCATTCAGATAATAATCATTTAAAGGGATTTGTAAAGTAAATTCGGTGCCTTTTCCAATTTCACTATTCACACTAATTTTCCATTTATGCAGATCAACCAATTCTCTAACGAGTGCAAGCCCAATTCCTGATCCTCCAAAAGCTCTTCGTGATGAATCATCTACCTGATAAAAGCGATCAAATATTTTATCAATATTATTTTGGGAAATTCCAATACCTGAATCTGAAATTAATATTTCTGCATATTTTTTATTTTCGGATAGATTTATTTTCACATCAATAGAAATACTTCCGCTTTGCGGGGTAAACTTAAAGGCATTGGATAAAATATTGTTAATGATTTTTTCAAGCTTGTCTTTATCAATCCATAAAAATAATTTCTCACTTGAGGTAGTAAAATTTTGAGTTATATTTTTTTTCTCTGCGAGCGAAGCAAATGAGTAGAACAATCCTCGTAATACAGGAATTACATCTTCATATTTTGCGTTTAAAGGAATTGATGCTGCCTCCAATTGCGATAGCTCAAGCAACTGATCAATTAAAGTCTGAAGCTTAATGCTATTCCTGTATATTAGTTCATAATTTTCTTTGTTGTTGGATACTTTGCCTTCCAATAGTTGCTCGATTGGACCTTTAATTAGCATCAATGGTGTTCTAAATTCGTGGGAAAGATTTGCGAAGAAACGTGATTTCATATTTTCAATTTCACGCGATTTTTTAGATTCAAGCTCACGAACCCGCAATTCATTACGTAATTTAGCTCGGTTCAATTCAAACTTTCTTATTATAATTAATCCAATTATAACCACCAACACATAAATTGTGTAAGCCCAGACTGTACGCCACCAGGGTGCAGTAATAATTATTTTTATTGATTTTTCATTATTACCCCATTGACCATCACTATTGGTTCCTTTAACTTTAAAATAGTAAGTGCCGTCATCAAGATGTGTGTAGGTTGCAGTATGCCTGTTTCCACTCAATATCCAATCGCGGTCAAATCCTTCCATCTTGTACATAAATTTAATCTGCTCAGAAGCATTATAATCCATGGACGAAAATCTAAATGTAAATACATTTTGCTCATAAGTAAGATGAGCCTCCAATGCATCATCAATACTGATTTTTAAAGGTGAATCATTTCCCGGAACAACAGATTGGTTAAATAACTGAAAATCAGTAAGAACTATTTTAGGTGTATAAGTTGAGAGGTTAATTTCGGTAGGATTAAATATAGCTGGTCCTTTTGCGCTACCGAAAACCATTAATCCGGATTTGAATTTGCTGGCTGCATTTGAATTAAAGATGTTGCTGTTAAGTCCATCAGACTGATTAAAATTTATTACAGTTCCATCTTCGGGATTAAATTTTAATATTCCGAAACTAGAACTTATCCAAAGATTCTCTTCTTCATCTTGTAAAATCCCTCTTATGGATTTATCAGATAATCCATCTTCACCTGAATAATTATTAAATTTTAATTCAATATCATAAATATCCGAACTCATATTCTTGATAATGATTTTGCTCAACCCATTTTCAGTGCCGACTAACAAAATTGTTTCACTATTATTGGAAGGTATTTCAGTAATTGTTTGTATGCTGTTGCTGATAATAGAATTTTGATCGTTCTTTTTGAGATTTAAATGATTTGAATTCCCCATCACCTTTTGGAATAAATAGATTTAATCCGCCGCCATTAGTACCAACCCAAATTCTTCCTAATCTATCCTCGCACAAAGCCCAAACATCATTGTGACTTAAACTTTTTTTATCGTTTATATCATTTATCCAGATTTTATTTTCTTGAGTTTTTGGGTCGAACCTTGCAAGTCCACTGCCCCAAAACCCAATCCAAAGTTTTCCGTTTTTACTTTGGTGTAACGATTTTATGTAATTCAAAGCAGAGGTTTGTAAAGTTGGGCTTGTTATTTTAATTATTTTTTGTTTGAGAGTTTTTAAATTAAAATTTAATCAACCCATTTCCATAAGTTCCGATCCATAAATTATTATCATTCCCTTTTGCTAGAGACCAAAGATTAAATGAATTAAGTTCATTATACTTTTTAAGAGATGATTTTCCGTCAGTTATTGTAAGATTAAATAATCCCTCCGATGTCGCCAGGTAAAAACTATTCTCATCATCAGATATAATCGATTTGACATCAGAATTAAATAATTCCAAAAAATCTTTATCGAATCTTTTTTGTGAAAATATCTTATTGAATTTTTGTGTTTTTAATGAATGATAATTTAATCCTTTATCAGTCGCAATCCATAGAACCCCTGAACGATCCAATAGAAGCTGAGAAATTTGATTGCTGAGTAAACCATTTGTATCACTGATAAATTGCTCGGACTTTTTAGTATTCAAATCAATTTTAAATAATCCTCCGTAAGTAGCAGCCCACAAAATATTTTGTCCGAAAACATTTTGTTCAACGACACAAGCAAAGCTGTTACTAAATTGTAAGGGTACTTCTGCAACTATGTTTAGTCGATTGAATATCCCTGTTTTAATGTTGTAAGAGCAAAGGCCATTAGCTGTACATATCCAAATTAAATTTTTATCGGTTTGGGACTGGTTTACACGCCATACTAGATTATTGTTGATAGTGTTTGAATTATCGCTACTGCTGTAATATTTAGTAACACCTTTATCCGGGTTTTTTGGATCAAACCGATTTAAGCCATTATATGTACTTATCCAAATAAATCCATCAACATCCTGAAGAATTGATGTTATATAGTTGTTTCCAATGCCATTTACTGAATTTGGATTAAAATTCCATTTTTTTATTTTGCCAGTAGCAGGATCAAATAGAAAAATGCCTTGTGAGTATGTTCCAATCCACAATTTACCGTTTTTGTCCTGTGTTATTGTAGTTATACTAACTTCGATCGAATTAGTTGACTCGAGTTTAAAATGTAAGAATTTTTCAGTTGCCGGATTATATTTATTCAACACACCCTGCTTTGTTCCGATCCAAATATTACCTTTATCATCTTCACATAATGCCCAAATTGTATTATCAGACAGAGTGTTTTCATCGTTAAACTGCTGCTTGAATATTTTAAAATCATTTCCATCAAATCTGTTCAATCCATTATCAGTACCTATCCAGACAAATCCTTTTCTATCTTGCAATACGCAATTTATATTACTGCCTGATAAACCATTTTCCTCTGAAAAAGATTTGAACATTAAATTTTGCGCTATTATCACCTGATAGGCGACCAAAATAAATAATATTACAAGACTGATTTTTTTCATTATTACGATTTTGACGTTTGAATTTAAACAAGAAGATGAAATCCGGCAAGGTTAACTATTATTTGAAGCCAAATATTTTTTCGAATATATCCTAAATTATAATGTGTTAAATCCAACTTGTCCGATAAGTAGTTTAGCTTTTTGCGCATCCGCATTCAGACTCAAAATAAAATTTAAAGTTACCGCCTGTGCCTTCTCTTATCTTAAGAAGCTCAATGTCTTTTATGTTTATATTATTTTCAAATAGTATTGTAGATATTTTACTGATCATACCGGGTTGATCTTTTACAAATACCGTTATATCAAATAATTGATCGATAAATCCCTTAGTGTTAATTGGAATTTCATTTCGAGCAACTCTTGCATTTTCAAATAAGTTATTTATATCTTCAATAATTTTCATCTTCGATTAATTTCTTCATTGATGAGATTTGGTTTTGAAAAATATCTATCGATTGCAGAATTTCTGTTTTATTATGCTTTATAATCGATTCCCAAATCTTAAAATCACTCGAAGCAATTCTTGTCATATCTCGAAATCCACCGGCAGCATAATCGAGAAATGATATTTCCTCAATTTTTGTGATGCTTGATTAACTAATAAGAACAGAAAGCAATTGTGGAAGATGTGACACTCTTGATGTGATCTTATCGTGCAAATATGGATCTAGTAATGAAATCCTTGCCCCGGTTGATCGTACCAGACTTAAATAATCATTAAACAAATTTGATTGAATATTTTCTGAACAAACTATAAAGACAGAATTTTCAAATAACAAAGCATCAGAGTTTTCGTAACCACTTTTCTCTTTGCCGGTCATCGGATGAGCACCAATGTAAGTCCCATTGCTCGATATTGATTTCCATTCATCTGCAAAAATTCCTTTTACACTGCAAAGATCAGAAATGATTTGATTTTTAGTTAGTTGGGGAGAAATAATTTTAAATATTTCCAAACTGCTTTCTAAAGGTAAAGCAAGAAAAATAATCTCACAAAACAATGCTTCATTTATATCTGATAGTTTTGAATCAATTACTTTTTCTAGAAAGCTAGATTTAAAACTTCTATCTCTATCAAAACCAGAAATGTGGATATTCTGGATTTGCATGCTTTTAAAGCTTTGGCAAATGATCCACCAATCAAATCCAAGACCGATAATTGCGATTCGATTATAGCTCAATTCATTTTCTCAAGTTCTTGTGTCATCTGTCTGAACTGATCAAATCTCATTGACTGTTCGCCGTCACTTAAAGCTTTTTCAGGATCAGGATGAATCTCAACCATAATTCCATCTGCGCCAACAGCTTTTGCAGCTTTCGCAAGCGGAATAACTTTATCACGCTGACCAACTGCGTGTGATGGATCAACAATTATTGGAAGATGTGTTAACTCTTTTAGAATCGGTATTGCACTTAAGTCCAAAGTATTTCTTGTAGCTGTTTCAAAAGTTCTTATTCCGCGTTCGCATAAAATTACCTGCCTGTTTCCACGAGCAAGAATATATTCAGCCGCATTAAGCAGTTCATCAATAGAGGCCATCAATCCGCGCTTTAAGCATAACAGGACGAAATGATTTTCCTACTTCAGAAAGCAGAGAAAAGTTTTGCATATTTCTCGCACCGACTTGAAGTATATCAGATTTCTCGGCTACCTTTTCCACCTGGTCAACTGATAAGACTTCTGTAATGATTGGAAGATCATATGCATCTCCTGCAGATTTTAAATAACCCAATGCTTCATAACCCAATCCTTGAAATGCATAAGGAGAAGTTCGTGGTTTAAAACATCCGCCGCGTAAAATGTTTGCAAAATTATCCTTCACTTCTCTCGCACAATTCATAATCTGTTCATAAGATTCGACAGAACATGGTCCAGCCATAATTATAAAATTACCGCCGCCAATTTTTACATCTCTCACAGAAATTATTGTATCTTCACTTTTGTATTCCCTGCTGGCAAGTTTATAAGAAACAATAGATTTAGATTTCTTCTCCTGCTTTACTTCAGGAATTAATTCCGGTTGTTTTAGTTCCTCAGCTTTAAAATCAATTCTTTCAACTTTTGTTTTCTCAACATCTTTTGCCGGATAACAGCCAAGCACTTTTAAATATCTTGTGTGTTTACCAACTTCATCCAGCAAAGATTTTACTTTTTGATCTTGAATATTTCCCTGAAAATCTAAGTAAAACATTTCTTCCCAGGGATTTCCAATTATCGGTCTTGATTCAAGTTTAGTCATATTTATTTGATAGTCACGAAAGACAGATAAAGCCTCAACAAGCGAACCGGGTTTATGAGCAGTTGCAAGTATGAGAGAAGTTTTTGCTGGAATTCTTTCATCAACTTTTATTGGCTCGCGTGAACAAATTAAAAATCTTGTAAAGTTTCCCTGCTGATTTGCAATATCTTCGCGAAGTACGACGACATCAAATATTTCGGCTGCTTCCCTGCTCGCAATTGCGGCAAATCCTTTTATCGTTTTTTTCTTTAATGAACTCAACCGATTTGGCTGTATCAGGTAAAAGTTCAACTTCAGCATTTGGAATAGACTTTAAGAATTTACTGCATTGCCTTGCAGCCTGGTAATGTGTATAAATCTTTTTTATACTTTGTAATGGAACATCTTCAATTGTGAGCAGGCAATGTTTTACAGGAAATATTTCCTCGCCTATAATCTGAAGATTACTGCTTTGCAATGCATCGTACACATCATTTATACTTCCGCTGGTTGTATTTTCAATTGGAAGAATTGCATAATCAGAAGTGGAATCTTCTACCGATTCAACAACTTCATCAAATGTATTATACTTTTTAAAGTGGATGTCTTTTCCTGAATCACTAAAAAACTGGTTAGTGGCTAAATAACTGTACGATCCTTCTATTCCTTGTATTGAAACGGTAAGCACATCAGCTTTATCTGGAACATTTGATGAATCGAGAACAAATTTATTTTGTATCCGGATAGAATCACTTATTATTTCCTGGAATATTTTTGAAACATAATGCGTGTCTAAACCGTACTCTCTGCCGGTTTCAACAAGTCTTGTTAATAGTTGTTTTTCTCTGTCGCGGTCACGAATAGAAGATTTTTCTTCATTCTTTAATTTGATTATCTCAACGCTTAATTGTCTTCTTTCTGCAAGAAGTTTAAGCATCTTATCATCAATAGAATTTATTTTTGCGCGTATTTCTTTCATCACTTTGTCTTTGATTATTGGGATTATTGCGTGAGCGAATATCGGTTTATTTTGATTGGCAATCAAGACTTGAATAAGTCAGGTTTTGATAAAATTATACTTAATGGTAATTTTGCACCACGCGCCCGTAGCTCAACTGGATAGAGCATTTGACTTCGGATCAAAGGGTTGAGGGTTCAAATCCTTCCGGGCGTACAAAGTATTTTATTTTGATAAAAAGCTTGAGGGTTCTGCCAAAGGCATTCCTTCGGAAGAATCCTTCCGGGCGTACAAAAACCAGTCGGCAGTATGCAATAGGCTGTGGGCAAATCTAGTTAAGGTTTTATTTGTAAAGTGGAATTCTTAAAAGTGGAATTTTGTATGTCATTCCCGTGGAAACGGGAATCCAAAACCCATAGTACAAAATGGATTCCCACTTTCGTGGGAATGACAAACCTATTTCTTCGACTTATAAGACAGTCTCTTTCTCTACGTTATTTAACCAACTCACTTTAAATAAGTTTTGTTATTCTCAGAAGATAAATATCGTTTTATGTATGCCGCACTTCAGGAAGCGGAAAACGCATTTGAAGAAGATGAAGTTCCTGTTGGTGCTGTTGTTGTACATAAAAATAAAATCATCGGTCACGGATATAACCAAATAAGTTGAGAAGAATAAAATTATGTCTAAAACACAAACAATTAATGTAAAAGGCACAGAGGTTAGTATAATTAAGCACCTCAATGAAGATTATATTTCACTAACAGATATGATTAAGAGTTTTGGCGATGATACGATAATTAAAAATTGGCTCAGAAACCGTAATACTGTTGAATTTCTTGGTATTTGGGAACAAATCAATAATCCCAATTTTAATTCGGTCGAATTCGACCTAATTAGAAATCAAACTGGATTAAACTCTTTTGTGCTTTCTGTTAAAAAATGGGCGGATACCACAAATGCAATTGGCATTCTTGCAAGTGCTGGAAGATACGGCGGTACTTATGCCCATAAAGATATTGCATTCGAATTTGGCAGTTGGCTAAGTCCTGAATTTAAACTTTATTTGATTAAAGAATTTCAGCGTCTTAAAGAAGAAGAATCAAAAAATAAATCTCTCAATTGGAATCTTCAGCGTACTCTTGCCAAAGTAAATTACAAAATTCACACTGATGCAATTAAAGAAAATCTTATACCAATAAAAGTTACTAAACAGCAGGCTTCATTTATTTATTCTAATGAAGCAGACTTGTTAAATGTCGCTCTGTTCGGTTTAACATCAAAAGAATGGCGGGATTTTAATCCAAATTTGCAAGGTAATATTCGTGATTACGCTGCTATTGAACAACTTGTTGTGCTGTCTAATCTTGAAAGTCTAAATGCAGTTTTGATAAATAATGAGATGAGTCAAAGCGATCGCCTGATCCAGTTAAACAAAATTGCAATTACTCAAATGAAATCCCTGCTCTCGCATATTCAAATTAAAAGACTAAAATGATTGAAAAAGTAAAAATAGAATTTGGACTTGTAGCCATTGCTCAAAGTTTTTATTTGAAGTTTCCATCAAACATCAACCTTTATCCATCTTCCATCAAACATTAAAGAAAATGATTTTTTCAGAAGATAAATATCGTTTTATGTATGCAGCACTTCAGGAAGCTGAACACGCATTTGAAGATGATGAAGTTCCTGTTGGTGCTGTTGTTGTACATAAAAATAAAATCATCGGTCGCGGATATAACCAGATTGAAAGATTGAAGGATGCCACTGCCCATGCTGAAATGATAGCAATTACTTCCGCATCAAACTATTTAAAAAGCTGGCGATTAAACGAATGTGCAATTTATGTAACACTTGAGCCTTGTATAATGTGTACCGGTGCTCTGCTTTCTTCACGAATTAACGAACTCTATTTTGCGACTAGCGATATTAAATTTGGAGCTTGCGGAAGCATCCACAATCTTGCGGAGAGATCAAAAACAAATCATACAATAAAAGTATTCAGCGGAATTCTATACAAAGAAAGTGAAGAGCTTTTAAAATCATTCTTTAAGAAAAAAAGATTAGATGCTGACAAAGTAAAACCGAATAATAAACCTTAAAGACTTCTGAATTATCTATTTTACCATTCTCTTGAGAACGGGAATCCATTTATTTTTCTGTCAGTTCACAGATTAGATTCCCACTTTCGTGGGAATGACAATCCGATGAGTTTTTATTCAGAAGTCTCCATTCGTTTCTTGCTTAAATTCTGATTTACTTCTAACTTGCAATAAAAAATGAAGAAAATATGCGAATAATTCTATTCGGTTCTCCAGGTGTAGGCAAAGGCACTCAGGCAAAAATCATTTCTAAAAATCTAAACATTCCTCATATCTCGACCGGTGATATATTACGTAAAGCAGTAAAAGATCAAACCGAACTCGGTAAAAAAGCCGGTGAGTTAATGTCGCATGGTCATTTGGTTCCTGACGATTTGATGATTGAACTAATTAAGGAAGTTCTGACTTCTGAAGAATGTAAGAATGGATTTATACTTGATGGATTTCCAAGAACAACTGTTCAAGCTGAAGAATTGGATGAATTATTTGCTAAAATTGGGATTGACAATGCAATTCTTATTTATATAACTGCAAAAGAAAATGAAATTATAAACAGATTAAGCAATAGACGAGCATGCAAAGAATGCGGTAATATTTTTATTCTTAAAGAGATTGAGGGCTTAGATACTTGCCCGAAGTGTGGGGCCAAAAATAGTTTTTATTTAAGAAATGACGACAAAGAGGCTGTTATAAAAAACCGGCTGGATGTTTTTAACTTAACTACTATGCCTGTGCTAGGTTACTACAAAAACAAAGGCAGAATTATAGAAGTTAATGGATTTGATACTGTTGAAAATGTTAATAAGAAAATTATTGAATCCTTAAAACAAAAAAGCTTGCATCAGTAATCTTTGGGCTTTAAGAATCCTTTAAGAATTTTTTTATCCTCAATTTTAAATATTCTTGAGTTCCCTTTTCTGACCATTTCATAATTATGCGTTGCAAATAAAACTGCAGTACCCCTTTTATTTATCTTCTGTAAAATATCCAAAATTTCGTTGGATGTTTCCGGATCAAGATTTCCTGTTGGTTCATCGGCAAGAATAATCAGCGGGTCATTTAAGATTGCCCTGGCTATTGCAACACGCTGCTTTTCGCCGCCGGAAAGTTGTTCGGGATTGTTTAATCTTTTGTGAGACAGCCCAACTTCATTCAATGCATCATTCACTCTTTTCTTCATTTCTTTTTTGGACGTTGCAGTAACTTCAAGAACAAAAGTTAAATTTTCGAACACGTTTCTATCTGTAAGCAGCTTAAAATCCTGAAATACAATCCCGATTTTTCTACGTAGTAATGGTAGTTCTTTTTTTTTGATAGTTCGGGAATTGAAATTGCCAACGGTAACTGTACCTGATTGGGGAAGCACATTCATATAAATCATCTGTAAAAGAGTTGTTTTACCAGAACCGCTCTTCCCTATTAAAAATGCAAACTCGCCTGCGCCAAGTTCAAGATTTACATTTTCAAATAATGGTTGATTCTCATAATTAAAACTTACATTCTGAATTGATAACATCAGTTTTTCCTTTTCATAATAAATTGTACTCGATCCGAAGTTTCTTTTCCCTTCTGAAATGAAAAAGCTTTATAGCAATTTACAACATATAATCCTGATTTTTCAGCAAGCTCAAAAAATGTACTGAAAGAAAATATTTTTTGTTTATGTATTTCAGTAAAAACTTTTCCATTCGGATAAGTTATTGTAAAAATATTTTTGTGGATTTTACTCTTGGGTAAAAAAATACTTTTTCTCTGATAAGTAAATCCACTCGATTTGCCCTTTACTGTTGCCGTTTTCTGATGCTTATAACTGTTGCTTTCAAATGCAGCGTCAAAAGTAAAAGTACCTTTTTCAGTGAGTGATTTATTTACTTCCTTAAATAATTGGAGTAAATTTTTAGTGCTTCTCAGGTAATTCACACTGTCGAAAGAAGAAAATATTAAATCAAACTTTTTTTTAAAAGGTAAAGTTGTCATATCACAACATACTTTATTCAGTTTATCCTTACTATGATTAAGCATACTTATTGAAATATCTGTCACGATATAATTTTTATATGGCTTTGATAGATATTTCGCTAAAGTACAATTACCTGCAGCTAATTCAAGAACGGCTGGATTTTTTATCTCTTTACTTTTAGTGATCATATATAAATATTTTGCCCACCACTTGTAGCTTATAAAATCCATTAAGTGGGGATAAATATTTGAAACGTGTTGATATGGATCAGTGAGATTTGGTTTCTGCAATGAATCGTTTCCTGTTTTGAAATATTTTTATTGCATATTTATAAGACTGCAGCAAACTCCATTCATTAGCCTTATTCATACCGGCGATATCATAAGCAGTTCCGTGATCAGGAGAAGTACGAATTAAACCTAATCCAGCTGTAAAATTAACACCTGAATTAAAATTTAATAGTTTAAAAGGAATTAAAATCTGATCATGGTACATTCCTAAAATCATATCAAACTTTTTATAAGTTTTATTTCCCCAAAAGGCATCAGGAACAAATGGCCCGGTAACATTTATTTTTTTTTGTAAAGATTTAATTGCCGGCTTGATAATCATTTCCTCTTCATTTCCAATCAGTCCATTTTCACCTGCATGCGGATTTAATCCCAACACAGCAATTTTTGGATTTGATATCCCAAGATCTCGCATCGCAGTTAGGTTAAGAAGATTTATTGATTTTATAATTCTTGTTTTACTTATCCTGCTTGATACTTTGGAAATTGGTAAATGTATGGTAAGCAGACCTGCTATTAACTTTTCTGAAAGAAACATCATCATATAATTTTCGTTGTTCTCAGATTTTGCCAATAATTCAGTATGACCGGGAAAATTTATCTTTGCAAGATTGAAGGCTTCTTTAGAAATCGGAGTAGTAACTAAAACATCAGCTTTGTGAGAATGAATAAGTTTTAAAGATTTGTTGATTGATTTAAAAGCAATTCTTCCTGAAGAAGCGGTTGGTTTACCAAAATTAAACTTTGCATCAGGCAGAGGAATTAAATTTAATAGCCTATTGGAAAACGATTGTTTGTCAATGATCTGATAGTTAAAGGAAGCCCTTGTGGATTTATAATAAAACTCAAATATATTTTTCGGACAAATAAAAATTATCTGGTTTTTATTTTTCTTTTCGCAGATATAAGAAAACACTTTTACAGCTATTTCTGGACTAATTCCATTGATATCGCCACAGGTAAAAACAACTCGATTCATTGTCCTTCCGTTAATTGAAATTTTCCTGTACCATCTATATCAACGAAAAAAAACTTTCTATTAGATTTTTTGTAAAACCAGGTTTCAACAACTTTATCATCACTGTTTGTATTACGTTCAATTGAATCAGGAGTTCCAAATTTTATATAGGTTTTACCTCTGTCTGATTTTGCTCCGCCATTGCCTGAAATTGTTCTGAAATTCTTTTCGCAATAATCAACTCTGTTGTAAAATTCATTCATCAGTTCATTATACCTTGTATCAGGTGTTGGATCTTTTGCATTCCAATAATCATACAAGTTATTTTCATAACTGCCTTGTTTACCCAGTAATTCTGATACTTTTTCTTTAGGTTCAATTATTTCAAGTAGCTTAATTGCAGCTTCAGGATCCATTAATGAAATTGGTTTGGCAATCCAAATAACATTTAGATTGTAAATCTGCTTGTCTTCCATATTCTCATCAGGGTATATTTCTAATTGTATAGGACCTTCATTAAGCTTAGATGAAAAATCTTTCAATAGAAAAGTTTTAACATTAGCAGTATCGTTACTTTGTCCGATCACGATCTTATCATTACATAATTTTATCTTAGGACCTGTAATAAAAGAATCGATAATCTTCGTATCTGAAATTAATACTGTATCGCCTTTTTTAATATTAAACGTAAGCGAATTTACTTTGAAATTTAAAACTGGAATAATCAAACTATTATTTGGCTTGTTAAATGGAATTGATGATGAATTATTTGTAAGAATGTAAGATTCGAGTTCATCACAAATAATTTTGCCCGGATTAACAACAATAGGATTGAGAATTGTCCTTGATTTATCTATCTGTAAATCGATTGGTGGAATTCTTCTTTCTCGTTTTGAGGTAAGATCAGAAATGATAGTAAGCAGATTGTATTTACCCTCCGGTAGATTGAATTCAATAACACCTTGAAGAAAAGAATTTGGAGAGTTTGTTATATCAAAATTTTCAACTGAGATTTTCCTTTCATCAAATGCTCTTTTTATAGTATTATCGGCAGAGTCCATAATCTCTATATTAATACTTATTCCCGCAGAAAACACCTCATCCTTTTTTTCGAAAAAAAGTTGTGAGTATGAAATTTTATAGGAATAAAAAACCGAATAATCCAGATTGGAAGGAAAGAAATGTATCTCGGAATTAAAAAACTTTCCCGATTGAATGATGCCCGGTTCAATTCTAAAATCTTGTTGAGCTAATAGTTGAGAAGCTGCAATTAAACAGTAGTAAAATATTTTCTTCAATTTTTAGCTCTAATTTCTTAATAGCTTGAATAATATTCAATCAGTTTTTAGAAACCGGAAAAAGAATTGCCCTAAAATTAATTGCTTATGATCAGCGGATACTAGCTGTTCATGTTGTTTAAGAATTCTTTATTGTTTTTCGTACCTCTCACTTTATCGAGTAAGAATTCCATTGCTTCAACCGGATTGAAATCACTAAGAATTTTTCTGAGTATCCATACTTTAGCAAGCTCATCTTCCTTCATTAGCAAATCTTCTCTTCTGGTTCCAGAACGATTGACGTCAATTGCCGGGAAAATCCTTCGATCGCTCAAGTCCCTGTTCAGTACAAGTTCCATATTTCCAGTACCTTTGAATTCTTCAAAGATAACATCATCCATACGGCTTCCGGTATCAATCAATGCAGTTGCGATAATTGTTAAACTTCCGCCGTCTTCTGTATTTCTTGCAGCACCAAAAAACCTTTTGGGTTTATGAAGTGCATTGGAATCAACACCACCAGAAAGAATTCTACCGCTATGAGGAACTACAATGTTATGTGCACGGGCTAATCTTGTTATGCTATCAAGTAAAATAACCACATCTTCTTTCGCTTCAACAAGTCTTTTTGCTTTTTCGATAACCATATCTGCAACCTGCACGTGCCTGTCTGCTGGCTCGTCAAAAGTTGAACTTATAACCTCAGCTTTTACAGATCGTTCCATATCAGTAACTTCTTCAGGTCTTTCATCAATTAAGAGAATGATAAGTTTTACTTCGGGATGATTACGTGTAATTGAATTAGCTATCTTTTGAAGTAAAACAGTTTTACCACTTTTAGGCGGCGATACTATCAATCCTCTTTGTCCTTTACCTATTGGTGCAAGCATATCCATAATACGGGTAGAATATTCACCTGGAACTGATTCAAGCTGAAGTTTTTTTGTTGGATAAACAGGAGTAAGGTTATCAAATAATGTTCTGTTTCTTATATGTTCAGGCGATAGACCATTAACAGCCTCAACTCTAAGCAAAGCGAAAAATCTTTCACCTTCTTTTGGCGGTCTAACTTGACCGCTTACAAAATCACCTGTTCGCAGACTAAACTTTTTAATCTGGGAAGGTGAAACATAAATATCATCGGGTGAAGGTAAGTAATTATAATCTGAAGATCGTAAAAACCCGTATCCATCGGGAAGCACTTCCAGCACTCCCTTAGAAAACGTTAATCCATCTTTAACGCTCTGAGCCTCTAAAATCTTGAAGATTAATTCTTGCTTTCTGAGATCACTATATCCTGCAATATTAAGTTCTTTAGCAAGCTCGTTTAGCTCAACAATCTTTTTTGATTTGAGTTCAGAAATATCCATCGGCATTAGTGGTACCTATTATTTTGTTAGTTGAATTGTTTAGATTAAAAATTTTTCAAATTGGTAATATCCTGATAAGCTCTCGTGGTATACTTAAAATATGTGAAAGGAACTCAAGGCCTCAATCAAAGTTAAGTACTTAGTATTATATTGTCAAGAAGGAAGTTGAGATAAAATAGACTTAACTTCTCCTATTAAATACATACTTCCTGCTACTACCAGACAGCTATCTTTGTCTCCTTTTAATTGTTGATAAAGAAACTCCTTTAAGTTTTTGACGACCATGAATTTTACACCTCTTTTTTGAGCACGCTCACTTAATAATAGTGTACTTGCAGCTCTTTCATAATTTATTTCATAAAAGTAAATTTTTGTAAAACTATCCTTAACTAATTCCAGCATCTCATCAATATTTTTATCTCTCATTGCACCGAATAATAATGAACAATCTTTGTAATTATTTTTTTCTTTATTAAACTGATTAATTAAACAATCAATCCCCTCAGGGTTATGCGCAGAATCCAAAATGATTTTGGGTTTATTACTAATAATTTCATATCTGCCTTGAATCTTGGTGTTCTTGACAACTTTTTTAATCCCGTCTGTAATAACTGCCGGACTATCTATATCAAAAGTTTTTGCAACGCAAAGAGATGCTAGTGCTGCATTATATTTTTGATGCTTACCATATAACGGCACTTCCCAATTGTCAAATTCTAACTCCTCGGTATATAATTCTATATGCTCACCCTTTTCAATGATGTACTCTTCTAAACAGAATAATGGTGATTTCACCGACAAACATTTTTTTTCAATTACTTTGATTGCTTCTTCGGGTAATAAACCTATAAAAGTTTTTGAACCTTTTTTTATTATCTCACCTTTCTCATAAGCTATTCCCGCAATCTTGTTACCCAAAACATTAGTATGTTCTAAACTTATTGAGGTAATAACGCATGCAAGCGGATTGAGCACATTTGTAGCATCAAGTCTTCCGCCTAAGCCCGTTTCAATTATTGAGTAATCAACACCCGAAAATACAAAATAATCAAAGGCCATCGCTGTAGTTACTTCAAAAAAAGTAAGCTGATATTCATCGATATATTTTTGATGCTTGTCTATAAAGTTTGCAATAAAATCATCAGGAATATACTTTCCGTTTATAGATATTCTTTCATTAAACTTAACAAAATGAGGCGAAGTATAAAGTCCAACCTTACTTCCATTTTCCATAAGAATACTTGCAATAAAGGATGCAGTACTTCCCTTTCCGTTTGAGCCGGCAACGTGAATGGATTTTAGCTTTTTTTGAGGATTACCTATTTTATCCAAAAACTTTTGAATATTATCTAACCCGAGTTTAATTCCAAAAGTATGAAGTGCAAATAATTTATTTAATGATTCCTGGATATTCATATTATAAAATGTACGATGCTGTTAAGTTTGAAAGTTTTTCTACCTTGTTTGTAATACAATAATCTTCAAGTTGTATTATCATCTTTTCTGCAGCTGTCGGATCGATAAAATTTAATGTTCCAATTTGCACCGCAGATGCACCAACAATCATAAATTCGACTATATCTTTCCAATTCATAATACCACCAATACCAATTATCGGAATATCAACCTTTCGCGAAATTTCTAATACTTTGGCTAATGCAATAGGTTTTATAGCAGGACCGGATAGTCCGCCATTAACATTAAATATTTTTGGTTTCCTTGTAAAGATATTAAATGCAGTTCCAACCAATGTGTTGATTGCTGATACTGCATCTCCACCTTCATCTTTTACAACTTGTGCAAACTCTGAAATGTAAGAAACGTTTGGCGATAATTTTATTATCAAAGGTTTGTTTGTAAAAGCACGAACTTTTGCAGTTACATTTCCAACCGCATTTTTATCATTACCAAATTGTAATCCGCCATCCCGAACATTTGGACAGGAAACATTTATTTCAAAAGCTTTAATCGTTTCTTCGGTAGTCAAAATTTTAGTGCATTCAACATACTCTTCAACTGTACTTGCAGCAATATTACAAATTAGTGGAACATCATACTTTTTTAGAAAAGGAATTTTTTCTTTTAGAAATTCTTCAACTCCAACATTTGCTAATCCAATTGCATTTAACATTCCGGCAGGAGTTTCAACTATTCTCTGAGGTGGATTTCCCTTTCTTGGTTTTAAACTTAATGATTTTGTAACAATAGCGCCAAGTTTATTTAAATCTGAGAACTCAGAAATTTCATTTCCATATCCAACAGTTCCAGATGCAAGCATAATGGGATTTCGCAATTGTAATGAGCCAATCTTTACGGATAAATCAACACCGCTCATATCACAACATCTTTCACATTAAATACAGGTCCGTCTTTACAAACTAAAAGATATTTGTTAGAGTCTGAAGTAGATTCAATCGGACAGCCCTGGCAAATGCCAAATCCACAGGCCATAGCGCATTCTGTGGATACTTCACAATCAAGATTATGTTTGATACAAAATTCTTTCAAAACTCTTAGCATTGCATTTGGACCGCAAGCAAAAACCTTTGATGAATGTATATCAATCTTTGAAAGATTTTGTTCCAAAGATTGAACAACATTTCCATAAAATCCAACAGAGCCATCATCTGACGAAAGATTAAAATTTTCTAAACCATAAGTGATAACATCATGTTTAGTTCTTCCGCCAACAAATGTTAAAATCTTTTTATTGTTTTTGATTTTTCTGGTCATAAATGGAAAAGGTGCCGCACCTAATCCACCGGCAACTATGATTGCCGTATTATAATAGCCATCAATATTAAATCCATTGCCAAGTGGACCTAGGATATCAACTAAATCCCCATCTCTTTTGTGAGCTAAAATTTTTGTTCCTTCACCAAGAATGTTAAACATTAAAAAAATGTTTTCTCCATCAACATCACAAATACTAAAAGGTCTTCTTAACAATGGGAAAGTGGTTTCTGAAACTCGAATATTCAAAAATTGTCCGGGTTTAATTAATCGGGCAATTTCGGGTGAGTGAATTTTTTGGATAAAAATATTTTCTTGAACTTGCTTTGTTTCTACGATAGGAGAATTAACTATGAACAATTATTTTCCTTTTCAAATCAATTAGAACTTTTTGGATATACAAACTACTGATGGTTAAAATAAAACGGATAATAAATTTACATAACAAAATTATTATCTTTTCGTGAAAAATCCGAATATGCTATAGATATTCATCCATGTTATTCATCTTAAGATAATCTACAATTTCTTTAACATCCTGCGCTTTATCTCTTCTGCATATTAAAAGTGTATCGTGGTGATTTATTACAATAACATTATCCAGACCAATCACGGCAGTAACTTTTTCTGGAGAGTAGATATATGAATCGCCAACCATTTTTGTGTAAACATTTCCAATCATTGCATTACCATTTTCATTCTTCTCTGATAATTGATAAACTTCCTCCCAGCTTCCAACATCGCTCCAGTTGAATGAAGCTTTTGTCAGAAAAACCTTGGATGATTTTTCCATTATTCCATAGTCAATTGAAATCTTCTTTAACTGTGCATAAACTGATTTAAGTTCTTCTTTAAATCTGTTACTATTTAAACTTTTTTCGATTGTTGCTAAACCCTCATACAGATCTGGCATTAAATTTTTTATTTCATCAAGAATAACATCAGTACGCCATATAAACATACCACTATTCCAAAGAAAATCTCCACTCTCAACAAATCGAACGGCGGTTGCATAATTCGGTTTTTCAGCGAATGTATATACTTTATAAATATTTTCTTTAATGGGATTATCATTTATCTGAATGTAACCATAACCGGTTTCAGGTCTTGTTGGAGTAATTCCTATTGTAACTAAACCTTTAGATTCATTTGCATAATTTGCTGCATTTTCAATAACTTGACTGAACTTATCTTCATCTTTAATTATATGATCTGCAGGAAGAACAACTGTGACGGCGTTAGGATCTTTTGCTTTTATGATTACGGACGCTAATCCAATACAAGCAGCGGTGTTTCTTCCAAAAGGTTCTTCAATAATATTTTCAGCGGGTATATCGGTTAGCTGATTTATCACTTCAGATCGTTGCAGTTCATTCGTTATCACATAAATATTTTCTTTTTCAACTAAACCTGATAATCTATTAACTGTTGCCTGAATCATCGTCTGATCGCCAAAAATCTTTAACAATTGTTTAGGTAGTTTTTTCTTACTTCTAGGCCAAAAACGTGAGCCGACTCCGCCAGCCATTATAACGGCATAAAGTTTCATTAATCGGATTCCTTGCTTTTTATTGCAGCTAATCTATTCCCAAAATCTTCTGCTTTATTAAGGTAATTATTTATATCTACATCTTTACCGCGTACAACTGCAACGATTACTATTAAACATGCACGCAGGCTTTCTATAACATCTTTGCCGGGCATTAACTCCCGGTTTTTAATTAATAATAATGCCTTAGAAATTATTCTATGCATACCAGAGAGAATTTCAAATCCTATTTTTCTAGATAGCACTGCATTCTCATCCATTAAGTTTGAAAACTTTATCAACTCTTCATAATCTATTTCATTATTTGAGATTTTCTTTAGCAGGTTGTCTAACGGTTTAATCGGACCTAAAATTGTTGGTTCAAAATTCTGAATAATATCTTCATCTTCATTATCGTTGTATTCTTCAAGAATTATTTTTTCTTTTATCTCTTCTGATTTGGATTTAACAAAAGGCTCTTCGTCTGGAACTCGCTTTGAGAGATCAACTTTAATTACTTCTTTAGGCAGAACTAAGTTTCTGTTAATTTTTTCAATTGCCGTTATAAATGATGCCGGTGTTGATATATCCAGCATACGTCCAAGATCTTTAATCAGATATCGGCTATGTTCTTTAAACTGATCAGAGACTTTTAGAAAATCAATCTGGTTTTGGGTTAATGAATTATAAATCTCGTTTAATCGAATTGCAAGAAGTGATAACTCAGTTATCTTTTTCATATTAATAAGGTCATCACTTAGATTCTCTGATTTGCTGATTGCTTCTTTAAGTAAGGCAACAACTTCAATTTGCTGATTATTTAATCGCAAATTATTTGAAGCAATAGTAATACTTTGATTTATATAATGTTTAATTAAATCCATTAATCTTGTACAACTCTTGGAATGCGTTTACTGATACCGCAAGTGATTTCATATGGAATTGTATTTATTTTCTTTGACCAATCCCAAGCATCGATTGACAACTTTCCATTTTTCCCCAAGAGAATAACTTCATCATTAACTTTAATTTTATCATTTCCAATATCAAACATTATTCTATCCATGGTAACAGTTCCAACTTGCTTATAAAATTTTCCTTTGATAATTGCCTTTGCTTTGTTTGTCAGTGCTCTAGTAAATCCATCAGCATATCCAATTGGAACAGAAATTATTTTAGTTTCCTTCCTTGTAAAATATCTTCTGCTGTAACTAACCGATTCACCACTTTTTATAGTTTTAACTGTCGAAACTTTAGAAACTAATGACATTACAGGATACAATTTAATAGATTCTGGTGTTTTTAGCGAAGGATAATATCCATATAAGGAAATTCCCGGACGAACCATATCATAATACGCTTCAGGAAAATTTATAATAGCCCCACTATTAGCAGCATGAACTAATCCAACATTTATTTTTTTTTGCTTTAATGATTTTATTACTTCATTAAATCTTATAATCTGAAGTTTCGCAAACTCATTCCTATCTTTATCCGATGTTGCAAAGTGAGTAAATATTCCATCAATAATAAAACTCTTATTTAACGATAATTTTTGAATGAACTCAGCAGCTTCCCAATAGTCAACACCCAACCTGTTCATTCCAGTATCAATTTTAACTTGAATTAATATATTTTTATTTGATTTTAATTTCTTCTTTTCTTTTAATAGGATATTTAGATGCTCCTGATTAAAAACTGATGGAATTAAGTTAAACTTAAAAAACTTGTTAACCTGATATTTATCCACCGGATCAAAAATCAAAATGGGTTGTTTGATCTTTAACTTTCTTAATTCCACGCCTTCATCAGGAGTAGCAACTCCAAGGTATTCAGGTTTTAGTTTATTTAGAGAATTCAGAGTATCTACAACAGTTTTGACGCCGTGTCCATATGCATCTGCTTTTACAACGGCCATTACTTTAGCTTTGCCAACTTTCTTTCTGATATGAAGAAAGTTCTTTTTAATATTTGTTCTATTAACTAACGCTTTAGTAAGACGCATAAATTAAGATTTGATGAATCGCCAGTAAAAATTTAGATGAATATTTACTTGTGAAAAAATAGTTAAAACTTTTTACTTAAAGTTAACTATTTACAAAAAAGATTACTATCAAAATGTTTTTGTTTAAGATTTCTTGACATTCCCGAGTAGCTGTGGTAATTTTGGCACAAAATTTTTATAGAATAATGCTGACAGAATTCGGAAAAGCTTTTATATTTATACTAATGGCAATACTTTTTGTTATTGGTATTGTATATTTCGCAAAACTCATACGACCTTCAAGACCAACTCACGAAAAACTTAAAACTTACGAATGCGGCGAAAATCCAGAAGGTTCTCCCTGGATAAAATTCAATATCAGATTTTATGTAGTCGCGCTTATCTTCCTAATCTTTGATGTAGAAGTTGTACTGCTAATTCCCTGGGCTTTGGTTTACAAGGATTTTGGATTTACCGGATTTTTAATCGGTGGAATCTTTTTAGTTCTTTTAGGTTTGGGTATGGCCTACGAGTGGAGAAAAGGTGATCTTGAATGGGAAAAACCAAAAGTTATTCCTTATACGATTAAGAAGGGCAAAATAAAACCAGAAATTGAAAAAGAATTGGTCGAGGTTTGAGTTTATGGGATTTTTAGATAATGAATTTACAGATGGAAATATTGTAATTGGGAAGGCAGAAGATTTGCTTAACTGGGCTCGTTTATCTTCTCTTTGGCAAGTAAGTTTTGGATTAGCTTGTTGTGCAATTGAAATGATGGCAACATCAGCATCACATTATGATTTTGATAGATTTGGTGTAATCCCCCGCCCCTCTCCCAGACAAGCTGATTTTATCATCATATCAGGCACTGTTACTCTTAAAATGGCAACTCGAATAAAAAGGCTGTATGAGCAAATCCCGGATCCCAAATACATTATCTCAATGGGAAGCTGTTCTAATTGCGGCGGACCATATTGGGAGCACGGATATCATGTTTTAAAGGGAATTGATAGAGTAATTCCGGTTGATGTTTACGTTCCAGGCTGTCCTCCAAGACCTGAAGCCTTGCTCGAGGGATTACTAAAACTTCAGGAAAAAATCCGCAATGAAAGTATGGTTAAAAAATCTGCATGAAAAAACCTGAAGAGATTTTCCAACTCTTAAAAGATAATTTTCCAGCATCAAATCTGGAATTAAAAACTGATCAACCAACTGAAGCAGTTATTATTGCTGCCCCTTTAGAGATTGATAAAATATCACTTTTCCTTCGTGATGCTTCAGAATTACTGTTTGATGATCTTATGAATTTGTCTGGAGTTGATGAACCCAAACTTGGGTTATTAAGTGTTTATTATCATTTAGAATCCACAAAGTTGAAACATAAGATTACATTAAAAGTTTCTACAGATAGAAATAATCCTGAAGTTTCCACAGTTACAGAAGTTTGGAAAGCAGCAGATTGGCACGAACGTGAAGCTTACGATCTATTTGGAATAATTTTCCTGAATCATCCTGACCTTAGAAGAATTCTGATGCCATATGATTGGGATGCCGGATATCCATTGAGAAAAGATTATGAAAATCCTGAGTTCTATCAGGGAATGAAAGTTCCGTACTAAGGCAAAATTATGAAAGCGATGCGAACAGAAGAAATGGTATTAAATATGGGTCCTCAGCATCCGTCCACACACGGTGTGCTTAGGCTGGAACTTGTCTTGGAAGGTGAAATTATAATTAAAGTAATTCCGCATATCGGATACTTGCATCGATGTTTCGAAAAGCATTGTGAAGCAATGACTTATCCCCAAATAGTTCCTTATACAGATCGTATGGATTACTTAGCACCTATGGGTAATGAATTTGGGTATGCAATTGCAATGGAAAAACTTCTTGGTATTCAGGTTCCGGAAAGAGTTGAGTATATAAGAGTAATAATGGCAGAACTTCAAAGAATTTCATCGCACTTAGTTGCTCTTGGAACGTATGGTGCTGATATCGGTGCATTTACTCCATTTTTATATTGCTTTATTGATCGTGAAAAAGTCCTTCATCTATTTGAAATTACCTGTGGTGCAAGATTATTATATAATTACATTTGGATTGGTGGATTATCGCATGATCTCCATCCTGACTTCGTTAGAAAAACGCGTGAATTTATTAAAGAATTCAGACCAAATCTAAAAGAGATAAACGATTTATTAAGTCATAATAGAATATTTATTGATCGAACCGCTAATGTCGGAATATTACCTATTGAAACTGCAATTAATTACGGAGTTTCAGGTCCAAACTTGAGAGGATCGGGTTTCAAATGGGATATAAGAAAAGATGATCCCTATTCTGTATATCATAAGTTTGATTATGACATTCCTGTTGGCGAAGGAAAGTACGGAACTGTCGGTGACAGTTGGGACAGATACTACGTTCGTGTTTTAGAAATGGAAGAAAGCTGTAAAATTATCGAGCAGGCTTTAGATCAATTACCCGAAGGCGATGTCCAATCAGCAATTCCAAAAAGAATAAAACCTGCGGTTGGACAGGTTTACGCTCGAGTTGAAAATCCTAGAGGCGACTTAGGATATTTTATTATTAGTGATGGCTCTACAAGCCCGTATCGTGTAAAAGTAAGGGCGCCCTCGTTTGTAACTATGCAAGCACTGAATGAATTATGTAAAGGTTATATGGTTGCTGATGTTGTAACTATACTTGGTAGTATCGATATAGTTTTAGGGGAGATTGATAGATAATGTATGATTTTCTAGTAAATATAATTATTGATTTAACGGGTAATCCAGTATTGGCAGATATTTTTGCAGGAATCATACAGAGTTTACTTCCACTGTTTGCTTTTATTTTACCATTTGCGTTGTTTGCAGTATATCTTGAAAGAAAAGTTTCTGCGCATATGCAGGATAGACTTGGACCAATGCGAACTGGCTGGCATGGCTGGATACAGACAATTGCAGATATTTTAAAACTTATTCAGAAAGAAGATATTGTTGCAAAAGATAATGATAAACTGCTTTTCAATCTTGCACCTATAATTGTTTTTACGGGTAGTTACGCCGCTTTCGCTGCAATACCTTTTACAAGTATTTTTATTGGAACAGAAGCCGATCTTGGAATCTTTTATATAATTGCTGTAACAGGAATTGTTGTAGCAGGAATTTTAATGGCGGGTTGGGCATCAAATAATAAATATTCACTTCTTGGCTCTATGCGTTCGGTTGCACAGATTATCAGTTATGAAATCCCAACAATACTAGTTGTATTAAGTTTGGTAATGATCAGCGGATCGATGAATTTACACACCCTTAGTGAGCTACAAACAGGTTACGCCTGGAATTGGTATATCTTTGGAGGACCCGGTACAGAACTATCAAAATTTTTATTAATTCCTTTTATGTTTATTGGGTTTTTAATCATCTATATCAGTACGCTTGCAGAAGTAAACAGAACTCCATTTGATATTCCTGAAGCTGAATCAGAACTTGTTTCCGGTTATCACACGGAATATTCAGGAATGAAATTCGCTATGTTCTTTTTAGCTGAATACGCAAATATGTTTGCTGTATCTGCAATTGTTGTTGCGCTTTTCTTAGGTGGATATCAATCACCAATTGGTTATTTAGGTGATTTGGTTGGAGCAAAATGGTTGATTCCTATAGAACAATTTTCATGGTTCACAATAAAAGGTGTGTTTTTTGTTTTTGTTCAGATGTGGTTAAGATGGACTTTACCACGATTACGTGTTGACCAATTAATGACAACAAGCTGGAAGTATTTAATTCCAATTGCATTTGTTAATCTTATAATAATCGGATTGATTACACTTTTATAATGAAAGAATATTTCGGAAATATTTATACTGCTCTTGCTACAATTTTTATTGGAATGAAAATTACATTTAAACATATGTTCGTTCCTTCCGTTACTATTCAATACCCAGACGTAAAACCGCAGCTTCCTGAAAGAGAACGTAACAGACTTTATGTGAATATGGATGATTGTATTGGCTGTGATCAATGTTCAAGAGCTTGCCCTGTTAGTTGTATCGAAATTGAGACTACAAAATCACTTCCGGGTGAAGATCTCGGCAAAACATCCAACGGAAAAAAGAAAGCACTCTGGGTTACAAATTTTACAATTGATTTTGCAAAGTGCTGTTACTGTCAATTGTGTGTGTTCCCCTGTCCAACGGATTGTATTTATATGACGGATGTTTATGAATTTTCCGAATGGGAAAGAGATAAATTAATTTATGATTTTGCTACTCTTTCTCCAACAGAACGACAGGAAAAAAGAGATAATCTTGCGAAGTTTAATGCAGAAAAAGAAGCTGAAAAATTGAAAGCGGCATCCGAACCTAAGCCTGAAATTAAAAAAGATCAACCAGAGGAAAAATAAAGTGATCGTTTACGATTTAATATTTTACTTGTTTGCTGCAATAACAGTTTTATCAGCGTTTTTTGTTGTTACCAACAGGAATATCGTTTATTCTGCGTTTTTCCTTTTATTTACTTTCTTCGGTGTTGCAGGTATATATGTTTTACTCGGTGCTGATTTTGTGGCTATCGTGCAACTTATAGTTTATGTTGGTGGGATATTAATTCTGCTCCTTTTCGGTGTGATGTTGACAAATAAAATCACCAATGTTGAAATTAAATCCGGAACAATTAATATATATCCCGCAGTGATTGGAGTTGGGTTATTAACTGGTTCCTTAATTGCGGCTCTTATAAATGCATCATGGAGATCATACCCAACCGAAGCACCGCTGCCAACAACTGCTGCCCTTGGAACAATGCTATTACAGGAATACACTCTTGTATTTGAGTTATTAGGAATTATTCTTTTGATTGCACTTATTGGTGCAGCATCAATTGCGAGAAGAGAAGCATAATGGAAGTTGGATTAAATCACTTTTTGGTTGTAAGCACTCTTTTATTTTCGATGGGAATTTACGCCATCGTTACAAGAAAAAATGCTATCCAGGTTTTAATGGGAGTGGAACTCATTCTCAATTCCGCGAACCTAAACTTTATTGCATTTACAAGATTTGGCAACTTTGGTCTGCAAGGACATTTGATCGCACTATTTGTAATAGTACTTGCTGCCGCAGAAGCTGCAATCGCATTAGCAATTGTTTTGAATATTTATAAAACACTATCAACAGTAAATATTGATGAGATCGATAATCTGAAAGATTAGTAAATGACTGAAAACGGTATAATAAATATTTCGCTCGCAATTTTATTTCTTCCTTTGCTTGGATTTATTGTAACTCTATTGCTTGGTAAAAAAATAAAATCAATTTATCTGTTTGAAATATTTATTATTACTGTAATACTTATAGCTTCTATAGCCGTTGCATTTGGTAAGCTTTCATATTTTATTGATGATAAAATCATTGCTGAACTTGAATGGTTCAGATTAAGTGATACAATTGCAATTAATCTTGGATTTTTAGTTGATAACATTACTGTTTTAATGTTGTTTGTTGTTGCATTGATCAGCGCTCTTGTACACTACTTCTCTATCGCATATATGAAAGGCGATGAAAGATACAATCGCTACTTTGCTTATCTTGGAATTTTTACTTTCTCAATGAACGGAATTGTATTAACCAACAACATTTTGATGATGTACATTTTTTGGGAGCTTGTTGGATTATCATCTTATCTTTTAATTGGATTTTGGTTTGAGAAAAAATCTGCTTCAGATGCCGGTAAAAAAGCATTCATCGTAAACAGAGTCGGTGATCTCGGAATGTTTGCAGGAATTCTGATTTTATTTCTTACATATAACACTTTTTCTTTCGAACAAATATTTGCTTCAATTGGAGCAGGTAAACTCCCATTCAATTCTGATTTCTGGTTATCCATCACCGGTATTTTATTATTTATGGGTGCGATTGGAAAATCTGCTCAATTCCCTCTTCATGTTTGGTTACCTGATGCAATGGAAGGTCCAACTCCGGTTAGTGCTTTGATTCATGCCGCTACAATGGTTGCTGCCGGTGTTTATCTTACAGTAAGGATTTTTGGATTGCTTACTGCCGATGCAATGATGTTCATTGCTGTAATCGGAATGTTATCCGCATTCATCCCTGCAACAATTGCATTAACACAAAATGATATTAAAAAAGTTTTGGCTTACTCTACTGTTTCTCAATTAGGTTACATGATAATGGCTCTTGGAGTTGGCGCATATAAATTTGCTTTCTTCCATCTTGTAACACATGCTTTCTTTAAAGCTTGTTTATTCCTTGGTTCAGGTTCAGTTATCCATGCCATGCACCATGAACAGGATATAAGAAATATGGGTGGATTGAGAAAGAAACTTCCGCTTACTTACGCAACATTTTTGATATCATCACTTGCTATTTCAGGTATTCCTCTAAGTTCAGGATTTTTAAGTAAAGATGGAATCTTAGCTGGAACATTTGCATTCGGCTCTCTTACAGGCTATTGGATTTTTGCAGTTATAGGATTTTTAGTTGCATTACTTACAGCATTTTATATGTTCAGACTAATTATCATAACATTTCACGGAGAACCAAAAGATCATCACAAATTTGAACATGCACATGAATCGCCATTTGTTATGGCTATGCCATTAGTTGTATTAGCGACATTATCAATTTTTATATTCTATACTCCAAACCCACTGAGTGCAGATCAAGGTTGGTTTTTCAGCAAATGGATTGATACTCCGGTATTACATGCTCCAAATTCAACAAGATATGATTTTATGAGAATCCGAAGGTCCCAACCAAACAGAATCAGTCATAGAAGATAATTCTATCTCATGGAGAAATTACTTATTCTGAAAAATATACAGAAGCTATGCATTCAGCACATTATCCGGCCATGTTCTTATCACTTTTTGTTGTTGCATTGCCGGAATATTCTTTGCATTTCGTTTTCTATCAATGGAAAAAAGTTGATGTTGATAAGTTAGCTGCTTCAATCAAACCACTCTATAATTTCTCTCTCAACAAATGGTACTTTGATGAGTTATATGATAAAACATTTGTTGCCGGTTTGATTGGATTGACAAAAATATTTTATTGGTTTGATTCGAAGATCATTGATGGAATTGTTAACGGTTCTGCAGAAGTAACAAGGATATTTGCATTCTTCATTGGTGGATTTGATAAATATGTTGTTGATGGCCTTGTAAATTTTATGGCGTACTTAAGTGGTTTTGTTGGTTTAATTTTCCGCAGAGTGCAAACTGGGAAAATCCAAACATACATTGTCTTTGTAATATTCTCGATAATTATTTTACTCTTTTTATTTTAAGAATAAAGTTTGAAAAACAGGTATCATAACCATGAATAATTTTCCTATACTTTCTTTTTTAACATTCCTGCCGGTACTTGGGATGTTAATTGTACTTTTTCTTCCAAAGAAGCAAGTGCAATCAATCAAAATTACCACGCTATTCGTAACTGGATTGCAGATAGTCTTTTCCATCGTCCTATTAATGAATTACAACTATTCTGCAGGTGGAATTAACGATGCAAGTTCATTCCAATTCATAGAAAAATTTAGATGGATTGAGATTCCTGGTTTTGCTTGGATTGGAAAAATAAAAATAGATTACTTCCTTGGCGTTGATGGATTGAGCACTCCACTTGTTCTTTTAACCGCAATTGTTACTTTTATAGCAACAATTTCTTCCTGGAGCATTGATAAGTCTGTTAAAGGTTATTTTATAATGTTCCTGCTTCTGGATACCGGTATGATGGGAGTTTTCGTTGCACTCGATTTCTTCTTATTCTACATTTTCTGGGAACTGATGCTACTTCCAATGTACTTTTTAATTGGTATATGGGGAGGACCAAGACGCGAATATGCAGCAATTAAGTTTTTCCTCTACACATTGCTTGGAAGTATTTTCATTTTGTTGGTTATGATTGGACTTTATTTCAGTTCGATGGAAACGCTTGCTGACGGAACAAAAGTGTTTACATTTAACTTGCTGGAATTAATCGAACCATGCTAACTACACGCAAACAGGAATTTTATCTCCACTCAATCCAAACAATTTAAGATTTATAGCTTTCATTGGATTGTTTATCGGATTCGCAATTAAAATACCTATGTTCCCTTTTCATACGTGGCTTCCCGATGCACACGTTGAAGCTCCAACAGCAATAAGCGTTATTCTTGCCGGAGTATTATTGAAGATGGGAACTTATGGAATACTTCGAGTCTCCTATCCGGTATTTCCTGAATTAACTTACCAGCTTAGCTGGTACATTGCATTATTTGGAATGATAAATATCATTTACGGTGCGTTGTGTGCAATGGCTCAGAAAGATTTTAAGAAACTTATTGCCTACTCATCTGTTTCGCACATGGGATTTGTTATGCTTGGCATGGCATCACTAAATACTATGGGAATTTCCGGTGCAATACTTCAAATGTTTAACCACGGTACAATCACATCAATGCTCTTCTTAATTGTAGGAGTAGTTTACGATAGAGCGCATACAAGAGATCTGGATTCGTTTGGCGGATTAGGAAAACAAATGCCAGTTTACACTGGATTTGTTACTGTAGCGTTCTTTGCCGCAATTGGTTTGCCTGGTTTAAGCGGATTTATTTCTGAAGCATTAGTTTTTCTCGGTGGATTCGGAAGCAGTACCACAAGAGTATTAACAATTATTTCAACTCTTGGAATATTGCTGGGTGCAGCTTATATGCTTTGGACATTGCAGAGAGTTTATCTTGGAACACTAAATGAGAAATGGAAAGATTTAACCGACCTTACAGCGAGAGAATATTCTATGCTGGTTCCATTAACTGTAATTATAATTTATCTTGGTGTATATCCATCACCAATGCTCAATCTTATGAATGCATCTGTAAATGCAATGGTTAAATTTATCAGTGAAGCACAGGTTATCTATAGCTCTATAAACTCATTTTAATTTTTTATAAGTGATAACATTGATTTTACCAAACTTATCAAATAATCTGCTGGCAATTTTACCTGAGATAGCATTATCGTTGACGCTTGTTGCTATCGTTGTTTTTGATTTAATCTTTAGCAAAGACAAAAAGGTGCTTCCATATATTTCCATTTTAGGTTTGGCGATAACTTTTATTTTTGTAGTTGCGCAGTTTGGTAACCCAACTTCAGCATTTTCAACTTTAAAAAATAATTCATTTCTTTCACTCGATAATTTTTCATCATTCTTTAAAATGTTAATTCTTATCACAACAACGTTTATAGTTTTGTTCTCAGTCTCATCAAAAGAAGTTGAATCTTGTGCAGATAGGCACGGCGAATATTATTCATTAATATTTGGAATGGTTATCGGAATGTTCTTTATGGTTTCTGCTAATGATTTAATTCTGATTTATCTTTCGTTGGAATTGCTTTCTCTTTCTTCTTACGTACTTGCCGGATTTGTAAAAACATCTGTACGAAACAGCGAAGCTTCACTAAAGTACCTTATTTATGGTTCTGCATCATCCGGAATAATGTTATTTGGAATTTCTATCCTGTATGGAATAACAGGAAGCACTAGCTTAACTGAAATAAATTTACTTGTAAAAACTCCTGCAGCAACTCAGCTTACTTTTTTAATCTCTATAATAATGATTTTTACCGGTATTGGATTTAAAATTTCTATAGTTCCATTTCATTTCTGGACTCCGGATGTCTATGAAGGAGCGCCAATTTCAATTACTGCTTTCTTATCAGTTGCCAGTAAAGCAGCTGGTTTTGCAGTCCTGATAAGATTTTTAAAGATTACATTTATTAATTCAATTGATAATTCTGGTTACTGGCAATTAATAAATTACATTGATTGGCAAACACTGTTAGTACTGTTCTCAATAATTACAATGACATTTGGAAATTTTGCCGCACTTTGGCAGGATAATCTGAAAAGAATGTTAGCTTACTCAAGCATAGCTCACGCAGGTTATTTAATGCTTGGTGTCGCTGTTCTTTCAGATCAGGGGGTGATGGCTGTATTAGTTTATTTTGCAGTTTATCTTTTTATGAATCTTGGTGCTTTTTACGTTGTGATGTTAATTGCGAATAAAATAAATTCTGAAGATATTGATGATTACAAAGGGTTAGGTTTCTCACTTCCCTTCCTTGGAACAGCACTTGGAATTTTCTTAGTATCACTTACCGGTTTACCACCAACTGCAGGATTTATCGGTAAACTTTATCTCTTTATTGCTTTAGTCGATGCTAATATGATTACTGTAGCGATTATCGCTCTTTTAAATACTGTGGTCTCGCTTTACTATTACATTAGAGTTCTAAAAGCTATGTTTCTTGTAAGATCTGAAAAACATGTTGAAGTAAATCTTTCTGCTTTGAATTATATCGTGCTTTTACTGCTTATTGCTCCCGTCTTGATTCTGGGTATTTATTTTAGCCCTCTTATAAATATTGCAAAACAATCTGTGCAGCTATTAGGATTTTAATCACACGAATTTGCAAATAAAATTCTTTTCACATAAGTTTATACCAGACTAATTCAGTCTTATTTATGTTTAAACTATCAAAAAAATCAGAATACGCATTTATGGCAGCCAGGTTTATGGCACTTAATAATCACGGAAATTCGGTGACAGCGAAGGAAATCGCTGAAAATTACAATATTTCCTATGAACTAGTGGCCAAAGTACTTCAAAGCCTTGTTAAAAATAATATTGTAATTTCATATCAAGGCGTAAAAGGCGGTTACTCGCTTAAAAAAAATCCTTTAGAAATTTCTCTAATTGATTTAATTCAAGCTGTTGAACCCGATTATCAAATTACTGAATGCTTCAGAGTGGATTCACCAAAAGATAAATGTGAACATCTTGATTGCTGCAAAATACGCGACCCTTTAATCGAAGTGCAGAAAAAAATAGACAGAGTATTTTTTGAAACTAAGTTATCACATATAGTATGATGAAAATAAAAACTCCAATATATCTTGATAACAATTCTACAACACCTGTTGACCCAAGAGTTTTAGAAGCTATGCTTCCCTACTTTATAGAAAGATTTGGGAACTCTTCAAGTAATCATAGTTTTGGCTGGATGACTAAAAGTGCAGTTGAAAATGCAAGAGATATAATTGCAAATTTCTTAAGAGTAAGTTCAAAAGATATTTATTTTATGAGCGGTGCAACTGAATCAATAAACCTTGTTCATTTAGGATTAACTGAGAATTCTCATCCGGATTCATTTCAAATTATTTCTTCCAACATTGAACATAGCGCTTCCACTGAGTCTTTAATTTATTTATCTAAAAAAGGATTTGAAGTAATTTTTATAAAGGCTGATAAAACTGGAATCATTAATCCAGAAAAGATACGTTCTGCGATAACAGAAAAAACCAAACTTGTTTCTATCATATTTGCAAACAATGAGATTGGATCTGTAAATGATATAAAAACAATTGGACAGATTTGCAAAGAAAGGAATATTCTTTTCCACGTTGATGCAACTCAAGCAGTTGGAAAATTAAAATTTGATGTTTCTGAAAATCATATAGATTTTATGTCTTTTACAGCACACAAGCTTTATGGGCCAAAAGGAATTGGAGCGTTATACATCAACAATAAAAATCCAAAAACAAAACTTGCACAAAGATTGTTTGGCGGGACACAAGAAGGCTCAATCAAACCGGGAACTTTAAATGTACCTGCAATTGTTGGTTTTGGTAAAGCTATAGAAATTTGTGAGGATGAACTTGAAAAGGATTTTAATCATACATTAAATCTTCGTGATAGATTCAAGAAAAAACTTATCTCTAACCTTGATGGTGTATTTATCAACGGCTCAATGAAAGATAGATTGCCAAATAATTTAAATTTTTATTTTCAAGATGTGAGAGCCGATAAATTAATGTTAGAGTTAAGAGATTTGGCATTCTCTAACTCATCTGCATGTGCTTCAGGTTCAAACAAACCAAGCTCAATACTTAAAGCTATCGGTTTAAAAGATGAACAGGCTTTATGCTCGGTAAGATTTGGATTTGGAAGATTTAATACGATAGATGAAATTGATTATTCTTCTGCTAAAGTTATTGAGGCGATTAACAAATTGAGAACTTTTAATAAAACTAAATCACAAAACAAAAAACAAACTGTTGATCAATTATGAAACAAAAAGACATTTCCGGAATTTTTAATGACATGAAAAATGAAAACCAGATTTTCCTGAGCTTTCTAAAAGCCCAGTTTCCAATTTTTCATAATTCAAATTTATTCTCAAGAGATTTTCAATATGGACTTAAAAGTTTCCTTGAGAAAAGAGGCATCTTCTTAACCGATATTAATCTTACAATTTTATCAAGACAATTTTCTGAGTACTATGAGACTCAGGGAGTATTCATTAAAACCAGTGATCAAGGATGGAAATTAAATTATCCGGAGTTTGTTACAACCAAACCCGGTGATCCTTTTTCATTTTAATTACAAATAAATTAGAGGTATCCAATGAGCAGCACACAAGTAGAATCTGAAATAACAATTACAGACAAAGCTGTTAAAGAAATAAAAAAAATAATGGATGAGAATAAAATATCTTCCGAATTCGGTTTACGAATTGGTGTTAAAGGCGGCGGCTGTTCCGGTTTAACTTATACTTTAGGATTTGATCCTGAAACACGCGAAGGCGATATGATAGTTGAGCAGGATGGAGTAAGACTTTTTGTTGATGGTAAAAGTCTTTTTTATTTAAGCGGAACACAATTAGATTTTTCCGACGGCTTGAATGGTAAAGGTTTTATTTTCAATAATCCAAATGCCAATAAAAGTTGTGGTTGTGGTGAATCATTCAGTGTTTAGTTTGAGAGGATAGAAAATGCAAAGAAGAAAATTTATATACGCTCTGGGTGCAATACCCGCTGCGTCTGTTCTTGGAAAAGTAGATAATCAATTAAAAACAATTAAAAATCATATAAGGAGTACAAACAAAATGGCGAAATTTGAATTGCCTAAATTAGAATATGGTTATGATGCACTTGAACCATACATTGATAAGATGACAATGGAAATTCATTATTCAAAACATCACAATGCTTATGTTACAAATCTTAACAAAGCGGTTGAAGGTACTGAAAATGAAGGCAAAACTCTTGAGGAGATGTTCACATCAATTTCCAAACTTCCGGCTGCTGTAAGAAATAATGGCGGCGGTCACTGGAATCATTCTTTGTTCTGGACTTTGATGAAACAAAATGGTGGTGGAAATCCAACCGGAAAAGTTACTGATGCAATTAATTCTGCTTTTGGAAGTTTTGATGAATTTAAAAATAAATTCAATACTGCTGCCACAACAAGATTTGGTTCTGGCTGGGCATGGCTTCTTGTACAGGATGGAAAACTTGTTGTTAGTTCTACACCAAATCAGGATAATCCATTGATGGATGTAGCCGAAGTTAAAGGTAAACCAATTTTAGGATTGGACGTTTGGGAACATGCTTACTATCTAAAATATCAAAACAGAAGACCAGAATATATTGAGAACTGGTGGAATGTTGTTAACTGGGATAAGGTTAATGATTTATTTTCAAAAGCATAATTATTTTCCTGATACATCAATTTGTATTAAAAGTAATCATTTGTTTGTCATTCCCGTGAAAACGGGAATCCATATTTATTTTGTTATGGTGGATTCCCACTTTCGTGGGAATGACAATTTATAAAAAATATGAATCGTTAATTTTTTTTTATTACAATGAATTCTACAATCCCAATATTCCCTCTAAACTTAGTTGTATTTCCCGGTTCAAAATATCCGCTTCATATTTTTGAAGAACGATATAAAATTTTATTACAAAAATGTCTGAGAGAAAATTCTGGTTTTGGAATAGCAGCATTTATTGATAAAAGAATTTCTGATGTTGGAGTATATGTAAAAGTATCCGAGGTGCTTAAAACTTATATTAATGGAGAGATTGATATAGTTGTGTTGGGACTTGAAAGATTCCTCATCAATTCCACATCGCTGCACAGAGATGGATACTACGTTGCTGATATTGAGACGTATAGTGATGAGAGTATCATTATTGATCCGGAGCTTGTTGATGAGTTGCAAACTGAATTTGAGGACATAGCAGATCTGGCAAATTATAAATTGGAAGATGCATTCTGGAATAATCTAAAGAGCTCAAAACTTAAATCATACAAGATTGCTGAGAAATCAGGATTAAGTTACGAGCAGCAGCAGGAATTATTAATCCTTAAAAATGAAAACGAAAGATTAAATTATTTGATTAATTATTTCACTTCTATTAAAGCTAAAGTTGATAGTGCCGGCAATCTTAAAAGAATAATTATGAATGATGGGTTTTTGAACTAGTTTAAAATAAAAAAGTGAGTTTAGCGCTCACTTTTTATCAATCATATTAAAACTAATAGCCTACTTATTATATTTTTCCTTAATGCTTATTCTATTTAATGCTCTGGATAATGCTGCCTGAGCTCTTGCGACATTTATTTCACTATTCTTTTCAGCCAATCTTTCTTCCGCACGCTGCCTGGCTTGCAATGCTCTTTCTTCATCAATTTCAGAAACTAATTCAATTGAATCGGCAAGGACTATTACTTTATTATCAAGAACTTCAATTGTTCCGCCTGCAGTAGAGTAATAATTTGCTTTCCCATCCGGCAGATCAACTTTAATCATTCCGATTTCAAGCGTGCTTATTATTGGTGCGTGATTTCTCAAAACCTGAAACCTGCCTTTTGAGCCTGGAACAGTTATAGATTTTATCTCACCGTTAAAAGCAGATTTTGATGGAGTTACTATTTCAAGATTCAATTCTGCCATTTTTAAGCCAATTGCTTTGCGTTTTCAACTACTTCTTCAATTGTTCCAACATACATAAAAGCAGATTCCGGTAAATCATCATACTTACCATCGATAATACCTTTGAAACCTCTGATTGTATCTTCAAGTTTAACGTACTTTCCAGCTTTACCTGTAAATGCCTCTGCTACGTGAAATGGCTGACTGAAGAATCTTTGGATTCTTCTGGCTCTTCTAACAACAATTTTATCCTCATCTGATAATTCATCCATACCAAGAATATTAATAATATCCTGTAGATCTTTATAATGCTGAAGAATTTCTTTACAATTTTTTGCAACGTCATAGTGTTCCTGTCCAAGTATTCCAGGTTCAAGAATTCTTGAAGTCGAATCAAGCGGGTCAACTGCTGGATAAATACCAAGCTCAGAAATCTGGCGGCTCAAAACCGTAGTCGCATCAAGGTGAGCAAATACGGCTGCGGGAGCAGGATCGGTCAAATCATCTGCAGGAACATAAATTGCCTGAACTGAAGTAATGGAGCCTTTTTCAGTAGAGGTGATTCTTTCTTGCAACGCTCCCATTTCTGTTGAAAGGTTAGGCTGATAACCGACTGCTGATGGCATTCTTCCTAAAAGAGCTGATACTTCTGAACCGGCTTGAGTAAATCTGAAAATGTTATCAATAAAAAGAAGCACGTCTCTTCCCTCTTCTTCTCGAAAATATTCAGCAATTGTTAAAGCTGTAAGTGCAACACGTAATCTTGCTCCTGGCGGTTCATTCATTTGACCAAAAACCAGAGCTGTTTTGTCTATAACACCAGATTCTTTCATTTCTAACCAGAGGTCGTTTCCTTCGCGGGTTCTTTCACCAACACCGGCAAAAACAGAAAGTCCGCCATGCTGTTTTGCAATATTATGAATTAATTCTTGTATGATTACTGTTTTTCCTACACCGGCGCCGCCGAACAAACCCGTTTTGCCACCTTTGCTGTAAGGTTCCATTAAATCAATAACTTTTACACCTGTTTCAAACATTTGAGATTCTGTAGAAAGATTTTTAAACAAAGGTGCAGGACGATGAATAGAATATCTTTTTTCTGATTTAATTTCTCCAAGTCCGTCAATTCCATCACCAATTACGTTTATCAATCTTCCTAATGTCGCAGGACCGACAGGAACTGAAATTGGCTTTCCATTATCAAACACATCCATACCTCTGGTCAAACCATCCGTTGAATCCATCGCAACGGCTCTAACTCTATCTTCACCAAGATGCTGCTGCACCTCAACAATGAGATCTTCATTTTTCCCTTCAACGGAGATACGGGGAATTCGAATTGCGTTATATATTTTCGGAAGATGCCCACCTTCAAACTCTATATCTACAACTGGACCAATTATCTGAATTATTTTTCCTTTAAGTTCACTCATTCTGTAACCTTCATAATTAATTTTTTGAGGTGTAAAATTAGCCAAAGGGCTTTTTTATTACAAATTTTTAACAAATTACTTTAACAGCAACATCTTTTTAGAAATAGAAAAATCTTTTGTTTTTAACCTATAAATGTAAATCCCGCTCGCTAAATCTTCAGCTTTAAAATCAATCGTAAGCACACCAACTTGTGCAATATCATTATACAGTAGTCTTACTTCTCTGCCTAAAATATCAAATACATTTATTTCAACTTTTTGTGATACTGGAACTTCAAACCGGATTTTAGTAACTGGATTAAACGGATTAGGATAATTCTGTGACATAGAAAATTGTGTCGGAATTAAATATTCATTCTCATCAACATCTGTAATGATGTTAATCGAATCCGTTCCACCGGCTTCATAGTATCTTGCAGCAAATTCCTGCAAATAAAAATTGGCTACCTGATCGTCCTGTATAATTAAAGTATTTTCATCATTACTATTTTCTGCAGAAGATGACCAGTTATGCGAGCCTGTAATGACATAAGGTGTATAACCAAGCGGTTCAGCATCAACAATAGCATATTTATGATGAAGCAATCCTGTGGTAAATCCCTTTAAGCGAATATCAATTCCATTTGATTGTAAGTACGAAAATTGATTTCCACTATCAACATTGTTACTAAGTATCAATCTAGCCTTTCTGTTACGATTTTTGACCGCAATAACAGTATCAGCTAAATCTCTTCTGGTAAAAGTCATTATGCAACCATTGACTGATTTTTGAGCTTTGCTAAGAGTTTTTCCAATGTTATATGTGGTTCCATCACTTGGACTGAAGTAACTTTGAGCCTTAATACCACCAATTACAAAATTATGGGGTGTATTATTTAATTTCCTTGAACCGAATCTTGAGTTTTGTGAATTAGGCGTGTCTGTATTACTTCCCCACTCCTCTTCGAACTCAACTGTATAACAACCAGCTAATGCAACATCCTGAATAAAAACTAAATTTTGTCTGTCATCATTTGTACCTGGATCTGTTGGATTCCAGGAACCTGTTATCACCCAGACACTGTCCGGTGCACCGTTGCGATAATCGATTATAAAAAATTTATTATGATTCAAACCGCTTCCATCATTGATTCCAAAAGCATCATTTATATATGGAATTCCATTATTGATAAGTGTAGTCCATGGTGCAGTTGTACTATTTTCCTCTTCTCCAATAGCTCTAATTTTGACACCACGATTTTTAGCATTAACTAATGCAGTTGCGATATTAGCTCCAACTGTTCCACTTAAACTATAGAGCGAAAAGTCAATTGAACGTTTTGCATTATTTATTTTTTGGATTAGCAAATTTGTAAAGTTTTCATTGCCATTTGCATTTACTCCTGATGAAACTCTTGAATCAATAGTATTATTAAAATAAACATTAATTTCTCCCGTTGTGGGAAAGGCAGAAGTAGTGCTTGATACAATGTTACCTGAAAAACTAGTATCTGAATTTGCAACTGAGAAAGCCTGCAAATTATAGATAGTTGCAGTATTCAATCCGCTTACAGTAACATTATGCAAAGTCCTCAAATCGTTATCCGGCTCGATAACGCCAAGTTCATAATTTTTTGTAAGTACCATAACGTATTCTTGAACTTCCCGGATTAATTGTTGTCCAATCCAGTGTAATAGAATTTGAAGTCAGTTCAGATTCTTCTGGAAACTTTTCAATTATTGGTCCGTTTGCAATTATATCACTTGGGATCCTTGGCATTAATTGGTATCCACCGATAAATGGAGCTGTTTTTTTGTACTGACTAAGTACTCCAACTACATCAAATCTACCAGCCGGCGCCACCATACCAATAATTTGAGTATTGTTATCAATTCTTATTTGTACCGTATCTGAAGAGCTGGAACCAGTTAACATGTAATTGTCATAAGCCCAATTACTAAAAGTACCACCATTCAGGTCAGTAACAAAAACTCCGTTAACTCGAACTAAACGTCCTTCATAATTTTCAACTCCAGAAATTCCATCACCGCTGAGTATTGATGGAGTGGCGATAAATGGTTCTAAGTTATTGCCGGGGCTAATAATTGAATGAAGAGTTGGAAATTCCAATTGGTTTAATCCGTTGTACTGAGTTATTGTTCCAGAGACTAACACTTCATCACCAATTTGAACAGCATCAGAAAAAATTGATCCGAAAATTGAAATACCACCACTGTTATCTTGAACATAACTTGGACTACCGAATTGATTACTAACGGATACAATACCTCTGATTGTAACCAAGTTACCTAAATAAATTCCAATACCATTTGCGTCATTTACTTTAGCTTCAGCAATAGGAATTGGTGCGCCGTAAACTGTTAATATAGGCAAAGGACTTACATTGCTGATTAATGAATCGATACCCGATTGGAATGTGAATTTATATTTACCAGTAAAAATCGGAGTGGTTACATCTGAAATTAAAATTAAAACAGAATCGTTCATAAAATTAATGTTGGAGAATAAAATTGTATCTGCAGATACAGAAGCGGATGCAGTAAAATTTGTTATTGAAACCTGAGCAATATTCTGAGACCATGTGAATCCTTCAGGAAAAACAATTTTCAATTTATTAATATTGTACTGGGGTTCACGCTTGTAGTTAAAAGTCAGGTCAATAATGGAATCACCAGTCACAACTTGTGGATTTAGAGTTACGGTTCCGGAGCCATCTAATCTTGCTCTTAAAGAAAGTATCCAATTTATGTTGGCTGCTGTGTTCCCAACACCCATCGACGACACTCCATTTTGCGTCCAGTTCACAGTGCTGGTTAATTCAGATACATCATCTTCTTTAAAGAATGTTGATGTATTGCTGTTGGCAGTTGTAGTAAAATGCACTTTTGGACTGGGTATACTATTAGCATTTGCTGCTCCCCATGATACCCCAAATATATGTGTATCTGAACCGTTCCGTATCTGAACCGCTTCTGAGCTGCCTGCAATTAGAAATGCGGTACCTGAAAAATAAAGTGCATTGCTTGATTTTACTATCAATAAATAATCACTTGGATCTAAATCCTCTGAGAGTACCGTATTTTCTGGTCTGGCTACAATGACTATTGTACCTTTTTTTAAGTTGCTCCATAATGATTGATTTGTAAATGCAAGAGGCTGCTGAGCTCCACCACTGCTGCTGAAATCTCTAATATCCCAGTTTCGTAAATCAAGGCTATCCTGCACTACTAATAATTCGAGCCATTCATCATTAGTATTGCCAGCATTATATATTTCATTTATAATTATAGATTGAGGATGAATATAACTGACAAGAATAATCGCAAATAAAAATAATTTTACTGTTTTCATTGTACATCCGTTGATAAAATAAATCTGAGTATCCTGTTATTTCCCCTGTCAGCCACATAAACGATTTTATCAAAATATGCGACTGCATAGGGTTCGGAAAAAACTGATGGTCCGCCAAATCCAATTAATTTATCTCCGTATGAATTAAATTTATAGACACTATCTCTTGAAGATTCTGCCACATAAATATTTCCTGAAGGATCAATCTCAGTGCCCTCAGGTCTGGTAAAAAAGCCTGGGGTCATTAAATTACTTACTGCCGGCGTCAAATTGTTTTCATACCCTGTAAATTCCTGTGATTCCAAATATCTGAACCATTGTGTCTTAAAACTATTATCCCCAACTAGAGTAATTATAATATCGTAATTTTTTTTCTTGAATGATTTAATTGAACTTACTTTGTTGACAGACAATATTCCTGTGCTAATTGGATCTAGCAATGCCACTCTGCCAATTAGTGAATCTTTTGTACCATTATTTTTCACGATAAATTTTAGCAAAGAATTATCAGGGTCAATTAAGTTGGAATTGTTGGGTCCTGTTCTAGCTATCAAATAAGAGTTATCATAAAAAACTGCTGCACCTGTATATTTTCGGTCAGGTTTATTTAGATCAGAAATCTGCGGAAGAATTCTTTTTATTGGTGCGGTTTCCAATTGATGATTAGAAGCAAATAAATCAATCTTATAAACAGCACTGAATGTTTGTCCTAACGTATCAAACTGTGCACAAACAATTAAATTTAATTTGTAATCTTGTGCAATTGCGACTGGATGTTTAATTGAACGTGCACCTAATCTTTGTCCATCAAGACTCAGCATTACAATTTGATCATTATCAGTATCAGCAACATAAATGAGCGGTTCATGTCCAATGATTATATCTTCAGGGTGATTAAATCCACCCCATTCAGGATTTAATTTAATATAAATAGTATCACCCGCGATGTTTCCTGGTTCATCAGTTTGAAATTGTGTTATATCAAATTTTTCATTACAGGAAATGCCTGCAAATAAAAAAACTATAATCAAAACATATTTCAGAAATCTAATTTTTATCATAATCCAAGTATTATTGAAAATCTGTGTGCAGAACCTAGCCTAGTGAAGTTTGCAAATGCATAATCAATACTAACATTTGCAAGACTTATTGGAACATTAACTCCAGCACCAAAAGAAAAATTTTGTTCATCTACATTTATTTTATAACCGCCTCTTGCAAAAAACATTTTATTCCAAACATATTCAACTCCCAATGATAAATTTTCGCTGTTATCATTTGGATGATTCAGCTGCATTGATGCTGTGAATCTATGCTGTTCATCTTCATAAGGCTCCATAGCAAAACCAATTCTAAACATAGTTGGTGGCGAGAATGACTGCCAATCAGATTTTGTTCTGTTACCCACCAGCACCACTTCACCATCCGGGGCAAGATCATTTCCAAAATTAGTAACTGCTACGGCAAATCTGGTACTTCCTAATCCGGTCCAATAATAAGTCCCAAGATCAATCATTACACCGCGCATTTTTAACTTATCCAAAGATTCTTCAATGTATCGTATAGTTCCACCAAAACTGAATTGATCGGTCATTTTTCGGGAATAAGAAACTGCAATTCCAAGATCGCTAAACCCAAAATATTCTCCTGTCCCAAATGGTGCATACTCAGTAGTTACTTTCATTTCATCCATGGAGAGTGAAGTTAATGAAACGCCAAAAGTGTTTGATTCATCCAGATGATATACGGCACCAATAAAATCGTGATTAATATCCACGACCCATTGATTATGTGAGAACATAACTTGATTTTCGGAAAATTGAGTTAATCCTGCAGGATTCCAATACAATGCAGATACATCATTTGCAACTGCTACAAAAGCATCGCCCATTGCAGTTGCTCTTCCTCCAACACCAATTTTTAAAAATTGTGCGGTTGAGATTCCAGCCCTCTGACCACCAAGCACAGGAAAAAGCTGTGGTTTTATTTCTGAAGATGTTAGAACAATAATTATTAGTGTAATTAAATATTTCATATTAAAATCTCAAACTCACACCAAATTTTACATTTCTTCGAGTTAAGTATCTCGCTGGATTAAAAGGATATGCTGAGATAGGTGCTTGAACATCAGGGTAGCGTGGATCATTCCAGTTAGCCGGGACATCATCACCATATTCATAAGCCTTTCCTGTTACCGGGTTTATAATTGCTGAGTTTTTTGTATCCAGCAGATTATTAACCTCTATAGATAACGAAAATTTAAATCCAAATAATTGAAAATATTTTTCAAAATTTAAATCGATCCAAATCCAATCATCTCCAACTTTACTATTTGGAGCGTCAGTGTCATAATCATACTCAGCTCTACCCTTTTCATTAACAAAACCTGTAAAAACCGCGGGGGTATATCTTTTACCGGATTGGAAGAAAAATCGTAAATAAAGATTTATGTCATCAAGAATACCGGGTGCGAATCCAAATAAAGGCTTATCTTTTTCAACATAAAAACTTGTAGAAAGTGAGGCAGTAAAAGGTCTATCCCAGGACATCGATTTTTCTTTGATTGACTCTTTTATATCTCCGCGGGAAACAAGAACACCTTCATCCTCTGATGAACTTTTGCCAGTTACGATTGCATAGGTAAATGATGCATTTCCATTAAACCACTTACCAATTCTCTTTTTATATTCTAATTCAATACCTCGGGAGCGTGAGTAATCAGAATTAATATATGTAGTATATGTTTGAGATGAAAATCTTGGAGAAGATATTTTAGCAGTCTTTCTTGTGATGTAATCAAAAATATCTCTGTAATAAGCTGTGATGGTTAAAACATCATCCGATGAAAACTGAGTCTTTAAGCCAAGTTCATAAGAAACAGAAGTTTCTGGATTTAGATTTGGATTACCAAATGTCTGAAATGTTGACTGAGCATTAGCTGGACTTATTTTCTGATACACATTTTGAGGTTTAGGCCATTTACTAAAATGTCCATAAGAGAAAAACAATGTTTGATTATCAGAAACAGGATGTGAAATTCCTAGCCGCGGACTTAATCTTGCTTTAAATCTTCTTCCGCCAAACCATTCAAAAGTATCGTCTTTATATTTTATTCTAATCTCATCCGGGATGGTAACAACATCAGGGTTTTCTACCGCATCATCAACATATTTACCGGGGAACCAATAGTCAATTCTTAAACCAAAATTTAAGATCATTCCACTAAAATTTATATTATCCTGGGCGTAAAATGATCCTGTCGCAGGATAGACTTTGAAAATGTCATTATTATACCCAAGCTCCCCAATCCAGGGTTTATTAATACTTATATACTGCATTTCCTGAAATTGAAAGTTAAAGCCCGCTTTAAATTTATTTTTCTCATCGAAGAAGTTTGTTAAGTCACCTCGAATTGATAATTCCTGTGTATAATGATCGCGCCAATTAAAGTTGTTTCCTACATCCCAGAATCCATCTCCAGGAATCACATTGATTGTATCTCGATTAATATTAAAGTATTCAATTGGAAAAGTTATGATATCTTTTGGCTCTGCATATAAATACCAATCTTTTCCATTAGCATCTTCACGAAGAGTTGTAAAAAAACTATTTATTTTAAATTCATAAAATGTTTTTGAACTTAAAGTATGGGTAATTCCAATTGAATGATATTTATTATTATGTGTATAGGTGTTAGCGTTATCTAAGATATTTTGAAACTCGTATTGATAACCAGGACTTGGTTCTACATACTCAAGATTTGATTGAACCGATTGTGTACTTTGGTTAATGTTTACAGATTGATTAAATGAATAGTAGAATTTTAATGTTGGAGAATATTTGTAAGTCAGTTTTCCTAACCAGAACCAGTTGTTTTCAGTTTTAGGTGCAAAACGAGACCCGTAAAATGTCGAGGACACTACCTGATTTGCAGTGGGTTTAAAGTATCCTTGAGTAATTCCATCCGTTAATCCTGTATAAAAGCTTCCAAAAAATGTTAACTCACCAGGAATGTTTAATCCTAGTGACGGCAGAATAAAGGAAGTAATTGGTTCTGGTCCACTTAGATTTCCCTCGATAATATCAGCGTTAAAGCTATAGTAAGAATTAATATCGCCAAGATTATCTCTTTTATAAGAAAATGAACCAGAATATTTTTGACCCCCTTCTCTTGTTTTAACATTCACAACGCCGGAAGTTGCCTGACCAAACTCAGCATTGAATCCACCTGTAATAACTTCAACTTCTTCAATTGCATTTGCAGAAAGCTGCAATCCAAAACCAGTTCCTGCAAGTGGATCCTGTACAGAAACTCCATCCAATAGAAATGCATTTTCGTAAGATCTGCCACCACGAATGTGAATAGAGTTATCGGAGTTTACTACTCCGGTTTGCTGCGAAACAATATCCGAAATGTTTTCAATCACTGCAATATCAAGATCTTCTTTAGAGATAGTTTTTTTACTTTGAGTCTCTTCAACATCCATCAAAGGTTTTTCACCGATTACAACAACATCCTGCCCGAGTGTAAGAACTGTTTCTTCAAGTTTAACCTCAAGTTCTTTGGTTTTGTTAAATTGGATTTCTAATCCAGTATATTGAACAGTTTTATAACCAATTAATGATATATCAACATTGTAAGTTCCAGCAGAAATGTTATTTAATCTAAACTTACCGTTTATATCTGTTGCTGTTCCAAAATAAGTTCCTTTAATAATAATATTAACTCCTGGCAAAGCGTCACCAGTTTTTGCATCTGTAATAACCCCGGATAAATTTCCCGAGTTTTGCGGAAAAATGAATGAGGTGATAAGTACAATCAGTATCAATGTAAAAAGCTTTTTCATGGAGTAACTCCAAAATCTTCAAAAAAGATTTTTTCTAATAAAGCTGGTACATTAGCATTCGAACCATTACAGAAATACAAAGGTAATCCAATAAAAAATAGATTTTTCGAGGTGGTTCGAAAAGCAATATTACCCAGGTCAGTTCCATTTCGATCAAAATATTCGTAAATCGGTTCTGCAATTATTGGATTAGGGATGAAAGCTCTTGAAAATGTTATGGAAGCTGAAGTTTCTAAAACAGGAAAATTATTTTGAGTGGAAGGTATTATATCTGCTCCCGATAGAACAGTTCCATTAGTTCCAAGTTTTCTGCTTACTCCGTCAATTGGCAAGAAACCCTGCAAAGTTGAGAGATCAAATGGATACTGAGCAGTCGAATCTTGAAATAACATTGAAAAAGCAATTTTGCCACCTGCCTGATTAAACTTATCGGTAATGATATTAAGTAAGTCTAATCTTGGATTAGAAGCTGAATACCAAAATACATATTTAAATAATTTTAGAGTCTCCAGAATTGTAACTGATTCAAATGCAAGTGGAGTGCTTGCAAGATCAAACACATCAAATTTTCCGGCAAGCACACCGCCATTGATTGTTGAAAAGATCTGATTATAAAATTCTGATTGCTGCTGATTGAATGATGTAATTGAATAATCATCAAAAATCAAAACCTCGCCTTTTGGTTTTTTAACAAACCATGTCGAAGTTGTATCCGGTAATTGAATCATCTTAGAAGCGGCACCAGAAAGATCATTAGCTCTGATTAAAATTTTATTTTCACCGTTTAATAATATTCCCTGAAGTTTTTCTGAATAAATATTTTGCGGCGATGCGTCAATTAGAATTTCAACTTCAGGATTAGCAGAATTTAAATTCACACCTCTTAAAGTTACCAATCTCACATTGCCTGGGAGCGATACAAAATTATTTGTATCATTCAGAGCAATCAAAATTTCTGTAATAGATTCAACTCCATCGAGATCGCTCGCGTTCCATGCTACAGTCACAACAGGAAAAGAAGTGTCAGGTAAGAATGATAATTCATTCCAGCTAATAACCGGAGCAGTGTTTGTAATTGGGAATAAAGTTGATGCCGGTGTCGGATCAATTAAACCGATATCATAATAAGTTTCACCAATATCATAAACTCCATTTTTGTTTTTATCGATAAATGGTTCAACACCATAATCTATTCCATTTTGAAAAATTTGAGAATCGTGTTTACTATTACCCTCAGCATCTACTGCGGAAACTAAGAAGTTATAAGTTGTATCCGAAGAACCAATAGGTAACGAAAAGGTGCTATCATTTTTCGTTGTAAATGTCCAGCTATTATCAATTCCATCCCATTTAATATAGTAACCGATTATCAAACCATCAGGGTCATCACCCCACCAGCTAACATTTAATCTGCTTGGCTGTTGCGAAACTGTAGAATCGGGATACAAGAACATTCCTGTGTCCGGAGGCAAATTCCCTTTGGGTTGATCTGGAAATTCCTCCGAACAGGAATAGAATGATATTATTCCTAAAATTATAAAAAGTAAGCAATATGTTTTAACTTTTTTATTTGCTTTCATTTCATATTATAAAATTGTTCATTACAAATCGACTTTGTTCATTATTTAATCAATATCATCTTTTTAGTTTGAGTGAATCCATTTGAATCTAATTTATAGAGATAAATTCCTGATGAAAGTTTGCTTGCATCAAAATTAACTGAATGTAAACCAGCGGTTTGCGCTGAGTTAACTAAAGTAACAACTTCCTGTCCAAGTATATTGTAAACTTTCAATGTAACTAATCCTTCTGATTTTAAAGAATAATCAATCCTGGTTGAAGGGTTGAAAGGATTTGGATAGTTCTGCGCCAGTTTATAATCATAAATCAGAGTTTACCTCATTTTCAACATCGACAGAATAATTAAAAAAGTCCTCATCTTTTCTGGGAATAAGTTTGTAGTTACCAAAGGAATAGTATAAAATACCTGTTAAAGCATCAATCGTATGACCAACTAAAACTCTTGTTGGAACAAATTCTAATGAAGCTTCCCAGAAATTATGATATTGATGGTTACCATCCTGTAATTCAACTCTAGTATTAACATCACTTGTATCGGCAATCAATATTTCTCCAAAATTTGAATTACCTGTTACATTAGGTCCTGGTCCGCCATCTGCATTTTCATCTGTAACAGTAATGTTAGAATACTTAACTAAAACATTTTCCCATTTTTCTGCAGAAACAATTCCACCAAAGGTAAAATTTAATATCTTCAGTAGAAAGTGATTGTGCTACAGGAACATCATTACCAGTTGAATTAATTGTGAGATTGGCTAAACTATTAATTCCGGTAAGATTTGTAACACTAAAGTTCTCAGTTACTGTTCCGGTAACCGTTACATCATCACCTCGATTTAAAATTAAAACTTGAGTTCCATTTATTCTAATTGCACTCCACGGACCTGTTCCATTTTGAATTATTACTTGAGGCCCGACGGGAATATCTGAAGTATCTGCTGTAACAATTCCGCTTACAGTTACTTCATTATTATTGTAAGCACTGAAACCACTGCCAAAAGGACTGTATTGTACATCTTGGATTGTTAATGGTTCACCATATTTGGTACTACAATATAAAAATACCTATTCTTTGTTGTATCAGATGGTGTGTTTGAAACATTGCCTTGATTATCAATGGCTTGAATGAAGTAATCGATCACACAGGAATCTGTCTGAGATGGAATTGTAGCTTGAAAAGTACTATCAGTTAAATTTGTCATTGCAACTTCAACATTTTCGAACCAGAATCTTTTCTGCAATACAATCTGCACTATCAACTGTACCATCGACGGTCTTTTATCTTTGCAGTAACAGTAACTTCTTGATCCTGGAGAAACTATAACTGGATTTCTTGAAATTTCAGTAATTGATGGAGGGAATTGTGCAATCTTAACATCGTTCGTGAAGGAAGGATTAATGGTTATGCCTCCAGAACCTGCGCTTCTCGTCTCAATGTATCCTCGTATATATTCTAAAACAGTTCCATCAGCGGGTGCAACGTGTTGATAATAATAGTTCGATTTTGTTCCAACATTTAATGTCAAATTATTACCATCCAGGATGTAAAATCCACCACTGGAATTTCGATTAAAAGTTGTAACATCTCTTAGTATTACATAAACTCCTTCCCATTTTTCAGCAATAGCTTTATTTGCATCGGTACCAATTTCCTTTAATGAATCAAGTGTAAGTTCAACAGGTTGAGGTCTCGGTTTGAAATCCATCACTTCACTACCAGTATAATCAGTTAATATTAACTCAGTAGTTTTTTGAGTTGAAGTTGAATATTCAAAAACTTTCCCTGTTACTTTTACAATTGTACCTGAATCAAGTGTTGCGAATTCCGGATAGTTTGAAGCATTCTGAAGTAAAACCAATAATCCAGACCAATCAGTTTGCGCAGTATCCTGTATATAAAATCCTGCTGATCCACTTCCAACATACATCAACACACCGCTATCTGGATTAGCAGCTTTGTATGGTGGCATCATTACCATACCTGTAACTACTACGGTATCGTTATTTAAAGATGGAGCCTTGTCATCCGTGAAATAAATTAACAAGAGAATCAGGGTTTTGATATTGGATATCTCTGATAGATACTTCCGGATAAACCTGAGCAACTATGTTCATTGAAAAAATGAACATAACCACAAACATCAGAAAAAATTTAGCTTTCATTTAACTCTCCTATTATTTAATAATTAAAAATTTTCCAGTTTTAATATCGCCGGTATTACTGTTTTTAACGGTAAACAAATACAATCCTGTTGCAATTGCCTGATCATTATCAGTAACAAGATCCCAGGCGTGCTCGCCGCCTGCAAATTTTTGCTTATCGTCGCTTGCATAATTTTCAAACCATCTTATATCTGAACCATTACTTAATGCATCGTGAGTAATCTTTTTTACGATATCTCCTGATAGAGTGTAAATAGTAATTTCACACGAAGCAGGAAGATTATAAAAATATATTTTCCTCAGTCTTTCAGAACTTCCGTCCCAAACTGCATTACCGTAATAAGGATTTGGATAGACACCAACTTCAATATTTACATCTTCAACTGATGGTGTACCAGGAACAATTCTTTGATAATTTGAGATTGCACTTGATTCTAAAATATCAAGATCATTTTCAGGATCTCCTTCATCAAAGGCAGTAACGGAATAAACATACTGCCAGCCATTCAAAAGATTTCCTAATTCAAATTTGTAATAGTACTTGGTAGTATCATTCAGAAATGTGACAGGCTCATCCAATCTTACTTTAGAAAATCCAGTATTAAATCCAATGTCGTTTCCGGTGCTATCGAACTCTGCTAAAACTACCAATGAGTTTTGCAAATTTTGAGTTTGACTCAAATCAAACCCGGCCTGGGTTCTATAAAGTTTATATCCTTCAAAATCCTGTTTGCCGGAAATAGGATCAACAGAAAACTCTGCACGTCTATCCCAATATATTGTTGCTTTCTGATTATCGGGAACAACTTTAACTTTTGGAGTGGATGGCGGAGTTGGAAGTATGTAACGTGTTATTTTTCCATTTCCATCAAGATCTTCGTTTGAATCTAAAATACCATTTCTGTTCCTGTCTTCACCAAAGTATGCACGCAAGGCCCAATCTGCGCTTATGTAAAGATTTGTTTTTTGTTCTTCTGTATCCAATGAAGCCAGTTCATCGCCATATTTTTTTGCTGTAACGATAGCAAATACAACATTTATTGAATCTCCAGGTGCGATCTGAGAGAATGGACCGTTTGAAATAAAAAGAGATCTGTTTGATGGAGTTTTCAATGATGAGGGATTAATACCTTGCTTCCATCTATTAGTTCCTCCAAAAAATCCTTGCATTTTAGAAAATCGTCCGATATCATCTTGCGGCGCAAAGAAATTTGGATCGTCAGTATTTCTGAATTGCCAGCTTACAAAGTTTACTGTAGATATTGAATCACCTTGAACAAAAATTTTATCCGGTAATCTCGGCTCTGAGCCTAGAGATTGAATACCAATATAACTATCAGTAAATCCCGGATCTCCATTTGAATCGAATTCATAGGCTATTTTTATTGAATCATTGTAGCCGTTTCCACCTTTATTAAAGAATGCACTACCGCTTGGTCTTCCTGTAATGCGTGTATTACGAACAACAGCATCAGTCCACAATCCAACATAGACACTATCAATAAATTTGATGGTGGTATTCTTTATCCAATAATTCATTATTACAAAAAAATCTGCAAACGGAAAATTCCACGCGTAAGATTCGTTTCGAATAACAATTCCAAGTGGATGATGATCTGTAATAGGTTCTCCATTTAAATAAACAGTATTAGTATCTGTATAATCCATTACAAAATCTTGATGAGAAATTGCTGAAGGTTGATAAAAAGGTGAATCGAATAAAGAAGATCTCTCAATTGTTTTTTCCCCTGCACGGTTTGTAAACTCAAATCCACCTCCTCTTGTTGAAACGGACGCTGCATCAACTGCCCCTGTTGTCACGAATGGTTCGGAATTACCACGAATGATTCCGCCAATCCATAAACCGCCATCAAAAATGTGTTCTATTCCCGAACCTTTTGGATATTCGCAGCTAGGTTGATCAGGCCAAAGTGAAAAACCATGTCCATAAGTTCCAAAATTGGTAATAGTTAAACCAATATTTCCAACATTTGTGTATTTGGAATTGTCATCATCTAAAATTTTGGGAAGAATGTTTTGATTCTCTTGAGCAATTCCACTAATTGAAAAGGATACTTGCAACAGAAGGACTAAGAAATAAGTCTTTAATTTCATTAACTAAAAATATTCAATAATAAACTTGATTGATTTTTGGCGAAATAAAAATAAGCAGATTACAGATAATTAGAAACAGATTATTATATATTTATTATTACGGAATTACATTAAAAATAGACCTTGCATGTACATCTGCATGATATGAACTTCTAACAAGTGGTGACGATTCTACAATTTTGAACCCTATTTTTAAACCTTCTTCCTTGTACACTTTAAATTCATCTGGGGTTACAAATCTATCGACAGGTAAATGTTCTTTTGTAGGCTGCAAATATTGTCCGATTGTCAAGATATCACAACCTTGATCAACCAAATCTTTCATAAGTTCTAAAACTTCTTCTGTTGTCTCACCAATACCAACCATAATTCCGCTTTTTGTTTTTAGCCCTTTTGATTTAAACCATTTTATAAGCTCTAAACTTCTTTCATATTTAGCCTGAGGACGAACTGCGTGATAAAGACGAGGAACAGTTTCCATATTATGATTGAGAATATCCGGCGGATTTTGCATTATAATATTAAATGCATCTTCATCGCCTTTAAAATCAGGAATAAGAATTTCAATTGTACAATCTGGTTTTTGTTCACGAATTAGTCTCACACATTCTTTTAAATATTGGTGATCCGCCATCTTTTAATTCATCACGATTAACAGAAGTAATTACAACGTGTCTTAAATTTAACTCAACAACAGATTGAACAACTCGTTTTGGTTCTTCAACATCAAGTTCATTTGGTATTCCAACTTTAATATTGCAGAAGCCGCAGCTACGAGTACAGGTATCGCCAAGAATCATAAATGTGGCAGTACGATGATTCCAGCATTCTGAAATGTTTGGACATTTTGCTTCTTCGCAAACTGTATTTAGTTTTTGTCTGCGCATAAGATTTTTAACATCTGAGTAATTTTCGCCAATCGGTAAACGGACTTTTAGCCAATCAGGTCTTTTGCCCAAATCTTTATTTTCTTTTTCTGCTTCTTCTTTAAATGCGCGCTGATGTTGGTTTATCATAATACAATCTATAAAAATCGTCACACTGAGCGAAGACGAAGTGTGACATAAGAATGATATGAGGTCATCTTCCGACTTCGCTCAAGATGACATTCGCAATAACTATCTAAATAATTCCTTCAAAATTTTCTAAAATCTCTTTAATACTTTTCAAGAACATTCCACCTAACATTCCATCAACCAAGCGATGATCGTGCGAAAGTGTTAATGCCATAATATGTCTTACTGCAAATGTATCAGAACCATCGACTTCAATTATAACTGGTTTTTTTTGAACTGCACCGACTCCAAGTATTGCAACTTCAGGTTGATTGATAATTGGTGTTCCAAATATAGTTCCGAACACACCATAATTTGTGATTGTAAATGTACCATTGGAAATATCATCCGGAGTAAGTTTTTTTGTTCTTGCTCTATTTGCAAGATCTGCAATTGCCTTTGCTAATCCAATTACATTTCTATCTCCTGCCCCTTTAATGTTTGGAACGATTAATCCTGTTGGTTCTATCGCAACAGCAATTCCGAGATTTATAAATTTCTTTTGCAGAATTGAATTTCCATCAATACTGGAATTTACAAGCGGATATCTCTTTAATGATTTTACAACCGCATCAGCAATGAATGCCATATAAGTAATCTTAGCATTTTCATTTTTCATAATCTCATCTTTCTTTGCATTAATGAAATTATGAATTCTTGTCATATCAACTTCAATCAAACCTGTAACATGAACAGATGTATCGCGACTGTGAATCATATGATCCATTATCCTCTGCCTGATATTATCCATTGGAATTACCTCAACATCTTTATCAATATAAACTTGCTGAGTAATTGTAGAAGAAGTACTTTTTCTTTCCTCGGATTTTTCTTGAGCTTTAACCTGAACTTGAACTCCTGAAGTCTTTCTTTTTTCTAAGTAAGCTAGAATATCTTTCTTAGAAACCCTGCCCTCTTGCCCTGTTCCCTGTAATAATTTTAACTCATCAAAACTGATATTTTCTTTTTGTGCGATGCTTAATACAAGAGGTGAATAAAAACCAGAACCTGTTCCCTGTTCTTTTGGTCGGATATCTAAATTCTTTGCAAAATTGTCATGCATTGAAACTGGCTCTCTTTCTTGCACTTTATCCTGTTCTTTAATTTGTTGGTCCATCTTGGAAAACTTTGAATCTGATCCAAGTGATAATTTTGCAACAATAGTTCCAACTTCAACTGTTTCCTGTTCACCAACAAGAATTTCAACTAAAGTTCCTGCCTCTGGAGAAGGAATTTCAGTATCAACTTTGTCTGTACTGATTTCAAAAATCATTTCATCTTTTTTGATTACATCGCCAACTTTTTTATTCCATTTGATAATGGTTCCTTCCATAACTGATTCGCCCATTTTAGGCATTGCAATTTCAATTACATTTCCATTTGATGAATTATTCTGAACTGGTTGAGAAACTTTTGGTGATTCAACTTTAGCCACAATTTTTTCTTCACCAGTTTGCATTGCTGCGTCTTTTATTTGTGACAACTCAACACCAGATTCATCTGAAGATTGAATTCTTGCAACAACAGTTCCAACTTCAACCGTATCACCTTCTTTAACAAAGATTTCGGAAAGCACTCCGGCAGATGCTGCAGGAATTTCAGTATCAACTTTATCAGTACTTATTTCAAATATTATTTCGTCAAGTTTTACAACATCGCCAACGTTTTTATGCCACTTGATGATCGTACCCTCGTTAACACTCTCACCCATTTTCGGCATTATAATATCCATACAAACTCCTTCTAACAAATATTAAATTCTAAGTGTTCATTTATAAATTTTATTTTATCGAGTCATATCGAACAAATCGAGATATCTGAACCTTTATACATATCAGGATTTGTCTCATAATCCGACGGAACAATTTTTTAGTACTTAAGTAAATCTTTTATCCCATCATAAATTTCATCACGACTTGGCAGAACTTCGTTTTCTAAAATCGGTGCATAAGGTATATGTGAATCCTTTGCTGCAATTCTTTTAACAGGTGCATCAAGATACTGAAAACAACTATCTGCAATACGTGCTGCGATCTCTGCACCAAATCCACCAAACAAAGTATCTTCGTGAATGATTATAACTTTATTAGTCTTCTTTACCGAGTTATAAATAGTTTCTTCATCTAAGGGAACAATTGTTCTCAAATCAATTACTTCAACAGAATAATTTTCATCTTCCAATTTTTTTGCAGCTAACATCGAATCCCATAAAGAAACTCCCCATGAAACTATAGTTACATCTGTTCCCTCTTTTACAACTTTAGCCTTACCAAATGGCAGTAAATAATTATCATCAGGTTCCGGGGATATTGCATAACTTTGTCTGTACAAACCTTTATGTTCCAAAAACAAAACAGGATCTTTAATTCTGCACGCAGTTTTTAATAATCCTTTTGCATCTGCAGCGTTACTAGGATATGCAATAAATATTCCTGGAATGTGTGAGAAGAATGCTTCAATATTTTGACTGTGGCAAAGTCCACCATGAATATATCCACCCACAGCAACACGAGTTACAACTGGTGCCGACCAAGCATTATTTGATCTATAACGCATAGGTGCCATTTCATTTTTCATTTGCATAAATGCTGGCCAGATGTAGTCGCCAAATTGGATTTCAACCACCGGTTTCATTCCTGTCAAAGACATTCCAACCGCAACACCCATAATACTTGCTTCAGCAAGCGGCGAATTGAAAACTCTTTTCTTTGTAAATCTTGTCGATAATCCTTTTGTAGCTGTAAACACTCCACCTTTACCATCTTCAATATCCTCACCAAATATGAACATATCGGGATTCTTTTCCATTTCTTCGTGTAAAGCGTGATTGATTGCATCCACCATTACAATTTTATCACCAGTTGGATTTGAAGATTCATATTTGAGTGTTCTTTTAAATCCACTTTCGTCAAAAATATATTTAATTGCTTCATCAGGTTTTGGATCAACAGAATGCAATGCTTTATCTGCGGCTTCACTTATTTCATCATTAACATTCTTTTTAATTTCATCATATTCTGTTTGATTTAAAAATCCTTTTGCCATAAGTATTTGGGCAAATTTTTCTATTGGACATTTCTTTTAAATCTTCTTCAAGTTCCTTTTTATCGCGATATTTCTTTTGATCATCAGAAGATGAATGCGATTCTAATCTTACAACATCTGCCTCAATTAAAGCCGGGCCTTTACCTGATTTTATATATTCAATTGCTTCTTGAATTTTTTCATAAGATTGAAAAAAATCTGTCCCATCAATTCTTGCACGATGAAGACTGTGAAATCCCTCCATCATTTCAGAAATCGAACTATCTTTTCCTCCGGTTTGATTTGAAACGTGAACGGAGATTGCATACTTATTATTTTGGATAACAAACAGTACAGGAAGTTTTTCGCGGCTTGCCCAATTAACTGCTTCGTGAAATTCACCTTGTGATGTTGTACCTTCACCACTACTAACATAAGAAATATTTCTTTCGCCTCGCTTAACAGATGCCATTGCAGTTCCAACAGCTTGCAAAAACTGTGTACCTGTTGGTGATGATTGCGAAGGAAGATTAAAATGAGTTGCACCCCAGTGTACCGGTAATTGCCTTCCGCCGCTTGCAGGATCTGCTGCTTTACCAAATGTTCCAAGAAACACTTCTTCAGCTGTTAATCCAGCAGTAAGTACAGTTGCCATATCTCTATAATAAGGAAAAAGCCAATCTTTTTTTGGATCTATGGAAAGTCCAATTGCCAGTTGAACAGCTTCGTGCCCAGCCCCAGCGATATGAAAAAATGTCTTGCCTTGTCTTAATAAATTCATTGCTTTGTTATCAACATTACGAGCACTAAGCATCATCTTCAAAACATATAATAACTTTTCCTTAGTAAATTCATGTTTACCAAAAGTAATAGAATTATTTTTTCCGTTTGTAGGTTTCATCGAAGTTTTCTCCTTCGATTTAATTGATGTTGATATTTTTTTTGACATAAAAACCTTTTGGGTTTAAGAAATTAAACTCAATATTTCTTCTTTAGTTTTAAACTCAATTTGATCATAGTTAAACTCTGCACTAAAGTGATGAATTATCTTCTCTTTAACTTCAAACAAAGATATCTCTTTATTCAATTCACTATTTAATGAAGTAACCTCTTTATCCGTAATTCCGCAAGGAATTATTCCATTAAACAATTTTAGATCAGTACTAACATTAAATGCAAAGCCGTGCATTGTTATCCAGCGGCTAACTTTGATTCCGATTGCACAAATTTTTCTATCATCAAGCCAAACGCCGGTATATTTTTCAACTCTTGTTCCATTTAAATCATATTCTTTAAGCACATTAATAATTACTTCTTCAATTGATCTTAGATATTTATGTGTATCCTGTTTCCAATTAGTTAAGTTAATTATTGGATATCCAACAATTTGTCCCGGACCGTGATACGTTATATCTCCGCCGCGATCAATATCATAAACTGATATTTTATTATCTTCAAGATATTTATTATCTCCTACAAGATTTTCTTTATCTGCAGTTTTCCCAAGTGTATAAGTATGTGGATGCTCTAATAAAAAAAGGACATCATCAATTTTATTTTCAACTCTCAATTGATGAATTGATTTTTGTATATCCCATGCATCTTTATAATCAATCAAACCTAAATCACAATAAACCAATTTTCTTATTTCTTTATTCATTATTTTTTTTATGTCATTTCGAATCCGACTTTAGTCCGTGAGAAATCTTTAACAAACAATTTTACAGATTTCTCCCTTTGGTCGAAATGACAAATTAAATTAATCCTTTGTTTTCAACTCCCGAACTTAAACTTGAACCTGAACTCATATATGGATCGCTTCACCATAAGCATTTGCTGCGGCTTCCATAATTGATTCTGATAATGTTGGATGAGCGTGAACAGTTTTAATGATTGAATGCCCGGTAGCTTCCATTGCACGTGCAAGTGCTATTTCAGCAATTAATTCTGTCGCTTCACTTCCAATAATATGGCCACCGAGAAGTTCACCATACTTAGCATCAAAAATTAGTTTCACAAAACCTTCGCGTTCACCAACAGCGAAAGCTTTTCCACTTGCCATAAATGGAAACTTACCAATCTTTAATTCGTAGCCAAGTTCTCTGGCTTTTGCTTCAGTTAATCCTACACTAGCAACCTGAGGCTGGCAATAAGTGCAACCTGGTATGTTTTCATAATCCACATCAGGATTTTTTATTCCTTTAATAGATTCAACACAATGTATTCCTTCTGCGGATGCAACGTGTGCAAGCCAGGGCGGACCAATCACATCCCCGATTGCATAAATATTTGGAATGTTTGTTTGATAAGTCCTCTTATCAACTTTTATATGATTTTTAAATAATTCAATTCTTAATTCTTCTAATCCAAAACCTTCAACATTTCCGGTAACACCGATTGCACTTAAGACTTTATCTGCAGATAATTCTTTCTTTTGACTGTTTTGATTTATTGTAACAAAAACTTTATTCCCTTTCACCTCAGCTTTTTCAACCATTGTTTTGGTGTAAATATCAATTCCACGTTTCTTAAAATTCTTTTCTAATGTTTGTGAAACTTCTGCATCTTCAACCGGAAGAATGTGATCAAGCATTTCCACAATAGTTACTTTTGTGCCAAGCACTGAATAGAAATATGCAAACTCAATTCCTATTGCACCGGCACCAATAACAATCAATTCTTTTGGCTGTTCAGCTAGATTCATCGCCTCAGTACTTGTAATGATATTTTTTTTATCAACGGGAATATTTGGAAGTATTTTTGGTCTAGCACCAGTGGCAATAATGATATTATCAGCACTTATTATTTCAGTTTTTTTGCCATCTTTATCTAATATTTCAATTTCGTTTTGATTTATTAGTTTACCAAATCCTCTAATTCTATCAATCTTGTTCTTCTTAATAAGCAATTCAACATTCTTGGTGATCTTATCAGAAATGCTTCGGCTTCGTTGGATAATTTCTGTAAAGTTGAATGAAAGATCTTTTGTGTAGATACCAAATTCTTTACCATGATTCTTTACATTATCGTAAATTTCAGCATTTTTTAATAATGATTTTGTTGGAATACAGCCCCAATTCAAGCAGATTCCACCTAGATTGTCTTTATCAATAATAACAGTTTTAAATCCAAGTTGTGCCGCTCTTATAGCTGCTACATATCCACCTGGACCACCACCAAGAATTGCAATTTGATATTTATTTGGCATTGTATTATTCCTGATTAGTTAATTTTTGTGGCGAAATATAGAAAGTGATTGAGGAAAATAAAATGTGGCATATCACTTATATGACTTTTCAGTCACATAATTCATTATTAGAGAAAAATCATATTAAAACTTTATTTTTATTAAATAATCATATATTTGTAAAAGCAAAATCAATAATTGAGGACTATGAACTTACCGAAAAACCTAAGTACAGATGAATTTAGAACCAGTGCAATATTGGATAAATCTGCCGTTATAATTGATGTTAGAACTCCGGCTGAATTTAATGACGGACATATACCTGAATCAATTTTAATTGATATCTATAATCCGAGTTTTCAAAGTAAAATTTTAGAATTAGACAAATCAAAAAATTACTATATATACTGCCGAAGTGGTAATAGAAGTTATCACGCTGGAGTTTTTATGCTTGCTGAAGGATTTAGTTCAGTTCATCATTTAAAAGACGGAATTATTTCCTGGAAAGACAAACTTGAAAGATAGTTTTGAATATTAAAGCGGAAGTAAACTGGAACGATCATGATCTTAATAACAGAATTTCAGTTCTAAAAATTACTGCACTATGGGCTTTTAGTGAATCTGCATTTGGGGGAATTTTACATGCTCTTACTATCCCGTTAAGAGGAATTTTTATTAACAGTGCTGCCGTTCTTTTTATTACTCTAATTGCGTTATTCGCAAAATCAAACAGAGAAATATTAAAATCAACTTTGATCGTATTAACGATAAAAGCACTGGTTAGTCCGCATACTCCATTTACGGCTTACTTGGCAGTTACTTTTCAGGGATTGCTAGGTTATATTTTATTTTTCACAAAAAACTGTTTTAAAGTTTCTGCTTTTCTCCTTGGCGTTTTAACGCTATTATTCTCTGGAATGCAAAAAATTTTAGTGCTTACATTTAATTTTTGGTAATACGCTGTGGAAATCCGTAAATGTTTTTATAAAACAAATATCAAAAGAATTTCTTTCAGTCAGCGTTAATGATAATTTTAATTATGGATATTTACTTATTTCAGTTTATGTTTTCATACATGTTCTTGCTGGAATTTTTATTGGCTTTTATGCAGGTAACCTGCCATCAAAAATAATTAGATATAAAAATGAAATTTCTGAAGATATACTTTTTAATAATAGTGATGAATTACCGAATAGAGAAAAAAGAAAAAAGAAAAACTGGTTTCTCCGTCCTACTGGAATAACAATTTTAATAATATCTATCACTTTGCTGATCTACTCATATATTTCCCCATCAAGTTTAGAAATTGGTTCTAATGATATTATTATTATGCTGTTGAGATCTGCTGTTATTACGATTGTTTGGTTTTTTATAATTGGTCCGAAATTAAAAAAACTTTTTCAAAAATATCTGGCAGGTAAAAAAAATCAATATGCAACTGAAATAAATGAGATTATAAATTCGTTCCCGCAATTTAAGAATGTAGTTTCTTATTGCTGGAATAATTCATCAGATAAAAAAGGGATTACAAGGATCAGAAAATTTCTTTCAACATCATTTTATTATTTATTATTAAGTAAATAGGAGTTAATTATGTCTCAACTACCAAAACGATTTGAAAAGCTACATCTGGATTATCCTGAGGTTGCGAAAGCTTACGAAGAGCTTGGGAGAACTGTTCATTCATGCAGGTCCACTTAAACGATAAAACGAGAGCACTAATAAAACTTGCTCTCTCAACAGGTGCTGGATTAGAAGGTGCGGTTCATTCACATACAAGAAAAGCGATTGAACTTGGAATTTCTAAAGAGGAAATACGACAAACAGTTTTGCTTGCTTTACCAACAATTGGGTTACCATCAACAATGGCAGCCATGAGCTGGGTTGATGATATTATAGATAAAAAATAAAAAAGAGCATCTTAGGATGCTCTTATAATTCATCTACTAAAACATATAATACTTAATCTTTATCCTTGCCAAATAAAGCTCGATAGATTGATTCATCTATTATACCCGGCATACTCATATGATTCATAAAAGCCGCCATTCCTGCATCCCAAAAGTACATATCCATCCTAAACATTTCTCGAGGTGTATGTACAACAATTTTATCATCTTTGATCATCAATAGCACTTCAATAGGGTAGGCTGTTAAATGATCAAGACCCGGACAACTATTCTCTTTTGTTTCGTCTCCAACAATATAAAATGAGACTCCTTCAGTTTGATTTCTTGTTAAACCAAATAGAATCGCTTTTTTATCTGGAGAATAAACTTCGCCCACAACTTTCCATTTCAAATCTTCCTTAGGATCGGTTGTCCATCTATATTCTTTGTCTTCTTGATTAGGTGTAAAGTTCTTGATATTTGAATAAAGTTTTTGTTTCATTTTTTCTAACCCCTCAATATTCACATCATTTTTCTGTGAGTAGATTTCTGGAAACTGATCTTCATCTTCAAAGAAAGTCATATCACCAACCATCATGATCATATCTTTAGAAGCATCACGTAAATCATCAGTATCACGTTTTGGTTCTCTTGATTCCTGTACATTTGTTCCAAGTTTTAAAGAATGCAAAGCAGCAATAATTTCATTTTTATACGGAATAGTGCTTTTAACAATTTTATTATACTGATCATCTTTTAAATCATTAAAAATAATTCTATTTATAGTTTCTGGATCAGCAATGATAACTTGAATGCCTTCATTTGTTTCGTGAATTCCAACTCTAAGCATTGATGCAACAAGGTATTTATTGCCATAAGATGTTAACATTTTTACGTAGTCATTACTTGTAAATACTAATAATTTACCTCTGTAGCCGCAAAGATTTTTTCTATCCTTTTTAACTCTATCCGGTGTAGTAATTTCTCTATCTGCAATAATTCTAAATCCGGAGGAATTAATTGTTTGTTTTACTTGATCACAAACACTTGAGAAATCTTCCTTAATATTTTTTATTGTGAGCATATACATACCATGATCAGCAGCAAAAGAAAAAGTTAGTAAGCTTGAAATAATTAGAAGTGAAAATAATTTTTTCATAATATCTCTCCTGTATGATTCTTAAATAAAAGGGCATCTTAAAGATGCCCTACCTACCCTGAATGGAAATTAATTAGAAACTGCTGAAAGCATACCCAACTTCAACCTGCCATTGTTTCATCCCAATTTCAATAGTTTGTTGATTTGGAGCGTCCAGTTGATTTGGACCGGTTATAGCTTTTTCAAATGCGTACATAAATGCAACTGTTATTTCATGATTTTTTGCTATGTCTTTTGATATTCCGAGTGTAATGTGATTTTCAATTACTGCCGGTGCAAGAATATTGAACATTACATTATCTTTAGATATAGGGTTTTGTCCAACAGAGTAGCCAGCCATTAAATCCCAACCACAAAAACCTGAATACATAACGCCGAGTTTCATTATTAATACATCCTGCCATCCAAATCCCCACCCATTTTCAGTTCCTAAAGCCTGGAAGTTAGGATTTGGATTTCCATTTGGAAGCATTGGTGAATTGTTGACTAGGTCCATTGGATTTGCAACTGATTTAACATCACTGTAAAGAATTTGCTTTACATCAACTAAAAATTTCCAATCGCCTGGAGTTAATGCAATACCTGCCTGCCAGCTAGCTGGTACATCAAAATCACCAGCTTGAGCAAATAATCCTGCATAGCGTTCAAATTCGCTCATATAAATTTTTGATTGGAATGCAGCACCAAATGATAAATCATCAGTCCATTTTCCTTGATAGCCAACTTTAAATCCAAAACCCAGTGCGGTTGAAAATTCATTACCAGTTAGAGCAGCTGGATCACTAGAGAACATACTGAAGGCAACTAAGCCTTTAGCTGCAAACCGTTGCCAGCCAACAATACCTGCAGCTCCAATGGAATGTTTGTCAGATAGTTTATAAGCAAAGGTTAAGTTGCCAAACATCTGTTCAATATTTACACCTGTTCCTGGGGATGTTGGATCACCGAATGTCATTGCAGGATAATCTGTATTCATTCCACCGTTACCATATAATGATAATGCAACAGAAATCTTATCAGTAAGCTTCATATTTCCACCAAGTGTTGGAAAAACAAAACCCTTTTGATCACTCACTATTTTACCGGGCATTAAGCCGAATGTGCCTGGGAAGCCGCTTGGATTGCCGCCAATTTCGTAATAGCGATCAGGACTGAAGTAAGATGCGTTTATTTCAAATCCAGTATTAAGATAAGAAATAGCTGCAGGATTTGTAATTGCTCCAAGTGAACTTAAAGAAACTGCAACTCCTGAACCCGCAAGTGCTGAATATTTTATCCCATATCCGTGACGATAATAGCCGTCCGTTGCAAATACTGTTTGAATTGTAAATCCAAACATAACTAAGAGAACAAGAAACATTTTTTTCATTTGTCTTTCCTTTATTTAATTAATGCGACTATTAGTAATTGTAAAATTCATACTATAAGTTTTAATCTTCTTTGTTTAACATCCTTCCCTTTTCTTTTTCTTACCGGAAGGTGCAGTAGTTTTTATATTACCGGTATTTGAAGTTGGAAGTTTTACTTGCTGCCTTGTTTCTGCGACTGAAGAATCTGTTTGGGCCTGACCGCCAAAATATTTTGCAACTTCTTTCATTTTTTCAAACTGTGCTAGTTCATCTTTACTTCCGTTTATTGGTGCTTTTGGAAAAAGGACTTTTTCTTTCCATGCATTCAATCCACCATCTAAGATGTAAACACCTTTATAGTTTTTAGATTTAAGAATAAACCAAGCTTGTGAAGACACAACATCATCATCTGAAAATAAAATTATTTTTTGATTTCTTTGAAGTTCTGATGATGAAAGTTGTACCAATGGAATGCACTGTGAATTGGGAATTGAATATTCAGTAAATTTTTCTTCACTACGTAAATCCACTAACTCAAAATCCGCTTTATCTTTTATTATCCAATCTGCTAATTCTAGTAACAGAAACTTTATCAGAATTTCCAACTGTTGATAATGCGAAATCTTTTTCGTTAACTTTAATTGTTGTTCCGCCATACGGATTGCCTGCAAATAATGCAATAAAACCAAGCACTAAAGCAACTCCACCAAGTTTTTGATTTGTTGTAAGATTTGATAAAAACTGTTTCATACTTTTGCCTTTCCAGATTTGGCTGCCATTTTTTTCTCACCCCATTCTGCAGCAGCAAAAGCTCCAACAGCCATTAAAACTACCAGAAAAACTACTAATCCATAAGAAAGATTAAAGTAAGATGGAATTGTTACCGATCCCATAAAACCGGAATTAAAAAAGTTTTCTATTGCCGGAAACATTTCACCAAAAACAAAAATCCCGAATATCATTCCAGCCACATAAACTAAAGCATCAATCTTACCAGTTGCAAGCGCAACCATTGATGTTCCGGGACAGTACCCGCCAATAACAAATCCTACGCCAGCAATTAATCCGCCAACAACCATTGGAAGCATATTTGTTTGAGTGAGATAAACCAGTGATAAATCAACAAATCCGATAACAGAAAGGAAATATAATCCAAGCATTGCTGTTACGATTGCTGTAAACATAACTTTAAGAACACGCATATTTGTAAAGTAAAATTGAGAAGCAAGAATTGTTGCTCTCCCAAACCCGCCTTTTTCTAATGCAATACCAAATGCAATTCCAATTGCGAAGGCAATTACTAAACTTACATCAGTATTAAAATATTCAAATTTGAAAAATGGTGCGTTCATATCCATTGTCTCCTCATAAAATATGCTGCGGCATATCCACCAGCAAAAACCATCATCATAAATGCCCAGCTTCCAAGATTTAATACAGCACCGCCTGATAAAGCTTGTCCGCTCATACATCCACGAGCTAGTTTAGCTCCCCAGCCAAGTAATCCGCCGCCGATAAAAGCATATACTAATCTCATCATATTAGAAATGCGAGGTCCTTTTTCTATTCCCTTTTTTACTCTATGTGAAAATATTCCAGAGATGAATCCACCGACTAAAACACCAATGGTTTGGAAGATCAACCAATCCATCAATGGATTAGTAGTTTCATCACCAACATATTCTTTATAAAAATTATTTTGAGCAGCATGTTCTGGAGCAATTTTATTTACGGTTACAGCTACTGCAGTTGAAAGTGCACCTGAAGCTCCTAATCCTCTACCCATAATTACAAATGCTGCAAGAAGAACTAATCCTAATCCTACACCAACTAAATAAGGATTTGAGTATGGCTTTTCTTTCATTTCAGTATGAACGTGGCCTTCATCCTTCTTAAAAGCGTGTGTAAGAATTTTTGTTATTGATGTCATTTTATTAAATCTCCATTAATGTAAATGAGCGTTAAACCAATGGCTGTACTGTCCAGCCGAAACAATTACAAATCTTAATATCAATCCGCCGACAATAACAAGTATTGGTGCGATTGCTGTATGGCTTACTTTATGATTAACGGCAAGTAGTTGGATAATGAGTGGAACAATTATTCCAATACCAATTACAAAAACCCAAAATACCGGGGCATACGCTCCACTTAACAACAAATGAGCAGCCTCTATATGCGGTCTTGCAGAAGAAAGTAAACCAAGAAATATCATTACAAAAACAAATAGTTCGATAACTAAAAAACCATTATCGGCTTTTGCCAGCAGTTCACTTTCATATTTGTTCTTTGCAAATAGATGAACAAATGCTGCGGCGGCAGATAAACCCGAAACAAGAAACAAAACCCAAAGTAATGATGTATTCCATAATGGACGTGAACCCATTGTGCTCAATAGTACACCAGTGTAAGCGCCCAGCATCATTCCCAAAATCATATTTGTGATTCCAATATTTTTAACAAGAAACGGATGCCCATTAATCTTTTTTGAATATTCTGAAAGTTTTGGAAGTTTATCAGTCATCCATTTTGAAGGTCTGATTAAAATATTTGCAATCAATGCTGGGTATACTAAAATCAATATCCATGCGCCCCAGGACATTGGTGATGAAAATTGAAATGTTGTGTATAACCTCCATACATAGAGTTTATGAGCTAAATCTAAAAACAATGCAAACATTCCAAGACTTAATAAAACAACACTAACAATCGGAATAAAGAAACAAGAACAATTGCTTTCCTTATGCCTGCCGATGAATAAAAAATATCCGGCAATTATCATCATCCCTGCTACCATTCCTCCCAGAAAAAGATAAACAGGAATTTGCCATTCCCACATTGCCATTGAGGGATCGATGTGAGGATTATTTCTAGTAGTCGTTAATTCTAATAATTCATTCATTTTAAAAATCCTTAAACTAAATAGAAGATGTTTGGTTCAGTGCCGGCATCCGGAAGATTAACATGCCATTTGCGTGATTTTAACAGTTTACTAACCTCACTGTTTGGATCATCAAGATCGCCAAAGTACATACAATAAGTTGGGCAAACCTCAACACAAGCTGGCTTTTGTCCTTTTTCAACTCTGTGAATACAAAATGTACATTTATCTGCATAGCCATCAGGATGAATAAATCTAGCATCGTAAGGACATGCTTCTACGCAAGCTTTGCAGCCAATACACATATTATGTTCTACTAAAACTACACCGCCAACATTGTGGATATGACTTGCACCTGTTGGACAGCAACTAACACAGGGTGTTTCAGAACAATGATTACATCTTTCAGTTCTTATTTCCATCTGTATATCAGGAAATTTTCCTTTTGATTCCGTTACAATCCAGTCCCTGTTGTATCCTTCTGGAATATTATTTTCTGTTTTGCAGGCAATAACGCAATCAGAGCATCCAACACATTTTCGGGTATCTATTACCATTCCATATCTTGGCATTTTACACCTCCATCTCAAAAGTTACAAAGTTTACACTCATACCAGTTCCACCCATAAGCGGATCAGTTTTGTATTGTGTAACGAGTTCAGCATCGCTCGCACCTTTTTTATAAGTACTTCTTAGTTGTCTTGATTTTTGACCGAAGCCATGAACCATATAAACACAATCCTGTCTGATTCTTTCAGTTGCTTTTACTTTAATTGGGTCACTAACCACACCATCCTGATTTTTTAATTTGATTCTATCACCGGATTTAATTCCATATCTTTCAGCAAGATCAGCATTAACCCAAAGTTCATTCTCAGGAAATAAATCTCTAAGCAAAGGATTAGATTGTGTTTTTGAAAAAGTATGAACTGGTGCTCTGCCAAATAAAAGTCTAAAATAACCGGATGGTGGTTCAGGATGTTTTGTATATCTGGGAACAGGATCGAAACCTGCATCTGCAAGTTGTGTAGAATAGAATTCTATTTTACCTGATGGAGTTAAGAATTCTGGTTCAACACCATCTTCAATAAAAATTGGCTGTGATTGACCTTTTATAATTCCTTCTCTCTTTAGTTCCGCTAACGAATGTCCTTTTAGTTTTAATCTCGCATCAAGATATTCCTCAACATCTTTCCACGGAAAGTATGCTCCCAATCCAAGTTTTTCACCAAGTTTCTTCGCCATCCACCAATTTGGTTTTTGATCATTAGGAGCATCAACTGCTGGCTGCCTGATTCCAACAAATCCTTCTCTAAAAGGTGAAGCATTCAGATCATCATACCTTTCGAGATAAACCGATTCAGGAAGAACAACATCAGCCCATCCAGCTATTTCACTTGGTATAACATCAACTACAACCATTAAGTCTAAATTTTGTATAGCTTTAATCGTTTCACTTTGATTTGGTAATGCTTGCAAAAGATTGGTAGCATACACAAACCATCCCTTAATTGGATAGGGCTTTCCAGTAATTGTTGCTTCACGAATTCCTGTTGAAATCTGTTCTCCAGTTGCGAAAGGATATTTCCCATTTGGGTTATCAACTGGTTCTTTTTTTAATTCAGGATATGGAGCATAAGGATATTTTGGAATTGAGTAAGAATAAGGAACATAGAATCCCCCTTTCCTTCCCCAACTTCCGAGCAAGGCGTTTAATAGTGCAATTGCTCTGCTTCTTTGTGCATCATCACCATACCAGGTTGCGTGTCTTCCAGGATGAACAAGAGTTGCTGGTTTATATCTTGCCATTTCTCTTGCTGTTTCTCTAATTAGGTCCGGATCAATTCCAGTTTCAATATATGCCCATTCCGGTGTATACTGTGAAATCTCTGTTGCAAATTCTTCAAATCCAAAACCGTACTTATTTACATAATCAACATCATATAGTTTTTCATTAACAATTACGGACATCCAAGCAAGCAGCAAAGACATATCCGTAGAAGGTTTAATAGGCAAATAATATTTAGCCTTACCGGCTGCAACAGAAAATCGTGGATCAACTACTATAATTGAAGCATTCTTTTCAACCGCACGAGAAAATTCTTGAACCTGGGTATTGTGCATATTCTCGCCAAGATGCGAACCAATCAACACAATACATTTTGCATTTTCAATATCAGTTCTTTCAGGCGATCCAACGACATCACCGAAAGTTAGCTCAAATCCCACTTCTCTTGGTCCACGGCATTGTGCAAAACTTGGTGCAGTTTCGTTTGGTGATCCATAAGCTCGCATCATGTGTTTGAAGAAACTCCCACCAATTCCATGTGAAAAGAGAGCCATTGATTCCGGACCATAGTTGATTTTTATTTTATTCATCTTTTCAGCGATGTAATCAAACGCCTCATCCCATGTTACTTCAACCCACTTTTCTTCACCACGTTCACTCTTTCGTATCAAAGGAGATTTTAATCTTTCTTTATCATAATGAGCTCCGGGTCCACCTGTACCTCTTGGGCAAAGCCTGCCGTTGCTTAAAGGATCTTTTGGATTACCTTCAACTTTCCATAATTCTCCGTCTTTTACATAAGCTAACAAACCGCATTTCCAAAAACATAAATCACAATAACTCGGAATTATTTCTAATCCTTTTTTCTTTGAAAAACTTTCAGCAGCATTAATAATAGTTTTTGCTGATCCAGCCAGTGCTGCTGCAGTCACAACAGTTGCACCTGATATCTTTAAAAATTTTCTTCTAGACAATGAATTCATTATAAGCTCGTTAATTTATTTCTTATAAAGTTTTTTATACTTCCGCATTCACCATAATCCTGGTAAACGGAACAATTTCTGCAGTCTTTATTTGCACAAATGGTATCATCACCTTTTACAGCCCAGCAAGGTCCACTATGTCTAAGAAAAGCACTGCATTTACTTCTGTCTTCTTTACTGCAATTCATAACTTCCCAGCATGGCATCATTGCATAAATTGTTTTGATTCCGTTAATGCTGATCTTAGAATCATTTATAGCAGAACGAATACAATTAATTCTGTCAATATCGGATTTCTGGAATATAGACGATGACTGGTAGATTTTTTGAATGGTAAAATCAGATTTTCCTTTTCATACATTCGCAACGTATGAACTGAAATGTTTAAAAGCTTTGCAGCCGTTCTTATTGGATATATAGGTTCGTCTTTTTGTACTTCGTTGAGCATTTAGAAAACAGCAAATAAAAATTGATATTTATAAATACCAACTTTTTTGCCAATAAGTTAATTTGTTTTTAATCGATTTTCGAAGTTTTTACCATCATCGATTTTCATTTGTTAGAAGTGAGCAGGTTGGATTTCCAAAGATTTAGAATTGCTAATACGATTTTGATTATGAACTATGCTTATTCTTAATTCAATTTAATAATTCATCGCTAACAATTAATAAAAAGGTAAAATACATTTCTCGGAAAGCTTTTTTAGTTGGTTTTCAAAATTTACCAGACTTGTCTTCATTACCTCAGATTCTTCTTGATGGCAGGTTAGACACGCACCAACTAATAAAATTCTTTTTTGTTCTTCAACTGTAAATGGTCTGGTATAAGTTCTGGTTGCGGATGTTTCATTTCTTGTTTTTAAAAATCCTATCCAAGCGTCTCTTGGTAGATTGTCTTCTTTGTGATTTGAGAATTGCGGTTCAAAACTCCAGTAACCAGTTTTATTAATAGTATTTTGTTCAGTACTAACATTGTAATTTGTCATTCCCGTGTAAACGGGAATCTGACTTGTTCTGGACTTTTTAGATTCCCACTTTCGTGGGAATAACATTCCATTCGAGTTCGAATAAAATTTATTATTTATAATATAACTCAACTTCCCTTTTCCGTAACCCAAAGCCAGCGGATTATTATGACAAGACTTACAACTTCTTCCACTTTTATTTATTGTGTGTGAAAATGTTGGAGCAAATAATCTTTTAAATATTTTCGCTTTAGGGTTTTTAAACTTATCAATTGTTAGCACCATACCTGGAATAAATGTATCAATAATTTCTTGCCCTGATTTATATTTTCTAACTCCAAGCACAGGATAATCAACATAAAAATCACTTGGGGTTTCATTCCAGCTTCCTTTTATATCTTTATTAGCAAGTAAATCATATCCTTCTAAATTCGGATCATACTCAGTATGGCAGCCAACACAATGAGAAACCCATTCTGTATGGCAGCTCTGGCAGTTCAATCTCTTATGAGCTATTCCTTCAATACAAATTTGCTTTGGTGGATTTAGTTTTAGTTTTTTATTCGATGATTTGGTAATCAAATACTTTTCATTTGAAGTAACGTAAGTATTAACCAAAGCAATATTAGATTTTTCTGTAACCAAAAACTTTTCATTATCTCTATTTGATTTTCTAAGATCAACAATCTTCTTAGATTCAAAATCCAGTTCATCATAACTAATTGATCTAATATTCTTTGAATGACAATCAACACACTGAACTTTTAATTGCTCATCCATATGCTGATAGAGATTTCCATCACCCATTATTTCCATTGAAACGTGGCAATCTATACAATCCATTCCAGCATTATTATGGACATCTTCTTTTGCTTTTTGAAATACACGATCATCCATTAAAAGCCTGAATTCTTTATTTCCTTTTACATTCATCCCAATTAACCAAAGTCTCAAACCAACCTTCGTAATTCGTTGAAATTCTTCCCGAACGACTATGACACCCAAAACAATGAGTGTTAGTAATATTTAAACTAAGTTGTGGATGAATTTTAGGAAATTCTTGACTAAAGTTTTTTTCTTTTTTTGAATTTTGAATTTTTAATTTTGAATTAATATAATTGTTCAATTGCTTCACTGCTTCATTGCTATAATTCAAATGACAAGCATTACAGCCACCACCACGGGATAATTCATCAATTGGTCCCCATTCTGTTTTTTCATTTCCAAGATGACACGATGCACAAAGATTTCTGTTATGATTATCTGCATTTGACTGTGTTAATTCCTTAACATTAAAATGTCCTTCAGGTTTCTCCAATTCATCAAACGCAAACCGATTAACTGAAATTACTCCACTCATCGTATTCATTATAGAATTGTTTATTCGTTCTGGAATTCCGGGATGACACCCAAGCACACCACACGTTTTAGCAGCATCGGAAAGATTACCAGGGACAAGAATCATTCCTGTATGTGCAAGCGATTTGATTGATGTATTTGAATTTCCTAAATGACAATCATTACATCCAACAATTTCAGGAGAGTGTGATTCTTCGAATCCACTCATTTCATCGTGGCAATCAACGCAGCCATTAAAGGTTCTATTAATAAAATATTTATCGCTTAAATGGATTGCGGCAAAATAAACTGCAACAAACAATAAGATAATCAAAACAGAATTTTTATAAATCGATTTCACTTTTCCCCGGTGATATTTTTAATTGATTTATAATCCTCCGGTGTGTTCATGTTGGTAAACATTTTTTTGTAATAAAATGGAAGTTGTTCAATTTCAATCAATTCAACAGAGGATATTTCGTGCAATTCATAAATACTACCTTTAATCGATTTATCAATTTCAGACAAACTAAATATTTCTTCGATTTTTTGTATCAATGATTTATTATAAAGACCAAATAAATTTTGTGGAGACCCATTTATAACAGGAATAACAATTTCTTTATCTGACTCAATTTTCGAAATATGTTCAATCATCTTATGATTTATTAATGGAAGATCACATGTAGTAATAAAGTTTTTTTTCGTTTTGGATTCCTTGAGAGCGGAATATATCCCACTTAAAGGTCCACGATATACTTGAATATCTTTTATGATCAGGAATGTTAAGAAAAGAAAAATCATTAAACTCATTGGCGCTTAGAATAACCTCACTAAAAACTTTATTCATTTCACTAAGAACAATTTCAATAACAGTCTTATCCTTAAGTTTAAGCAATGCTTTATTGGTAAGCATTCTTGAACTTTTACCACCGCAAAGAATTATTCCTGTAATATCTTTTTTCATATCCTAAAATAAAAAAAGACTGATTGGAAAATCAGGCTTAAGTCAACTTAATTCCCTTTTATCCTATAATTCTTCAAGCAGTGAATAGATTTTAACTTTATTCGATTGATTGAACAGGAAGATATCTGTCACTTACCTGCTGTTCTTATAAAAATAATGTTCAATAACACACTCCAAAACTTACCGATATGAGTAATTTTTCTAAAATCCTATTTACCATCCAACTCTGGTTTAATCCATGCGACTTTCCGGGCATCTTAGTGTATAATTTAGTTTAATATTTTGACAGGTCGTAAAATATTTTATAACCTCTGCAGAATAAATATTTATTGCTTCAAAAGTGCCCTTAGATTCTTGATTGGAAACTGTAATGATGAATGCTTTATATTATGGCAGTAAATTTGCAATAAATTTGAATCGATAGTGTGAACAGGAATAATTCCTTTTAAATAAAATTGTGTTCATTAGTTTAATCAGATGGATAATAAATCAACATATCACATCAACCTTGATGAAGTTATATTTTTTAATAAGAATAAAGAATATGGAGCATATGTTCTTCGGAAATCTTATGAAAAGAATTTATCATTATCACTTTGGTTGGTCGTTGCAGTTTTTATTATAACAATTTCCGGTCAATTGATTTACAGTTTAATATTAAATGCAAAAGATAAGACTAATTTCATCAGAAGAATCGTTGAGGTGCATCAGCTTTCAGAACCTCCATCAATTGATTTAAATACTCAAGTTAAGCCTCCTGAAGTGAACACTCCACCAAAAACTCCAAATAAGTTTACTTCGCCTATCGTTAAACCCGATGAGTTAGTCAATAACGATTTATTTTGGAACGCAGATACGGCTATTTTGGAGAATATTTATAATGAGAGCACACTTAATGTAGAAATAAAGTATCCTGCTGGATGGACTTTCTTAGATCAGAATGCTAAAAACAGGCTGGATGGAGTTACATTTTGGGGATCAACTAATCTTTATAATCCACCTCCCTATATTCATCTTGAGGTGATGGATAAATATTTATTCAATCCCTCAAAGTTTAAATACACAAGTGAATTTGAAAATTATGTTATTTACTATAATGATCCCGACGAAATATCAAATCAGTTTACCCGCTTATTGTATATAAGAACTGAAACTGATGTGGATTATGAATTAAAACTTATAATGAAAGGTAAAGAACAGTTTGAAAATTTTGAACCTGTTTTCTTCGGTATGGTAAAGTCTTTTTCATTTGGGGATTAGAGAAAAGAATTATTTATTTTAATCAAATTTAATTTTATAAAACTGTTCTAAAGATTCCGGATTTGCCAGTGCTTCTTTATTATCAACCTTCTCACTGTTAAGGATTCTTGTTACTGCAAGCTCAACTTTCTTTCCACTTATGGTATGAGGGATTTGATCAACCTGTTTTATAATATCTGGAACATGCCTTGGGGTAGCACTCATTCTAATTTTTGTTTTTATTTTTTCAATCAAATCACTGTCGAGCTTTAAATTATTCTTTAATACAACAAAAAGAATCACTCTAATATCATTCTTCCAATTCTGTCCAACAACAAGACTATCATCTACCTCTTCAAGTGATTCAACAATTCTATAAATCTCAGCAGTTCCTATTCGAACTCCACCCGGATTTAATGTTGCATCGGATCTTCCATAAACTATAACGCCACCATTTTTTGTGATTTTAATAAAATCCCCATGATGCCACACGTTTGGAAATTTCTCAAAGTATGCTTTTCTATATTTTTCGTCGTCAATATCATTCCAAAAATATGTGGGACTTGATGGAAATGGCTCTGTACAAACAAGCTCACCTTTTTGGCCTAGTAAAGGATTACCAATATCATCGTAAGCTTCCACTTTCATTCCCAATCCTCGGCACTGAATTTCGCCAGAATAAATCGGAAGAATAGTACAACCAAGCATAAAACAGGAAATTATATCTGTTCCCCCAGATATTGAAGAGAGTTGTAAATCCGATTTTACATTTTTGTAAACCCATTTAAAATTTTCTTCACTTAAGGGTGAACCGGTCGAAAGAATTGTTTTCAGTTTGGACAAATCAAACTTTTCTTTTGGAATCAATCCTGACTTTTCTATACTGGATAGATACTTTGGGCTTGTACCGAATACTGAAATACCTTCTTCCTCAATTTGCCTCCAAAGAATTTCACTATCAGGATAAACCGGACTTCCATCTATCAAAACGATACTTGCTCCCAGTTGTAATCCACTTACCAACCAATTCCACATCATCCAGCCGCAAGTTGTATAGTAAGCAATCTTGTCTTCTCTTTTCACATCAGTATGCAGATGAAGTTCTTTGAAATGCTGCAGTAAAGTTCCTCCCGCTCCGTGAACAATACATTTTGGTTTTCCAGTGGTTCCTGAAGAGTACATTATATAAACGGGATGATTAAAAGGGACCTGTTCAAACTTAATCTCTATTGAAGTGTTATTTAATAAATCATTAAATTTTATAAAGTTAGGAGAGATTACTTTATTTGCACTAATCTGACCATCAATCTTAAAATTATTGAACTCATCGATCAGAATTACTTTTTCTATTGAGAGTATTTGTGTGGAAAGTTTTTCAATCTTTTCAAAACAATTGATCTTTTTACCAGCATAATTATATGATTCAATTGCAAAGAGAATCTTGGGCTCAATTTGACTAAATCGATCATAAACGCCATCAAATCCAAAATCTGGAGAAGTGGAACTCCATATTGCTCCCAAACTTGTTGTTGCAATCATCGCAATTACTGACTCTGGATAATTAGCTACAAATCCGGCAACTCTATCTCCCTTTTTAACACCTAGACTTTTTAATCCTTCTGCACATTTAGCTACTAAATTGTAGAGTTCGTTATACTTTACTTTTATCGTAGGATGTTTTTCACGAATTGAAATTATTGCAACTTCATCATCCTTATATTTTAATAGGTTCTCAGCAAAATTTAATTCAGTTCCCTCAAACCATTGAGCTCCGGGCATTGTTCTCTCAATTAAAATAGCTTGGTAAGATTTGGAGTGGATTATTTCCGAATACTGCCAAATGGATTTCCAGAATTCTTCTAATTCGGTAATTGACCAGTTATAAAGCTCTTCGTAATTATCGAAAGTTTTATGGAAATGTTTTTTTAGAAATGAAAAGTATTGAGTAAAGTTACTCTTCTTTACTCTCTCAGCAGAAGGAATCCACAAAGGTAAATTAGTTTCATCCATTATCTCTTCCAGCAAAAAGTGCAATCTTCCAGGCTATCTCTGTTTGGTTTGCTTCAAGAGCAGCCTTTGCGGCCTTTTCAAGCAAATGCTTTTTATCAGAAGGGGATAAGCTTGGATTAGCAAGTACTATTTGAACCATTTTTACAAAATTCTTTTGACTTTGAAAGTGTTCAAATGATCTACTAAACTGGTCGGATTCATTTTTAATACTTCGCTTAACTTCTTCTATATAATCAGTTACAGCTTTCTCTGAAGGAATTATTTCTATATTACCAAACTTACCAAGATTGTTTGCAGAATAGATATTTGATTGCTTAATAAAATCTGGAATCAGGTCATATCCAATGCCTTTTTTAGCTAAAGGTTTTTCAACCTCAAAGATATTATTGCCAGATGCTCTGCAATAGAAATCACCGGACATTCTAGCCACCAGATCAATTTTATCAGGATGGATTAACCCATTTACGAATAACTCCTCATCAATATGGAATTTTATTACTTCACAAATCGCGATGTTGGCTGAAGCTCCACCATCACCATAGCTAATCATATCAAGAAGTTTACATTCCATCTGAAATGGTGATTCTTTTACTCGCTTAGGTTTAACCAAATCAGAGGGAATTGGCGTTAACCCGCTTTTTACAAACTCATCAATGCCCTTTTCATACTCAGTTGAAGCAAGACTGACTTGCTCAACCATATTAAATGTAACTGCCTGTACAACACATTCTTTTGTCTCAACAAGGTTAAGATATGTATCCTTAAATGAGCCGTCTCTGCCTCTTCTGGAAGGAGAAAATGCAATAACAGGTGGATTTGCTCCAAACACATTATAAAATGAAAATGGTGAAAGATTGTTAATTCCTTCTTTAGAAATTGTGGAGACTAATGCAATTGGTCTTGGTCCGATACCACCTTGTAACAATCTTTGGACTTCAGTTACAGATATATCTTGAGGTAAGTATTCTTTCATTATGCTAGATTGTAAAAATCTGTTTAAGTAGTGTCATCAGTGTGCTATTGTTTTAAATGTTTTTTTTCTTTGCAAGAATTGATCTACTAGTTTTAGACTTTTTGATTTTATTTTTTAAAATCCCCAGTCCTGTTATTTCTAACTCTATGTCATCGCCGTCATTTAACCAAACTGGCTTGTGTTCTTTCCCCTTTTCCTTTGCTTCTATTGCCCAGGTACCATTCAATTCTAAATAACAGCCTGTTCCAACTGTACCAGAACCTATTATGTCTCCCGGATATAAAGTTACGCCATAACTTGCGCGTTCAATTATCTCAGCAAAAGTCCAATCCATTTGGTTCACATTCCCTTTAGAGATTTGCTTACAATTGTGTCTGGCAGTCATTTCAAGATTGTACTTGTTACCGAATTTTGTTTTTACAAGATAAGGCTCCAACTCATCTGGAGTAACAAGCCAAGGACCAAGTGTAGTAGCAAAATCTTTCCCTTTTGCTGGACCAAGGCTCAATTTCATTTCTTCCATTTGCAAAACTCTTGCAGAGAAATCATTCATTATCATATAACCAGCTATGTATTCGTCAGCTTTACTCGATGGGATGTTTTTACCCTTTTTTCCAATCACAATTGCGCATTCAAGTTCAAAATCACATCCCTTAAGATGGTCGTCTTCAACTTTTACATTTCCTGGTCCAAAAACTGAGTTGTGATTACCAAAGTAAAATACAGGAAACTGGTCAAATTCGGGTATCATTTCAACTCCCCTATTTCTTCTAGCGGTAAATACATGCTGCCTAAAAGCGTATCCATCACGCAACGAAGTTGGATTTGGAACTGGAGATAAAAGAGTAAGCTGATTATACTTTAATCCAGATTTAATTTTTTCTTTTTTTATTGATTCAAAAACCTTTCTGGCAAGTTTCATTGAACTATCTTCACCTTCAAGAAATTTTTTCATAGTTGAAGGCAGTTTAATTTTTATTATTGAGGCAGATTTTTGAAGATCATAAACTTTATTGTTAAATAATATTCCGAGTCGCTCTTCTTTTTTATTAAGGTATGAGACCAATTTCATTAGATTTCCTTAAAAATAATTATTTCTTTTGAAGCCAGGATTGGCTGTAATCACCAACCATTGTTTCTTTAACATTTTTAGTTACATACAATGGAGTAAATGTATCAATCATTACTGCATATTCTTCAGTTTCCTTTTTCCCAATGGATGCTTCTGTTTTCCCAGGCTGAGGTCCATGTGGAATTCCCATTGGATGAAGAGTAATCGAACCTTCCTGAACACCGGTTCTGCTCATAAAATCTCCGTGGACATAGTATAGTACTTCATCGCTATCCACATTAGAATGATAATACGGAGCCGGAATTGCATCTGGATGAAAATCATACAATCGAGGAACGAAATTACAAATGACAAAATGCTGTGTTACAAATGCAAGATGTATCGGAGGCGGTAAATGAATCTTGCCAACCTTTGGAGCATACTCTTTAATATTGAAAGCATAGGGGTGAAGGAATCCATCCCACCCAACAACATCAAATGGATGATGAGGTAGTTTATACTCAAACATTCTATTGCGGACTTTTAATCTTAATCTAAAATCACCAAACTTATCAATCGGTTCTGTAAACTCTGGTACACGAAAATCTCTTTCGTAATATGGAGCTTCTTCAGTTAACTGTCCATACTCATTTCTAAAATGTTTGGGAACATCAAATGGGGTATCAGATTCAACAATAAATAGTTTATTGTTTTTATAATCATCAAACTTGATCTGATAAGTCGTTCCCTTTGGTATGATCAGATAATCCCATTCTACAAAATCAATCTTACCATATTCTGTTAGCAAAACACCTTTGCCATAATGAACAAATAACATTTCATGCATCTGGCTATTGCGATAAAAATATTCTGTGTCTTCTGAAAGATGTGCAGTCGAAATTACACAATGATCATTTTTAAGAAATTCATTTCGTGCAGTGATTATATTACCATTAGATTTTTTCTTATCAGTAATAAAATGATAATACTCAAGCGGCGCATCTTTCCAATCATTTGCAGAGGAATCAATTTTAACTTCATCAATCTTTTCCACCTCAGTGGGCATATAAAGATGATACTTATTAGAATAGATTCCTGAAAATCCTTTTGTACTAAAAAGTTCTTCGCGATAAAGAGATTTTCCATCTTCCTTGAAAAAAGTAGTATGTCTTTTCGGTGGAACTTTACCAACCTTAACATAAAATGGCATATTAAACTCCTAAAATATTTTTTCTCAATTCTGAACTTTTCTTGAACTTAAACTTGATCTTGAACTAATTCATTCTTTATCCAGGTTTCCTCTTATCTGCCTGGTCTCTTTCAATAGATTCAAATAATGCCTGAAAATTCCCCTGACCAAATCCTTCAGCACCTTCGCATCTCTGAATTATTTCGTAAAAAAACGTTGGCCTATCTCCAATTGGTTTTGTAAATAATTGAAGTAGATATCCCTTACCTTCAAGGTCGCAGAGTATTCCAAGTTTTTGAAGCTCATCAATATTTTCTTTTATGTTCCAGCCCTTTTCTTTTAGCATTTTATAATAAGTATCAGGTGGAGTGCTTAAAAATTCCATTCCATTATCGCGCATCGCTTTAATTGTGGAGATAATATTATTTGTTGTGATTGCTACGTGCTGAATACCTGAGCCAAAATACTCATCAATATATTCTTCAATCTGAGATTTTTTAATACCTTCAAATGGTTCATTAATTGGATTTTTTATCGGAGCCCCTTCACGAGATCTTACAACTTTAGATAACAGCGCTGAATATTTTGTAGAGATGTCACCTTCACCAAACTCAATAAATGTTTCAAAGTTCAAACTCTTATTCAAATAATTTGCCCAAAGATTCATCTCATTGGTTCTAACGTTGCCAACTATATGATCAACAGTTTCTAATCCGGTGTCTTCTGCCTGAATCGTAATATTCTGAACTGGTTTACCGAAACCTGGTTTAAATAATCCCTTATAATTTTCCCTGTTTATAAAAACAATTTCAGCATCATCATAAAGTTTTATTGCGGCTTCTTCAATAAATCCATTTTCATCTTCAATTTTTTTGGGATAACGAACTGGTATTCCGCCATTACTTAACGAAGTTTCGAAAGACTTCTTTACATCCTTAACTCTAACAGACCAACGTTTTACTCCATCACCATGTCTTTCCACAAATGAAGATACATCATAAGTCGTGGGTTTAACAGCAGAGGTTAATACTATACGAACATTGTTCTTTTCCAAAAAGTATGAAACTCTATCCCTATGTCCAGTTTCTGGACCAAGATAAGCTGTTACTTTTAAACCCAATGCTTTTGCGTGCCAGTAAGCCCACATTTTTGCTGAGCCGACATAAAACTCAACAAAATCATAACCGATCAATCCAAGATTGTTAGACATTTATAAAACTCCGATTAGTTAGTAAGGGTAAATAGTTATGTTAAGTTAAAACTTTTACGTAAGATAAAAAAGTAGATTTTAATTGGGAAGGTTAAAGATTATCAAGTAACATAAATGAAATTGTTTTATTCTTATTTTTTTGGGATAATGATTTATGATCAAACTTACATAATTTTAATAAAGGACACATTGAACAATCTGGATTAGCGGGTTTACAAATTTCTCTGCCAAGTCTTATTAAATTTGTATGAAATGAATGTGCAGTATTTTCAGGGATTTTACCAAGTATTTTATAAAATGTTTTTTCTGGTGTATTTGTTTTAACAATTCCGATCCTGTTCAAAGTTCTGTGGACATGAGTATCTACAGGACAAATATTTCTCTCTAAAGAAAAAAGTAAAACACAGCTTGCAGTCTTAACGCCAACTCCATTGTAGGAAGTTAATTCTTCAAGAATTTGATCATTGGATTTTTCTTTGATATGATTAAGAGAAACCGTCTTTTGCTTTTTCTTTAATGATTGAAGCAATTCATAAATAGCTTTTGATTTTTGCTTACCCAGCCCAGCAACTTTTATATATTTTTCAATTCTGGCTGGTGTCAATTCAGCAAGTTCATCCCAATTATTAAAATTATCTTTAAGATTTCTATAAGCCATGTAGGAGTTTTTATCATTTGTGTTTTGAGATAAAATCGTCCCGATTATTGCATCTAAAGGTGTTGGATTTTTCTTTGCTTTTGGAGGAACACCAAAATGGTTTATTAATGACGTATTTATTTTTTCGATTTTCTTTTTCATAGCAAAACTTTTTTACAAAGATATTCAATTAAATCATTATTTTAGAAGAAAAATTTTGGAGCTTTAATGTCAACTCTTATGGTTAGTATTTCTGGAATTCGCGGTATTGTTGGTTCAGGATTGGATCCTGAAGTGATAGTAAAATACACCAGCGCTTATGCTGATTTTGTCGGTAAGGGTAAAGTTGTTGTTGGTCGTGATGCAAGAATTACTGGAGAAATGGTAAATCAAATTGTAACCGGTACATTACTGGCAAAAGGTTTAGATGTAATTGATATAGGAATTTGTCCAACTCCAACAGTTCAATTCACAGTAAAATCACTTAAAGCACAGGGTGGAATTGCTATCTCAGCTAGCCACAATCCAAATGAATGGAATGCTTTGAAGCTATTGAATAGCACTGGTCAATTTATGTCTCCCGACGAACATCAGGAAATGAAAAAGCATCTTGATAAGGAAAATAATTTTGTTGATTGGACACTGATTGGTAAAAGAACAATTTATTCCGAGGGATTAACAAATCATATAAATTCTGTTCTGTCATTACCAATTATAGATTTAGAAAAGATAAAATCGAAAAAGTTCAGAGTTTTAGTTGATTGTGTTAATGGTGCCGGAGCTTATTGCATTCCTGATTTATTAAAAATGTTTGGATGCGAAGTAATCGAAATGAATTGTGAGAAAACAGGTATCTTCCCTCGCCTGCCTGAACCACTACCAGAAAATCTTATTGAAACAATGAAAGCCGTTAAAACTAATAGTGCAGATTTTGCTGTCGTTGTTGATCCTGATGTTGACCGATTAGTATTGATAACTGATAAAGGCGAACCATTCGGTGAAGAAAACACTATAACTTTAGCTGCTGATTTTGTATTAAGTAAAACAAAAGGAAATGTTGTTGTTAATCTTTCAACAAGCAGATCTGTAGAAGATGTAGCAAAGAAAAACAATTCTCAAGCATTTCGTTCACCAGTTGGTGAAGCAAATGTAGTTCAAAAGATGAAGGAAGTTAACGCTGTAATTGGGGGTGAAGGCAGTGGTGGAGTTATATATCCAGCTTTGCATTATGGAAGAGATGCATTGGTTGGAATTGCATTTACATTACAGTACTTAGCTGATTAAAGTAAGAAACTATCTGAGATAAAAAATGAACTGCCCAACTATTATATTGCTAAGAAAAAGATTGATCTTAAAGGCGTTTCCCCTGATGAAGTAATAAGTAAACTTATCAAAAAATATTCATCTGAAAAGATAAATATAGAAGATGGTTTAAGAATTGATTTTGAAGATCACTGGGTACATTTCAGAAAATCCAATACCGAACCAATTGTAAGAATAATTACAGAATCAAAAACTCAAAATTATTCCGAAGAGCTTTCTAAAAAGTATTATGATGAGATAAATGTATTAATGAAGTCGTGATCTTTTTTGGATGTAACTGAAAAGTGCTTTATCAAATGGCGTTGAAGTATCAAGTAAATTGTAATCAAAATTAGAATTCAGACATTCTCTTTTAATTTTATTAGTAAACTCATTCATAGCTTCCTGATAAGCCTTTTGAATTTGATACGGCTGTGTAGTTAATTCTTCATCTGTTTCAAGATCTTTAAATATCGCATCTTTACCAAACCCAAAACTTCGCTCCATTGGATCAAGTATTTGAAATATTATCACTTCATTTTTTTGATGTGCAAAATGCTTAATAGCTTTTAATGTTTTTTCCACATCATCAAAGAAATCAGAAATTATTATTACTAATCCTCTGCGTTTAATTTTCTCTGCAACATTATTAAGTGAATCTGCTGTGTTAGTATTTGATGAGGTTTCTAGTAACGTTAGTTCTCTCAATATCTGCTGTAAATAAGCATTAGAAGATTTTGGCGGTAAATGTTTATGAATTTTATCCGAATATATTGTAAGACTAACAGCATCCTGCTGTTTAATCATCAGGTAGGATAAAGCAGCTGTTAGTGTTGATGCATAGTCAATTTTAGAAATTACTTTATCCGAAGCGTAACCCATAGATTTACTGCTATCCAGAATGATGTAGCTTCGTAAATTTGTCTCTTCTTCGTACTGTTTGATATAATATTTTTCAGTTTTACCAAATACACGCCAATCAACACTTCTTAAATTATCACCTTGCATATATGGGCGATGCTGCGAAAACTCAACACTAAATCCATGATATGGACTTTTATGCAATCCAACCATAAATCCTTCAACAACTAATCTTGCACGTAAATCAAGACTGCTAATCCTGGATATAATTTGAGGGTTAAGATAACTTTTGTAATCTGCGAAAGATTTACTCAATTTTTTGCAGTCTCAGTTCGTTTGAGAATCTCTTCCGGTGATAAACCCATATTATCTAACTCTTCTTTTGCAGAAACTGCAAGAGGATGTGATGGATACTTACTCAAGAATAATTTATAATGTGAAGTTGCCAGATCAAAATTTTTCAAATCGTTCGCAAGAATGAAACCAGATAAAAATAAGGACTGCGGTGCTTCTTCACTCTCGGGAAATTTTTCATATACCTGATAAAAATATTTCTGTGCTCGATCGAAAGATTCCGAAGGATTTAATTTTTCAACCATTTGATTTTGATAAATTCCGGCTAATTGAACTAAAGCTTTAGGAGCAATATCGCTTTCGGGATATTCTTTGATTAAAGCTTCAATGGCTTTTATAGCTTCCGAGGTCTTCTTTTCTTTCAAAAACGATTTTGCCTGATCAAAATATTCCTGATCTGATGTTTTTGAACATGAAATAGTGAGTAGTGCAAATAGAACGATTACGAAGTACTTTTTCATTTAGTTTCCTGATTGTTTTTATGATTTATGTAAAGTTATTAAAAGGAATTTGAACAATCAATTCAAGTTGTGATGGCATAAAAAAGCCCCGCATATTTCAGCGAGGCTTTGTAATTCTGACAAAAAGATAATATTACTTCGTAAGTATCATCTTCCTTGTTGAACTGAACTTCTGACCATCAATACCATCTGCATCTATTCGGTAGAAGTATACACCGCTGTTCAATGAACTAGCATCGAAGGAAACTCTCTGGCTTCCTGCTGCTAATTGTCCATTTACTAATGTTGCAACTTCCTGTCCTAATACATCAAATATCCTCAAGCTAACTTTGCTGTCTACTGCTAAACTGAAGTTGATTGATGTACTTGGATTGAATGGATTCGGATAGTTCTGACCAAGTGTAAATTCTTTTACACCTAAAACTTCAACCTCAACTAACATCTGAATATTCAAATTCACCGTTGAAATCAATTTGTTTTAGTCTGTAACTGTATTTTCCAGCAACAACATTCTGATCTACAAATGAGTAGTTTTGAACTTCCGTTGTTGTTCCGTGACCGGCAATAAATCCAACTGATTGGAACTCACTGCCGCTGCTTCTTTCAATCTGGAAGCCGCTGTTGTTCAATTCAGTTGCTGTTGACCAGTTCAGTGTAACATTTCTGTTATCTGTAACTGCAGCAAATGAGGTTAGCTCAACGGGAATTACACCAACTAACAACATATCGTCCCAATAGATATTGTCATTATTGAATGAGTTACCGGTAAATGTAAGTTCTAATTGTAAATTAGCTGATCCCGATGCAGGAGAAGTGAAATTAACTGTCTCTTGTACTGGTCCTACGTTTCCAGTTGGATCCACAATTGACCAAAGAGTTGTTCGTGTAGCTCCACCATCATAAGTTGCAGATAATGTTATAGTGCCTGAAGGATTAGCGAACCAATCAAAGAACCACTTAAATGTAAAAGTAAGGGCTGTTGAATTTGGTGCATTAATAACCGTTGACCTGATTCTTGATTCACCATTAAATGATGGTGTCCAAGCCATTCTTAATTCTGGAGCAACACCACCCGCACTGGTAGTGGAACTTGTACCCCAGTTTCCTAATCCTAATGGGCCAATTATGGACCATTGGCTGAAATTAGGGAATTCATCCTGGAAGATTACATTTGGGTTTTGAATAGTTCTAAATTTCCAGGTTGGTCCGGAAACACTGCAAGTACCATTACTTCCAACAACTCTCCAACCATATTCTGTATAATAATTAAGTGGACCAGGAATAGCTAAAGAAGTAATTGGAGGTCCTGAATAAACTAATGTTAATGCCGGGAATATTCCAAAATAAACTTCTATTGAAGTTGCGCCTGCGCCATTTGTCCAGGTTGCATTTCCCGGGTTTAACGGGATATTGATTGCACCGTTTGGAGGATTTGGATTGGTTGGCTGTCCAACGGGGCATGGAGGTCCGCAAGGATTATCAATTGCGAAACCATCAATCTCAACACCGCCCCAGCTGGTAATAAAAGTAGTTAATCCGGTAGTCAAATCTACAGATCTAAATTCACCGGCGCCAACACCGGCATTGTAAGCTGCTAAATACATTGTACCAGTAGCTGCATCAAAATCAGAATCTTGAGCATAGCTGGCATCAAAACCTAATGCACCGATTGGAGTTGCAACTGCTGTAGCTAAATTGATTGCAAATAATTGATCAGTATTTATATCAACACCATAAGCATTTCCATTACAGTCTACTGCCATACCGATTAAACCGCCAAGACCGGTAAGACTACCAACTAAGGTTGCAGCACCTGTAGATACATCGATCGTATATAGATTTGATGTAACACCGTCGGTTTCACCATAATACCAGGTGTCATTAGCAGTATTAAAATCCAGAGCGGTAGCATATTGTGCTATACCGGTAATACTTCCAATTGTGGTGCCTATACCGGTTGTAATATCAACCGTTACTAAGGAACTTACACCTAAAGCACCGCCATAGGTACAAGCATAGTAGACTCCTGCATCATTAAAATCACCACCAGCTAAGAACGCTGGAAAACTTCCACCGATAGTGTTAATTGGTGTACCTGCAGGAATTGGAACAGAAACAAACGGTCCGGCGATAGCATCATTACCATATCCAACATTCACTTCTGTTGGAAATATATAGTGCTGCTCGATTCCCTCAACTTTATCTTTATGAGGGGCAACACCCGTTTTGATTCTCTCCACTTGTCCAAATAGCTGCAATGAAAATATCAGCATGAATGCAAAAGTGAAAGAGAGTTTAAGAATCCGAAAAGATTTGAACATAGATCCTCCACGAAATAGTTTAGAACTAGGATGAATTAGTTAATTAACTTGTTGTCTTTACAACTTGTTTTCGAATTAAAGGATTAATCTCAACCAAATTCAAATAATCTATATAATGTTAGTTAAAATTCTTTTTTATGTCAATGATCGTATGCGTTTCTTTGTAAATATTTCTTAAAAAAAAGCCCCGCATATTCCAGCGGGGCTTTATAAATCTTACGTAAAAGACAATATTACTTCGTAAGTATCATCTTCCTTGTTGAACTGAACTTCTGACCATCAATACCATCTGCATCTATTCGGTAGAAGTATACACCGCTGTTCAATGAACTAGCATCGAAGGAAACTCTCTGGCTTCCTGCAGCTAATTGTCCATTTACTAATGTTGCAACTTCCTGTCCTAATACATCAAATATCCTCAAGCTAACTTTGCTGTCTACTGCTAAACTGAAGTTTATTGTTGTACTTGGATTGAATGGATTCGGATAATTCTGACCAAGTGTAAATTCTTTTACACCTAAAACTTCAACTTCAACTACATCTGAATATTCAAATGCACCGTTGAAATCAATTTGTTTTAGTCTGTAACTGTATTTTCCAGCGACAACATTCTGATCTACAAATGAGTAGTTCTGAATTTCCGTTGTTGTTCCGTGACCGGCAATAAATCCAACTGATTGGAATTCACTGCCGCTGCTTCTTTCAATCTGGAAGCCGCTGTTGTTCAATTCAGTTGCTGTTGACCAGTTCAGTGTAACATTTCTGTTATCTGTAACTGCCGCAAATGAGGTTAATTCAACAGGGATTACAAATGTAAGCAACATATCATCCCAATAGATATTATCATTATTGAAGCTGTTTCCAATGAAATAAAGTTCAAACTGTAAATTAGCAACCTCTGTAGCTGGAGTAGTGAAGAGAACAGAAACCGTCTCAGGTCCAGCATTACCTGTAGGATCAACTACAGACCACAATGGTATTGTAGTAGCACCGCCATCATATGTAGCTGCTAAACCTATTGTACCTGAAGGATTTGCAAACCAATCAAAGAACCATTTAAATGTAAAAGTACATTCTACTGAATTTGGAGCGGGTATTACCACTGACCTGATTCTTGATTCGCCATTGAATGATGGCGTCCAGCTCAGTCTCAATTCTGGAGTTGTACCACCGGCATTTGCACCAGCAGCAGATGACCAGTTAGTTAGTCCTAATGGACCAATTACTGTCCACTTACTGAAATCTGGGAACTGATCCTCGAAAAGTACATTTGGATTTTGTTCTGTAGTGAATGACCAGGTTTCAACCGGGCTGCCATTACATGTACCATTCGAACAAACAACTTTCCACTGATATGTGGTATTATATTGCAATGGAGCTGGAATTGCTAAGGAGGTAATAGGTGCACCGCTATAAACAGAAACCATATTTCCTGCGGGACCAAAGAAAACTTCTACCTGAGAAGTTAATACACCATTTACCCAGGTTGCTGTACCAGGAGCGTTAATAGGAACACCTGTTGTACCACTTGGAGGATTTGGATTAGTTGCAGGTCCTACCGGGCAAGGGGCACCAGAAGTACCATAAACAATAAACGGAGCGCCATTTGGTGAAGTACCATTTAATGCTGCAGCCCATACGCCAGCTACATTTTGTAAAGCGTCACCAGTAATAGCTTGTCCGGAAATAGTAACAGGAGGACACCAGGGACCTGAAGCTAATGAACCAGTCATACCCCATTGAACCCAATATTGACCAGCAGGTAAATTAACACCGGCTGTAGCAACAATTGTTTGTATTCTTCTGTTACAATCAGTAGGAGTAGTGCTTTGTGCTCTGTAAATATTAGAAAGTGTAGCACTTTGTAATCTGTTGGTAGTTAAATCACCCCATACAATTGTTCCTCCAGCATTCGGAGCACCACTCCATATTTGAACGTAAACTCCGGTGATGGTAACTGCTGTAGCACCTGTTTGATAAGCAAAGAATTTGAGAGAATCGATGTTCCAACTGGCTGTACTTGTAAAATCATCAGCCATATAATTACCAAGATTTTGCTGATGTCCCCAGCCATACAATGTATGACCAAGAGTACCATCTAAGATGCTGGCATCCCCACCAGCACAACCACCAGCCGGTAAAGTTACAAGAGGACCGTTATCAAAAAGTAAGTCATCACTACCTTCAAGATAAATTGTTTGATAAGGTAGTTCAACTTTTTCACCTGTCATTTTAGCTTCTTCTTTAGAATCATTATTGCTCAGGGACTGAGCCCAAGCAAATTGAGTAGCCAAAAGAAATAGCATTACAAAAAAAGTAACTGAAAGTTTTTTGTACATGAAGACCTCCGAATGTTTATGAAATGAAATAGTGTTAGTTAAAAGACTCTTGGATTAACGATTTTATTTTAATCAAAATTCTAATTTGACGCAAGTTTTTAATAAAAATATTTCGAAAAATTTCAATACTTATTTTTATGCCAAAATTAGCATTTCACGTTATGACGCTTTCTTTATCTTATTTTTTCATTTTTTTTGATTGATTCTTCAGACAATCTTTTTTTGTAATTGACAATTATTTCTTGAATATCCGAATCTCCTGTTCCTAGAATTTGTGCTGCAAGTATTCCTGCGTTCTTGGCACCATTAATGGCAACTGTTGCAACAGGTACACCAGAAGGCATTTGTACAATTGATAAAAGTGAATCCAAACCTTCTAATGATTTTGATTTGATTGGAACACCAATTACCGGAAGAGGGGTAAAAGCTGCGGTTACTCCGGGAAGATGTGCTGCTGCACCAGCACCAGCGATGATTACTTTAATTCCCACCTTGTGTGCGTTTGCTGCATAATCCGCTAAAACGTTTGGACTTCGATGGGCAGATATCACTTTCATTTCATTAGTTATTCCAAACTCATTTAAAATATCTGATGCTTCTTTCATTATTAGAAGATCAGAATCACTCCCCATAATTATTCCAACTTTTATTTTTTTTGACATATTAACCTTTCGTATTATTTTATTTATTATTCCAATTGTTACGTTCAATTTTTTCTCCATCCGACTGCAAGATTACAGCCCCTAAAAAATCAGTTCTGTAAATTTTAGAATCAATTTTCCTTAATGAATTCAAAACACTTTCTGCAGGATGATTAAATTTATTTTTTATTCCTGCACTTATCAAGGAAATTTTGGGACTTACTAAATTTAAAAACGCTTCTGAAGTACCGGTTGGACTGCCGTGATGAGCAACTTTCAAGACATCAGAATCAAGCGACTTTCCCAAATCTTGCTACTAAATAATATTCTGCTGGATATTCACAATCGCCAACAAATAAAAATGAAGTTTTTCCAAAAACAACCTTTATAACTCCACTTTTATCATTACTCGAAAATTTATTATAAGTAAAATCATATGGATCATTGAGAAAATATACTTTGGTATTTCCTACATTAAAAGATATTTTGGAATAAATGAGGGTCTTGATCTGATTAACTCTAAGAAATTTTTCTAATCGCAAAGATTTTGAAGTTGAATCAGGTAAAGGTCGATAAATTTCTTTAACCCGGCTATTAGAAATAAGAGAAACAAACCCTCCGTAATGATCCAGGTCCAAATGAGATATAAATCCATAATCTATTTTATTTATACCCAGGTAATCTAATAATGGAATTATAACTTTTTCTCCATTATCAAAATAGGGATTCGCTTCACCAGCATCAATCAATGCGGTTTTACCATTAGGAAATTTAATCAGGAATGAGTCACCCTGACCTACATCTATCATAATAATGCTAAGTCTGCCATCTTTTAAAATATTCTCATCATCAAAAGCAGAAAAAAATATAATTGCCGCAAATGATAGAACAGGTATGGTAATTCTCAAAGTTATATGCCGAATTTGATTAATTACAAAAAGAAAAAATCCCAAGACCAAATAAAACACAATTGAATCGTAAAAGGAATAATTCCTTATCCAGAGAAATGAAAAATCTAATGTGCCGACAAATCTTATAAAGTTCATCATTATTATAGTCAATAGATCGTTTGCATATGCAAAATAATAGGCAATACTGTAGGATAATGAGCCTAAAAAAATGGTTATGAATGCAATTGCTGTTATTATACCTGAGATTGGAATAACAAATAGATTTGCTATTATGGAAACAATTGACAGTTTAGCAAAATATACCAATGTAAAAGGTATTGTCCCTACCTGAGCACTAAACGAGACACCCATAAATAAAAATATTTTCTCAAGCCATTTCAATTTAAGATTAAGTTGCTCAACCCACGATTTAATATAAGGATAAATGATTGCGGTGGATAGAACTGCGCTGAACGATAATTGAAACCCGGGATCATAAATTTGATTTGGTGAATAAATTAAAATTATAATTGCGGCAATCGAAATTGAGTTGAAAATATTTGTACTTCTGTTTGATAGAAAAGTCATTATGATGATTACTCCCATTATTGTTGCTCTAACAACAGGTGGAGTGGTGCCTGTGATCAACATAAAAATAACTAATCCAATGATCGTCAGAATTGATCTGGTGTAAATACTGAATCGCCCAAACACAATAATGAAAATGAGAATAACGTAACCAACATTCAAACCTGAAACGGCAAGAATATGAATAACTCCTGAATTAACAAAAGCATTTTTAGTTTCAACGTCAATTCCACTTCTGTCTGCAAGAATTAAACCCCTTAATAAATCAGTGGTTTCAGCATTATGAAGAACCACAATAATATCATCGATAAGTTTTCTTAAAGAAAACAAACCTGAAGCAAAATAGTTTATATTTTTATCAATAATGCTAATACTATCGGTTTCATAAGAAATAAATAACCCTGTTATTCCTTTTGAGTTTAGATATTTATTATAATCAAATTCACCGGGATTTCTTCTTTCTCTTCCTTTCTGATATGTTCCAGTCAAAAATATTTTATTTCCGGGATTTAATTCACCATAAAGACTGTTTCTTTGTAAAGAATCACCCCTGAATTTACAAATTAATCTATCGGATATTAAAAATCGTTTATTATCAAGAAATATTGAATCGATTCTAACAGTGAAAACTATTTCAAACGATCTTTCCAATTCAACGTCCAATACTTCAGCAAAGAGTTTTGAGTTTTTTTCCTTATAGTAATTTGATAAAGGAGAATTGATTTTATTATCATTTTGATAAGCCATGAATGAGCCGGCAAAGAAAAATAAAACTGATGCAAGAATTACGGTTGTAAATTTGAAATTTTTTTTTGAAGCTGATAATCTTATTAAAATAAAAATTGAGAGGAGGAGAAATGCGATTATTACGTAATGCAAAAGGTCAAATTGGAAAAATTTTTCTGCAATAATTCCAAGAATGAATAATACAGCAAACTTTACAAACGGATAATCCTTCACGTACAATATTTTGTTATTGTTGGTTTAATTTCTGTTAAATCGTGAATTTCTTCTGCCAGATTTCTTGAGTATTTACCTGCAGTTATTGTTAATGCTGGATTCATCGTATGTGTCTTGACTGAAAGATCCTCAAAATTCCCGTGATCGGAACAAATAATTAGTGTTAATTCGCTTTGATTCATTTCAGAAAGAACAGTTAATAAAAATTTATCCAGATTATTATAAATATTATCAAACTCATCTACAATTCTTCCGTGACCAAGATGATCAGTAAGGAAAAATTCGTACAAGGTAAAATCATTTTTACTTGCAATTTTCAGTAATCTTCTTGCGGCTGTTTCAGGCTTAATTACTTTAAGTTTATAGTTTAACCTCTTATTCCATCTTTCATTAGTAATCTCTGGTGTTAAGGCAAGTCCAGTCCTAACATCAGTAACAGTATTGAGCCTCACGCCGGTAAGTTTGCAGCTGAGAGACGTCGTACTCAATCTTGTCTTACCTGATTTTATATAATCGAAAAATACTTTTGGATAAGCATTTGCAAAATAAGCTTGCTTTTTTAGGTCTTTGTAATGTTTAAAAATATTTTTCTCTGCGATAATCGGAATGGTTGTAGAATAAGGAAAAGGTCCATAATGTTTACCAACGAACTTTGCAGCATTCACGCCGCAAAAGATAGATACCTGTCCTGTTCCACTTTGAGGTAATCCTTCAACTTCCAATCTTGCATCAACCGGAAAACAAAAAAAATCATTTTTATCTAAACACTGTTTTTCTAAATGTGGAATTTCGCCAAATATATTTTCAAACGATTTAAATCCGTATTTGAAAAAAGGATTAAACTCATAGTCCTTTTTACCTATCCCAACTCCATCTATAAATATCATTAAAACAGGATTCAATTTTTCTCCTGATTTTTAGATTCAATAAGAAAAGTAACCGGACCATCATTTATAATTTTAACTTCCATCATCGCCCCAAATATCCCCGATTTAACTTTCTTATCACCTAAATTATTTTTCATTCTTTTAATAAACATTTCATAAAGCGGAATGGCAATTTCGGGTTTAGCAGCATCGGTAAAACTTGGACGGTTCCCTTTTTGAGCATTGCCATACAAAGTAAATTGAGAAATTACTAATACTTCTCCATTAATATCTTTTAATGACAAATTCATTTTCTGGTTTTCATCTTCAAATATTCTTAAAGCTGAGCATTTATCGGCAACAAATAGTATATCCTGATCGTTGTCATCGGATTTGATTCCAAGCAGTATCACCATTCCCTTTCCAATTTCCACTTTATAATTTTCTTGAGAGATATAAACGCCCCCTTCACTAACTCTTTGTACTAGTGCTCTCATTCCATTTCTCCATAAATTATTCTATCAATACCAGAATAATCTTTTATGATCGAAACATTTTTAAATTTTTCTGTGGTCATAAATTCCTTTATGTGTAAAGATTGATCTTTACCGATTTCAAAATACAGTTTACCACCCGTCATTAGAATATTTTTTGAAATCGAAATGATATGTCTGTAAAACGAAAGTCCATCAGAGTTATCTGTTAAAGATTCCTTTGGCTCATTATTTTTTAATTCTGGTTCAAGAGATTGATAATCTGAAGCAGAAACATATGGTGGATTTGAAACGATAATATCAAACAGTCCTAACTCTTTAAAATCATCATTCAAAATATTAAATAACTTGAAATCAATTTTATTTTGTGTTGGGTTTATCTCTGAATTTACTTTTGCCACTTGTAAAGCTCTTTCACTTATATCAAGACCTGTAACTTCACAATTTTTGATGTGATGAGAGAGGGCTATTGCAATATTTCCACTTCCTGTTCCAATATCCAATATTTTAAGATGATCTAAATTTTTAGCATCATTAATTATCCTCTCAATAAGCAATTCAGTTTCCGGTCGTGGAATCAAAACGTTCTCATTTACTTTTAAGTTAATTCCAAAGAAATCAACATTACCGATAATGTATTGTAATGGAATCCGCATTCCTCTTTTTTTGATAAATTCTCTGTAAAGATTCAATTCAGAATCAGTCAGTGGTTTATCAAAAGAAAGATATAGTTCTAAGCGTTTACAATTGAGTATTTCAGCTAGTAGCGTTTCTGCATTGATTCTCGAAGACTCAACACCTTTTTTGTCCAGGTAATCTGTAGAAAGTCTGATAGCTTCTAAAACTGTAATCATAATTTAAAAATAAACAGGAAGCACTAAAGAATGAAAAATAGAAGAGTTATTCGGTAAGAAATTTATATAGCATAAAGCCAAAATTTATTTGGAGCGCTGCAAAAGTTATTCCACTAATAAGATCATATTTATTAGTCTCATCAAGTAAATCTTGATTACCAGTAAATTGGTATTCATCAAATTTATCATCTGCTTTTAATTTGTAATAAGCAGTAACAGCACCTAAGGCTATCGCTGTTCCAGCCAGTATCTGAAAAGTTGTTGAATAAAAAAATGATTTTTCTTTTTTCTCACCGATAAATTCCAGATTTACCAGCATATTTTCTGAAAATGAGTTTTGCAATACCATCTTTTCTTTATAGCCTGGTTTAGTCAATTTAAGTTCATTTGAAATATTCCCGATAAATAATGGCGTACTGCCAATCAATGAGTCATTATCAAATACAAAAGCATCTTGTGGATTGGTATCAAGGTAAACTTTTCGATTGCTGAAATAAGAAAGTTTTTTCGTTTTACAATTATTCAATTCAATAGAATCAACAAATGTTTTAGCATCCCAACGATCGCTATTTTCCATAACAATTATCTCATAACTGCCGCTTTTCAATTCAGTTTCATAAAATGAGGAGTCGGAAACTAAACTATCATTAATAAATATATTTACTAACTGAAGATCAGTTTCAATTATAAGTTTAGATTTACAATCCTGTGAATAAGTAAATCCAATAAAAGTGAATACAAGTATTATTTTAATAAATAAATTCATAAGCTCTTATAATTCCATCATCATAACCTATTATTAATTTATTATTTATTAAAACTGGTGAGAGTTTTCCTCGACCTTCAAGCTCAATTGTTTTGGTTATCAAACCGTTATCCTTGTTAATGATGCTAAAGGATTTATCAAGATTTGCAATTACGATCCTGTTATCAGTAATTAACGGAGTACTATTTAACAAGCCTCCTAAATCTGATTTCCAATTTAATTTACCGGATAGTTTATTTATTGAAAATAATTCTCCTTTCAAATTTCCGATATACAAATTTTCAGCATCCACAGCCGGATTCATTAATATTCTTGATTTAGTATCGTACGACCAATATACATTACCATCTTCAACCTGGAGGGAATAAACTATTCCTTCATTATCTGCAACAAACGCTCTTTCATCATTAATAGTAATACCTGAAAAGAATGGTGCGGCAATTTTTTTTCTGTAAATCTGTAAACCTGTTTTTGAATCAAGAGCTATTATTTCTCCCTCATCATTGCCGATTAAAAACTTATCCTTATCCACTGCGGGATTACAATACAATTTTGATTTTGTATCAAATTGCCAAATATTGATCCCAGCGGAGGAAATTTTTTGCACATAACCTTCTTCGGTGCATAAAATAACATCACCACCCTCAATCAGCATTTGCGCAAGTACTCTTCCTTTAATATCGCTAATAAATAATTCTTTACCTAAATACATATCATAAAATATCAATTCTGTTTCTTCATATTTTTCATCACACAAAGCATAAATTAATTTATAATCATTTATTAATGGTGTCGAGTAAACTGTACCTTTTGATCTAAGAACTCCAATTTGTTTACCAGTCAATAAATTGAAACAATGAATTCTACCTCCCAAATCGCTAACAAATATTATGGAATCTTTATACACTACAGAAGAATTTGTAAAACTTCCATGAACACTTGCTTCCCAAATAAATTTTAATGAATCCGAGATGTTAACAGGAACATAAAACTCTCTTGCATTAGTCTTGCCAAACATAGGGTGGGTATCTTTATCATTATTCATCACAACTTGTATTAATGATTTAGCACAACCTGTTAGTAAAATTATGATGACAAATATTGAAAGTTTTAAAATTTTATTTCTCAAAAATCCCATCCAAAGAAAAACTGATAAAATAATCCAGGCTGCAACTCTGAAAAATCATTCTGAATCTTTTTCCCAATATCATAACGGAAAACTAAAATATTAAAAAGGTTAAATCGTATACCGGCACCAACACTTCCGTAAGTAGTTTCATAATCCTTATCCCACGCACTTCCCATATCAAAAAAAGCTGCACCACGGATTCCAAAAAATCCTATATCGAAGATTGGAAATTTTATAAGCAATTGATCAACTAAAGGAAATCTAAATTCCAAAGATGATATCCACATTTTTTCTCCTCGAATAGACCATCTTGGCCAACCTCTTAAATCCCAGCTGCCTCCCATAAAATATCTGCGTGCCTCTTTTCCTTCGTTATAAAATAATCCAAGTCTTAATGCCAGTGCGGTTGAATAACTAAGCCGTAAATAAGTACGGTAATCAGCAATAGCACTGAAATAATTTATATTACTAAACTTGATATCGCTTGTGTAGCCGAGAAGAAATAACCATCGTGATCCATCAATCGGACCACTTGGTCCCCACAATGAATTATCATGAATATAAGCTACTGAGTTACTTAATAAAACTGCTTTACGGGATGTTATACCTTCGACAATTTCTCTGTCAGTATTCATTAATGTTGTGGTGTATTCAAGTCTATTAAATTTGGATAAAGGATAGCTGAGAAACACATTTCCGCCAAAACTTCGTTCGTAAAAAAATTCGTCTGATTCAGTTATATCGTACCGGTTACCACTAAAATTAAAAACACCGTATCCATAATTAACTCTTTTAGAAAGATTTACTCTTTGAATGGCAATATTAAAACTTCTAAGGATATCGCTTTGAACAGTTGCAGAGTTATAAAATAGAAAAACAAATTTATCATCACCAAGAACATCGCTAAGAGCAAGAATTGCTCCGCCTCTCGTTCCAAAAATAGGATCAGTTGAAACCACACCGGTTGCAAAATCAAGGGCATATTCTTTTTCATATAAAACTTTTTTGATCGTTGAAGAATTTTCTGAATAACCAGCCAGCCAATTGCCTTTTGCAAAACTAATATCCGATAATAATGTTTTGGGAGTATCAACGAGATCATTGTTCAATTTCATTTTATAAAGATGAAATGATAAATTTTCAAATCCTGAAAATATTAGTACAGAATCATTTATAAATCTTGGATCAAACGCACTTGTAATAAATCTTGATACTTTATTTAAAGTATCAGAGTATTGATTAAAGTTAATCTCTGCTTTCCAAATGTTACGAACCCCATCTGCATCCGAAGTTATGAATAGATGAGTTTGACTTGGAGATAAAACAGGATTATAATTATTAAAATCGTTATAAGTTATATATTCGATCTCATGTGACTTTAGATTTATAGAAAAAATATTGTACTTCTTTTGAAATTTTCCAGCAGTTCTATCGGATGAAAATAATATTTGTTCATCGTTTAAACCAAAAGATGGATCACGGTCATCATAATAGTCATTTGTAAGTCTAATAAGTGAATCCTGCTCAAGATTATAGGTATAAATATCACTGTAACCTTTTTGATCAACGGCTTGAAAAGTAATTTTGCTGCCATTACTTGAAAATTTAGGTGAAGTAATAAAAATTAAATAATCTCGCTGCAATGTTTTTTCAATTTTATTATCATCAACAGAAAGAAAATTAATGACGTCGGTAGCTCCGCTTTTGCTGACAAAAGCAATTAATCCTTTTTTAGCGATATCAATTGCAGACTGAAATAAGTGAAAAGCCTCTAGTTCATCAGTTTGTTCCGCTGTGATAACCAATTGAGGATCATCAATAGGTAAATAATTTTCATCTACTTCTAATTTATAAATAGATGAATACCCAGTACGATTTGCAACATAATAAATATATCTGTGCTTGCCGGATTCCAAATAAACCGGTGAAAAATTGTATCCATCTTTGGTTAATTTTATTGCATCAATATTCTGAGGTACTCTATCTCCATAAAGCGGAAAGTATTTTTTTCTTAAATAGTACTTCCACTGATTATCGATTTCTTCAATAGTTGTTCCTAAAATATCTTCCATCAGTTTATTAAAATTTGAATCCATCCAGAAGTTTTCTAACATCAATTGGATTTTTTCTGGTCCGTATTTTTCTTCAACAAATTTCAGAAAGCTTTGTCCTTCCTTGTACATCAAAAATGAACCGTAAATTTTCCAGATGTTTTCAATTCCGAAATGATAGTCATTTATAACAGCATCCCTCATAACCATTTCTGCCTGCGCATCTGGATATGTAGAATAATGTTCAGCAAGTCCTTCAACAAACCATAATGGAGGCATTTCATCTGTTGGTAGTCGGTGATCCCGAAGTATTCTGAAAATTTTATTTGTCATAAAAACATGAACAAGCTCATGCCTGATTACATGTTTGAAATCATTTAAAGAACCAGTTGACGGAATAACTACCCTGCCTTTCATAAATTCAAAAAAACCACCGACTCCTTCGGGTATAAAACCTGGAGTAGTGTTTGTTTGTTGAAAATGATTTGAAGTGTTATAAAAAATTAGAGGGATTTTTCTAGTTACTACGTTATTCATTTTAACTTTAAGTTCTTCATATATTTCCTCAGCATAAGTTGATCCTATTTCAGCGATTCTATCCATTTCCCCATAATAATATACATTAAAATGTTCAGTTCGGATTATTTTCCAATCAAATTTATCGTACTGAACTTTGTTTCTGCCAAAGTAATAGAATTGTGCAAAGGTATGCTGTGAAAGAATCAGTAGTAATAATAGAAAATATTTTATCTGGTTCTTCAATCTTTAACAAAGAATATTTATGATTACTTAAGTTTTTCTTTAAGAGTGTTAATATTATTAATCTCACTCGGATCAAAACCTCTTAACACTCCTAAGTAATAACTAATCCAATCTCCCAAATAAATCAAATCCAATAATCGTACCTTAAAATTATCTTCATTGCTTTTTAGATATATTATTTCCACACCGGTTTTTGAAAATATATCTTTTAATATTTTAATTCTTTTTTGGATTTGAGGATGATAACTTTCATCCGATATGATAACAATTTTTGAATGAAATATTTTTTCCTGGTAAGATTCCCATCCGATTATTTCATTATGATTCATCTCAGGAACTTCGTTATGAAATGCATGCAATTTGGAATTTTCATTTAGCTGACACTTAAATCTATAACCGACTGAGGATGTTGAATCTGCGACTGAATAAATAACAGGTATAAATCCTACTAATGATTCAGCTATGGTATAAGCCGCATTTTCTAATTTAGAAAATTCTATTCCGTTTTGTTCCCAAATTGATTTGATCCTTTCAACAACATCTGATTGATCCTTAATGAAATTTAATTGCTGAAAAATTTTTAACAAAGAAAAAAAACTTAATCCTAATGAATATCGTGGTTGAAATCCTTCTTGAACTTTTATACAAGCAATATTTTTGCTTTTTGCAATTGCTTCAATTTCCCCACCTGTTGAAAGACAGATTATCCTGCAGCCAAGTTCTATTGCTTGTTTAAGGGATGAGATAGTTTCCTCGGTATTGCCTGAGTAGGATGAAGCTATAAAGAGCGTGTCCCGATTTACAAACTTTGGCAAAACATAATTTCGATTTACAAATAAGGGGATACTTAATTCATCCCTCAAAAAATTCTTAATCAAATCAGCACTAATTGCGGATCCACCCAATCCACTTATAACTATGCTGGATATTCCAAAAGTATTTATTCCATTGATATTGATTTGATTATTCCATGCATTTTCAATTTGAAGATAAGAATTGACTAATACATCAAACTGATTTTGAGGATCATATTTTTGAACGAATTCTTTAATGGTCATATTAAATTATATTCCTCGTTCTTTGTATGTTATTTTCATCAAAAAACTTTTTGACTTTTTTCTGGATATCAAGTTCAGTTTTACAATGCAAACATTCTTCTGCCAAAATCTTTGTCTTTTTAAATTCAAAATTTCTTATGATACTCTTGGCATACAGAATCGTCGCAGGTGACATGCTTAATGAATCCAAACCTAATCCAACAAGTAATGGTATTGCGAGAGTATCCGCTGCCATTTCACCGCAAATACTAACCGGAATTTTACTATGCTTTGCTGCTTTTACAATATGATCAATAGTCCTTATTACAACTGGACTAAATTCCTGGTAAAGATTTGAGACGAGATCATTTCCCCTGTCAACTGCCATTAAATATTGTATAAGATCATTAGTGCCAATGCTTAAAAAATCAACTTCTTCAGCATACTCTTTTGCCATTACCGCTGCAGAAGGAACTTCGACCATTATTCCAACTTTGATATGGTTATCAAATTTTAATTTTTCTCTTTTAAGATCACTTTTACATTCATGGATAATATCTAATGATCGCCAGACTTCGTCAAGTGTTGAGATCATAGGAATCATCAAACGTACATTTTTGTTTTCACTGGCTCTTAATACTGCACGTATTTGCGTCCGGAATAGTGCCTCATTGTCTAGAAGAAATCTAATTCCACGCAATCCTAAAAAAGGATTTGGTTCTTTGTATTCACCAATCCTGTATTTATCTCCGCCAATATCGAATGCTCGAATTGTTACAAACTTAGGATACATTCTAGAAGCAAGTTTGGAATAGATAATTGTTTGTTCTTCTTCATCTGGAAAAGTCCCGAGTTCATTTAATATTTGTTCAGATCTATAAAGTCCAATTCCGCTGGCATTGCAAGTAATTACAATGTCAATTTCTCCGGTAACATCAACATTTGCTTCTAATTTTATTTCTTTACCATCTAAAGTTACGGCTGGTTTATCTCTTAACTCTTCAAGTCCCTTTTGAATTTCAATTAATTTTTTTTGCTTTTCAGTAAAGAAATTAATTTGTACTTCAGTGGGATTTATAATAATGTAACCATGAAATCCATCAACAATAATGGTATCACCATCTTTAATATGCTGAGTTGCGTTATGTGTTCCTACAACAGCGGGAATATTTAGAGATCTTGAAATTATGGCAGCATGTGATGTTAAACCCCCGTGATCCGTTACAAACCCTAATGATTCTCGTCTGGATAAAAGTAAAGTGTCAGCTGGAGTTAATGATTCACTTACAACAATCAGATTCTTTTCAATCTTAGATTGCCATCTTTTCTTTTGCAGATTTCTGATAATCCTGTGCTTAATATCTTCAATATCGTGGGCACGTTCTTTCATATAAGATTCGTGCGATATAATCATTAGCTCCTGATATTTTGATATTTCATCTGCAACAATGAATTCAGGTTGAATTTTCTCTTTACCAATTCTAGATTCTATATTTTCAATTAGTATTGGATCATCTAAAATCATAACCTGTGCTTCAAATATGGCAGCACGAACTTCATCCATCTTTTCTCGTGCAAAACCAAATATTTTATTCAGTTCTTTTTTGGATTGTCTTAATGCTTCGTGAAAATTATTAATAGCTTCTTCAATATCTGTGATTGGTGCTTTACTTATATCAAGCTTTTCCTTTGCAAAAAGATAAACTTGTCCTATAACAATTCCAGGAGCAGCCGCAATTCCTGCAATTTTATTTTCCGAATTTTTATATATCTCTTTAAATGATTTCATAATTCATCAAATCCTCTTTCGAAATAGGTTACTATTTCATCACAAGCTTGTTGTTCATCAGCGCCATCAAAAGTTAATTTTAATTCAGAACCTATTTCCGCAGCAAGTGTCATTACACCGATGATGCTTTTTCCATTAATATTCAGACCATCGCGATAAATGAAAAATTCACACTTATATTTTGCAGCTAGTTTAACTATTGTGGCGGCAGGTCTCGTGTGAAGCCCGGCTTTGTTAACTATCTTCACAATTTTTTCAATCATTATTTATTTCTTTTTATTAATGAATCTGCCAACCAGTAAAAAACATCTACTTCATTTTTATTTGATAATCTATTAATTGATTTCAGGGCTTTGTTTGTATAATTTTTTATTGCAGCTCTCGCATCATCAATTACTCCAAGCTTTTCATAAAGTTTTTTATACTTATCGATTTGGTTTGATCTTATTCCCTTATTAGCAATTACTTTTAATAAATCCTTTTTGTCTTCTCCTTTTGCTTTTTCTAATGCTTCTATAAACAAAAATGTTTTTTTCCCTTCCATCAAATCACCACCGATACGTTTACCAAATTCAGCTTTATCCGCAGTTATATCTAAAAGATCATCTTGAATTTGAAAGGCAATTCCAAGATATTTTCCATAATTAGAAAGACATCTAACATCGTGTTTACTGCCATTAACCAAGTATGAACCGAGTTCACAACACATTTGTGCAAGCGCAGCAGTTTTTTTTCTAATCATTTCAATGTATTCATCTAGTGTAACAATTTCCCTTGTTTCAAATTCAGTGTCAAGACTTTGCCCTTCGCATACTTCAACAAGACCGCGAGTAAATGCACCCAAAGCTTGTCTTGCATTTAATTTACAATCTTTTAAAAGAAATTCATATGCAACAGCAAGAAGTGAATCACCTGCAAGAATAGCCGTATTCAAATTATATTTTTTGTGAAGTGTTAGATTGCCTCGCCGAAGATCAGCTTTGTCCATTATGTCATCATGAACAAGTGTAAAGTTGTGGAGCATCTCAACGGCAATAGCTGCATTATATACTTGTTTTGGTTTTCCTCCTACTGCGCTTGCTGAAAGTATAACGAGCAAAGGTCTTAATCGCTTACCACTGCTCTCCAAAATATATGAGGCAGGTTCATAAAGTTCGGTTGGCTGCCTATCTTTTAATGCTGATGCAAGTTTCTGATCAATTATTTTTCTTTCTCTTTCATAGATTGATAAATATTTTTTCAGGTTAGCAGGTTTCAAAATAATTCTTCCTTTTTAATAAGCTTATTATTTTTAAGCTCGTTTAAATATTTAGAACCGGTTAGAAACATAAATTTTTTAAGATGTTCAAACCAATTTACAATTAATTTTTGAACGGATACTTCACCATCTTTCATCAAAGTTTGTAAGATAATCTTTGCGGATGCTACAACATCGGCCCCTAATGCAAAAGCTACAGCAACATCATTTGCTGAGTTGATCCCACCAGAACCGATTAAAGTGAAATTGTATTTTTTCTTCAGCGGGTAAATTTCCTTTAAACAATATGAGGTTGGTAATCCCCAATCCCAAAAATCATTATTAGATTTACTCCTGATAATTTCAACTCCAGCCCAACTCGTGCCGCCAGCTCCGGCAACATCAATTCCACTTGCACCAATGTTTAATAATTTTTTTGCAGCTTCTTTACTAATTCCTGAACCAACTTCTTTAACAATAACCGGAACCTTGATTTTAAAATTAATTTTTCCAATTTGTATAATAATCCAACAAAGTTTGGTTCACCTTCAGGCTGCAATAATTCCTGCAAGGGATTTAAATGAACAACAAATGCATCTGCCTCAAGCATATCAATCAGAGATAAAATATCCTTTAGATTTTTTGATTGGACAACTTGTGCTGCACCAATATTTCCTAAAACTGGAACACTCTTAGCAGTTTTACGAATGACTTTATATGAATTGTGATTGTCTTTATTTTCTAATGCTTGCCTCTGACTACCAACACCGATAGGGATTTTTAATTCCTCGGCAATAACAGCTAATCTCTGATTGATATTTTCGGCTGCTTTAGTTCCGCCTGTCATACAGGATATCAGAAAAGGATAATTTATTTTCTTTGTGAATAGTTTTGTTTGAAATGAAATTTTAGAAATATCAACTTCAGTTGTTGCATCATGAATAAAATCATACTTTTCAAACCCATTGCTCTTTGAACGAAATGCAACTTTATCCGTTAGACAAAGTTGAATATGCTCCTTCTTTCTTTTAGAAGTTTCGCTTATGGATTTAGACATTTCTGATTTGATAATTTATTTGTTTGCAAAATATAGAAAATATAATAAATATGCTGAAGTTGGATTTACCCAATCCGGATATTCTTTTTAAACTCAACAAACTCGTTTTCATCCACAAACAATTTGTCAACTACAACCTCGCCACGCACAGAATTTGTTAAAACAATTTTATCAGCTTCCAAAATATCTTGTAAATGTAATTTTCTTTCAAGAATGCGGGGATTATTTGTTAATAAGTGCTTTCTATAAACCCCCGGTAAAATACCGGTTGTTAATGGCGGCGTTGAGACATTATCATTCTTGTAAATAAAAATATTTGAAATTGCTCCTTCAGCAAGTTCTCCATGTTCATTTAAAAAAATCACATCAAAAAAACCTTTTGATGAATATTTTTTGTATTCCTTACCATATAATCTGCGATTAGTTGTTTTAAAATATTGGAAACTGTTTTTTGAATTAATTTTATTTCTTGAGATCATAACTTTCACCTCATCGTGCAATTGAGGTAGCTTTGATAAAGAATGAGAAAGTTTTCCATATTTATAAAGAGTTATTCTGAGTCGATATATATCATTTTCATCTTGAGCAGCATTTTTTTTCAAATAAGATTTAATTCTTTTCCTATCAAAGTTGAATAAAAAATAATCGGCAGTTTGTTCCATTCTATCTAAGTGTTCATCAAGTAAAAATATTTTTCCATCCTCTATTTTCATTGTTTCGAAAATCTCAAACGGTTTATTCGGTTCAGTTAAAAATTTCCCTTTTAATTTTGTCTCTTCATATTCTTCTTCTGGAATACTGTCCCAAACAATTCCACTTCCTAACCCAATTTCTCCATTACCTGATTTTTTATCGATCGATAAGGTTCTTATCGGAACATTAAATGTAATCTTGTTTTTTCTAATCAATCCAATTGAGCCCGTATAAATTCCACGTTTTTCTTTTTCTAATTCATTAATAATTTCCATTGTGCGAATTTTCGGGGCACCTGTTATTGAACCGCAAGGAAAAATGTTTTTTAATACATCTGAAAGTCTGACATTCATTCTCAACTTCGATTCAATAGTACTAACCATCTGATAAACAGACTCATATTTTTCAATATTAAAAAGATCCTTAACTTTTACAGAACCATATTCACTGATCCTTCCAAAGTCATTTCGAATCAAATCAACAATCATCACATTTTCAGCACGATTCTTTTCACTTCTTTCCAATTCATATTTTATAAATGCATCGTTTGAATGACTAATACCCCGTCTTGCAGTTCCTTTCATTGGTTTTGAAGTAATTTTTCTTCCTTTAACTTGAAAGAACAATTCCGGAGAAAGAGAAATTATTATTTTACCATTGTTATTTATTACAGCAATGTATTGCGCCGATTGATTGAAGACAAGATTACTGAATAATCCAGAATATGAGCCTTCAAAATCAAATTTACCTTTTACTGTATAATTTACTTGATAGGTATCCCCTTCTTCAATATAGGATTTTATTTTTCTGATTGAATTTGTGAATTCATTTTTAGAAGTGTTTAGTTTGAAGTTTTTAATCTTATACTTTTCTGGTGCATCAAAGTTTATTCCAGATGATGTAATTCGTTGAACATTTTTTTTATCATAAAAAATGAATTGAATTAGATTTTCATTCTTTGGCAAATACTTGTCCAGTGTTTTTTCAAATAAATATCCCGATTCATAATTCATCAATGAATATCCAAATAATCCTTTTTCTATTAACTCATCTATTCGATTTAATTTTCCGTCCAGACTTTTTAAAGATTTAATTGTAATGATTTCTTTTGGTTTCAGAAATAGATAAGAATCACTCTTTCCATATATGGGCGGAGTATAAAAGAATGCAGCGTCCGGAGTAGATAAAACATTATTTATAATTTCTGTGATATTCATTTTTCTTTATTAGCAAACCCTAGTGCCCTTAGTTTCTAAGTGATAAATAAAATCTTACCACTAAGACACTTAGAAACACTTAGAAAATTCTTTTTCGTTTACTACTTAAATTAAATAGCATTTCTTATTTTTCAATGTCGTTAATTTAATCATACTTAGGAAATTATATGAGCAAACCGCGTCTTTCCTTCTGGCAAATCTGGAATATGAGTTTCGGATTTCTCGGCATTCAATTCGGATTCGCCCTGCAAAATGCTAATGTAAGCAGAATATTTGAAACTCTCGGTGCAAGCATAGATGCAATTCCTATTTTGTGGATTGCTGCACCTGTTACAGGATTAATCATTCAACCAATCATTGGACATTGGAGTGACAAAACCTGGAATAAACTTGGACGAAGACGACCATTTTTTCTTGTTGGTGCAATTCTCGCATCAACAGCAATTATATTTATGCCAAACTCACCCGTACTTTGGGTTGCCGCTGGAATGCTGTGGATTATGGATGCTTCAATAAATGTTTCGATGGAACCATTCCGAGCATTTGTAGGCGATATGCTTCCTTCTGAACAAAGAACAGTTGGATTTTCAATGCAAAGTTTTTTTATTGGCATTGGGGCGATAGTTGCATCGGCCTTGCCTTATATGATGACAAACTGGTTTGGTATTTCTAACACTGCTGCTGCCGGTGAAATTCCAGATTCAGTAAAATTCTCATTTTACATTGGAGGTGGGGTTTTTCTTCTCGCAGTACTTTACACAGTTTTTTCAACTAAAGAATATTCACCAGAAGAATTAAAAAAATTTTCTGATGATGAAAGGAAATTATCTCACACAAAATCTTCAGATTCAAATTCTGCAACAATTCCTTCTCCATCTTTCTATAAAAATGGTTTGGTATGGATTTTTGTTGGATTGTTTGGTTCTGCAATTCTTTACTTTGTTCTAAACGAAACTGATTATGGATTGTATGTTTTGTTCGTTGGCTCAATCATTTTTGGATTATTACAATTAGTCGCTGGATTTTTTACAAATCAAAATAAAACTTCCGGTGGATTAGTTTCAATCTTAAATGATCTTTACAAAATGCCAAAAACAATGAAGCAGCTTGCAGTTGTTCAATTCTTCTCCTGGTTTGCTTTGTTTGCAATGTGGATTTACACAACTCCTGCAGTTACACATCATATTTATGGTGCAACTGATCCAGCTTCAGAATTATACAATCAAGGTGCAGATTGGGTTGGAGTTTTAATGGCTGTTTACAATGGTTTTGCCGCGGTTATGGCTTTTGCAATTATGTGGATCGCAAAACTGACAAATAGAAAAACTGTTCATATGATTTCTTTAATCATTGGCGGAATTTCTTTTGCTTCTTTTTATTTTATAAAAGATCCAAATCTACTTTTGATCTCTGAACTTGGAATTGGTTTAGCATGGGCTTCGATACTTGCAATGCCTTATGCAATTCTTGCTGGATCACTTCCCGCAGAAAAAATGGGAGTTTATATGGGCATCTTTAATTTCTTTATTGTAATTCCACAAATAACTGCCGCAGCAATACTTGGTTTCTTTGTTAAAAATATTGTCGGAGGTGAAGCAATTTATGCACTTCTTCTTGGTGGAGCTTCGATGATAATTGCCGGGTTGTTTACTCTAATTGTTGATGATGTGGATTGATATTTTAGTTTGATAAAAGATTTTGTCTAAAAAACCAACTAAAGATTGTCATTCCCACGAAAGTGGGAATCCACTTTATTTGGACGTTATGGATTCCCGTTTTCACGGGAATGACAGTTAAAAATCGAATTATAATATAATCTCTTGTTGAAATTCCATCACTTTAACAAAATCATTTTTCTGTCTGCTTTGTTGACGAAAGATCACCAGCTTGTAATCTATAGAAATAGACTCCGCTTGGTAGATTAGCCGCATTCCAATTTGCTTCATAAGTACCAGCTGATTTTTCTTCATTAACTAATGTTTCAATTTCAGTTCCAAGTACATCGTAAACTTTTAATTGTACAAATTGCCTACTGCCTATTGCGTACTCAATAAGGGTAGTTGGATTAAATGGATTTGGATAGTTGTTTGAATAACTTATAAGTAATTTACTAGAATTAAATCCTCATTAACTATAGGTTACTGGAATATAATGTGTATAAATTCTTATAATCATTCACCCAAGTAGAATCCATCCCAATTTTGTAAAAGAGATTCAATGCAGTTATTGTTTCCATCATATGTGAATACCATTTCCACGATTCATCCAAACAGAACCATTCCAATTTTGTCTAGGGATTCAATCTGGTTATTATTTTCATCATATGTAAACAATATTTTTTGAGCCAATTAATCCAATTAGAACCATCCCACGGCTGAATAATCTTTTCAATTAAATTATTGGTTATATCATAATGTATATGAATACTTTAACTCATTATCCAAATAGAATCATCCCAAGATTGAAATATTTCTTCAGCAATGGTATTGTTTACATTATAAACGTTTGAAGACTTATAATTATTCATCCAGACTAGAATCATTCCATATTTGGAAGAGAGATTCAGTACGATTATTGTTTTCATTATAAATATAAGAATACATATCAATATTCACCCAATCAGGAATAATCCAAGATTGGAATTCAGGTGGGCAATTTGATTATTATCTTCCATCATAAGTAATTCTGTCGAACTTCTCAACATTTACCCAAGTAGATACTATTCCAAGTTTGGTATAGCGATTCAGTGTGGTTATTGTTTCCATCATAAGTATATAAATACTTAGTTTCATTTACCCACAACGAACCATTCCAGGTTTGAATGAGCAATTCAGTTGGATTATTGTTACCATCATAAATAATTGAAGACCTGGAAGCATCAACCCAAGTTGAACTCATTCCAAATTTGGAAGAGTTTCTCCGATAGGATTGTTGTTACCATCATACGTGTTGAATGCCGATAATTATTCATCCAAACAGAACCATCCCAATTTTGGTGTATTTGCTCTATAAGTAGAAAACCATTTTCAAGTCGATGTTTTGTTTACTGTTGTTCTTGAATTTTCAGCTCTTAAATCCTTATAAATCATTCTGTATTTGAATTATAAATTTCCTGCAGTTTTCCCGGAATTAATTTTGTTTGGTAATACTACTGTGTGATTTCTATCTTGAGAAAAAGTATGAATTGAATAAAATAAGGTAAGTACGATAATTGTAAGGAAATATTTCATTTTACTCTCCTATTGTCACTTAAAAACTAACAATTGAAAACACGAATTATCAATAAATTAAGAATATTAATATATTGTTACAACTTCAACAACAATATCGCAGCAATACCAACATGCTATTGCAATTTTTCCGTACAGATTTATTTCTTCTTTCCAGATTAGATAAGCTACAACTGCTGTAACAACAATCACTCCAATGTTCATAACAGGAAAAACTACTATTGCGGGTAACTTCACTTAATGCTGCAAGTAAAAAATGAATTGCGAGAACATTCGGCATCCCCGAGTATCAATCCTAAATTGTAAGTGCTTTTATCAAACTTAATCTTCTTTATAAAAAGGTAAATTAACGTATAAATAAAAGCTGAGAAGAAAATAGAAAATACGAAAACTCCTTTTTCCTCGGGAAGAAATTTAGTCTCATATATCTTCAGTGAAAAATCAATTAAGCCAATTCCAAGAAGCAGCGCTAAAAGATATAAATATTTGTTCTTAGAAGTTGAGCCACTGTTATGATTTTTTAATGATAAATAAAAAAGATAAAGCGTTACTAACGCAAGTAAAAAACCAAATATCATTTTAATGTTTGGGGTTTCACTAAAAAACAGAATTGAAAGCAAGACAGGTATTAGGACTGACAATCGAGCACTTACGGTAGCTAACGCTGTTCCAGCTAAACTAATTGCTTTAGAGTAAATAACAAATGTACCGGCAAGTAAAATTCCAAGCGCAGCTCCAAACAAAATTGCTTCAATTGAAAAATGAAATCCATACTTAAATAAAATAAATCCTAATGCAATTAAAGATGCGGTTAGATAGTTTCCATTTATAAGCAATGCAATGTTTACATTTTTAACGTGTCCGTGTTTAAGAATTAAAGCAAGACTGCTCGAACAAAGAATTGCAAGAAATAAAAAAAGCATTTATATATTTTTCCATATATTTATTAAGATAAAGGTATGCTAAAACAAACCCAGTTCCTTAAAGGAACTGGGTTTGTATGAATTTATTTTAACGCAAGTGTGTTAATGGATTAATGTCCGCCTTTTGGTGGTGCTGCACTTTCCAAAGCGGTTGATCTTGGTTCCTTAACAAAAAACCAGAAGAAAACCGAGAAACATATAAATACTCCACAAAGAATATACAGCAACTGGAAATTTTGTGTTTCGGAAATAATATTTGCAACACCCTGACTCATCATTTGCGGCAATACAACTGCAAGATTGAATATTCCCATAAACAATCCCATCTTTGCCTGGTTTATTCTTTCGGTCATAATTGAAAATACGATGGAGATTACTGCAGACCAGCCAATTCCGGTTAAGAACATTCCCAGATAAAAATTAGCTTCGTACTTTCCTAAAAATGCAATGTAGAAATATCCAATTGCACTAAACGCCAATGCGAATGTGTAGGTTTTTACTCGTCCTATTTTTTTTGCAATCAAAGCTAAAACGAATGGGAATACAGCACCAACCGCATTTAATATTAAAAATCCTAATGAAACAATATTACCTGTGGTAGCGTCTTTACTTTGAGTTGTGGATGTTAAAAACTCAGCGAATTTGTTTGCAAAGACATTTGAGAGATCAATATTTGGAACGATTTGTTTATCGATAAAAAATCCTGACATCACGAACATACTTTGAAATGCAATCCACGTAAAAGTATGAGCAAGCATTATTTTTTGAAATTCATTTGTATCAGATTCAGCTTTACGTCCCTGAACAATTATCCAAAGACCAATAATGATTGTATAAGCTAAACTTAAAATCAGTAATGGATTGTGAATAACGCGTAATTCATTTTGATAGAAATGAAATATTAAACTGAAAACACCAAAAACTAAAAATCCGTACAGAGGAAAAATTGATTTAAATATATCAAGAACAGTATGTGATTTTTCATTCACATCAACTTCAGCTTTTAAATCTTTTGGTTCTTCTATAAATAAGATTGGAACCACAGAACAGGCAAAAACAAAAACTGCCGCAATCAATAAAAGTGTTTCATTTCCAAAAACCATTGAAAGAAAATATGCTAACACACCAAACGTCCCGGAAATTACTTGCATCCAAACATAACCGGTAGTTCGCTTCTTACCTTCAGGTGTTAAATCTGCAATGATTGATCTTGCAGGATTGAAAGTAACGTTAACCGATAAATCTAAAAGCAGCGCAATTACAGATGCAATTAAAATTATGCTTGTAATACCTGTGGCTTCTGAAATAACTCCAATTTGTGGTAAATGCCAAAAACATTAGTGCGCCAACAATTCCACCAATCATAATAAATGGTCTTCTTCGTCCGCCTAAAAACCAAACGTTGTCGCTTATCATTCCAACAATAACTTGCCCAAAAATTCCTGCAAGCGGACCAGCGAGCCAGACAAACGATACTTCGTGAATATTTAATCCAAACTTTTTATTTAGTATCCAGCTTAATGCAGCTATTTGTGTGGATAGTGCAAAGCCAACAGCGGTTGCTGGTAAAGCAAGCATTGCATAAAATGAATTTGAAAGTTTTTTCTGAATTTCTAACATAATTTTTTACCTTAATATTAGGTTGAACAATTTATTTTTAATTGTCATTTCGATCCCGATTTATCGGGAGAGAAATCTGCATGTTGTAATTGAACAGATTTCTCAGTCGAAGACTCCTTCGAAATGACCATCTAAGTTATTAATACTTGCGTTATTTAGTAATTATTTTATCAACAAAAATATTTCTGCTGATTTTTTCTTAATTGTTATTTTCTTGTTTTGAGTTATATCAGTCACTTCATTCGTTTTGATATTCTCAATCTTAAAAGTCTTAGCCAAAGTTTCTTTATACTTATTTAGATCGACTTGAATATCAGAATCGTTACTGTTTACGATTATCATTGTTGATTCATCATCTAGTTTTTCTAAAGTAAACATAAACATTATCAAATGGATAAAAATGTGTTAACTTTCCTTGTGATAAAGATTTATGATTTTTTCGTATTTCCAAAAGATTTTGAGTGAAGTTGAAAATATCTTTCTGATATTCTGTTCTATCGCAACTTGAAAATGCATCAAGTGAATCATTTTCAAATCCACCTGGAAATGGTGAGCGAATTGTACCGTGCTTATTATCGCCAACCATTCCGATTTCAGATCCATAAAGTATTTTTGGTATGCCACGAGTTGTTAAAAGAATTGTAAGAGCAATTTTGTATTTCTCAATATCATTAGTTGCAACAAACAATCCGCGTGCAATATCATGGTTATCAAAAAAAGTTAAAAGATTATTCGGATCATAGTAGAGAAAATCCTGCGCGAGGGTATTGAATATTCCTTCTAATCCTTTTTTTCCGTTTAAGTAATTTCGGAATGCATCAGACAATGCAAAATCGGTTACACAAGGAAGATGAGTATCTAAATGTACACCAAATTTATTTTTTTGCTGATAAGCAGCAAGGTAAGCTGGCTCGCCAGTCCAGATTTCACCAACAATATTAAAATTTGGGTATTCATCAAGAATAGCTTTATTCCAATCCGCCATTGCATATTGATTGCAATAAGGATATGTGTCTTCACGAATACCATCTATTCCTAAATATTCAATCCACCAGATTGTGTTTTGTATTAAATATTTTTTTAGAAATGGATTTGCCTGATTTAAATCAACCATGTAATTTGTAAACCAGCCATCCCAGGTTAAATCAATAGATTCACCCGGACTGTATGGATCAGGAAAAGTCATTTTGTTGTGATTTGCGGGAAGATGATTTTCAATGGTTCCATTTATCCAATCCGCAAACGGCAAATCTCTCATCGCCCAATGATTTATCCCGATATGATTTGAAACGTGATCCATAATAATTTTCAAACCTTTATCGTGAGCCTTATTTACAAGTTCCTTGTAAAGTTCATTGGTTCCAAATCGTCGGATCAATCTTGTATAAATCTGTAGCAGCGTAACCGTGATAACTCATCCACATATTATTTTCCAGCATTGGAGTTATCCAAACAGAAGTAACGCCGAGATCTTTTAAATAGTCAAACTTGGAAGTTATACCTTCAATGTCTCCGCCCTTTCTTCCATCCAAATCTTTTGCAGTAAACTGATCTAAGCTGTCATCAATTTTATTGTTAGCCGGATTTCCATCACAAAATCTATCTGCCATTATCAAATACATTACATCAGATTGATTAAAGCCTTTAAATTTATTTTTAGAATCTTCCCGGGAAAGAATTGGATATTTTATTACTGTATCTTGATTTCCTTTAGAAAATCCCATCTCAAAATTGCAATTTGATTTAATTTCTGGTGAGATCGCTAAATCAATAAAAAGATAATTCATGCTTTCAGCTTTATGAACTTTGATTATTTCAATTGGACCGTGCTGCGGATATATTTCAACATCACGTAGATTTTTTCCATAAATCATTATTTGAACTGTATCGTGTTTCATTCCAACCCACCAGTTTGGGGGTTCAATTCGTTCTATTGAAAACTCCTGAGCAAATAGCGCTTGAATTGCCAAGAATATAAGAAATAAGAAAATACGTTTCATTTAAAATTCTGTTGATTTTTGGTTTCAAAGATAGATAAATAATTTATTTCTTCAGCAGAAATATTTATTACCGTTACCAAGTATAATAATAATTAGATTTCTTGCATTTTATCTCATTTAAGTTGATTTTTGTTTTCCAATTTGAACAAAATGAAACAGCAAGAAGAAGAGAAAAATATTGCGGTTAATCGTAAAGCAAGACACGAATTTACCATTTTACAAACCTTTGAAACTGGAATTGTTTTAGTAGGAACTGAAGTAAAAGCCTTACGTGAAGGAAAGGCAAACCTTGTTGATAGTTATGCATTGATTCAAAATAACGAAGTTTGGCTGCTTAGTTTGCACATAAGCGAGTACAAACAAGGCAACATCAACGATCATGTTCCTACACGCGATAGAAAATTATTAATGAATCGTTCTGAAATCAGAAAACTGATTGGCAAAACAAAAGAAAAAGGATTGACTTTAGTTCCATTGAGATTGTATTTCAAAAACGGTAGAGTAAAAGTTGAAATTGCCCTTGCCAAAGGCAAAAAAGTTTATGATAAAAGACATGACATTGCGAAAAGAGATTTTCAGAGAGATCAAGAAAGAAAGATTAAATATTAGATATGAGTATTGTTAAATTTCCATCATTAAATGAACAAATTGATATCATCAAAAGAGGAGTTGTCGAGATAATTCCTGAAGATGAACTTGTTAAGAAAATTGAAAAATCATTAAAGACTTCAAAACCACTAAACATTAAACTTGGCTGTGATCCAAGCAGACCTGATTTACACATCGGTCATTCCGTCGTAATCAGAAAACTTGCACAGTTTCAGGAACTTGGGCATCAGGCAATATTAATTATTGGTGATTTTACAGGAATGATTGGCGATCCATCCGGTAGAAATGCAACCCGCCCTGCCCTTACACTTGAAGCAACAAGAATAAATGGAAATAGTTATTTTGAACAGGCCTCAAAAATTTTGAACAGACAAAAAACTAAAATAGTTTACAATTCTGAGTGGCTTGGAAAAATGTCTTTTGAAGACGTAATAAAGCTGGCTTCAAAATACACAATTGCAAGAATGATTGAACGTGATGATTTTACAAAGCGATTCAAAGGTGGCGAACCAATTAGTGTACACGAGTTTCTATATCCTCTTGCACAAGCAATGGATTCAGTTGCGATTGAAAGTGATGTTGAACTTGGAGGAACCGATCAGAAATTTAATTTACTCGTTGGCAGAGATATTCAACGTGAATATGGAATTGAACCGCAAGTGATTTTAACAATGCCATTGTTAGTTGGAACTGATGGCGTCGAAAAGATGAGTAAATCATATGATAACTATATTGGAATTTCTGATGAACCTTCACAGATTTATGGGAGAACTCTTTCTATACCTGATAATCTTATTTATCAGTATTTTGAATTAGCAACAAATGTATCCAATCAAAAACTTGCAGAATTAAAATCACAATTATCTGATGGGAATACAAATCCGAGAGATATCAAACGTGAACTTGCAAGAACTCTTGTTACTATGTACCACAATCAGGAAGCCGCAGAAATTGCACAGCAGGAATTTGATAATATCTTCATCAACAAAGGTTTACCAGATGAAATTGAAGAATTTAATGTTGGTGATAAAAAAGAAATCAATATTTTAGATTTAATAATTTTAGTAAATTTCGCTCCATCGAAAGGCGAAGCACGTAGATTGTTAACACAAGGCGGTGTATCTATCGATGGAGAAAAAATCAATAATGTTCAAAGTAGTATTTCTGTAAAATCAGGAATGATTCTTAAAGTTGGCAAACGTAAATTCATAAAACTCATTTAACTTAGTATCAGAAAGGGACGCCAATTGTATCTACCAACCAAAATTATTTTTCACCAAAGGTGTTGGAAGGCACAAAGAGTATTTAAGCTCTTTTGAGCTTGCATTAAGAAATGCAAGAATTGAAATATGCAATCTTGTAACTGTAAGCAGTATTTTTCCGATAGGATGTAAACGCATTTCGGTTGATGAAGGAATTAAACTTATTACACCTGGTCAAATAACGCATTGTGTTATGGCTCGAAATTCTACAAATGAGCCAAACAGATTAATTGCCGCTTCGATTGGTGTCGCTTTACCGGCAGACACGGCCGCTTATGGTTATCTATCAGAACATCACCCTTACGGTCAACCTGAAAAAATAAGCGGTGAATATGCTGAAGATTTGGCTGCCACTATGCTAGCTTCAACTTTAGGAGTTGAATTTGATCCTGAAAAAGATTGGAGTGAAAGAGAAGATATATATAAGATGTCAGGAAAAATTGTCCGTACATTCAACATTACTCAATCAGCCGAAGGTGATAAAAATGGATTGTGGACGACTGTAATAGCTGTAGGTGTTTTCTTGCCGTAGAATATTTTTAATTGAATCATTTTAGCGTCCCGTTATTATCGGGACGTTTTTTTTATAAATTATTAATCCAATAAAATGTATTAATAGTGCAACAAATAATCCAATAATCATTGGCTCAATTTCAGCTAGCACCCCACTTAATAATTTTCTAAAATTAAACCATATCATACCTGAAGTTATTGCAAATACTATTTCAGCAATTATTAGTTTTGGCGAAATCCTGAGTTTCGGATAGTAGGCGCTGACAACCGGAAGTATAATTCCCGGGATAAACAATGAACCAATTGTGTACCAAATTTCAACTACGGAAGGAATTGAGTAAGCGATAAGAATCGAGATAAATCCTGAAATTACAATTCCAATTATAGTGTATGATTTTATTCTTTCTTCTTTTGAATCTTTCTTAATCCTGAAAATAAAATCTCTTCCAATTGTTGATGCACTAAGAAAAAGAAAACTGTTTAGTGTTGAAATGATAGTTGCAAACATTGCCGCATAAAATATCCCCTTCAAACCTGGGCTTAAAACCTTTTCTGCATATAATGGATATGCCATCATTGGCTGCGATAAATTTGGTAAAACAGCTTTTGCATATAAACCAGTTGATGTAGTTAGGAAATCAAATAAAGCAAAAAATATTATTGAAATCAGAATCCCTTTCTTAGCTATATCACCGGACTTTGCTGCATAAGATCTTTGATGAAATCCAGGATCTGCGAATGTCCATAAAGCAATTAAAAACCAAACGATTATAAAAGCAGGAGAAGTTTCTCCAGTTATTGAAAGATGTGCTGAAGGTAAATTATCTTGTAGAAAATCGATTCCACCAAAAGAATAAACACCTACAACTAGAATAACAATGAATCCACCAAACATTACAAAAAATTGAAAAGCATCAGCATAAACATTAGATCGAAATCCACCTTTTATTAAGTATGATCCGGAAAGTACAACACTGATCAATAACGATAATAAAATATCCGTATTAAAAACCAAAGAGATCAGATTAGCTGTCATTAGAAGATATGGTGCAGGTGAAACTAAAATGAATACAACTATCGAAGAAATCAGCCCAACTTTTTTTCCGTAAATTTCTGTTAGTTTGTCAGGAATTGTAAATAAAGATGCTTCCCTAATTTTTTTTGCAAAGAATATTGCAAACAAGAAAGCAAAAAAGTAATAAGGGAAACCCTGTGTGAACCAACTAACCAATCCATAACGATAAGTAAATTCCCCTACTCCAATTATTCCCCCATACCATGTAGAAACATTAACAAGAACAAAAAGAAATAAACCAATTTTTCTGCCTGACAATAAGTAGTCTTCTGTATTGCTTTGTGCTTTTCGCGATGCGATAAATCCAATCAACAAGAGGATTACAAAAAAAAGAAGAATTACAACAATATCTAAATTGTTAAAAGAGATCATATTTTTTCATAAAATTAAAATCGCGGACAACAAATACAATTCCACCAAAGATTTTTAGTTCTACATTTTCTGAAGTCGCAACATTCGAAGTACTTTCTTTTACACCAAATGCTAAATTGGATTGTGTTAAAGGATATTTTAATCCTTTAGAACTAATGAAAGTTTTTTTATCAAATGCATACAAAGAAATGATTTCGTTAATCTTTGATTTGATAACTATAGATTTATCAAATGCTGAGAGAAAAGAATTTTCAGCGGAGATATGAACTTTAATTTTATCAAAGAATTTAATCACAATTCCAAGATTGCAGATTGTATGATCTAATCTATCTCCAGTTACTCCAAACAAAACAACTTCGTCAATTTTTTTCCTGAGTGCAAACTTTAAACACTTTTCAACATCAGTGTCATTCTGTCTTTTGTATTGAAGAACGACTGAATTGTTTTTAAAGTGTTTTACAGTTGCTGGCATAATAGAATCAAAATCACCAATTATATAATCCGGTGTAATTTTAATTTTCTTAGCAGAATTTGCTCCACCATCAGCACATATAATTGTGTTAAATCCTTTGTTTATGAAATACTTAACAACATTTTTTGTTGGTGGTTTTCCGTTAGCGATGATTATACATTTTTTCATTTTAAATCTTCCTAAAATCCCAATTGAATTCCAGCTATAAAATTTCTCTCGGCAGCAGGAAAAAATTCTTTACCAATTGCATGGGCTGAATACAAGTTATCAAAAACATTATTTAATTGTAAAAATAATCTTGAATTTGTTAAACCATCAAATAAATTAAATTCATAACTACCGTAAAAATCTACAACAAAATATGATTCATTAATATTGTCCGAATATTCAACAAAATCGGGATAAATGATTAAGTAGCTCTTCAAATTATTATCAAAATTATCTGAGTAAAATTTCCCAACGTATTTCGCATTTAACTTCAGTAAAATATCCGAATAATAAAATTGAATGCCGAGGTTTGAAAGATACTCAGGGAAACCACTTATTCTGTTTCCTGAAATATCTATCGATTCAGTTTCACTTAAATAATGCTTGCCTTCAGTAATTGTATTACGGCTATAACTTGCATTTCCATAAATCTCAATTTGTTTAATTGGTTTAAAAATAAAACTAAACTCAATTCCAGTATGAGTTGTTCTCTCCACATTTCCTGTGATGGGCTGACCAAATCTATCTACTTTTCCATTCTTAACAATTTCATTTTCAAAAAGCATATAGTATAAATTCAGATTAAGAGTTAGATTAATTGATTGATGGGATAATCCCAATTCAATATCGTTCATTGTTTCTGGTTTAACTAAGGGTGAATCATAATTATATGTTCCATCAGAATTTAATTCAAACTGAGGGATTTCACCGCCACTTGATTCAGCAGCATCGTAATAATTTTTTAATCGCGGTTCTCTTGTAACTCTAGCCAAAGAAATAAAAACATTTTGATTTTCATTAAACTTATAGTTTAAGCCGATTCTTGGATTTATAAATAAATCATCAATCGAGAAATCATTTCCCAAATACTTTTCATTATATAATCTATACTTATGAAAAGCTAATTGAAGTTCACCAAGAAGATTTATGTATTCAGTTAAATTATATGATTCGTGAATAAATCCGCCAATAATATCTTTGGCTCCATTATAGAAATAGTATTGATAATCTTTTGTAACTCCGGCAGGAAGATTCTCTGCATAATTTAATATTTCCCCAATGATTAGATCTATGAACCCTGAATTCCCCGCCAAGAATTAATTGTCCATTTTTATGTTCCAAACTAAATCTTGGAATCCATCCAAATTGTTTATTTACAACTTGTGCACGAATCAAAGAATTAGTTGGTACATAATTAGTATCAAATCCATTTAGTTTTAACCTAAAATAATCATCATAATAAACCGACCAGGAGCCGTCATAATCAAAGAAGCCTGTTCCTAAAACTAAAAACAATGCAGAATTTATTTTCATTTTATCGTTTAATTGATACTCATTTAACAATTCAAAATGTGGTTGAGAAAAGTTTTCTATTTCATCAGCTCTTCTATCCAATGTATATGTGTAGCTGCCTTCATCCGCCTCCCAATACGAGTAGTTATATTTTCTTAACTGTTTATCCTTAACAGCAAACTTAGCAATTCCTGTGTAAGCTAATCCATCGGAAATCGGACCACCAAATAGATTTAGCTGAGAAGTAAATTTATCATCATATCGTACAACAGATAAATGGTAAGAATTATATTTAGACCAAGATTGTTTTCTGTAACCCGAACTTATTATTTGTGAAAGCTTTGTGTAAATCGAATATTTATTATCCAGCAATCCACTTGAAAATGAAGCACTGTATTTTCTTGTATTGTAATTTCCATAAGAGGCTGATAAATCAAACTTCGGCTTTTCTGAAAACGGTGATGTGATAATGTTAATAGAACCACCGATCGCGGGAAAGCCAACCACTCCGGAACCAGAACCTCTTTGAACCTGAATTAGTTCTGTACTTGCAAGCAGATCAGGAAAATCAAGCCAGTAAACATTATGATCTTCAGGATCATTTTGCGGAATTCCATTTATTGAAACTGAGATTCTTCGCTGGTCAAATCCACGGATACTCAAATAATTATAGCCAATTCCATTTCCATTTTCAGAGTAAAAAGTTGTTGATGGTAGCTGGCTTAAATAGTTAGGTATATCCTGAACAACATAATCTTTTTGGATCTCTTCTTTTGAAATCTTATCAAAAGCAATTGGGGTAATTCCCTCTCTACCGACTGTTGCTTCGATTAGAATGGTTTGAGATTGCAAAATTATTTTCTGAAGTTCTATAACTATTGCATCAGTAATAATACTTGCAATTATTTTTTCAAAACTTTTATATCCTACAAAACTTACTCTTAATGTGTCTGAATTTGTGAAATTACCTTTTAAAGTAAACTTGCCATATTCATCAGTTGAAGTTCCCAAGTTTCTTCCTTTAATAACCATATTAGCATATTGTAAAACTGATTTTGTATCAGAGTCCTTGACGATTCCATTGATAGATTTGAATTGCGGAAAAGTTTGAAAGGAAAGAATTAAAAAAAGAATGATTATCATTTTCATAGCATTACTCCTAAAAAAATAGCCGTTGGAGAAACGGCTACTGAAAAATCATTCTTAGCCCGTTTTCCTACGCTGGCATTACCCAGATCAGGTTTTAGGGTATTATCTCAGATATCCCACAGGTAGCGGGATAACACCCCTAACGGCTCGTTAGTAAATATTTTTAATTAAGTTTTATTTTTTGCCCTGCTTTTATGTCGGTTGAATTTAAATTATTCAATGACTTTAATTTTGCAACTGTAGTTTTATTTTTCTGTGCGATTGAATAAAGTGAATCGCCCTTTTTAACAGTATATGTTAGCTGATTCGATTTAACATTTTTGTTTGTCGTATTCTCATTAGGAATATCATTTACATTTGTATCGGAATAAATTTTAAGAGTTTTTCCAGCTAAGATTTTATTCCCCGAAATCTTATTCCACTTTTGAAGGTCTGATATTTTTACACCATATTTATCAGCGATACTTCCAATAGAATCACCTGCTTTAATCTTATAATAATTTACATTTGATGTATTCTTAGTTGTTATATCTCCATATGAAGTACTTGTTGTGCTATTATAAATCTTTAATGTTTTACCTGAAACAATTTTATTTCCTGAAATGTTATTCCATTTTTTTATTTGTTGAGTTGAAACTCCGAATTTTTCAGCAATTTCACTTAAATTATCACCCTTTTTTACTTTGTATTTATAGAGATTATTCTTTGAAACAGTGGTTTTCTTTTCGTTAAGTGAAACATAATTTTGATTACCATCAGGATAAATGCGGAGATTTCTACCTGATAGTATTTTATTGCCGGAAACGTTGTTCCAATCCCTCAGCTGATTAACGCTTACGCCATACTTCGCAGCAATCAATCCAAGTGTTTCTCCCCTTCTTACCTTATGATAAACAAGGCCGCTGTTCTTCGTCGTTTTATTTGTTTTGGTCGTTACAACATTAGAATTAGTCTCAATTTCTGTAGTTTTATCCAGCGAAGAATAATAGTCCTTCATCTCCTCGGGTACATAAATATTTAAAGTTTGTCCGACTTTAATTGTTGTAGTGTATGGAATATTATTCCAGTTTCTAAGATCACTAACTCTTGAATTGAAAAGATCTGCAATTCCTAAAAGACTATCGTCGTTTTTAACTCTGTACTTAACTGCAATGGTTCCTTCAGGGATTATCGAAGTTGTGGATTCATCAATAACTTTATCAAAAGATTCATTTATGACAACATCTTCATTGACAGACTCTTCGGATAATTCGGTCTCAGTTTCAGTGGTTTGAGTTGTAACTAACGCATTATTTCCATTTAGGTTTGAATAAGGCGATGTATAATTTTCATTTTCGGTAAGGTTATTTTGGTCTTGAGCAACTTCGGTATCTGTGTTTTCGGAAAAGCTATCTACATTAAGATTTGTAAGAACCGGAATTCTAAGCTGCAGGCCGGAATATAACTTTGATTTAGTTGATATGTTATTGGCATCAGCTAACTCATTCTTAGATATTCCATATCTCTTTGCAATTTTTGTTACTGTCTCACCCTTCTTTACAGTATGCACCAAAAATGTTCTTCTTGCTGATTCGGGAATATTTTTCATGTTTGAAGCAAAAATTTCCATCGAACCTTTCGGTATTTTCAGCGGATATCCGCCGGCATAGTTCGAAGGAGTGGATAATTGAGTCAATTCAGGATTCATTTCCTGCAAAGTATTTAAATCAGTATTTGCACAGGTTGAAAGGAATTGTAAATCTATGGCGCCATCAACCATGTAACTATCATACTCATAAGGTTTATGATAATTGATATTTGTAAAACCATATTTTTCAGGTTCCATAGCAATTATGCTGACTGCAATATAAATAGGAACATAATTTCTTGTTTCTTTAGGAAGATTTGGACGAACAGACCAGAATGAATTATCTTGGGATTTTCTGAGTGCACGAGTAACTCTTCCTTCCCCGCAATTGTAGGCAGCTAGGGCAAGGTACCAATCGCCTAAACTGGTATAAAGATCCTTTAAATGTCTTGCTGCAGCATAAGTTGATTTGACAGGGTCTCTTCTCTCATCATAATAAAAACTTGATTCTAAGCCATATAATTTTCCAGTAGATTTAATAAACTGCCACAACCCTACTGCACTTGCCCAGGATCTTGCAGTTGGATTAAGACCACTTTCCATCATACTAAGATAAACTAATTGCTGAGGTACGCCTACTTCCTGAAAAACATTTGTCATCATCGGAAAATACTTACCGGATCTTTCCAACCATCTCCTCATTGCACCGCTGCCTTTGCCAGTGAAGTATGTCATCCATTGCTCAACATAAGAATTTACCTCTAATGGAATATCCGCAGGGATAACAAATCTTTTTGTTTCTTCAATCTCTGTATTAGTTAATTCAATTTCAGGTACAGATTCTTTCATCCACTCCTCATAAGCAGCAAAGGAAAGACCTTCGGGAAGTTCATTTATTCCATCAACAAAATTTTTGTAATCGTCAATTATAGAATTTTCTAATTCACTATAAGCTATGTTTTCATCAATTCCAGGGTAATAACTTAAATTATTTATAATTCGTAAAGCCGCTTCATAGTTTTCTACCGTTTCTTTTGTACTGTTTAACTCCTGCTTTCGCAAGGCTAAAACATAATATTGTCTTGCTTCTTCCAGCATTTCCGAAACGATTCCAACTCTGCCTGTGTTTTCAGTCACCTCGGTTTGATTTTGATTTGTTATCTCGGGTGAGCTACCACAAGATGAGATGAATAGCGAAACAAAAACAAGGGCAGGAATTAGGATAAATTTCTTCATTGATACTCCAGAATAAAATTTAGGTATTGCAATATATATGTTCAATTTGTTTTAATCAAGTAAAATTTCAAATCAATTTAGCTAAGGCTTAGTTATTTAATAACTTAAAAATCATAAAGGTATGTTATTATGTTTTTTCTTGGGGTTCAAATCTACCTTATCTTTTAACAATTCAAATGCATTAATCAATACTTTTTTCGTTTGCTTTGGTTCAATAACATCGTCTAAAAATCCTCGTTCAGCAGCAATATAAGGATTAGCAAATTTTGCTATGTATTCATTCAACTTACGTTCGAGTTCAAGTTCAGGATTTTTTGAAGATCCTATTTCTTTCTTAAAAATTATTTCGACTGCACCTTTTGGTCCCATGACCGCAATTTCAGCAGAAGGCCAGGCATAATTAAAATCACCACGAATATGCTTTGAATTCATCACATCATATGCGCCGCCATATGCTTTACGTGTAATTAAGGTAACTTTAGGAACCGTAGCCTCGCTAAACGCAAATAATAATTTTGCCCCATGCTTTATTATTCCATTCCACTCCTGTTCTGTGCCAGGTAAAAATCCTGGAACATCTACTAAAACAAGCAATGGAATGTTAAATGCATCGCAGAACCGGACGAATCTTGCACTTTTTACCGAAGCATTAATGTCTAAAACTCCCGCCAATATTTGCGGCTGATTTGCCACAATACCTATGCTTTTTCCACCCAGTCTTGCAAATCCGCAAATGATATTTTCCGCATAGTATTTATGAACTTCAAAAAAGTCTTCATCATCAACAATATTTAATATAATCTCTTTCATATCATAAGGTTTATTTGGATTATCAGGAATGATTGAACAAAGATTTTCATTTTCTTTTAATAATTTAGAATCATAATCATAACTGGAAGGTTTATCTTTATAATTTAGCGGGATATAGCTCAATAGTTTTTTTACATTAAGAAGTGTTTCTATTTCATTGTCAAATGCAAAATGAGCAACACCACTTTTTTGGGAATGAGTATCAGCACCGCCAAGCTCTTCAAAAGAAACATCTTCGTGTGTAACTGTCTTTACAACATTCGGTCCGGTTACAAACATATGACTTGTTTTGCGAGTCATAAAAATAAAATCTGTAATAGCTGGGGAGTAAACTGCTCCACCAGCACAAGGACCAAGTATTACTGAAATTTGTGGAATAACTCCGGATGCTAAAGTATTTAACAAAAAAATATCAGCGTAACCACCAAGACTATTTACACCTTCCTGAATTCTTGCACCACCAGAATCATTTAATCCGATAACAGGAATGCCGGCTTTCATTGCAAGCTTCATGATCTTTACAATTTTTTCTGCGTGTGTTTCAGAAAGCGACCCACCAAATACGGTAAAATCCTGTGAGAATAACGCAATTGGTCTTCCACCAATCTTTGCAAATCCCGTTACTACCCCATCACCGGGATAATTTTGTTTATCTAAACCAAAATCTGTTGCACGATGTTTAACAAACATTCCTATCTCATCAAAACTCCCTTCATCTACTAAAAGCTCAATCCGCTCTCGTGCTGTTAATTTACCTTTGGCATGTTGATCTTTTATCTTCGCTTCACCCCCGCCTAATCCAGCCGTAACTTTTTTTTGTGATAGTTCATCCAATTTATTTTTCATGTAAATCCTGTTGGATAATTAATTTAAAAATGGATTGAATTTCTTTTCTCTTCCTATAAAACTTGATTCACCGTGCCCGGGATATATCATTGTTTCATCTGGAAGAGTGAGAAGTTTTTCATTAATACTTTTTATTAAAGTTTCATAATTTCCTCCCCAAAGATCAGTCCTTCCAATGCTATCAAAAAACAACACATCTCCCGTTATACAAGTTTTTATATCTGGAATATAAATACAAAATTCTCCAGGAGTATGACCGGGAGTAAAAAGAAAAAGTAGTTCTGAAGTTCCAATCAGGAGCGATTTCGCTTCAGATAAAAATTCATCAGGTCTAAGAGAAATAGAAAAACTAATCCCAACCATATCTGCCTGCATATTTGCGTTTTGTAAAAGCGGAATATCAAGCTCTGGAGCATAATAAACTGGATTGAACTTTTGTTTTACAAACTCACAACCCAAAATATGATCAATGTGACAATGCGTGTTGATTAGATATTTTACTTTCAAATTATTGTGGATTATAAAACTCTCCAATTCTTTCTCTTCATCTCTCTCACTGCATCCGGGATCAACGATTGCACATTCTTTTGATTCGTCATCCCAAAGAACAAAAGTGTTTTCTGCAAATAAATTGAATGTGAACTTTTGTATTTGAATCAATATCAACTCTTAAAATTGTTTTTAATTCTGTCAAATATTTTTTTATTGTAAGATGAATAATTGTCTTTCAATTCTTCTAATGAATCACCACCAAACTTCTGTAAAAAGAATTTTGCAATGCTCCAGGCAAGCATAGATTCAGCAATTACTGCACAAGCGGGAACAGCAACAAAATCACTTCGTTCACGTCTTGCATCAACTTTTCTCATTGTTGATAAATCTACACTATCTATTGGAGACATTAATGTGGCAATTGGTTTCATCGCAGCACGAACAATTATTGGCAATCCAGTTGAAATTCCGCCTTCAATTCCACCCGTACGATTTGTTTTTCTTCCTATAAAATCTTTTTTAAGTACAATTTCATCGTGAGATTTTGAACCGAACTTTTCTGCTAATAAAAAGCCTTCACCAATCTCAACAGCTTTTACAGCATTGATCGACATAATTGACTGTGCTATGTCTGCATCAAGTTTTGTATCAAACTGCATAAAACTGCCTAGGCCAACAGGTACTCCAGATGCAAAAGTCAAAAATGTACCGCCCAGTGTATCGCCAATTTTTTTTGCTGATTTGATTTTTTGAATAATTTTTTCTTCCTGCTGAGGTTCTAAAACCCGGACAGAACTTTTATCTGCCTTATCAGAAATTGATTGAGCAGAAAAGTTAGACGAAATCGTATTCTTATAAAGTCTTTCAGAAAAATTTTTATTAGGATAAATTCCTCCTATACTTTCAACAAAACTTCCGATTGTTATCCCGAATTTTTCAAGTAGTTTTTTTGCGATAGATCCAGCAGCAACTCTAGCAGCAGTTTCTCTTGCTGATGAACGTTCAATTGAATTTCTTATATCATCAAAATTGTATTTTGAAACTCCAACTAAATCAGCATGACCGGGACGAGGAATCGAGATCCTTTGAACTTTCTGATTTACAGCTTCAACTGACATTAATGTTTGCCAGTTTTCCCAATCATTGTTTTTTATCAACATTGAAATCGGTGAGCCTAATGTTTTTCCAAACCTTACTCCCGATAAAATTTCTGCTTTATCTGTTTCAATTTTCATACGTAAGCCGCGACCGTAACCAAATTGCCTGCGTTTTAACTGAAGATTAATATAACCTTCAGAAATTTGCAGATTTGATGGAAATCCATCAACAATGGTTGTCAAAGCTTTACCGTGTGATTCACCCGAAGTAAGAAATCTTATCATTAACTCTCCGATGCTTTTAGCAAATATAAAAAAAAACGTCCCGATATTATCAGGACGTTTAAATAAAATATTACTATTTGGTTATTCGGGGATTTCTAATCCGACAAATCTTGAATTACCCTCTTTATCCTGAACCTTTAACAAAACTGCTTTACCTTTTTTGCTATCAACAATTTTTTCAAAAGAGTTAACATCTGTTACTTTTTTCTTATCAGCTTCAACAATTACCAATCCGCTGCCCAAACGCTGGTCTTCAGCTTTGCTGAAATTTTCAACTTTTGTTATCAGAATTCCAGTATTAACATTCAAGTCCTCTTTATCTTTTTCACTTAAGTTTTTAACAGTCATTCCAATACCTTCAAAACTTATGGTATTTGATTTAGATTCATTCTTTGAACCGTCACTTTCCTTTTTCATAACCGGAGTTGTTTTCGAATCTTCATCACGAGTTTTAAGAGTGATTTTTCTATCTATCTCTTTACCATCTCTAAAAATTTTAAGACTGATATCTGTACCAACAGTTTTAGATGCAACATAACTTTGAAGTTCGTTTGGCTGATTGACTTCCTTACCATCAACTGAAAGAATTATGTCTCCGGATTTCAAATCAGTTTCAGAAGCCGCACCACCCTCAACAATACCTTGAATGATTATTCCGCGAGGTCTATCTAATCCAACAGATTTTGCAAGTGCATCATTTACCTCACCAATATTTACACCAATATAACCACGATTAACTTTTCCATTGGCAATAAGTTCTTTGGCCACTGTTTTAGCCAAATTAATTGGGATTGCAAATCCATAACCAATGTAAGTTCCTGTTCCCCGCGAAGCGATCGCAGAATTAATCCCAACAACAGCACCGGAAAGATCAACCATTGCTCCACCACTATTACCAGGATTTATAACTGCATCTGTTTGAATGAAATTTTCCACTCCATAACTATCACGTATCAATCCAAGCTGACCTCTTCCTATTGCACTAACAATTCCTGCGGTTACAGTTGAAGAAAGTGAAAGCGGATTTCCAATTGCCATCACCCATTGCCCAACTTTTAAGTTATCAGAATCGCCTAAGTATGCAGTTGTAAGATTCTCAGCATCAATTTTAATAACTGCTAAATCAGTTAATGGATCGGTTCCAACAACTTTAGCACTGAATGTTCTTTTGTCTGATAATCCAACCGTAACTTTACTTGCTTTTTCAACAACGTGGTTATTGGTTAAAATATATCCATCATCAGAAATTATTATTCCGCTGCCGGAACCTTGCTGCTCTTTCGGTAGATTATTATCAAACGGCAAAAAGAAAAATTCCTGATGAGGATTTTCTCTCTCTGCAACAACACTTATTTGAACAATCGCGGGTGTTACTTTTTCAGCAACTTCAATAAACGCTTTTGAAAATGAGGTTGCATCGGCATCAAGATTTACTGGTGGATTTGTTGCCCCAAGATTTATATCAGCCCAGCCCGGTCTTACTAAACCAAATCCCGAAACGAGCAAAGCTCCAAAAAGAATTCCGACTACAATAAGAGCAACTGCTCCTAAAATTCCTTTAACTTTCATTTTTATACTCCGATAATAATTTTTTGAAATTAGATTCACTTTTTGATCATTGGTATCGCTAATATCTATATTTCCTCTACTTATAAATTTGTAATGACTGTATACCTTTAAAATCACTTATATGAAATTTAAGATAACGTTCTAATAATAAGTTAAACTTATCCATCAAAACAACACTAAATTTATCTGCTAATCTATTGGTTTTTAGACAAACTATAAGTTCAAAAAGTTCCGCAGATACATTTTCCAGTCCCGAGTGTGATTCAAAACAATTTGAACAAACAAAACCTGATTCAAAACTAAAGCCTAAAGTCTGATTAGCAATCATCTTATTACCGCAACTTGTACATTTATCCGCAGATATTTCATATCCAAGTTCTGACAAAAAGAAAAGTAAAAATCTGCCAAATAAAAACGCCGGAGCTTCTTTTTTCTCATCAATCATATTTAAGATCTTAATTACTCCTTGAAAAAGCTTAGAATTTGTTTCGTGCTCTGAAGTTAAATTTTTAACAAGCTCAATTATTGCAAATGAATACCTTGTCGCATCAAGATTTTCTTTGGTATTTACAAAGTGCGAGATGAGATTCGCATCGGAAAGTATTTGAACATCTCTCGTGGTTTTTTTGTATATGATTACCTGAAGATGATTAAGCGGATCGATAACCTTTCCAATTTTGGATTTTGGACCTCTGCCGCCTTTTACAATTGCAGATAATTTTCCATCGGACTTGGTGTAAAGTGAAACAATGCTGCTTGTATCTCCATAATTAATTTTTGAAAGCACAACAGCTTCAGTTTTAATTATATCGCTCATTTTATAAAATTATACGGGAAGATGTAAATATCTTCCTCAGTAATAATGCCTTTAATCAAATGAGATGGAGTAACATCAAAAGCGGGTGAAAATGTCTTGATGTTTGGATTTGCAATTTGATTGCCGTTTATTGACAGGATTTCCGAACTGTTTCTGTATTCAATTTCGATATCCGCACCAGTTGGAATTTTTCTATCGATAGTTGTTGATGGTGCGGCAATGTAAAATGGAACGTTATGATAATTACAAAGCACAGCAAGATTGTAAGTTCCGACTTTGTTTGCACTATCTCCATTCAAAGCAATTCTATCAGCACCGGTTATTACCAAATCAACCTTCCCCTGCTGCATTAAAACTGCTGCCATAGAATCTGTCTGAATTGTAAATGGAATTCCATTTTTTTCGAGTTCATAAGTTGTTAGTCGTAAACCTTGCAATAATGGTCTTGTTTCATCAACATAAACATGATTTACATACCCTTCATCAAATGCTTTTTTGATTACTGCAAATGCAGTTCCGAAATCCTGCAGTTGCGAGCGCACCTGTATTGCAATGGGTTAGGATATTAGATTTTTTTGTAAAGATATTAAAACCATGCTCTGCCATTTTGTTTGAACAATGTTCCTCAAAATCATAAATGGCAACTGCTTCATCCAGTAATGTTTGATATGTTTTAGAATAATCAGTTATTGAATTAAAAACTTTTTTCATTCTATCCAAAGCATAAAATAGATTTACAGCCGTTGGTCTGGTTGATGCTAATCTTTTATAAACTTTGTTAAAATGCTCTGAATGATTTTCTGAAACTTTTTTGAATGAAAGTGCTAATGCGAAGGCAGCAGCTATTCCAATTAACGGAGCACCGCGCAATTCCAATCTCTCAATTGCAACAGCGATTCGCTCGTAATCATCAGTATCAACATAAACCTCCTGCAATGGAAGTTTTGTTTGATCTAAAAATGAAAGATGATCATCAACAAATTTTATTGAGTAATAATTTTTTGGCATCTTTAAAAACCTTCAAGGTTTATCTTAACTATTTTTTTGTAATGCTAAAATTTTATGTCACATCTTAAAAATAAAAACCTTGAAGGTTTCTTTGCAAGATTTTTAGAATCACTATTCCTGTTCATCAAATCTTGAAAGCATCATAAATTCTCTGTAACGATCCTGAATTTGCAGGTACGATAAATCCTCTAAACCTTTTGTACTAAATTTTTCAACACAGAACGAAGCCATCGTACTGCCGTAAATAACCGCACGTCTTAGACTGTCGGGAGAAAGATCACGAGTTTTGTATAAATATCCGGTAAATCCGCCGGCAAAAGAATCACCTGCTCCGGTTGGATCATAAATTGTTTCCATTGGATATGCAGGTGCTGAAAATACTGTTTCACCTGCGAACAACAAGGCACCGTGTTCACCTTTTTTAATGATAAGAATTTTAGGACCGAGTGCTCTTATTTTTTTTGAAGCACGAATTAAGTTTGGTTCTTGTGCAAGTAATCTTGCTTCGCTGTCATTTATTATTAAAACATCAACTCGTGGTAACAGTTTTAGAAGTTCAGCTTTTTTTCCTTCAATCCAGAAGTTCATTGTATCGCAAACAATAAATTGCGGATCTTCCATCTGATCCAAAACTCTTGCCTGAAGAACAGGATCGATGTTACCGAGACAAATATATTTTGATTTTCTAAATCTTTCAGGAATCACAGGATCAAATTTTTCGAACACATTTAATTCAGTAAAAAGAGTATCACGCACATTCAAATCGTAATGATACTTGCCGGACCATTTAAAAGTTTTGCCGCCTTCAACAATCTGCAAACCTTCAACATCAACATTATGATCCTCCATAATCTTTATATATTCTTTTGGAAAATCACTTCCAACCACACCAACTAATTCCAGAGGACCGCCAAAATAACTTGCGGCAAGCGAAATATAAGTTGCTGATCCTCCTAAAGCATCTTCAACTTTATCAAATGGTGTTGCAACTGTATCCAAACCGAGTGAACCTACAACTAATAAACCCAAAGTAATCTCCTATAATTTTTGTATTTACAAACCCAGTTCCTTCAAGGAACTGGGTTTGTGTAATTGTTATTAAATGACAACAGAAAAATAGAAAAATACACTAATGAATGCACAATTTTTTGAAGTGTTAAATGTTCAATTTTAAATATCCAGGAAGTCACGGACTATTCCGTGACTTTATTCATATTTGTTACAGTGCGACCTGATAATTTAAATATTATTTTTGGTTTAAGAAAAGTCCCCCTTTAATAAAGGGGAAGCGGCGAAGCCGAGGGGGATTACTTCTGAATAAACCTAAATGCAAATCCCTCCCGTTCACTTCGTTCAGGTACTCCCTTTACTAAAGGGAGATTTCGAAAATCATTTAATCATCAACATCTTTTTCATATCTGTAAAAACGGGAATGTTGCCTTCTCCGATTACTTCTATTCGGTAAAGATAGATTCCGCTTACAATATCTCCGTAGCCTGTTTCAAATTCTATCTTGCCTTCTGCACTTTGGCGTTCTGTTGTTGTTGGATGGAATAATACTTCGTAATATCCTGCACTCTGATATTTGTTTACAAGTACTTTTACCTGTTCTCCAAGTAGATTGTAAACCATTACTTTTACATATCCTGGTGCTTTTAGCCTGTACGGAATTGTTGTACCTGGATTAAACGGATTCGGGTAATTCTGTAAAAGATTATAATGCTCTACAACAATTGGAGGTGCTTCCGGTATTCCTGTTATGTTTATGTGTGCTTCTTCACTTGCAGGTGATTGATGATATGCGCTGTCTATTGCTGTTATTTTGTAATAGTAATTGCCTGAGATAAATTTCTGCGGAGGATCATCATAAAAGGTTGTGTCTGATAATACTGCAATTATTTTTGTTGTGTCATAAATAAAGTCAGGAACAGTATCACGATAAACCCTGTAACGGAAAAGATCTGCTTCTGTGTTTTTATTCCATTTAAGATGAACAAGACCTGAATCCATACTTGCAGTTAAATTACGTGGTGGTTTAGGTGCTAAGTCATGGTAAGTATATTTCTGTCCTAAAGGACCGCCAAACAAACCAATATCACTTCTGCTTCCATCAATATCAAGAATTGATGGATCGCCTTTATCTATGGCAGGTGAGTATTTCTGAAGATGAAAATCGTAATTTCCATTTGGTGTTGGTATTGTGTCGTTTATGAACATAGGGTCTGCTGCTATGTCACTGTCTCCGTAAGATAAACCTTCTAAATCAATTTGATTATCCCAGAAAATATTATAATTGGATTTTATCAAACCTCCTTCAATTGCTTTTTTATTTTTTGAATGAATGACATTATAGACTTCAACAATATCCCCAGAACCAAGTATACCCGCCGGATTGGAGCTTCTCGAATATTGATATGATAAAATATTGTTTTTGATAAAAACTGTGTCAATTATGTCATCAACAAATACATTATTCGAAAATCCAGCAATAACATTATTGTTGATATAAATACTTTTTGGTAAACCCAAATAAACACCATTTCCACTGTTAAGGTCTATTTGCCGGTTATATATTATTATGTTGTTGTTGATATGGATAATTACCGTTTGGCGCAAGACCAATATGTATACCTTCTGAATTATCATTATCTAAACATATTACACTATTAGATACTTTATTAATACCGTCACTAAATAATGCTAAACCAGTGGTAATATTTTTTATAAAAAATTTTCAGATATTTTACATTAACATTTATATTAGCATAACCTATGCATCATAGGCTTCACTTATATTGCAATTTTTAATTTCAATCGAATTAACTATTTCAGGGATATAAATTGCGATTAGACTACTTGCTCCATTTTTTTTCCATAAATATTAAAATTCTCAATACCAATATCTTTATTTACAGTAATAGTATAGGTTCCCATTCCTCTTCCATCAATTACAGTACTATCCATACTACTGCCAATTAAACTTATTGCTGTGTTTATTACAAGGTTTTCTTTGTAAACACCATTAGCAACATAAATTGTATCGCCATCAACACAAATGTTAATACACTTTTGTATGCTGTCTGCCGCGGTTTGCCAGCTTGTGTAGGGCGGTGTGCTGGTGCCGGTCTTGCTTACGTACCGCACGGTCGCGTGAGCTCAATGTAACAATGTACAATTAAAAATTAAAATGAAAGGAGAAGAAGAAAGAAAATATTTTAATTTCATTTTGGTTTATCCCAAAAGACGTTTTTGTTTAGTGAAACTTAAAAATAAAAAACACATATGCGAGAATAAATATTGAATTTTCCCCCTTTAATAAAGGGGGTGGCATTCCGAAGGAATGACGGGGGATTACTTAGTATAAAGCACAAAGCAAATCCCTCTGTCACTTCGTGACATCTCCCTTTTCTAAAGGGAGACTTTATTTTAAGCTTTTTATTTAATCTCTAATTCTTTTTCTCGTTGTTTAATCTTTTCTACAAAATCTTTTTCTATAATATAAAAATTGTTTTTAACGGATTAGATCATCATAATGTAAAACCTTTAAGCCAATTGATTGCAATATATCATCTCGATTTTTATCGTATTCTTTCTTTTTGAGATGACTTATTCCGTCTATCTCAACAACTAACTTTAACTTTGCACAATAAAAATCAACTATATAATGTCCAATTATTTTTTGCCTATAAAATTGATAACCGGTTTGTCCTTTCCTCAATAATTCGCACCAGAATTTTATTTCTCCTTTTGTGGAATTATTGCGCATTTCTCTTGCGCGTTCCTTAAGTTTTGGATTATAAGGAAGTTCTCTGAAATTAGTTACTAGTCCATCTTTCTTTGGCATATCCAAATTTATAATAAAGTCCCCCTTTAATAAAGGGGGAAGCGGCAAAGCCGAGGGGGATTCCTTTTTCCAAATCAATAAACAAATCCCTCTGTCGCTATCGCGACATCTCTCCCGAATCAAATTCGGGACAGGCTCTTTACTAAAGGGAGACTTCCTATTTACTCAACTCACTTATGCGTTTTGATAACTGTTCTTTAAAATCCTTCTCTACAAACCAAAAATTGTTTTGAACATCTTGATCATCAAAATGTAAAACCTTTAAACCCAAATGATTCTAATATTCATTTCTATGTTTATCATACTCTTTCTTTTTCATATGACTTATTCCGTCTATCTCAACAACCAATTTTAATTTTGCACAATAAAAATCTACAATAAAATGTCCAATAATTTTTTGTCTATTGAATTGATAAACTGTTTGTTTTTTCTTTAATAATTCGCACCAGAATTTTATTTCTCCTTTAGTAGAGTTGTTCCTCATTTCTTTTGCACGGTCCTTAAGCTTTAGATTATATGGAATTTCTCTAAAATTGGTTATTAGTTCATTATGCTTTTTCAATAATAATGATTAAAATTCTAATTTAGTAAAGAGTATCAAAATCCATCTTAAAAAAAGTCCCCCTTTAATAAAGGGGGAAGCGGCGAAGCCGAGGGGGATTCTTTCTGTACAAAGCTTAAAGCAAATCCCTCCCCTTCACTTCGTTCAGGTACTCCCTTTACTAAAGGGAGATTTCTAATGTTTAGCTTAGATTGCTTCATCACTTCGTTCCTCGCAATGACATTCATAAGTTAATTTCTATAAAATTCAAAAAGGAATTTCTGTTAAGAAAATAATCAACAATAACATCAACAGATTTTCTTTGTCCATCCCACGCAAGCATTTGTTTTGCTTCTTCCGGAGTTACCCATTTATATTCAACGTGTTCTTTGCTTAGAATAACTTGACTATCAAATTTTACTTTTGCAGCAAAAACTGGAATAAGACATATGTAATCTTTATCCGGCGAGTAAAATGAATTTACTGTTGGTGCAACCCAGAATTTTTCAGGGGACAAATTTGTTTCTTCTCTTATTTCCCGCAATGCAGTGTTGTAAGCAGTTTCGCTTTCTTTAATTTTACCGGAAACCATTTGCCAGAGATTTGGATAGTATTCATCGGGAGAACGTTTAAGAAGAAGAAATTCAAGTTTCCCGTTTTGTTCACGGAAAATATGTGCTTCAATTAGATTTGATATTATTTTCATAGTGTAGTCCAGGTCTATTAAGAATAATTATATTGTCATTCCCACGAAAGTGGGAATCTATTTTGTATTAAATTCTTTGGATTCCCGTTTCCACGGGAATGACAAAAAAATTAGCTGATTATTTAAAGTGCCTCAGATTCATCAATACAATTCACTTCGATATTCATATTCAATATTCCTTGGTCTCTATTCGATATTTAATTTCTTAAATGGTCATGCTTCGACTTCGCTCAGTATGACAAAGTAATATTTACAGTTCTAAATTCTTAATTCTAAATTCTTCTTTAGAAAAACGCCCTTGCTTCAGCTCGTGCAGTATGCACAACTCTGTTTGTTCCCTGCACTCTTCCATCATAACTAATTGTTGTTTGCAGAAATGATGAAAGTTTGTAATCAAAATTTAAGCGCCAGAAATAGTTTTTGCCAATTTGATTTCCATTTGTCATTTCATATGGAATAAAATTTTCTGTTGTGTTTGCACTCAATTCGTTACGTTCAATTTCAATCCTTAATCTTCCCGTTCCCAACAATGAAAGATTAAATCTTATTAATTGCGAGTTCAAATCAATTATTGTTGGTACATTTGGATGTGTGTCTTCACTTCTACCAGCTTTTATTCGGAAACCAACTTCAATATTTTTTTCGGGTCGATATGAAAACTCGGATAGAAAATTATTGGAACTTATCGCCCTTATTCTGTTTGAATTAGCCGGTGCACTTACGTTATCGATCTGGTTTATTAGATCAGTTTGATTAGAAATTTCTTTTATCATTTTAAATTTAATCCTAACACTTCTTTCACGATTATAATATCGCTCAAAGCCGGAACTGAATTCGTTAAGTGCAGTTCTTTGTGTTAATCTAAATCTTAATGAAAGCTCCTGTTCGTTTTCAAAAAGAAAAAAATCCTGTTGAATATAATTAGACCCGCGTATAGTTGTGTTTTCATTCTGGAATGTTGAAAGCTTCAGCAAATAAATATTGGCATAATCGGTTTCGCGACTATTTTCTTCAATTCTCCAAAAAGTTTCAGATGAGATAGGAGCTACAATTTTTCCAATCAGTGATGAAGCATCCACCAACTCAGCAAAGTTTATTTTCCATCTTGTACTTGTCTTTTAAATCGATAACAGGAAAAAGTTCATCTGTAGGTAAAGTAACCTGGATATAATCTGCATCAAATAAAGATGGTTCAAATTCATTTTCATCACCAATTCCATTGTTGTTTAGATCACCGAGATAAATATAATTACCTGTTCCCTGCTCTACCCTCACAAAAACTTTTTGTAATCTTGCAGATTTTTGAGTTGAAACTTCATAATATAAATCACCATTTAATAATCTCTCCCAAAAAGTAAACTTTGTCCTCGAGCGAATAAGAATAGTTTCGTTATCAAGAAATCCTTTTGTTTTATAAAGTTCTTCATACTTTTTGCTTCTAAAAGTTAAAACAAGATTTGTGTTTACTTCACGTATTCCGGCGTAGTTCATTTCAAGTGAATAAGTTTTTGATTTGGATTCCTTAACCATAACTCCGTTTAATGGAAGATAATCATCTCGTAAAGAATACCTGGTTAACATCCTGAATCCTGAAATTTCCCTCAACTCGATGTAAGGGGAATACTCAAAATATTTTAAACTGCCTGTAAGAAGTGAATCGTTTTTTGAGCGTTTATCCTGCTTGTCCTCCGCAAGAAATTCTAAACCCGGCTTCAATTGCCACAATAAATAAAATGCATTTCCTTTATGCCTTAACCAATTGCTTTTTAAAGTTGAAGTATTTGTTTTCACATAATCAAGATTATATTCAATGTTATAAGTATTAACGTCGGTAAACCTAATAGTATTATTATATCTATCTGAAGAAAAATCATCACCTTTTCTTAGAAAACCAGCATTACTGTTGATGAATAATTCTTTGATAGGTTGAAGTGAAACTCCTATTTCACGTAAAGACTCATCCTGCAATTCATTTTGACTTACGGAATTATAATTTCTGTTAAACTCAACATCATCATATCTATCTAGAGAAGTGAATTTTCCTTGAATGAATCTATCACGATAGTTTAATCCAGCTTTTCCTAAATCAAGTTCGCCCAATAAAATTTGAGTGGGTACAACTTTTAAAGAAATGTTTCTAGCATATCCATAATTATTGCCATCATCCAAATCTGATAATCGATTCTTATCCCACAAACTTCCAGCATACTCCAGACTTAGAGTTACATTTTCAAACGGATTAACATCAATAACAACATTCCCCATTTGTTTTAGTTGTGGAAGTGGAAGAAATGTTACTGGCAGATAACCTCCTTTACCAATCCCAACAAAATTATAGTAGCCAAGACTTTGTCTGGTGTAATCGCCATTACCTTCACCAACATAACTAAAACTTACAGTGTATAGTGATAATGAATCTCCGGGATTGTATACATAATAAGAAAACTCTACTACATTAATTAAAGTATCAACTTTTGTGTAGATGCCTCTAATAATTCCAAGTGAATCAGGCTCGGCAAGTTTAACTCCCGATTTGATGGCTTTATTTCTGTCATCACCAGCGAGTGATAAGATATTTTTATCTTCTTCACTTAATGATATATCGATAGGAGAATCCTGATCATCACCTTCTCGCATATATTGTACTTTAAGCTGGAGTTTATCATTGAATAATTTTGCCGAAGTACCAGCACCAAAAAAACTTCGCGCAAATTGTCTGTCGGTGTATTCAAAATCAACGCTTATTCTACTTGCTGAAGTTATTAAACGATTTGGTGTAAAAGTTATTGTAGCATTTGAATATTCTATAGTGTAATCTTTATTTTCGCCGCGAGCCAATTCAATTCCATCAATAAATACTTTTTCTGTACCGGCTATCACAATGATATCGCGCTCGTTGTTCAGTCCATTTAAACGATATGGACCTTGAACACCGTCAGAGCCATTAAAATTGTTGCTATTAAATTTTCCTCTTGAGTTTGCAATGGAAACATATCCGTTAACATCACCATAGGAAAATTCACCCATAAGTCCTTGAAGTTTTCTATCGATAACTCCAAACTCACCAAACTTTTGTTTTAATTGATAATCTCCAAAAGTGCCTATAGCATTTGGATGTTTCATCTGGATAAAGACTTTATCAAGTTCTTCAAGTCTTTCAGTATTTCCCTCCGGTTGGATGGGCGTATTTTCATCAGAAAGCGCAGCAACAATTTCAATGTCCTCAGAAATTCTTCCTGAAAGCTGTAAACGTAAACCACTACTTAGAGAAAAATCTTTTGTTGTCCCAACTGTAAAACCACGAACAATTGTTCCACTTTTTTGCATATCGGAACCAAATATGGCATCGGGTGAAAATCCGCTTGAGGATGAAGTAAGAACACTTACAGTATCTCCAAATCTTTCATCATACTTAATAACCAAACTTCTTCGTTTATATTCTTTCTTTAGAGATAATTTTAGTGAACGATAGGTAACAATCAGTGTATCAAATATTGAGTATGGAAGCGAATCTGAAAGTGTAAAGTAACCTTCAGAAAACTTGAATGAATAATCATTGAGATTTAGTTTTTTTGTTTTCAGATAAATCGCTTCAGAGTTTGGCAGGATATTAACCTGAGATATTGAGTAATGATTTTGAAAATTTATCGCAATTGTATCGGTTACAAAGATGGAATTATAATCATTCTGTGCACTGATTTTGCCTAACAATACACAACAAATTATAACAATGATATGAAAGTATTTAATCGATTTCAAAAAGTAGTAGATTTTTTTTTGAAAACTAAACTAAGAGAAAGGTATTATCAAGACTATACTATTTATTTACCCACGATTAATGTGGTTCCGCGTTAATTAGTAATATAGTACCAAATCCATTTAACTATAACCCGAAATCTGTTTTTAAACCAATTAAATAAAAAATATGAATCGAGCACCAAAGTAGCCAGGCAAAAAAGCCATATATCTTAAATCCCTTTATCCCAGGCCTTACCGATGGTTACGACAATTCCTTCGTCGATATACTTAAATTTTATTCATGATTTATGTTCCAACTTTGAATTTTTAAGTTTAACGATTTTATTTGTTTTATCTATTTTGAGTGCTTCTTCAAGTATAACTCTTGTATTTTTTTTATTGTTCAGGATGAAACGAATAGGAATTGCAGTATCGGCTGGAGATAATGCAGCTGCGGCTACCTGATAGAGGGAGGGTTGGAATAGATGATGGTTTGTTTTATCTATAAGGATTAAGTCAAAATAGCATCATCTAATACTTTTACAGCTATTAATCATTCAAATCCACCTACGATAATAACTACTTTTTTCTATTCATTGTCTTTTATTCTTTTTGTTCTTTAACACTAAAGTTTTACAAATCATTTTGTTAAAACCCAACATTTGTTAAATTTTATGTAAAGAATTTAGAATTATACTTAAGTATTGTTTAATTTTGGTTTTATTGATTTTCTATATAGTTTAATAAAACTAAGATGTTAACTTTACAAAATTGAAAAGGAAATATGCAAAGTTTAAAAATTGATTTTTTAGGAAAATATAATGAGCTTATCATTGCTGCGATAAATTCATCAGCAGATTTTCCTGGCAAATTAAGTGATTTTATAGTTCAAGAATTTGAATTAGAAGCAGCAGCAATATTCAAATTAAACAATAATAATAACCTGGAATTAATTGGCAAATCAATTACATCCAAAAAGTCTTTATCGTCTGATATCCAAATATCCTGTCCTAATTGTAAAAACATAATCGAAAAAACTCGTGCAAATCAGTTTTTAACACAGTCTAATTGCTCATTTAACATTACCGATCATATAATTAATGAAGGCTGCATATTATTAAATGTTGCTGATGATCAATTTGCTCTTATAAAATATGCAAAGAAAACTCCTTTTTCAAAAAGTGAAACTGATAATATCGAATTAGTAAGTAAGTCTGTCAAAAATCTTTTAAAATTATGGATAGGCAGTAAAAGTAATTTTAATAATTCTCTCAGTACTATAATCGCGAACATTGCACAGGAGTTAAGAACACCTACAAACAGTATAATGGGATTTGCATCATTATTAAACGAAGAAAATCTTTCCCCATCTCAAACAGAATATGTTGGAACTCTAAAAGAAAATGCTTTTGAACTCCTCTCAGTTATTAATGACCTAATTGATTTAAGCAAGCTTGAAAGCGGAATAACTAAAGTAACGTTAACATCAGTTAATTTTAAGGATTATCTGAATGAAGTTGTATCGCTTTTCAGTTCTAAGATTGATAAAGCCAGGATTGAATTTGTTACTGATATTGATTTAGGAATTCCTGATACCATCAAGGTTGATACACAAAAATTAAGATATATTTTACTTAACATTCTTTCTAACTCAGTACGCCTTACTGAAAGAGGAAAAATATCAATCTCTGTCTCTGCACCAAACAGCAAAAAATTGGTATTTAGAATTTCTGATACAAGTCCGGGATTAAGTGCAAAAAAGAGTACCGAGTTCTTTCAACCTTTTGCTCTCGTTGAACTTCAATCTTCCAAGTTTGGTAATCTAACAGGGTTGGGTTTAACTTTAACTAAAAAATATATTGAGTACTTAAATGGAGATATAAATATCTCAACTGGCATTGGAAAGGGAATCACTTATACTTTTACTGTTAGTGGAGAGATTTTAACCTCTGTAGAATCTCAGCTTGTGGGCCTACCAAAACCAACCGGAATTAAAAACAAAGTCCTTGTTGTTGAAGATGATTATGCAACATCAAAATTATTAGGGAACTATCTTTCAAAATGGGGATATGAACCTACAATAGTAAATTCCGCACAACAAGCATTAAAAATTGTTGAGACTCAGAAGTTTTTATCAGTGATAATGGATATTATACTACCTGATGCCAATGGATTTGAATTATTAAAACAGTTTCGGGAAAATCCACTAACCAAACATATGCCGGTAATTGTTTGCTCTGTGGAAGCCGAACAACAAAAAGCTTTTATGATGGGTGCAGTTGAATATTTTGTAAAACCCATTAATTACAAATTTCTTGTTGAGGTACTAACCAGCTATAAACTCAAAAAAGATTCAAATATCCTTATTGTTGACGATGATATCCCAACATTAAATCTTATAAAAGAGGCAGTAGAGCAAGCTGGATTTAATGCTATTGCTGAGTATCTGTCATCAAAGGTAATTGGAATGATTGAGAATACGCATCTCGACCTTGCAATCATTGACCTGGATATGCCTATCGTAAATGGATTTGATTTAATAAAAATGATTAAATCGAATAAAAGTTTTTCAAAATTACCTATTATTATTTATACAGGCAAAGAAACTTATCAGGATGATCTTAAAAAGATTGATGGATTATTCTCAGAATTACTTCTTAAGAGCAGTACGAATATTGAAGATCTTGCGGAAACTGTAAGTGCTATGATAAATCAGTATGATGAACCTTCAAAACCTGAAGAAGTTAAAGAGGTCAAAGATTCAGTTAAAATTCTTCTTGTTGAAGATTATAAACACTCTCAAATTATTGTAACAAGACTTTTAAAGAAAAATAATTTTGAATCTATCGTTGTTGTAGAAAATGGATTACAGGCTTACGAACAGGTTCAGGCTCAGCATTACGATTTGATTTTAATGGATATGCAAATGCCTGTAATGAATGGATTTGAGGCTACACAAAAGATCCGTGAACTTGAGAATTACAAAGAAACCCCGATTATTGCCCTTACGGCATTTGCTATGAAAGGTGATAGAGAAAAATGTTTGGAAGCCGGCGCTACCGATTATATTCCCAAACCAATAGATAGTCAGGAATTTTTAGAAAAAGTTAAATACTACACGGAAAATAAAATAACAAAATTATAATTACTTCTTACTTCCCTGCCTTGCTCATTCAGAAATGAAAATGCATTGTTGTATTTTTATTCATTCAATTTTAGGAATTCTGATATATGATTAATGAACTACCCAGAGTTCGTTTTGCACCAAGTCCAACCGGTTATCTTCACGTTGGCGGTTTGCGAACTGCTTTATATAATTATTTATTCGCTAAAAAAAATAACGGCACATTTGTCTTAAGAATTGAAGACACTGATCAAAATCGTTACGTTGAGGGTGCTGTTGAAAATCTAATACTTGCTCTTAAATGGGCGGGACTGGAATTTGATGAAGGACCGGAGGTCGGTGGAAATTTTGGTCCTTATATGCAATCTCAACGATTAGATATTTATAAAAAATATGCTGATGAATTGATTGTAAAGGGCAAAGCTTATTATTGTTTCTGTACTCCGGAGAGATTAAAAACCTTAAAGGAAGAACAAGAAAAACAAAGACTTCCACAAACAAAATATGATAAAAATTGTCTTCATCTTTCCAAGGAGGAGGTCGAAAATAATTTAAAAATTGGAGTTCCAAAAGTTGTGAGATTAAATGTAGAACAAAATCAAACAATTAAGTTTGATGATATTATCCGTGAACGTGTTGAGTTTGAAAGCAACAATATTGATGACCAGGTTTTAATAAAGAGTGATGGTTATCCAACTTATCACCTTGCAAATGTCGTTGATGATCATTTAATGAAGATCACTCACGTAATTCGCGGTGAAGAATGGTTATCATCAACACCGAAACACGTTTTACTTTATGATGCTTTTGGATGGGAAAGACCAGTATTTGCACACCTTCCGTTACTGTTAAATCCTGATCGTTCAAAACTTAGTAAGAGACAAGGCGATGTTGCAGTCGAAGATTATCGCGAAAAAGGATTTTTGAAAGATGCACTGATAAACTTTGTAGCTCTTCTTGGGTGGAATGCGGGTGATGATAAAGAATTTTATTATATGGATGAATTGATTAATAATTTTTCATTGGAAAGAGTTAATAAAGCAGGTGCTGTTTTTGATTTACAGAAATTAAATTGGCTAAATGCTGAACATCTTCGTAAAAAGTCTTCTCAAGAATTACTTTCATTGTTAAAATTAGAAATTCAAAAATCAAAATTCAAAAATCAAAATTATACAGACGATTTTTTAACTTTAGTGATTGAAGCGATGAAAGAACGTGTTTCATTTATTAAAGATTTTATTGATACTTGCATTTACTTTTATGAAGCTCCAATTGAGTACGAACACAAATCAGTTGAAAAAAACTGGAAACCCGAAACTCCTCAACATCTCAATAAACTAAAAGATGAGTTCGCTACATTAATAAATCCAACAAAAGAAGATTTTGAGCTTGCACTTTCAAAAGTTTCAGAAGAAATAAATGTTAGCAAAGGGATATTGATTCATCCACTTAGATTAGCAGTATCTGGTCAAAGTACCGGTCCAGGAATGTTTGATTTACTTTTTATTCTTGGTAAAGATGAATTAATAAAGAGAATTGAAAAAGCAATAGAAAGAATTAAATGATTTTTTAACTGTCACACAATAATCTCAAATGTGACAGTTAGTTATAAAACTTTTTTACTTCTTTCCACTTGTTTTAGCCCAGGTATCTTTTAGCGTTACTGTTCTATTAAAAACAAGTCTTTCTATTCTTGTATATTTTGAATCAACGCAAAAATATCCCTGTCTTTCAAACTGAAAACGATCACCTGGTTTGGCTGATTTTATAAAGGGCTCAAGTTTAGCGTTTGGAATAATTTCAAGTGAATTCGGATTAATTAAATCCTTATAATCTCTATCTTTTTCACTTGTTGGATCTTCCACAATTAATAATCTATCATACAATCTAACTTCACAATCAATTGCGTGCTTTGTCGAGACCCAGTGAATAGTTCCTTTAACTTTTTTTGTGCTTGTTCCAATTCCGCTTTTTGTATCGGGATCATAACTACAATTAAGTTGTATCACTTCCCCACTTTGATTTTTAATTACATCATCACATTTAATTATATAAGCATATCGCAGCCTAACTTCACCTCCCGGAATTAAACGATGATATCCTTTTGGCGGATTCTCCATAAAATCATTTTTCTCAATGTATAGTTCTTTTGAAAATGGAACTTTACGATGACCCATCTCCGCATTTTCAGGATTATTTACAGCTTCTAAATCTTCTTCATCTTTATAATTAGTGATAACAACTTTTAATGGGTCAAGAACTGCCATTACTCTTTGCGCTTGTTTGTTAAGCACTTCACGAATTGCAAACTCAAGCAATGCAAGGTCAGTCATCGCATCACGTTTCGCAACTCCAACCATCTCTGCAAAATTCTGAATTGCTTCCGGAGTGTAACCTCTCCTTCTATATCCAGAAATAGTTGGCATTCTTGGGTCATCCCAACCATCAACAAATTTTTGCTCAACCAATTCTAAAAGTTTCCGCTTGCTCATTACCGTGTAAGTTAAATTCAATCTGGCAAACTCAATCTGCTGAGGATGATAAATTTCAAGTTCTTTCAAAAACCAATCATACAAAGCCCTGTGCACTTCAAACTCTAGAGTACATATTGAATGGGTAATTCCCTCAATTGAATCTTCAAGCCCATGTGCCCAATCATAAGTTGGATAGATACACCATTTATTTCCTGTTCGCTGATGTTCTGAGTGAATGATTCTATACATTACAGGATCACGCAATAGCATATTTGGAGAAGACATATCAATCTTTGCACGCAGAACTTTTTCACCGTTTTGAAATTCTCCTTTTTTCATTCTCTCAAAGAGATCAAGATTTTCCTCAACATTACGATTTCGATTTGGACTTTCTTTTCCTGCTTCAGTTACAGTACCGCGTAATCCACGCATTGTTTCAGGATCAGAATCATCAACATACGCCTTTCCTTTTTTAATTAACTTCACAGCCCATTCGTACATCTTATCGAAATAATCAGATGCATAAAATATTCTCTCTTCAAAATCGCCACCGAGCCATTTAACATCTTCAATGATCGAATCAACATATTCCTGTTCTTCCTTTGTTGGATTTGTGTCATCAAATCGCAAATTAAATTTACCATTGTAGTCACGGGCAATTCCGTAATTCAAACAAATCGATTTGGCATGTCCTATATGCAGATAACCATTTGGTTCAGGCGGAAATCTGGTATGAACCCTTCCGTTCCATTTATTTGTCTTTAAATCATCATCAATTATTTCATAAATAAAGTTTTTTGATTTTTCTTTTGAAGATTCGTTCTGGTTTGATGTATTGTTTTCCATATTTCAATAATTGTTATTCAATACAAAAATACAGAAAGATGCATTAAAGCGTAAGTGTAGTGCAGAATTAAATACTATTGAAATGTAAATTCAGAAGTGCGAGAATCAGAGTTACCGGTGAGTTTGAGATTTAGATTAAACTCGTCCAGAAACTTTGTAAATTTTTAGCATCTGAAGAAAATATTCGATTTTATTTCTGTCCAAAAGATTTGGAATTCTTTTAAAATTGGAATAGACTTTTGTAATTCCGGTTAATCTTCCAAACTCATTTACCATTCTCTGGATGACTTTACCATCATCTTCGATATCGTAATGTCCATCCTGACCAATGTAAGTTTTGCTCATGTCTTTTATATTTTAGTTAATCAAAAACTATGTCTGATGGTTTATCAATAACTTCGATGTAAGAAATTTCCGGGATATTATTTTCATCCAGAAGATCTTCAATTTCTTCTTCTGAATAATCATCCACATTTTCCCATTTGCTAACAAGCAGAAAGAGACCATTATCTTTCTGATGTTTTTTGTTTTTTGCTCTGTAAGTTTTTTTCATTTCAACTCCTATTAGTTTATTCATTAGATAACAATCATTATGCCATACCAACGTCTTCAATTATAGATGAAGTTAATTCTCAAAAACTTATATCATTAAGAGAGAAATCTTTTTATGATGCACCTTGATGTTGGTTAGTTAAACGAAGTTTTTTATCTTTTGACTAGAAATATTGAATTTTTGCCGAAGTGGCGGAATTGGTAGACGCGCTGGACTCAAAATCCAGTGAGGCTTACACCTCGTGCCGGTTCGAGTCCGGCCTCCGGTACAAAATTTAGGAAAAGCCTTGAATTTCAAGGCTTTTCTTATTTTAAACATTAAAAAAAGTCAAAATACTTAAGAATGAAGCTTAAAAAATTGAATACAAAAAGTTCTACTAAAAATGTACAAATGTCTCACAATCGGTAGAAATTAAATCTTTCCGCAATCTCCAAAAATATTTCATTAAAAGAATTTCAATTTAATAATTTTGAACTAATAAGACATGATGAGATAAATGAATCATATAAGTGATGAGAACTATTTTACTGTTTTTAAAAAATCACTGTATTAATATTTTACATAAAAAAATAATAATTATTTTGTACTTGAGGTAAATGCATGACGCATAAATTTATTAATCGTATTGGATATATTATCAAAAGCATCGTAAGTTATATATGGAAAATCAAAGGATTATTCCAAGTTTATCTATACTGATGATTCGGTTTTTTAAATTTGCTTTTTGATTAGACTGAATCAATTAATTCGGATTAAAGGCAAATGATTTTACTTAAAAATGTTTACTTAAATATTGAAAATTAATCAGGGTTCATTTTATGTATAAAATTCTGGAAGCAAACTTTATAGCCCCCAATATCAAGAAGTTTGTAATTGAAGCTTCAAAAATTGCGGTAAAAAGAAAAGCAGGACAATTTGTTATCATTAGAATTAAAGATGGAGGAGAAAGAATTCCTCTTACAATTGCTGACTCAGATGCTATAAAAGGCACAATTACAATTATTGTACAAGGAATTGGGAAGACTACTAAGGAATTAAACTCGCTAAACTCCGGCGATTGGATTATGGATGTTGTAGGTCCTCTAGGGAAGCCATCACACATAGAACATTTTGGAACTGCTGTAAGCATCGGCGGCGGAGTTGGTACTGCGATTGCTTATCCGACAGCGGTTGCATTAAAAGAAGCCGGTAATTATACGATTGCAATTATTGGCGGAAGAACTAAAGAGTTAGTAATACTTGAAGAAGAACTTAAACAAGTTTGTGATGAAGTTTATCCTACAACAGATGACGGTAGTTACGGTTTTCACGGATTTGTCACTCAAAAGTTAAAAGAGTTAATTGAAAATGGAACAAAGATTGACTTAGTTCTTGCTATCGGTCCAATTCCGATGATGAAAGCTGTTGCAGAAACAACCAGACCATTTGGTATTAAAACTATAGTTAGTTTGAATCCAGTTATGGTAGATGGAACAGGAATGTGCGGTGGATGCAGAGCTATTGTCGATAACAAAACTGTTTTTGTGTGTGTGGATGGACCTGAATTTGATGCACACCTGGTCGATTTTGCTACACTTGAACGAAGAAACAGAACTTATTTAGAACACGAAAAAGAATCGCTCCACGATTATACATGTCATTTCGATAAAGCCTTTGAAGAAGGGCTAAAACTCAATAATTAATCAGCCAATAATTTTTTCCGGAGATTTCTAAATGCCTGAACTTAGCAAAAAAGAAAGAATGAATATACCAAGGCAGCCTATGCCTGAACAGGACAGTAATGAAAGAAGATCTAACTTTAAAGAAGTTAATCTTGGTTTTACAGAAGAACTTGCAAAGATGGAAGCACTTAGATGTCTGCAATGCCCCAAACCTGTTTGTATTGATGGATGTCCTGTAGAAGTAAAGATAAGTGAGTTTATTAAACTTGTAGCAGATGGAGATTATCTTGGTGCTGCTGCAAAGATAAAAGAAGATAATATGCTTCCTGCTATATGCGGAAGAGTTTGCCCGCAGGAAGAACAATGCGAAGCCAAATGTGTTGTGGGTAAAAAAGGTGAATCAATTGCAATTGGAAGATTAGAAAGATTTGTTGCAGATTTCGAACGTGAGCATGTTGGTCTAAAAAACCCCGAAATCAAATTAAAAACAGGAAAAAAGGTTGCGATAGTCGGTAGTGGTCCATCCGGTTTAAGTTGTGCTGGAGATTTAATACAGATGGGGCATGAAGTAACTGTTTTCGAAGCATTACACGAACTTGGCGGTGTTTTAATTTATGGAATTCCAGAATTCCGTCTACCAAAAGAAATTGTAAAAGCTGAAATCGATGCATTAAAAACTCTCGGAGTCGATTTTCAAACAAATGCTGTTATTGGTTTTACAGATACGATAGATGAACTGATGGAAAATGGTTATGATGCGGTTTTCATTGCTGTAGGTGCTGGTTTGCCTTACTTCTTAAATATAGACGGAGAGAATCTCAACGGGGTATATTCATCAAATGAGTTTTTAACAAGAGTAAATTTGATGAAAGCATATAAGTTCCCTGATTATGATACTCCGGTTTTTAATGTAAAGGATAAAAACGTTGCTGTATTTGGCGGTGGAAATACTGCAATGGATGCGGTCAGAACATCAAAAAGACTTGGTGCAAAAAATGCTTATATAGTTTATAGAAGATCTGATGTCGAAATGCCTGCTCGTAAAGAAGAAATTCATCACGCCAAAGAAGAAGGAATAGAATTTAATTATCTTTCTAATCCCAAAAGATTTATTGGTGATGAGAACGGCTGGCTTACAGGAGTTGAGTTGATAAAGATGGAACTCGGCGAACCTGATGCATCGGGTAGAAGGAAACCAATTCCAATTAAAGACTCAAACTACATTCTTGATATCGATATGGCAGTAATTGCAATTGGAAATGGTTCAAATCCTATCATTCAGCAAACCACACCGGAATTGCACTTTAACAAATGGGGCAATATTCTTGTCGAGGAAGATACAATGGCAACTTCAAAAAAAGGTGTATTTGCCGGAGGTGATATAGTCACCGGAGGCGCTACTGTTATACTTGCAATGGGTGCGGGAAGAAAGGCTGCAAAAGCTATAGATGCTTATCTAAATTCTTCAAGTCAAATAATAACCTGATGCGCCTGCCTGGGAGTTTCATACTTATAAAATAATTTGATTATTATTGCTTGTTATGCACAACTTGATGCGAAGGAAATAAAAGCTTACAAACCTAAAATTGTTTTTATGGATGAGGAAAATGCGATAATCAGAAATTAATTATTTATGATTTTGTAATTGTTTTAAAAATGCGAAAAACTAATTAGAAACAGTTCAAGGAAATTGATTTTGATTAATGATATAGAACAATAAATTTAATAATTTCTCGAATCAAAATATTAGCATTCATTTTTTCTGAGCGGAGAGGGTGGGATTCGAACCCACGGTACCCTTGCGAGTACACTACCTTTCCAGGGTAGCCAATTCAGCCACTCTTGCACCTCTCCGAATTAACGTTTCAAATATATCGAATCACATTCACTCCACAAAACAATTTTGATTTTTTAACTGCTTATAAAAATTATTTTAGTAATTTTGCTTTGTAATTCTTGGAAAGGTGGCAGAGTGGTCGAATGCGCCAATCTTGGAAACACTTTCCATTTCATTTTATCGGATTTAAAATAATAGTGCCTTTTCTGATGTGCGTTCGTTAAAGAGTAATTTTATTTCCACTTAATTATAAGATGTACAAATTCAAAAAAAATCTTTTATATAATTAAACATTACATCCATATTAGACTATATATTCTGCATTATGTTAAATTTATTCATAAAAAATAGAGCTTATCTTTTCTCTACATTCTTAATTATTTTTTATCCTATGATTGTTTTCATAGTAATTATAATGCTATTAGATCCTTCTGAAAAAGCTATCGCTCTTGATAAGCTCACACATTATGCTTTTTTTAGTTTGTTGAGCTATGTAATCTATTTTGTTTTAACCTATCAAGATAAAATATGGTTCTTCAAAAAACATCGAACGGGCCTAACAATATTATTTGCTCTGTTCATTGGAGCGGTAATTGAAATAATCCAGTTGAGTATGCCAAATCGTTCTTCTAATATATTGGATATGATTGCAGATTTATGTGGTATATTATTTACAGTTTTGATAATAAAATATAGCCCAAAAAGTATTAAAAAATTAAAACGATTTGGAATCTAAAATATTCTATTCAGATTGTTAACTACATTTTAAATCTTCTTATCTCAACCGTATATAGATCTCAATGGTCCGGAGATCAGTGTGACTTAGTAACTTTGATGCTGTTGAGATTGAAACTCCAAATTGAACTAACCAATTTGCAATAATATTATAAAGTTCATGAAAGATTAGTTAACATAAATCTTAGTTTTAATAACATAAGGCTTAATCTTTATTGTTAACAAATCTTGAGAAAATGGCATCTAGTCTAATTTAAGGCTGTTACTAATTCCACAGTCAGGTTCTCAAATCACATCGAAATGTAGAAATAGAACTGTCTCTTTTCCCTTTGACAAAGAAACATATTTAAACTCCGTTTCTGAGTTCTTTTTGCTAAATTAGTTGTGAAAAAAATTTGATATTAAGATTATTACTGATTCATTTTTTATTAAATCATAAAATTATAGCTTCGAACTTTAAGCAAAACCAAAGGAAAGGTGGCAGAGCGGCTGAATGCGGCGGTCTCGAAAACCGTTATATCGGGAAACTGATATCGAGGGTTCAAATCCCTCCCTTTCCGCAAAATAAATATTGTTGATTATGTATTTCACCTATGTTTTATTCAGCAACACTCTTAATAAAAGATATATTGGCTCAACCGCTAATATCGAGAAAAGATTGAGAGAACATAACGCTGGAAAATCTCAATTTACCAGAGGTGGTATTCCTTGGTCTTTAATCTATAAAGAAAGTTTTGTTACTCTTTCAGATGCAAGGAGACGTGAATCATACCTAAAATCCGGTCAGGGGAGGAAACTTTTAGATGAAATTTTAAGGGATATAATCGAGGGTTCTGAGCCTTAGGCTCATCAGCCTTTGGCTGAAAATCCCTCCCTTTCCGCAAAATAAATATTGTTGATTATGTATTTCACCTATGTTTTATTCAGCAACACTCTTAATAAAAGATATATTGGCTCAACCGCTAATATCGAGAAAAGATTGAGAGAACATAACGCTGGAAAATCTCAATTTACCAGAGGTGGTATTCCTTGGTCTTTAATCTATAAAGAAAGTTTTGTTACTCTTTCAGATGCAAGGAGACGTGAATCATACCTAAAATCCGGTCAGGGAAGGAAACTTTTAGATGAAATTTTAAGGGATATAATCGAGGGTTCTGAGCCTTAGGCTCATCAGCCTTTGGCTGAAAATCCCTCCCTTTCCGCAAAATAAATTTTAACTACTGTTATACCGATAACCTCTGACATGACAAAGATTACCAAAATAAATATATTATAAAAAAGCCGCTCAGAAATTGGAGCGGCTTTCAATTTAAATCAATTTATTTCGATTTTTAATTTCCAAAAACGTTTTTTACCCCGTTTATATGCTTTGAAGGATCAATAATCTCGCCTTGCGCATTTATAACACCTTGATGGCAATTTACACAAGTATTTAATTCGGCTGCTGTATGTCCAACAGGAGGTAATCCATGGCATTAACCACATTGTGCTTGTGTGCCATCAACCTGATTCCATTTTGGACTAAAATTGCTGCCAACCATTGTCGCGGCAGTATAAGCAAAAGCATAATTAGATGAGTCTTTATAAAAAACAAAATTTCCGTGACAGTATGTATCCGAGCATGTATTGTTTGTAAAACTATAATTAGGATTAACACCACCTTTATTGGATAATCCACTAAAATTTATTTCAGCCTTTCCATCTGTTCCCAAATGCCCAGCAGTATATACAGATTGTGAAATATTGTGACAGGTTAAACATGGAATTTCACTTCCTAAATTATTATCATAAAGATGTGCATTATGAGCACCAACCCCAGCATAAGTTGTTTCTAAGCTGCCATTTAATGCCCTTGGAGGAGCTATTTTGGTTGGATCGCTGAAATCACCATGACAGGTATTACAAGCTTCCGGGCCATTTTCACTGGTATGACAATTTAAACAAGATGGTGAAGCAATGCCACCTGAATAATCAGAGCTATGACAAGTGCCGCATTCTCTAGAGTCCCATCCCAAATTAGAAGCAATAAATTTACCATGAAAATCAGGAGAATGCGGATTGAGAATTCCATCTTGATGAACATTAATAGAACTATGACAATTCGTACATGCTGCTTTAGTAATTCCACCACTAAAATTACTTGCATGACATTGAGCACAATCTGAAAAAGTCTGAGCATTAATGCCAACAAAAACATTTGCATGAAAGTTTGGTGAAGCTGGATTCGTAAATCCTTCTTTATGTACTGATAAATTAGGACTTGTAGTAGTGAGATCTTCTTTTAGCTCACTACAACTAAGGATTGACAATGTACTAATGGTAATAGCAAAAAATAAAATTATACTCTTCATTATTTTTTCCGTAAATATTTCATTTTAATCTCCTACTTTACTACTATGGCAATAGCCACAGAAACCTAAACCTGCTTGAGATTGAGGTGAAAAGCTTGTATGACAATTATAACAAACTGAAGAATGATCGTTATGCCAATCGCCCTTCTCATCTTTCATAAATCCGGTTGGATGAGTTCTTGGATTTGTCCCTTTAATTCCATCACTATCAAGGTGACATTTTATGCAAGTGGGATCAGCGCCGTTAACATCGTGACAAGAAATGCATGATTCAATATCTCTTCGGGCTAAAGTAGCATGATCACCACCACCAGTTCCGACCCCAAGAGTAAAGAAAGTATTTTTCAAATGCGATGAAGGAACAATCCCGCTAAATGCGAAATCCTCATTATCAGCTTGATGACATTCTGAACAGAATGTTTCTATCTGATGGCAAGTCTGGCATTCAGAAGTTTTACCTTTGGAATCAATCCCATGAATAAAACGATAGTTCAATTCGTGAACGCGTGTTATTGCTTGTTGCTTTGCACCATCTTTAAAGTTGCTTGGATAATATGGTTGATAAAAATCATCCATTTTATTTGCTTCTGTAATTCCAGTGGTAGCAACATGGCAATCTTCACAACTCTGATTATCGTGACACATTGCACAGTTAGCATTAAACTGTTGTGCTGCAAATTTATGAGTTTTTGTAAAGCTAACAACTTTATGATCCTGTGGCAGTAAGTTTACTGTTGAGATGTGGCAGGATTCACAAGCATTTGATGCGACGGTTTTATCATTATGGCAGCTATAGCATGTTTCCATCGGTGGATTTGCACCTGATGATTGCCAGCTAAAATCAACCTCACTTAAGCCTTGATGACATGATTCGCAATTAACATCAGGATTGGACAGATGAAGTTTATGATTAAATATCAATTCAGATTTTTTCTTAACCAAGGCTTCATAATTATCGCCATAATGACAGGTTGAGCATTCCTCATCATTATCAACCTCGTGACATGCAGAGCAATTGTCATGATGGGAAAAGCAGATCTTTTAGACTTACACTTTCTTTTACTGCAGAGTGGCAGGATTGACAATCCGTTAATTCCTTATGTAACTTATGGGAAAATTTTATTCTCCCCTCGTTTGAAGTTGGATTTTCATCTTTTTTACAGAACTCATCGCTCCAGATTAAAAGGACAACAACCATTCCCAATAATATAAACAGGTATGCGATTTTAAATTTTTGCATTGTTAGAATGTTAGATGTTTAAGTTAAACCAATAATTTAATTTGAGGAATAATCTTAGATCATT
>CAVOPZ010000018.1:0-95811 GCA_963698205.1 uncultured Ignavibacteriaceae bacterium | reverse complement strand
CCTCTTCCAAGGCAACTCATCCAAAGTTCATATCCACCTGGTATTTCTCGCACTTCAAGTTTTTTAATATTACTGTTTGGCAATCCTCCCCACTGCGGAACTCCGCCCGGTGGAGCGGGGAACGAACCAACGTTTACTCCATCGTACCAACACAAACCGTTATCGTTCGATGGATACGCGCTTTCGTACTGCATCCAAAGTCGTCCGTCTGATGTGGCTGCCAGGGGACGTACATTCTCGCCGGGGAAAGGCCAGCCCGAACTTCTTTGAATAGTTGTATATGATCCAGTATTTGTGTTTAATTTTATAAGTGAACTGTCCGCACCAATCCATATTATACTGTTCTTGTCTAAAGCAAATCCGAAAAATGATCCAGCCGCTGCTTCAGGAAAATCTTCTGGATGTTTTATATAGTTATCTATTCCGTTGGTCCTTAAAATTTCATATGATGTTGAGGCCCATATTGTACCATCCATTGTAAGATCTTTTTTAATTAAATATCCCCAGCCGACTAATGGAACAACAATCCAATCAGGAATACTTTCATCATAGTATCTCACATTGAAATACTCACCAAGGCTCCATAATCTTCCTTGTGAGTCTTCAGCAAATCCTTTAGAGACATTCATCGAATCTTCCAAAGCAAAATAGTTGGTTCCATTCCAGGCATGAATTCCGTGATATGTCGGATTGAATACAACATCGCCATTAGATGGTCTTCTAATGATTGCCTGAGTATTGTCTGCTGGAAACGGAAAAGGATATCCCAAACCATAAGTATATTCATTAAAGCCTGTCCATCTTTCACCATCAAATTTTTGAAATCCTCCTATTCCTGTTCCAGCGTTTCCGGTAAACCAAACATTTCCTTCGCTATCAAGGTAAAAGTCTTCAACAAAATAATCAATCTGTGATGTGTTTGTTATTCTATAGCGTTGCCAAATTCCTGTTTGTGCATCTCGTCTTGCCGCCCCTCCTATTCCACAAACCCAAACATTATTTTGGTTGTCTATATCGATTGAGAGATTAAAATCACCCGGGCGCCAAGTTCCAAAATTATTCCATGCTACGCCGTCAAACATCCATGCCTCACCTGTAGTAAGAACCATTACAGCTTTGCCGTTTCCAAAAGCTTTGAAAGCATCAATATAAAAACTTACATTAACATATGGAGGTGGTGGTGAAACCCAGGAACCATCAAGTTGCTGATATTCTAGTGTTTCCCAATCACCGGGATTTGCTGCCATACGCAAAGCCCAGAAATTTCCCGCATCATCAACACAATCTTTTCCAGGCAATCCCGCAATGTCTCCGAATACTGAAGGCAGATAGTTTGTTAATTGGTTTGTCGCACTGTTATATGTGAACACATATCCAAAATATGTGTCGGCAGACCAAACCAAATAACTGTCATCTGGTTTAGGCTGAACGGCTATGCGTGTGTTGCTTTCCTGCCAGTAAGTCCAATTCCCGTTTTTGGTATTATAACGAACAAGACCACCACTTGTAAACCATATAGTGCTATCTGGCGCTAAATCAACATCAAATGTAAACCCTTGTAAACTTGAATTGTTCGGTCCATAATTTTCTAATGAAGATGCCCCAACTTGAGGATTGAATTTAACTGCACCGGCATAATTTCCCATCCAAAGATTTTTGTTATAATCTTCTACTATATCTAGAATTTGTACATCAGCATTATCAAATGAGCCAAGTACTGGGTAATCAACATTTGAGTAATTAATCCATTTGTTTTCGCTCTGGATGAATTTTGCAATACCTCCCTCACCCCAACCACCTGTAGCAGCAGCAATATATGGATCTCCATTTTCATCTATCCATAATGCAGTTGCCTGGTCTCCTTGGATTCCAGTATTACCCGGCCGATAGTAACGCCAGGAATATGTATATGGATCCTGAGGCAATAACTTCAGAGACAAAAATAAAAAAACAGGCAAGCATAATAATTGTAGTTCTCAAAATAGCTCCATATAATAATTTTTGATTAATATATATTTGTTAAATAAACCGCCAGAAAATAATAATGATTTTATCGATAATTATTTTAATAATAATCATTTTCTTTGTTTCTATGAAACTTCCCGCCTGTAATTTGTAAAAATAAGTTCCGCTTGATAATGATGATGCATTAAACCTTACTTCATAATTTCCCGCAGGTTTTTCTTCATTAACTAAAGTTGCGACTTCATTACCAAGAACATCATATACTTTTAGTGATGTAAAACCAGCGGAAGGAATTGAAAACGAAATTGTTGTTGAGGGGTTAAATGGATTAGGATAATTTTGATTTAATACAAAATCTGTTGGAACCGAAACATCGACTTCAACAACATCGCTGAATGAAAAACTTCCATCAAGATCGATCTGCTTTAACCTGTAAAAATATTTTCCCAAAGAAACTGAATTATCTACACAACCATAGTTTTGGGATGATGTTGTCGTTCCTTTTCCTTCTACAAATACAATTGTATTCCAATTTTTATTCTCTATTGATCTCTGAACTTCAAAACCTAAGTTGTTTAGCTCTGTGGCTGTTGTCCAGCGAAGCGTTACTGAATTTCCTGTGACAGAAGCCGTAAACGATATAAGCTCTACCGGGATTATTTCGTCCAGAGGCCGCCTCCAGACGCCGTTACCGTTACTCCCAGCAAAGAGATATGTGCCGGAGACAGCAAGTGCCCAGATAACGGTGTTCGTCAATCCTGTGCTAACTTGAGTCCAGTTTGTGCCGTTGTTTGTGGAAAAGAAAACGCCATCCTCAGTCCCGGCAAACAGATTTGTACCGGAGACAGCAATAGCATGAGTATAAGTATTAGTCAGTCCAGTACTTGCCGCAGCCCAGGTCGTACCGTTATTGGTTGAAAGAAAGATGCCGCCCTCAGTGCTGGCAAAGAGATTCGTACCGGAGACGGTAATAGCATTGACATAGGTGTTCGTCAGTCCGGAACTGGCTGGAGTCCAGCTTGTGCCGTTATTCGTAGAAAGAAAGACACCGCCGCCGAAAGTGCCTGTGAAGATATTTGTACCAGAGATATTTAGAGCACGGATGCGTGTGTTCGTCAAACCCGAACCCGCAGCAACCCAGTTTGCACCGTTATTGGTGGAAAGATAGACCCCGTCGCTACCATCAGTTCCGGCAAAGAGATTGGTACCAGAGACGGTAAGTGCATATACATAAGGGTCTGTCAAAGCACTTGTTGCGCTCCAACTTGTACCGTTGTTGGTGGAGCGAAAGACACCGCTGCCTTCAGTCCCTGCAAAGAGATTCGTACCGGAGACGGTAAAAGCATTAACATATAAGTTTGACAATCCTGTATTGACCGGAGTCCAGCTTGTGCCGTCGTTGGTGGAACGAAAGATACCGTCGGCGCTTGTGCCGACAAAAAGATTTGTACCTGAGACGTTAATGGTGCGAACATAGGTACCGTCAAGACCGCTTTGGATCCATTGAGCATTTAAAGACGAATAAAATAATACGATACTGACTGTAATGAAATAATGAAATTTTTTCATGCTGGTTCCTTTATTTTAATAATAACATTTTCTTTGTTTCGACAAAACTGCCTGTTCGTATAGTATAAAAGTACGTTCCGCTTGATAACAATGAGGCATCAAATGATACTTCATAATTACCTAAAGGCTGTACTTCATCCACAAGCGAAGTTACTACATTACCCAAAACATCATATATTTTTAAGCTAACAGGATTATTCGAAGGAATTTGATATTTAATCTTTGTGGTGGGATTAAATGGATTAGGATAGTTTTGTGATAATTCAAATTTTTCAGGAATATTAATTATTACTTCAACCTCGTTCGAATATTCAAACGTTCCATCAAAATCAATTTGTTTAAGTCTGTAAAGATAATTTCCTGAACTTATATTGTTATCAGTAAAAGAATAGAAATGCGCTTCTGTTGTTGTTCCGTTACCATTTATGAAGCCTATCTTTTCCCACTCGGTCATGCTTCGACTTCGCTCAGTATGACTTCCGCGTTCAATTTCGAATCCTGAGTTATTTGTTTCTGTAGTAGTAGACCAATTAAGATTTACATTATTTCCATTTGTGTTTGCAGTAAAAGATGTTAGTTCAACCGGAACAACTGTTCCCGTAACCGTAAGAACAGCAACACCTCTGCTTGCACAGCTGATCCACAATTCATATCCATTCTGAATGTTTTTCATTTCAATATCATAAATTTGTGCGTGTGGCAAACCACCGGTTTGCTGTTGAGGAATAATTCCAAAGTTTGTCCCATCAAACCAGCACAAACCATATGTTGAAGTCGTAGTACTTCCAAAATTTGCAAACCATAATCTTCCATCGGGTGTTACTAATATTGGTGAAATATTATCCCCGGGAATTTGTGAGTTTGAAGGCGAATAAAACTGATAAGTACCGTTATTCGCATTTACTTTAAATAATCCTCTGTTACTACCGACCCAGGCAATACCATTTGCAGCCGGTGCAACTGTTGATAACAGATCACTCTGCGGATCGAGTTCAGGAAAATCAGTATTGAATTTTGTAAAAGAATAAGAACCATCTGTTCGTAAAGCCTGAAAACCTGAGCATGCCCAAATTGTTCCCGGTCTTGTTGGATCTTTTTCAATGTTTGCACCCCAGCCATCAAACGGAACGGACGTCCAGGAGTTAGTAGCATCATTATAATATTTTAGATTATAGTATTCACCAAGACTCCATAATCTGTTTTGAGAATCCTCAACAACTCCTTCAGATCTATCATTCGGATAATTAAGCGAAGTGTATGAAGTGCCATTCCATGAATACAGATACCCGAACATGGGATTTACAATTATCTGCCCATTAGATGGCCGGTAGTAAATAACTTCTGAGTTATCTGTTTGAAATGGAAATGGATACCCTAAGCCATATGTATACTGATTAAAACCTGTCCACCTCACACCATCAAATTTTTGAAATCCGCCGTATCCAGGACCAGCATTTCCAGTCATCCAAACCTTTCCTTGATCATCAATACTCATATCATTAACCCAATAATCAATCTGTGATGAGTTTGTAATTCGATATCTCTGCCATGTACCAGTCTGAGCATCTCGCTTTGCTGCACCGCCAACTCCTGTTGCCCAGATATTTCCATTTTCATCTATATCTATACCATAAGAAAATGCTCCATCTTTCCACGCACCAAGATTTTGCCATGAAGTTCCGTTAAATTTCCAAACAATACTGTTTCCATCAACTAATAGAGCGTTATTGTTTCCGTAAGCTTTAAATGACCAAATGTCATTTATCAAATGATGTCACGGGCGGTTGTGTTGGCGTAACCCAGCTGCCAGATTGAGTTTTATAATCAAGTGAATAAATTCCGGGTGAAGCAACTCTTATCGCCCATAAATTTTGCAGGTCGTCCACACAATCGTTACCGGGCAGCTTAAGAACATCACCTGGGTTACCGTTGTTCGGTAGCTGAGTAAACAATTGTGTATCGCTGTCAAAAACAACAACTATAGATTCGTAACTAGCCCATACCAGGTAACCACCATTGGGTTTTACCTGAATGGAGACATTGATTAAAAATGGAATAAGCGGCGGCCAGTTATTAGCTGTTGTTCCATAACCCCAGTAACGCCAAACATTAGTGCTTGGATTATAATTTACAAGTCCTCCCTCACCCCAGGTAACAGAAATTACAGCAATCCAAACAGAACCATCAGGGGCAATTGCAAGATCTCTGCTTCTGCCGCCGGGATGGATTGAGTTGTTTGCACCCCAAAACTCCAATGAGCTCCCTCCGATTGCAGGATTAAATTTTAACAAACCCCGCCAGGTAGCCATCCATAAAATTCCATTCGCATCTTCTTCAATATCGCTGATGCGAGATGAACCCACATCATTTATATTTCCTATTACAGGATAATCAACATTAGAATAATTTATCCATCTATTTTCAGATTGGATTAATTTGGAAAATCCTCCTTCTTCCCAGCCCGGAGTGTATCCGGCAATGTATGGGTCGCCATCGTGATCAATCCAGATACCTTCAACATAATCACCTTGTATACCGGTATTGCCAGTATTGTAATAACGCCAGGAATAATTTTGAGCGAATAAATTTATAGTTGATAGACTGAATAAAAGTACGATAAGTAGTTTAGTTTTCACGAGTTTCTCCACTGCAGATTGTTTGTTTTTATAATTAGTACAGAGTGAAAATATAAAGTGACAAGGCGACCCCTAAGAATCGCCTTGATCAATATAATATATTATTTAGTTATTTCATCAGCATCATTTTTCTAACCTGTACCTGGTTTCCGCTTTCCAATTTATAGATATAGAACCCTGAGCTCAAACTATTTGCGTTAAAGTTAATGCTGTGTGAGCCCTGAGCAAGATCACCATTAACAAGTGTCCTTACCTCTTCACCAAGAGCATTAAATACTTTTAATGTTACAAATTGATTTGCAGTTAATGTAAACGATATTGTTGTACTTGGATTAAATGGATTTGGATAATTCTGTTCAAGAACAAATTCATCAACAACAGCAGGAGATTCATCAACACTTGTTGGTGAAGTTACTTTAGATTGTATCTGTAATGCTGTTTTGTTTGATGATGGATCAATAATTGCCCAAACGGTTACTTGCTGACCAGTAGATAGTTGGCTAGATGGGATAAGATTAAAGTTATTATCAATTACAACTGTTTGATTGTTTATTAAATAGCTGCCTGTTGGAAGTTGAATTGAAGCTCCATTTACAATTCCTGTAAAACCGATTATTTTAGAAAAATTCATACCATCTTCAATTTTAATTCTTAATGCTAACAAAGTGCTATCTGCATTACGAATCATTCTAATTTCAACAAATTGATCAACACTTAAATCGCTAAAAGTTATTGGTTGATTTGCATGACTTAAGTAAACGGTATTTGAATCTACAAATACTACCAAACCATTAAGCTCAACACTGTTTGCATTTATAGCAGTTAGTCTTCCAAATATTTCAATGTTCTCAGCACCTTCTTGTTTTATTCTAAGTGCTTTTGCAGTTGTTGCGCCGGTCTTTGTTCCATTTACTTCCACCAACTGACCAATTTGTAATGAAGAATAAGAAATAGGGTTATTCAAGTGATCAAGAACCTGTGTTGTACTATCTACAGAAAATGTAATTCCACCAACAACAAGGTATGATTCAGTTAAATCAGCAATTGTTCCTTTAATTTCAATTTCAGTTCTGACAAAATCTTCAATCTGTATTCTACTGGCATAATAAGTTTCATCTGGATTTTTAAACCCTTTTACTTCGACCCACATTCCAACCGATAACGCTGCAAATGTAACGGGCATTCTGTTATCATCAAGAAAAACAGTATTTGAATCTGTAGTAAAAGTAATTCCGTTTATTGTTACATCTGCTCCAACTATGCTTTCAATCTGGGCAGTAAATTCTATTTCATTTTCAGGTAAGTCTTCTAATTTTATACTAAAGGCTATAAATGAACTATCAAGTTGTCTAAAAGCTTTCACTTCAACTTTGTTTCCAACGCTTAGATTTGAAAATAATATTGGCATGTTGTTGTGATCAAGAATAATGGTTTGAGCATCCACAAAAAATTCACTCTGTCCGATAATCAAACTGTTTGCAGTTAAATTGTCAATTAGCCCTGTTATTTCTAATTCAGCTTCGTGTTGATGTTCTGTCTCTTCGGTTTTTACTCTTGTGGCAAGCAAATCTCCATTATTCTGTGCAATAGCTTTTACTTCAAGTAACAAACCAACTTTAATTTGTTCAAATGAAAAAGGATCTCCGTGCCTTCCTCTGTATACTGTGTTAGCATCTACAAAAAATGTATTTCCATCTACTATAAAAGATAATGTTCCTACCTCAGAAACATAACCGGTTAATTCCACTTCATTCCCATTTCCAACGCCATCTTGAAATCTTACTCTTGATGCAAGATAGGTCCCATCGCCACGGTTGTCAGCTTGAACTTCCACAAGATCATTTAACTGGAAAAAAGAAAAAGTGACAGTTGTATTGCCAGGTCCACGAAGATCAGTATTGCCATCAATATAAATTGTATAACCTTGAACAATCAAATAATCAGAGCCCAGCTCCGTTATGTTACCGGTTACTTCAAGATCGTGTATTGCAAATAAGTTTATGCTACTTATAAGTATAAGAAACGGAATTAGAAAAACTTTACTGATGTTTAGCAAAGCAAATCTGGAAAGTGTTGTATGTGTTTTCATTGTGAACTCCTTTTAGTTTGTATTTTGTTTGTTAGATGAATTTCAATTTCATTTTTAAATTATGTTCTTTAATGATCAAGTGTGTGTTATAACATTAAAGTGACATTGTGAAAAAATTTTATCTTAACCTATGCTACAGATCATAAGTTTGTATGTCTTAGTTAGAGATTAAATGTGGAGATAGGGTGTTATAAAAAAACCGAAACATTTTATTGCTTCGGTCTTTTTAATGATATTCTAAAAAAAATTTTTTGGTTATTTCATCAAAGCTATTTTTTGCGAAAGCCTGATAGACCTTGTTTCAATTGAGACAAGGTAGATACCGGATGCTAATCCATTAGCATTAAAAGTAACCTGATTTAATCCAGCTGAAAAAACCTGATTGCCAATCTCAGCAATTTCCTCTCCTAGCAGATTATAAACATTAATTTTTACAATTTCTGATGAAGGCAATGAAAAAGAGATTGTTGTTGATGGATTGAATGGGTTAGGATAGTTTGGATATAACAATAACTCAGTCGGGATAAATTCTTCTACCTCAACATCTGTAAATGTGAATTGCACATTAATATCAAGTTGATTTTGATTTTCCGGGCTGATAGTAAATACATCACTTACAGCATTTGCAAATCCAACCTTTTGAGCAACAAGCTGATATGTTCCGTAAGGAAGATTGTTTATGGAAAACCTTCCGTCCTCTTTACCAAAATTGTACGAATAAAGTTGGTTGTTTGCTAAAGATTTTGCAAGCACAGTAATCCCATCAAAATCTTGAGCATCTACAAATGGCAACGATATATAGCCGTATGCACCGCCGCCGCCATAAGATGAATCTCTTTCCAGGTAAAGATTTTTATTTGTTAACGCCTGGTTAACTAAAACTGAATCGGCATTTTGCCAAAAAACCGAAGCTGCATTTTTATTATTATAATATGTTGGCAGGTAATAACCGGAATATCCCTGAACAAAATAATAAGTGCTGTCTTCAACAATAATGTTGTAACTGCCATCAGAGTTTATAAAGCCGGCATAAACAGATGAATCAGCAGCCAGAGCATTTGGTTTTAACAATGTGGGTGTGTGACCACCCTTACGTATGACAACAACACCCTTATCAATTGCTGTCCCTTGAGTTGAATCAATTACCACTCCAGAAACAGAAAAACCTGAACTGGAGATTGCTGGTAGATTTAAATCAACATTAATTGTTTGTCCAGAATCCAGATTAACAGATTGGGCAAAATATGGGTCCGATGTATTGCCCGAAAACATTACACGATAATTTTCTTTTTCAGCGGCAATTGTATAATTACCGGCTGGTAAGATTGCGGAGTAATTTCCATTCACATCACTTAGCGTGGAATCAAAAAGATATACACCATAGTATAGAAAATAAATTCTGGAATTCGGTAATGGGATCAAAAGTTCGTCAGTGATTTTTCCGGAGCAATTTCCATAATTATCATCAAAAAAATCTATTTTAATCCTTAAATCGCGTGGACTTTCAGAATCGTTACTATAAACCCAAACTGTATCTGTTGTATCATTTACGGTTATACTATAAAAATTTGTTAGAGTAACATTCAGTTTAACAGTATCGCCGGGATTAATAAATATGGGTAGTTGTTGTGCATTTTCAAAATCAATAAGATAAAATGAATGGGCGGATGATAAACTATCTATTCTAAGTATTTGGTTTCCTTCATTTATTAAATTAGTATAATCATAACGATAAAAAATATTTTCAAACGTAACTCTTCTTGGCTCAATATCAAGATTTGGCTGGGCTATCAGGTTAAAAGATAGACCTAATAATGCTAAAATTATTAAAGAATATTTATACATAATTCCGTGCTTTTTATATTTTAGTGCTAATAATATAAATTTAGTGACAAAATAAAGAGAGAGAAATATCGACTTTTTAAATATATCAAAAACCGAGCTTGAAACACTGCTTTCTGCTTCAAAAGAGGGAAATTCACAAGCATTCACAAAAATCTCTACCTATGTGCGTGAAATTTCTTATTCTTACTTTTTATCAAAACATCGCTCAAAAAAAATTATTAACAAAGATGATGTTGATGATCTGGCAACAAATGTTTACATCTCTTTTGCCGAGCAGTATCATAAAATTGATGCAATTGAAAACTGGCTGCGCAGGGTTTTGTTTTTGACTTTTGTAAGATGGTACAAACAAAATAATGAGCGTAGAACATTTGAATTGAATGAAGAAATAACGGCTGATGATTCCAATATTAGAATTGACGAAGGGTTTGATGTAAATGCTATCGCAAAAATCCTGGATACTTTAAGCAGCGAGAAACAGGAAATTGTAAAACTAAGATTTTGGGGTGATTTGAAATTTTCCGAAATAGCAGAAAAACTTAATAAAAATGAAGCAGCAATTAAGAAAATGTTTTACCGAACTATTGAAGAGATTAAAAACAAATTGGGTTAATGTCACTTTTGAATGATTGTTATTACTAATGGTTAGAAAGTAAAAAGGTATTTTGAAAATGGAAAAATTTGATAAAATATTTGAGCTGTTAGATAAAGATTCAATTACGCAGGAAGAAAAAGTTCTTCTAAATGAAATGATTGAAGCTGATCCCGAAGCAAAAAAGATAAGCCAGGCTTATTCCAAACTAAAAAATTCTCTAAAGCGAAATGAGCATATCGATGAAGAATTAATGGCAGAATATGTTCTATATAAAAACAATCTATCATCTGAAAGATTGATAATTCTTCTCTCAAAGATCGTTGAAGACCATATCCGCAAGTGCAATCCTTGTGAAAATCTCTTTAAAGAATTAAACTCTGAATATGCAGAGGTTGATACTTTTGTCGGCAAATCTTTATCTCAACAAACGTATCGGGAGGGACCCGTAATACAAAAAGGATTCTTTTTATTTAACAAATTTAATACTGTAAAATATGCCTTTGCTTCAATAACGGCTATAGTTGTTTTATATCTTGGCTTGTTTGCAGTTTCTTCTATTACAACTCCGGATTATAAAAAATCTTTTGCAAGTGACACTGACCTTTATGCTACAAGAGGAAGGACTTCGGAATTATTTCAAAGAGGGTTGGATGCTATAGATAGAAAAGATTATGATTCTGCCATCAGGTTCTTAAATGAAGACGTTGTCAAAAATCAGAATGACGGGTCCATATTTTATACTCATTTTATTCTCGGAATAACTTATGTTGAGAAAGCTGAAAGTGGTTTTCTTGGTTTATTTAAATCGTTTGATAAAGAAAATGTGAAAAAGGGAATTGCAAATTTTGAGCAATCAATTGAATTAAATAAGAGCGGCAAATTTGATAACCTGAAACTGGATGCACATTATTTTATCGGTAAATCCTATCTTATGATAAACGAAACTGAACCTGCAAAAAGACATTTGCAAATTGTAATTGACGGTAAGGGAAGTTATTATAAAAACGCTAAAGATATTATTAAAGTTTTATAATTTGCGCTGAATGAGTTTTAATGATGAAGAATTCTGCTCTTATATTTTCCTCAATGATTTTATTTGCCATCACGGGTCTGTTTTTTCTTGCTACGGCATTCTTGCCCATTGAAATAGACCACAAAGCTGACGACAACAAAAACATCAATCAATCCGAGGATGTAATGTTTTCTGATAGATTTAAAAGATTTGAATCTCATCTTTTAAATTTCGGTAACATTAAGAATTTTTCTGATTCCTTAAAGCAAATTAACAACGTATTTGAGAAAAACTACCTGCTTGCTCTTTTAGATAAAAGAAAAAAAGAATGCGGAAATTCATTTAATCGTTTGTATTCCTTACTGCATGATCTGCCAGAATATTACCCATTTTATGATGAATTAATATTTACCGCAAAGGTCTCCGGCAACATCAAACTAATTGAAAAGTTTGTTAATGAAAGTAACTCAAAGGGAAAATACTATAATTACTTAAAAGCACTGTTAAGCTATAATGAAAACAAATATTCAGAAGCGGTTAAAATTCTAAAAGGTAAAAATGATTTCGAGCATTTATATCTTCTTTCATATGCATATCGTGGTTTAGGTGATTATGAAAACGCTCTCATTATACTGCAAAAAGCGGAAAGCCTGATTCAAAAAGCAGATAATAATATCAGTAAAGTTTTTATTTCCCAGGGTTCGCTTTATTTGCTTTCCGGTAGATACGATGAAGCGGAGAGTATGTACAAAAGGGGATTTGAAAGCGCAAAACTTTTTTCAGATAAGCGGGAAGAAATAAAAGCGCTGATAAATCTTGCAATCATTGATGACCAGAATGGAAAGGTTGATGAGGCAAAACAAAAACTCGAATCAGCATTGCAAATTTCCCGTGTTATAGAAAACCAGGAACTTGAAGCCACAGCACTATCTGAACTGGCAGTTTCATTTACTTATTCGGGCAATATAGTTGAAGCAAAAAATAATTATGAAGAAAGTTTTGAGATCTTCAAAGTTCTTAATCATAAAGAAAGATTATCAAATTTATGTGCAAACATTGCTTCGCTATTTTCTCAGACGGCCAATTATTCTGCTGCAATCGAATTTTATGAAAACGGGTTGAAGTACGCTGGCGATAATGTTGTATCAAAAATATTAAATCTGCGCGGGCTGGGCGATGTTTATGCAAATCTATCTAACTATTCAAGATCACTTAATTACTACAAGCAAGCAAGAGAACTTTCGACTGCAATAAAAAATATTGCTGCTCAGGTTTCTGTTGATATAAGCATCGGTACGCTTTATTATAATATTAATAGGCCGATAAAAGCGCTGCAGATTTTTATCGATGCAAAAAACAAATTAGATGCTGAGTCAGATCCGTACTCTGCTGAAGATATTGACTTTAAAATTGGATTGGCTTACAGTGAAATCGACAGTCTTGATAAAGGTAATAGATTTTTTAACGAAGCATTAAAAACAGCACAATCAGTCAGTGATATTTATTACGAAACTCTAATATCAACTGAACAAGCTCATAATTATTATCTTCAAAATGAATACACTAAAGCTGAAAACTATTTAAGTAAATATTTAAGTGTTGCAAAGGCAAATGGATTTAATCAGCTGCTGGGATTACAAAATATTTATCTTGGAAAGATTTACTCTGCACAAAAGCAATACCCTAAATCGATTTCATTCTTTAAGGCCGCATCACTTTTAGCAGAAACTGAAAAAGATTATAATAATGTTTTAGAAGCTGAATATCAGCTTGGAAAAATTTATGCCGAACAAAGTGATTATCAAAATGCAGAAATGCATTATTTAAATGCAATAAACCTAACTGATAAAATTTCCGAAACTCTGGTAACAAACTCTGAAATCCAAATAGCTCACTTTTCAGGATTAAAGGAATGCTATAATGAGCTTGCAAAAATTTATTTGAAGTTGCAGAGAAACGAAGATGCTTTTTCCATAATTGAAAGATCACACTCAAGAAATACATTTCAAAATCTTAGCAACTTACAGTTAAATTTTGATGCTATAGATAAAAAAACATTAACACGGTTTTATGATGTTAAATGGATGATAAATTCAGGTCTTTTTGATCAGAATAAATTGGCAATCTTAGAAAAAGAATACTCTGAACTGGCCAGAGAAATTTATAGATCAGATCCTGAACTAGAATCATTTATAAAAAAGCATAAGCAAATCAGGTTAAAGGAAATTCAAAAAAACCTAAACGAAGACGAAAACTTAATCACATTATTCTTTGGTAAAGATAGACTATACTTTTTTAATGTAACAAAAGAAAAAATGTCAGTTGAAAGCACCGAACTTACCAGCAATGAAGCGTTAAGTTTGCTTAAGAACATTTCACCGCTTTATAACTCTGATTATAAAAGCAACGAACTTTATATAAACCAGGATCTTTTTTCGTTTAATACAAAAGCTGCGAATGAATTTTATTCTAAAGTTATTAAACCCGTTGTAAAAAATATTCACGCAAATCGGAAGTTAATTTTTTCTATGCCGGCTGAGTTTGCACTTGTGCCATTGGAATTTTTAGTTACTGAATTGAAGAATGATGACAGTCCATATTTTTATGAAGATAAAAAATTTCTCATAGAAGATTATGCAGTATCGTATTCTCCTTCGGCGTCAATATATGTTCTGCAAAAAATGTTAAGGCAAAAAAATGAGAATAAAGTTTTGCTTGTTGGTGATCCAAAAATAAGCGATAAGGATTTTGCCCTAAGTTATCGCGGAGGTTTACTTGAAGATGATTCATTTAATGCGAGAAATATTGTTCTTTTTCCATTAAGATATTCGAAAGAGGAGATTCAAAATCTTAACTCTTTGTTTTCCAATGGATTTGTATTGCTTTCCGATAATGCGACGGAAAAAAACTTTAAGGATAACGCTTCGCAAAGCAGTATAATACATTTATCAACACATTCATTCCTTCATAAAGATCAGCCGCTTATTATTTTCTCAAAGGATGAAGGCGAGAAAGAAGATGGATATCTTGAATCAGGCGAAATACTTCAGCTAAAACTAAACTCTGATTTGGTTGTTCTTAGTTCTTGCCGCTCAGGTTTGGGCGCTGTAGATGAAGCCGAAGGAGTTATTGGAATGCAAAAATCTTTCTTTGAAGCTGGTGCAAAAAGTGTCGTAGTTTCATTGTGGGATGTAAACGATAAATACACGTCTTTATTTATGCAGAGCTTTTATAAATATCTTAGTGAAGGGTTTGATAAATCTGAAGCTTTGAGAAAAGCAAAAATGTATTTCAAGAAAAATTATTCAGCTAATCCATATTATTGGTCTGCTTTTATACTTGCCGGAGATGTTTCAAAAATCGAAAATATACAAGCAGCTTCTGCTACAAATTACTTCCTTTTCATTCTTCCAGGGATATTCCTTTCCATCGTTGTAATCTATTTTGCAAATAAAAGAAAAAGAATTGCAGCCTGATTTTACTTCAATTTTAATAATAATTCTTTTTTATTTTTATTTAAGTGTGGTTATAATTCCACATCAATAAATATTAATTAAGGATTATAATGGCGATTGCACAAAACAAAGTTGTAACTATGAATTTTACACTAACTGATGACCTTGGGAATGTTCTTGATACTACCGATCAAGGCGGACCTTTTTCTTATATTTCCGGTAATAATATGGTTTTACCAAAACTTGAAGAAGCTGTAAACGGTATGATTATCGGGACAAAAAAGAGTTTAAAGCTTAGTGCTGCTGATGGTTATGGAAATTATAATGAGGAAGCTCTGCAAGTAGTCGGAAAAGAAAATTTTCCTGAAGATTTTGTGTTAGAAGTTGGAATGGAGTACATGGCAAGCAACCCAGATGGAGTGCAAATGCCTTTTATAATTACTAATGTTGATGGTGAGGAAATCACAATTGATTTTAATCATCCTCTTGCTGGGAAGAATTTAAACTTTGATATTGAGTTGGTTGATGTTAGAGATGCAACTGCAGAAGAATTAAATCATGGTCACGTACACGGGACTGACGGACATCACCATCATTAATGTACAATGATCAATTAACAAAGTACAATTAGAAGTTAGGAGGATTGGTAATTTATCAATCCTCTTTTTTATATCATACTGAGCGCGGTCGAAGTGTGACTTTTACAATTTGGAACCAGCACTCAATTCATATTAACAAACTTATTATTTGTCGCATCAGCGTCCGGAATATTTTTATTTAACAACTCAATAGATTTCACTTTTGATGCAATATCAGTTTCTATCCAAACTTCTTTATCACCTTTTTCCCAAATGGAAGTTGATGAAGTTAGTTTTGTTTGAGTTCCATCTTCAAGTGTTAATGTTAAATCTATTGGAACAGGAAGCTTACCAACATTTTCAACAAGTACTTTTACTTTTTGGTTTTCAATTTTTAAATCTTTAATTGCAAGATCAGGTATGTGCGATTCAAAAAACCAGGGATCCCAAAACCAGCCTAAATCTTTATGTGCAACATCTTCAAAAGTGTAAAAGAAATCCCATGGAGTTGGATGTTTGCCATTCCATCTTGCAATAAATTCTTTTAAACCTTTTACATACAATTCCTCCCCTAATGCAGATTCCAGCATTTCGTAGGCTAACGCTGGTTTATAATAACTCATCATACTTAAATGAGGATCTCTGGTTAGTATTGATGGAAGTATCATTGGAATATCCATTTCATTTCCAGCCCATTTAGAAAAGCCAACAGCAGCACGGGTTCGGTGATCATATTCTGAAAGCTCTATCTGTAAATCCCAGGGAAGAAAATATGCCATACCTTCATCCATCCACGCATAACGGCTTTCATTTGTTCCAACATAGAAACGGAAAATACATATGAGCAATTTCATGAGTGGTTACATAAATATCATTTATTGTATTTGAGAATTGTCCATCGTTTACGATCATCGGAAATTCCATTCCGCCATCGCCATTGAATACTGTTATTTGCGGATAAGGATAAACTATACCCGGCATATCCTTCGAGAAAAATTCAATTGTTCTTTTTGCCATAGTTGTTGCTTGATAAAAGAAATCCGAAATAGGATTGTAAGCAGAAAAACAAGCAACTCTTCTTTCCGACTCTATTTCAATACTGGTTCCATCCCACAAATAATTATCGCTTAAGCCAAAAGCAAAATCAGAAACATTTTTAGCATCAAACTTAAAAGTTGTAAATCCGTTTTGATGTTTATAAACTTCTTTTCCGCTGTCTTCTCTAGAAACGATGTTAATCAGTTTATCTGAAGTAAGAGATTCATTATATCTTTTAAGATAAACATCAGTTAATACTTCGCTTGCATTCTGCAGCATTCCTGTAGCCCAAACACCAAACCCCTTTGGTACCTTTAATTCAACATTTATGTCAGAGTAATCGAAATAAAATTCATGTTCGGCATTATAGCTAATCATATCCCAGCCACGAATGTCATCATAAACTGCAACTTTAGGATACCAGTAACCAACAAAAAAAGTTGATTCGCCATAAGTTCCGATTCTAATATCAGTTCCTTTGGGAATAGTAAAACTCCAATCAATATCAATTGTTGTTTTTGATTTTGGTGGAAGTGGTGAAGATAATTTTATTATAAGATTTGTTCCTTGCTGCGCAATTATTTTGTCATCAACATTTAAACTTAAATTTTTACCATCAACGATGAGTTTGCTTAGCTTTACTCCAGTAGTTACTGTTTCGGGATTAAGTTCCGTATTTCTTGCGGCGCCCTTTTTATACATATCCTGATAAAGTTTTAATACAATATTTTTTAATGTATCAGGACTATTATTAAAGTAAACAATTTTTTCGCTGCCGGTTAACAATCTTGTTTTTGGTTCAATCTCTGCCTTGATCTTATAATCAGAAAAATTTTGCCAATAATTTACTCCCGGCCTTCCATTATAAGATCTTGTTTGATTGCTGTATGCTTTCTTTATTTCTTTCGGCATTTTAAGATCGGAGCTGAGTATAGCAGTATTTGCAAAAACTAAAATCAAAATAGCTGTTATATAAGATTTCATTTTGTTTCTCGTTGATTTGTTTGATTGCTAAATTTTAAGTGTAAAATTTAATAAGTATCCGCACATTGCAAAATAATATATGATGAGCGGTGCTATAAAATTGCTTTTCAATAAAGTTTTGTAAGATGATAAAGATAGAGTCACCAACAAGTATCCAGAGTTTTCTTGAGATCACCAAATCAAACAAAGCTGTGTGCTTTTACTTAAGCACAACTGAGTGCAATACATGCAAAGTGCTTAAACCAAAAGTAATTGAAATACTTAAAGATAATTTTCCCCAAATTCATTTTTGTTATGTTGATTTGAATGAAGCAAAAGAAATCGGGGGACAGCTTTCTGTGTTTTCTGTTCCAACAATACTTGTTTATTTTGTAGGCAAGGAAACGATTCGTGTCTCACGTAATGTACATCTTGATGAGCTGAGGGAACAGATTGATAGGTATTATAAAATGATTTTTTGATAGATATTTTGTTAGAATAGTTTGTCATTCCCGCGAAAGCGGGAATCTATTTTGCTAAAAGAATTATGAATTTAAATTGAAAAAGATTCGAAAGGCTTAACAATGAAAAAAACACTTTTAACCTTAACATTATTACTAACATTCTGCTTTGCTGGATGCGATAAAGCAACAGACCCAAATGACGGAGTTGACAGCGACATTACCGCTAAAGAAAAAGTTGATGATGTTCTGTCGAAAGCACGGCTTGATTTTGCAGCAGATGCAAAGCTCTCATCGATTTATGGTTGGAATGTTGATCTTTATGGAATGATTGATTTACTAAAAACAGATAATGCATTTGTTTATGTTGTCCAGTCAAATACTTTGCAGAGCAATGAATTTTACGTTCCCGTATTTGCTGCAGGACCAATTAAATCTCCAATAAACTTTACAACAATGTTATCGTTTATCAAGGACAGCACCGCGGGAAATATTCTTGGTAAAGTTTTTAACAGGCTGTCTGCGCTTGCAATAGATCCTAATGCAAGTTATAGAGATAGTCCAGCAACAATAGATACTGCGCTTGTGCATGGCGGAAATATTTTTCTTACACAGAACAGCGGAGTAAAAGTTGATTTGTTTCTTATACCAAGTAAATCTATAGATACCACCCTTGTAGTAAATAATTCTGCTGATTGGATTGTTAATTTTTATTCGAGTTCAAAATCACTTGTGCTTTGGATTAATAGCAATAGCGGTGTTGTAACAAAACTTTCTGGCAATTAAAAAGAAGTCCACTGAATCACCTTAATTATATATTATATGTCGGGGCGAATTTTTTTACTGTCACGGTCACACTGGATAAAATTAATAGTTCACTCCTTTATAAGTGAAATACTTCCTTCCTCAGGCACTTTAATTTTATACGTAACTCCATTTTTAATTTTCAAAGATGTATCGCGTAACCAGGGATTGTAGAGTTTTAGTGTTTTATAATTTAAGCCAAGTATCGCTGCGTAATCTGCAAAATCTGTAACAGAAGTATCTAAATTGACTTCATTGTACTTAAGCGGTTTGTAAAGATCTTCTTCTTTCAAATTAAATCCGTATGCAGGTGGATTTTCCAAAATCAATTTCATTGCAATGATGCGGGAAACATATCTTGATGTCTCTGATCCAAGAGCAAGATTCCAGTAATTTTTTGCTTTTTGTAATCCGCTCCATTTTTCAATTCCATTAACTCCTGCATTATAAGAAGCTGCTGCCATTGTCCAGTTCCTAAATTTTGTATATCCCTCATTCAGATAATCGCAAGCAGCCTGAGTAGATTTTTCAATATCATATCTTTCATCAACCTCATCACTAACCTCCAATCCATATTGGTTTGCGGCAGATTTTATAAATTGCCAGTATCCAGTTGCTCCTGCCGGTGAAACAACATTCTCTAAATTGCTTTCTACAACGGCAAGATATTTAAAGTCGTCCGGAATATTATTTTGCTTTAAGATCGGCTCGATAACAGGAAACCATCGTGCAGCTCTTTTAATTGCAAGTATCGTAGCTGAGTGCCAGTAAGTATTCACCAAAACTTCACGGTCAACTCTTTCATAAACATCAAAATTTTCTAAAGGTACTTTTTCTCCAAATATTGTTATGTTGTCCGGGATTTTGGGAGAGATAATTTTATAATTCTGTGGAAAAGTTTCGTCTGGTTTCTCATCAACCGCTGCATTTGTATTGTTTGTAAAGAAAAGACTTGCTGCAACAAATAATAATCCGATAACGGATAAAACTCCTACGGTGAAATAAAACAATTTTGATTTCTTAGCGAAACCTTCTTTTAATCGTAATAAAACAATCATCGTTAATCCTTTTAATTTTGTGCAGCATAATAAAAAAATTGAAGTGAATTACGAAGACCAAAAAAAGTGTCGTTATATTTGAGATGCAGAATAAATCATTTTAACCTCTGTGAAAGAATTAGTACTTACACGGAGAACCACTGAGGTTTCACTGAGAGACACAGAGAAATCATATAATATTTTAGAGGAAATATGGAAGTGCAGGAAGCGTTACTTAGGCGAAGAAGTATAAGAAAATATAAAAATCAAAAAATCAGTAAAAAGAATATTGATAAAATTCTAAAAGCTGCAATGTACGCACCAAGTGCAATGAATCTGCAAGCCTGGCATTTTATAGTAATTGATGATAGAGATATTTTGATCGAAACTATTAAATCCATTTCCTACGCAGAAATGCTGAAACAATCCTCTGCTGCAATTCTTGTTTGCGGCGATTCTTCCGTTGAGAAAAACGATAGCTGGCTTTTGCAAAATTGTTCTGCATCAATACAAAATATTTTACTTTCTGCTTACGGTTTAGGCATCGGTTCTTGCTGGATTGCCATACATGGAATGGATGATGTTTATAAAAATGTTAAGGCACAATTTAAAGTACCTGAAAGTATTGTTCCTGTTGCGCTGATTTCTTTAGGTTATCCTGATGAGGAAGTAAAGGCTGAAGAAAGATATAAAGAAGAAAAAATTCATCACAACAACTGGTAAACAATGAAAGAAGTAAAATCAAATAAAGATTATAATCCAGAAATGCATTCTGCAGAACACATTCTTAATCAGACTATGGTAAGAATGTTTAACAAGGGAAGATCATTCAGCAATCATATTGAAAAGAAAAAATCCAAATGTGATTATCATTTTGATCGTAATCTTACCGAAAGTGAAATAGAATCAATTAATAAAAAGGTAAACGAAGTAATTCAGCTAGACCTACCAGTTACAGAAGAATTCCTTCATCGGGATGAAGCTCTAAATACTTTCAAACTTTCTCAATTGCCTGATGATGCGGGAGATACAATTCGGATTATTAAAATTGGCGATTACGATGCGTGTCCGTGCAGCGGAGTACACGTTTCAACTACGCAGGAAATTGGAAAATTTCAGATCATTTCCACAAGTTATGATGATGAGGTTTTAAGGGTAAGATTTAAATTGCACAAGGAATAAGAGAAGGCTATTTCAAAAGTAGCACATAGAATTGTCATTCCCACGAAAGTGGGAATCCATTTTTTTAATCATTCTGGATTCCCGTTTCCACGGGAATGACAAGTTTTAAGTATTGAGACAACTTCTTAGAGTTGTGCTTACTTATTCAATATTTCTTCAATCTGATCCATAACTTTGTTCATCTTTTTCATAGACAATTCAAACGGTTCTGATGAAAGCGGATCAATTCCGGCATCTTTAATTAATTCAACTGCGTACTTGGAACCGCCGCCCTTTAAGATCTTATAGAAATTATCAACAGCAGGAGTTCCTTCATTAACTATCTTTTCAGCAAAAGCAGTTGCATAGATAAGCGAGGTTGAATACTGAAACACATAATAAGTATATCCGAGAAAATGAGGAATGTATGCCCATTCATATTGGATATAAGGATCAACGATACAATGTCCCGAATCATTGCCGTAATATTTTTTTACGATATCATAATAAATACTGCAAAGATTATCACCCGTTAGAGGCTGTCCTTGTTCAATACGTTTGTGGATTTCAAGTTCAAACTCTGCAAAAGATGTTTGACGGAAAATTGTTGTGCGTAAAAGATCAAGATAACTGCCAAGTAAGAAAAGTTTTTCCTCATCATTATTTGCATTTGCCACCATGTAGTTATTAAGCAGAGTTTCATTTATTGTTGAAGCAATCTCAGCAACAAATGTTGCATAATCTGCTTTTGCAAATGGCTGATTTGCATTAGAATAAAAACTATGCATTGTATGACCAAGTTCATGGGCAAGAGTTGAAAGTGATTCGTAATCATCGTTCCAGTTCATTAAAATATATGGATGAATATCATAAGCCGCACCATTAGAATAAGCGCCGCTTCGTTTTCCTTCGGTTGGAATAAAATCAATCCACCTGTTGTCAAAAGATTTTTTAACAGTGGAAAGATATTCGGACTTCATCGGTTTAAGTGCATCTAGAATTGCCTGCTGTCCTTGCTCAACCGTAAATTTCAAATCAACTTTTTTGACGAGCGGAGTATATAAATCATAATAGTGAAGCTCATTTACTCCCAAGCATTCGTTTCTTTAAATCCAAAAAACGATGCAGTGTGGAAAGATTTTTATTTACCTGTTCAATAAGGGTTGTGTAAACAGTTGGCGGCAGATTATCACCGTTAAGTGCAGATTCCAATGTTGAAGTATAATTTCTGTTCTTAGCAAAAACCCAATCCTTCTTAACTTTGCCTACAAGATTAGCACCAAGTGTGTTCTTATAATCACCGTAACTGTTAAAGAAAGTTTCAAAAACTTTACTTCTGTCCTCACGATTTTCAATTGTTCGAACTTTTGTGTATTCAGATGCACTCAATTCAACTTCCTTGCCGTCTGAAAGTGTAATTTTAGGATTTTGTTTTTCACCATCGGCAAAAATTGAGTAAACAGTGTTTTGATTTCCGGCAATTAAACTAAAGCTGGCAAGCATTTTTTCTTCTGCTTCGGATAAAGTATGCGGACGTAATCTTTGTATGTTACTGATGTACATTGAGTAAGTGTTGAGTTCAGGTTTTTCTTTAAAAGAATTTTTCGATCTTTTCTTTTGGGATAGTTAGAATTTCGGGTTCAAAGAATGAAGCCGTTTCTCCAAACTTTGTTCCTACTGAAGAAAGCTGCTGAAGCAAAGCTTGATTTTCTGAAATGTTTACGTCTTCATTGCTTAAGTTACCCGCATAAGTGCCGGCTTTGTAAAATGTCTTTAATAATCCAAAATAAGAATTTAAAGCATCCAGCAAAGATTGAGAACTCTCTCCAAGCTTGCCTTTGTAAACAGCAAAATCATTTATACTTGTTTCTATTTTTTTTATATCAGCCTGCCAATCGGTTAAAGTTGGATACATATCTGCAAGATTCCATTTTAGTTTATCCGGTACATCTTTGCGCTGCGGCGACTTGAGGAAGAGCAGATGTTAATAACGTTATGGAAACGAGTACGTAAAAAAGAATAAGTTTTTGTTTTGTCATTTCTGCACCTAATATGTGTGATAATATTTTTGCACAGTAAACTTAATGAGAAATATCCTTTGTGTGAAAAAATATTTGATGAGTGGTTTACAGAATAGATAAAAAAGAAATAAAAAAAAGACGCAACTTAAAGCTGCGTCTCCAAAATAAAATGATTTTAAAAATTACTTGAGCAGTATCATCTTTTTTGAACTCACAAATTCGCCAGCGTGCAATTTGTAAACATAAACTCCACTTACAAGTGAAGATGCATCGAAAGTTTGTTCATATCTTCCGGCATTTCTATGTTCATTTACAAGAGTTGTGATTTTTCTTCCAAGAATATCATAAACCTCAAGTGTTATTAAACCGTCTTTTGGTAAATCAAATTTAATTGTTGTAGTTGGATTAAATGGGTTGGGATAATTTTGCGAAATATAATAGGCTGAAGGAATCCCTACTTCAACTCTCAATTATACTTGAATATTCGAATGTACCATCAAAATCAATTTGCTTTAAACGATAGAAGAGAGTGTGATTAAAGTTGTGATTAAGAGAAAGATCATCTATAAATGCATAAGCATTTGGATTAGTAGTGGTACCATTGCCTTCAACAAAACCTATATTAATCCAGTTTATCTTTATCGTCAGATTTTTGAATTTCAAAACCAGCATTATTTAATTCAGTTGCTGTTTGCCATTCTAATTGTACTTTTTTATCAATTCTAAATCCCGAAAAAGATAGCAATTCAACTGGAACTATGGAGGTATCGATATATCTGGTAAATCAAGCCTAAATGTTACCTACTGAATATCCAACATAATTTTTAGGTGAGTGAAACTTTCTTAACCCAATATTTCTTAATTCTAAAATTTCATTCCAAGTATTGCCGCTATCGTTTGTTTCGTAAATGCCGTCGCCTATGATAAAGCAATGCGATGGTGATAGCCAACCAAAGCTTCTTATTACATATTGGGTGTTTAATTGTGTAAACCAATTAAATCCGCTATTTGTAGTTCGCAATAGTTCAAGAATACCATTTATTATAAATCCATTTAATGAATCTCTAAAATAGATAGCTCTGCTTTGCCAGATATCTAAATTAGTTTGTTGTACCCAGTTGGTTCCTCCATCACTTGTTTTGAACGGTCTATCACTATTCGCAGTCCACCCATATAATGAGTCAACAAAGTGAATACTAAAAAATATAACCGAAACCCCAGCATTAAATTGAGCAAACCAGTTTTCACCCGCATCTGTGGTTTTTAGTATTCCACCTCGGCTCGTTACTGCCCAGCCTATAGAAGAGTTAATAAAAAATATTTTATTTATGGTACCTACTGTGTCTGTAAGTCCGGTTCTGTTTACTACATACCAGTTATCACCAGCATCTGTCGTTTTTACTATTCTAGCAGGATATCCGCCTGCAAATCCTGTAGCTGCGTTTGTAAAGGTTAGACTATTTAATGATGCGGTGAATACATTAGACGGAAAGTTGGGCAGAACAAACCAGTTTAATCCTGCATTTGTTGTTTTATAAATTATTCTATTCGCAGCTGCGAAGCCTGTTGTTTCATTAGTAAAATAAACATCAACAAAGTTGTCGTTTATTATAAGTTTGTTCCAAACATCTAAATATTTAGATGTTTATAAATCCTTAATCCTATGCCAGCAGCGTAACCCAAATTCATATTTTTAAGAAACTGCATCTCAAATAATCCCGGGATTCCACCGCCTGTTAGATTTAAAGGTATCCAGTCTTGACCGTGATTGGTCGTTTTATATATTCCAACTTCATTCATTATTAAATAACCAGTATCGGGATTTACATATTGAATACAATTAACTACATCCCACGTTAAATTGCCACCATTTATCCAAGTGTAACCACCATCATTGCTATAAATATTCTTTGCTCTGTAAACTCCATCGCCATATCCAGCTGCTGCAATATGCAAACTGTCTATCACATCAATACTAAACAAAGGGTAATTATCCCCAGCTTGTATTATTTCCCAATTCAGTCCCCCGTCAATTGTTCTAAGTGCTTTTCCATTGGCAGCAATAAAGCCGTAACTCTCATTTAAGAAATCTATCCACCAGTAATCAGATGTGTATCCAGGCGTAAATATTCTCTGCCATGTCAGTCCACCGTTTGTTGTTTTGGTAAGAGAGTTTGTAATTGCCACAAGCATAACCAAGCGTATCATTCAACATTTGTAAACCCCAGAGATCACCTGTAACATCTACTTGTTACTTGAACAAATGTTTCTCCGCCATCAGTCGAACGGAGTATTGTTCCATCATAGCCACTTGCAATAACTATTTGTCCGTTATAACTTCTAATTTTTAATATTGGTGTTGTTGTATTTGATATAGAATTAGTCCAGCTATTTCCACCATCAATTGTTTTTATAATTGCACCATTAGCACCGCAAGCCCAGCCAGTATCTTTATTAACAAAATGAATCCCGAGATAATCTACTCTTGGTACTTTAGGGTTAAGTTCTGTCCAAACACCTGTGCTGCTTGTTTGTCTATCAAGTGGCATAAGAGCAGGATTATATTCAGGTATGTTCAAGTGGTTGCGGTAATCAGGTTTTACAACCACGCTGTCATCATTAACTCGGGAATTAAATTCTTGCGGGTAAATTGAATTGAAGATTAAAACAACAAACAGAAATGAACTAATTATTTTCATTTTTATTCCCTTTGTCTGTTACAAACGTAAAGAATGAAATGAATAATGTAAAGTAAAATTTTAATTATATTTCATCATCAAATCAAATTAACTTTTATACCAAACAAAGGTGAGATAATGAAATATTTAATAGCTTTGTTTTTTCTGGCGATAGCAATTACGGCTTGCGTAGAAAAACAAAATCCACAAAATGATTCTAAGGAAGTAACAATGCTCAAAGAAAAAATTGCCAAGTTTGTTCCTGTTGAAATGCAGTATGATGAAAATCTTTTAAGCGATAGAGAAAAAGTTGTACTAGAAAAACTTTACCGCGCTTCAAAAATAATTGATGAGTTATTTCTTGAACAGGTATATTCCAAAAACAATCAAATAAAATCAGAATTGATCTCAAAGGTTGAAGACAAGTCATCTCTTGAATCTGAACAGCCTGAACTTGAACCTGAACTTGAACTCTTTAACATTATGTTTGGTCCATTTGATCGGCTTGAAGATAATGAACCATTTATTGGGACAGGATAAAAAACCTCTTGGTGCAAATTTTTATCCCGAAGATATGACGAAAGAAGAATTTGAAAAGTGGATAAAAGATAATCCGGGTGATGAGAAATCATTTACCAGCGAGTTTACAATTATCAGGAGAGAGAACGGGAAATTAGTTGCAATTCCTTACAGCGAATATTTTAAAGATAAACTAACTGAAGCATCAAGACTTTTAAAAGAAGCAGCAGATTATTCAGATAATCCTTCTTTAAAAAAATATTTACTTTCTCGTGCAGATGCTTTCTTAAGTAATGATTATTATCAAAGCGATATGGATTGGATGGATTTGAAGGAGCATAATATAGAAGTTGTAATTGGTCCTTACGAAGTCTACGAAGATGAAATGTTTAATTACAAAGCATCATTCGAAAGTTTTGTAACAATTAAAGATCCGGTTGAAAGCAAAAAGCTTGAGGTGTTTGCAAAGTATTTGACTGACATAGAAAAAAATCTTCCACTTGATGATAAACATAAAAATTATACTCGAGGCTCGGAATCACCAATTGTTGTGGCAAACGAAGTATTTACTGCGGGAGATACTAAAGCAGGAGTTCAAACTCTTGCATTTAATCTTCCGAATGATGAAAGAGTGAGACAAGTAAAGGGTTCAAAGAAAGTAATGTTAAAAAATGTTCACGAAGCAAAGTTTGAAAAATTATTAAAACTAATTGCGGAAATTGTACTTGAACCTGAACAGTTAAAATATGTTACCTTTGATGCTTTTTTCAATCATACATTGATGCACGAAATGTCTCACGGTGTTGGTCCCGGTTTTATTAAAGTTAACGGAAAAGACACTGAAGTTAAAAAGGAATTGAAAGAAACATACTCTACAATGGAGGAATGCAAAGCGGATATTCTTGGACTATATAACAACATTTTTATGATCGAAAAAGGTGTTTATCCAAAAGAAAGTGAAAACCAGATTTGGGTTACATTTCTTGCGGGAGCTTTTCGCAGTATGCGATTTGGAATCGGTGAAGCGCACGGCGGCGGCAATGCAATCATCTATAATTATCTTTTAGAAAAAAGCGGTTTTGTATTTGATGAAGGAACTCAAAAAGTTCGAGTGGATTTTCTTAAGATTCATCCTGCACTTAAAGAACTTTGTAATTTAGTTTTAACTATTCAAGCAGAAGGAAATTATCAGGGAGCAAAAGATTTAATTGCAAAGTATGCTGTTAATTCGCCATCGATAGAAGCGTTGAGGAAAAAACTGGAAATACTCCCCGTTGATATAAAACCGATATTTGAGATTGAACAGAAACTGAAATAGCCCCAAAAAGAAAAGGCGAGTTATAAGACTCGCCTTTTTTGCAGATGTTTTAAAAAATAAAACTACTTTATCAAGATCATCTTACGTGTTTGTGTAAACTTACCTGTTTGAAGTTTATAGAAATAAACACCGCTTGCTAATCCGGAACCATCAAAATTAACTTCGTGAACTCCTGCATCTTTAATATCATTAACTAAAGTTGCAATTTCTTTTCCGAGAGCATTGTAAATCTTTAAAGAAACCTGTGATTGTTCTGCAATAGAAAAACTGATTTGTGTGGTTGGATTAAATGGATTTGGATAATTTTGCTGCAGATCAAAATTTATTATTGCTGCAGGATTATTTTCTTCCTCAACAGCCGTTGGTAAACCTAAAGAATTTGCAACATAAATGTTATACTTAATACCAACACTATATGGTGTTAGATCTTCATTATAAATAGCCCATTTTTGGTTTGTTATATCGTAGTAAGCGCCTTGTACGTGATCAAAATAATCACCGCCATTTAACAAAGCTGTAATTAAAATATTTGCATCAGGATTGTTATTAGTTTGTGGATTATCAAGCAGGCTATTTGAGGACGAGTAAATGTTTGAACTATCAACGATATGTACAAAAGATTTATTATCATTTAGTAACCAAACGTTAAAATCTTTTCCTACTTCCATGGCAGAAACATCTTCATTGAAGATTGTCCAGTTACCAGAAGATGCTTTATACCATAAGCCTACATTTTTATTGTTATAAGTTGTAACATAACGTTGCTGCACAAGAATTTTTGCATTTGGATTTCCATTCAGCAAAGGATTATCAATGGTTGTATAGTTAGAGATGATATTTGATGCTGTGGTAGTATGTAAAAAAGCAGAATCAGTTTTTGGCGCAATGGCAACATTAAAGTATACGCCTTCTGAAACAGGCGTTGCATCCTGGTCGAAAATGCTCCAAACAGAACCAGTATAAAAAACTCCAAGTTTTTTATTATAAACAGAGGTTCCGGCTCCAAAAGGATTCCAATTGTGCAATGCAAAAATAAAAGCGTTAGCATCTCTGTTAATCAACGGGTTATCAAAGTAAGTTAAATTTGGGTAACTATTTGTAGCATCCGCTTTGTGTACAAAAGAAGAAGGACCGAAGTAAACATTATACTTGGAGTTTTCAACCATGTTTGTTGAATTATCTTCGTTATAAATAGTCCATTGAGTTCCATTATAGTATGTGCTAACCTTTTGAGTATTAAAAACCCCGGGTGCACCGCCGCCGTTCCAGTTTTGGGTAACATAAATTATTGCATTAGGATTGTTGTTAAGTGCCGGGAGATCTATTTTGGTTGTAGATCCCTGTATATTACCCGAAACTGCAGTATGCATAATGGAATTGTCATTATTCAGAATAAGAATATTAAAGGATGCTCCATTAGGCATTGCGTCCATATTTTCATTAAATATTGCCCACTTATTAGCACCATTATAAAAAACACCAATTTCTCTGTTGTTATAGGTATTTGCTGCTGTATCGATTAGAATCTGTGTTACAAGAATTCTGGCATTAGGATTTCCATCCAGCTGTGGATGCGTTAAGGCTGTCCAGTTTGAATTAATATTACTTGGTCTTGCCGTATGTTGAAAAACAGTAGACTGATTTTCATCTGCAACTAAAACATTATATGCTGAATTCTCAATGATTGGAACTGTACCAGCATCTTCATTAAATATAGTCCAGCTAGTTCCATTATACCATAAACCGGAAACATGATCATTATAAACTCCGCTGCCGCTTGTATTGTAATTATGTGTGATAAACAATTTTGCAGTAGGATTAGAATTTGTGTTTGGATTATCTATAGCCGTCCAATTACCGGTTGAGTTAGATGGTGTTGCAATATGAACGAAATGCTTTCCGGGACTGATTGGCGGGGCATCTCCACCGGGTGCGTATTGAGCAAACATAATTGTTGAAATTGAATAGAAAAGAAAAGCGAACAATAACAATTTTTTCATTATAGCCTCCTATAAAATTATTTTAAGATTGAGTTTATTAGTCGATTGAGATTTAAGTAATCGAAGAATAGATGCAATTATTATTCCAAAACATAATCTATTTAAAATAGCTTTTTTCAAATATTTCAACTCATTTGCAAAAAAAAGTACCGAGCCCGGATATTTATTACAAATTTTTAGGTAAAAAGCAAAATATTTATAGCTTTTATTGCAAACTATGAAAGAGCATTTTAAAAAATATTAACACATTCTTTTATAAATCCTTTTAGGTTAACAAACTTTTTTGTTTTTTTGATGTGACAAATTATTAAATAAAGTGAAAGAAAAAGTAAGATATATCTCGGCTGATCTTTTGCGCGGGCTTGTAATCATAATAATGATTGAGGTTCATGTATTTAATGCTTTCCTGATCCCGGAATTAAGACAAACCGGCTGGTTCGGCATTCTTAATTTTATTAATGGATTGGTTGCTCCATCATTTTTGTTTGTATCCGGATTCGCATTCCAGGTTTCTTCCGGCGGTAAGCTTGATGAGATGAGAAAACTTGGAAAAGCATTCTGGAAAAAAATTGGCAGGATTTTTCAGATAATTATAATTGGTTACGCATTACATCTTCCGTTTTATTCGTTATCAAAAATCATAAACGAAGCAACTCCTCAATTATTAGAAAGTTTTTTTGCTGTAGATGTTCTGCAGTGCATTGGATTTGGATTGTTGTTTTTGTTTCTGACTAGATTATTAATCAAATCAGATAAAGCATATCACTATTTTTTAATTGCATCCTTGGTTGTTGTAACTCTTATATCTCCATTTTTATGGAAGATTGAATTTGCAAACTATTTGCCCATTGTTATTGCAAATTATTTTAATCGCTTACACGGTTCATTATTTCCAATATTTCCCTGGCTAAACTTTTTACTTGCTGGTGGAGTTTTTGCAAAATATTTTGTTGATGCTCGTGAACACAATGCAGAAGAAAAATTTATTAAACTTTCTGCTATTTCAGGATTTGTAGTTTTACTTTTCGGTCATCTTTTTTATTCGGGATTGTTTCCCAAACCACTTACATCAATACTACCCAACCCGATTTTCTATTTAGAGAGGTTAGGATACATCTTTGTTTTATTCTTTCTTTGCTGGAATGTAGATAAAAAGTTAGATATGAAAAAATCGTTTGTGCTTGATGCCAGCCGTGAATCACTGCTTGTTTATTGGCTGCATTTGATAATTATCTTTGGCGCTTTCTGGGGCGGTAAAAGTTTAGCTATGCATTATTGGAGCAAATCTTAATGCTTTGGAAGCTATGGGAGCAACAATAGTTTTGATTTCCTTAATGATCGCAGCAGCAAAGTTATGGGGCTGGGTAAAAAAGAAATATCCTGAGTATGCTTCAATTGGGGTAAGAGTTTTTGTTGGGATAATATTAATTGTTTTTCTATTTTTTTAGGTTATTCATAATGTGTCCACATCCTGATAACTTTAACAGTTTTTAGATTATCATAAATTTGATAAACTAATCTATGCTGAATATTAATTCTTCTTGAATAGGCGCCTGTCAAGTCACCAACAAGCTTTTCAAAGGATGGAGGATTTTGGTAAGGATTGTTTGCTAAGATGTCTAATAGTTTTATTGTTTTATCTTTTAATCCAGCAGAATTTATTTTCTTAGCATCTTTTAATGCTTGCTTAGTAAAAACAATCTTCCAACCTACCATGTAATTTTAGATATGGTTTTAGACAATGGTTCTTTCAATCCTTTAATTATAGATTCGCGCATTCCCGGTATGGAAACCAGGTACAATGTTTCTTTAATCGCGCGCCAATCTTCTTCAGAAATAAGAACAGCGTTGCCCCGCTTACCCGTAATCTGGATTGGTTCGCCCTCATCGCTAGTCATGTCGATGAGTTTATAGATATTATTTCTTGCTTCTGTTATTGATATTGTTTTCATATGTTTTTTTCTTTTCTGTAAACGTACGGCATTATGTACGTAAAATCAAGTTAAAATTTTAGGAAAAATCTTTTTAAGGATTACTATTGATTATAGCGGCTAAGTTGTGGGGTTGGATTAAGAAAACTTATCCTAAGCACGCATCAATTTTTGTAAAAGTTTTTGCTAGTGGTTTGCTTTTAGTTTTTATTTTATCTTAACTGTTAACAGTAACAATTATATTGCCTAACTTTTTATCTGGCGCGTACTTCTATAATTATCCGATAAACCGCTTGTAAATCCGTTTTAATTTAAGTAAAATAAATTCAATCTAATCTGGCAATTACCGAGCAATAATTTTTTAGTGAAAATTTTTTCATATATCAATGATTGACAAAATAATATCGCATTATAAAATAATAAGCCAAGTTGGACAAGGCGGAATGGGTGTATTATACCTTGCCGAAGATTTAGAGCTTAACCGAAAAGCTGTTCTGAAATTCTTACCGCCCGATATGATGAATGATCCCGAGACTAATTTAAGATTTAAGAGAGAAGCACAATCTGCAGGTTCATTAAGCCATCCGAATATAGTAACCATTTATGATGTAGGAGTTCATGAAATACAAAACCTTCATAGCAATGGAGTATGTTGAAGGTAAAACTCTAAGAGAACTAATAATGAGTGACGAGCTAACAATAGAAAGAATAACAGATATCTCAGTACAGATATGTGAAGGACTGAATGAAGCACACAGCAAAGGAATAACACACAGAGATATTAAACCAGAGAACATACTTATAGATGAAAAAGGAAAAGTTAAGATAGTTGACTTCGGGTTAGCCAAGATAAAGAATGTAAGCAGAGGAATAACCAAACAGGATTCAACAGTAGGGACGTTAAAATATATGTCTCCCGAACAGATAAGGAATCAGAATGTAGATCACCGTTCAGATATCTGGTCATTCGGAGTAATACTATATGAGATGATAACAGGAAAATATCCATTTAAGGGAGAGCACGATGCAAGTATATTTTATTCGGTAATAAACCAGAACGCCTGAACCATTGGCGAGATACAAAGCAGACATTAGTGATGGATTCCAGAGGATAATAGATAAAGCATTAGACAAGGAGCCCGGAACACGGTATCAGCATATAGATGAATTACTTTCAGATTTAAGAAGAGAAAACATTGATGGAACAAATTCACAAAAAAGCGGAAGTAGAAGTAAAAGGTCGCTAAAGAAGATTTCAGTACTCTTTCTCTGTATAGCTCTCGTAACTGCTGCGGGTATTTATCTTTTTAATGTACCATCAAAAAAAATTACGTTTCCCATTCATAAGCAGTTAACGTATGAAGGAAATGTTTATGAAAGAACAGATGGCTCTATTAGTGCCTCTTCTATATCACCTGATGGACAATTTATTGCTTATGTGAGTGAAAAAGGGGATAAAAAAAGTATCTTTATTAAAGATATCGTGGGCGGGCAATCTTTTGAAATTATTAAAGGGATAAGGCGCATTTTTACACTGAGATGGTCACCTCAAAGTAAAAGCCTTCTCATTGACGTAGAATTAAATGACACTACATATTCTTGTTTTATTGTTCCTAAATTTGGTGGAAATGTACAGCCAATAAATGACAATTACGGTATTTTATGCTGGTCCCCTGATGAGGCAATAATTGCCGGCACACAAGGCTTTTCAAAAACGATTTCATTTATCAAACGTGAAACAAATGAGATCGTGAATTCTATAAGTTTAACCGGAGATTTTGAATCGGATAAATAGCTTAGATTGGTCTCTTATCGGAGAAAGAATGACTTTTATAACTAGGGATGATGAATCCCAAAAACATTCTTTATGGACAATAAAAACCGATGGAACACAGCAGCAGGAAATTTATGAAGGAAGCGAACAAATTTTTTCTGCCCGATTCTCAAATGATGGTAAATCAATTTATTTCCTCCGTTCACAAAATAATACAACGGATTTAATGAAGGTAAAAATTTCTTTTGATGAAGGAACTGCTGATGATGAACCTGAGATTATACAATCCGGTTTGCAGGCTTATAGCTTTTCAATTACTAGTGACAATAAGAAAATAGCGCTATGCAAAATATTCTGTATATTCAAACCTATCCAGCTTTACTATTAATGAAGAAAATAAGTCTTATCAACAGAGTAAGTTGACTGAAGGAACCTCCCTCTTGCAGCTTTCCTAAAATATCGCCTGATAGGAAGAAAATAGCTTTCATAAAGGAGGGTAATGTTTTTTTGATTCCAATTGAAGGCGGTATCAGCCGGCAGCTTACTTTCCTTAACTCTACTTCCACAACTCCAAACTGGAGCCCCGACGGTGAAAAAATTAGCTTTTTTATCCGGTAAGAATGTTTGGATGGTTTCATCTGACGGTGGTCCCCCTATTTCATTTCCCAAAACAAAAGTTGGAAAATGGGGTGTTGCCTGGTTTTCGAAGAGAGAGATTTTATATCAAATACCGGGAGATAGGAACTTTAAGATTCTCGATATTAATACAGGGGAAGAAACGCCATTAGTTTCAAATGATAGTGTGGGTTGGATGTATGATCCTTGTATATCTTCAGATGGAAAGAAAGTTGCTCTGCATTGGAATAGATTTTTTGAAGATAGAAGTGAAAGAGGATTATGGGTTATCTCACGCGAAGATTCAAAACAAACTTTATTATACAAGGGATTTATTGATCCTTTAAAATGGTCTGCAGACGGCAATTGGATCTATGCAATTGAAACCAATAAAAAACTTTCCAAAATTCTGAAGATATCTGCGATAGACGGTAAATCAGAAGTAATAATATCTTTGCCGTTACCTCCTAATAGTTTAGTTGATATAACATCCGGATGGTAAAATAATTGTATGTGCAGTGCCGGAAGTTAATTCCGATGTTTGGATGATAGAGAATTTTGATCCGGATGTGGAGTAGAGCAAAATAAAATGAAATGCACATTGACAGATATTGCTGAAGAGAGCCAAAACCTTAACCAAATTCATAAAAGCAGCTTGAAGGTTGGTGATACTATTATTTTAAAAACTGATTAACTCAGTTTATCTGATTAAAGTTTTGGAAGAAGAACAATATGCAGTTTCGGGGGATGGTTTGATAAAAATGATTTATCTCAGGCAACACTTACGATCCATGGCTGCACGTGGGGCGGAAGTATTATTAAAAATAACATAGTTGCTGCGTGCGGACTTCATCTTGAATTTGGGAATAAAGTAGTTACAAGCAGAATAAATAAAATATTTCACATTTCAAGTAACTGAACCTGAAGTAGAATGATTAACAAAATTATATCTCACTATAAAATTATCAGCCAGGTTGGACAAGGCGGGATGGGTGTATTGTACCTTGCCGAAGATTTAGAGCTTAACAGAAAAGCGGTGTTAAAGTTCCTACCGCCAGATATGATGAATGATCCGGAGATAAATTTAAGATTCAAAAGAGAAGCACAATCTGCAGGTTCTCTTAAGCCATCCGAATATAGTAACCATTTATGATGTAGGAGTTCACGAGAATTCCCAAGGGACGAAAACCTTCATAGCAATGGAGTATGTTGAAGGTAAAACACTGAAGAGAACTGATAAAGGATGATGAGCTAACAATAGAAGGAATAACGGATATCTCGGTTCAGATATGCGAAGGACTGAATGAAGCACACAGTAAAGGTATAACACACAGAGATATAAAACCGGAAAACATACTTATAGATGAAAAAGGAAAAGTTAAGATAGTAGACTTCGGATTAGCGAAGATAAAAAATTTAAGCAGAGGAATCACCAAGCAGGATTCAACAGTTGGTACGCTAAAATATATGTCTCCCGAACAGATAAGAAATCAAAGTGTAGATCACCGATCAGATATCTGGTCATTTGGAGTGATACTATATGAAATGATCACAGGAAAGTATCCATTTAAGGGAGAGCACGATGCAAGTCTGTTTTATTCAATAATAAATCAGTCACCGGAACCATTGGCAAGATACAAGGCAAACATCAGCGAAGGATTTCAGAGAATAATAGATAAATCATCTCGACAAAGATCCTGAAACAAGATACCAGCATATAGATGAATTACTTTCTGATTTAAGAAGAGAGAAAAAGGAAAGCGACGAGCAAAAGGTTAACAAAAGAAAAAATAAAAAATTAACAAAAAAAATCCCGATAATAATTTCCACTGTTGCCTTTGTAGTTCTTAGTACAGCATTAATTATTTATTTGTTAAATAATCCATCAAAAAAAATTAAACCTCCAAAACATACACAATTAACGTTTGAAGGCAATATTTATTTTTATGATAATGAAATATTATTTGATAGGTCTCAAATTTCACCTGATGGTCAGTTCACTGCTTATGTTGCTGGTGAAGGAAACGAGAAAAGTATTTATGTAAAGGACAATTTTGGAGAACGAGCAATTGAAATTTTCAAAGGAATAAGATTACTTATCCACTTTAAGGTGGTCACCAAGTGGTAACGAAATATTTTTTATGCAGTAATAATAATCTCTCTTATTCAAGTTACATAGTCCCTAAGCTTGGCGGCAAAGTTCAGCAACTGAAATTTATCATTAATGGATGTTGGTCTCCTGATGCAAACATCATAGCGGGAATTTATCCCTCAGGCAAATTTATTAATCTTATTAAACGGGAAACAGATGAAATTGATAAAAACCATTGAGCTAACCGGAGATTTTACCTGGTTGTATGATATTGATTGGTCTCCGAATGGTGACAAAATACTTTTTCTTACATGGGATAATAATACAGCGATAATCTGCAATATGGACTATTGAAACCGATGGCACACAACAGCAAAAGATTCTTGAAGAATCTAAAGGTATTTATTCTCCCAGATGGTCACGAGATGGAAAATATATTTATTATCTGCAGTCGAATAAAATGACACAGGACTTAATGAAGTTGAAGGTAGCCTCAGTTACTTCAGATAAATCATCACAAGTTATTCAAACTGGTTTACAAGCGTATGGTTTCTGTATTACAAGAGATAACAAAAAACTGTGCTATACAAAAAGAAATGATTTTTCTAATCTGTGGAGTTTTACATATAATGAAAGATCAAATCTATTCCAGCCTAAAAAATTAACCGAAGGGACTTCTTTATTTGGAATGCCTGGTATATCACCTGAAGGTAGCGAAATAGCCCTTGTCCATAACGGCAACATTTTTAAAATGTCCATAGATGGAAATCCGATGAAACAGCTTACATTTTTGAATTCACCGTGCAGAAACCCAAGCTGGAGTCCTGTGGGCAAAGAAATTATGTTCATTTCGGGCTCAAATTTAGCTAAGGTTTTTTCTAATGGCGCAACTCCTAAAATTTTTGAAAATACTACTGTAGGAGGTACAGCGTTTTGGATATCGGACTTGGAGGTTTTTTATAATAAACCAGGAAACAAGAATTTTTATATATTTAATCTAATTACACAAAAAAGCAATTTACTCGTTTCGGATGAGAGTGTTGGTTATATGTTTCAACCTCGTTTATCTCCTGATAAGGTAAATTTAGCTATTTACTATAATCGACAACCTTATGAAACTAAAAGAGGACTTTGGATTATATCTCGTAAGGATTCATCGCAGAAATTATTACTTAAAGGATTTATTTTTCCTTTAGAATGGTCAGAAGATGGCAATTGGATTTATGCAATTAATTCTGATAAAACTCCACCGGAGATATTAATGATAAATTCAAATACCGGGTTAACTAAAGTTGTTTATTCTATGCCATCCAGTGAGATATACTTTGAGGATGTCGATATAACGCCCAGCGGAAAGATAATAGTTTGTGCAATAAAGGAAACCAATTCCGATGTTTGGATGATAGAAAATTTTGACCCGGATGTGGAGTAGGTATTCATAATGATAGATAAAGTCATATCACACTATAAAATTATCAGCCAGGTTGGACAAGGCGGTATGGGTGTTTTATACCTTGCCGAAGATTTAGAGCTTAACAGAAAAGCTGTTTTGAAATTCCTTCCCCCAGATATGATAAATGACCTGGATACTAATTTAAGATTTAAGAGAGAAGCGCAAGCTGCTGGTTCTCTTAGCCATCCGAATATTGTTACCATTTACGATGTAGGAGTTTACGAAAACAAAACCTTCATAGCAATGGAATACGTTGAAGGAAAAACTCTCAGAGAATTGATAAGGGATGATGAACTTACAATTGAAAGAATAACAGATATTTCCGTTCAGATATGTGAAGGATTAAATGAAGCACACAGCAAAGGGATAACACACAGAGATATAAAACCAGAGAACATACTGATAGATGAAAAAGGAAAAGTAAAGATAGTTGACTTTGGATTAGCCAAGATAAAGAATGTAAGCAGAGGAATAACCAAACAAGATTCCACAGTAGGAACGCTAAAATATATGTCTCCCGAACAGATAAGGAATCAGAACGTAGATCACCGTTCAGATATCTGGTCATTCGGAGTAATACTCTATGAAATGATAACAGGAAAATATCCATTTAAAGGGGAACATGATGCAAGTCTGTTTTATTCAATAATCAACCAGTCACCTGAGCCATTGGCAAGATACAAATCAGATATCAGCGAAACATTCCAGAGAATAATAGATAAATCACTGGACAAAGATCCCGAAACTAGATACCAGCATATAGATGAATTACTTTCAGATTTAAGAAGAGAGAAAAAGGAAAGTGGTGAGCACAAGATTGACAATAGAAGAACTAAAAAATCAAAAACTAAAATCACGATAATAATTTCCGCCGTTGCCTTTGTAATTCTTAGCACAGCATTAATTATATATTTGTTAAATAACCCAGCAAAAAAAGGTAAGCCACCGAAGCACACACAATTAACTTTTGCAGGTAATATTTATCATTATGAAGGCAGCAATTTTTGTGATAGATCCCAAATTTCTCCGGATGGACAGTATATTGCCTATGTAGTTGATAAGGGAGAATCAAGAAGTATTTTCATTAAAGATATTTTAGGGGAAAGTGAAATCGAATTATTTGATGGATTAAAATCAGTAAACTGTTTGAGGTGGTCGCCAACCGGTAATGAAATATTTTTTTCGGCTGGTTTAAATAACTCAACATATTCAAGTTATATAATACCCAAGCTTGGCGGCAAGACTCAACAGTTTCAATATATTCCAAACGGCTGTTGGTCACCTGATGGGAGCTTAATCGCAGGAGTTAAAACCTCAGATAAGCAAATTAAATTAATTAAACGAGACACAGGAGAGATTTATAAACAATTGGATTTAACAGGATCTTTTACTTGGTTATTCGATATTGATTGGTCTCCGGAAGGGAACAAATTAGCTTTTATAGCTGCAGATAATAGTATTGGTACAACTGCAATCTGGACAATTAATATTGATGGTACACAACAGCAAAAAATAGTTGAAGTAGAAAATGACATTTACGTTTTAAAATGGTCTTTTGATGGAAATTATATTTATTACCTTCAATCAGATGAAGAAGCGAAACTATCAAATGAAATCACTCAGAATTTATGGAAAATAGAAATATCATCTGATTCAGAAAAAAAATCTAAAGCTATCCAGACAGGTATGCAGGCATTTGGATTTTCTATTTCAAAGGATAATAGGAAATTGTGCTTTACCAGAAGTATTATGTCATCCAACCTGTGGAAGTTTACTTATGATAAAAAGAAAAATATTTTTGGCCCCAAAAATTAACAAAAGGAACTTCTTTATTTGCAGAGCCACAAATCTCTCCCGATAGAAATGAAATTGCTTATAACTACAAGGGGAATATATTTAAAATGAATATTAATGGAGATTCCTTTAAACAACTTACATTTCTAAAAGCAGAGTGTTTTAGTCCCTCGTGGAGCCCCGATGGCAAAGAATTAGCATTTATTGCTGGTTTAAATCTAAGTAAAGTTTCATTTAATGGAGGCTCACCTGAAATTTTTAAGGAAACTATAGTGGGATATTCTATGTCCTGGGGTTCAAGCGAAGGAATTTTTTATAACAAAACCGGGAACAGGAATTTTTACATATTTAATCCGGCTACAGAAGAAAAAAAATTATTAGTACCAAATGATAGCCTGGGCTGGATATTTCAGCCGCGATTATCTTCTGACGACAAATACTTAGCGGTTTATTGGAATAAAATACCTTCTGAAACTAAAAGGGGGCTTTGGATTATTTCTCTTAAAGACTCTTTTTACAAATTTTTAGTTTATGGCTCCACTTATCCCTTAAAATGGTCTGAAGATAATAAATGGATATATGCAATTAATTCTAATAAAACACCTTCAGAGATAGTAATGATATCCGCAAATAATGGATTAATTAAATCCGTCTTAACCTTACCTTTTGGAGCGGCCTTGTCATACGCTGATATTGATATTACATCAGATGGAAAGACTATAATATCTGATGTTGATGAAACAACCTCCGATGTTTGGATGATCGAGAATTTTGATCCGGATGTTGAGTAGGTAATTGTAATGATAGACAAAATTATATCACATTATAAAATTATTAAGCAAGTTGGACAAGGCGGGATGGGTGTATTATACCTTGCCGAAGATTTAGAACTTAACAGAAAAGCTGTTCTGAAATTCCTTCCCCCAGATATGATGAATGACCCCGAGATTAACTTAAGATTCAAGAGAGAAGCACAATCTGCAGGTTCTCTTAGCCATCCGAATATAGTAACCATATATGATGTAGGGGTTCACGAGAATTCCCAAGGGGACAAGAAAACCTTCATAGCAATGGAATATGTTGAGGGTAAAACTCTCAGAGAACTGATAAATACTGATGAGCTTACAATAGAAAGAATAACAGATATCTCAGTACAGATATGTGAAGGACTAAATGAAGCACACAGCAAAGGGATAACACACAGAGATATAAAACCAGAAAACATACTGATAGATGAAAAAGGAAAGGTTAAGATAGTTGACTTCGGGTTAGCCAAGATAAAGAATGTAAGCAGAGGAATAACCAAACAGGATTCAACGGTAGGAACTCTGAAATATATGTCACCCGAACAGATCAGGAATCAGAATGTAGATCACCGTTCAGATATCTGGTCATTCGGGGTGATACTATATGAAATGATCACAGGAAAGTATCCATTTAAGGGAGAGCACGATGCAAGTCTGTTTTATTCAATAATAAATCAGTCGCCGGAACCATTGGCAAGATACAAAGCAAACATCAGTGAAACATTCCAGAGAATAATAGATAAATCATTGGACAAAGATCCCGAAACAAGATACCAGCACATAGATGAATTGCTTTCAGATTTAAGAAGAGAGAAAAAGGAAAGCGGTGAGCATAAAGTTGACAAGAGAAGAACTAAAAAGTCAAAAACTAAAATCACGATAATAATTTCCGCCGTTGCCTTTGTAATTCTTAGCACAGCATTAAGTATATATTTGTTAAATAACCCAGCAAAAAAAGGTAAGCCACCGAAGCACACACAATTAACATTTGAAGGCAATATTTATTTTTATTTCGATGGACTTTTTTATGACAGGTCTCAAATTTCACCGGATGGACAGTTCACCGCTTATGTGATTGACAAAGTAAACGAAAAAAGTATTTATGTGAAAGATAATTCTGGAGAGCAAGCGATTGAAATTTTTAAAGGATTAAGATCTGTCCCTACCCTGAGATGGTCTCCGAGCAGTAAAGAAATATTTTTTACTGCTACCTTTAAAAATTCTTCCCGTTCAAGCTATATAATTTCGAAGCTTGGCGGTAAGATTCAAGAACTTCAGTTTGATGCATTCGGATGCTGGTCGCCGGATGAAACCTTAATTGCTACAATTGGATACGAGGGGAAAGAAATTAAAATTATTAAGAGAGAAACAAATGAAATTATAAAAATGATGGAATTGAAAGGATCATTTACTTGGCTTTTTGATATAGATTGGTCTCCAAATGGCAACGAGATACTCTTTCTTACTTTTGATGATAACACACTTAAACATATAGTTTGGACAATAAAATCCGATGGCACGCTGCAGCGAAAGATTCTCGAAGAAACTAAAAGTATTCATTGTCCGCGTTGGTCTCCCGATGGAAATCATATTTATTACCTCCAAGAGAATGGGCCTACACAAGATTTAATGAAGTTAGAAATATCTACAAACACTTCAGATGAAATACCAAATGTTATTCAGAGCGGCTTACAAGCATATGGGTTCTCTATTACAAGCGATAACAAAAAACTGCTTTATACGAAGCATAATGTTTTTTCAAATCTTTGGAAGTTTACTTATAATGAAAGAACCAATCTATTCCAACCAAAAAAAATTACTGAAGGGACTTCTTTATTTGAAATGCCCAAGATATCACCGGATGGTAAAGAAATAGCCCTTGTCCACAACAACAATGTTTTTAAAATGGCTATTAATAGTGATTCATTGAAACAAGTGACATTCTTAAATTCTGAATGCAGAAGCCCAAGCTGGAGTCCTAGCGGTAAAGAAATTGCTTTTCGCCTAGGCTCAAAATTAGCAAAAGTATTATCAAACGGTGGAGCCCCCACTGTCTTTAAAAACACAACAACTGGCGACGATATTTTTTGGATATCTGATTTAGAGATTTTTTATCATAAACCAGGAAATCGTAATTATTACAGATTTAATCTTCTCACCTTGGAAAGCAATTTGTTTGTTTCAAATGACAGCGTCGGGTGGATGTCAAGTCCGCGCTTATCTCCGGATAGTAGCAACATAGCAGTATTCTGGAACCGTCTCCAAAATAATGAAAGTGAGAATGGTATTTGGATAATTTCTAATAAGGACTCATCGCAAAAATTTATTTTAAGAGATTATATTTTTCCATTAGGATGGTCTAAAGATAGTAGATGGATTTATGCAATTAGTCATTATTATAAAACTCCTCAGGAGATATTAATAGTATCTGTAAATACAGGTTTAACTAAATTGATATATGTTTTTCCCCCGGGAGAAATAGACCCCTACTGGGATATTGATATCTCACGTGACGGGAAGATTATTGTTTGTGCAATCAAGGAAACTAATTCGGATATTTGGATGATGGAGAATTTTGACCCGGATGTGGAGTAAACCTCTCCCCAACCCCTCTCCTTAGTAAGGAGAGGGAAAAAGGGTGAGGTTGAAATAAAAAGATAAACTATAAAATTTTATTAATGAACAAATACAGAGCAAAATGAATTGCACATTGACAGATATTGCTGAAGAGAGCCAAACCCTTAACCAGATTCATAAAAGCAGCTTGAAGGTTGGTGATACTATTATTTTAAAAACTAATAACGCAGTATATCTGATTAAAGTTCAGGAACAGGAACAATACTTAGTTTCAGGAGGGTGGTTTGATAAAAATAATTTATCTCCGGTAACGACTACAATCAACGGCTGTACGTGGGGCGGAAGTATTATTAAAAATAACATAGTTGCTGCGTGCGGACTTCATCTTGAATTTGGGAATAAAGTAGTTACAAGCAGAATAAATAAAATATTTCACATTTCAAGTAACTGAACCTGAAGTAGAATGATTAACAAAATTATTTCTCACTTATAAAATTATCAGCCAGGTTGGACAAGGCGGGATGGGTGTATTATACCTTGCCGAAGATTTAGAACTTAACAGAAAAGCGGTGTTAAAGTTCTTACCGCCCGATATGATGAATGATCCGGAGATAAATTTAAGATTCAAAAGAGAGGCACAATCTGCAGGTTCATTAAGCCATCCGAATATAGTAACCATATATGATGTAGGAGTTCACGAAAACAAAACCTTCATAGCGATGGAGTATGTTGAAGGTAAAACTCTCAGAGAACTGATAAATAGTGATGAGCTTACAATAGAAAGAATAACAGATATCTCAGTACAGATATGTGAAGGACTAAATGAAGCACACAGCAAAGGAATAACACACAGAGATATAAAACCAGAAAACATACTTATAGATGAAAAAGGAAAAGTAAAGATAGTTGACTTCGGATTAGCCAAGATAAAGAATGTAAGCAGAGGAATAACCAAACAGGATTCAACAGTAGGTACGTTAAAGTATATGTCCCCGGAACAGATAAGGAATCAAATGTAGATCACCGTTCGGATATCTGGTCATTCGGAGTAATACTATATGAGATGATAACAGGAAAGTATCCATTTAAGGGAGAGCACGATGCGAGTCTGTTTTATTCAATAATCAACCAGTCACCGGAACCATTAGCAAGATACAAGGCAAATATTAGTGAAGGATTCCAGAGAATAATAGATAAATCATTGGATAAAGACCCCGAAACAAGATTCCAGCACATAGATGAACTGCTTTCAGATTTAAGAAGAGAAAAAGAAAGCGGTGAACATAGGATTGACAAGAGAAGAACTAAAAAATCAAAAACAAAAATCCCAATAATAATTTCTCGTTGCTTTTGTAGTTCTTAGTACTGCAGTAAGTATTTATTTCCTAAATAATCCAACAAAAAAAATAAACCACCGAAGCATACACAACTAACCTTTGATGGAAATATTTATTTTTACAGGAGATGGATGGTTGTTTGATATATCTCAGATTTCGCCTGATGGTCAGTTTACTGCTTATGTAGCTGGTGAAGGAAATGAAAAAAGTATTTATGTAAAAGATAATTCAGGGGAGCAGTCAATCGAGATTTATAAAGGATTAAGTTGGGTCTCTAGTTTAAGATGGTCCCCGAACGGTAATGAAATATTTTTTTCTGCCTATTTTATTAACTCTTCTGCTTCAAGTTATATAATACCTAAGCTTGGTGGCAAAGCTCAAAAACTTAAATTTATTCAGATATGGATGTTGGTCGCCGGATGGAAATTTAATAGCAGGAATTTCACTCTCATATAAAAGTATTAATATTATTAAACGGGAAACAGATGAAGTTGTAAAAACAATAGAAACGACCGGATCCTTTAACCTATCTTAATGATATAGATTGGTCTCCGAGGGGTGATAAAATACTATATCTTGCAAGTGATGATATAGACAATTATGCAATATGGACAATAAAAACAGATGGCACCGAACAGCGAAAGATTCTCGAGAAAAAAAGCATTTACTCACCACGATGGTCTCCGGATGGGAATTACATCTATTATCTTCAATTAAATAAAACGACTAATGATTTAATGAAGATAGAAGTATCTTCAGGCACTTCAGATAGAACACCAAAGGTTATTCAAGCTGGTTTACAAGCTATTGGTTTCTCTCTTACAAGTGATAACAAAAAACTATGTTATACAAAAGATAATTCTTTCTCTAATATATGGAGGTTTATTTATAATGAAAGAACAAATCTATTTCAATCAAAAAAATTGACCACGGGTACTTCTATATATAGAATGCCTATGATATCACACAATGGAGAGGGAATAACTTTTATCCATAAAGACAATATTTTCAAAATGTCCATCAGTGGAGATTCTATGAAACAGCTTACATTTTTAAATTCTGTTTGTTACAGTCCAAGCTGGAGTCCTAATGGTAAAGAAATTGCTTTTATTGATGGCCAAAGTTTTGTAAAGTTTCATCTGAAGGTGGCACCCCCACTATTTTTAAAAATATTACTGTTGGGGCCGATGCTTATTGGGAATCGGATTTAGAAATTTTTGTCCATAAATCAGGAAATCGGAATTATTATATATTTAATCCAGTTACACAAGAAAATAAATTATTTGTTTCAAATGATAGTGTCGGATGGATGTTTCAATCCTCGGTTGTCCCCTGATAATTTAAATATAGCCGTGCATTGGAATCGTAGAGGAATTGATAAGAGGAGTTTGGATTATTTCTCGTAAAGATTCATCTCAAAAATTATTACTAAAAGGGATTAATCTTCCTTTAAAATGGTCTAAAGATAGTAAATGGATTTATGCAATAGATTATAATAAAACTCCTGCAGAAATCTTAATGGTAAATGCAAATACATCCTTAACTAAAGTTATTTATACTCTGCCTTCGGGTAAGCTAAACTATTTTGAATATTGATATAACGGCGGACGGAAAGACAATTGTCTGCGCATTACAGGAAACCAATTCTGATATATGGATGATAGAAAATTTTGACCCAGATGTGGAGTGAGTCCAGTAGCCAGTCTGCAGTAGGCAATAAGCAATCTCTTTTAATACTGATTAAATTTAATAATTAATTTATTATGAAAAACAAAACTGATAAATATGAAGAAAGAATCAAGCAGCTTGAAGATGAATTAAGTGGCTTTCAAAATGCTGTAGCAGAACTTAAAATCTTAAATGAAATTGCAGTTGCTGCGGGGAAGGCATCCAATATAGATCAGACTCTTAATATAATTGTTCAAAAAATTATTAAGTCAGTCGAAGCAGAACAGGGTTTAATATATCTTGTTACTCCTCAGAAAGATATTTTTAATACTTTCATAAAGCAGGATGATACTAGCAGACTAAAACATTCATACCATATAAGCAATAATATTACCGGCTGGGTATTATTGAACGAAAAACCACTGCTGATTGAAAATTTGTCTAACGATAAAAGATTTAAGTCAACTGAAGAAGAAAAAAGAGATATTCACTCTGTTTTATGTTCACCTGTTTGGTTCGAGGGAAAGATCATCGGTATAATCCTTATGATCAATAAAAAAAATAGAAAATCTTTTTCTGAAAATGAGTTAACATTACTTTCGATCATTGCTGTACAGGCAGGTCAAATAATAAAAAATTCACAGATGCAGCGGGAAGCAATTATAAAAATGAAGGAAGCAGAAATTGCACAGCTAAAATCCCGTTTCTTCACAAATATCTCTCACGAGTTCAGAACTCCGCTTACTCTTATTTTGGGTCCGGCAGATAAATTATTAGCTGAATCGCCAAACGAAAATACTAACTAAACAAGCGGGATTAATAAGGCAGAATGCTATCCGTTTGCTGGGTCTTATCAACCAGCTTCTTGACCTGTCAAAGCTTGAAGCTGGAAAATTAAAACTTGAAGCATCGTTAAGTAATATAGTTTCGTATGTAAGAGGAATTACAATGTCATTTGAGTCGCTTGCCGAACAGAAAGACATTATGCTTAAAGTTGTTTCCGAAAAAGAAAATATTGAAATATATTTTGATAAAGAGAAGATGCTTAAAATTCTATCCAACTTATTGTCAAATGCATTAAAATTTACTTCAGAGGATGGAGTGATTGAAATATCAATTAAAGAAACTAAAACACCCCCCAGAGCCGGGTTTATCGAAATAAAAGTAAGTGATAACGGAATTGGAATTCCGGAAGAAGGGCTCACCAAATTATTCGAAAGGTTTTATCAGGTAGATACCTCAGATAAGATGAAATATGGAGGAACGGGTATAGGGCTTGCACTAACAAAGGAACTTGTAGAACTGCATCATGGAAGTATCAATGTTACCAGCAAATTAGGAGAAGGCAGCGAGTTTATAATAGAATTGCTGCGGGGAAGGATCACCTTAATGAAGAGGAAATTGTTGAAGAGACCGTCGTTCTGTCTCCGCTTGAACAGGAGAAGAATCTTCCTGAACTAGTTGTGGGTGATGTGTTCAAAATAGATTCTTTATTACAAGATCACTAAATGACGTTGAATTAACAAAAGATAAAATGATTATTCTTGTTGTGGAAGATAATGCGGATGTAAGAGATTTCATTAAAGATTCATTGGGGAATGAATTTGAAATTGCTGAAGCAGCTAACGGAGAACAGGGAATTAGAAAAGCAGAAAAAATAATTCCTGATCTTATTATCAGCGACATAACAATGCCAAAGATAGATGGGAATGAACTAACCAGGATTCTCAAAAATGATGAGAAGACAAGTCACATCCCGATAATTCTACTGACAGCAAAATCCGGACAGGAAAGTAAGATTGAAGGATTGGAAACCGGTGCGGATGATTATCTGACGAAGCCATTCGATACAAAAGAACTGCATATAAGAATAAAGAACCTTATAATACATCCGCAGAAAACTTCAGGAGAAATACGGCAGCAAAGATTTTGTTACTCCCAAAAGAGGTGAAGAGAAAAAGCTTAGCAATCTTGAAGAGAAGTTTATGAATAAGGTTATAGAAGTGATTGAGCATCATTTATCTGAAGAAGATTTCAGCATTGAACAGTTTGGGAAGGAAGTAGGAATGAGCCGGGTGCAGTTACACAGGAAACTCAAAGCATTGTCAGGAAAATCAGCCAGTCATTATTTAAGATCAGTGAGATTGAATAAAGCAAAGAGGATGATCGAAGAACAAAAAGGGAATATTTCAGAGATTGCTTACTCTGTTGGTTTCTCAAGTCCCCAGTATTTTACACGCTGCTTCAAAGAAGAATTTGGTTATCCTCCGAGTGATTTAATCAACTGAAAACATTTTTCAAATCATTGACACAAGATTACTCCTATCTTTAATTAATCCACACAAATCAGTCCAATTTTGCACAATGTAACATAAGTGCAAACCAATGTAACATAAATCCAAACATTTGAAACAATGCTGCAAGCAGAAGTTACATAGTTACTATATAGTGCCCTCCATTATTTCGTTTATTGGTGATGAGATTTTTGCATAAAGCTATCAGCCTTTCTGAAATCAATGTTCATCAATAAATAAAAAGGAGCGCACCATGAAAAAGTTACTTTTTTCTCTCGTTTTTTTCTCAGTTCTATTTGTAATAGGATGCCAGGAAAATTCTACAACTGATCCTGTACAATTTGACCAAAAGGGTGATATTCAAAAAACCTCTGATCCCCTTGTTAACAGCGGTATAATAACACTCGAAGGGATGCTTCAAAACCCATACCCGGTTATGAATTCATATTATATAATTGATGGAGAGATTCAGTATCAACAGACATTACAAATTCTTGATCCAATCCCACCAAACCCTCAATTTTTAATTTCTCTTGATCTTTCAATCACTGCTAATTTAACAGACTTTTGTACTGTTTGTGAACCACCAACTACAGGCATCTCTGTCGGGACCATTTCAATCGAAACAAATAACATTATTTATATGTCTGAGGATGCCGACGGCAGTTACTTACTTGAAAAATCTTTTCCAATTCAAGGAAGAACGGACGGAATGGTTTTAATGTGCAGATTCAATTTGACAACAAGTAGTATTGAATTAGCCGCAATGTGGCTTAAGCTGCCAGATATAAATGATATCACCGCAAATCAAACGAATAATTAATAATATCAAATAAAAAAGGAGTGCGTCATGAAAAAGTTACTTTTTTCACTCATTGTTTTCTCAGTTCTATTTGTAATAGGCTGTCAGGAAAATTCTATAACTGAACCTATTTCAACTGAATCAATAAACAAATCTCAAAACCAGGAAGGAATTTCTTCTGGCGGCACGATACCTCTTGATGGTATTTTAGTTCATCATGGTGGTTTCAATTCCTACTATTCCATTGAAGGGAATATTAACTATTCACACGAGTTAGTCTTGTTCGATCCGAAACCTCCATCACCGCAGTATAATGTTCATCTCAATCTCTCTGTAGATGCAATTTTAACAGATCCTGATTTACCCGGGCGTAATAGCTGGACTATTTCATCAGAATCAGAAGATGTTTTTTACGTTTCAGAAGATGGCATATACATACTGGAAAAATCTTTCCCTGTGCTTGATAGAAACGATGGGTTGGCACTAGTATGCAGGTTTCTTGTAACGACAGATGGCGTAGGATTAAATGCAAAGTGGTTGTCATCTTCTAATGATTTAAGTGTTAAATAGGTTAGTATGCCCGAAGACACTTTGACTTATCCACCAGTGTGAATTGATGGCTTAACTGATCGCACTAATCTCTAAAGTTAGTGTGAGAGTACTAAATAATTTTTAATAATCGATATAAAGGAATAGTTATGAAAATCTATTAGTAAACAAATTGTATTAGCAGTCTTTATCTTTTTTATTCTGATAAGTTTCTTTTCTTATTCACAAAAGAAAAATCAAAATGATTTTGGAAACGCAGAAATTGTTTTTGACATTGATGGACTTTCCCCCGTTGAAATAAGATTTAATGAAGGCTCATCTGTAACTAAAACAAATTTCTTTAATCAGTACAAAGCTTTTTTTGGTTTAACAAATGATTATGAATTTGTACAGGTACAGGAGTTTACTGATCAGCTTGGTCAAGCTCATTATCGATTTAACGAATTTTATAAAGGAGTTGAAGTTCTTAATGCCCAATTAATAACTTCATGAAAAAAATGGAGTTATCCATTATGCTAATGGAAAAACGGTTCACCAAATTGAAATGGATGTTTCTCCATTAATTACAAAGCAATCCGCTTTGCAATCGGCACTGGATAATATTGGGGCTGAGATTTATAAATGGGAAATCCCCTCTAATGAGACTTTCCTTAAGAATGAACAAAAAAATCCTGATGCAACATTTTATCCAAATGATAAATTAGTTCTAACAAGCGGCTCCGAAGAATTGGGTAAAAATAATTTAGATTTAGCTTATCGATTCGATATTTACGCAGAGAAACCACTAAGCAGGAATTATGTTGATGTAGATGCATTAACCGGTGAAATTGTAAATAAAGTAAACCGGATTCACGATGCTGATGTTCCTGGAACAGGCACATCTTTATATAATGGAACCGTAAATATTATCGTTGATAGTTTTGCCGGTGAATATCGCCTGAGGGAATACGGAACAGGTGGTGGGATACAAACTTTTAATATGCAAAATGGAACAAACTATAATACTGCCGTAGATTATATTGATCCGGATATTAATTTCACTGACCAGAATGATCAGGCCGGAGTAAGTGTTCATTGGGCAACTGAAGGGACGTATGATTATTACTTGACTATCCATAATAGGAATAGTTATAATAACACAGGAGCAACTCTCTTCAGTTATGTAAGTTTTGATGTTAATTATAATAATGCATTTTGGGATGGAACCAGAATGACATATGGAGATGGCGATGGATTTTGGTTTTCACCGCTTGTGGGTATTGATGTGGTTGGACATGAATTGACTCACGGAGTAACTCAATATTCTGCAAACTTAGTTTATGCTAATGAACCAGGTGCTTTGAATGAATCTTTCAGTGATGTATTTGGAACAGCAGTTGAATTTTATCTTGAAGGATCAACAGCAGATTGGTTGATTGGAGAAGATATTACACTACAAGCGCCTTTTGTAGTCAGATCAATGGAAAATCCCAATTTAGCTTGGCAGCCTGATACTTATAAAGGTACGAATTGGGATTTTCAAACTCAGGAAGTTCATACAAACAGTGGTGTACAAAATTTTTGGTTTTATCTTTTGTCAGTGGGTGGAACAGGTTCAAATGATAATGGAGATCCCTATTCTGTAACGGGCATTGGAATAGATGATGCTTCTAAAATTGCTTACCGCAACCTAACAGTTTATTTAACACCAACTTCAAATTTTCATAATGCCCGTGCCGGTTCTATAAATGCTGCAGCTGATTTATTTGGGTTAGGATCGCAGCAATATTTATCCGTTATTGAAGCATGGAATGCTGTTGGTGTGTATTCTGTCCGCTCGGATTTTGCTTCTAATATAACCGCCGGACAGCCGCCTTTGTTAGTTCAGTTTTCAGATATATCCATTGCCTCTCCAACCGTAATTACATCCTGGGCGTGGGATTTTAATGAAGATGGTATAACAGATGCGACTGAACAAAATCCAACCTGGACTTATACAGATGCTGGCAAATATGCTGTAACTTTAACAGTCTCTGACGGAACGAATACAAATACATTAACAAAAATTGATTATGTAGTTGCCGTTAATCCCGGAAGTATTTTAGTTTGGGAAGGTCAGCCGAATGGAGCCAGCTACAGCGGTTTATTTATTAAAGATTATTTACAATCAGTCGGTAAAGACGTAATTTATTTAACCTCTGAAGAATTGCTGCATCCATTGAATGGATTTGATGCTGTGTTTTTATCATTCGGAAATGCTTATGAGTCCTCTTCTTTTTCAAATAACAAAGCAGCAACAGTTCAAGAGTATTTAGAGAACGGAGGTTTTCTTTATTTAGAAGGAGGAGAAGCACTAGGTTATGAGCAGTCCTGGAATAATACTTTGCTTAGTTTATTCGGTATTGCCAGTTCTTCAGATGGTATTGAGAATAATACACCGGTTACGAATTTAGCAGGTCAATCAGGAACGCTCACAGAAGGGATGCTATTTACATCTTCATCACAGCTAGATAATTATTGGATTGATACTTATGTACCGAATTCCACAGGGCAGATAGCTTTTAATGAAACAACTGTTGGCGATGTTGCCATTCAAAATATCGGTAGTTTTGGTCAAAGAACATTTTGTTTTTCTTATGCTTTGGGAAAACTGAATGACAGTAGCACTCCCAATACCCGCGTAGAACTTTTAAATAGAATACTTGAATTTTTCAGCATAGTTGTTCCCGTCGAACTAACATCATTTACAGGCAGTAGCGTTGATGGAAATGTAACTCTTAACTGGTCTACTGCAACTGAATTAAACAACAGGACATTTGAAATAGAACGCAGAAAAGAAAATTCAGATTTTGTTTTAATTGGATTTGTTGAAGGTAAAGGTACGACAACTGAAAGGCAGGAATATACTTTCATTGATAAAAATATTACCACGGGAAAGTATTACTACAGATTAAAACAAATTGACTTTGATGGAACATTTGAATACTCAAATGAAATTGAAGTTGATGCAGCGCCTGTGTCTTTTTCTTTAGAACAGAATTATCCCAATCCATTTAATCCATCAACAAAAATCAGTTATTCAATTCCTCATAAATCTTTTGTAACCCTAAAGGTATATGATCCATTGGGAAGTATAGTTTCAGAATTAGTTGGTGAAGAAAAAGAATCAGGAAGATATGAATTAGATTTTAACGCAGTTGATTTATCAAGCGGCGTGTACTTCTATAAAATAGAAGCTGGGGATTTTTCTGAAATTAAGAAAATGATCTTATTGAGATGAAGTATTAGACAAACCGATACTATCCTTTTGAAGGATGGTATCGGTAATGTTCTAAACAAATTATTTAACAATTTAAAACGGAGTTACTATGTTAGTTTCTAAAATACAATTTGCTGCAATAGTACTTGTTTCTTTTATACTAATGCAAATTTCATTTGCACAAAATATTTTAACTCATAATACCGGAACAATTGCAGTTTCAATCTATGATAATAGTTATATCGGACACAACTGGAGTGCGACTACAGGTTCTGGTGTTATATTCACCGGCGGACCTGATGCTTTGTATACTGGCGGTTTTGTAGCGGGATATTCTCTAACAAAAACTGTTGGTTTAGTTGGCAGTTTCACAGATGGTGGTGTACCTATCATGCAGGATTGGGTAACTACAGTTCCGTTTAGCAGCTTTTCATCAGATCCAAATTTTAACCAAATTGCAACCGCAACCTATAATGATGCTAACGCTCCTGTTGCTAATTTAATTGGTTTATCTGTAGTTCAAACATCTCTCTCAAACACTAATGATGATTATGTTTTTTTACATTATACAATTACAAATAATTCAGGCAGTACAATAATCGGTTTATATGCTGGTGTTTGTGCAGATTGGGATGTAGGCTTAGCAAACTACTTTCTAAATCAGGGCGGTTATGATCCTGCACGAAATCTTGCTTATCAATATGAAAATGGTGGTGCAGCCGATACAAGATACTATGGTTTTGTTGATTTTAATGGATTAGCAGGTGCCAGGGTAACAACCAATAGTGCATTTGGTACTGGAGGATCAGGCCCAGTTCGTGATTCAGTCTTCCACTGGATCTCAACATTTCTAAACGAACCAATTACAACAAACGGCGATTATAGATCTTTTATTGGAGCTGGTCCATATAACTTAGGAAACGGAGAATCTGTAAAAGTAGGTTTTGGTGTTGTTGCAGGAACTAATTTAGCAGATTTGCAAGCAAATACGGATGCTGCCCAAACTAAATGGAATAATGTAGTAGTACCGGTCGAATTAACCTCCTTCACAGCAAGTGTTAATCCTCTCGGTCAGGCTATTCTTAACTGGGTTACCGCAACTGAAATCAATAACAGAGGTTTTGAGATTGAAAGAAGAGCAGTTGATGGTCAGTTCATCACAATTGGATTTGTTGAGGGTAAAGGTACAACAACTGAAAGGCAGGAATATTCTTTCATTGACCAAAACATCTCTGCAGAAAAACACTTTTACAGATTAAAGCAAGTTGACTTTGATGGAACATTTGAATACTCGAATGAAATTGAAGTTGATGCGGCGCCGGTTTCTTTTTCTTTAGAGCAGAACTATCCCAATCCGTTCAACCCAACAACAAAAATCAGTTATTCAATTCCTCACAAATCTTTTGTAACCCTAAGAGTCTTTGATCCATTGGGAAGTATAGTTTCAGAATTAGTTGGTGAAGAAAAAGAATCAGGAAGATATGAAATTGATTTTAATGCTTCTGAACTATCGAGTGGAGTATACTTCTACAAAATAGACGCTGGAGATTTTGTTCAAACTAAGAAGATGATTTTGCTAAGATGAGGAGGCAAGCTTAGCTGGGCCCGAGCGACTTAAGGCAGGGAGTTCCATCCCTGCCTTGTTCTTAATTACAAATAATTTATTTCAATAATCAAGGAGTCTGAAATGAAAACTTCAAAATACTGTTTCCTGTTTTTATACTTAGTGTTTTTTTGTAGTCTCTCTTTTCCTCAATGGTCACAGGTTGGGAATTGCCAAACCTTGGCTTTGCCAGAATTTCTGTAGTTGATTCGAATGTTATTTGGGCAACAGGAGATTTTACAGCTACCCCTGTTCTGTACCGATCAGTTGATGGAGGAGTAAACTGGACATCGATTCCAACGCAAGGGCTTCCATTTTTTCTGACATGCTTAGCGGCAAAAGATTCTTTAACTGCGTTTGTTGCGGATGTTGGCAGCAATAATTATGCAGGAGGAAATGCAAAATTGTTTAAAACAACTGATGCCGGTCAAAACTGGATATTAATAGATTCAACAGGGGGGACTTTTGGATTTTTCGATGATATAGTCTTTTCCAAATCTGGACCCGCAATTTGGATTAGCATCTGAGTGATCCTCCTGACGGAGCCGGTAATCCATTTTATTTGTTTAAAACTACAAATGGAGGAGTTGATTGGATATTGACAAATCCTCCGGGAGTGATGAATAATTTCGGATTATTAAATGCAGCATTTGCTATTGATGCGCAATTCTACGGATTTCAGTTAATTAATATTAACACAAATACTGCTGACTCTTATATAACAAGTGATGGAGGAAATAATTGGTATACAGGCGGCGAAACTATGCCATTATTTAATTATGGGCTAGGGGAAGACATTGTTTTCAATGATGATAAACTTACCGGGATTATGATTTCAATTGATTATCTCCCGAATATAAAACGGACAACAGATGGTGGGATGAATTGGGAAACAGTAAATACACTTTCAGATATTTCAGGCTTTTGTAATGCGTCCTGGGTATCAGGAACAAATATAGTGTTTATTTGTGCTGAAAACAGTTTTTCAAATAAAAACATTTTAAGAAGTGATGATGGTGGATTGTCCTGGGAATCACAAAATACTGCTCCATTAATATATTAAAGAGATAGATAATATCCGATATGATAATATTATCATAGCGTATTCAGTATCATCCTTAGGGGAGATTTTGAAAAGTCGTCAAACTATTCAGATTGTTCCTGTCGAACTAACATCATTTACAGGTGGTAGTATTGATGGAAATGTAACTCTCAACTGGTCCACCGCAACTGAATTAAACAACAGAATATTTGAAATAGAACGCAGAAAAGAAAGTTCAGATTTTGTTCTGATTGGATTTGTTGAAGGTAAAGGCACAACAACTGAAAGACAGGAGTATACTTTCATTGATAAAAATATTACCATGGGAAAGTATTACTACAGACTTAAGCAAATTGATTTTGACGGAACATTTGAATACTCAAATGAAATTGAAGTTGATGCAGCGCCGGTGTCTTTTTCTTTAGAACAGAATTATCCGAATCCATTTAACCCATCGTTTAACCCTTCAACTAAAATCAGTTATTCAATTCCTGAAAAATCATTTGTTACTCTAAAAGTATTTGATCCATTAGGAAGTTTAGTTACTGAATTAGTTCAGGAAGAAAAAGAAGCCGGGAGATATGAAATAGATTTCAATGCTTCTGAACTATCGAGCGGTGTATATTTCTATAAGATAGAAGCCGGAGACTTCCTTCAAACTAAGAAGATGATTCTTCTACGTTAAAATCAAGTGGTCAGAATCACTAAAATTAATTTATTAAGAAAGGTATTTGTTATGTTAAAAAGAATTTCTCTAATCGTAATTTTTCTTCAAATATTTTTTGCAGGATATGCATTTACGCAAAACCAAAATTCTTCTTCAGAAGAAGAGGCAATAAAATCAGTTATAATGAGTGAAACTAACAGCTGGGTAAATACTAATTATGAAGGAATGGCAAATGCATGGCCCATGAAAAATATATTTTGAGAATGTATCCCGGGCCATATTATTATTTTGAAGATATGGGATGGGATTCAATAAGCATACACATTAAGACAGATATTAAAAACAATATGTCGTCATTAATTGAGGATTTAAATTGGTCCGAGTGGAATATCAGAACTTTTAAAGATTGTGCCTGGGTTTCGTATATCGAATCATTTCGCTACAAAGAAAAACTTTATAAAAGCAGAGAAGTAAGGTTTCTTGAAAAGAAAGATAACTTGTGGAAGATCGTTTATTTAGCGGCTGTAAATACCACGCTTTATAATGAGAAAGAGGAAAGTGCTGAAAACGATTTAAACAGTGCCGGTTATAATTTATTATCTCTAAATAAAATTAAAGACGCAATTGATATCTTTAAAAAGAATGTAGAGTTATATCCTGAATCTTCGAATGTTTATGACAGTTTAGGCGAGGCCTATATGAAAAATGGTGAAAAAGAATTATCAATAAAAAATTATGAGATGTCACTTAAGCTAGATCCAGGAAATGAGTATGCTAAAGAAATGATAATGAAAATGAAAAAACATTAACCAATTGTTTTCTAATGCAACATTTAGAACGTTCATTCTTTATTATAGTATTTCTTACTGTGATGATGATACTGTTAAAATAACATTCAATGTTTAATGATAATTTTCAAATAAGGCGATTTTGCAAATCGCCTTTTTTTGTTTTGAAGTAAAACAGATACTTAATCTTAAAAACTCCCGCACGATCTGTTGTGTGCATTCTGTTTGGCAGTAAATTGTTGTTTGTGTCGTATTCCTCACTTCTATACTATAATTTATTTTTTAAAAACTCCAAACAATTTATCGAGCTTACCCTTTTCAAGTTTGGAAATTGCCTCAAGTTCACCCGCATCAAGCCAGACACCTTCGCAAGACGAACATTTATCAACTTGAATATCTTTATAATTAATTTCTATTAGTTTCATTCCACATTTTGGGCAATGCATATGATGAAGGTTTTTGAGTCTTTCTTTTTCAGCATTTTCTAATTTAATGCGTGATTCTTCTTCCTGTTTCTTTTTTCTTTCAAATTCCAATCTTGCAAAATATTCTTCTTCTTTTTCGCTAGGTTTTACTGGCATAACGGTCTCCGATTGAATTAATAAATTTTATAGAATGGTATGTAGTACCTATAGCTCTGGTATAAACAGCTTCTGTTTTTAATAACGCAATATTAAAAGTTTTGACGTTAATCTCAAACTGTACCTAATAAGCAAGTCCGTACCAGGAAGAATTTTCTAATCTGTTAGAAGTAATACAAATACTTTATCTTAAAAACTCCTGCTCGATCTGTTGTGTGCATTCTGTTTGGCAGCACATTATTATTTGAATCATATTCTTCGCTTCTATCCTGAAATTCATTTATTGCAAAATATATCCAGCTCTTTGGTAAAAAATTCCAGCTAAATAAAAATCCGGCAATAATTCTTTCCATTCTATCTGATGAACGAACAAAAACATTATCAACATAAACTCTAAAGTTTAAATTGTTGATTGGTGTTAATGAGAAAAAGGGACGAGCATTGTAAGTTATATCTTCAATGTTACCATCAGGATTTCCTTCAATAAACATATCGTAAGAAGTACCTATTTCAAGAACATCCAAAGCCTTCCATTCCACATATCCTCCAAACCAGGAATAAAATGCAAGGTAATCTCTTCCAAAATTATAAGTATGTTCATAACCTCCCCAGAGATTTGCACTCCATTTTTGTGAAACGTTAAACCATGAGCTTAAATTAATACTGTAGGAATTATAAACTATATTTTCATCTTTACTTTTAGCATAGGAACCATTTATTTCATAACCCCATCCATCTCTAAACTGCATATTAAATCCAAGCACAGCTCCGCGGTCTGTATAGAGATCTTCGTGTTCATATTCTATAATTGGACCGAAGTAAACAAATATATTTCTAATAGCACCATCATCGAAATATCATATCGGACCTGTAAGTGCAAGGCTGGAAAGAGTTCCTTTCCAGGGGACATAACCAATCTGTTTAACATCAAAATTATTTCCTATTGCCCTGATACGAAATAGGTTGCCCCACGTGTCGCTGATGCCATTGAAACCTACAGATGCTGCATAATCGCCATCAGAATTATTAAATGATCTTGCAAACTGATAAGCTAATTGCCAGTCTGCCCCTCTAAAAGCACCATCAATATCAAGAACACCGTAAGTGTTTTCTTTTGTTTGCTTGCCAACCATTAATACACCGATAGATGAATTATCAAGAATCTGTTTTTTAATTCTTCCAGAACCAAAATAAGCCTGGGCTTCTATTAAATCTTCTCCATCATCAACGTAATCCGTTTCACCAGTCATGGCAACAAATCCGCCATACTCCCAATCATTGTATCTGCCAAAAGCTTTTGTTCCAAAGATTAACGGAACTTCTTTTCCACCGGGTAATTGTTTTCCTATTCGTCTTGAATAAAAAAGTTCAAGAGGTCTATAAAAGCCGGAGTTATTTTGTCTTCCAGCAGGATTAAACACTTCGTTTCCTTCAGTAAAAAACGGGCGTCTTTCAGAAAAGTAAGATTCATACCGGCTGATGTTAAATGAAAACGGATCTGCTTCAATTTGGGCAAAATCAGGATTAGCAGTTAATTGAAATGTCAGTTGTTCTGATGGGTTATAAAAAATATCCAACCCAACAGTTGGATCAAAATCATATTTATTGTTGCCGAGGTATTTTATTTTGGAAAGTCCGACAGGATAAACTTCAAGATTTAATCCGGTAACCGAAGGATTAAAATTTTCAAATATCAGTTTACCGAATTTAGAAATTCTTTGTCCTTCGCTTTGTTCATACTCGCACCAGTAAATATCTTCTTTATTGTAAGATCGCCATCGATCAAAATCTAATCCCCACTCAGTTAGTGAATTATCGTATTTTATAGATTTGTAAGGAATTTTCATTTCAACTACGTAACCCCAATCATAAATTTTAGATGTTCCCTCCCAGATTCCATCCCAGCTGTAATCCCGGTTACGTGCATCATCGAGCATTCGGGAATCGGCAGTTACCCCTGAAGCATTTATGGCAAATTTGTAAGCAGTTTGCTTGTCATTAAAGGTATCGAGCATAATAGAAACTATATCGCCGGTATAACCATCCTGCATACCTGCATTTGCCTGAATATATTTTTTATCATCATAACATATCATTAAACAAAATAGAGATTCGTCAGTTGTTAAAACTTTTGCAACTGTTTTAACAGATGTTGGCTGATTGTAATATGGATCAAATTGAAAAAAGTTAATTGTTGAATCTGCAAATGACCAAACCTCATCAACCTTGCCGTCGACCGTAATCTCTGTGTTAACTTTTATTAATCGTAGAGCTTTCCCAAGATTTTTATTTTCTGATGCAAGAAGTAAACACGTGGAAATTAAAACTAAAAATATCAGTAAATGTTTCTGCATATCATTTGGCTTTTTACCATTAGATCATTTTTTACATCCGAAAGTTACGTTTTATGAAATAATTTAAGTTAAATTTTAGATAAGCGGTTAAATGATTTTATAAGCGATTGGAAACAGAGTTTAAATTTTTTTACTCTGCGTCTTAGCGTCTTTGCGAGAAATTAAAAAAAGTTTCACGCGGAGACGCAAAGTCGCTAAGAATAATTTTAAACAGAAATGTTTAAAAAACAAAAGCCCCGATAAATCGGGGCTCTATAACCTGAATAATTTATCAGACTGTCGTTGAACAGTTTATCCTAAATAAGCTTTCAGTCTGCCGCTTCTTTTTGATTGCCTTAAATTTCTTAAAGCTTTTTCTTTAATCTGTCGCACGCGTTCACGTGTAAGATTAAATCTTTCGCCAATCTCTTCTAAAGTAGCTGAATGATCTCCATCAATTCCGAAGTATAATTTTATTACTTCTGCTTCTCTTTCTGAGAGAGTTGAGAGAACATTTGCTACTTCCTTTTTCAAAGATTCGGTCATTAATGTCTTATCCGGCAAAGGCTGCTCTTCATTGGGAAGAATATCAACTAACGAATTTTTTCCGTCATCACCTTCTTTTAAGGGCGCATCCATTGATACTTGTCTTCCAGCAATCTGAAGTGCATAAGCAACTTCATCAGAGGTCATATCAAGAATCTGCGCAAGCTCATCCGTTGTTGGCTTTCTTTCATATTCCTGTTCAAGATCTCTGTAAGCTTTGCTGATCTTTGTAAGATTACCGACTCGGTTTAAAGGAAGTCGTACAACTCTAGATTGATCTGCAATTGCCTGCATAATAGATTGTCTAACCCACCACACAGCGTAAGAGATGAATTTGAATCCACGGGTTTCATCAAACCTTTCAGCGGCTTTTATTAAGCCAATATTTCCTTCATTGATGAGATCGCCGAGAGATAAGCCCTGGTTTTGAAATTGTTTTGCTACGCTCACCACAAATCGGAGGTTTGCCTTTATTAATCTTTCCTGAGCCAGTCTATCTCCTTTTTTGATTTTGATTGCTAATTCAATCTCATCATTGGGAGTAAGAAGATCAACTTTACCGATTTCCTGTAAATACTGATCAAGAGATTTACTTTCTCGGTTGGTAAATTGCTTTGTGATCTTCAAGCTTCACGTCTCCTTAATTATGATTTTAATTATTTGATTTTCCAAATGACTCTTCAAACTTAAGAATCGAAATGTCAAATTCGCAGGAGGCAAATATAACACTTAATTAGACAAATGTAAGAGAAAAAAGATTCCTGATTAAATATTAATTATTTCACCTGAAGCGGGGAATTGTACGTTTTTATATCCTTTTTGCAATAATTTCTCTCTAAAGGGCAATGCCATATCTTCTTCACCGTGCACTAAAAATAAATTTTTTAACTTGTTTTGTTGATTTAGACGCAAGTAATCCAATAATTCCTTTTGATCAGCGTGACCAGAAAAGTAATCCATTTTCTTGATTTTAGCATTCACTTCAAATTCTTCACCAAAAATGTTAACCATTTCATTTCCGTCCATAATTTTGCGTGCTAAAGTGTGCTCGGCAGCATAACCGACAAATAAAATTAAATTTTTAGAATTTCCAATATTATGAGCAAGATGATGTAAAATTCTTCCACCTTCAGCCATTCCTGATGCAGAAATAATTATCATAGGTCCTGATTTTTCATTCAGCTCTTTTGATTCTTCAGATTTTTTTATGTACTTAAGTCTTCCAAAACCAAATGGATCATCGCCATCCTGTAAAAATATTCTGTAAGTTTCTCTATCCATACATTCCGGATGAGAACGAAAAATATTTGTTGCTTCAACAGCTAAAGGTGAATCAACATAAATTGGAACTTCCGGAATTCTGTTTTGATCAAAAAGTTTGTGAAGCATGTAAACAATGGTTTGTGTTCTTCCAACGGCAAAGGCCGGTATAATAACTTTGCCGCCATCATTAATAACTTTTGTTATTGTGGTGGAAAAATCTTCTTCAACTTCTTCTGCCGGCGAGTGTAATCTGTTTCCGTAAGTTGATTCCATAATCAACACATCAAGATCGCGTAAAACATCCGGTGATTTAATAACAGGCGAATCGGGTCTTCCAATATCTCCAGAAAATCCTAAGCTTAATTTTTTACTACCAGATTCTTCAATCTCTAAATGAACTCCTGCGGAGCCAAGAATGTGTCCCGCATCTCTAAATGTAAAACGAATTCCGGGAAATAAATCGATTGTTCGATTATACTGAACACCAACAAATTGCTGCATAGCTTTTTCAACATCTTCTAAAGTATAGAGAGGATCAATGGGGCTTTCATTTTTTTTCTTGCGCTTCTTATTTACAAACTCAATATCTTTTTCCTGCAGATGTGCTGAATCACGAAGCATAATCTGGCAAAGATCTACGGTTGCAGATGTGGCATAAATCAATCCATTAAAACCTTTACTTACAAGATTTGGAATATTACCGCTGTGATCAATGTGAGCGTGAGATAAAATCAATGCATCAATCTCAGATGGATCAAACTTAAAGTTTTTATTTTTCTCATAAGTTTCACTTCGCCTACCCTGAAACAATCCACACTCAAGTAAAATCTTTTTTCCGTTAATATGAAGTAAATGTTGCGAACCTGTAACGGTTCTTGCTCCGCCAATAAATTCTATTTGCAATTTGTACTCCTTAAAGTATTACTAAGTTATTGCTTCTTATAAACTCAGTTTTACTATTTGTTTGATTAAAGTCTGTTATCAATTTAAAAATTAGTGGCGTTTTTTCCTTTAACATATCTATTACATCCGGGTGTAAATTTGTTTTGTTGAAAGGAACCTGTTTCACATATTCCTGAATGATTCCTGCTGTTCGTTCATATTTATATTCGTATGTAAAATTACCAAGCCTGTCCAGCTTTACGTTTTTATTTAAAACATTCGGTACTGAAATATAAAATTCGCTATTGTTCAATTCATTATCGCCAAACAGATTGTTCACGCTAAGATATTCATACAATTCTTTGGCTGTGTTTAATGCGGGATCAATCAGAGTTATTTCTTTGTCCATAAACTTTCTGTAAACATAATTACCGTTTTCCCTTAAGTTATACAGCTCTTCAAGTTTTTTGGCAAATATGTTTTTGTAGAAAGGATAATGCGTACAGCCTAATATTATCGTTTTAAGCCGTTTTGCTGTTTGGGATTTTCTTAATTGCTCAAGCAAAGAAACGACATTATAATAAATATAATTTTCAATGGAGTTAAGTTGTATATCGGTTGGGTTGTTTTTTTCTCCAGAATGTAAAATTTTATTGTTGGACCAATCAAAGTTATAGCGATTCAAAATACTTAAATCAATTTTTGCTTCTTTCGATGTTAACGATGGCCCCTTGTATTCTTTTCTTATTTCTGTTGCCTGTGTGTTGATATAATCTATCACACCATCAATAGCTCCGGCCAGTCCAATTCCAGCTTGCTGAAATGTTTGGATTTCTCCTTTATAATTAAGATCGGAATGATATTTTTTTATTGCATTCAGATATCCATTTGATAAAACTGTGCCTTCTGTTGCCATTACGCCGATACTACTATTTTCATCCTTTGATATTTTCTCAAAAGCTCCTTCAACACCGGCATTAATAACCCCGATTACTTTAATATCCAATTTTGCTTTTTTTAAAAATGCTTCGATGTCATCCATTCCGTAAGCTGTGGCAGTATTACATGCAATTACAATTGCTTTAACCGGCAGCTTGTCTGTTTAAATTTTTCATCACCGGATGATTGATAATATTTATTACTCAGAAGAAATTGAACATCCTTAAGAATGTGTTCCTTTAAAACATCAGTCTTTTTTAGAGAAGGATAATTACCGTATGGCATATTAGCTTGATCTGCAAGGTAAATAAAAAATTCTTTTTCAAAATCCAAAATACCATCAGGATTAAGATTTTTGTTTTGATTGTTAAAGCCATCAAAGTTAACTATTGCATCCATTACTGTTAACCCGCCGGTACCGGAATCAAAAATTCCTATTGGCAGTTTTTTATTTTTTACAGGATAGTTTTTAACATCTACATAATAAAAACTTGAGGTGTCTGAAAGAATTGTTTCATCAAGATTTTTCTTCGTTAAATCTGGCTCAGGGTTACAGCCATTAAACAGAATAGTTGAAGAAGTTATAATTATAATTAATATCTTTTTTACAAATTTCATTTTTTCCATTTTGTGCAGAACTCTATCGAGGTTTCTGAATTTATCAATGAATTCTATTTGCACAATAATTCTCCATTATTTTATTGAAAAATCAAAATGATTATTTGCATCATTATTAAAAAATCTTTTCAATTCTCTTATCTGGAATTAACCATATGAGTGCAACCAAAAGATAAATTCCCTGTGATATTTTTGGATGATAAAAAACAGAAACTATTGCAACAAAATATAGTATTGGTGATAATTTACCTTTTAAATCTCTACCAATTGCCTTTGCTAACAAAGAATCTTTCCCTTGTGTTTTAATTATTGTGGTTTGCAGGATAAAATATGCAATTGCTGACATCAATAAAACAAATCCATAAGCAGCGGTAGGTATTTCTGCAAAGTGATTCTCACCCATCCATCCAGTTGCAAATGGCGTAAGTGATAACCAGAAAAGTAAATGTAAATTAGCCCATAGAATTCCTCCCTTAACATTATTTACTGTGTGCAATAAATGATGATGGTTATTCCAATAAATTCCAAGATAAAGAAAACTTAAAATGTAGCTAAGGAAGACAGGCAATAATGGTTTAAGTGTTGATAATTCGGTTCCCTGTGGTACCTGCAGCTCTAAAACCATAATAGTAATTATTATAGCAATAACACCGTCGCTAAAAGCTTCCAAACGATTTTTTGTCATAAGTTAAATTATAATTAAAAAGTATTATTAAGAAAACTTTACAGCTATTTTGTTTATTGTTGTTAAATTGCGCACAGTAGTACTCATTCCAAGAGCTTTCTCAAGTTTGTTTCCGGTAATTCCTGAATCACTAAAATTTTTTCTGCAAAGCCAGTACAATTCTTTATTATTAAAATGAAATTCATTTGCAGTATCTTGCATAGCATTAACTTTGTTCTGATTTTCTTTAGACGGAGTACTATCTAAAAATCCAATGTATAATGTGTTGTTTTCATTATTTAAGTCTGATTTTTTTAAAGCTTTGTACTCTGAAATATTTTTAAGTTCATCTGTAGTCCTGATGAATGTTGCAACTTTGTAACCGAGAGATTTTTCCAATTCAGCTTCAATTTTCTTTTTGATTGAATCAACAGTTTTGGATTTTGTTTCAAATACAACATTGCCGCTCGCTATAAATGTTTCAACATTTTCAAAACTCATTTTTTCAAAAAGTCTTTTGAGATGATCCATTTTTACAGTACGTCCGCCTACATTAATGGCTCTTAAAAATGCAATGTATTTTGGCATAGAACACTCCTTATTCTAATTGTAACTTACTAGCTTTCAATGCTTGTAAAAAAAATCCCGCCGGAGCGGGATTGAGAATTTAAATCAATAAATCACTTGAAATATTTTATTCTATTTCATCAGCATCATCTTTTTAGTTTCGGTATAACTGCCAGCAGTTAGTGTGTAGTAGTAAACACCGCTGTTCAGAGACGAAGCACTAAATTCAACCTGGTAAGTACCTGCACCTCTTCTTTCATTAATAATCTGAGCAATCTCGCTTCCCAGAACATCATAAATTTTCAAATTGACAAATTCTTCATTTGGAATTGAAAAACTTATTAATGTTGCAGGGTTGAACGGATTGGGATAATTCTGTGAGAGATTATAATCCTTTGATATAATCACTTCAACTTCAACAAAATCAGTAAGCGTAAAACTACCGTCGTAATCAATTTGTTTTAGTCTGTATTGATACTTACCCGAAGCTGTTGGTTCATCTGTAAATGAATAATGATGCGATTCAGTTGAAGTACCAAATCCGGCAATAAATCCAATCGTTTCCCAATTTTCAGAACTTGAAGAAGTCCTTTGAATTTCAAAGCCCTGGTTGTTCATTTCTGTTGCGGTTACCCAGTCAAGATTAATGGTATTCCCTATTACATCAGCTGTGAGCGAAACAAGCTCTACAGGAATAATGGTGAAAGTATATTCATAAACGCCACCTAGATTTGCTGTTGCAGAGGCACGACCAGTGAATAAAGTATGGTTACCTGTGGGATTAAAAACAAGTGCTCGGACAGTATAAGTACTCAGCATAGTCCCACCGTTGAAGTCGAACCAATTGTTTCCACCGTCAGTGGTTGTCCAAACTCCGATACTATCACCTCCACCGCCGTCGCATCCTACAAAAAATTGATTGTCTAACAAAGGTCTTATGGCAGATGCACGTATAAGGTTGCCAATAGCTGTAGGAAGACCATTATGTTTCTTCGTCCAGCTAGCACCTGCATCGGTTGATAAATAAAAACCACCATTTGCTGTGTTCATAAACAAAGTTGCGATTACAACATTGGGATTTGCAGAACTTACCTGAATTGTTCTAATCGGGTTTCTGTCGTTTGGATCAGTCGGAAGTCCGGTGCTTGATAAAACCCAATTCGTACCACCATCTGTACTCTTGTAAATTGCAGATGGGCCGAGTTGTGTTGGTATATCGAATGAACTTCCTGCATAAATTGTATTCGGATCAGCAGGGGACATAGCTAGTGATAGAAAGTTTTTTATTGTACCGATACCATTAATGATTGCAAACCAGTTTGCACCTCCATCTGTGGTTTTATATAGGCCATTAGTTGCATTAGCGGTTCCATTAAAAATGGTACAATATGCAATATTTGGATCAATAGGATGAACCATAATAGCCTGGACACCAAGAGTACCTACTGGTTCGGTAATACCGTTTACTACTCTCGTCCATGAACCGCCACCATCTGTACTTTTATAAACACCATCGTTTGCTCCAATAGCAGTTCCAGCATAAAGAACTTGGGGATTGTTTTTGCAAATTGCTATAGCTTGGAGTTGTGTATTGAGCAATCCATTATTTATTTGCGTCCAGTTTGCGCCACTGTTAGTGGTTTTCCAAACACCCTGATCCAATCCACCAGCATACATTGTGCTTGGGTTTGTTTCATCAATCACCATTGTGTAAATACGGCCAATAGTAGTTGTATTTGTAGTCCAAATGCCTACACCATCTTGCGCAAAAATGTTTGCTGTAAGTAAGAAGGTGAGCGAAAAAAGGTAAAATAGTTTTTTCATATGACACCTTTGTAATTTTGAAATAAATAGTGAATTAAATAAACAACTCTGTAAGAACTTAGATTAAAAATTACTTATAGTCAACATGTATTATAAAAAATTAGAATAATAATTTATGAGTAAGTCGCTTTTAAGGTGACTAATCAAAAAAAACTTAACTGATCATTCTCTGCAATTGCATCGAAATTTTTGCCGAGAAGTGATAGAACAGAATCTGCAATTGGCTTCAATTGTTTTTCGATATAATGATCATAATCAAAATCGTTATGTTTTAGTTCGATAGGAATTGGTCCACGCTGGGTGATTGCATAATAAATCACATCTCGTGGTTCATTTAATAATTTGGCAGCACGTGCGTGCGGAGGAACATTTTTAGTGTAGTCTTCAACTTCTTTTCGTAATCTTTTACGATATATCAGTTTATCATCAAACTTACCTGATTTTAATTTTTGTATTTCACCTCGTATCCAATCTTCAACTTCAACACCATCAAAAACTTTTTGATATAATTCTACCTGAAATTCCTTTGCTAATTTTGTCCAATCAGAACGAACGAATTCCATACCGACAAACTCAATAGTTTCTTTCCCTCCGCCCTCGGTGGATTTTGTTATTAAACCGGCATACCTTTTCTTTGCGCCAATCTCCGCACCGCGTGTCGGAGTGATAATAAATTTTCTATAATATTTTTCAAATTCAAGTTCTAAATATGATTCAACTTTAAACTCTTTTTTAAGTTTATTCTTCCAGAACATATTTAACTCTTTTACAATTTTTTTGCCCTGAGTTTCACCATCATCAGTGGAAACATCCTTTAGCATAACGAACAGAGAATCTGTATCCCCATAAATAACTTTTAATTCATTTTTCTCAAGATAATCTTTGCTTCCGAGTAAAAGTTTGTGGCCGCTTCCAGTAATAGCACGTGGAAGATCCGGATGATAAAACCTGCAGCCATACGAACCCATCACACCGTAAAAACTGTTCATTAAAATTTTTATTGCCTGAGAAAGCTGCTTGTCCTTTTTCTTCTTAGCTGTGTCGCGCAGTTTCATCAGTTCATCTATAAAATCCGGCAGGATGTGAAGTGATGATGAAAACTTATAACCATTTAATGTTTCGATTGTAGTCAACATCTTTCATCAAAAGGGAATAAGGATCAATCTTAAATGTTTGAATGATTGATGGATACAGACTTCTAAAATCGAGCACAATAACATTTTCATAAATACCGGGAGTTGGTTCAATAACATATCCGCCAGCGGCATGTTCATTTGTTAGGATGTCTTTTAAATTTGGTGCGACAAATCCCGCGCGATGCAAACGCGGCAAGTAAAAATGATCAAACGCAGCCGTCATCATTCCAAGCTGATCCATTAACAAGCCTGAGATTTGAGCACGCCGAACAGAAAGCTCTATCAATCCCGTATTGGTAAAAATATCTGTTACAAGAACAGCATCCTGCAAATTATATTCTGCAAGCGAAGTTTTATCTTCCTTAAATAAGCGATCAATCTCTTCAATTTTATTTTCATCAGGAGTAATTGTTTTCCCGATACCTAAAAGTTCCTGCGCAACTGTTTCAAGTTTAAAATCTTCAAAGTTAAAAAATGATGCACGAAGCATTGATGGTCCATCTATTACAACTCTGCCTGTGATAGAAATAAAATGTCCGCTTGGTTTTCTTTGCCGGATAGAAACTCTTCCATTTGCACGTGCAATATCAAGACTAATTCCAAGCTCGCGGCATTTGTTATCGAGAAACAACAAATCAAATCCAACCACATGCCAGCCGATAATTATATCAGGATCTGCTTCTTTAAACCAAATGAAAAAGTTTGAGAGCAAGTCTCTTTCATCTGCAAAGAAAGAAATAATTTCAGAAGTGCGTTTTGGCTTTTCTCCAATCATAAAAACTTTTTTGTGCTCGCCTTTTTTACCTGTAATGTGTACAGCAATTGAGTAAAGTTGATTTGTCTTTGCGCCGGTTTCAATATCTATTGAAGCTATTATGAAGTTTGGAGAAACTTCGATTGGCTCAATAATAGGATTTATAAATTTTGTGATGGAATTTTTTGATTCTGCAACTCCTGTAATTCTCATTTGTGAGTTGATAGATTTTTCCATCAAAAATCTTCTTAGCGAGTCAACATCAGATTCATAGGTTTTTATATTAGATTGATGGAGGGTATCTGCCAACCCACTTAACACTTTTTGTGTATTAAAATAAAGCGCATCAACAGGCTGATGATTGAAATTCTTTAACTTGGTCTCTTTTCTCAAATATGTCTGCGACAACTGGTCTAAAATGACTGATCTTTCAACAAAAAAAACAGGCTTGTTGTTTGTGATTGAAATTTCAACAGCACCAAGTTCATCACTTGTTCCGATAAATTTTAGAATATTATTCCCGCTGTAATCACTCCATTCTCCTGTCAGAAGAAAAACATCGGCGGATATTTTATTGCTTTCTTTCATTTGAATTTAATTTAATCCTTTAATAAACAATTCCTGAATTTTACGAGTTATGCTTCCGGGCTTTCCATCACCGACAATCCAATCATCTATTTGAACAACTGGAGTAACTTCTGTTATTGTCCCTGTAATAAAAAACTCCTCATACATTTTTAAATCTTTTGCTTTTATATAATCTTCAACAAAATCAATTTTATTTTCTTTGCAAAGTTCAAGTACAATTTTTCTTGTGATCCCATCAAGAATATAATTAGACGATGGGGCAGTAAAAACTTTATTATCCTTAACTGCAAAAAAATTTGTATGCGATCCTTCAGTAATAAAATCATCTCGATATAAAATAGCTTCGTATGCACTATTCTTAAATGCTTTTTGATTAGCTAAAACAGCTGGTAGAAGTGATGTTGATTTTATATCACACCTTAACCACCGAAGATCTTTTTCAAAAATTACTTTTACTCCATCATTTATTTCTTTGCTGTTGTCTTTAATTGGTTTTACATAAGCAAAAACATTTGGGGTAAGATTATCTTCATAATGATGTGTTCGTGGAAAGCTGACCCCTCTGCTTATTTGAAGATAGACAGCGTAATCCCGTTTAATTCCATTAATATCTGAAAGATTACTGCAAATTTCTTCAATCAGATCAAAATCATTAAAAGTTATATCAAGCTCTTTCAGACTAAACTTTAATCTTTTTAGATGATCGCCCAAACGAAAAAGTTTACCATTATAGGTTCTTAATGCTTCGTAAACGCCGTCAGAAAAAAGAAATGCACGGTCAAAGGGTGAAACTTTGACATCTTCGTGCGCTATAAAATTTCCATTAAAATAAACGATCATTTATTAGTAATTTTTAGTTATAATAAAATACTTAAAAGATTTTTTATTAGCGATTAAGTAAGATTTCTATCATATTAATATCAACCCGAATGGATATAGAAAGCATTTGTGAGTATTGTTTAAAGAAGAAAGGTGTAGAAGAGGATTACCCTTTTGATGAAGAAACACTTGTGTTTAAAGTCGGAGGAAAAATGTTTGCACTTATTCCGCTTGAAAAAATACCTTTGCAATTAAATCTTAAATGTGATCCGGAAAAAGCAATTGAATTGAGAGAACATTATGAAGATGTTTTACCCGGCTGGCACATGAGTAAAAAACATTGGAACACCATTATACTCGAAGGAAACATTCGCTGGAATGATTTAAAAGAATGGATTGATCACTCCTATGATGAGGTTGTAAAAGGATTAAAGAAATCAGAAAAAGATAAACTCGCTGAATAATGAATTGTTAACAATCACACTCAAAAGAATTTTGTTGTGAATTTATTCAACTAGGGTTAATTTTCGTGCAGGAAAAAATTGAAATGAAAAATCTTACCCTAATTAAAATACTTTTTTTTCTCTTCTTTGTTTTTATTTCCTCTTCTTTTACTCAAACAAAAACACAATCCGGAATCTGGTCTGTTAACCCAAGTCTTGAATCTTACTCTCTTGACAAAAACGAAGGTGCTAGATCTATGACCATTGAGGTAAACTTTAAAACTCCGTTTAAAAATAAACCGCAAATAGCAGTTTCCATTACTCAGCTTGATTGTGATAAGGAATCGAATCTGCGTTATAATGTAGAAGTTTTATCTGCTTCCAGGGATGGGTTTACAATTAAAGTTAAGACATGGGCTGATTCGAAAATATTTTCAATCAGCGGATATTGGATTGCCTTTACAGAATAATTGTAAGATTTAAAGATTGCAAAAATCTGTTTATTTAAAAACAAGCATTATTTCAAGTTTATATTTATAAAAAATCTTTTGTTCTTTTTTATTCAGTCCCTATTTTTGTTCAACAAAAAAAATAATCTTTACCTTTTCATTTGGTAAATAATTATTCAAGAAATATAGGTCCGTTGTGTATGAAAAGGTTTCTCTTTCTTATCATTCCGATCTTGTTATCAAGTTGTGAAACAAATCCACCCACCAGTCCCGAAATTATTATCGAATACGGGAAAATTATTCTTACTTCAAACATCGATAGTGCCAATATATTTTTGGATAATATTAATACAGGTAAAGTAACACCGGATACAATTATTGCGTCAGTAGGCAACCATTTAATTACATTAAAAAAAATTGGATACTTTGATGCTTCTATAAACGTAATTATTCTAAAAGATTCCATAATACAAAAGGCGATTGACTTAACTAACGAATCCGGAAAGATTGTCGTTGCTTCAAATATCGATAGTGCCGAAATATTTTTAGATAATATTAATACTGGAAAAATAACACCCGATACCCTTATCACATCAGTTGGAAATCACTTCATAACATTAAAAAAGGATGGATATTTTAAATCTTCTATATTTGTGAATGTCCTAAAAGATTCCACCATCCTCAAAACAATTGAATTTACACCACCAGTTTTTCTAGCGACAAAGACTGTATTGCTGGAAGACTTCGCAAACGTTAGTTGTGTCCCTTGTGTTACAAGTAATAAAATAATAGAAAGTTTAGTTAATCAAACCTATGGAACAACAAAACTTGTTGCAATAAAATATCCAACCAACTTTCCTTCACCGATTGACCCTTTTTATTTAGCAAATCCTTCTGAATGTAATGCAAGGATGAGTTACTATAATATCCTTTTCGCACCAACAACAATTATCGATGGATTTTTAAGACCGATCTCAACTGATTCAAATGATGTAATGGCGAAAATAGATCAGCAGCTTTCGCAAATTCCAAAATTTAAGATTGCAGTTAAAGATAGCATATCGGGTAATGAATATTTTATTCAAATCATTATTCTTGTTAAGGATTTAAACGGATTAGACTTCTCTAAACTTGTACTTCACACTGTTGTTACAGAAACAAATATAGAGTTTACTAATCCTCCGGGCTCTAATGGTGAAAAAAAGTTTTATGACGTAATGAGAAAAATGCTTCCGGATAAAGATGGGGAATCACTCACTGTTTTAAGTACAGTAGTTAGTAAAACATTTGAAAGACAGCTTACATTAAGTTCAAACTGGGTTCAATCTAATATTAACACAGTTGTTTTTGTTCAGAATAAAGACACAAAAGAAGTATACCAGGTAGGATCCACTTTTAATTAGATGATTATGTTCTATTATTCTTTAATTAATTTATTTATTTATAAATCATTCGAAGGGGAATGATATGAAAAAACTGTTTACTTTTTTAGTATTTGTTCTCGTTCCAGTTCTGGTGAACTCGCAAACACTCCTTGATGTTAACTTTTCAGGTGGATATCCACCGGCTGGTTGGACGATTGATGCTCAACCGGGCAATTGGTCTGCAGTGAATTCAATAAATGCGGGTGGTACCGCACCGGAATTGCGATTTAATTACTCACCCACTTTTACCGGGGTATCACATTTTATTTCACCGTCTGTTAATACAACAGGACAAACGTTAGTTGCGTTTCAATTTAAATACTATTTAGATCATTACGGTGGTCCATATACTATCGGGGTTGCAACAAGATCAAACGGTGGTACCTGGAACACTGTATGGTCAATGGTTAATCCTACTGCCAGCGGACAAGGTTCAGAAGTAGTTGCTATAACTAATTCTGATGTTGGTTCTGCAAATTTTCAAATAAGCTTTTTCTTTAGTGGTTATTCATTCAACTTAAATTACTGGTATATAGACGATGTAAGATTGTTTGTACCACTTGCACACGATGTAATGGTAAAAGATATACTAACTAATCCTGAGTATGTTGCAGGCACACCTTTTACGCCTCAAGCTTTATTAAAAAACCTTGGTTCAAATTCAGAAACATTTAATGCTACTTGTGTAATTAAACTGAATGGTTCATCAGTATATACGCAAAATTGCTCAAACGTAACATTATCGAATTTTGGAACAGAACAAACGGTATCATTTCAGGATTTTACACCAACATCTGCAAATGATCTTTATGAGGTTACCGTTACTACAAATTTAGCAGGAGATCTTAACCCTTCAAACGATAGTAAAATAAAGAATTTTGACACATATACTACTGAAAGGAATATGGTAGTTCTGGAAATTGGAACAGGCACATGGTGTACGTATTGTCCAGGTGCAGCATTGGGCGCAGATGACCTAGTAACAAATGGTCATTCTGTTGCTGTGATTGAAAATCATAATGGGGATCCTTTTGCTAATACGTATTCTAATGCTAGAAACACATATTACTCAGTTCCTGGATATCCGACAGCAATGTTTGATGGAGTTGAAACTTTTGTTGGTGGAGATCATACCATAAGTAATTATCCATATTATCTCCCAATCTATCAACAAAGGAAAGCGATTAATTCTGCGTTTACAGTTGGGGTTTTTGGAGAGCATTCAGGGAATAATTACAGTGTTTCATTAGTATTAAATAAAGTTGCAAACATTCCAGTAAATTGGAATAATTTAGTTGTTCATCTGGCTCTAACTGAATCAGGTATTATCTATAGCTGGCAAGGACAAACACATCTTGAATATGTAAACCGATTAATGGTTCCAGATCAAAACGGAACTGCACTTGATTTTTCAACAAATACTACACAGACAGTTAATCTTAATTTTACTCTGGATCCAACCTGGGTTACCGATGAATTGGAATTAGTTGCCTTTATTCAAAATCTTGATGGAAAAGAAATATTGCAAGGAGGCAAGATTGCACTTACAGAACTTGCACCATTGCCTGTTGAGTTAACATCTTTTACAGCAAAAGCAATTTCAGATAAAGTGTATCTCGACTGGACCACAGCAACGGAGATTAATAACTCTGGCTTTGGTATAGAAAGATCTTTTGATGGAAATACGTTCTTCCCGATTGGTTTCATCAAAGGAAATGGTACAACCACTGAACCTAAGGTATATTCTTTTATAGACGATTTAGAGTTTAATGCCACCCAATCAATTTATTACAGACTAAAACAAATTGATTATGACGGCAGTGTAAATTACAGCAATATCGTTACAGTTGTCATTGAAATGCCAATCGAGTACGCACTGGGTCAAAACTATCCAAATCCTTTTAACCCGTCAACAAAGATGAAATATTCTGTTCCTCAAAATGGATTAGTAATGATTAAAGTTTATGATTTAACAGGACAGGAAGTTGCAACATTGTTAAATGAAGTTAAAGAACCCGGGAATTATGAACTTGACTTTAATGCTGCAGGATTATCCTCTGGTGTATATTTCTATAAAATGACAGCGAATGATTTTACTCAAGTTAGAAAGATGAGTATTTTAAAATAGTTAATTTAACCGAAGGGACATTAATTTGTCCCTTCCTGATTTTTTAGATTTAATATTGAATAAATAATTATTCGGGATATATGATGAATAAATTTATAAAAGTATCGGTTTTAATAATTAGTTTTTTCCTATTGATTGGCACTTCATTTTCTCAAGACATTGAGGTTGTTGTTCATAGAACCCACATTGATAGCACACTCGGAAGTGAGATGGTTTTTGATTTTGAAATAATAAACATATCACAGGCCGTACAAACAGTTTTTGAGGTTAGAACAATAAATAACCTGCCAAGTAACTGGACATCCTCATTATGCTTTGGTGTTAATTGTTTTCCTCCGTATTTAGATAGTGTTGCAACTACGACTGAATTTAACACACCTCCAATTAATCCCGGGGATACTTTATTAACATCGTTGCATGTTACCGCAATTGGAAACGACGGAACCGCAATTGTTCAAGTACAGATTGGAACATTTCGTAGTCCTTTAGATAGAACCATAATAGATTTTATTGCAACAACTCCTGAAGTTTTAGAAGATGAAATTGCCGTCATTGTACATCGAACACACATAGACAGTACTCTTGGAAGCGAAATGGTTTTTGATTTTGAAGTAATTAATATTTCACAATTTCAGCAAACCGTTTTTGAGGTAAGAACGATAAATGATCTCCCAAGCAGCTGGACCTCTTCACTATGTTTTGGAGACAATTGTTATTCAACGGAATTGGATAGTATAGCTACCACACCAGATTTTGGAACCACACCACCTCTAAATCCTGGGGATACTCTAATAACATCATTGCATGTTATTTCCGCTGGAAACGATGGGACTGCAAACGTTCAAGTACAGGTTGGAACTTTTCGTGATCCTGTGAATAGAATTGAATTGAATTTTTCTGCAACAACAATTCCTGTTTCTGTTGTAGATGAAAACACATTAGTTGCGGATTATTATTTAGAACAAAATTATCCAAATCCTTTTAATCCATCTACCAAGATTAATTTTGGTTTAGAAAAAGCGGGTAATGTTGAAATTGCAGTATATAACATTCTTGGAAATAAAGTTGCAACTTTATTTAATGGATATAAATCAGCAGGGAAGCATTCGGTAACATTTGATGCCGCCAAATTAAGCAGCGGAGTCTATTTTTACAAAATAAATTCTGAGGGTTTTGTTCAAACAAGAAAAATGGTATTGGAGAAGTAAATGAAATTGTTATCCTTTATTGTTCTTGCAATGTGTGCTTCATATTCCTTGCTTGCACAAAACGAAGAAGATCTTACAGGAAGAAAAGCCCCAAATTTCAAACTTATAAATCTTGATGGAAAATACATTGAGTTAAACAAAGAAACGGGTAATGGTCCAATCCTATTAAGTTTTTGGGCAACATGGTGCAAACCATGCTTAGAAGAAATGGCCGAATACAATTCAATATATAATCAATATAAAGAAAAGGGGTTTAGATTACTGGCCATATCAACTGATACAGAAAAATCTGTAGCTAAGGTTAAGCCTTACATCAAATCAAAAGGCTATAACTTTCCGGTTTTGCTGGATTCAAATAACGAAGTGGCTAGAAAGTATTATGCACAACAAATGCCTTATACTGTATTGATAGATAAAAACGGAAATATAGTTTACTCTCACCTTGGCTATATGAAAGGTGACGAACAAAAAGTTGAGAAATTAATATCTGAATTACTAGAAAAATAATTTTTAATTCCTTCTGAAAATTTGGTACTTAGAAGGAATTACTTTTTTGTCTTTAAAATTTTCAAATCTAAAATAAAAATGAAAACTGCTATTTGCCGCATCACCATTTTATTATTAATCGTATTTTCAACCCAAGGATTTAGCCAAACTGATGGCCAATGGTTTTTATTACCCGATGGACTTGGATTATCAAACCAGCTTGAATACTCTTATAACATTGATAATAAAATTGAAATCTTTGAAAACTGGTTAACATTAGATTATAATAAAAATATTTTTAGTGCCGGATTAAGATTTGAAGCATTTCAACCTAACGACCCCGATCCATCTGTAAGCCGGGGAAAAGTGAAATACGCCGATATTGCCTATAAATATTTTACTGTTGATATCGGGGACGTAGAAGAAGGTTTAAATATTACAGCGGGAAACTTCTATAAACTTTTTGGTCGTGGTTTGATCTTAAAAAGTTATGAAGATAGAAATATTAGAATTGATAATAATTTACTTGGTGTTAAAGTAGAAGCAAATTATTTGGGATTTACACTTGCTGCGCTCTCAGGTTCTGCTTCAAATTCAAATGATGAAAGAAACGAAATAATTCACGCTGCTGATCTCAGTTACGGCGGATTTGATTTTGTAAAACTTGGAACAACATTTGCATCAAATCAGCCAGGCATTGAAGGAGTTGCAAGGACTACTTTAGCTTCTTTAAGACTGCAGCCTTCATACTGGAATTTTGATGGCTATGCTGAATACGGAATAAAAAGCAATAAGGATATTCAATCTCAAATTTTTAATGATGATGAATGGAAAATTGGAGAAGCATTTTATGGAAGTTTGAATTTTTACTATGATGCTTTTTCAATTGTTGGCGAATATAAATATTATGACAACTATGCGTTCACATCCAATGACGGAACCATTTTTTATAACACGGCACCATCATTAAGAAAAGAATACACATATCAATTGCTAAACAGACATCCATCACCTCTTAATCAATCTAACGAAGAAGGTTTTGCTGTAGAGGCAAACTTCAATTTTTCAGATGAAACTTCTATTGTTGCAAATTATGGCATTACACAAACGCTTCCAACAAGCTCATACTATCAGAGAGTTAATAGTCTATCATTACCAATAACAACTCAGTTAAAAGAAATTTATTTGCAAGCATCACACACCTGGAATGAATCATTTACTACAATTGCAGCATTTGGTTATAATGAAGAGCTATCAACAAACACAAAAAATCTTACTCCAATTTTAGAGAACAAATTTTATTTTGATGACATCAACACAATAAAATTAGTTTTAGAACATCAGCAGACTGAAAATCTTACTTCGGATGAAAAATACTATGATGATGTAATTGCACTTGAATATTTACGCTCACCCAATTTCAGCGTATCAATTGTAACAGAGGTTAAAACAACTGAACCGAGAGAATCAAATATTATCAGGAAAGTATGGAGCTTTATCCAGTTTGGTTATAAGTTAGGTGATCATACTGACCTAAGTTTACTTGTTGGTTCGCGTCAGGCAGGCAATATTTGTATCGGCGGTATTTGCAGATTCGAACCTGCATTTCAAGGAATTGAGTTTAAAATGTTAACTAGATTATAACATAAAAATCATTTTTCAAGAAAAACTTGCCAAAGCTTAATAATTGAAAAACAAAAACATTCTCAAAAAATTTGTTGACTTTAACAATATTTTTTAGCAGGTTCATACACGAAATTAAATATTATTTAGAAAAGGAATACAATTCTGATTGATTGATACATTTTTTTACAATTCTTTATTATCCGTTGCAATAGTTGCAAGTAGAACTTCGAAGGATAATTGTGCAATCGCTTGTTATAAAAAAACTATCTCACCAATTACAATTAATCAGAATAAAATAAATTTCCTTTTTTCAATTTGAGGTGATCTGGATTTAGAATTCAGATTTAACCAGGTACTATAGTTAATTAAAAGTCAGTCTGGTTTATTAAGGAAAGATATTAGTGGATGAGGGCAGACTTTCACTTTTTCTGGTTGGATTATTTCCGAAATATGATTCAGGATTCTGGATGAATTTTATATGATTAATTTAAATTACAAGATCTATAACTATCAGTTTCTCTATTTAATAATCAATTATCTTACGAGGAGGTAAAATGAGAATACCTTACAAGACAAAACTATTATTGGCAATGAGTATTTGCACTCTAATTTTTATTGCTGGTTGTGTGGACACTAGTGTTCAGTCCCTTCCCGCCAGTATTGATTACTCGAGTCAAATAAAAATTGTCAATTTGGTAACAGGTGCCGGTACAGCGACCCTCACATTGAATGGGCAATCGCTCGGCACAGCAGATTTTGGGAGTGAAGTACCAGGCTCTCAATTAACATTTTTAACTATTCCATCTGGTAATAAATCGCTTAGTGCGAGTTTTACGACAGCGGCAAGCAAAACTTTTCAATTTGCTGCTGCGACTGATTATAAAATCAGAATTTTCTTGGTTGGAACAGCAGCATCCAACAACTTAGTATCAAATTATCAAAGATACATTTGGCAAACTCCTGGATCTGCTAATGAGGGTGCATTATTTCCTGCAGATACAGGGCAGGTTGCATTCTTTAACGGATCTCCGGATGCGCTTCTTAACAGTGTAACATTTAACGGTGCCGATACAACCACAGTCGAATTCGATAGCCCCATTGCACTGGGTAATAGTGTTGCTTATACAAAACTAAAATCTGGTTCTTACACATTTGATGTATTATATAATGATTCACTGCATGTGACATTCAATTATACATTAGGTTCGAAGGGCAGATATACAGCAGTTATATATGATGCTGCAACTAGCATAAAAAATGCAGTTTTCATTGATGATTAATAAATATACAACGGAGGAAAAAATGTTTCCCAAAACTTACAAAATTTTACTTCTCATGCTGTTTGCCTGCTCGTTTGCTTTTTCGCAAAGCGGAAGAATTGCTGGAAAGGTCACTGATCAGCAAACAGGAGAGCCCTTAATCGGGGCAAATGTTTTAATTGTGGGTACAAGCTTAGGAGCCGCGTCAGACGTTAAAGGAGAGTTTCTGATAACAAGTATAACTGCGGGCGAATATAGCGTACGCGCATCATATATTGGTTATCAAGATGTAACCGTTAGTAATCTAAAGGTTACTTCTGGCTTAACAACAAGACTTAACTTTGAAATGCAATCAACAGGTTTTTCTACAAGTGAGGTTGTAATAGTTTCCCAGAGACCACTTATTGAAAAAACTTCAACTAATGCCGTAAGAATTATCGGATCTGAAGAGTTTGACAATTTAGGTATTAGAAATATTAATGACATGGTCGCACTTCAACCTGGTGTTGTATTGCAAAACGGTATAACCTCAATTCGTGGAAGCAGACCAGATGAAACTGGTTATACTGTAGAAGGTGCTGATGTAAAAGATATATTGAACAGAAATGGCGGTTCTGTTGTAACAGTTACCGCTGACGCTTTACAAGAAGTTCTTGTACAAGCAGGAGGTTACACTGCAGAATATGGAAATGCTAATGCCGGAATCGTTTCATCAGAATTTAAAACCGGAAGCAGCCAGTACCAATTCTCATTAAGAGCAGAAACAGATAATTTTGGTAATTACCCCGGTGATAAATTCTTAGGAACTTATTCATATGGTTACTCTAATTATGTTCTTACTCTTAGTGGACCCGTATTTACAGATAAACTTAGGGTATTTTTATCCGGTGAGAACGCTTTTCAGCGTGAGACACCTAAGTTCTACAGTGGTAACCCAGTTGCCTTTTCTGATGGAGCTCTTCTTGATACAACCAAAGTATATGATTCAGGTATTTACGGAGGATCAACATCAGACTACCAGTATTTAGTATGGGGTGCAGGAAATATCCCCGGTAATTCAAATAATAGATATACAACGAATGGAACTATTGTATTTGATAATAATCCATTCATATTAAGACTTGCAGGTGCTTTTACCTGGTCAAGAAATTCAGGCACAAATTCTTTAACGGACTTGTCTACAGGACAGTTTAATTTATTTAGTACTTCTAGGCTGCCTGTAACTGATAATTCAAGTCTTTTATTAAACTTAAAAGGAACTTATTTATTAGGTTCTAATTCATTTATAGATGCTAGTGTTGGTATTTTTGATTCCAGAGCTAAAAGGTATGACCCATTCTTCGAAGACAATTTATTAGCCTATAGTGATAGTTTAGAAGCATCAAAGTACGGATGGGAATACGAAAATTACTCTAACGGACCAGTAGCGTACGACTTTTATGGATTCCCATTTAATCGTCCGGGAACGTTATTAACCGCAGGTCAATTTAATCAGTATACAAAAGATCATAACAATTATTTTACTGGATCAGTAGCTTATACAGGTCAAATTGAAGATCATGCATTAAAAGTTGGAGCTTCGTACCAAAGATGGACAGTAAGAAGATACCAGTATTTTAGCCCAAGTAACTTTTTAACAACGATTAGAAATAATCCTGATCAAGCCAGAGATTCGTTGCAGGCTCTTTTTGGAAGTACCCTTTTTAATGATTTGAATAATTATGGATTTGATATTTTAGGTAATGAAACTGATGAAGAAGGGGCATTTGCTCCAAAACACCCTGTGTTTGCTTCCGGATATCTAACAGATAGAATAGAAGTTAATGATTTGATAATTAATGCTGGTTTGCGTTATGATTATATTGCTATGGATAGTTGGGCATGGGCAAACCCCAGATTACCGTTATTTGATAGAACAACGCATTTAATACCTGATTCAGCTTTAACAGATGCAAGTACATTTAGTTACATTTCTCCAAGATTAGGATTTGCTTTTCCTGTTACTGATAAAACAGTTTTCCATTTACAATTTGGCAAATTTGTTCAAGCACCAAGTTTAGATCAAGCTTACAAAGGAGTTTATGAAGCAACACAGCAAATTCAAGCTTCCAATCTGTTTGGAAATCTTGTAATTGCATATAATCCTGATCCAATTAGAACAACACAATATGAAATTGGATTTTCACACCAATTCACAGATTTTGCTGCTTTTGACATTACTGCTTTTTATAAAGACATTAAAGGTCAGCTGCAGTATGCTGTAGTTAATACTGATCCGGGTGCTTTAAGAAGTAAGTATAATGTTTTTACTAATCAAGACTTTTCTACAACAAAAGGTATTGAGCTTAGCTTTAAAATTAGACGAGTTGATAGAATTAGTGCGAATATAAATTATACATTTTCAACTGCACAAGGCACAAACTCTTTATCAGGCAGCGGTATAGGTTCTACAGAAGTTAATGGCGATGTACCAACGGTACTGATTCCATTAGATTATAATCAAAGCCATAGAGGTTCCATTTCCCTGGATTATAGATTTGATAAGGGTGATGGAGGTCCAATTCTTGAGCAGTTAGGACTAAATGTTTTAATTAGTTTCAACAGCGGTCATCCATTCACATATTCCCAGACTACCGGGTTAGGGCAAAATTTAGCCTGGACGGGTGGTATTACACCAATAGGTGGAGTTGGAGATACAAGAGGAAGAAGACCTATCGGACCAATAAATTCAGCAAATACACCGTGGGTTTATAATATAAATCTTCGTATTGATAAAACCGTGAATTTATTTGATCTTGATTTTAATTTTTATCTATCGATACAAAACCTACTTAATACTAAGAATGTTATTAATGTTTATGATAAAACCGGCAATGCATTCGACGATGGATTCTTGAATTCACCGGAAGGACAGAATATTATAGCTAGTCCCCGATATACAGAAAGATTTGCTGACCTGTACCGTACAATAAATTATGAAAACAGAGAAGCAGCTTACCAGATTTATGGATTCGATCTATTTGGCGAGCCAAGACAGATGCGTGCTGGAGTATTGATTAATTTTTAAATTAAAGGTGAGTTTAATGTTGCCTTATGAAAAATATAATTTCGCGGAGGTTATTTAATATGAAAAAATTCAATTATTTAAGTTTAATGATCATTCTTATTTTCTTTTTTGCTGTACCTAATAATTCTTTTGCGAATTATGAGGGAAACGGAAAAGATAATGGAAAAAAACCCGTATTACATAAACCTACGGTTAATCCACGTCAAAGTCTTATTAATATTAATAATGCTACTATGTGGGTTGCCGAAGATGGTTTTCATGATTGGGTTGTTGCTTCAGGTTGGAATGGAGCTTTCCCAACAGGAACTACCGTAGGAGCAATTTTTGCCGAAGGTATTGTTTGGGGAGGAAAGGTTTCTGACGGTTCAACACCTGTTGTCCGGGTAAATGGGAATACCTATGGCACGGGCTGTGAACCAGTAACCCGTTTATATAGGGTGAGACCCGATTATCTAACCGGTGATCTTGCTTCAGATGCAGCAAGCTTTAACCAAATAGCTATCGGTGATGTTACAGATGCAAACATTCAGGCATTAAGAAATCAATATGCTACTGATTGGAATGAATGGCCTGTCAATGAAGGCGCTCCTTTTAAGGATGTTAACAACAACGGCACCTATGAACCGGGAGAGGACATCCCTGGAATTCCAGGAGCTTCGCAAACTTTATTTATAAAGTATAATGACAATTTATCGGAAGCTAATTATGGTTCACCGCCAATAGGTTTGGAAATAGCAGAAACTTATTGGGCATACGCCGCCTCCGGACCATTAGCTAATGTAATTTATAAAAAGGTAAGTATTGTATACACAGGTACTCCAACTTCTGCCTCTAATTCCACTATAGATAGTATGTATATTGTTCAATGGGCAGATGCAGATGTTGGAAATTCCACAGATGATTTTGCCGGTTGTGATACAACTTTGAACTTTGGTTATGCATATAGTTCCGGTAGTTCAGATGCAACCTATTCCGGGTTGGGTTTAGCTCCGCCAGCAGTCGGATATGACTTTTTGCAGGGCGTTTCCAAATTTACAGGAAATCCAAGTGATAGTGCTATCTTCGATCTAAAGTGGCGTAAAGGTTATAAGTATGTAAACTCTAGACCTATGAGTTCATACGTCTACTTTGCCGCAGGTGGTAACTGGGGTGATCCCGGCTTTAATTATAACGGCACTCTGGAATTTTATAATTTAATGAGAGGTAGACTTCCAATTCCACGTTATCCAAGTGGTGACCCGTTCCCTGTAGAAGTAGCAGATGTTACTGCAGATGGGATTTTCCTGCTTGCAGGTGATCCTGTCACAGGACAAGGGAAGCTTGATGGATCATCTGAAGGACCCGGTGATAGAAGAATTATGGTTACGAACGGACCAATCACACTGAGTCTTGGTGATACTGCCCAGGTGGTTGTGGGCTTGGTATACGGCATTGGGAGAAATAATCTATCAAGTATCAGTGTTATGAAATTTAATGATGCATCTGCTCAGTTTGCATATGATCAACTTTTCGAAGTTCCTTTAATGCCTAAGCCGGTTGTTAATTTTTCCGAGCTTGATGGTGAAATTACAGCATATTGGAATCAAACTGCAGACCAAATTAACATTACAGAAAACGCAGTGCATGGTCCTTATGATTTCCAGGCATATGCTTTATACCAATTACCTTTCGGAAGTACTGATATAACAAAAGGGACAAGAATCACCACTTTTGATGTAATTGATAACATCAGCTTTTTATCAGAAAAGGTTTTAGATGAACAAACTGGCATAGTATATACCAGACCTCTAATCCCCTTAAATAATGTCGAGGGTATAAAAAGAAACTTTGTCTTTAATAGAGACTATATTAATAATAGAGATTTAATCCGTGGTCAATCATATACCTTTGCAATAACAAGTATCGGCTATAAAGATGATCCTGGATTACCTTCATTTATTTTGGAATCTGCACCAGCAATTTTAAATGTTACTCCCCAAACTACAGATCCTGGAGTTAGACTGACATCAAGTATTGGTGACACAATAACAACAGTGAGCAGAGTTTCCGGAGGCAGTGACGGTTGGGTTTATCCAATTGTTGTTGATCCAACCAGATTAACCGGTCTGAATTATACAGTATCATTTGACACTTTACCAGGTGCTGTTGTTGTATGGAATGTTGACAGATCAGATGGTCAAAGAGTTCTTGCAAATCAGACAGACCAGCTTGCTGATGACCAGTCACCGATTGCTGATGGTATTCAGTTCAGAGTAATGGGTGCACCGAATGATTTCAAACGATTCTCTGTTGTTGCAAATGGTTCCGGTCCTTTAGATCCGTTTGCTGCAGGATCTTTCCATTTTGCAGGATTTCCAACCCCGGGCGATTTAGATCCGGTTTCTGGAGTACAACAGTCAGTACCAATAATTCACGTTGGGGAATTCATACTGTTCGATAATGGAACGAGAGGTAGTTATGCTGCATTCTTAGATAGAACAACTCGTGCTGGTGGTAATTGGCCTTTCATTATCCCTAATGATTTTGAACTAAGATTTACCGCGGCAGGTGGTTGGGGATTTGATGCTTTTAATACCGGCACAGTATCTTTGCAAGTTCCGTTTGAACTTTGGAATATAGGAATAGCTACTCCTAACGATCCAAGCGATGATTTCAGAATGATTCCTTGTTTATTAGATGATGATGCGAGTGGTACTTTCAATATTCCATTACCAGGAACAAAATCAACCGGCACAGATGATCATACTGTTTCAGGTGGAGCTAATGATCCATATACAGATGTGATTTATTGGGTTAATCCTGTGAATACGACACCCGGTCAAGCCGGTTACTTAGAAGTTGAACCGTTAATGCAAGCTCAAACATATGATGGAACTTTATCAGTGACGAAGTATATGGCAAGAATGGTACTTGTAGAATGGAATGGCGGAACTGCACCTCCATATATTGCAGATCTACCGGAGACAGGAACAATATTTAGGATCGAATCAACTAAGCCTAATGTTCCTGGCGGCGATGTATTTACATTCTCTACTTCGGCACCCACATATAGTAAGGATTTAGCAAAAGAAGATGTAAATAGAATTAACGTGTTCCCAAATCCATATTATGGATTTCAATACAGGGAAACGGCACCAAATAATAAATATGTTACTTTCAGTCATTTGCCGGATAATGCTGTTATCAGGATCTTTGACTTAAGCGGTGTTTTGGTAAAAACAATTAATCATGTTTCTACTAGCGGCCAATTTGATACCTGGAATTTACAGAATGATTACAGTTATCCAGTAGCCAGTGGTATATACATAGTTTATATAGATATGCCGGACTTAGGTACAACCAAAATACTAAAGTTAGCTGTTATACAAGAACAGCAGCTATTAAAAGTTTATTGATATTTCATAATGGGTACAAGTGAATACACGCTTGTACCCGATTAAAACTTTTAAAATTATTCGGAGGAAATTATGTTTCATTTGAAAAGAGTAATATTTATACTTCTAATATTAGGCTTCTCAGGAATTGAAACATTCGGTGGTGGTCAAAATCGTGCAGGTACGGCAGGTGCCCCGGAATTAAGAATTCCTGTTGGTGCTAGATACTTAGCTATGGTTGGCTCACCGATTGCATCAGTAACTGGTCTTGAGGCATTATATTGGAATCCGGCTGGATTAGATTTCAGCCCAACGGCTGCAAATGCTTTGTTTTCATATCGCTCTTATATAGCAGATATGAATATGAATTTTGTTGCCATAAGCGGCAGACTAGGCGACTTAGGCTCCATAGGTTTATCTTTCAGATCTCTAAACATTGGAGAGATTAATGTTACAACTATGGATCAACCTGATGGTACCGGTCAAATAATGAACCCAAACTATTTTATTCTTGGATTGACTTATTCAAAACAACTTACAGATAGGGTATCTATTGGAGCCAGTTTCAATTTAATTAATGAAAGTATTGATAGGGCTTCAGCGAGCGGATTTAGTTTTGATTTTGGAGTTCAGTATAAAAATTTGCTTGAAGTACCGGGATTTTCTTTGGGTGTTGTTGTTAAAAATTTAGGTCCTACAATGAAGTATGATGGTAATGGCTTATATGTTCAGGCAGAAAGTGTCGGGGATAGAGGCCCAACATATTTAAAAGTTGATGCCGCTTCGGCAGAATTGCCAACAGAAATATCAGTAGGGTTATCCTATCAGAGAAAGTTTGATGAGGAAAATTCATTAACACTTTCTACTACATTTCAAAACAACAATTATACATATGATGATTACAAAATTGGTCTAGAATACGATTTTAAAGATATTCTATATGTAAGAGGTGGATATCTTTATTCACCACAATCGACAGACGATACTCCCAATATTTTCCAAAATTATGCTCTAGGAATGGGACTAAATTTCAAACAATTTAGCGATATTAATTTAACTGTTGATTATGCATATGTACCTGTAAAATATTTTGATGCAAACCATGTATTTGCAATTTCATATGGTTTCTAAAGATCAGTTCTAATGTATTTTCAATCCGTACCGATTAAATCGGTACGGATTTTTTTTATTCAGCGATTAATTCGTCTGTATTATTTTTTAAACCACCTATCATTGCCGTCATCTCTATTTACCGCTTGTGTAGATTTAGCGGAATAATTTATTTTATTATTTACACCTTAAACTAAAAAAAATTAAATTACAGTAAGTTAAATTTATTTTTAAAGTGGAGATAAAATGAAAAAATTAATTCTTACTGGACTATTTATCCTTTCGACACTTGTGCCCCTTGCACAACAAAGCGAAGTTCCTCTAATTCCTATGAAGGATTTTTTCCGTAATGTGGAAAGAAGGGGATATCAAATTTCTCCTGATGGAGATTATCTTTCTTTTATGCAGCCAGTTAATTCCCGAATGAATGTGTTTGTTCAAAAAATCGGTGAAGAAAAATTCACGCAAGTTACTTTTGCAACCGAGAGAGATATTGCCGGCTATTTCTGGAAGGGCAACAACCGCATAATTTATGTTCAGGATTCTAAAGGTGATGAGAATTTTAGATTGTTCGGTGTTGATAAAGATGGCAAAAATCAAAAAGATCTAACGCCGTTTGATAAAGTACAAGCTGGAATTGTAGATGATCTTGAGGACAACCCAAATGAAATGTTAATTCAGATGAATAAAGAAAATCCACAAGTGTTTGATGTTTATAGAATTAATGTTAATACCGGTGATATGACTGTTGTAGGCCAGAATCCGGGAAACATCACCGGCTGGCAAACGGATCATAATGGAAAACTAAGAGTAGCAATAACCACAGATGGCGTTAACTCAAGCGTTCTCTATCGTGATAGTGAAGATCAGGAATTTAAACCCTTGCTAACAACAACATTTAAAGAAACTTTTGCCCCTCTGTTCTTTACCTTCGATAACAAAAACCTTTATGTGTCTACTAACATTGGCCGAGATAAAGCCTCAATAGTTGAATATGACATACCCAAGTAAAAATGAAATAAAAGTACTTTATGAAAATCCGGACTATGATGTTAGTGGATTAAGTTATTCAAGAAAAAGAAAAGTAATTGAGTTTGCAAATTACACCGGATGGAAACGAGAATATTATTTCTTTGATAAAGAGACAAAAGATATTTACAATGATCTTACTTCAAAATTACCTGGAAAAGAATTTTCGTAACAGGAATAAATAAAAATGAAGATAAAATGTTAGTTAGAACATATAGTGATAAATCACTCGGTTCATTTTATTTCTATAATGTTAAAACTAAAGAACTTAGCAAACTAATAGATGTTAGCCCATGGCTGAACGAAAATGATTTGGCTGATCAAAAACCAATCACTTATAAAACAAGAGATGGTCTTACAATTCATGGTTATTTAACTTTGCCGAAAGGTATCGATCCTAAAAATCTTCCAGTAGTAATAAATCCTCACGGCGGTCCTTGGGCAAGAGATAATTGGGGATTCAATCCGGAAGTTCAGTTTCTTGCAAACAGAGGTTATGCAGTTCTCCAAATGAATTTTAGAGGTTCAACAGGATATGGAAGAGAATTCTGGGAGAAGAGTTTTAAACAATGGGGCAAAACAATGCAGGATGATATTTCTGATGGAGTTAAATGGTTGATTGACCAGGGAATTGCTAATCCTAAACGTGTTGCAATTTATGGTGGATCTTATGGTGGTTATGCAACTTTAGCCGGATTAACTTTTTCACCAGAACTTTATGCTTGTGGTGTTGATTATGTTGGCGTGTCTAATATTTTTTCATGGTTGAATGCAATTCCACCATACTGGGAGCCATTCAGGGAAATGTTTTATGAAATGGTAGGACATCCGCAAAAAGACTCTTTGCTTTTAAGAGATGCTTCACCTGTTTTTCATGTTGATAATATTAAAGCCCCATTATTTATTGCACAAGGGTTAAATGATCCACGTGTACCTAAACCTGAATCAGATCAAATGGTTGAAGCATTAAAGAAAAAAGGAATAGATGTTCCGTATATGGTTAAAGATAATGAAGGGCATGGATTTAGAAACGAAGAAAACAGATTTGATTTTTACGGTGCAATGGAACAATTCTTTTTTAAACATCTTGGCGGAAGAGCTGCTGAGTTGAAGGAAGAGAAGAACTAAATAATTTAACGTCATCACGAGCGAAGCGAAGTGATCTATTAGATTGCTTCACTTCGTTCGCAATGACATCAATTTTTTAAACTGCTAACTGCCTGTCTTTTTTACGATAATAAAACTTATAGACAATCAATGCTATCGCAGATGTTAAACCAATCGCAGTAAAATAATACCAGATAGTATAAGCATCAGTATAATATGCAGCTTTCTGAAGTTCGGTTAATCCTATTGGTAAAGTTTTTGGATCAGGACAGTATTTTTCCAACAAAAATCCTGATATAACTCCGCCAGCAATGTATGAAAAAAATGAATGCAGATGACTGAACCCCAGATAAATTCCTTCTTCACCTTTAGGTGCTTGAAAAGAAAAGTACTCTAAAAATCTTGGCGAGATAAAACATTCTGCCAAACCCTGTAAACTAATTCCAACAACCATCATTATTGTATATGGATGAAATATAAGTCCAACCAAAGGAATTTCATTACCTGCAATATTTTGTAACCACGGACCAAGCGACATAGAGAACGCCGAAAGCGGCATTATAAACATTCCTATCAGCATGGAATTAACAGCAGAATGTTTTTTCATAAGTTGTGTTACGATAAGAACAAATACAACAACAATAAATGGATTTACATTTGCAATCCATTCCGGATTTGCTTCCTGTCCAACAATTCTAAGCACAAACTTTGGCATTGTTTGATAGAGTTGAGCTTGAATTAACCAGAATCCTGAAATGATTAATGTTAACACAATTAATCTTGTATTAGTTAAGATTTTTATAAGTCCATCAAAAATTTCTTTAAATGATTTTCGCTCGGTTTTTAATTCAAGGTTTTTAAAAAGAAAAATCACAAGAAGGAGTGCGATAAAAGACATTCCTGCTGAAAAGAAGTTGATATATTCCAAACCAATTCCTTTTCTTATCCAGGGAACAACAGTCTTACCGCTGAATGAGCCAATGTTTACCATCCAATAAAAAATAGAAAAGGCTCTTGCACGATTTACTTCATTAGAAGTTTTTGCAACAGTTCCAGTGATCAATGGTTTTATGAATGAAGCCCCGATCATCAAAACAGTTAGGAAAAATAAAACACTAATTTTTGAATGTGTTACACCAAGAAAAAAATATCCAATTGTTAATAATCCAAAAGCAAGTAATAAACCATTTTTAAAACCAATTCTATCACTGATGGCACCTGAAAATGGAGGAAGAAAGTATAAAAAACCGGCAAACAATCCGCTTATTGTTCCACTCATAACATCAGAAAATCCAACAAGATCAGTTAGATAAACAGTTAAGAGAATAAAGAATCCATAATAAGCAGCGCGCTCACAAAGTTCCATTAAGTTTGCAAGCCAAAAATCTTTTGAAAAGCTCCAACTAGGTTTTTGAATTGTTTCAACAGTGTTAGAGGTGATTGGATTTGACACTATAAACCTTTCTTATTAGATAATTTTGAAAGACGCAAGATATGAATTTTATGTTCTTATGCAATCACTTTTCTTTCTTAATAAATTGCATTGAGCCGGAATTAATGCAGTATCTTAACCCTGTTGGAGGCGGGCCGTCATCAAAAACATGACCAAGATGTCCGTCGCACTTTGCACATATAACTTCTGTTCTCACCATTCCATGACTTTTATCTTCAATGTAAATGATATTGTTTTTATCAATTGGTTCAAAGTAACTAGGCCATCCACAGCCGGAATCAAATTTAGTATTTGATTCGAAAAGCTCTGTCCCACAAGCGGCGCAAATATAAATTCCTAATTCATGATGATCCCAGTATTTTCCGGTAAAAGCTCGTTCTGTTCCTTTCTCACGTAAAATTCTATACTCTTCGGGTGATAGTTCTTTCTTCCATTCTTCATCAGTCTTTACAATTTTATTTTCCATTTTTGTTCCTTTGATATTTGTTGAATCAGGCTCACCAAGATTTTTAATTCTTATCATTGTAGTAGAATCAGCCGGATTAAGATAAATCCATAGAATAGCTATACTAATGACGGCTAAAAAAACAATTACAAATTTCATAATAAAACATCCTATAACTATTTATATTTACTAACAAAATAAAACACTTTTTGGTTGCGGAATATTCCTTAAAATAATCTTATTATCAACATAATAATTTTAGAAATTATCAACATATAAGCGTCTTATCAAACAGGAGTTAAAATGGAATTAAAAGATGTAATTGAAAAAAGAGTAAGTATCAGAACATTTACTGATGAACCCGTTGCTGTTACAGATATTCAAGAAATTATTAGGCGTGCAGGACTTGCGCCAAGCATTAACAACTCACAGCCCTGGAAATTTATGGCTATTACAAATGAAGAAATCATTGAGAAAATGGGAAAGATCGTTCAGAAAAAAGTATTGGAATACTTCCCACACGAAAACATTAAAGAAAAGATGATGGCTCAGGCTAAGGTTTTAAGATTCTCCTCGTTCTTTATGGATGCACCGGTTTTAATAGCTGTGGAGATGAGTCCATATCAAACAGTGATTGAAGAATTGTTGAAAGGTCGTGAGTTAAGTTTAGAAGATGTTAACAGATTAAGAAACTATCCTAATATTCAATCAATTGGAGCAGCAGTAGAAAATTTAATTTTATCAGCATTTGATTTAGGTTATGGTGCTTGCTGGCTTTCTGGACTATTAGTAGCACGCAATGAACTTGAAGTGTTACTTGGTATTACAGCGCCAAACACACTTGCAGCTTGCGTTGCAATCGGCAAGCCGAGGGAATTTATTACTCAAAGGGATAAAAAACCTTTTGAAGAAATTTTCACCTTAATTGATTAGCCTTTTTTAGAGAAGAAATTGTAGGCGGCATCAAATATCCGCATGCCGCTATTCTTCCTATTACAAAAGCTATTGTTGCGGCAACAGCGCCAACCAGTGAAAAGAATTTTATACAGATTGCAACCACCACAATTATTCCAACAAACTCAATCGCAGTTCCATAAGTTATTTGTTTTGTTTCATTGGCTTTTACTAAAACAGCACGTTGAAAACTTATTAGAACTGTAAAAGCAGGGAAGAATGACATAATCATTAAAGGAAGTTTGGCAAATTCAGTTAATGATTCTGATAATCCCGAGACATCTCTAAACCAGATTTCTGCAAGGGGAGTAAATGCTATTAACATCAATGTTCCGGCAACAAACGCAGCTAGTTTAATCGCAAATCTTTTTAATTGCTCAAAGCCTGCCATGGTATCACCAATTAGAGCAACAACAACCTCCTGATATGACAAACCTAATCCTCTGAAAATAAAAACGAATGAAGTTACTACAGGCATAACGGCAAAAGACTCAAGCGGCATTCTACTTTGGCCGATAAAAAAAGTTACAAATGGTTGTATTCCAAGAGTTAGTATTGATGTAAGTGCCAGCGGATAATAAAACCGTATAATTTCTTTTATTTTTAATTCACTTTGCGTTTCATTCAATTGATTTTTTAGTTTTATGAGAAATTTTTTAACCATTATTTTGCTGGCAATTGCTTCACATATAACTGCGGCTGATAAGGCACTTGCACCGACTACAACTCCTGGAACATTTGAAAATTTGAAAAACATAAATGCAGTTATTGTCATTGAAATTAATCTGATAATCGTTCCATAAGCGACTAATCTTGTTAAGTTATTTCGAATTAAAATTCCCTGATAAAACCGGCGATATCCGATTGCCCCCGGCCAGGGAATTAAAATCATAACGGCAAGATGTGTTAAGTATGAAACTTCTCGAGGCAGACCAATTAAATTTTCTGTTATGAAATAAAATATTGGCGGAATAACCAGGATCATCATTGCTACTGTGAGTGATGCGCTTAGTATGTAGTTAAATTTTCTTAATTGCTTAAAGGATTGATAGTCTTTTACAAGTGCCGTTGATGCGCTCATCATCATAATAACGGGTGCTTCAATAATCAATGCAAGAGAAAACGCAATTCCGTATGCAGCAAGATTAAATTTGGGCTCAGCTAATCTGGCAATTAATGCAGAAAGATAAGGACCTTCAAGAGACATCATTAGCCAGGTGGCAGCTAAAGGAATCCAGAAGGCTAAAATTGTTTTTTGAGTAAGTTCTCGTTTTGTGTTCAAAACATTCAATCAGATTTATTACTCAAACATAAATATTATTTGACTAACGTTAGATATTTATTATTAAATTAATATCGGGAATTGATAATTTTAATTACAGGAGAGACCTATGAAGATAATTATTTCACTTTCAGTATTATCAATCTTTCTTTTCCTCTGTATAGGATGCGGAGACAAACCTACACCGGAGCTAACCGAACAAATCAAAAATGGCTTAAGAAAAGATGCTAAAGATTTTATGCAATCGCTAAAATCTGTATTGGTTAAGGAAATGCAAACTAATGGAATTGTGGATGCTGTTTCTGTTTGTTCAGACACAGCACAACTTCTTACCAACAACTATGGTGTTAATAAAGGAATTTATATTAAACGGGTGTCTGCCAAATATAGAAACAACAATAACAAGCCGGATGTGTTTGAAACAAAAGCACTTAAGTATTTTGAAGAATTAAAATCCAATGGAAAGCTGACAGAAACAACCGAGTTTTTTGAAGTCATAGAAGAAAATGGGGTAAGGAATGTGCGATATATGAAACCAATAATTTTACAAGCGCCCTGTTTAGGCTGCCACGGTTCTATTGAAAACATTGGGCCCGATGTAAAAGCAATTCTAAACAAGAAATATCCTGAAGATAAGGCTACTGGCTACCAGATGGATGATCTTCGTGGTGCGGTATCAATTCAGAAAACATTATAGTAAAGGATAAATAAAATGATTAAAGAATATCCACGATATATTGTTCCGAGCATAACTTCAATTCAAGATATGATTGTAAGATCTTCAAAGGTTTATGGTGATAAAATTGCGCTGGAAGATCTGACAGCCACTCCTATATCAAGTGTTACATTTAAGCAACTCTATGATTATGTAATTCGATTTGGAAAATCTTTATTTGATATTGGATTAAAAGAAAGGGATCATATAGCAATAATAAGTGAAAACAGGGTTCAGTGGTCGCTGACTTACTTTACAACAATGTGTTTTAATATGGTTGTTGTCCCAATTGATAAAAACCTAAATCATAATGAAATACTAAATATCATACACGAATCCGATGCAAAAGCAATTGTTTTTTCAGATGGATTTGAGCCGTTAATGAAAGAAAAAAGAGATTCGCTACTAAATCTTAAATATTATATCAATATGGATTCTAAAGAGCATAAAGACGGAATTCTTTCGATGACAAGAATGATTGACGGCCAATCTGTATCCATTGAAAGATTACCATTTGTGAATCCAGATGTTATGGCTGAAATTATATTTACTTCTGGTTCGCTTGGAAGAGCCAAGGGTGTGATGCTTACTCAAAAAAATATTGCATCTAATCTTATGGCTATGACGAGTATGATTAAAATTGTTCCTGAAGACAGATTTCTTTCTGTTCTACCAATTCATCACAAATATGAATGCACTTGCGGATTACTTTGTCCTTTGTATGCCGGAGCTTCAGCGCACTATGCTCGTTCATTAAAAACGGTTGTAGATGACTTACAGAAAGTTAAAGCTACAATATTACTTGGTGTTCCGCTCTTGTACGATAAAATGTTTAAGAAAATCTATAAAGGAATTCAGGAAGACAAATTAAAATCTAGTAATTGTTCCTCCGCTTATTTCACTTACAAATATTTTTGAATCATTTGGTTGGAAAAGTTCAAAGAGATTAATTTTTAAGGAACTCCATCATAAGTTTGGAGGACATATTAGATTGTTTATCGCTGGCGGTGCAGCTCCCGATCCCAAGGTTGCAAAAGGTTTGCGCGAACTTGGATTCAATTTTGTTCAAGGATATGGGCTTACTGAAACTTCACCTATTGTTGCATTAAATCGTTTGTATAGTTTTAAAGATAATGCTGCAGGGTTACCTTTACCGGGTCTTGAAATTAATATCAATAATCCAAATGAAGTTGGGATTGGGGAAATTTACATAAAAGGGGATAGCGTAATGCTCGGTTATTACAAAAATCAAAAACTTACTGATGATGCTTTTGATAATGGCTGGTTTAGAACCGGAGATATTGGTTTCTTTGATGAGGATGGATTCCTGCATATAAACGGAAGACAGAAGAATGTTATCATTTCTAAGAGCGGGGAAAATGTTTTTCCAGAAGAGATTGAGGATATACTTAACAGAAACCCATTTGTACAAGAAAGCATGGTTTATGGTGAACAGGATGAAAAACATACGGAAATAATTGCTGTACAAATTGTAACAGATGCAGAAGCGTTTATCGAGTACTCAGGAAAAAATCAGGTAAAGATTACCCCGGAACTAGTTAATGATATAATTTCAGAAGCCATTAAGGAAACCAACAAAGAACTGCCTGCATTTAAACAAATTAGAAAGTTTCATTTAAGAGATAGTGAATTTGAAAAAACTACAACGCAAAAGATTAAAAGATATTTGGTAAAACAGTATTAATTAAAAGCATATAATATAACAGGAGAGTAAAATGAAAAAGTTAATATCATTTATTAGCATCCTTTGTTTCATTATCAATTTTACATTTATTTATCCGCAAAACAACGAGTTACCTCTGGATAAAGACGTAACCATAGGTACATTGGAAAATGGTATCAAATATTATATCCGGAAGAATCAAAAACCTGAAAAGCGAGCTGAGCTTTATCTTATAGTAAATGCGGGCTCTGTTTCAGAAAATGAAAAACAATTAGGCTTA